>NZ_JBVHWQ010000008.1:0-431036 GCF_055564315.1 Streptomyces sp. NPDC029151
CTTCGGTCTTGCGTTTCCGACTCTATCAGATCTTTTCTCGATCCGATTTCCTCGGCGCTTTCCAGGTTCCCGCTCTCGCGTTTCCCTTTCCGGCGGTTCCGACTCTATCAGAACCTTTCGGTGTCTGACTCCCAGTCAGGTGGGCTTGTCTTCCCGGCTGTTGGGCCGTTCCGACGCCTCAAACCCTAGCGGATCCGTCCGGCGATGCCCAATCGGGCCGCCGGATCCCTATTCGAATTGAATTCGGGCGCGCCGAAATCAACCCGTGCGGGAGATCGTGCTGGTGGTTTGGGGTGCCGCTCGTGCGGCGGGAGGTGTTGTCGCAGAAGCGTTACGCCTCCGTGGCAACCCGAAGAACCCTACGGATCGAGCAGGACGGTGTCAACACCCCCTGTCAAGATCTTTTAATCCAGGTCGCTGAGCCGGCCGCCCGCGTCCGGCTGGGCGTGCTCGACCCGGCGCAGGAGCCGGGTCAGGACCTCGCCGAGCACCGTGCGCTCCGTGGGGGTGAGGTCCTGGAGCAGGTCCTCCTCGAAGACCGTCGCCAGGCGCATCGCCTCCAGCCACTTCTCGCGGCCCTCGGGCGTCAGCTCCACGATGACCCGGACGCGGTTGGACTCGTCGCGCTCCCGGGTGACCAGTCCCTCGGCGACCATGCGGTCGATGCGGTGGGTCATCGCGGCCGGGGTGAGGCCGAGCCGCTTGGCCAGGTCGCTGGGGCCCAGGCGGTACGGGGCGCCGGAGAGGACCAGTGCCTTGAGGACCTCCCACTCGGCGCTGCTGATGCCGAGGGCGGCGGTCTGGCGGCCGTAGGCGACGTTCATGCGGCGGTTGAGCCGGGAGAGGGCCGACACGACCTTCTCGACCTGGGGGTCGAGGTCCTGGAACTCGCGCTGGTAGGCGGCGATCTGTTCTTCGAGTGTCGGCTCGGTGTCGCCGGGGGTGTCGGCCATGGGCGCAGTATGACACGCCGGTCCTTTGCCTTGAAGTCCTTGATTGTGTAGCCTTTAGCTTCGAACTTTAGCTTCGAAGTCTTCAGGTCTAACTAGTGAGAGAGGTGAACGTGACCAGGGCGATGGGCGCAGCGATGCGCCGGATCCACGTGGGCAACGCACTCAGCGCGTTCGGGCTCGGTTTCACCGTCCCGTACCTGTACGTCTACGTGGCGCAGGTGCGGGGCCTGGGAGCCATGACGGCGGGACTCGTGCTCGCCGTCTTCGCCGTGGCCGCGCTGATCGTGCTGCCGTTCGCCGGCCGGGCGATCGTGCGGCGCGGCCCGCTGCCGGTCCTGCTCGCCGCCCTGGTGGCCGCCGCTCTGGGGGCGCTGAGCCTCGGTCTGGCGGGGTCCGCCGCGGCCGTGCTGCTGTCCGCGGCGGCGCTGGGCGCGGGGCAGGCCGTGATGCAGCCGGCGCTGGCCACGATGATCGTGGACTGCTCCTCGGCGGACACGCGCTCACGTGCGTTCGCGATGCAGTTCTTCCTGCAGAACCTGGGGCTGGGTGTCGGCGGACTCATAGGCGGCCACCTGGTCGACACCACGCGCGTGTCCTCCTTCACGCTGCTGTTCGCGATCGAGGCGGCGATGTTCCTGCTGCTGGTCGGCGTGATGGCCACCGTGCGGACGCCGCACTCGCCGCGCCTGGAGGACGCGCCCGCGCGGTCGGCGAAGGGCGGCTGGAAGCAACTGCTCGGGAACCGGGCGATGGTGCAGCTGTCCGTGCTGGGCTTCGTCCTCTTCTTCGCCTGCTACGGACAGTTCGAATCGGGACTGAGCGCGTACGGCGTGGAGGCGGCCGGTATATCGACGTCCGCTCTGGGGACGGCGCTGGCCGCGAACACCCTGATGATCGTGGTCGCCCAGTTCGCCGTGCTGAAGCTCGTGGAGCGGCGCCGCCGGTCCCGGGTCATCGCGGTGGTCGGACTGATCTGGTCGGTGGCCTGGCTGGCCGCCGGGTTCGCGGGGCTGGGGCACGGCAGCCGGGAGATGGCCACGGCCGCGTTCGTGTCGACGTACGCGCTGTTCGGGCTGGGCGAGGCGATGCTGTCGCCGACGGTCGCGCCGCTGGTCGCCGATCTGGCACCGGAGGGCATGGCCGGTCAGTACAACTCGGCGTTCGCGCTGGTCAAGCAGCTGGCGCTGGCCGTCGGTCCGGCGGTGGGCGGTCCGCTCGGGGCCTCGCTGCACGGGCCGTACATCGTGACCTTCCTGCTGTTCTCGCTGGGGATCACCGTCCTGGCGCTGCGGCTGGGCCGGCAGCTCACCGCCGTACAGGACCGGCCGTGGCTGGCGCGCGGGACCCGGGTGGTCACGCGCGGTGGGGCGCCCGCGGAGCCGGTGGGCGCGGAGGCGTAGGCAGCGGTCCCCTCCCGGGCGGCCCGGGACTGGACCTCTGGTCAGCGGGTCGTCGTCGTCAGGATCGCGGTGAAGGGGAGCGTCGTCGTGCCGTCCTCCGCGAGGTGCCCGGAGAGCTGCTCGCGAACCAGGGCGGCGGCCCGGCTCAGGGCGTCCTCGCCGCCGGCCTCTCTGATCAGGCCGCCCCAGAGGGTGGACAGGTGGGCCCGGGCGTAGGTGTCCAGCGGGGGCAGGCCGATGCCGAAGGTGATCTCGCGGTGGGCGGTGTGGCCGTAGCCGGCCGTGCGGAGGGCGGCGGTGAGCTGCTCGGCGGTCAGGGCGAAGGCCCGCGCGAAATGGCGGATCGCCGCGGGGCCGGCGTGCTCGCGGAGGGCCGTCTGCACGGCGAGGAAGTAGGGCTGGCGGTCGACGGGGGCCCAGATGGTCGCGGCGAAGCGGCCTCCGGGGCGGGTGACCCGGGCCGTCTCCGCGAGGGTGGCGTCGAGGTCGGTGAAGAACTGGGCGCCCTGCTGGCAGACGACCGCGTCGAAGGTGCCGGTGTCGTAGGGCAGGTGGTCGGCGGGGGCCACCGTGAACTCGATGTCCGGGTAGAGGCGGGGGTGGCGTTCCCGGGCCACCCGGATCATCTCCACGTCGATGTCGGCGCCGTGGACACGGCCCGTGGGGCCGACCAGCGCGGCGGCGGCGCGGGCGGCGAAACCCGTCCCGCACGCGAGGTCGAGCACGACGTCTCCGGGGCCGAGGTCCACCGCGTCCAGCAGCTCGGCCACGAAGGGGGCCATGATCGGGACCTGGTGCGTGTCGTAACCCTCGGGGCCGTCGGCGCCGTCGGAGCCGTCGGGGCCTTCGCTGCCGCTGTGTCCGTGTGCCATGGCTGATGCTTCTAACACCGGACGCGCGTCATCGCCGTATGCCGCGCGGTGCGGTACGGCCGCCGGTCAGTGCTATGCCCCCGGCAGGACGAACTCGCACCACACCGCCTTCCCGCCGCCGGGGGTGCGGCGGCAGCCCCAGTTGGAGGCGATCGTCGCCACGATCGCGATGCCCCGGCCCGACTCGTCGCCCGGTTCGGCGCGGCGGCGCCTCGGCAGGTGGTCGTCGCCGTCGGTGACCTCGACGATGAGGCGGCGGTCGGTGCGGCGGAGTCTGAGCCGCATCGGCGGGGTGCCGTGCTGGAGGCTGTTGGCGACCAGTTCGCTGGTGGCGAGGACGCCGAGGTCGTGGAGTTCGGCGGGGAAGCGCCAGCTGGTGAGGACGCCGGAGGCGAAGGCACGCGCGCGGGGGGCCGCTTCGACACCACCGAGGAGTTCCAGGCCCGCGTTGCGGAACAGGTCGCCGTCGGGTCCGGTGCGCGCCGGGTGCTGGAGGACGAGGACGGCGACGTCGTCGTCGTGGTCGGCGGTGACACCGGCCGAGCGGACCAGGCGGTCGCAGACGACCTGCGGGGTGCCGGTCGCGCCGGCGAGGGCGGCCTCGAGCGCGGCGATGCCCTCGTCCAGGTCGGCGTCACGGCGCTCGACCAGGCCGTCGGTGTAGAGGACGGCGGTGGAGCCGGGGCCGAGGGCGATGGAGCCGGAGGCATGCATCCAGCCGCAGGTGCCCAGCGGGGGGCCGGTGGGTTCGTCGGCGCGGGAGACCGTGCCGTTCTCGTCGCGGACCAGGATCGGCAGGTGGCCGGCGGACGCATACACCAGGCGGCCCTCGTTGGGGTCGTGGACGGCGTAGACGCAGGTGGCGATCTGGTTGGCGTCGATCTCGGCGGCGAGGCCGTCGAGGAGCTGGAGCACCTCGTGCGGGGGCAGGTCGAGGCGGGCGTAGGCGCGGACGGCGGTGCGGAGCTGGCCCATGACGGCGGCGGCGCGCACCCCGCGGCCCATGACGTCGCCGATGACCAGGGCGGTGCGGCCGCCGCCGAGGGTGATCACGTCGTACCAGTCGCCGCCGACCGCGGCCTCGGTGCCGCCGGGCTGGTAGGTGGCGGCGATGCGCAGGTCGTCGGGCTGTTCCAGTTCCTGCGGCAGGAGGGAGCGCTGGAGGGTGACGGCGGTCTCGCGCTGGCGGCGCTCGCTGGCGCGCAGCCGTTCGGCGGCCTCGGCGTGGTCGGTGACGTCCGTGGCGAAGACGAGCACCGCACCGCCGCCGGCGTCGTCGCCGTCCTCGGCGACGGGGGTGCAGGTGAAGGTGTACGAGCGGCCGTCGACGGCCTTGCGGGACTTCAGGGTGCGGGGCTTGCCGCTGCGCAGCACCTGGTCGAGGAGCGGGAGCAGGCCCAGTGCGGCGAGTTCGGGCAGGGCCTCGCGGGCGGGGGCGCCGGTGGGGCGGGTGCCGAACGCCGCGGTGTAGGCGTCGTTGACGTAGGCGATGCGGTGGTCGGGGCCGTGGACGAGGGCGACGAGGGCCGGGACGCGGTCCAGGACGTCACGCGCGGGCAGTCCGTCGACGGCGGGCACCGGGAGGGTGCCGTCGGCGGACTGTTCGGCGCGGGCCGCGGGAACGGAGCCCTCCCCCCGTCTCTCCGGGGGGACCGCCGTCTCGGTCCGCGCGGCGGCGCGGCGCTGCGTTCCGGGGAGCCGGGCGCTCCAGCGCGTGAAGTTCACTTGGGGAAAGCCTCGTGGGTGCTAGGGCGGGCGGGTGCCCGTCCGACGTCGTAGGGCAGTCTGGCAGGGAGCGGGCCGCGGCGGGCGACAACCGTCAGACGCCGGGGCGGGCCGTGGAGTTCCCGGGTCCGGTCAGGACGACCCCTTCGGGTCGTCGGAGGGGCTGTGAGGAGGCTTTCCACCGGCCGCCAGTTCGAACTCCGCACGGGGATGTTCGAGTGAACCGAGCGAGACGATCTCCCGTTTGAAGAGCCCGGCGAGGGTCCACTCGGCGAGCACGCGGGCCTTGCGGTTGACGGTGGGCACCCTGCTGAGGTGGTACGCGCGGTGCATGAACCAGGCCGGGTAACCCTTCAGCTTGCGCCCGTAGACCTGCGCGACGCCCTTGTGCAGGCCGAGGGAGGCGACCGAGCCGACGTATGCGTGCGCGTACGTCTGCAGGGGCTCGCCGCGCAGGGAGTGGGCGATGTTGTCGCCGAGGACCTTGGCCTGGCGTACGGCGTGCTGGGCGTTGGGTGCGGTCTCCGTGCCGGGTTCGGCGGCGGTGACGTCGGGTACGGCGGCGGCGTCGCCCGCGGACCAGGCGTGCGCGGTGCCGTCGACGGTGAGCTGGGCGGTGCAGCGGAGCCGGCCGCGCTCGGTGCGCGGCAGGTCGGTGGCGGCGAGCAGGGGGTGCGGTTTGACGCCGGCCGTCCACACGACCGTGCGGGTCGGGAACCGCTGGCCGTCGCTGAGGACGGCGACACGGTCGGCGCAGGACTCCAGGCGGGTGTCGAGCAGCACCTGGATGTTGCGGCGGCGCAGCTCGGTGACGGTGTAGCGGCCCATCTCGGGGCCGACCTCCGGGAGGATGCGGTCGGTGGCCTCCACGAGGATCCACTTCATGTCCTCGGGGCGGAGGTTGTGGTAGTAGCGCGCGGTGTAGCGGGCCATGTCCTCCAGTTCCGCGAGGGCCTCCACGCCCGCGTAGCCGCCGCCGACGAACACGAAGGTGAGGGCGGCGTCGCGGATCGCGGGGTCGCGGGTGGAGGACGCGATGTCCATCTGCTCGATGACGTGGTTGCGCAGGCCGATGGCCTCCTCGACGGTCTTGAACCCGATGGCGTAGTCGGCGAGGCCGGGGATGGGCAGGGCGCGGGAGACCGAGCCGGGGGCGAGTACGAGCTCGTCGTAGCCGAGGAGTTCGGTGGTGCCCTCCTCGGCGGTGGCGAGGGTGGTGACGGCGGCGGTGCGTACGGCGTGTTCGATGGAGGTGACCTCGCCGACGACGACGTGGCAGTGGTCCAGGACGCGGCGCAGCGGTACGACGACATGGCGCGGGGAGATCGAGCCCGCGGCGGCCTCGGGGAGGAACGGCTGGTACGTCATGTAGGGGTCGGGGGTGACGACGGTGATCTCCACCTCTCCCCGCCTCAGCTCGGCCCTCAGCTTCCGCTGGAGGCGCAGGGCCGTGTACATCCCGACGTAGCCGCCGCCGACAACCAGAATGCGCGCACGTTCCTTCACCATCCCATGACGCACCCGGCGCTGGTGTTTGTCCACAGCCCCGGCAATTTGTGTGACCGGCGGCCGGGTGTACGCGGGGGCGGCCGTGGTGTCCACACGGGACGAAAGGGGGCAGGTCAGCGGGGGCGGACCACAGGGTGCGAAGGGCGGGAATCGGGACGTACACGTCCCGTACTCCGATCGAGGGGCGCACTGTGCGGAACCTGCCCCTTCTGAATTGACTTCCTCTCAACTATGTTCGTGTGTCGACGGGGTGTGGGGAATGTGGTCGAACGGGTCCGCGACGAGTGGGTCCGGTCGGGACCGACGCCACTTCGCCCACTTCGGATTCAGTGGTGGGGAGAGTCTCCGGGGGGAGACGTCATTACCGGGGGAAACACATGCATGTTCAGGACACGCATTGGGCATCCGCAGCCGCCATCGCGGCCGGTGGCAAGGCCATGACCGCGTCGGGGGGCAACGGGCGCGCGGACGGGGCGCGCACGACTCCGCTGCGGGTGGACGCACAGCGCAATCTGGAGCACGTGCTGCGTGCGGCGCGTGAGGTGTTCGGCGAGCTGGGGTACGGCGCGCCGATGGAGGACGTGGCGCGGCGCGCCCGGGTCGGGGTCGGCACGGTGTACCGGCGCTTTCCCAGCAAGGACGTGCTGGTCCGGCGGATCGCCGAGGAGGAGACGGCACGGCTGACCGAGCAGGCCCGGGCGGCGCTCGGGCAGGAGGACGAGCCGTGGTCGGCGCTGTCGCGGTTCCTGCGGACGTCGGTGGCGTCGGGGGCGGGGCGGCTGCTGCCGCCGCACGTGCTGCGGGTCGGCTCGACCGGTTCGGCCGAGGCCGTCGGCGCGGAGTCCGTCGGCGCCGGATCCCTCGGTGCCGGGTCGGCCGGTTCCGCCGGGGCGGTCGAGGCTCGGGTGCCCCAGCAGCGGGTACAGCCGGGCGGGCCCGAGCTGCGGCTCGTGGCGGAGGGGCCCGCGGTGCCGGCCGACGACGCGGGGGCCGGGGCGCTGCTCGATGTGGTCGGGCAGCTGGTGGACCGGGCCCGGGCGGCGGGTGAGCTGCGGACGGACGTGTCCGTGGGCGACGTACTGCTGGTGATCGCCACGGCGGCGCCGTCGCTGCCGGACGCGGCGCAGCAGGCCGCCGCGTCGGCACGGTTGCTGGACATCCTGCTGGAGGGTCTGCGGTCCCGGCCGGCGTAGGGACCGCGGCACCCTGCTCCGGCTGCGTCCGGCTGTCCGGGGCGGCGGGGGCGGCTGGGGCTTCCTCGTTCCACCGGAACCTGCGGTCCGCCCGTACCGCCCGAACCACCGGGTGCCGCCCGTACCGCCCGTGCGGCCTTCGCCGTCGGGTGGTGCGGGAGGCCCTGGTGGGCGGGTCCGCCGTCGGCGGGTGCCGTGGTGGCGGACCCTTCCCGGGATGTGTTCGACGGGTGTTCGGAATTCCAGGGGGAAGTCCGCTCGGATGAGTGGATGGGGTGTGCGGGAGGGGGGCCGGGAGAAGTCGTTGTGGCACGCTGAGCCGGTGACGGGTTGGGCTTGGCCGGTGTCGGGGGCTGTCGGCGATGGGCGTTGACGGGTGGGACGAGTCGCACGGTGACGACGGGGGCGCGGAGAACCTCGGGCTGACCCCGCCCCACGTACCGAAGCAAGGCGGCCGTCCTGCGTCGTCAGCCTCCTCCGGCTCCCCCGCCTCCTCCGGCTCCCCGGCCCGCTCCGGCTCCTCCGGTCCTGGCGACGGAAGCGTGCCGGCCCAGCGTGAGGGCAGCGTGCTGCCGCCGCCCCGGGAGATGCCGCCCGCCGACGGCGAGCTGATCGAGCGGATGCGCGGCGGTGACGACTCCGCCTACGAGGAGCTGTACCGCAGGCACGCGGACGCGGTACGACGGTATGCGCGCACCTGCTGCCGGGACGGTCACACCGCCGACGACCTCACCGCCGAGGTCTTCGCCCGGATGCTGCAGGCGGTACGCGGCGGCTCCGGACCCGAACACGCCGTGCGGGCCTACCTGCTGACCTCCGTCCGGCGGGTCGCCGCCCACTGGACCAGGTCCGCCCGGCGCGAGCAGCTCGTCGACGACTTCGCCGTCTTCGCCCAGCAGGCCGCCGCCCGGGCCCCGGAGGCGTCCGCCGGCGCGTTCGCCGGCTCCTCCGGAGCGGGCCTCGATCTCGGAGCCGACGTCCGCGCCCTGCACGAGGCCGAGCAGTCCATGGCCATGCGCGCCTTCCGCTCGCTGCCCGAACGCTGGCAGGCCGTACTGTGGCACACCGAGGTGGAGGACGAGTCCCCGAGCGAGGTGGCCGTCCTGTTCGGGCTGGACGCCAACGGCACCCGGGTGCTCGCCAGCCGCGCGCGCGAGGGGCTGAAGCAGGCCTATCTCCAGGCCCACGTCAGCGCCGCCCTCACCCGCGACGAGGAGTGCGCCCGCTACGCCGACCAGCTGGGCACCTACGCACGCCGCAAGCTGCGCGTCCGGGCCGAGCGGGGGCTGCGCAAACACCTGGAGGAGTGCGCCAGGTGCCGGCTGGCGGCGGCCCAGATCGAGGAGGTCGCGAGCGGCATCCCCGGCGTCGTGCCGGTCGCGGTCGTCGGCTGGTTCGGGGCCGCCGGGTACGCCAAGGCGCTCGGGATCATGGCCGGCAGCGCCGGGGCCGGGGCGGCCGGGGCCGCCGCCGCGGCCGGGGGGTCGTCCGGCGGGGCGTCCGGTGCGGGCGGGGCCGCGGCCTCCGAGGGGCTGGGGGCACCGGTCAAGGCCGGGGTGGCGGCCGGTGTGGTCGCGGTGGCCGCCGCCGCGGTCGCGCTGGCCCTGGTGAACGACGGCCGCCCGGCGAAGGAGGTCGCCCGTCCGGCGCCGTCCGCCACCGTCGTACGGCCCGAGACGCCCCCGCCCGCGGTGCCGAGGACGCCGGCCCCCTCGCCCACGCCGACGCCCGGGCCCGCGACCGAGCCCCCGGCCCGGCCGGCGGTCCTCGCCCCCGCACCGCCGCCGCCCACGCCCACCCGGAGGCGCACGCCGACCCCTGCCCCCACGGCCACGCCCGCCCCGAAGCCCAGGCCGACGCCTACACCGACACCGACACCGACGCCCACTCCGCCGCCCGCCCCCGCCGTCTACGAGCTGAGCGACCTGCGTTTCGACGTCACCGGCGACGGCACCCGGCCCGAGATCGCGCTGGGCCGAAGCAGCTGGGTGTGGCGGCGGTACGGCCTGTCGATCGGCGGCAGGCGGTACGCGCGCGGGGTCACCGTGCACGGCGAGTCCTCCGTCACCATCGCCCTCAACCGGCAGTGCACCGCCTACGACGCACTGGCCGGCGTCGACGACATGGCCCTCGGCCTCGGCAGGGTCTTCTTCTCGGTCCACGCCGACGGCGTCCCGCTGTGGCGGTCCGGCACGGTCCAGGGCCGGGACCGTGCCGTCCCCGTGCACGTGGACCTCACCGGGCGCAGGACCGTACGGCTCGTGGTGCGGCCGCACGGCAACGCCATCGACGAGGTGGCATGGGCGGACTGGGCCGAGTCCCGGTTCACCTGCCGGTAGCCGGGCCCCGGGGGACCGCGGCGGCCGCCGGCACGGCGGCCAGCTCCTCCAGGACGTCCGTCACGCCCAGGGTCGCGCCCCGGGCGCACTCGGCGGCGTACCGGTCGGCCGGGAGCGCCGCGCGGGCGCCGGCGCGCACCCGGGCGGCCTCGCCGCGCTCCGGCTCGGGACGCTCGCGGCCGTCCCGCCAGTGATCCGCGGCGGCGAACAGCCGTAGCGCGGCCGGCAGATCGCCCAGCCGGGCCAGCAGCACGGCCGCCACGTCCACCAGACCGGCCGTGATGGACTCCGCGCACCGGTCGGCCACGGCCCGCCGCAGGGCGTCCGCCAGGACCGGCGCGCCCCGCGCCGGCCCCGACTCGGCCGCCACGAGCAGCGCCTCGACCTTCCGCAGGTCGGCTACGAACTGCGGGGGCGGGGCTCCGTCCCCGACCAGCGCGCACGTCGCGTCGTACAGCTCGCGCGCGAGGACCGGCTGTCCGTCGTGCAGGGCGATGAGGGCGCGCATCAGCAGGACGAAGGCCCGGGACTCCGGCAGCGCGTACCGGTCCGCGGCCGCCCCCGCCTCGTCCAGGGCGGCCAGGGCGGCCTCCCGGTCGCCGGAGCGGTAGGAGATCTCGGCGAGCCGCGCGATCAGGAACGGCGACTCGGCGTGCGCGCCCACCTCGTGGGCGAGCCGCAGCGCCTCCTCGTACTCGCCGCGCGCCTCGTCGTACCTGCCGCGGGCCATCGCCGCCTCGCCGGCCGCGCTGCACACCTGTGCCCGCACCCAGCGGTCACCGACGCGCCCGCCGAGTATCCGCAGCTCGGCCAGGTCCTCGTCCACGCCGTGCAGGTTGCCCGGCGAGTCGACGGTGACGTGGGCGCGGTACATCAGGGCGACCGCGACCTCCCAGTCGCCGCCGTGGCGCCGGCAGTTGTCGAGCGCCGCGGTCAGGTCCGGGCGGAGGTCCACCGGGCCGCCCAGGTAGTAGGCGGTCAGCGGCCAGACGACGCCGGGGAGGCGGGCGGCCTGGGGGCCGCCGCCCTCGTAGGCCGCCCGCACCCGCGCGAGGTACTCCGCGGCGCGGTCGTCGGACGCGAGGTTCTCCGTGTCCGTCTCGGAGGTCAGGAACAGGTCGAGCATCCGCAGGTCCATCCGCAGCTCGCGCAGCGGGTGCCCGGCCTCGCCGTCGGGGGAGGCGAGGAACGCGCCGACCGGGTCCGCCGACTCCGCCCGGGCCATCGCCTCGCCGGCCGGCGTGCCCGGGGACAGGGTGTCCAGGGCGGCACCGAGGCGGAGCACCTGGCGTACCCAGCCGACCGCCTCCTGGCGGTGGTTGCGCAGCCACCAGAACCAGCCGATGGCCAGGACGACGGCGCCGGCCTCCGCCTCGTCGCCCGCGCGCAGCGCGCGGTTCAGGGCCGCCCGGACGTTGTCCAGCTCGGTCTCCAGGCGGGCGATCCAGGGCAGCTGGGCCGCCGACCGCAGCCGCGGCTCGGCCTCCTCCACCAGCGCCCGCACCCACGCGCGGTGGCGCCGCTCGGCCGCCGCGCGCAGTCCGGGGACCTCGGCGGCGCGTTCGGTGGCGTAGTCGTGGATGGTCTCCAGCATGCGGTAGCGCATGCCGGTCCCGGAGCCGGTGCCGTCCGGGTCGTGCGGTGCGGCGACGACCAGGGACTTGTCGACCAGCGCGCCGATCAGGTCGGCCGCCGGGCCGGTGCACACGGCCTCGGCCGCCGCGAGGTCCCAGCCGCCGGCGAACACCGACACCTCGCACAGGACCGTCCGCTCCCGCTCGTCCAGCAGCTCCCAGGACCAGTCGACGACCGCGCGCAGGGTCTGCTGGCGGGGCAGGACCGTGCGGCTTCCGGAGGTGAGCAGCCGGAAGCGGTCGTCCAGGCGGTCGGCGATCTGCCGCGGGGTCAGCAGCCTGAGGCGGGCCGCGGCCAGTTCGATGGCGAGCGGCAGTCCGTCCAGGCGGCGGCAGATCTCCGCCACGGCCTCGGTGTCGCCGAGCACCGCCTCGGCGTCGGGACGGACGGCCTTCGCGCGCTCGGCGAAGAGGCGGCGCGCCTGCTCGGGGACGAGGGGCTCGACCGGGCGCACCGACTCGCCGGGGACGCCCAGGGGTTCACGGCTGGTCGCGAGGATCGTGAGCCCGGGGCAGCGGGTGAGGAGGGTCTCGGCGAGGGCGGCTGCCGCGCCGATGACGTGCTCGCAGTTGTCGAGGATCAGGAGCGGGCTGCGCGGCGCGCAGTACTCGATCAGCAGGGCCGTGGGGTCGGCCTGCGAGGTCGCCAGGTCACCCGTCAGCAGCACGGTCTCGCGCAGCCCGAGCGCGCTGACCACCGCGCCGGGCACAGCCTCCGGCCGGTCGAGCGGGGCCAGCTCGACCAGCCAGGCCGAGTCGAGCGGGGCGGCGGCCTCCTCGGCGAGGCGGGTCTTTCCGGAGCCGCCCGGCCCGGTCAGGGTGACCAGGCGGGCCCTGCGCACGTCGGAACGGATGGCCCTGAGTTCCGGTTCCCGTCCGACGAAGGACGTCAGGCGGGGGCGGAGGTTCCCGGTGCGCTCGGGCGGCTGGGCGGGAGGCCGCGCCCCCGGGCGCCACGGGTGCTCGGGGTGCACCGCGTGCTCGGGGTGCTCGGGGTGCTCCTGTCTCAGCAAGGCCGTGTGCAGCGCCCGCAGTTCCGGGCCGGGGTCGGTGCCGAGAGTGTCGGCGAGGGTGCGGCGGGCGGACTCGTAGGCGGAGAGGGCGTCGGCCGGGCGGCCCGAGTCGCGCAGGGCGCGGATGAGGAGGACGTGCAGCGGCTCGTCGTAGGGGTGGGCGGCGGTCAGTGCCCGCAGCTCGGGTACGGCCTCCCGGGCGCGGCCGAGGGCGAGGGCCGCGGCGGCGCGGGCGCGGGTCGCCTCCAGGCGCAGGGCCTCGGGCCGGGTGGCGGCGGTGCGGTCGGGGAGGTCGGCGAGGGCCGGGCCGTACCAGAGCGCGAGGGCCTCGGTGAGGGTGCGGTGGGCGGTGGCCGGGTCGCCGGCGGTGAGGGCCTGGGTGCCGGTGCGGGTGAGGCGTTCGAAGACGTGCAGGTCCACGTCGTCCTCGGTCGCTTCGAGGCGGTAGCCGCCGGGGCCGGAGGCGATGGTGTGCCTGCCGAGGGTACGGCGGAGACGGCCGACGAGGGCCTGGAGCGCGGCGTGGGCGTCCTGGGGCGGGTCGTCCGCCCAGACCTCGTCGACGAGGGTCTCGGCGGCAGTGGTGCGGCCGGGGCGGAGGGCGAGGGCGGCCAGGAGCGTGCGCAGGCGCCGGCCGCCGATGGGTACGGGGGTGCCCTGGTCGTCTGATGCTTGGGTTACGCCCAGGATTCCGTACCGCACCCGGTCATTGTGGCGGGAGTGCGGGGAGCGGGGCACGGGGGTTTTGGCTCGGGGCGTTGCGGAGCGCCCTGAGCGGCGGTGCGCCGCGGACCGGGTCACCGGCCGGCACCGGCGGGGTGCCTCCCCGGGGCTCGTCGGGCAGGGGCACCCCCGGTGGCCCCACCACGCCGCCCCACGACACCGACCGCACCGCCCCACCGCGCCGACCGCACGGCCCCACTGCGCCACTCGCACTGCCCCGACGCCACTCGCGCCGCCACTCGCGCCGCCGGTCGTGCGGCGGGGGGCGGCGGCCGTCCCTCGGCGGCCGTCCCGCGGCGCCCGTCCCGCGGCGCCCGTCATGCCGTCGTAGCCGGGGGAGCCGTTCCTGCGGGCGCGGCCTGCGGCACCCGGCCCCCAAGGGCGCGGACCACCGTGCGACCGGCCACCACGGTCCCGCAGCCCGACGACGGGCGCGGCGCCCCGCCGCACACACCTCCACCGCGCAGGCCTGCACCGCTCACGCCTGCACCCCTCACACCCCCGGCGTGAGCGCGCTCCTGCGCGGCTGGATCCCCGAAGGGACCGCGCGGGACCGTGTCGGGGTGCCCGTCCAGCACGTGCCGCGGCGGGACAGGAGGCGGCGCAGCCAGAGTTCGAGGGAGACCAGGTCGGCCAGGCCGTCCAGCGGGAGGGGTTCGCCCGCCGCGGCGGAGCGGACGGCCTTGCGGACGACGCGGGCCTCGACCAGGCCGGCGTCGGCCAGCAGAGGGGTGGAGAAGAGGTCCAGGAGGGGGTCGGCCGCGAGCCGCAGCCCCCCGCGCGCGGCCGCTGCCGTCGGGGCGTGGGAGGGGGCGCCCCAGCCGGGCGGGAGGTCGGTGATGCCGGCGCCCTCCAGGACCCTGCGGAGGATGGCGGCGCGGGCGCCGGGCTGGACGCGCAGGGCCTCGGGGAGGTCGCGGCAGGCGCGGACGACCTGGTTGTCGAGGAACGGCGCGTGCAGGCGCTGGGAGCGGATCTGCGCGGCCTGTTCCAGGACGCGCAGGTCGGCCGCGTGCCGGGCGAGTGCCGCACGCGCGCGGTAGTCGCCGGGGCGCTGCGCGCCGGTGCCGGAGCGGTCCGCCTCCGCCTGGAGCAGAACCGATACTTCAGCCAGGGCCTCCCCCGTCAGCCAGCGTGCCGCGGGCCCCGGTCCGGCCCAGGTCAGCGCGGCGAGGGACGCGCCGACCGCCCCCTTGGGCTCGTCGAACCGCCGCCGCATCAGCCGCTCGGCCAGGACCTCCAGGCCCGCCCGGTAGGGGGTGCGGGCGAGGCGCCGGGCCGCGCCGTACACGCGCGCGGGGACCAGCACCGAGCCGTCCGCGCGCGCGAGGGCGGCGACCGGCCGGACCAGATGGCGCCGCCGGCGGTCGACCAGGAGGTCGGCGAGGCGGGCGGGGTGGGCGTCGAGGACCTGGCGGGCGCCGTGGCCGGTGAAGTGGTCGGCGCTGCCGGCGGCGAGCCGCGCGCGGTGCCGGGCCGCCAGCACCAGGGACGGTCCGGGCTCGTCGGTGAGGGGGCCGTCGAGGTCGGCGTACGGCAGGGTCTCCTCGCCGCCGGTGACCACGACGTGGTGCAGCCGGGGGTTGGCGGCGAGGGCGCCGGCGCGTTCCAGTTCGGCCTCGCGGCCGGCCACCGTCAGATCGTTGAACGTGACGGCGAGGAGGCGTTCCCCCGCGCCCGTGCCGTGGCCCAGCAGCGTGCCGGGTCTGCCGGGCAGCCCGGCGGCCAGCAGGGCGAGGGTGCCGGAGGCGGGGCCGCCGGACAGGTCGGCGCCGATTCCGGGGACCGGCATCCCGCGCGCGGCCCGCCGCTCGGCCGGCCCCATGCCGGGTACCGGCCCGGGATCCAGGTCGGGCACGTGCCGGGGCGCCGAGAGCCGGGTGCGGACCGCTTCCACGAGGCTGTCGCGCACGGCGTCCACGGCGCGGTCCGGGTCGGCCGGGGGTGCGGAGACGGCGAGCGAGGCGACCGGCTCGTACCCGGCGATCTCCCGCGCTCCGGCGCGCAGCACCAGTGCGTGCCCCGGCGGGAGCCGCCGCACGCCGTCGTACGGGGTGGTGTCGCGCAGCGCGGCCGGGACGTCCGGGGCGGCCAGCAGGGCGGCGAGGTGGGTGAAGTCGAGGTTGGCCTCGACGAGGTCGGCGAGGGGCAGCGCGGCGGTGGCGTAGGCGGTGCCGCCGGCCCACGGGGTGTGGAACACCGGCCGGGCGCCCGCGAGGTCGCCGCAGACGGTGATGCGGCGGCCGGCCTGGACGACGGCCGTGTAGCTGCCGGGCCAGGTGGTCAGATGGCGCACCGCGCCCCCGCGCGCGGTGACGAGGCCGCGCCGCAGTTCCTCGTCGGTGGCGCCGCAGATGCCGAGGACGGCGATCCGGTGCTGCGCGTCGGCGTGGACCACGCGCACCTCGTCGGGGCGCCAGTCGCCGACGGCCCACAGCGGATCCGGGTCGCCCCACAGGAGTTGGGAGCCGACCGGGTGCAGGGTCTCGCCGTCGTACCCGATGGCCCCCGCGGAGCCGATCCCGGCGGTGCCCGCGGCGGCGCTGCTCCATCCCACCAACCACCGCATCGACGCCTCCACAGGCTGTGGACAACCAGTGCACCGTACGAACCGGACCCCATGCTGCCATGAAGGGCGCGCCGGAGAGGGCCGGCGGCACCGCCTTCGATCGGGGGAAGCGGGGGGAAATCCGTGCGGCGGGCCAGGGGAGTTGGCCGGTGCGGGGCGGGTGCCGGCCGGTCGGCGTCCGGGCGGCGTCCGGACGACACGGCGCGAATGCGCCCCCTGTGCGCTCCCCCAAACCGCCCTTAGCGCCCTCAAGTTGCATGGTCGCGACGGCAATTCACCCCATCGGGCGGGGGTCTGTTTTCGGCCAAATAAAAGACGGCGTCCGGGGTTTGAGCACGCTCCGTACAGGGCTGCGGAGCGCGCGGCAGCGCGGACGCGCGCACGGTCCGGGAGGCGGACATCGCCTCCCGGACCGGTCCGCCACCCGCGGGGATGAAGGTGGCGGTGTCCCCCAGCCCGCTGGATCCAGTACAGCGGGCCGACCCACGCACGAGCCATGGAACCGCTCCCCCGGTGGCCGGAGAAGAGCGCACGCACGGGCGCACGGCCACACGGGCGGGGGCACGCGGCGACAGTCCGTGCACGGTGCGTACAGGGCCGCACTGCCGTACGGACCACAATCCCGCCATCCGGAACAATGCCCCTTAACGCTTGGGATGCGGCGAACTACGCTGGGTTTACGAATGCCGCGTGGTTATGCCAGTGCGGCAGCCGTCTGTGTCGAGGGGTGGCGCATGTCCAGGGAGCAACGCGGGCCGAACGAAAAGCTCGGCGCCGTTCTCGCCCTCGCGGGAATCAGCAACGCGGGACTCGCCCGACGCGTCAACGACCTTGGCGCCCAACGCGGGTTGACGCTTCGCTACGACAAGACGTCCGTGGCGCGCTGGGTGTCGAAGGGCATGGTGCCGCAGGGCGCGGCGCCGCACCTCATCGCGGCCGCCATCGGCCAGAAGCTCGGCCGCCCGGTGCCGCTCCACGAGATCGGCCTGGCGGACGCGGATCCCGCGCCGGAGGTGGGCCTCGCCTTCCCCCGGGACGTGGGACAGGCGGTCAAGTCGGCCACCGAGCTGTACCGCCTCGACCTCGCCGGCCGCCGAGCCGGCTCCGGCGGCATCTGGCAGTCCCTCGCCGGGTCGTTCGCAGTGAGCGCATACGCAACGCCCGCCTCACGGTGGCTGATAACCCCCGCCGACAGCTCGGTCGCGCGGGAGGCGGGCTCCGCCGAGGGGACCGGCGCACCGATCAAAGTCGGCCACAGCGATGTGCGCAAACTGCGGGAGGCCGCCGAGGACGCCAGGCGGTGGGACTCCAAGTACGGGGGCGGCGACTGGCGTTCGTCGATGGTGCCGGAGTGCCTGCGGGTGGAGGCGGCACCGCTGCTGCTCGGCTCCTACTCCGACGAAGTGGGCCGTGCCCTGTTCGGCGCGTCCGCCGAACTGACCCGGCTCGCCGGGTGGATGGCCTTCGACACCGGGCAGCAGGAGGCCGCGCAGCGGTACTACATCCAGGCGCTGCGGCTCGCGCGCGCGGCGGCGGACGTCCCTCTCGGGGGGTACGTCCTCGCCTCCATGTCGCTGCAGGCCACCTACCGGGGCTTCGGCGACGAGGGCGTGGACCTCGCGCAGGCGGCCCTGGAGCGCAACCGGGGGCTGGCGACCGCGCGGACGATGAGCTTCTTCCGGCTGGTCGAGGCGCGGGCCCACGCGCGCGCGGGAGACGCGCAGGCGGCCGGCACGGCGCTGAAGGCGGCGGAGGGCTGGCTGGAACGGTCCCGTCCCGGCGACAGCGACCCGACCTGGCTGGGTTTCTACGGCTACGACCGGTTCGCCGCGGACGCCGCGGAGTGCTACCGCGATCTGAAGGCACCGCGGCAGGTGCGGCGGTTCACCGAGCAGGCTCTGTCGCAGCCGACGGAGGAGTTCGTGCGGTCGCACGGGCTGCGGCTGGTGGTCTCCGCGGTCGCCGAGCTGGAGTCCGGGAACCTCGACGCCGCCTGCGAGCAGGGGGTGCGGGCGGTGGAGGTGGCGGGGCGGATCTCGTCGGCGCGGACGACGGAGTACGTGAAGGATCTTCTGCACCGGCTGGAGCCGTACGGGGACGAGCCGCGGGTGGTGGAGCTGCGGGAGCGGGCTCGTCCGCTCCTGATGGCTCCGGCGTAGGGCCGCGCCGCCTCGGCGCGTGCCGGGCCGGTGTGATCAGGCGGCCGCGGGTGGTCCGTGGCTCCTCGCGCCCACGCGGTGGAGTCGTGTGCGGATACGGCCCCGCGCCCCTGAGCGGTACCGCCGTACCCCGGTGTTTGAAGGCACTGTCAGTGGCGCAGTGCACTATCGGGAGTGGAGGTGGTGCTCGGTGCGGGCCGGGGCGTACGACTGTGATGTGCTCGTGATCGGTGGGGGGATCGTCGGGCTGTCGACGGCGTATGCGATCACGCGGGCCGCGCCCGGCACGCGCGTGACGCTGCTGGAGAAGGAGGCCGGGCCCGCGCGGCACCAGACGGGCCGCAACAGCGGGGTCATCCACAGCGGGATCTACTACCGCCCGGGCTCGCTCAAGGCGCGGTACGCGGTGCGGGGCGCCGCCGAGATGGTGAAGTTCTGCGCCGAGTACGGCATCGCGCACGCCGTCACCGGCAAGCTGATCGTCGCCACCGAGCGGGAGGAGCTGCCGCGGCTGCACGCGCTCGTGCAGCGCGGCCGGGAGAACGGCATCCCGGTGCGGGAGCTGGGGTCCGCGCAGATCGCCGGGTACGAACCGGAGGTGCGCGGCCTCGCCGCGATACACGTCGGGACGACCGGGGTGTGCGACTTCGTCGGCGTCGCCCGTGAGCTGGCGCGGGCCTCCGGGGCGGACATCCGCTACGGCGCCCGGGTGGTCCGGGTGGACCGGCGGCCGGAGCGGGGCGTGGCCGTGCTCACCGCGGCCGGGGACGTCGTCCGCGCGCGCGTGCTCGTGAACTGCGCCGGGCTGTACTGCGACGAGGTCGCCCGGCTGACCGGCGACGAGCCCGGCGTGCGGATCGTGCCGTTCCGCGGGGAGTACTACGAGCTGGCGCGGCCGGAGCTGGTGCGGGGGCTGGTGTATCCGGTACCGGACCCGGCGTTCCCGTTCCTCGGGGTGCATCTGACCCGCGGGATCGACGGCGGCGTGCACATCGGGCCCAACGCGGTCCCGGCGCTGGCCCGGGAGGGGTACGGCTGGGGGGTCGTACGGCCCCGGGAGCTGGCCGGGACGCTGGCGTGGCCGGGGTCCTGGGCGATCGCCCGGCGGCACTGGCGGTACGGGGCGGGGGAGCTGCGGCGGTCGGTGTCCAGGGGGGCGTTCCTGGAGGCCGTGCGCAGACTGCTGCCCGGGGTGGAGGCCGGGGACCTGGTACCGGCCCCCGCCGGGGTGCGGGCGCAGGCGGTGCTGCGGGACGGCACGCTGGTCGACGACTTCCTCATCCGTGAGGGGGCGCGGGCGGTGCACGTGCTCAACGCGCCGTCCCCGGCGGCCACGGCGTCCCTGCCGATCGGGAGGGAGGTCGGGCGCCGGGTGCTGGAGATGCTCGGGGACCTCGGCTGAGCGGGTTCCCGCGGAGAGCGCCGTAAAATCTGTCGTACTGTGTCTGACTTTCTCAACGCCCCCGAAGCCGCCTCCGCGGCCCCCCACGCTCCCGGTGCCCCCGTCCGGCACACCCGGGCCAAGGGGGAGCCGCGCTTTCCGGACGGGCCCAAGGCGGATCCCGCCGGGTCGCACTTCGAGCGGCGGATCCGCAGCTTCCAGCCGCGCCGGAGCCGGGTGACGGCCGGGCAGGCCGACGCGCTGCAGCGGCTGTGGCCGCAGTGGGGGCTGGACATCGACGGACAGCGGGTGATCGACCTCGCCGAGCTGTTCGGCAACGACCGTCCCGTGGTGCTGGAGATCGGGTTCGGGATGGGCGAGGCCACCGCGCAGATGGCCGCGGGGGACCCGGACACCAACATCCTCGCCGTCGACGTGCACACCCCCGGCCAGGGAAACCTGCTGGGCCTCGCCGAGCGGAACGGCCTGTCCAACGTCCGGGTCGCCAACGGCGACGCGATCATCCTGCTCCGGGAGATGCTCGGCCCGGACGCGCTGGACGGGCTGCGCGTCTACTTCCCCGACCCCTGGCCGAAGAAGCGGCACCACAAGCGGCGGCTCATCCAGCCCGAGTTCCTCACGCTCGCCGCGACCCGGCTGAGGCCCGGTGCGATCCTGCACTGCGCGACCGACTGGGAGCCGTACGCCGAGCAGATGCTGGACGTGCTCACCGCCCATCCCGATTTCGAGAACACCCGGCCGGACGGCGGTTTCTCCCCGCGTCCCGCGTTCCGTCCGCTGACCCGTTTCGAGGGGCAGGGACTGGACAAGGGTCATGTGGTGAACGACCTGCTGTTCCGGCGCGTACCGCACAGGACCGCCGAGCAGGACCGCTGATCCGCTCCAGCCCCCCGTACCGTCCCCGTTAGGGTCGATGCCGTGGCCACCAGTCCTCCGTTTCCGACGCGTCCCCCGACCCCCGGCGACGGCGTGCTCCGCCACCCGCACTGGTGGCAGCGCAGGTGGGTGCGGTACGGGGCGCTGAGCAGCCTGCTGGCGCTGTCCGGGCTGGTCATCCTCGCCCTGGTACGGCGGCAGACCGGCACCGAGGGCTTCCTCGTCGGGCTCGGTCTGGCCGTGCTGCCCGTGCCCTGGCTGACAGCCGCCTTCCGGTGGCTGGACCGGGTGGATCCGGGCCCCTGGCGGAACCTGGTCTTCTCCTTCGCCTGGGGTGCCTGTGCGGCGGCTCTCATAGCCATCGTGGCCAACAGCTTCGCGACCAAGTGGATAGCCACCTCCACCGCGGACCCGGCGAGCGCCGACACGCTGGGCGCCACCGTGATAGCCCCGATCGTGGAGGAGTCCGCGAAGGCCGCCGCCGTGCTGCTGGTCTTCCTCTTCCGCCGGCGCGACTTCACCGGGATCGTGGACGGCGTGGTGATAGCGGGCGTCACCGCCACCGGGTTCGCGTTCACCGAGAACATCCTCTACCTCGGTACGGCCTTCGGGACCGACCAGCTCACCGGCGACCGCGGCATCGCCTCCGTCACCGCCGCCACCTTCTTCGTGCGCATCGTGATGTCCCCGTTCGCGCACCCCCTCTTCACCGTCCTCACCGGCATCGGCTTCGGCTTCGCCGCGCTGTCCGCCGAGCGGCAGCACGTGCGGCGGGGCCTGCTGCCGGTCTGCGGGCTGCTGCTCGCGATGGGCATGCACGCCTTGTGGAACAGCTCCTCCACCTTCGGCGAGTACGGCTTCCTCGCCGTCTACGGCGCCTTCATGGTGCCCGCGTTCGGGCTGCTCACCTGGCTCGCGATCCGGACCCGGCAGCGGGAGCTGCGGACCGTGCGGGCGGAGCTGTCGGCCTATGTGCCGGCCGGCTGGCTGGGGCCGGCCGAGCCGTTCGCGCTCGGGTCGATGCGGGCGCGGCGCATGGCCCGCGACTACGCCCGGCACCACCACGGGCGCCCGGCGGCGCGGGAGGTCGCGCGGTACGAGGGCTACGCCACCTCGCTCGCGTTCCTCCGGCACCGGGGGCGCAAGGGCAGGTCCGGCGCCGACTTCGTCGTCCGGGAGCGGGAGCTGCTGGACGAGCTGTGGAAGCGCCGGCACCTGGCCGGGCCGGCTCTGGAGTACGCGGCGCGCGCGGCGGTGCCGGTGCGGCCGGTGTACGCGGGGCCGGTGCCCTACGGATACGGGTACGGGTACGGGTACGGCCGTCCGGCGGCTCCGTACCCCGCGTACAACCCCTACCGGTCGTAGCCCCCGGACTTACGCCGACGCCTCCGTCAGCTTGGCCACCTCGGCCTCCGTCAGCTCCAGCTCGGCCACGCCGAGCAGTGCCGGAAGCTGTTCCACCGTGCGCGCCGAGGCGATGGGGGCGGTGACCGTCGGCTGGGCGGCGAGCCAGGCCAGGGCGACCGTGGCGACCGGGGCCTCGTGGGCCGCGGCGACCTCGTCCAGGGCCGTCAGGACCTTCTGGCCGCGCTCGGAGTCGGCGTACTCCTGGGCCCGGCCGGCGCGGGCGCTGTCCACGGTCGTGCCGGGCCGGTACTTGCCGGTGAGGAAGCCCGCGGCGAGGGCGAAGTACGGGACCGCGGCGAGGCCCTCCTGGGCCGCGAGGTCCTGCAGCGGTCCCTCGTAGGTGTCGCGGGAGACCAGGTTGTAGTGGGGCTGGAGGGCGACGTAGCGGGCGAGGCCCTCGCGGTCGGAGAAGTCGAGGGAGGCCTTCAGGCGCTCGGCGCCGATGTTGGAGGCGGCGATGTGCCGGACCTTCCCGGCCTTCACCAGCTCGTCCAGCGCGCCGATGATCTCCTCGACCGGCACCTCCGGCTGGTCGAAGTGGGTGTAGTAGAGGTCGATGTGGTCGGTGCCCAGGCGGCGCAGGGAGGCGTCGGCGGCGGCCTTGATGTTGGCGGCGGACAGCCCCTGGTACTCGGGGTGCTGGCTGACCTTGGTGGCGATCACGACGTCGGAGCGGTTGCCGCGGGCCTTGACCCACTTGCCGATGATCGTCTCGGACTCGCCGCCCTGGTTGCCCTCGATCCAGGCGGAGTAGGCGTCGGCGGTGTCGATGAAGTTGCCGCCGGCCGCCCGGTAGGCGTCCAGGACGGCGAAGGAGGTCTCCTCGTCGGCGGTCCAGCCGAAGACGTTGCCGCCCAGGGAGAGCGGGAAGACCTCGAGGTCGGAACGGCCGAGTGTGCGTAGTGACGTCATACGTCATGTCAACGCCGGCGGCGGATGATCGCATTCCGCCACCGGCGCCGGATTTCGGCGGAGAGGTCGCTCAGGGGGTGAGGCCCTTGCCGCGCAGCCACGCCATCGGGTCGATGCCGGTGGGCTGGCCGCCGGGGTGGACCTCCAGGTGCAGGTGCGGGCCGGTGACGTTGCCGGTGGCGCCGACCCGGCCGATGACCTCGCCGGTGGAGACCTTCTGGCCGGCCTTGACGCTGATCGAGGACTGGTGGCAGAACCACAGCTCGGTGCCGTCGTCCAGGGTGAGGATCGTGCGGTAGCCGTAGGCGCCGGCCCAGCCCGCCTCCGTGATCGTGCCGCTGTGGACCGCCTTGATCAGGGTGCCGGTGGGGGCGGCGAAGTCCAGGCCGGTGTGGTGGCCTGAGGACCACATCGAACCGGCCTGGCCGAAGGTCGAGGTGATCGTGTACGAGGAGGTCGGCAGCGTGTACTGCTCGGCCAGCTTGGCCAGCCGCTCCTGCTCGGCCTTCTTCGCGGCGGCGGCCTCCGCCTTCTCCTTGGCCGCGGCGGCCTTGGCGGCGGCCTGCTTCTCGGCCTTGGCGGCGGCGTCGGCGGCCTGCTTCTCGGCGGTGGCGAGGGCGAGGGCGGTGGCCTTGCTCTCGGCCTGGCCCTGCTGCTGCTCGGCCTGGGCCATGATCCGGTTGCGCAGGGCCTCGCCCGCGTCGGTGCTGTCCTCGCCGTCGGCGGTGGTCACGCCGACGCTGCTCAGCGCGGTGGTGCCGGCTTCGGTGGCCTGGGTGCCGGCGGAGCCGTCGTCGAAGAGGGAGCCGA
The DNA here is from genome assembly GCF_055564315.1 of Streptomyces sp. NPDC029151. Classification (NCBI taxonomy): domain Bacteria; kingdom Bacillati; phylum Actinomycetota; class Actinomycetes; order Kitasatosporales; family Streptomycetaceae; genus Streptomyces; species Streptomyces sp. NPDC029151. The sequence continues at coordinate 23,497 of NZ_JBVHWQ010000008.1, forward strand.
CGGAGGGCAGGTCGGGCAGGGAGATGGAGACCGGCGGCTTGCCGGTGTTGGCGCTGGCCATGCCGCCCGCGCCGACCGCGGCGATGACGCCGACGCCGAGGACGGTGGAGCTGCGCGCGAAGCCGCCGCGCTGCTTGGCGACACGGTGCCGGCCGCGGACCGGGGCGACGGATTCCGCGGTGGGGTTCCACTCCTCCCACGGGCCCTCTTCGGCGCGGTGGGCGACGTAGGCGAACGTCTCATCGTCGCGCTGCGCCGGTATGAACGGGGCTTCGGGGACAGGCCGGTTGGACGCCACGCGGGCGTGCTCCTTTCCTTCCTCCGCCTACCGGGTTAGCTGACGGGTTCGGAGCAGGAAGGTCTCCTACGCGCGTATACCGGTCGTGAACTCCGTGAGTTCACGGTGGCATCCGCGTGATTCACCCCAGAATGGTGGTTCCCCGGCTCCCTTGCGGGATTCGGCGCGTGCGCACGGAGCCGCCTCTTGTGACGGCTGGGACGACCGCGCTGCGTTATCGAACGTTAATAGACCCGACAGTCACTTTCCAAGCCGTTCGACTTGATCATTAAGGTCTGCAACGGCGGATCTATCACCCATTACCCCGTCAAACCGGGCGAGTTGACCCGGTTTCGGCAGCATTCAGGAGTCACTTCGGGTTTTGATGGTGACTCAGATGTTATGCGCACGGCGCTCACCCACTCACCGTCGGTGACGTCCCGCAGGGGACGCCGTACGGCGAGCAGTGCCATGTCGTCGGTCATGCCGCCGCCGGAGTGCCGTCGCACCTCCGCCGCGAGCCGTTCGAGCAGCGCGGCCGGGCCGGGGAAGGTGCGCCCGGCGAGCCGCCGTTCGGGGTCGTAGAAGCGGCCGTGGGCGTCCCGGGCCTCGGACAGGCCGTCGGTGTACAGGAGCAGGGTGGCACCGCCGGGGAAGCCGGCCTCGGCGGCCCGGTCCGGCCACCGGCCCAGCCCCGCCATGCCGAGCGGCAGCGCGGGCTCGCCCGGGACCAGGACGTGCAGGGTGCCGTCGGCGTGCAGCAGCAGCGGCGGCGGGTGGCCGCGGTTGACGATCCGTACGACACCGTCGCCGTGCGGGAGTTCGGCGAGGACCGCCGTGGTGAACCCCTCGAAGGCGTCGATCCCGTCGCGCCGGGTGCCCTCGCGGGCCAGCGCCCGCTCCAGCCGCCCGGCCACCTCCTCCAGCGTCGCCTCCTGCTCGGCCGCCTCCCGGAACGCGCCGATCACCACGGCGACGGCGGCGACCGCGCCCATGCCCTTGCCGCGCACGTCCCCGACGACCAGGCGGACGCCGTGCGGGGTGTCCTGCACCGCGTACAGGTCGCCGCCGATGAACGCGTCCTGCCGTGCCGCCTCGTACCGGGCGGCGATCTCGAAGCCGCCGATCCGGGCGTCGGGGTCCGGCAGGACGGCCCGCTGGGCGGCCTCGGCGATCTCCCGGGCCGAGGCGAGCCTCCGGTCGCCGCGGCGGACGACCCGGTTGATGGCCACGGCCAGCAGGGCGACGGTGGCCACGGTCACCACGTCGGTGAGGGTGCCCACGGCCGGATGGGCCCCCGCGTCGGCGTGCACGGCGTAGGCGGCGGCGAGGGTGGCGAGACCGGTGAGCACGGTGGTGCGCAGTGAGGAGAGGGGCGCGGCGATCAGCGGGGCCGCGGTGAAGAACGGGACGGGGGTGAACTGCTGCGGGGTGAGCAGGCCGTACCCGATCCCGCAGGCGATCAGGAGGGCGGGCAGGGCGCGGGCCTGCGCACGCGGGCTCGGCCGGCGGCGGGCCCGCACCGGCACCGGCCCGCCGCCGAGGCCCGGGGCGGGCACGGGGTCACCGGGGAACCGGCCTCCCGCCCTGGCGTACGGGCTCTCCTCCACCTTTCCAGGGCGCACCGCGTGTCTCCCACATGTCCGACGTGCCTCCAGGTTTCCGGGCCCCGGAGCGGGCGGCTACCGCTGTGGACCGAAAGGGGTGTGCGAGCGGCCCCGCGGATGACGTACACTGGAGTCACAACGACGCGGGGTGGAGCAGCTCGGTAGCTCGCTGGGCTCATAACCCAGAGGTCGCAGGTTCAAATCCTGTCCCCGCTACTGAAGGCTCAGGGCCCGGAATCCCCAGGATTCCGGGCCCTGAGTCGTTCCTGGCCCCCGGCGCCCACAACGCGGCCGGTCGCGGGCGCCCAGGCGCTCACAGCAGGTGGGCGTTCGGCGCCTTGGCGAGATCCTCCAGCTCGGCGAGCACGACCACCTGCGCGCCCGCGGCGGTGAGCACGCCCGTGCCGTCGGCCGAGGCGACGAACGTGTCGGGTTCGCGCCAGGCGGTGACCACCCGGCGCACCCCCGCCCGCAGGATCAGCTCGGCACACGGCGCCGGACGCGACGCACGGCGGGCGCACGGCTCCAGGCTGCTGTACACGGTGGCGCCGGCCAGCCGGGGCTCGCCCGGACCGATCTTGGCGAGGGCCGCCTCCTCCGCGTGGACCGCGGGATCGGCGCCCTCGCGCGAGTGCCCGCGGGCCAGCTCCGTACCGTCGGCGGCGACCACGACCGCGCCGACGCTGAACGCCGTCTCCGAGGGCGGGCACAGCGCGGCGAGCTCGCAGGCGGTGCGCAGCCAGTGGCGGTCGGCGGCGGTGGACAGCGGGCCGGCGCCGGGGGCGGTGGGCACGTACCGCATGAGGACGACGTCCTCGATCCGGCGGGTGTCGAGCAGGCGCAGGCGTCCGGCCTGGTAGCCGCCGGGTCCGAACAGGCGCGGGGCCGCCGGGTCCCCGACGAACAGCGGGGCGAGCACCAGCTGCAGCTCGTCGGCGAGGCCCTGGTGCAGGAGCTGGGTGTGGACCGTTCCGCCGCCCTCGACCATCAGGCGCCCGACGCCGCGCTCGTCGTGCAGATGTTCCAGCAGGGCCCGCCAGTCGAGGGCGGGGCCGAGCGGGACGACGTCCGCGGTGCGCCCCAGGAGGCGGGCGGCCCGCTCGGCGCCCCGGTCGGTGCTGTAGACGAGCTTCTCGCCGCCGGTGTGCCAGAAGTTGGCCTCCGGGTCGAGGTCGCCGGTGGCGGTGACGGTGACCTTCAGCGGGTACTCCGCCCTGCCCTCGGCCACCCGGGCCGCGCGCCGCTCGGCGGAGTTGACCAGCAGGCGGGGGTTGTCGGCGCGGATCGTGCCGGCGCCGACGAGGATGGCGTCGGCGCCGGCCCGTACCGCGTCGACCCGGTCGAAGTCGGCCGGGCTGGACAGCAGGAGCCGCTCGGGGCCGGTGTCGTCCAGGTAACCGTCGAGGGAGACGGCGGCGGACAGCAGCACGTAGGGCAGGGGCATCGGCGCCCTCTCTTCCGGAGGCGGACGGCTTGATTCAGCTTGGTTCAGCTTGGTCAGCTTGGTTCAATTTTTAAACAAACCTACACTGGCGGCATGACGACCCGCTGGCTCACCCCCGAGGAGCAGCGCGCCTGGCGCGCCTACATCGCCGCCTCCCGCCTCCTGGAGGACGCGATCGACCGGCAGCTCCAGCAGGAGGGCGGCATGCCGCACCTGTTCTACTCGGTGCTGGCCAACCTCTCCGACGCGCCCGGGCACCGGCTGCGCATGACCGATCTCGCCGAGACGCTGAAGATCACGCGTAGCCGGCTGACGTACGCGGTGACCCGGCTGGAGCGGGACGGCCTGGTGCGCCGGGAGGACTGCCACCGGGACAAGCGCAGCTCGCTCGCGGTGCTGACGGACGAGGGGGCGGCCGTACTGGAGCGTACGGCACCCGGGCACGTAGAGACGGTCCGCTCGCTGCTGTTCGACCGGCTGACCGAGGAACAGGTGGGGCAGCTGGAGGAGATCTGCACGGGTATCGCGCGGGGGCTGCAGGGCCAGAACCCCGAGTCCGGCACCGACGACGTGCCCTGGCGACGCCGCTCGTCCTGCCCGTCCTCACCGCCCACGGCCCCCTGAGGCACCGCGCACCCGCCCGGCTCACTCGCGGGCCCCGGCCCCGCGACCGCTCCGGCGCGGCGCCCCCGAGTGCCCACCCGGCCAGTGATTGCTTTAACTTTTAAGCAGGGGTAGGGTCCCACGAACCGCTGCTTCAAATCTGAAGCACCGCCTCGGAGGGACCCGCATGCCCGACTTCCCCGCCGCCACCCCGCGCGCCCGCGTCCGGGTACCGCTGCGCTTCGCCGACGGCTACGGCGCCGACGCCGAACTCGTCACCTTCCACGGCCTCACCGACGGCCGGGAGCACCTCGCCCTCGTCCTCGGCGACCCCGGCCCCGTCCCGCTGGTCCGGCTGCACTCCGAGTGCCTCACCGGTGACGTCTTCGGCTCGGCCCGCTGCGACTGCGGCCCCCAGCTGCGCGAGGCGGTCGAGCGCATCGCCGGCCGCGGCGGCGTCCTGCTCTACCTCCGCCAGGAGGGCCGGGGCATCGGCCTCTACAACAAGCTCGACGCCTACGCCCTGCAGGACCAGGGGCTCGACACGTACGAGGCGAACGCCGCCCTCGGCCTCCCGGAGGACGCCCGCGACTACACCGCCGCCGCGCAGATGCTCACCGCCCTCGGCGTCACCGAGCTGGACCTGCTGTCCAACAACCCCGACAAGGCCGGACAGCTGCGCGCGCTGGGCCTCACGGTCCGGGACCGGGTACCGACCGGTGTCTTCTCCACGGCCCACAACGTCCACTACCTCCGGGCGAAGGCCCTCCGGACCCGGCACACCCTCCCCCTGGCGGAACTGGGCGTCGGCTGACCGCCCCACCCGGCCGTGACCGGCGGATCCGTTCCGCCCCGTCCGAGTGCTCCCCCTCTGACTCGCGGGTTCGCATCGGGCGTGGGGAACGGATCCGCCGCTCACTGGCGCGGGCGGGCGGGGAGGAGGAGGGCGGGGAGCGCGGACAGAGCCAGGAGGGCGGCCGCCGCAACGTACGACGTGCGGAAGGCCGGGGGGCCGGAGGGTGCCGCCGCGAGGATCAGGGACAGGGTGGCCGTGCCGATCGAGGCGCCCAGCTGGGACGTGATGCTCAGGGCGGTGCTCGCCGCGGCCAGGCGCTCCCGGGGCAGTGCGCGGCTCGCGGTGGTCATCGTCGGCATCAGCACCATGCCGGCTCCGACACCCATCACCATGGCCGACACCACCATGCGCCAGGGCGCGACGCCGGCCACCCCCGACTGCCAGGCCATCAGCGCCAACCCCAGGGCGGCCACCGCGATGCCGGCCGGGATCAGCCGGCGCGGGGCCACCCGGTCGACCCTGCGCGCCGCGATCTGCATCGTCGTACCGACGACGAGACCCACCGGCGCGCCCAGCAGCCCGGCCGCCGTGGCGCTCAGGCCCCGCTCCTGCTGCCAGTACAGCGGACCGAGCAGCATCGAACCGAAGTAGCCGCAGGTGAACAGGATGAGCGTGCCGGCGCCGGCGGCGAAGGAGCGGTCGCGCAGCAGCCGCAGGTCCAGCAGCGGTGCGGAGACGGTGAGGGCCCGCCGGACGAAGGCCGCCACGAGGACCACGCCGGCGAGCGCCGGTACGAGGGCGCCGGGCGCGGTGAAGTCGCCGCGCTCGCCGCCCCGGGCCAGGCCGTACAGGAGCAGGGCGAGGCCGGGCGAGAGCATCAGCAGGCCGGGCAGGTCCAGGCGGGGAGCCGTCCGGCCGGGCCCCGCCGACGGCGCGTCGGCCGGGAGCAGCCGGAGCGCGAGGGTGAGGGCCAGGACACCGACCGGCAGGTTCACCAGGAAGATCCACTGCCAGGAGGCCGCGTCGAGCAGCCAGCCGCCGAGCACCGGGCCGGCGACCGGCCCGACCAGGACGGGCAGTCCCCCGATGGCCATCGCCCGGCCGAGCCGGCTGCGGTCGGCCGCACCCATCACCATCGCCATGCCGACCGGCTGGAGCAGCCCGCCGCCGAGCCCCTGCACCGCCCGGAAGGCGATGAGGCTGCCCGCGTCCCAGGCGCACGCGGCGAGCAGCGAACCGAGGGTGAAGAGGGTGAGCGCGGTCAGGTAGGTGCGCTTGGCGCCGATCCGGGCCATGGCCCAGGCGGCGGTCGGGACCACCGCGGCCAGCGCGAGCGTGTACGCGGTGGCGGTCCACTGGATGGTCTCCAGCGAGGCGTCGAAGGACTGCGCGAGCCGGCGCAGCGCGACGTTGACGATCGTCATGTCCAGCACCGCCATGACGGAACCGATGACGGTGACGGCCAGGGCGCGGTTCAGGGCCGTGGACGGGCCCGGCACCGGGCGGGCCGGTGCCACGGCGGGTTCGGTCGTACGCATATCCCCCACCCCGCGCTCAGCCCGCGTACGGACGCTCGGCCCGCGCGGCCCGCAGTGCCCGGCCCCACCAGGCCAGCTGGCCGAGCATGCCCTTGGCGGCGCCGGCGCTGACCTCGGCGTCGCGCGGGACGCCGTCCTCGCCGAGCCCGGACCAGGGGCCGTGCAGGCTGACCGAGTCGCGCACGGTCACCGCGTGCAGTTCGGCGAAGACCAGCCGGAGCTGTTCGACGGCGCGCAGCCCGCCGCCGAGACCGCCGTACGACACGAAGCCGACCGGCTTGGCCTGCCACTCCGCGTGGTGCCAGTCGATGAGGTTCTTCAGCGCGGCCGGGAAGCTGTGGTTGTACTCGGGCGTGACGACGACGAACGCGTCGGCGGCGGCGAGCCGCGGCGAGACCTCCTTGAGCGCGGCGACCGCCTCGGGGCGCGGTGTGCCGCCCCAGCCGGGCATCACCAGCGGCAGGTCCACCTCGGCGAGGTCGACGACGTCGAGGTCGAGGTCCGGGTCGACGGCGGCGGCGGTGGTCAGGAACCAGTCGGTGACGGCCCGGCCGAGCCGCCCCTCGCGCACGCTGCCGAGGACGACGGCGACGCGGAGCGGGCGGTCCTCGGCGGCGCGGCCGCCGGGACCGGTGACGGAGGTGGTGGTGGGCGTGGTGACGGACACAGCTGTCCCCCTCGTGGAAAAGAACGCGCCGGCGAGGCCGCCGGACGGGTCTTCGGACTCTTCGAGCAGCAAGGTACAACGCTCGTTGTAATTTTTACAACGGGCGTTGTAGGTCAGTTAGAGTGGGCTGGTCACGAAGGAGGCGGCAGGCGTGGGCCAGACGAACGAGTCCCGGCTGGAACAGGCGCGGCGCGAGGTGTCACCGCGCAAGCTGCAGAAGCAGATGGCCATCGCGGGCGCGGCCTGCACGGTCTTCGGCCGCGAGGGGTACGCCCGCGCCTCGGTCGACGCGCTCGCCGCCGCCGCCGACGTCTCCACGCGCACGCTCTACAACCACTTCCCCGGCGGCAAGGCCCAGCTCTTCCAGACGGTCGTCACCTGGACGTCCAGCGAGGTCCGGGACGCCCAACTGGCCCGGCTGCACGCCGTACTGCACCCGGAGCGCCCGCCGCACCCCGACGAACTGGAACGCGACCTGGTCTCGCTGGCCCGCGCCTTCAACGGACTCATGTCCGACTACGCCAACCACTTCGCCCTGGTCCGGCACATCCACGCGGAGGCCGACCACGTACCGCCGGAGGTCCTCCGCGCCTGGCACGAGGCCGGACCGGAACCGGTCGGCCGCGCCCTCACCGAGGCGATGGCGCGCCTGGAGGACGCCGGCCTGCTGGACCTGCACGGCGACGCGGGCCTGGCCGCGAGCCACTTCACGGCCCTGATCTCGCACCGCATCGTCCAGGCGACCCACTACGGCGTCCTGCCCCTGCCGGAACCGGAGACGGACCGCCTGCTCCGGGCCGGGGTGAGCGCGTTCCTGCGGGCGTACGCGGCGAAACCCTGAACGCACCCGCGGCGCCTGAGGGCACCCGAAGGTCCTGAAGGCCCCGAAAGCACTGTGCGCGTAGTACTCTGCCCGGAGTGATGACCGGATCCCACCCCACCCGGAGCCGAGACCCATGGTGAGACGGAACGACCAGCGGCGCGCGGCGCTCGTCGACGCGGCGATCGAGGTGCTGGCCCGGGAGGGCGCGCGGGGGCTGACCTTCCGGGCGGTGGACGCCGAGGCCGGCGTACCCACCGGCACGGCGTCCAACTACTTCTCCAGCCGGGACGACCTGCTCACCCAGGCCGGCGCCCGCGTCTACGAGCGGCTCCAGCCCGACGAGGCCACCCTCGAAGGCCACCGGACCGCCGCCCGCGACCGGGAGACCTACGCGCGGCTGATGCGCGAACTGGTCGGCCGCGTGGCCTCCTTCCGCACCGGTTACCTCGCCCTGCTGGAACTCCGCCTGGAGGCCACCCGCCGCCCGGAACTCCGCGCGGTCCTCACCGAACGCGTCCGCGCCGACCTCGAAGCGAACGTCGCCTACCACGAGTCCAGCGGCCTCCCCGGCGACGCCACCGCCGTCAAACTGCTCTACCTCGCCCTGAACTGGCTCATCGTCGAACAGCTCACCCTTCCGGACGTCCTCACGGAAGCGGAGCGGGACGCACTGGTGACGGCGGCGGTGGAGCGGATCGTGACAGCGGCGGACCCGGGGTCGGTCCAGCCCTGACCCGGGGTCCTCTCGGTAGGCCGTGTGGGACTCGAACCCACAACCAAGGGATTAAAAGTCCCCTGCTCTGCCAATTGAGCTAACGGCCCGTGCGATGTTGCGTGTCCGAGCATAGCCGGACGAGGCCGTGTCGCCGATCGGGTATCGGCGACGCGGCCATGTCGGGAGTGGCGGGAGCGGGGGGAGGGTCACTTTTCGGCCGGGGCGCGGGCGGGGGCGGGGCGGCCGGTGAGGAACCAGTGGCGGGCCGAGGCGAGCCACCAGGCCGCGGCGGAGCCGAGGACGACCAGGACGGCCACCGGGGCGTAGTTGAAGGTCTTCCAGGTGACCGGGGAGACCTGGGGGAGCATGAAGAGGACGGTGATCGCGATCACCCAGACCACCGAGACCACTCCGACGAGGCGCGACCAGCGGCCCAGGTGCCAGGGACCGGGGGTGAAGGCGCCGCCCCTGCGGACGCGGAGGAAGGTCGGGATGACGTAGGCGATGTAGAGGCCGATGACCGCGATGGACGTCACCGCCGCGTAGGCCGTGGTGTTGATCAGGTACGGCAGCCCCAGGGCGAGCGCGCCGAGCGCGGCCAGCCAGACCGCCGCCACCGGGGTCCGGGTGCGCGGGCTGACCGTGTGCCAGACGCGGGAGAAGGGCAGCGCGCCGTCCCGGGAAAAGGCGTAGATCATGCGGCTGTTGGCGGTGACGGAGGCCATGCCGCAGAAGAGCTGGGCGCCGATCACCACCAGGAGGAGGAGCTTGCCGGTCGTGGCGCCGAGCGCGTCCAGGAGGATCTGGGCGGGCGGCGCGCCGGTGGGGGAGGCGAGTTCGCGGTCGTACGACTGGATGGCGAAGGTGAAGCCGAGGAGCAGGACGAAGCCGGCGATCCAGGACGTCCAGATGGAGCGGACGATGCCCTTCGGGCCCGCGGTGGCCGCGTCGCGGGTCTCCTCGGTCATGTGGGCGGAGGCGTCGTAGCCGGTGAAGGTGTACTGGGCCATCAACAGGCCCAGGAGGACGACGTACGGGCCGCTGCCCCAGCCCGTCTCGTTGACGAAGTGCGTGAAGACGAAGGACGCCGACCGGTGGTGGTCGGGGACCAGCGCCAGCGCGCCGACGATCACCGCGACCCCGAGGACGTGCCACCACACGCTCACGCTGTTCAGGAGGGCGACGATCCGGACGCCGAAGGTGTTCAGCAGGCCGTGCAGGAGGAGGATCGCCGCGAAGAGCAGCACCGTGCGGCCGGGGGTCACCTCGAAGCCGAACTGCAGGTTCAGCCAGGCGCCCAGGAAGGAGGCCGCGCCGAAGTCGATGCCCGCGGTCACCGCCACCTGGCCCAGCACGTTGAACCAGCCGGTGAACCACGCCCAGGCGGCTGCCGAGCGCGCGGGCGCCAGGCGGTGGGCCCAGAAGTACAGGCCGGCCGAGGTCGGGTACGCCGAGCAGATCTCGGCCATCGACAGGCCCACGAACAGGGTCATCAGGCCGACCGCGACCCATCCCCAGGTGATCACCGCGGGGCCGCCGGTGGTCATGCCGAAGAGGTAGAGGGTCAGGCAGCCGGAGAGCACCGAGATGATCGTGAAGGAGACGGCGTAGTTCGAGAACGCCGACATCCGGCGGGCGAGGACCTGGGTGTAGCCGAGCTGGGCCAGCCGTTCCTCGTCCGAGGGGCCGTCGGCACTCGCGTCATCTGTCATGACCCCAGCAATTCCCTCACCGGGGGTGTGATATGCGTCACGACTTGACCGAAAAGGGCCCGTACGACCGGAGTCGTACGGGCCCTTGTCAGGTCACTCGGCGTCAGCCGTTGCGCTTCCAGCGCGGCTTGTCCTCGCGGCGGCCGAAGGAGCCGTTGCCGCGGTGGTCGTCACGGCGGCCGTAGGGGCGCTCGTGGCCACCGGAGCGGAAGCCCGGGCGGTCGTCGCGGCGGTCGCGGTTGAACGGACGGTCGCTGCCCCGGTGCCCGCCGCGCTCGTCCCGGCGGAAGCCGCCCCGGTCGTCACGGCGCTCGAAGGAACGGCCGCCACGGTCGTTGCGGTCGCGGTCGAACGGACGGCGCTCGCCCCGGTCACCCCGGTCGTCGCGGCGCTCGAAGGAACGGCCACCACGGTCGTCACGGCGGTCGAAGCCGCCCCGGTCGTCACGGCGCTCGAAGGAACGGCCGCCACGGTCGTTGCGGTCACGGTCGAACGGACGGCGCTCGCCCCGGTCACCCCGGTCGTCACGGCGCTCGAAACCGCCCCGGTCCTCGCGGCGCTCGAAGGAACGGCCACCACGGTCGTTGCGGTCACGGTCGAACGGACGGCGCTCGCCCCGGTCACCCCGGTCGTCGCGGCGCTCGAAGGAACGGCCGCCACGGTCGTCACGGCGGTCGGAACCACGCTCGCGGTCACGGTCGAACCCGCGCCGCTCCCGGCGCTCGTACGGCGCGGACGCCGCCGGACGCTCCTCGCGCTCGGTCTCGCGCTGCGCCGGCTCCTCGGCCACGGCGAGCTGCTCCGCCGCCGTCGCCTGGGCCTCGGCCACCGCGCTCTCCGGGTCCTCGCCGCGCTCGCGGGCGACCCGGGCCACCAGACGGTCGGCCTCCTCGCGCAGCTCCGTCGCGCGGCGCTGGGCGCGCTCCAGCTCCTTGGTGAGCTGGGCGACCTCGCGCTCGGCCTGCTGGGCGGCGTTGCCGGCCGACTCGGCCTGCACCTCGGTCATGGAGCGGGCGCCGGTGATCTCGGCGACCTCCGGGTCGAAGGCGGCACCGCCCTGGATGATGTGGCGGGCCGCGTCGACGCCGGCGTCCTCCATGAGGCGGAAGATCTGGCGCCGCTGGTGCGGGAGGGAGAGCGAGACGACCGTGCCGGTACGGCCCGCACGGGCGGTACGGCCGGCGCGGTGCAGGTAGTCCTTGTGGTCGCCGGCCGGGTCCACGTTCAGGACCAGGTCGATGCCGTCGACGTGGATGCCGCGGGCGGCGACGTCGGTGGCGACCAGGACGTTGACGTAACCGTCCTTGAAGTCGGCCAGGGTGCGGGTCCGCGCGCCCTGGGTCATGCCGCCGTGCAGCGCGTCGGCCTTCACGCCGGACTCGCGCAGCTGCTCGGCGACGCGGTCGGCGCCCAGCTGGGTGCGGACGAAGATGATCGTGCGGCCCTTGCGGGAGGCGATCGCGGCGGTGACCGGCGCCTTGTCCTTCGGCTTCACGATGAGGATGTGGTGCGACATGGTCGTCACCGCGCCCTGGGCCGCGTCCACCTCGTGCAGGACCGGCTCGTTCAGGTAGCGGTCGACCAGGGTCTTGATCTCGTTCTCCATCGTGGCGGAGAAGAGCATGCGCTGGCCGCCGGCCGGCACCTGGTCGAGCAGCTCGGTGACCTCGGGCAGGAAGCCCAGGTCGGACATCTGGTCGGCCTCGTCCAGGACGGCGATCTGCACGTCCTCCAGGGAGCAGGCGCCGCGGTTGATGATGTCGCGCAGGCGGCCCGGGGTGGCGACGAGGATGTCGACGCCGCGCTCCAGGGCGTAGATCTGGTTGCCCATGGAGGTGCCGCCGCAGACGACCTTCATCTTCAGGCCGAGGACGTCGCCGTACGGCTGGAGGGCGTCGGCGACCTGCATGGCGAGCTCGCGGGTCGGGGTGAGGATGACCGCGCGGGGCTTGTGCTTCTGCGTCCGGCCGCCGGCCAGCTGGGCCAGGGTCGGCAGGCCGAAGGAGAGGGTCTTGCCGGAGCCGGTGCGGCCACGGCCGAGGATGTCCTTGCCGGCCAGGGCGTCCGGGATGGTCGCGGCCTGGATCGGGAAGGGGGTCGTCACGCCGTTCTGCGCGAGCTTGCGCACGATGCCCTCGGGGAGGCCGAGGTCGGCGAAGGTGATCTGGGGGGACTGGGGGGTGGTGTCAGCGGCCTCGGGGGCCTCGGTGACCTCGGTCGTCACGTCGACGAGTTCGTTGTCGATCTCGTTCTCGACCGAGTTCTCGATCGAGTTGTCGATCTCGTTCTCGGACACGACGATCTGGTCAGCACTGGACACGGACATGCGAATGGGAAACCTTCCGGAGTCTCTTCGGCACGCGCCCGTCAACTCCGTGTTTCGCTCACGACCGCCTCAATGCGGTCCGCCACGGCAAAGGAGAGTACGCGCCACACGGCGCTCTCTGCGATGGCGCCGGGCAAATGGGATCAAACGATCTACCACCATACGCACCCCTCACCCCCGAAGGCAAACCGGCCCGGGGAGACGCTGGTCACGTCCTAGGCCGGCACCCCGGCCCGGGGCGCCGGTTCCCGCTGGACGAGCTGCGGCTGGGTCTCCTCGTGGGCCGACGAGGACGGTTCGGCCGACGGTGGCTCCGAGGTCACCGGAGGCGGGGTGGGCTCGGGGGGTTCGGGCGGGGCGGAGGTCGCCGGCGGGGTCGGCGGGGCGTTGGTCGGCACCGGGTCGCCGGGGCCGGGCGTCCTGCCGGGCCTGCGGGGCTCCCCGGGTTTCGCCGGCGGCGCCGACGTGCCGGCCGCGCCGGAGGGCGTGGCCGAGGCCGAGGCCGACTCGCCGTGCTTCGCCTTGCCGCCGTGCCCGTGCTTGCCGTCCCCCGCCCGGCCGCCGGGCAGGAGCCCGCCGCCCCCGCCGCCTCCCGGGCCGCCGTCGGGTGCGGCACCGCCGTGCCGTCCGTCCGCCGAGTGGGAGGGCCGGGCCGGGCCCGCGTCGTCGCCCACGTTCACGCAGCCGGCGGCGGCGGTGACGGCCAGGGCCGCGGCGGCGAGACGGACGGGTACGTACAAGGGGCGCACGGTGGCCACCTCCGGGGACAAGGAAAGGGGTCCACCACCCCAACTCCCGCCGCCCGCAGGAGGACACGCGCCCGGCGCGCATCAGCGCCCGGCCACGCGGTCACGCGCTCCCGGCACCGGCCGCACGCTCACCCACGACCACATGCTCCCCCGGCACCGGCCGCACGCTCACCTACGACCACACGCTCCCCCGGCACCAGCCGCACACCCGGCCCCGGTGCCCGCTCCCCCGCCACGGCCGAAGCGCGCACACCCGGCGACCGTCACGCCCTCCCCGCCGAAGCGCGCGCACCCGGTCACGATCACGCGCCCGCACCGCCTGCGGTCACACCCCCGCGGACCCCCGCCGACCGCGGCCCCGGCCCTCCACGAACCGCGTCCCGGCCGCCACCGACCGCGCCCCTCACCCGTACCCGAGCGCGTGCAGCCGGGCGTCGTCGATGCCGAAGTGGTGGGCGACCTCGTGCACCACGGTCACCTCGGTCTCCGCGACGACGTCCTCGCGGCTCTCGCACATCCTGAGCGTGGGCCCGCGGTAGATGGTGATCCGGTCGGGCAGGACACCGGCGTACCACTCGCCCCGGTCGGTGAGCGGCGTCCCCTCGTAGAGCCCGAGCAGCTCGGGGTCGTCGGCGGGCGGCTCGTCCTCCACGAACACGGCCACGTTGTCCATGAGCCGCGTCAGCTCCGGCGGGATCCGGTCCAGCGCCTCGGCGACCAGTTCCTCGAACTCCTCGCGCGTCATCTCCAGCACACGGCCATTGTCCGGTAACGGTGCCGCATATCCACCACGGCACCTGGGCATACGGCCCCAATGGCCCGCGTCCCCCTCGCAGCCCTGAACCATGCCCTGAACCACATGAGGAACCGAACACCGCACCGCACCCGCCCGCTCCCCGCCCTCGAACCGGCCGCCCGCCCCCGACCGTGGCTGCGCGCCCTCGGCCTCACCGCGGTCGTCCTGGTGGGCGCGTGGCTGGGTCTGCTGATCGTCGGCAACGTCCGGGCCCCGGTCGGCCCGATGGACACGACGATGGCGCTGCGCCCCTCCGTGACCGGCGGCACGAAGATCAACATTTCCCCGCTGGGCGCACTCAGCCTGGACAGCCATGTGGCACCGGTCCGCCTGGACGTGAACGTCGACCAGCTCGACCCGGAGCGTTCCCAGGCCCTGGTCGACCACCCCGAGCGGATCTCGGGACTGCAGGACGAGGTCGCCCGGGACGTCGAGCACGGCACGCTGGACCTGGCCGTGCGCTCCTGTGTCGCCGTGGTCTCCGGGGCCACCGCCCTCGGCCTCGCCGTCTACCGCCGCCCGCGCCGGGCCCTCGCGGCCGGCGGACTGGCCCTGGCCCTGCTGGCCGCCTCGGGCGCGTCGGCGTACGCCACCTGGAACCCGAAGTCCGTCCTGGAGCCGAGGTTCTCCGGGCTGCTCAGCTCGGCACCGTCGGTGGTGGGCAACGCGCGCAGCATCGTCACCGAATTCGATGTCTACCAGAACGAGTTGGCGCGCCTGGTGACGAACGTGACGAAGCTCTACGACGTCACGTCCACCCTGCCCGCCTACCGGCCGGACCCCTCCACCATCCGGGTCCTGCACGTGTCGGACATCCACCTCAACCCGGCGAGCTGGAAGATCATCGGCTCGCTGGTGGACCAGTACAAGGTGGACGTGGTCGTCGACTCCGGCGACACGATGGACCACGGCACGGCGGCGGAGAACGGCTTCCTGGACCCGGTCCGGGACCTGGGCGTGCCGTACGTCTGGGTGCGCGGCAACCACGACTCACGGACCACCCAGCGCTACCTGGAGCGCATGAAGAACGTGCACGTCCTGGACGAGGGCCGGGCGGAGACGGTGGCCGGGCTGCGGTTCGCGGGCACGGGTGATCCGCAGTTCACCCCCGACCGCTCGGTGGCGACCGGCGGTGACGCGGCCGAGCGGCTGGCGGGCGACCGGCTGGCCAGCGCCCTGCGCGACCAGCGGACGGCCGGCACCCCGGTGGACGTGGCGGTCGCGCACGAGCCGTCCGCCGCCCGGGAGACCGACGGCACCGTGCCGCTGGTGCTCTGCGGGCACCTGCACCACGAGGGAACCGAGCTGCTGCCGTACGGCACCCGGCTGCGCATGGAGGGGTCGACCGGTGGCAGCGGGCTGCGCGCCGTCGAGCGCAAGTACCCCGCGCCGATCGAGGCCTCGATCCTCTACTTCGACCGGGACAGCCGCCGGCTGCAGGCCTGGGACGCGATCCAGCTCGGGGGTCTGGGGCTGTCGACGGCCGAGGTCAGCCGCCATCTGGCGGACGAGAACCGGCCCGGTGGCACCGGGGCCCCGCACTCCCCTTCGCCGGCACCGCCCGCCACCTCGCCGCCCGCTTCCGCCACCTCGCCGTAAACCGTTTTGGCGATACCCCTCGCCATCCCATATGCTTCTCACGTCCCCGACGCGCTGAGAAGCGCCCAGGCGGGCCGATAGCCCTCATCGTCTAGCGGCCTAGGACGCCGCCCTTTCAAGGCGGTAGCACGGGTTCGAATCCCGTTGGGGGCACGCATTACCGTGTGCGACACTGTTGCACACACGCTTGGTCCTGTGGAGCAGTTTGGAGTGCTCGCCACCCTGTCAAGGTGGAGGCCGCGGGTTCAAATCCCGTCAGGACCGCTGGTGTTTCACGTGAAACACCGTGGCTGGGTAGCTCAGTTGGTACGAGCGTCCGCCTGAAAAGCGGAAGGTCGCCGGTTCGACCCCGGCCCCAGCCACAGCCGCCCTGACCAGGGCAGAGGCCCTCTCCACGATCGTGGAGAGGGCCTCTTTCATACCCGCCCTCGTCCTCGCCCCCCGACCCGCCCCCGGTACGCCGACGGAGCAGCCCCAGGTGAAGGCCTTACCGAGCATCGACCCGGCTCTGCCGCTCGACAGGCACCCCGAGCGGGTCTGGTACACCTCCTACGGCTCCAACACCCACCTGGACCGGCTCGCGGCCTACCTCCAGGGCGGCCGCCCGCCCGGCGCGGCCATCGCCTACCCGGGCTGCCGCAACCCGGCCATGCCGGTCCGGTCGATCCCGGTGGAGCTGACCGGCGCGATGTACTTCGCCACCGAGTCCCGGGCGTGGGGAGGCGGACGTGCCTTCTACGACCCGGAGGTGGACGGGCGCGTGCTGGCCAGGGCGCACCTGGTGACCACCGAGCAGTTCGCCGACATCGCCGCCCAGGAGATGTACCGGACGCCGGGCAGGGACCTGGACCTCGCCGGCGTCCTCAGCCGGGGGCGCGCCGTCCTGGGCGAGGGCCGCTACGAGACGCTCGTCTGCCCGGGCCGGATCGACGGCCTGCCGGTGCTGACCTTCACAGCGCCGTGGGGCATGCACGACGTGCCGTGGGTCGCCCCCTCCGCCGCGTACGTCCGCTTCCTCGCCACGGGCCTGCTCTCCGCCGGGGCGTGGGACAGGGAGGCGATCTCCTCCTACGTCGCGGCCTGCCCCGGCGCGACGGACCACTGGTCGCCGGAGCAGATCGCCGCCCTCCTCGACTAGGGGCCGGCCGCCATGGGACGGGGCACCAGGCAACGGCCCCCAGCTCTGGTCCGGACCACCCCCGGCCAGTACGATCAGGCCACTTTGGCGAGAACCCCCGCTCCCGCTCAAGAGGAGGCGGGGGTTCGCGTCGTCCTGGACGACTCCAGGACGACTCCTGGAAGACCCTGAGGGGGGTACTTGAGACAGATCTCCAGAGGGTTGGTGACGGCAGGCGCCGTGCTGGTCGCCTCGCTCGCCCTGCCCGGCACCGCGCATGCCGCGGGACCCACTGTGACGAGCGCCTACAGCGACCAGGCCGACTGGTCGGTCCTCGACGTGCGCCTCAACTTCAGCGGCGAGGTCAGCAAGCTCGTCGCCACGCTCCGCCCGGTCGGAAGCAGCGCGACCGACACCCCGGTGGCCACGGTCACCGACTTCACGAAGCGGTACGAGTCCAGCTCGTGGGACGCCGTCTGGGCGTCCCAGCCGATCCACCTGGACACCCTCGGCGACTACACCGTCGACATCGAGGCCACGGACGGTTCCGGCGAGACCACCGTCCGGCAGGACGCGGGCACGCTGCACTACCAGAAGCAGCCCGTCTTCAGCGGCTTCGCCGTCACGCCGGCCGAGCCGGACATCGAGCACCGGACGATCACGGCCGTCGGTGACATGGTCGTCCGCGATCCCGGCACCCGGGAGACCGAGCCGTTGCCCGGTGCCTCCGTGAACCTCACGTTCGACGGGGGCGGCGGGAAGGGGACCGCCGTCACCGACGAGGCCGGTCACTTCGCCGTCCCCCACGAGATGGCCCAGTCGGGCTGGGTCTTCGCCGACTACAACGGCGGCCTCGGTTACGCCGCCAGCTCCTGGATCGACGTCCGGCCGAAGGCCGCGCCGACCCGGATGGTCCTCGACCAGAGCAGCTTCCACGTCACGGCCGGCGAGAAGATCAAGGTGACCGGCACGCTCCAGTACCAGTTCGGCGAGGAGTGGAAGCCGCTTGCCGGCATCCCGCTGGAGATGGACTACAAGGAGTGCAGCACCTGCAGCCCGGTCGACGCCACGACCGACGCGAACGGCCGCTTCTCCTTCGTACGGGCCCCGTACGGCAGCAAGAGCGTCTACGAGATCGCCTTCACGTCGTACACGCCCTTCGCCCAGCACAGCACGGCGGACGTCACCGCGGCGGTCACGGCGACGACGAGGTTCTCCGCCTTCACCGCCTCGCTGGACAAGTACGCGCAGCTGAAGGTCACCGGCACGCTCGACCTGATCGGCCGTGACGTCAACGACCAGGCGAGCGTCGACATCCAGTACTCGCCGAACGGCAAGACGAACTGGACGACGGAGAAGACCGTGAAGGCCGGCTTCGGCTCCCAGTTCACCGCCGACAAGGTGCCCGGCTACACGGACGGCTACTGGCGGCTCCGGTACGCCGGCTCCACCACCAAGGACATCAAGGGCACCACCAGCACCAGCCTGCGCCGCAACCGCGCCCTCACCCGGATCAAGGACGCCAACGCCTCGCCGGAGCCGGTGACCAAGGGCCGGACCATCACCGTCAGGGGCGTCCTCCAGGAGCGCGCGGTCGGCTCCGGTACCTGGAAGGCGTACGGCGGCAAGAAGGTCCAGATCCTCTTCCGTCCCAAGGGCGCCAAGAGCTGGTACCTGATGTCCACGGTCACGACGAGGAGCAGCGGGTCCTTCAGCAAGGGCTTCACGGCCCGGCAGGACGGCACCTGGGTGCCGGTCTTCCTGTACCCCGACAGCAAGCACTTCGTGGGCGACGGCGCGGAGGACTACGTCGACGTGCGGTGACGCCTTGGCACCACGCGCGGCCGGCGCTAGGTTCGGGCCGGCCGCGTGTGGTGCGCGGGGGGTGGGGGAGACATGAGCCGGGACGAGACCAGGGCCGTCGGGGACACCGAGCTGGAGAAGACCCGGGCCCGGTACGGCCTGCTCGCGGTCGTCACCAGCAATCTCGCGATCGCCGCGGTCGCCGCCTTCGGCGTGTGGCGGCTCGACGGCGACAAGGCGGTGATCGTCGGCATCCTCACCGCCGCGTTCACCGCCGTCAGCAGCGTGACCACGGCCTACCTGGGCATCAAGGCCGTCTCCAACACCGCGCGGTCGATCGCGCTGGGGACCGGCCCGTCCCGCAGGCACCCCGAACCGGCCGCCCCGCCGGCCCAGCGCGTCCCCTAGCCGGGCCCCGCGGGTTCCGCCGGCCCTAGGCGGCGTGCGCCGCGCCGGTCGGTCTGCCGCCGGGATGGCGGTGGCGCCAGATCAGGAAGACGGCGCAGGACACGACCGCCCAGCCGGCCAGCACCAGGAACGGGAAGGCGTGCTGGTGGCCGCGGAAGTACACCGCGGTGTGCTGGGCGTTCACCGAGGCGCCGGGCGGCAGCCAGCGGCCGATCGTGCCCAGCGGCGACGGCAGCAGCGGCCAGGAGACGGCACCGCCGGACGAGGGGTTGCCCAGCAGCACCATCAGTCCCCAGGTCGGCAGCATCGCCCAGCGCCCGACCAGGGTGTTGAACATCGTGAACACCATGCCCGTCGTGAACATGGTGAAGGCGAGGATCGCCCACGACTCCACGAACGGCAGCCGCAGCGCGCCCAGCAGCCAGTCCACCACCGCGGCGATGGTGAACCCGCCGAGCACGGCGTAGGCCACGGTGAAGGCGATCCGCTCCAGGGGGTTCAGCCCCGACGCGTGCACGCTGAGCTGGATCGCGCCGACGAAGCCGACGATCACGGCGGCGAGGGAGATGTAGAAGATCGCCAGGCCTCTGGGGTCGCCCTTCTGCAGCGGCTTGAGGTCGTGGACCACCACGGTGGTCCCGGTGGCCCTGCCGGCCTTCACCGCCGCCTCGCCGAGCAGCTGGGCGACGGTCGCCCCGGACGCCCCGGACACCCCCAGGGTGACCGTCCGCCCGTCGGCGGGCGCGTCGAGCACCGCGAACACCCGCTGCTCGTCCACCGCCCGCGCCGCGTCCCGCCGGTCGTCGTACGGGCGCAGTTTCACGGTGGCGTGCAGGACCTGTTCCATGCCGTCGATGAACCGCCGGGCCTCCGGCCGGTCGTGGGCGCCGGTCACCGCCGCCGGGATGCTGCGCGGGGCCGGATTGGCCATGGCGTACGTGTACGACCCGGCGAAGAGTCCGGCCGCGGCCGCGAGGATGACCAGGAGGACCGTGGCGGGCAGGAAAGGAGACTCCCGGAACGCCGTCCAGCGTTCCGCGCGGGTCGGGGGGCGACCGTGCTCTCCGTGCGGCGAATCGGGCATAGCGACCACGCTAGGTCATCATGCGACATCTCGCCCCGGGTCAAATGGCTCGCGTGAATTTCCGCCGAGGTGAGATCCTGGATCGCGTATGTCTACGCATCCCGCCCCCGCCCCCGGCACCCTCGCCCCCCGTCTGTCCGAGCTGTCGCTGCGCGACGCGCACCGGCTCGGCCGGCGGCTGGAGGGCGCGCGCAAGATCCGTAAGCCGGAGGCCCGCGCCGCCGTCCTCGCCGAGATCGACGGCGAGATCGGCAGGGCCGAGGCCCGGATGGCCGAGCGCCGCTCCCGCGTGCCGGCCGTCACCTACCCCGAGCAGCTGCCGGTCAGCCAGAAGAAGGACGCGATCGCGGCCGCCATCCGCGATCACCAGGTCGTCATCGTGGCCGGTGAGACCGGTTCCGGCAAGACCACGCAGATCCCGAAGATCTGCCTGGAGCTGGGCCGCGGCGTGCGCGGCATGATCGGGCACACGCAGCCGCGCCGGATCGCCGCCCGGACCGTCGCCGAGCGGGTCGCGGAGGAGCTGCGCACGCCCCTCGGCGAGTCCGTCGGCTGGAAGGTCCGCTTCACCGACCAGGTGAACCCGGACGGCACCTTCATCAAGCTGATGACGGACGGCATCCTGCTCGCCGAGATCCAGACCGACCGCGAGCTGCGCGCCTACGACACGATCATCATCGACGAGGCCCACGAGCGGTCCCTCAACATCGACTTCCTGCTGGGCTACCTCGCCCAGCTGCTGCCCAGGCGCCCGGACCTGAAGGTCGTCATCACCTCGGCGACCATCGACCCCGAGCGCTTCTCCCGGCACTTCGGCGACGCCCCGATCATCGAGGTCAGCGGGCGGACGTACCCGGTGGAGGTCCGTTACCGCCCCCTGCTGGAGGAGGACTCCGAGGACGCGGACCGGGACCAGATCACCGCCATCTGCGACGCCGTGGAGGAACTCCAGGCCGAGGGTCCCGGCGACATCCTCGTCTTCCTCTCCGGCGAGCGGGAGATCCGGGACACCGCGGACGCCCTGGAGAAGAAGAAGTACCGCTCCACGGAGGTGCTCCCCCTCTACGCCCGGCTGTCGCACGCCGAGCAGCACCGCGTCTTCCAGCCGCACACCGGGCGCAGGATCGTTCTGGCGACCAACGTCGCCGAGACCTCGCTGACCGTCCCGGGCATCAAGTACGTCATCGACCCCGGCTTCGCCCGCATCAGCCGCTACAGCCACCGCACGAAGGTGCAGCGGCTGCCGATCGAGCCGGTCTCGCAGGCCAGCGCCAACCAGCGCAAGGGCCGCTGCGGCCGTACGTCCGACGGCATCTGCATCCGCCTGTACTCCGAGGAGGACTTCCTCGCCCGCCCGGAGTTCACGGACGCGGAGATCCTCCGTACGAACCTGGCGTCCGTCATCCTGCAGATGACCGCGGCCGGCCTCGGCGAGATCGAGAAGTTCCCCTTCATCGACCCGCCGGACCACCGCAACATCCGCGACGGCGTGCAGCTCCTCCAGGAGCTGGGCGCGCTGGACCCGGACCAGAAGGACCCGCGCAAGCGCCTCACCGACACCGGACGCAAGCTCGCCCAGCTGCCCGTCGACCCCCGGCTGGCCCGGATGGTCCTGGAGGCCGACCGGAACGGCTGCGTCCGCGAGGTCATGGTCATCGCCGCCGCGCTCTCCATCCAGGACCCGCGTGAGCGCCCCGCCGAGAAGCAGGCGCAGGCCGACCAGCAGCACGCCCGCTTCAAGGACGAGAGCAGCGACTTCCTCGCCTACCTCAACCTGTGGCGTTACATCCGCGAACAGCAGAAGGAGCGCGGCTCGTCGTCCTTCCGCCGGATGTGCAAACAGGAGTACCTGAACTTCCTGCGCATCCGCGAGTGGCAGGACATCTACACCCAGCTGCGCACGGTCGCCAAGCAGATGGGCATCCACCTCGCCGAGGACGACGCCCCCGCCGACCGCGTCCACGTCTCCCTCCTCGCGGGCCTGCTCTCCCACGTCGGGATGAAGGACGTCAAGGACGGCAACAAGAACGAGTACCTGGGCGCCCGCAACGCCAAGTTCGCGATCTTCCCGGGTTCGGCGCTGTTCCGGAAGCAGCCGAAGTTCGTGATGTCGGCGGAGCTGGTGGAGACCAGCCGCCTCTGGGCGCGGGTCAACGCGAAGATCGAGCCGGAATGGGTCGAGCCGCTGGCCGGGCACCTGCTCAAGCGGACGTACAGCGAACCGCACTGGGAGAAGGACCAGGCGGCCGTGATGGCGTACGAGAAGGTCACGCTGTACGGCGTCCCGATCGTCGCCCAGCGGAAGGTGAACTACGGCCGGATCGACCCGGAGACGAGTCGCGAGCTGTTCATCCGCAACGCGCTGGTGGAGGGCGACTGGCGCACGCACCACAAGTTCTTCGCCGACAACCGCAAACTGCTCAGCGAGGTCGAGGAGCTCGAACACCGCGCCCGGCGACGGGACATCGTGGTCGACGACGACACGCTCTTCGACTTCTACGACCAGCGGGTGCCCGAACACGTCGTCTCCGGCGCCCACTTCGACTCCTGGTGGAAGCGGAAGCGGCAGGAGCAGCCGGACTTCCTGGACTTCGAGCGGGAGATGCTCATCCGGGAGTCGGCGGAGGCGGTCACCAAGGCCGACTATCCCGACAGCTGGCGGCAGGGGCAGCTCAAGTTCCGGGTGACGTACCAGTTCGAGCCGGGCGCGGACGCCGACGGTGTGACGGTCCACATCCCGCTCCACGTCCTCAACCAGGTCACGGACGAGGGCTTCGACTGGCAGATCCCGGGCCTGCGCGAGGAGGTGGTGACGGAGCTGATCCGCTCCCTGCCGAAGCCGGTCCGCCGCCACTACGTACCGGCGCCGAACTACGCGAAGGCGTTCCTGGAGAAGGCGGTGCCTCTGCAGGAACCCCTGACCGTCACGATGGCCCGCGAGCTGAAGCGGATGGTCGGCGTGCCGTTCGAGGCGGAGGACTTCGACTGGGCCAAGGTCCCCGACCACCTCAGGATCACGTTCCGGATCGTCGACGAGCGGCGCCGGAAGCTGGCCGAGGACAAGGACCTGGAGGCACTGAAGCTGCGCCTGAGGCCGAAGGCGCGCAAAGCGCTCTCCCAGGCCGCCGCGGCGACCGCCTCCCGCGAGGGCGGGGAGTCCCTGGAGCGCAAGGGCCTGACGGACTGGACGATCGGCTCGCTCACCCGGGTCTTCGAGACGCGCCGGGCCGGCCAGCCGGTCAAGGCGTACCCGGCGCTGGTGGACGACGGCGACACGGTCTCGGTCCGCCTCTTCGACACGGAGGCGGAGCAGGCGGAGGCCATGTGGAAGGGCACGCGCCGCCTGATCCTCCGGAACATCCCGGTGAACCCGGCGAAGTTCGCGTCCGAAAAGCTGACGAACGCCCAGAAGCTCGCCCTCTCCGCCAATCCGCACGGCTCGATCCAGGCGCTGTTCGACGACTGCGCGATGGCCGCGGCGGACAAGCTCATCGCGGACTTCGGCGGGCCGGTGTGGGACGAGGAGTCGTACCGGAAGCTGTACGACAAGGTGCGCGCGGAGATCGTGGACACCACGGTCCGAACCGTCGCCCAGGTGCAGCAGGTCCTCGCGGCCTGGCAGGCCTGTGAACGCCGTCTGAAGGCCGTCGGCAGCCCCGCGCTGCTCGCGAACCTCACGGACGTCCGCAAGCAGCTGGACGCCCTCGTGAAGCCCGGTTTCGTGACGTGGGCGGGCATACGGCGGCTGCCCGACCTCATGCGCTACCTGGTGGCCGCGGACCGCCGTCTGCAGCAGATGCCGACGAACGTCCAGCGGGACACGACGCGCATGGAGAAGGTCCACGAGATGCAGGACGAGTACGCCTGGCTCCTGGAACAGCTCCCGCAGGGCCGGCCGGTGCCGCAGCAGGTCCTGGACATCCGCTGGATGATCGAGGAACTCCGGGTCAGCTACTTCGCCCACGCGCTGGGCACGGCGTACCCGGTCTCGGACAAGCGCATCGTGAAGGCGATCGACGCGGCGGTCCCGTGACCGTCCCCGCACACAGGGTGAGTTCGACCAGACCCCGCGCCTGATGTAAAGTCTCATCTCGCAGCGCAACGCAGAACAAGCGCCGCGAAACCTGGTCCTGTGGAGCAGTTTGGAGTGCTCGCCACCCTGTCAAGGTGGAGGCCGCGGGTTCAAATCCCGTCAGGACCGCATCAGGAATGAGGCCCGCATCCGTCAAGGATGACGGGCCTCAGTCGTACCCCCACCCCGCCGCGGGGCGAAAGCGGAGGCCGTAGGCCCGCATCCATCAGCAGCGGCGGCGCCCCGGGCCACACGCCCACCGCCCGCGGCTGAGAGCAGAACCCGCACCCGCGGCCTGAGCCGTATCAACCGCAGTGCGTCCCGAAGCAGCCCGTCCGGTGTCCGACGACGACGCCCGGAAGAGCCGGTGGGAGCCGGGGACGCGGCCCCCGGGGAGCCGCCGCGGTACCGGCGCCCGGCAGCCCCGCCGAACCCGCCGAGCGCCGCGCGGCCTTGACGGCGTCACATTCCCTCGGTACCCAGGGAACAGGGCTCGTTCCTCCTGTGGGGACCCTGGAGGTGGCGTATGACAGCGTCGGTCAGGCACGAGACGCGAGCGCTCCTGAGGGCGCATCTGTCGGCCGCCTCGTCCTACGGGCATCTCACCCGCCACTGTCCCATCTGCCACCGCCTGCTGCGGCTGGCGATGGACGCCGGCCCGCAGGACCAGGAGGGCGAGCGGGAGGGCGGCGAGGAGAGCGGCCGCCAGGACGCCGCACGCGACTCCGTCGCCCCAACTGCCTAGCCCACACCGGCCACTGGCAACAAGCGTCGGGGCGTGTGACGGGAGTCACCGCATGAGTTTTTGAAACCACGGTACTTACCGCCGCCCTACAACGGGTCAATTTAATATGTGCAATTGCACCGCTCCCACGGCTCGCTCACAGCCGTTCCGACAGGCCTCCCCAGACTCCGACAAGGCGGCGCACAAAAAAGATCGCGCTGGACCCGGCGGAGTCCAGCGCGATCGACGACGCACCCTGTGTCGCTTGCCTATGACGTTCTCTTCGGCCTGGGCGAGGGGCCTGTTGGGGCAGGTCCCGCGTCGCTTGGAGCTAGCGTTCCGAGCGCCTCGGCCGATTGGGGGATCGACCGCCTTGCCCGGTTATGGAGTTGTTCAGGCCTCGCTGCGCTGCTGCGGGATGCCCGCGAGCAGAGCGCGGACCTCGGCCTCGCGGTAGCGGCGGTGCCCGCCGAGCGTGCGGATGGACGTGAGCTTGCCGGCCTTCGCCCACCGCGTGACCGTCTTCGGGTCGACGCGGAACATGGTGGCGACCTCAGCCGGGGTCAGCAGCGGCTCGGCATCAGGGGTGCGAGCGGTCATGAGCGGCCTCCTCGGGAGAACCGAACCTTCTCGGTTCTTTCCTCTAAATTCTGCACCTTGACCCGCGTTGCCCGAAATGGCGGACGCGAGTCGAGTCGGTTATAGGACGAACGGCTTGTCCTCGGCACTACAACTACACCATCTGTCCAGCCCCGTCGGCCAAACCGATGGAATTGCCCTCCCAGGTGTTCATCAGCGACGGAAGCCGATGGACCATGCCATAGCGGACAGTCACGCCACTGTGACGATCAGTCACAGGGGCGATCAGGAGTCACCAGACCCCCCAAAGCGTGCAATGCTGAGAATCCGCCCATGATGGAGCACAGTTGGACGGACAGAGTCCTCCCCGGACTCCTTGTCCTATTTTGGCACGAGGGATGGCAAGAGGCGCAAGGGCCGGGTAAGTGCCATCCATCACCCTTGAGACAAAAGTCCAGATCGGGATCAACATCCCGTCAGGTGGTGCAGCGAGTAGAACGTACGTCGTTCGGGGCGTTTTTGACCGTGACGTACGTCACTCAGTTCGCCGAACGTCTGTCCCGCACCGCGCGCCACCGCTCCACCAGCCGTCCGTACGCCTCCCCGGCGGCCGCCCCGTCCCCCCGCCGCAGCGCCGCGATGCCGGCCGCCACGTCCGCCGCCGAGTGGTCGCCCTCCAGCTCGCCCGCCGGCAGGACGTGCACCAGACCGCCGTAGTCCAGCTCCACCAGCGCGCGCGGGTGGAACTCCTCCAGCCAGCGGCCGAGGTCCACCACGCCGTCGACCAGCGGCCCCTCCTCGACGGTGTCCCGCAGCGTGCGCAGCGCCCGCGCCACCCGGCGCCGGGCCTGCACCATCGGCGTGCGGTAGCGCAGCACCGGGGGCACCTCGGCGGTCCCCTCGTCGTACCGCCGCTCCTCGTCCGAGACCAGCACGAACCAGTTCAGCGGCACCTGCCAGGTCGCCGTGCGGATCCAGGGGCGGGCGTCGGGGTTGCGGGCGAGCCAGCGCTCGTAGTCCTGGGCGGCCTGGCGGCGCACCACCGGCGGCAGCACCGCGTCCAGCACCGGCGGCGGCAGCTCCCCGGCCAGCTCCTCCAGGGCCTGCCAGCCGCGCAGCCGGGTCCGCCAGGGGCACACGCAGACCACCCCGTCGACCTCCAGCACGAAGGCGTCGCCGCTCTCGTGCACCGGCACGGCGACCGGCGGGGTGGGCAGCAAGTCGGCCAGGGAGCGGCGCAGTTCGTCCTGGTACGAGGGGCGGTCGGGGCGGTGGGCGTAGCGCGCCCAGTGGCTGCGCTCCGGCTCGGGGAAGGCGCCCAGCG
The DNA here is from genome assembly GCF_055564315.1 of Streptomyces sp. NPDC029151. NCBI lineage: Bacteria > Bacillati > Actinomycetota > Actinomycetes > Kitasatosporales > Streptomycetaceae > Streptomyces > Streptomyces sp. NPDC029151. The sequence goes on from NZ_JBVHWQ010000008.1 coordinate 50,260, forward strand.
GCTCGTACACGCGCAGGTAGGCGGCATAGGGGACGACCACGGAGGACACCTTCGGCACGCCTGCTCCCCTCCCCGCCGGACCGGGCACGAAACCACTGCAAATCGTGCCACGCTCATGCGTGCGGAGCGGGCTCGGGAGAGTGATCCTGAACACTGCGCGGATGGTGAGTGGGCCGAGGCTCTACGCTCATGCCACGGCTCCCCGCCACCCGTACGGGGACCGTCCCCACTCGCCGCTATGTACACAGGAGTCACCACAGTGACCGACGTAACCGGCGCGCCTGCTGATGTCCTGCACACCCTGTTCCACTCGGACCAGGGCGGCCATGAGCAGGTCGTGCTCTGCCAGGACCGGGCCAGCGGCCTCAAGGCCGTGATCGCCATCCACTCCACCGCCCTGGGCCCGGCCCTCGGCGGCACGCGCTTCTACCCGTACGCGACCGAGGCCGAGGCCGTCGCCGACGCCCTGAACCTCGCGCGCGGCATGTCGTACAAGAACGCCATGGCCGGCCTCGACCACGGCGGCGGCAAGGCCGTGATCATCGGCGACCCGGAGCGCGACAAGACCGAGGAACTGCTCCTCGCCTACGGCCGCATGGTCGCCTCGCTCGGCGGCCGCTACGTGACCGCGTGCGACGTCGGCACGTACGTCGCCGACATGGACGTCGTGGCCCGCGAGTGCCGCTGGACCACCGGCCGCTCCCCCGAGAACGGCGGCGCCGGCGACTCCTCCGTGCTCACCGCCTTCGGTGTCTACCAGGGCATGCGCGCCTCCGCGCAGACCCTGTGGGGCGACCCCTCGCTGCGCGGCCGCAAGGTCGGCATCGCCGGCGTCGGCAAGGTCGGCCACCACCTGGTGCGCCACCTGCGCGAGGAGGGCGCCGAGGTCGTCGTCACGGACGTCCGCACGGACGCCGTCCAGCGGATCCTGGAGCAGTACCCGGCGGGCGTCACCGCGGTCGCCGACACCGAGGCGCTGATCCGGGTCGAGGGGCTCGACATCTACGCCCCCTGCGCCCTCGGCGGCGCCCTGAACGACGACAGCGTGCCCGTGCTCACCGCGAAGGTGGTGTGCGGTGCGGCCAACAACCAGCTGGCCCACCCGGGTGTGGAGAAGGACCTCGCCGACCGCGGGATCCTCTACGCGCCGGACTACGTGGTGAACGCGGGCGGGGTCATCCAGGTGGCCGACGAGCTGCACGGGTTCGACTTCGACCGCTGCAAGGCGAAGGCGGCACGGATCTTCGACACCACGCTGGCCATATTCGCACGTGCGAAGGAAGACGGCATTCCGCCGGCCGCCGCGGCCGACCGGATCGCCGAGCAGCGGATGGCCGACGCCCGCGCGGGCCGCACCGCGCGCTGAGCCGATCGCACACGTGAGCGGTACCCGTCGGCGGGAACTTCGAGAGAACTCTCACTTCCCCCGGCGGGTCGTTCCCCGATAAGTGGTTAAAATCGCCACTGACCAGCGAGGACAGGGCGCCTCGAAGGTCCTGGGCAGACGCGCGTGCTGCGGGCGACGTACCGTATGGGCGCGGGCTCAGGTACCGTGGAAGCCCTACGGACCGGCCTCTCCATGGAGAGTCCGTTCCAGATCATGAACGCGTGTCAGACTCTGGGGCCGTCGAGCCCCGTCGTTGAGGGGGTCGAGCCATGGGGCGCGGCCGGGCCAAGGCCAAGCAGACGAAGGTCGCCCGCCAGCTGAAGTACAACAGCGGTGGGACGGACCTCTCACGCCTGGCCGAGGAGCTGGGCGCATCGACGTCGAACCAGTCGCCGAACGGCGACCGCTTCGAGGACGATGAGCATGACGACGACGATCTGTACTCTCGTTACGCCGACCTCTATGAGGACGACGACGAGGACGAGGACGACGGTCCTCAGCAGCACCGTCGCGGCGCTTGACCTTGCATTGACCAGTTCCGGTCGGTGGCACTGCCACCGACCGGCTTCTGTGCTGTCCGCAGGGTCCGCGAGGGCTCAGCTCGCGTAGTCGCCCACCAGCTCGGCACCGGTCGTCTTCTCGCCGCGCTCGGTGATCTCGCCGGCGACCCACGCGTCGACCCCACGGTCGGCCAGGGTCGCGAGCGCCACCTCGGCCGACTCCTCCGGGACGATGGCGATCATGCCGACGCCCATGTTGAGGGTCTTCTCCAGCTCCAGGCGCTCCACGCTGCCGGTCTTGCCGACCAGGTCGAAGACCGCACCCGGGGCCCAGGTGGACCGGTCGACCACGGCGTGCAGGCCGTCCGGGATCACCCGGGCCAGGTTGGCGGCGAGACCGCCACCGGTGATGTGGCTGAAGGCGTGCACCCGGGCGGTACGGGTCAGCGCGAGGCAGTCCAGCGAGTAGATCTTGGTGGGCTCCAGCAGCTCCTCGCCGAGCGTGCGGCCCAGCTCCGGGACCTCCGTCTCCAGGGCCATCCCGGCGCGGTCCAGCAGGACGTGGCGGACGAGGGAGTACCCGTTGGAGTGAAGCCCGGAGGACGCCATGGCGATCACGGTGTCACCCGTGCGGATGCGATCGGCGCCCAGCAGCCGGTCGGCCTCCACGACGCCCGTACCGGCCCCGGCGACGTCGAAGTCGTCCTCGCCCAGCAGACCGGGGTGTTCGGCCGTCTCACCGCCCACCAGGGCGCATCCGGCCAGCACACAGCCTTCCGCGATCCCCTTGACGATGGCGGCGACGCGCTCGGGGTGCACCTTGCCGACGCAGATGTAGTCGGTCATGAACAGCGGCTCGGCACCGCACACCACGATGTCGTCCATGACCATGGCGACCAGGTCGTGGCCGATGGTGTCGTAGACACCCATCCGGCGCGCGATGTCGACCTTCGTGCCGACGCCGTCGGTGGCGGAGGCCAGCAGCGGGCGCTCGTAGCGCTTGAGGGCGGAGGCGTCGAAGAGCCCGGCGAAACCGCCGAGGCCACCGAGGACCTCGGGGCGCTGGGTCTTCTTCACCCACTCCTTCATCAGTTCAACGGCGCGGTCTCCCGCTTCGATGTCGACGCCCGCGGCTGCGTAGCTGGCACCAGTCGTCTCAGACATGGGGTGAGAACTTTCGTGTCGTACGGCAGAACTTACGGGCGGCGGATCGCGTCGGTCGCCGCGGTCGCGGCCGGACCGGCCGCCAGCTCGGTCTCCAGGAGCTGCTTGCCGAGCAGCTCGGGGTCCGGCAGCTCCATCGGGTACTCGCCGTCGAAGCAGGCGCGGCAGAGGTTCGGCTTGGCGATCGTGGTCGCCTCGATCATGCCGTCGAGGGAGATGTAGGCGAGCGAGTCGGCGCCGAGGCTGGTGCCGATCTCCTCGATGGTCATGCCGTTGGCGATCAGTTCCGCGCGGGTGGCGAAGTCGATGCCGAAGAAGCAGGGCCACTTCACGGGCGGCGAGGAGATCCGGATGTGGACCTCGGCGGCGCCGGCCTCGCGGAGCATGCGGACCAGGGCCCGCTGGGTGTTGCCGCGCACGATCGAGTCGTCCACGACGACCAGGCGCTTGCCCCGGATGACTTCCTTCAGCGGGTTCAGCTTCAGGCGGATGCCGAGCTGGCGGATGGTCTGCGAGGGCTGGATGAACGTCCGGCCGACGTAGGCGTTCTTCACCAGGCCGGCGCCGAACGGGATGCCGGAGGCCTCCGCGTAACCGATGGCGGCCGGGGTGCCGGACTCCGGGGTCGCTATGACCAGGTCGGCCTCTACGGGCGCTTCCTTGGCCAGCCGGCGGCCCATCTCCACGCGGGAGAGGTACACGTTCCGGCCGGCGATGTCGGTGTCCGGGCGGGCCAGGTACACGTACTCGAAGACACAGCCCTTGGGCTTCGCTTCCGCGAATCGCGAGCTGCGCAGACCGTTCTCGTCGACGGCGATGAACTCGCCGGGCTCGATCTCCCGGACGAAGCTGGCGCCGGTGATGTCGAGGGCGGCGGTCTCGGAGGCGACCACCCAGCCGCGCTCCAGGCGGCCGAGGACGAGCGGGCGGATGCCCTGCGGGTCACGGCCGGCGTAGAGGGTGTGCTCGTCCATGAAGACGAGGGAGAAGGCACCCCGGACCTTCGGGAGGACCTGGTGGGCCGCCTGCTCGATGGTGAGCGGCTTGCCGTCCTCGTCGACCTGGGCGGCCAGCAGGGCCGTCAGCAGGTCGGTGTCGTTGGTGGCCGCGACCCGGGCGGAGCGGCTGTTGTTGTCGTTCGGGAGCGCGGCGACCATCTCGGCGAGCTGCGCCGTGTTGACCAGGTTGCCGTTGTGGCCGAGCGCGATCGAGCCGTGCGCGGTGGCACGGAACGTCGGCTGGGCGTTCTCCCACACGGAGGCTCCGGTGGTCGAGTAGCGGGCGTGTCCGACCGCGATGTGACCCTGGAGCGAACCGAGCGAGGTCTCGTCGAAGACCTGGGAGACCAGGCCCATGTCCTTGAAGACGAGGATCTGGGAGCCGTTGCTGACCGCGATTCCCGCGGATTCCTGACCCCGGTGCTGGAGGGCGTAGAGCCCGAAGTACGTGAGCTTTGCGACCTCTTCACCCGGAGCCCAGACACCGAAGACGCCGCAAGCGTCCTGGGGGCCCTTCTCGCCGGGAAGCAGATCGTGATTGAGTCGACCGTCACCACGTGGCACGCCACCGAGTGTAGGCGAGGTCGCGCACTGGTCCGAATTGGGGATGTGCGCCCGCACGATCCGACCGGTGTCGATCACCTTGGTGGTTTCTACGTTTACGCAGGTCACAGCGGTGGATCAGAAAACGGTGGCGGCGCCGGGTGCCCGGTACGGGCCGGTCACGGACCTCTTCGCCGTGTCCGTGAGTGAGGTGTCGCACATCATTCGGGGGCGTCGCGGCTGAGGTGGACGCGGTCGCCGTCGCCGTCGGTGAGCGTCAGCCCGGCGGCCTCGGTGCGGGCGACGAGGGTGCCGGTGGTGAGGACGCGGGCGAGGGCGCGCTCGAACCTCATGCGCTCCTCGCCGCAGGCCATCCTGGTGGTCCGCAGGTCGCCGACGGTGATCCGGTCGCCGTGCACGGTGGCCCGGGCGCTGAACCGGTTGCAGCCCAGGTTGCCGGCCGCCCGGCCGTCCTCGATGCGCAGGCGGGCGGTGGCGGGCGCGTGCAGGGTCGCACCGCCGACGGTGATCCCGTCGACCCGCCAGTAGACCCCGGTCACCGGCTGTCGGACGCTCACCGCCCCACTGTCCCCCTTGTCGCCGCCACAGGCCAGGGCGAGGGGGAGGACGGCGACGGCCACCGCCAGGATCACGCGCTGCTTGTACCGGTTCATACCGGTTCGACGCACCCCGGCGGACCCGGGTTCCGGCCCCGCCACGACCGGCAGCGGCTACGACATGACGGGCAGCAGCCCCCCGATGTCCGCCCGCTCCCCGCTCGCGCTGACCTTCGCCCCGGCCAGCGCGTCCGGCCAGGCCAGGCGGCCGGTGGCCAGCCGGATCCAGGTGAGCGGGTCGGTCTCCACGACGTTGGGCGGGGTGCCGCGGGTGTGCCGGGGTCCCTCGACGCACTGCACGACGGCGTACGGCGGCACCCGCACCTCGGTGGAGCCGCCGGGTGCCTTCACCGCGAGGGCGTCGGCGAGCAGCCGGGTGGTGGTGGCCAGGGCCTGCCGGTCGTACGGCACGTCGAGGCCGGGGACCGCGGCGTTCAGGTCGTCGGTGTGGACGACGAGTTCGACGGCGCGGGTGACGAGGTAGTCGTCCAGCGGCAGGGCGCCCGCGCTGGTGTCCAGCAGCCGGCTGCCGGGGTGCTCGTCCAGCAGGGCGCGCAGGCTGCGGTCGATGTCGGCGAGGTAGGCGTCGGGGGCCGGGTGGGCGTCGGTGACACCCCGGGTGAAGGCGTCGATGCCGGCGGCGCGCCGCGCGGTGGTGAGCGGCCACTCGGCCACGGTGAGGGTCGGCTTCGGCGGGGCGGGCAGTTCCAGGGCCCAGTGGACGGCGGTGACCGCCATGCCGATGTGCGCGGTCAGGTCCCGTACGGTCCAGTCGCCGAGCCGGGTGGGCAGGGCGAACTGCTCGGGGGTGAGGCCGTGGGCGGCCTGCCGGACGTGGCCGAGCTGGGCGAGGACGGCGGCTCGGGTCTTGGCGGGGTCGTAGCTGCGGACGCGCTTCTTGGCCGGTGGCATGTCAGCGACCCTATGCCCGACGGCGGTTGCGGTTCAGCCGGTCGCCGTCCCGCCCGGGCGCCCTCGCACGCGGAAGGCCCCGCCCGGTACGCGCGTCCGGGCGGGGCCTTCTCGGGGGTACGACGGGGGACGACCGCTTACGCCAGCAGCGCCGGGATCGTCTCCTCGTGGGTCCTGCGCAGCTCCTCCAGGGAGAGGGTGAACTCGCCCTGGACCTCCACCGTGTCGCCGTCCACGACGCCGATGCGGGTGGCCGGGAGGCCGCGTGCGCCGCACATGTCGTTGAAGCGGACCTCCTCCGAGCGCGGCACCGCGACGACGGCGCGGCCGGCCGACTCGGAGAACAGGAAGGTGAAGGCGTCCAGGCCGTCCGGTACGACCAGACGGGCGCCCTTGCCGCCGAGCAGCGCCGACTCCACGACCGCCTGGACCAGACCGCCGTCGGACAGGTCGTGCGCGGAGTCGATCATGCCGTCGCGGGAGGCGGAGATCAGGATCTCGGCGAGCAGACGCTCCCGCTCCAGGTCCACCGCCGGGGGCAGACCGCCCAGGTGGTCGTGGATCACCTGGGACCAGGCCGAACCGCCGAACTCCTCCCGGGTGTCGCCGAGGAGGTAGATCAGCTGCCCTTCCTCCTGGAAGGCGACCGGGGTGCGGCGGGCGACGTCGTCGATGACACCGAGGACGGCCACCACCGGGGTCGGGTGGATGGCGGCCTCGCCGGTCTGGTTGTAGAGCGAGACGTTGCCGCCGGTCACCGGGGTGCCGAGCTGCCGGCAGCCGTCGGCCAGACCGCGCACGGCCTCCGCGAACTGCCACATCACCGCCGGGTCCTCCGGGGAGCCGAAGTTCAGGCAGTCGGAGACGGCGAGCGGCTTGGCGCCGGTGGCCGCGACGTTCCGGTAGGCCTCGGCCAGGGCCAGCTGGGCGCCGGTGTACGGGTCCAGCTTGGCGTAGCGGCCGTTGCCGTCCGTCGCGATGGCGACGCCGAGACCGGTCTTCTCGTCCACGCGGATCATGCCGGAGTCCTCCGGCTGGGCGAGGACGGTGTTGCCCTGCACGAGGTGGTCGTACTGGGAGGTGATCCAGCTCTTCGACGCCTGGTTCGGCGAGCCCACCAGCTTCAGGACCTGGTCCTTCAGCTCCTCGCCCGTCTCCGGGCGGGGCAGCTTGCCGGCGTCGTCGGCCTGGAGGGCGTCCTGCCAGTCGGGGCGGGCGTACGGGCGCTCGTAGGTCGGGCCCTCGTGGGCGACCGTGCGCGGGTCGACGTCCACGATCTTCTCGCCGTGCCAGAAGATCTCCAGCCGGTCGCCGTCGGTGACCTCACCGATGACGGTGGCGATGACGTCCCACTTCTCGCAGATCTCCAGGAAGCGGTCGACCTTCTCCGGCTCCACGACCGCGCACATGCGTTCCTGCGACTCGCTCATGAGGATCTCCTCAGGAGACAGCGTCGAGTCGCGCAGGGGGACGTCGTCCAGCGTCACGCGCATGCCGCCGGAGCCGTTGGAGGCCAGCTCGGACGTGGCGCAGGACAGGCCCGCCGCGCCCAGGTCCTGGATGCCGACGACCAGCTTCTCCCGGAAGGCCTCCAGGGTGCACTCGATGAGGAGCTTCTCCTGGAAGGGGTCGCCGACCTGGACGGCCGGGCGCTTGCTCGGCTTGGCGTCGTCGAAGGTCTCGCTCGCCAGGATCGACGCGCCGCCGATGCCGTCGCCGCCGGTCCGGGCGCCGTAGAGGATGACCTTGTTGCCCGCGCCGGAGGCCTTCGCGAGGTGGATGTCCTCGTGCCGCATCACACCGATGGCACCGGCGTTGACCAGCGGGTTGCCCTGGTAGCAGGCGTCGAAGACGACCTCGCCGCCGATGTTGGGCAGGCCCAGGCAGTTGCCGTAGCCGCCGATGCCCGCCACGACGCCCGGCAGGACGCGCTTGGTGTCGGGGTGGTCGGCGGCGCCGAAGCGCAGGGGGTCGACCACGGCCACCGGCCGGGCGCCCATCGCGATGATGTCGCGGACGATGCCGCCGACACCCGTGGCCGCGCCCTGGTAGGGCTCGACGTAGGACGGGTGGTTGTGCGACTCGACCTTGAAGGTGACCGCGTAGCCCTGGCCGACGTCCACGACACCGGCGTTCTCGCCGATGCCGACGAGGAGGGCGTCGCTCTGCGGCGCCTTCTCGCCGAACTGGCGCAGGTGGACCTTGGAGGACTTGTACGAGCAGTGCTCGGACCACATGACCGAGTACATGGCGAGTTCGGCGCCGGTGGGGCGGCGGCCGAGGATCTCCACCACCCGCTCGTACTCGTCTTTCTTCAGACCGAGTTCGGCCCAGGGCAGCTCGACGTCGGGGGTCGCGGTCGCGTGCTCGACCGTGTCCAGAGGCGTCCGGCTCATGCGTTGACCAGCTTCTTGAGGATCGAGGTGAAGAACGGGAGCCCGTCGGTACGGCCCGTACCGACCAGCGGCTCGACGGCGTGCTCGGGGTGCGGCATCAGGCCGACGACGTTGCCCGCCTCGTTGGTGATGCCGGCGATGTCGTTGAGCGAGCCGTTCGGGTTGAAGTCCAGGTACCGGAAGACGACGCGGCCCTCCGCCTCCAGCTTGTCCAGCGTGTACGCGTCGGCGACGTACCGGCCGTCCATGTTCTTCAGCGGGATGTGGATCTCCTGGCCGGCGCGGTAGTCGCCGGTCCAGGAGGTCTCCGCGTTCTCCACCCGCAGCTTCTGGTCGCGGCAGATGAAGTGGAGGTGGTCGTTGCCGAGCATCGCGCCGGGCAGGAGGTGGGCCTCGGTGAGGACCTGGAAACCGTTGCAGATACCGAGGACCGGCAGGCCGGCCTTCGCCTGCTCGATCACGGACTCCATCACCGGGGAGAACCGGGAGATGGCACCGGCACGCAGATAGTCGCCGTAGGAGAAACCGCCGGGCAGGACGACCGCGTCGACCTGCTTGAGGTCCTTGTCCTTGTGCCACAGGGCGACCGGCTCGGCGCCCGCGAGACGGATCGCCCGCTGGGCGTCCCGGTCGTCCAGCGTGCCCGGGAAAGTGACGACGCCAATACGAGCGGTCACTTGGCCGCCTCCGCGACTTCGTCGACACGGACCGTGAAGTCCTCGATCACGGTGTTGGCGAGGAAGGATTCCGCAAGATCGCGGATCCGCGCGAGCGCGGCATCGTCGACCGGCCCGTCAACTTCCAGTTCGAAACGCTTTCCCTGACGTACGTCCGAGATCCCTTCGAATCCCAGGCGCGGCAGCGCACGCTGGACCGCCTGGCCCTGGGGGTCGAGGATCTCCGGCTTGAGCATGACGTCGACTACGACGCGTGCCACTGGCACTCCCGGTGTGTGGTGCTGAGCAGGTCCCTTCAGACTACCCGCACAAAATTTCTACGCGGGTAGAGTTGGAGGAAAGTACGTGAGGCGCATCACGATCGGGTGTCGAAGCCGCGCCCTCGCGAAAAGTTCTGGGAAAGTTCCACAGTCCGCCCGTCACCACCTATTGCGCCCGGACACGCGGACGGATTTAGTCGGGCTTCACTTTGCATTGCCGGGCACTGTACAAATGAATTGGCAATAGCCGATACTCGGCACGTCGACGGCGTTGAGCTGTAACGACGTGCCGCACGAAGGGACCGATATTCGTGGCGCAAAAGGTCGTGGTCACTCTCTTTGACGACATCGACGGCTCGGAAGCGGCGGAGACGATCGCCTTCGGACTCGACGGCAAGTCGTACGAGATCGACCTGAACGAAACCAACGCCGAGAAACTCCGCAAGGTGCTCGCGCCGTACGTCGAGGCCGGCCGCAAGCGAGCGCGGTCCGGCAAGGCGTACAAGCAGACGGAGGTCGCCCCCGACCCGGCGGCCGTCCGCGCCTGGGCCCAGGCCAACAAGATGGACGTCCCGGCCCGGGGACGCATCCCGAAGAAGGTCTACGAGGCGTTCAGCGCCGCGCAGTGAGCCCGCGAAGGGGCGAGCCCCCAGGGCCCCGGGAACCGTCAGGGGGCCCTGGGGGCCGTGCACTTGGGGCATACCGGGCCTGACGGGCCGCCTTCCCGTGCCCGCGGGGCCCGCCGGCTCCCGCCCGCCGCGGAGCCGACTTGCGCTACCCCCCTGCTGATCAGCTAATGTCTGGAACACGCCGAGGGGCGAGGCCGGAAGGCCGGATCCCAAGGACCATGCGGGTGTAGTTCAGTAGCAGAACATCCCCCTTCCAGGGGGAAGGCGCAGTGTGCAATTCCTGTCACCCGCTCTGCACCGCCGACACGACCACTGTTGTGGATCAGGTAGGCTGGTGTTCGCACCGATCGGTGGGAGCCGATCGGGAGCAGTGCGGACGTAGCTCAGTTGGTAGAGCGCAACCTTGCCAAGGTTGAGGTCGCGAGTTCGAGCCTCGTCGTCCGCTCGGGAAGAAGACCCCGGTCCACTGGACCGGGGTCTTCTCGTTGTCCGGTCCGGCCGGGCGCTTCTGACATTTGTCACGGCGGGCGATGACACCGCGCACTGCCGGGCGGCCCGTGCCGCCGGGACGCTGGTGGCATGGACACCCACGGACACGAGAACGTGATCGAGGTCACCGACCTGCGGCGGGTCTACGGGGGCGGGTTCGAGGCCGTACGCGGCATCACCTTCTCCGTGGCGCGCGGGGAGATCTTCGCCCTGCTGGGCACCAACGGTGCCGGAAAGACCTCGACGGTCGAACTGCTGGAGGGGCTCGCGGCACCGGCCGGCGGCCGGGTCCGGGTACTCGGCCACGACCCCCGCCGCGAGCGCGCCGCCGTACGCCCCCGCACCGGCGTGATGCTCCAGGAGGGCGGCTTCCCCGCCGAGCTGACCGTCGCGGAGACCGCCCGGATGTGGGCCGGCTGCACGAGCGGGGCCCGGCCGGAGGCCGAGGTGCTCGACCGGGTGGGGCTCGCGGAGAAGCACTCGGTGCGGGTCAAGCAGCTGTCCGGCGGTGAGCGCCGGCGCCTGGACCTGGCCCTCGCGCTCCTCGGCGACCCGGAGGTGCTGTTCCTCGACGAGCCGACGACCGGGCTCGACGCGGAGGGGCGCCGGGACACCTGGGCGCTGGTGCGCGGGCTGCGCGAGGCGGGCACCACCGTGCTGCTCACCACGCACTACCTGGAGGAGGCCGAGGATCTCGCCGACCGGCTCGCCATCCTGCACGAGGGCCGGATCGCCGCCTCGGGCACACCGGCCGAGGTCACCGCCGGCCGTCCCTCCCGGATCTCCTTCGAACTTCCCGACGGCTACTTCCCCGGAGACCTGCCGCCCCTCGCCGGCCTCGGCGTCTGCGGACACGAGAGCGACGGCAGGGTCGTACGGCTGCGTACCCGCGAACTCCAGCGCACCGCCACCGCCCTGCTCGTCTGGGCCGAGGGGGCCGGTGTCGAACTGCGCGGCCTGGACGTGCGCTCGGCCTCGCTGGAGGAGGCCTTCCTCGGGATCGCGCGCGAGCAGCAGGAGGTGGCGGCATGAGCGGCCGGGTCCTCGGCGTCCCCACGCCCTCCGTACGGCGGCTGAGGGCGCTGGCGCGGGCCGAGCTGACCCTCCTCGGCCGCAACCGCGGGGTCCTGTTCACCGCGCTCGCCGCACCGCTCGTGGTGCCGTTCAGCGTGCGGCCCGCCCTCGACGGGCTCGACCTCGGCAAGCGGGGCATCACCCCCGGCGCGGCCATGCTCACGGCCGCGATCGGCTTCACCTTCCTCTTCGCCGTCTACACCTCGCTGGTCAACGCCTACGTCGCCCGCCGCGAGGAACTCGTCCTCAAGCGGCTGCGCACCGGCGAACCGACCGACCCCGAGATCCTCGCCGGCACCGCCCTGCCCGCCGTCGCCGTGGGTCTCGCGCAGGCGCTGCTGCTGTGCGCCGGCTGCGCGGTGCTGCTGCACGCCGGTGCGCCCAGGGCGCCGTACCTGACCGTGCTGGGGCTGGGGGCCGGGCTGGTGCTGAGCGCCGCGCTCGCCGCGCTCACCGCGTCCTTCACCCGGAGCGTCGAGAGCGGCCAGGTCACCGCGCTGCCACTGGTGTTCGTGTCGATGGCCGGTTCGGGAATCATGATCCCCACCGAGGTCATGCCGGAGAAGCTCGCCTCCGTCTGCGAGTTGCTCCCGCTGTCTCCCGCGATCCGGCTCGTCCGGGCGGGCTGGACCGGCCAGTTGAGCGTGTACGAGGCTCTCGGCACGCTCGCGACCGCGCTGGCCTGGACCGTGGTGGCGGTGTTTGCTGTACGGCGGTGGTTCCGGTGGGAACCCCGGCGCTGAGGAACGGGGGCGCGCGTGGTGGGGCGGATACGGCGGTGGCAGCAGCGGCACTGGCGGGAGCGGAGCAAGGCGGAACGGGTCGAGCTGTACACGGTCGCCACCTGGTACTGCACGACCTGGTTCTTCTCGCTCGGCTGGTTGCTGCTCCCCCTGGTCGGCGGACTCGACGCACGACCCGTGGCCTTCGTGCTCGGGGCCCTGCTCGTCCTCGTGGCCGCCCTGCAGTGCGCGGTCTCGAACCGGCTGACCCGGCCCGCGCTCGACCACTACCTGGGGCGTGCCCGGCTGCCGGCCGGGGCGCACGGCGTCCCGGCCGTCCTGCTGGGGCTGGCGCTGACGCTGATCGTGGCCCTCGCCGCGCTGGACGCGGCCGACCCGGTGACGGTCCGGTTGGCGATCGGTGCCACCCTGCTGCCGTTCGGCGTCCTCTACGGACTCACCGTCCCGGTACGGGTCTTCCTGCGCGGGGCGGCACTGCTCGCGGTGCTGCTCATGGGGGCCGTCTGGCTCGCCGACCTCGACGGCGCCGGGATCCTCGTGACCGGTCTGATGGTCGTCTTCCAGACGGTGTTCTCGCTGCTCGCCTGCCGCTGCGGGGCCTGGACCCTGGCCGTGCTGTGGGAGGCCGAGCGGGCCCGCGAGGTGGAGGCCCGGCTCGCCGTCGCCGAGGAGCGGCTGCGGTTCGGGCGGGACCTGCACGACGTACTGGGGCGGAACCTGTCGGTGATCGCCCTGAAGAGCGAGCTGGCGGTGCAACTGGCCCGGCGGGGGCGGCCGGAGGCCGTGGAGCAGATGATCGAGGTGCAGCGCATCGCGCAGGAGTCCCAGCGTGAGGTGAGGGCCGTCGTACGCGGGTACCGGGAAGCCGATCTCGGCATGGAACTCGTGGGCGCGAAGGGCGTGTTGACCGCCGCCGGGATCGACTGCGAGGTGCGCGCGGAGCCCGGCGGGCTGCCCGCCGAGGTGCAGTCCGCGCTCGGCTGGGTGGTGCGCGAGGCGGCCACCAACGTCCTGCGGCACGGGAACGCGGGCCGGTGCGAGGTGGAACTGGCGGTGCGCGAGGGGCACGTGGTGCTGACGGTGGAGAACGACGGGGTCGCGGCACCCCACGGCGGCGGTGGTTCCGGGCTCGCCGGGCTGCGGGAACGGCTCGCCGCCGTGGACGGGACCCTGGAGGCGGGGATCGTGGCCACGGACCGGGACCGGTTCCGGCTGGTGGCGGACATCCCCCTGGAGACGGTGAGAGGAGTCACCTCGTGAACGCTCCGGTACGGCTGTTGCTCGCCGACGACGAGCACCTGATCCGGGGGGCGCTGGCCGCGCTGCTGTCCCTGGAGGACGACCTGCTGGTCGTCGCGGAGGCGGCGAGCGGGCCCGAGGCGCTGGCGATGGCCCGGGCGCACACACCCGACGTCGCCGTCCTCGACCTGCAGATGCCGGGCGCCGACGGTGTGAAGGTCGCCACATCCCTGCGCGCGGAACTGCCGGACTGCCGGGTGCTGATCGTCACCGGGCACGGGCGGCCCGGGCATCTGAAGCGGGCGCTCGCGGCCGGTGTGCGGGGGTTCGTCCCGAAGACCGTCAGCGCCCGGCGGCTCGCCGAGATCATCCGGACCGTGCACGCCGGGAACCGTTACGTCGACCCGGAGTTGGCGGCCGACGCGATCTCCGCCGGGGACTCGCCGCTGACCGTGCGGGAGGCCGAGGTGCTGGAGCTGGCCGCCGACGGGGCGCCGGTCGCGGAGATCGCCGAGCGGGCCGCGCTGTCGCCCGGGACCGTGCGGAACTACCTCTCCTCGGCCGTCACGAAGCTCGGTGCCGAGAACCGTCATGCGGCGGTGCGTCTCGCACGCGAGCGAGGTTGGGTATAGTTGCTCTCGCGCCACGGCGCAACGCGGACGTAGCTCAGTTGGTAGAGCGCAACCTTGCCAAGGTTGAGGTCGCGAGTTCGAGCCTCGTCGTCCGCTCGGGAGAAAGACCCCGGTCCACCGGACCGGGGTCTTTTCGTGTCCCTAGCTCCAGCTCATGCCGGTCAGCCGCTCGTACGCCTCCACGTACTTCTGCCGGGTGGCGGCCACGACCTTCTCCGGCAGCGGCGGCGGGGGCTGCTCGCTCGCGCGGTCCCAGCCGGACTCGGCGGACGTCAGCCAGTCCCGCACGAACTGCTTGTCGTACGACGGCTGGGCGCGGCCCGGCTGCCACTCGTCGGCCGGCCAGAAGCGGGAGGAGTCCGGGGTGAGGACCTCGTCGGCGAGGACCAGGGTGTCGCCGTCGTAGCCGAACTCGAACTTGGTGTCGGCCAGGACGATCCCCCGGTCGCGGGCGATGTCCCGGGCGCGCGCGTACACGGCGAGGGTGGCCTGGCGCAGCTGGGCGGCGGTCTCGGCGCCGACCTGGCGGGCCACCTCCTCGTAGGAGACGTTCTCGTCGTGCTCGCCGACCTCGGCCTTGGTGGCCGGGGTGAAGATCGGGGCGGGGAGTTCCGAGCCGTCGACGAGGCCTTCGGGAAGGGCGAGGCCGCAGACCGTACGGGACGCGTTGTACTCGACCAGGCCGGAGCCGGTGAGGTAGCCGCGGGCCACGCACTCCACCGGGACCATCTTCAGGGACTTGCAGACCAGGGTGCGGCCCGCCCAATCGGCGGGGGCGCCCTCGGGGAGGTCGGTGCTGATCACGTGGTTGACGGCCAGGTCGCGCAGCTGGTCGAACCACCACAGGGAGAGCTGGGTGAGGACGCGGCCCTTGTCGGGGATCTCCGTCGGCAGCACCCAGTCGTACGCGGAGATGCGGTCGCTGGCGACCATCACGAGGTCGCCCGCCTCGTTCTGGTACAGCTCGCGCACCTTTCCGGTGTGCAGGTGCACCAGGCCCGGAACCTCGTTCGGCTCGGGCTTTTCTACGAATCCGGACACGGTTCCTCCCCGTGGCTCTGTCCAAGTGCCTCGATTCTCCCGTACGCGGGCCGGGGGTCGCGCGCGGGGGTCAGTCGCGTTTGCAGATGCGGTCCAGCAGGTTCGCCGTGGCCCGCTGGACACGGGTGTCCACGTGCTCCGGGCGGTCCAGGGCCGGGGACCAGGCGAACGTTCCGGAGGCGAACACCCAGGCGCCGGAGGGGGCGCGGTAGAGGGACGTCTCCTGGTGGCGCAGGACGCCGTCGTTGTCGGTGTAGGGGGAGTGGGCGAGCAGGATGCGCTCGTCGTGCTCGGGCAGCGGGGTGCGCGGGAAGTAGCGGTCCGCCTCGCCGGCGACCAGACCCTCGATCTCGTCGCCCTCGTGCGCGCCGGTCGCCTCCCACAGCCAGTGACCGCCGTTGCGGACGATCAGCGGGTGCGGCTCGGGGACCCGGCCCGCGTACTGGATGCCGACCAGCTGCTGCTCGGGCCGGTCGATCTCCCGCCACAGCACCGGCCGGCCGGGCCCCTTGCGCTTGCGGCACGTCAGCAGCCGGTCCGGGACCCCGGACGGGGACGGTCCCAGCTCCACCTGCCAGTACATGGTGTTGGCGGAGAGGAAGACCAGCGAGGTGCCCCGGTCGCGGGCGTCCTCGACGGCCCGGCGCATCGGCACCGACCAGTACTCGTCGTGGCCGGGGAAGACCAGACCCCGGTAGCGGGTGGGGTCGATCCGGCCGGCGTGCAGGTCGCGGGACTCGGCGTAGGCGAGGTCGTAGCCGTACCGCTCCGCCCAGCGGATGAAGTCGTAGGCGTGGCCGACGTGCAGCGGCAGGCCCGCGCCCGCGTACGGGCGGTCGAAGGAGACCGTCGTGGCCGCGTCGGCCTCGCCGAGGAGGCGGCCCTTCTCGTCCCAGGCGTGGTAGAGGCTGGCGCCGGTACGGCCGTCCTCCGGGTACAGGTTGTACGCCTGCCAGGTGATGTCCGGCAGCAGCAGGAGCAGGTCGGCGGGGTGGTCGGCGCGGACCGTGAAGGGCACGTGGGAGCGGTAGCCGTCGACGGTGGTCAGGACGGCCACGTAGGCGCCGATGCTCCAGTAGGAGGGCACCTGGAGGCGCCAGGACAGCCACCAGTGGTGGCAGGAGACCGTGCGGTCGGCGGCCAGCGGCGCGGGCTGGACGATGCCGGAGAGCCGGGGACTCGTGGTGATCTTGGCGGCGCCGTCGCCGCCGTAGTGGCCGATGCGGTAGATGTCGACGCTGAACTCCTGCGGCGGGTCGACCGTGATGTGGAAGTCGATCGCCTCGCCGGGCGCGACCGCGCCGGTGGACGTGAAGCCCTTGATCTGCCGGTGCACGTCGTCGGCCGAGCGGGGGCCGGAACCGGCCGCGCGCGGCGCCGGGATCCGCGCATCGGAGCCGCCGACCAGCTGCTGCGGACTGGGGTCGACGTACCACGGCACGACATGGCCGGTGTCGTCGAAGTACGTCTCACTGCCGCGCAGCCAGGGCAGCGGGCCCTGGCCGAAGGGGTCCGTGACGGCGTGCGCGAGTGCTCCGGACTCCCAGCGGCGGATGTGGTCCGAGGCCATGGTCGCTCCCCTCCCTCATGCCCCCGTGCCTGTCTGGTGGTGCTCGGCTTGTCTTATGTCGCGTGCCCTTGCCGAAGGCTTGGTCGGTCCCAGCACATCACATAACGCACGGGCCCGGTCACTGCTCGTTGTGAATTGACCTGAAGTGGAAGTCGTTTTTCCGTTTCGCGGTGGAGCCGGGATGGGGCGCGGGGGCGTCAGACGAGTCTGACGGGCTTCTCGGGGCGTATCCCCGAGGCGGCCAGCCAGTGCCGCAGCGGGCCCGGGTCCCCCTCCTCGATCAGGCTGCGGACCCTGGGCGCGAGATCGGCGGCCCGCTCGCCGCCCAGCAGCAGGGAGGGGCCGTCCAGCCAGTCCAGGGCGGGGACCGCGCCGGCGGTGTCGACGGCCGCGCAGCACACCATCGCCGTGACGTGGTCGGCGAGGAGTTCGCGGGCCGTGCGCTGGGGTTGCAGCGGGAAGGGGGGCAGCACGCAGTCCAGGTGCTCCCACGCGGCACGCTCGGGATCCCGGCCGGCCGCGGCCGCGTCCCGCTGCGCGCGAGCCTCCTCGCGGGCCAGCTCGGCGGTGATCCCGGCCGCCAGGGCCGCGCTGCGTTCCGTGCCCGGTTCCGGGCCGGGGGCTTCCGTGAAGGGCGCCTCGGCTTCGCCTTCGGCGTCCGGGTCTCCACCCGCACCACCCGTGCGGGGCGCGTCGTCGGGTGCGGGCGGCCCCGGTGGGGCGTGCACGCCGTCGGCGGCCGGCGGCCGGCCGGGGGGGACTTCTCGTATGAAGTCCGTCTGCGGGGGCTTCGGGCGTGCCGGTTCCGACAAGTGCTCCAGGACCCTTGCCAGCGTCGGGCCGCCGGGGTCGGGGGCCGTGGGGTTCGGGGACGGACGGACGCCCAGGGAGTCCAGGACTCGGTGCAGACGGGCCGCGTCGGTGCGCCAGGTGCGGTCCACGACCTCCTCCGGGTACGCCTGCCAGTCCACCGGGGCCCAGTCGGGGCCGGGATCGGCGGGGCCGCCGTGGAAGAGACGGGCGGCGAGGAGGGAGGCGGCCTCGTCCACCGCACCGGGCTCCTCCAGCAGGTCGCAGGCGGGGCGCTCGCCCAGCCGGGAGGTGAAGCCCTCGGCGAGGCGGTCACGGCGGGACAGCTCGGTGAGCGCCGCCACCACGCCCGCGTCCAGCCGGGACGGCCAGCGGCCCATGCGCCAGGCGGGCAGCGCCACCCTGGTCAGCAGCCGGTCCCAGCCGGCATAGGCGAGCCCGACCTGCTCCTGGGCGACGATCCGCAGGCCGTAGTCCACCGCCTGCGCGCGCTCGGCCGCCGCCGCCGCGACCCCGCGCTCCATCTGCGTCGCGTGCTCCCGGCAGCCGCGCAGCAGCAGCCGGGCCACCCAGCCGAGGGCCGCGCACACCCCGCGGGTCAGCGGGCAGCGGCCCCGCTGCGAGGCGACCGCCACGGCCGCGTCCAGCCCGCGCACGAAGCGGCGGGCGGCGGCTATGTCCGGGTGCGCCGAGGGGCCCGTACCCGCGATGACCGGGGCGAGGACCGCGCGCAGCTCGCCGACCCGCATCCACCACAGGAACGGGGAGCCGATGACGAGGACCGGCGCGACGGGGGTCCCGCGGCGGCCTGGGCCCGCTATCTCGTCGGGCGCCGGACGCGGGGGCGGGCCGTGGGCCGAGTGGGCGCGGTCCTCCAGCCAGCTGTCGCAGTCCGGGGTGAGCGCTATGGCCGAGGGAGCGGGCACGTCCAGGCGGTCGGCGAGGTCGCGCACCATCCGGTACAGGTCCGGGGCGGACTCCTCCGCGATCGGCACCGTGGGGCTCATCGCGGGGCGGGCGCGGGCCACGACCACGGCGATGCCGGCCGCGCCCAGCAGCACCAGCACCGCGAGGACGCCGACGACCCACCGGGCCGCGTCCCAGCCCGGGCCGACGAGGTGGCCGGTGGTGGCACCGGTCAGCAGGATCACCGCGGCGCCCGCGGGCAGCAGGGCCACGGCCAGCGCCCGGCCCCGGACCCGCAGTACGGCGAGGGCCCGGGAGCGCGCGGCCTGTGCGCCCGCCTCCACACCGATTCCGGTCACGTGCCGACCTCGCCCCCTCCCTGCCGATCGCGTGCCGCCCTGGTCTTGCTCACTCCCCCACTGTGGCACCCGCCACTGACATCGCAATGCCGGTGGGCCAAGTGCCGGAACGCTTGCGCGGCACCCTAGTTGGGGCCCCGGCCCCAGTCAGCCATATGGGCGATCGCTCACTCGATGGAATGGCTTTGGTCAGAGCTGGGTGACAGAAAGCAAAGATCAGGCCCCGGATCGTGGATCCGGGGCCTGGCGGTGCGGACGGGCAGGTCAGCGGGCGTGGGGCTCAGGCGCCCGCGCTCTGCGCCACCTTCGCCGCGATGTCGGTGCGGTGCTGCGAGCCGTCGAGCCGGATCCGGCCCACCGCCCGGTACGCCCGCTCGCGCGCCTCGGTCAGGTCCGTGCCGGTGGCGGTGACGGACAGCACACGACCGCCCGCGCTGACGACGGCGTCGCCGTCCCGCTTCGTACCGGCGTGCAGCACGTAGGCGTGGGGGGCGTCCTCGGCGGCCACCTCGTCCAGCCCGGTGATCGGGTCGCCGGTGCGCGGGGTGCCCGGGTAGTTGTGGGAGGCGACGACGACGGTGACGGCCGCGTCCTCGCTCCAGCGCAGCGGCGGCAGATCGCCGAGGCTGCCGGTGGCGGCTGCCATCAGCACGCCGGCCAGCGGGGTCCTCAGGCGGGCCAGCACGACCTGCGTCTCCGGGTCGCCGAAGCGGGCGTTGAACTCGATGACCCGGACTCCCCGCGAGGTG
Organism: Streptomyces sp. NPDC029151; assembly: GCF_055564315.1. Classification (NCBI taxonomy): domain Bacteria; kingdom Bacillati; phylum Actinomycetota; class Actinomycetes; order Kitasatosporales; family Streptomycetaceae; genus Streptomyces; species Streptomyces sp. NPDC029151. The sequence continues at coordinate 69,955 of NZ_JBVHWQ010000008.1, forward strand.
ATCGCGAGACCGGCGTAGAGCAGCCCGGAGAACGGCGTGCCCCGGCGGCGCATCTCGTCCACGGTGGGCTGCAGCACGGTCTGCAGCACCTCGTCGACCAGCTTCGGGTCGGCCCACGGCAGCGGCGAGTACGCGCCCATGCCGCCGGTGTTCGGGCCCTCGTCGCCGTCGAGGGCGCGCTTGAAGTCCTGGGCGGGCTGGAGCGGTACGACGGTCTCGCCGTCGGTGATCGCGAAGAGGGACACCTCGGGGCCGTCGAGGAACTCCTCGATGACCACGCGTTCGCAGGCGGCGGCGTGCGCCCGGGCGGCCTCCAGGTCGGCGGTGACGACGACGCCCTTGCCGGCGGCGAGGCCGTCGTCCTTGACGACGTAGGGGGCGCCGAAGGCGTCGAGGGCCTCGGCGACCTCCTCGGCGGTGGTGCAGACGTAGGAGCGGGCGGTCGGCACTCCGGCCGCCGCCATGACGTCCTTGGCGAAGGCCTTGGACCCCTCGATCCGCGCGGCCTCCCCGGACGGGCCGAACACCGGGATGCCGGCGGCGCGGACGGCGTCGGCGACACCGGCGACCAGCGGGGCCTCCGGGCCGACGACGACCAGGTCGGCGCCGAGGCCGACGGCCAGCTCGGCGACCGCCTTGCCGTCGAGCGCGTCGACCTGGTGCAGCTCGGCGACCTCGGCGATGCCGGCGTTGCCGGGGGCGCAGTGCAGCGCGGTGACGTCGGGGTCGAGGGACAGGGAGCGGCACAGGGCGTGTTCGCGGGCGCCGCTGCCGATGACGAGGACCTTCACGGGGGCCAGCCTAATGGCAAGGTTGCCGAAGCCCGGGGCCCGGGTTTGTCGGATGTTCCTCCGAAGGCGGCTCCATGGACCGGTCCGGGACGATTTCCGGACCGCCGGCACCACCGCGTGACCACGCCACCCGGTCACGGGTCACCCGGCTACCCGACCGGCCGGCCGCCGTCCCCGGCGCCTCACCGGCTACTCGTTGGAGAACTCCTCCATCACCGTCGCTCCCAGCTCCCGCACGATCAGCTCGTGGCCGGAGAGCGCCGACTCGTCCAGATCCGGGTCGTCGTCCGCCGGGATGTCGTCCTCCAGGGAGACGGGCGGCGGCTCGGGCGCGGCGGCCGGCCGGGGGGCCGGGGTGGGCGCGGCGGGGGCCGCTGGGGCCGCGGAAGAGGCCGGGGCGGCGGGCTGGTGCCGGGCGGCGGGCGCCTGCGGGGACGACTGGGGGCCCGCGGGGCGGGGCGCGGCCGGGGCGCCGTAACCACCGCCGGGTGCGCCGCCGTAACCGGAGGAGCCACCGTAGCCGGAGGAGCCGCCGGACGGGTCGAGGACCGCGTCGATCTTCCAGTGGACGTTGAAGCTCTCGGTCAGGACCGCTCTGAGGACGTCCTCGCTGCCACTGGCCATGAAGCGGTCCAGGGCGCCCGCGTTGACGAACCCGAGCTGGAGGGTGGTGCCGTCGAAGCCCGTCACCTGGGCGTTGGGGGCGTTCAGCAGGGCCCAGGTGAAGCGCCGCTTGTCCTTCACGGCCTCCAGGATGTTGGGCCACAGCACCCGGGGGTCGAGACCGCCGGCGGGGGCGGCCGGCGCGGGCGCCGTGGGCTGCGCCGAGGGGGCGGCCGGCGCGGGCTGCTGCGGGGCCGCGCGCCCAGGCCCCTGGCCTGCGCCTTGACCGGCGCCCTGACGGCCACCCGCCGGAGCGGCGGCCGTGGGCCAGCCACCGGGCCGCCGGCCGCCGCCGGCGGGGGCGGCGGTGGGCCAGGCGCCGGGGGCGGAGGCGGCCGGGGCCGGCTCCGCGGGCGCGGGAGCGGGAGGAGCGGCGGGGGCGGGGGCGGGGGCGGGGGCGGGGGCGGAAGGAGCCGGTGCCGACTCGGCAGCGGCACCCGGACCGGCGGGACCCGCGGGAACGGCCGGAGCTACGGGAGCAGCCGGAGCAACGGGTCCGGCGGGGGCACCGGGCGCACCCGGCGCCCGCACGGCCGCGCGGGCCGCCGCAGGACCGCCACCGGGCGGCACGGGCACCGCACCGGCACCGGTTCCGGCGCCGGCAGGGGCGCCCGTGCCCGCTGCGAAGGCGGCGCCGCCGTGCGCGTCGGGACCGGGGACGTACCCCATGGCGGGCGCTCCGGCGCCGCCGGAGAAGCCGATGCCGCGCTCCAGGCGGTCGAGGCGGGCCATCACGGACCGCTCGTCGCCGTAGGCGGCGGGGAGCATGACGCGGGCGCAGATCAGTTCCAGCTGGAGGCGCGGGGAGGTGGCGCCGCGCATCTCGGTCAGGCCCTCGTTGACCAGGTCGGCGGCGCGGCTCAGCTCGGCGGCGCCGAAGATCTCGGCCTGGGCCTGCATCCGCTCCAGGACGTCGGCCGGGGCGTCGAGGAGCCCCTTCTCCACGGCGTCCGGCACGGCGGCGAGGATGACGAGGTCCCGCAGCCGCTCCAGCAGGTCGGCGACGAAGCGGCGCGGGTCGTTCCCGCCCTCGATGACGCGGTCGACGACCTCGAAGGCCGCGGCGCCGTCACCCGTGGCGAAGGCCTCCACGACGGAGTCGAGCAGGGAGCCGTCGGTGTAGCCGAGGAGGGACGTCGCCATGGCGTACGTCACACCGTCCTCGCCGGCGCCGGCGAGGAGCTGGTCCATGACGGACATGGAGTCACGCACCGACCCGGCGCCCGCGCGGACGACGAGCGGCAGCACGCCCTCCTCGACCGGGATGTCCTCCTTCTGGCACACCTCGGCGAGGTAGTCCCGGAGGGTGCCGGGCGGCACGAGCCGGAAGGGGTAGTGGTGGGTGCGCGACCGGATGGTCCCGATGACCTTCTCGGGCTCGGTGGTGGCGAAGATGAACTTCAGGTGCTCCGGCGGCTCCTCGACCACCTTGAGCAGGGCGTTGAAGCCCGCCGACGTGACCATGTGGGCCTCGTCGATGATGTAGATCTTGTACCGGCTGCCCGCGGGGCCGAAGAAGGCCTTCTCGCGCAGCTCACGGGCGTCGTCCACACCACCGTGAGAGGCCGCGTCGATCTCGATGACGTCGATCGACCCCGGTCCGTTCCGGGCGAGGTCGAGGCAGGACTGACACGCGCCGCAGGGGGTCGGGGTGGGGCCCTGCTCACAGTTCAGGCAGCGGGCCAGGATGCGCGCACTGGTCGTCTTGCCACAGCCACGCGGCCCGCTGAACAGGTACGCGTGATTGACCCGGTTGTTCCGCAGCGCCTGCTGCAGCGGGTCGGTGACATGCTCCTGCCCAATGACCTCCGCGAAGGTCTCCGGGCGGTAGCGGCGGTACAGAGCGAGAGACGACACGCTTACGAGGTTATAGGCGCCCACTGACAACCGGGCCCGGCCGAAGCCCCGGGGAACGCAAGCGCCCCCCACGCACCCGCCAGAGCCGACCTACCCTTGCTGCCTTCCGGCCCTGGGGGAGTTCAGTCAGATAGCGCCGCGTGAGGGGCTGTGCCCCACAGTACCCGATGGCGGCCCGCGGTCTGTACCCGGCCGGGACCTCACCCCCACCCGGGGAACGGCCTGCGGGAACGAGTTCGCGAGCACTCCCCTCGGTCATGTAATGTTTCCGGCGGAGGATTCGCCTAGAGGCCTAGGGCGCACGCTTGGAAAGCGTGTTGGGGGCAACCCCTCACGAGTTCGAATCTCGTATCCTCCGCCAGTGCCTCACCGGGCACGATGTCGAAGGGCCCCACTGTTCGCAGTGGGGCCCTTCGACGTTGTCCACCCCCGGCTTCCGCCCCGACTTCCGCCCCAGTCGGAGCGTGACACCCGTCACATGCGCCTGCCGGGCGCGCATCCGGGCCACTCCCCGGGCTTCCCACCCGTGATCGCTTCGATCCCCACGTCCGGGACGCCGAGACCGCTCCTGCTCCCGTGGGCGTACTTGGGGCGGACACGGGTTCTGGTGGATCGGAGGCTGCAACCACCCGTCACAGGAAAGCGTCACTTGCGGTGACCGAGCCCGGTTGTCTCCTTGGAGGGCCTCCGTTGCCACCACCGCAGCCGCCTCTTCCGCCGTCTTTGCCACCGCCGCCCGGGCAGTCCGTGTGGGTGTGGACACGGCGCACATTCCGCTCGCGCAAGGCCCTGTCGGGGGTTACGCAGTGGTTCATCGACTGGGGTATACCGATCGCCTTGGTCATCGGGTCCGTCTGGGTGTTCGGTGCCGGCCGATCCGAAAAAGGCTGGAGCGGCATTTACAGGGCGTTCACGCTCATAGACCCGCCCGTGCACGAATCGTCGTGGGGCGCGTCGGTACTCGGCTGGCTGCTGGTGCCCGCTCTCATCGGTGGAGTGGCCGGTCATGTGATCGCTGCCCGGATGCAGCGGGTCAAGGAGATCGCCACCAACCGCCTCTTCCAGCAAAGGGGCCTCGGCCGCCGGCTCAAGTTGCCGGGAAAGATCACCTTTCTCGAGGCCCTGCACCTGAAGAGCGCGGCGGACCAGGAGTTCCTGGACCGCTATGTGAGGCGGGCCCACCGGGGAGACTGGAAGAAGGCCCAGGACCACTGGGAGGTCCTGGTACGGGACGTGCTCTGCACGGTCGAACTCGCGGAACTCGACCGCACCGAGGCACTCGAATCGGCCGAGAGCTTCGCCCGCGCGGTGATGTGGATGACCGGCTACCAGGACAAGTGCCTCGTGTGCACTGCGCGCGCCAACCACCCTTGATCCTCAGGAAGGATCCTTCCGATGCAGACACGAAGCACCGTGGAGATCGCTCGCGCCGCCCTGCGCGAGATCTTTCCCACCGCTCCCGAGGACGGCTTGGACGAGGGGGCACGTCACCTCGCCCGCTGGGGAGTCGAAGGGCACGGAACTCAGCTCGGCAGTTCGGCCGCCGCGCTCATGTACATCGATCTGGCTTGGGCATCCCAAGAGAGGCAAGTGCCGGACAGCGTCACTCAGGCCGCCGAAGTCCGTACTGCCACACGGACCTGGCGGGCGCCATCACAGCGGGGCTGACCATGAACCGCGTGCGTTCCGGGCCGCTCGTCGTCCTGACCTCGGCCCAGCACACCGACGGCCGCCGCTGGTCACCGGCGGGGCCGTGAGGGGCTGGGGGGCCGGTCAGCGGGAGGGTGAGGGCGTGGGCGAGGTCGTCGGGAGGGGGCTGATCCCCGGCTCGTAGTGGTCGCGGAGGTAGATGCGGGTGCGGTCCGGGGCGTAGTCGTGGGCGTAGAGGCTGACGCAGCCGGTGTCCGAGGTGCCGTACGGATCGGCGAGTGGGTCCGGGCTGGGGGTGGGCTCGGGGCCGGGGCAGACGGAGCCGTAGCGCATGCCCTCCTGGAACGACTCCGGTTCCGGCACGCCCAGGTGTCCGAAGTCGTGGGTCCTGACGTCGGTGACGGCGGCCGCGGGCTCCAGCAGCCCGCCGGCCGGCGGGTGGGCGGCCAGGAAGGCCCGCGCCTGGGACCTGGTGAGTGTGAAGGTGAGCACACCGGTGTCGAAGCGGGAGGTCACCTGGTAGCCGGCCCGCGTGTCCTGCGCTGCCGACGGGATGTCGAGGCCCATGTGCCCGCTCATCCACTCCGGCGTGACGCCCTCGACCCACCGGTCGTCCGAGGTCTGCCCGGCGGCGCGGTCACCGGACGGGCCGGTACCGGAGTCGGGGGCGGAGCATCCGGTCGCGGCCAGGGCACCCATGAGCGCCAGCGCGCCCAGGGCCGCCCCGGCGGTGCGGGTCCGGCGGTGACCGCCGGCGTCGTCGTGGGCGTCGTTCATCGGACGGCCGTCCTCCCGGGTGACCTGTGTGCCGTACGGCCCTGTCGCCGCTCCCGGCCCGGCCCTGCGCGTCCGTCCCTGCCGAGCCGGGAGATGACTCGACCTTTCTAACGCGTCACCCGCACCGGCGCGGAGACCGTCACCTGGTCCAGTTCCGAGATCCGGATGGTGGCCTTCATCGTCCAGGTGCCGGGGAGGGGGAGGGTGAAGGAGGGGGTGGACCAGAAGCCGCCGCGGTCGGCGAGCCTGGTGTCCAGGGGGCCCACGCGCCCCTTGGGGAGGGTGAGGGTGACGCGGAGCTGGGGGACGGTGGAGAGGCCGCCGTCGGGGCCGTAGACGACCGCCTCGACGGAGTTGGTGCCGACCCGGCCGGGGTCCAGGGTGATCTGGACCTTGCCGTGGCCGCCGGGCGCGCCGGTGTCGAAGGGGATGGTGGTGACGGAGGCGGTCGGGATGCCCGTCGCCGGGGAGGCCGCGGACCGGGCGGACTCCGTCGCCGCGCGGCCGGGCACGGTGCTGGTCAGGAGCGTGGTCAGGGCCAGGACCAGGAGGGCGGCCGTCGCCTCCAGGAGGACCGAGCGGCGCAGGAGACGTAGCGGGACGGCCGGGGTGGCGGGTGGTCGCGGGGGCAGGCCGGCCGAAGGGAGGGCGGGCGCCGGTTCGGGGGCGCGGGCGGGTGTGGGGACGCGGACGGAGGCGGAGACGGCGGGCGTCGGATCGGGGACTCGGGCGGCGGGGACGGTGGACCGGGTCAGGCGGGCGGTCCAGGTGTGGGAGCAGGCCGCCGCCAGGAGGAGCGCGGTGACGGCCGCGAGCTTGGCCAGGAGGGTGCGGCCGTACGTCGTGTCCGTCAGCGCCTGCCAGGAGCCGAGGCCGCGCCAGGACTGGTAGACGCCGGTCAGCACCAGGACCGTGACCGAGACGGACGCCAGGCGCGAGAAGCGGGCCGGGACGGAGGCCGGCAGGCCCGCCGGTTCCGGGGTGCGCCGCAGCGTCCACAGGAGCGCGGCCAGGCCGCCCAGCCAGGCCCCCATGGCCAGCAGGTGCAGGGTGGAGGAGGCGATCGCCACCGGGACCTGGATGCCCGCCGAGGCGTGGTCGGACGCCGACCAGGTCAGGGACAGGGCCACGGCGAGGACCCCGGCGGCCGCGAGGGTGACGCGGCGCGGCAGCCTCGCCCGGCGCCCGCGCAGGACGGCCGCGGCGGCCGCGGCCAGGAGCAGCAGCGCCAGGCGGAGCAGCAGGAGCCGGCCGGGGCGGGTGGCCGCCGTGTGGGCGAGGGCGGAGAGGGAGAGGGCCGTGGTGGGGGCGGTGGCCTCCTCGTAGGGCGCGCGCAGCACGTACAGGGCGGCGGTGGAGACGAGGAGCGCGGCCGTGGCGGCCAGGACGGGGGCGCGCAGGTGGGCCGTGACCGGCGGGCGGCAGTACGCCACGAACGCGGCGGTGCCGAGGAGCAGGGCCAGGGAGAGGTAGGCGAGGTAGCGCGCGATGGTGTGCAGGGCCGTGGTGGCCCGGTTCTCCGCGCGGTCCGCGGGCGGGGCCGCCGGGGCGGCCGTGCGTTCGCCGACCGAGAAGGTGAGGGCGCCGGACACCGGGTGGCTGTCGGCCGACACCACCCGCCAGGCGACCGTGTACGTGCCGGTGGCCAGCCGGGCCGGGAGGGTGACGCGGGCCGTGTCGGAGCGGCCGGGGGCGTGGGCGGCGGGGCCGGTGCGCAGGCGGCGGTTGCCGGGGTCGTAGATCCGGAAGGAGTCGGTCAGCAGGCCGACGGACTCGGTGAAGGTGAGGGTGACCTGGTGGGGGGCGGTGCGCAGGACGGTGCCGTCGGCGGGGGACGACGCGCGCAGGACGGCGTGGGCCGAGGCGGGGGCCGCCGTGCCCAGCAGGAGGCCGAGCAGGAGGGTGGGGAGGAGGAGCAGCGAGCCGGCGAGCCTTCCCCCGCGTGGTCGCACGGGCCGTCGGGGCCGCATGGGCCGTCGGGGTCGCCCGGGCCGTCGGGGTTTCGCCTGCAGCACCGTCGTCAGCCTCCGTCTCCGCCCTCACCCGTCAACCGTCCTCCCCATGGGTACGGGGAAAGACGCCGGTGTGCTCACCAGGTCGGACGGGCCGTCACTCCGCCGTCCACCACCAGGTCGTGGCCGGTGATCCAGGAGGCGAGCGGGGAGGCCAGGAAGACGCAGGCGTCGGCGACGTCCTCCGCCCGGCCGAGCCGGCCGGTGGGGGCGGCGGCGAGCCAGCGCCGTACGCCGTCCGGCCAGGCCTCCGCCAGGCCGGGCCGGTCGACGAGACCGGGCGAGACCGTGTTGACGCGGATGCCGTAGGGGCCGTACTCCAGGGCCGCCGCACGGGCGTGCGTGACCACCGCCGCCTTGGCCGCGCCGTAGTGGGCGTGGCCGGGGGCCGGATGGCCGGCCTCGATGGAGGCGATGTGGGTGATGGTGCCGCCGCCGTGGGCGCGCATGTGGGCGGCGGCGGCCTGGGTGCAGGCGAAGACGCTGGTGAGATCGGTGTCGACGACCGTGCGCCAGTCCCCCGCCGTCATCTCTCCCAGCGGCTGGACGGGCTGGACGGCCGCGTTGTTGACGAGCGCGGTGAGGCGGCCGGCCGACCAGGCCGTCGTCTCCTCGATCAGGCGGTGGCAGGCCGCCTCGTCGGTCAGGTCCGCCCGCAGTACGACCGCCCTGCCGCCCGCCGCCCGGACGCGCTCGGCGACCTCGCCGGCCGCGGCGAGCGCCGTACGGCAGTGCACGGCCACCGCCGCGCCCTGCTCCGCGAACCGCAGGGCGATCGCACGGCCGATGCCGCCGCCCGCGCCGGTCACCAGGGCGGTCTGCCCTTTCAGCAGGGGAGTCATGGACGGCAGAGTTCCGTGATCAGCGCGGCCTCGGACGGGTAACGCGCCGTGAGGTCGGCCGCGTCGCCGTGTTCGTAGTCCGCGTAGGTGAATCCGGGGGCCATGGTGCAGCCGAAGAACGTCCACGTGCCGCCCCCGGCCACCCGCGCGCCCATCCAGGTGCGGGCGGGCACGGTCAGCTGGGGCTGCTGCCCGGCACGCAGGTCGGGGCCGAGGACGGGGGCGCGGGTGGTGCCGTCGGGAGCGAGGAGCAGCAGGCGGAGCGGGTCGCCGAGGTAGAAGTGCCAGGTCTCGGCGGCCGGCAGGCGGTGCAGCGCGGAGAAGTCGCCTGCGGTGAGCAGCGCCACGATGGCGGTGCCCTCGGGCCGGCCGTCGGGCCGCTCGGGCCCGGCCCAGGTACGCCGGAACAGGCCGCCCTCGCGGGGGAGGGGTTCGAGGCCGTAGTGCGCGATCAGCTCGTCGGGCGTCGTCACTCGGGGAAGGCTACCGCCCGCTCCAGGAAAGCCAGTTGGGCGTGCTTCTGCGGGAGGTACACGTCGGGCAGGTCGACCTCCGGGAGGACGACGGCGGGGCCGCGCCGGAAGCCCTGGCGTTCGAGGCGGGCGATCGCCTTGGCGTTGCGCACGTCCGGGTCGACGACGATCCGCCGGCGGTCCAGGACCAGCAGCGCGTACGCCATGACCGCCTTCAGCAGCGCGGAGGTCCAGCCGGGGAGCGCCCCGCCGGGGCCGGCGGGGGCGAGGAGGAGGTGGACGCCGAGGTCGCCGGGGCGGACGTCGTAGCACTCGCCGACCCGGTCGGCGGCGGGCTCGTACGTCTGGAGCAGGGCGGCCGGTGCACCGTCCTTGGTGACGAGGTGGGCGTGGTGGGTGTCGAGGGTCGCCATGTGGGCGTAGATCTCGGCGACCTGGGTCCTGGTGAGGCCGTTCATGCCCCAGAAGGAGGCGCGTTCGTCGCTCACCCAGGCGTGGACCAGGTCCGCGTCGCCCTCCGGGTCGAGGGCGCGGACGCGGACGGTGCCGTAGCCGTCGACGTGCTGGACGTGCAGGTCAGTCATCGGATTCCTCGGAGTGCTGGGCGGGGTGGGCACGTTCGGCCGGTTCGGCGGGGTGGGCGGGGTGGGCGCGTTCCGCGGGTCCGGTGGGTTCGGGGGCGGGCGCGTCGGGGGCGTCGGGGGTGAGCCGGGTCCAGTCGGTGATCACCGGGACCAGTTCTCCCCTGAGCCACAGGGGGAGCTGGTCGCGGTGGTGGGCGGCGCCGGGTACGCCGTCGGCGCCGAAGGGGACCATCCAGCGGCTGTTCCGACGGTCGGCGAGGTCCCAGACGTAGCGGGCGGCCGGGCCTCGGGCGGCGCGGTCGGTGAGGCCGGGGACGGCCGAGGCGCAGAGCACGCAGTCGTGGTCGCCGCCGAGACCGGGTCCGTCCGTGCCCGGGTCCACCGGGTTCGGGGCCGCCGGGGCCGCGGGGAGTGCCTTCCAGGGGGCCAGGCGGTGGGTGGCGGACCAGGGGCCGGCCGGGGGCGCGGCGGCCGTCTCCTCCAGGGCGGCGCGGACGACCGCCGCGCGGTCGATGCCGTACAGGTCCTCGGCGCGCAGCAGGTGTTCGAGGGCGTACCCGACGCGCGGCACGAGGGCCAGCCAGGGGAGCAGGACCTCCGGGTAGGCCGGGGGTTCGGCGAGCGGGGCGAGGACCGGGTCCGCGGCGAGGCGGCGTACGACCGCTCCGCGCACCGCCGCGTACGCCGCCGCGTCGGTGCTGTCGGCCTCCATGCGGCGGTCCCAGGCCAGCAGGCGGTCGCGGAGGGCCGCGGCCGCGGGGGTGAGGCCGGTCAGGGCGGCCAGGCGGTCCAGGAGGGGTGCGGCGGAGCCCAGGTGGGTGTCGGTGTGGATCGCGGGCATGCCGTCGGCGGTCCAGGTGCGGCGCGTGTCGAGCAGGGCGCGGATGCGGGCGGCGCGGTGGGGCGGGGCGAACTCGACGCCGAGGGGGGCGGCCGGACCGCGGGCGTTGGCCATCACCGCGATGCCGTCGTCGTGGGCCGGACGGGCGTACGGCGTCTCGTGCGCGCCGTGCCACTCGTGGCCGGGTTCCCAGGCGGGGACCGGGGCGAGGCGGTTGGCCTCGGCACGGGCGGGGACGTGGCCGGCGACCCGGTGCAGGGTGCCTCCGGCGGTGTCGGCGGCCTGGACGACGTTGACCGGCTCGGCCCAGGCGTCCAGGGCTCGGTCGACGTCGGCGACGGTGCGGGCGCGGAGGAGGGGGAGGAGGGCGCTGAAGCCGAGGTCCTCCGTGACGCGGGGCGGGTAGCGGAGGGCGAGCGCCTCGGCTCCGGCACCGGTATGCCCGCGGGGGGACGCGGCCGCCACGGGACCGGATCCGTGCAGCCCCCGCAGGCCGCGCGCGGCCATCGCGTCCGGGGTCCCGGCCGTCGTCTCGTCCGGGGTCCGCGGCCGGCCGGGCGGGCCGGCGGTGGTGGCCTCGAGGCCTTCCGGGCCGCCGGCTATCACCGGGCCCCGGGGCGTTTCCAGGACCTCGATCTCGACGGGGGGCTCGCCCGCGATCTCCACGGTCTCCGTGTGGCGGGCGGCCCGGTGCCAGGTGCCGTCGGGGCCGAGGGCCTCGATGCCGGCGCCGGTGCGGCGCAGGCGCTCGCGGTAGAGGTCCTGGTAGTCGGCCATGGCGTTGGTGATGGCCCAGGCCACCGTGCCGGTGTGCCCGAAGTGGGCGATGCCGGGGACCCCGGGCACGGCCAGGCCGACGACGTCGAACTCGGGGCAGGAGAGGTGGATCTGCTGGTAGACGCCGGGGTCCTCGATGAAGCGGTGCGGGTCGCCGGCGATGAGGGCGTGGCCGGTGGCGGTGCGGTCCCCGGTCAGCAGCCAGCCGTTGCTGCCGGCCGTGCCCGGCCCGTCGGTGGCGAACAGGCCGACGGCTCCCGGGCCGAGGTGCCGTATCGCCTGCTCGCGCCAGAGCTTGGCCGGGAAGCCGGCGAACAGGAGGTGCGTGGCGAGCCAGACGCCGAGCGGTGTCCAGGGCTGCCAGCGTCCGGGGGCCAGTGCGGTGCGGGCGAACTCGGGCGCGCGGCGGGCGCCGGCGGGCAGGCCCTCGTTGACCCCGTCGGCGTACGCCCGTACCCAGTCCGCCGTCTCCGGATCCCGGTTCTCCAGCGCGGCGAAGCAGCGCCGGGCGGTGTCGTCGAGCCGTGCGCGGCGGACCAGGACGTCCCAGGAGAGCGCGTCGGCGCCGAGGAAGGAGGCGGAGGTGCCCTGCGCGCGGTGGCGCTCGACCTCCAGCTGCCAGGCCCGGTCGTGGGCGGTGACCCGGCCCTGGGCGCGGGCGAGTTCGCGGGCGCTGGACGCCTTCAGGTGGGGGATGCCCCAGGCGTCGCGGTACGTCTCGATCGTCACCCGGGAATCTCCTGCATCCGTGCTTTAGGTTAGCCTTGCCTAAGTTTCTGTGGCGGAATCGTACGCGAACGACGGAGGGGTCATGGGGCAGGGGCGGGGTTGGGAAGGTGCGGTCCTCAGACTGCTGCGCGCCAAGGACTTCGTGCTGACGGTGCTGGAGGCGGAGGACGTGACCCCGCACTACCGGCGCCTCCGCGTCCGGGACGGCGGACTGCTCGCCGCGGCCGGCGTCCACCCCACCATGTGGGTGCGGCTGTGGTTCTCCGCCGACGGCCGCCCCCACCAGCGCGCCTACACCCTGGTCGACCCCGACCCGGCCGCCGGCACCTTCGCGCTGGAGTTCGCCCTGCACGAGGGCGTGGCCTCCGACTGGGCACGCACCGCGCGGCCCGGCGACACCGTCGAGGCCACCGTCCAGGGCACGGGCTTCGAGTACCCCGACCCCGCGCCCTCCCACCTGGTCGCGATCGGCGACCCGGCCTCGCTGCCCGCGGTCAACTCCCTGCTCGCAGCGCTGGGTCCGGCCCCGGCGACCGTCTGGTTCGAGGGGGACCCGACGGGGCTGCCCAGCCGCGCCGCACCGGGCCGGCACGAGATCCGGGCGGTACCGCGCGAGGACGCGGGCGCCCGTCTCCTGGAGCGCGTCCGCGCCGAGCTGCCCGCCGTCCTCGCCGGCACCCCGCACCCGTACGTCTGGATCGCCTGCGACACGGCGACCACCCGCGCCCTCGCCGCCTACGTCCGCAAGGACCTGGGCGTGCCGAGGCAGCGGGTGCACGCGTTGGGGTACTGGCGCGCGGACTGAGCGGGCGGAGCCGTCGCGCGCGCGGGACCATCGACCCATGGACGTCACCCTGCACCTCGCCCAGGACCCCGAGGCCGACGCGCTGCTCGGACGCTCCCCGCTCGCCGCGCTGACCGGGATGCTGCTGGACCAGCAGATCCCTATGGAGTGGGCGTTCAAGGGGCCCCGGACCATCGCCGACCGGCTCGGTGCCGCGGACCTGGACGCGCACGACATCGCGGCGACGGCCCCGGAGGCGTTCGCCGCGCTGCTCTCCGAGAAGCCCGCGGTGCACCGCTACCCCGGCTCGATGGCGAAGCGGATCCAGCAGCTGTGCCAGTACCTCGTCGAGCACTACGACGGTGACGCGGAGGCGGTCTGGCGGGGCGTCGGCAGCGGGGCCGAGCTGCTGCGGCGGCTGGAGGAGCTGCCGGGGTTCGGCAAGCAGAAGGCGCAGATCTTCCTGGCCCTGCTCGGCAAGCAGCTCGGGGTCGCCCCCACCGGCTGGCGGGAGGCCGCGGGCGCCTACGGCGAGCCCCGCTCCTTCCGGTCCGTCGCCGACATCACCGGGCCGGAGTCCCTGGCCAAGGTGCGCGCCCACAAGCAGGAGCTGAAGGCGGCGGCGAAAGCGGCCAGGCCGGCGAAGAACGCGGCCTCCGCCAAGTCGGCCAAGTCGGCCGGGTCGGCCAAGTCCGCCAAGTAGCAGGGCCGCCGAGGGCACCGCCCTCACCCGTCCGGCCCACTCCGATGGCAGCCGCTGCGCAGCCGGTCCGACCATGGGGCATGACCGACATACCCGGCAGCGGTCCGGAACGGGACCGCGCGTACGACGACCGGCGCGTCCACGCGGCGGAGGCGCCCCACGGCCACCCCACGGCGGAGCCCCGCGGCCGGCACGAGCCGGAACCACCGTTCGAGGGGCCGCTGCACGCCCTGTCCCGGGCCGCCTGGCAGGTCGTCCTGGTCACCGGGATCGGCTCGCTGGTGCTCGGCGTCCTGGTGCTGGTGTGGCCGGGTGCCTCCCTGCTCGCCGCGGGGGTGCTGTTCGGCATCTACCTGGTGTACAGCGGGATCCTCCAGCTGGTCTCCGCGTTCGGCACGCACCGGGCGACCTCGCTGCGCGTCCTGGCCTTCGTCAGCGGCGCGCTGTCGATCCTGCTCGGCCTGTTCTGCTTCCGCGGGCCCATGCAGTCGATCCTGCTGCTCGCCCTGTGGATCGGCATCGGCTGGTTGTTCCGCGGGATCACGCAGACCCTGGCCGCCCTGCACGACTCCCGGATGCCCGCCCGGGGCTGGCAGGTCCTCCTGGGGATCCTGACCTTCGTCGCCGGGATCGTCCTCATCGACTCGCCGTTCCGTTCGGTCGGGGTGCTGACGCTCGTCGGCGGCATCTGGCTGGTCGTGGTGGGCATCGTGGAGATCGTCACGGCGTTCGGCATCCGCGGCCGGGCCCGCCGGGTGCCACAGGCCATGTGACACGCCGTCGGCCGGTGACGACCGCCGGTCTCCCGGCAGCCGTCCACCGCGCACCTCCCGGTACGCCGAGCGGGCGGTTCCCGCGCCCGGCGTGCTGCCCCGGCCGTCCGCTCCGGGCAGACAGCAGCCGTGAGCAGGACCAGGAGCACCCCCCGGAGCCGTACCCGGCTCCGCCTGCTCGTGCTGCTCCTCGTCCTGTGGGTGCCCGGCGCCCACGTACCGGCTCAGCTCGCGCCCGACGTCGTCGCGGCCGCCGGGAGCGCCGAGCAGGACGTCCTCGGCCCGGCACCACGGCCGGCCGTCCGTGCCCCGCACCGGACCGACGTACCCGAACGCCCCGCACCCCTGCCCGGCCCGGGGCCCGCCCGCCCGGCGGCCCGCCCGTGCCCCGCCGCCCCGCGGGTGCCGCACACCACGCCCCTGCTGCGCACGGTGGTACTGCGCTGCTGACCGGCCCGCGTCCCCGCAAGGCCCGGTCGGTTCGACGCAAGGAGCAGCACAGCCATGCCCAAGGATCCCTACGCCGTCGTGCGCGCCCTGCTGCGCGCGGAGGCCCGGCGCGGTACGGCCCCCAGGCCGGAGCAGCGGACGCCGGAACCCCAGCGGTCACCGGAGGGACGGGACCGCTGACCGGCACCGGCGGAGGCGGCTACCGCCTCCGCCGGGCGGTGCCGAACAGCGAACGGGTGATCTCGCGGCCGATCTGGGTGCCGACCGAGCGGGCCAGGGACCTGAACACCGGGCTGTGCACGACCTGTTCGACCAGCGACGGCTCCTCCCCGGCGGCCCGTGGAACCCGCGACGCGCGCGGATCCGGCCGGTCGGCCGGCTCCGGTTCCCGGGCCGGTTCCCGCGGGCGGGCCGCGCTCAGCCGCTCGTACGCCGACTCGCGGTCCACAGCCTGTGCATAACGGTCGTGGAGCGCGGAGGCGCGCACTGCCCGGTCCAGTTCGGCCGCGTCCACCGGGCCCATCAGGGACTCCGGGGCGCGCAGCCGGACGGCGGCGACCGGGGTCGGGGCGCCGCTCTCGCCGAGCACGGTCACCACGGCCTCGCCGGTGCCCAGACCCGTGAGCAGCTCCTGAAGGTCGTACGCCGACCTGGGGAAGGTCTGCACGGTGGCCCGCAGGGCCTTGTCGTCGTCGGGGGTGAAGGCGCGCAGGGCGTGCTGGACGCGGTTGCCGAGCTGGGCGAGGACGTCACCGGGCACGTCCTTCGGGGTCTGGGTGACGAAGAAGACGCCGACACCCTTGGAGCGGATGAGCCGGACGGTCTGCGTGATCGAGTCCAGGAACGCCCTGGAGGCGCCGTGGAACAGCAGGTGGGCCTCGTCGAAGAAGAACACCAGCTTCGGCTTGTCGACGTCGCCGATCTCGGGCAGGTCGTGGAACAGGTCGGCGAGCAGCCACATCAGGAACGTCGAGAAGAGCAGGGGTTTCTCCTGCACCGCCGGGAGTTCGAGGACCGAGACGACGCCCCGGCCGTCCTCCGCGGTGCGCAGCAGGTCGGCGGTGTCGAACTCCGGCTCGCCGAAGAAGTCCGCCGCACCCTGCGCCTCGAAGGCCGTCAGCGAACGCAGGATCACCCCGGCCGTGGCACTGGAGAGGCCGCCGAGGTCCCCGAGTTCGGCCCTGCCCTCGTCGGAGACGAGGAAGGCGACGACCGCGCGCAGGTCCTTGAGGTCGATCAGCTCCAGGCCCTTGGTGTCGGCGTAGTGGAAGATCAGGCCGAGGGACTGTTCCTGGGTCTGGTTCAGCCCGAGCACCTTGGCCAGCAGCACCGGACCGAAGCTGGTGACGGTGGCCCGGACCGGGACGCCGTGGCCGAGGCCGCCGAGGGCGAGGAACTCCGCCGGGAAGCCGGCCGGGCTCCAGTCCTGGCCGACCTCGCCGGACCGCTCGCTCACCCGGTCGCTCCGCTGCCCCGGCCGCGCGATGCCGGACAGGTCGCCCTTGATGTCCGCGAGGAACACCGGTACGCCCTGCGCCGACAGCTGTTCGGCGATCAGCTGGAGCGTCTTGGTCTTGCCGGTGCCCGTGGCGCCCGCGACGAGGCCGTGCCGGTTGAGCACGGACAGCGGGACGCGGACCGGCGCGCCGGCGTGGCAGCGCCCGTCCCACAGGAGGGCGCCGAGGTCGAGCGCGGGTCCGGTGAAGGCGTAGCCGGAGGCGATCTTCCGCGCCTCGGCGGGCGGTACGGAAGCGTCCCGGGGCACCGCGGGCGCGTCCCGGGGCTCGGCGGGCGGCACGGTCTCGCTGTCACTCATCCCCGGCCCCCGTTCCCATAGTAGCCCGTATGCCCGAATTGCTCCATCTTTTCAAGCGTCGCACTGCCCCGCCATGGCTGCGCCCGGAACGTCTTGACCGGTAGGCTTTCCGTGTGATCTTCAAGCGCATCGGAAACGGCCGGCCGTACCCCGACCACGGCCGGGAGAGCACCCGGCAGTGGGCGGACGTCGCGCCGCGCCCGGTCCGCCTCGATCAGCTCGTGACCACCAAGCAGCAGCTCGATCTGGAGACCCTGCTGGCGGAGGACTCGACGTTCTACGGCGACCTCTTCGCGCACGTCGTGAAGTGGCAGGGCGACCTGTACCTGGAGGACGGGCTGCACCGCGCGGTCCGCGCCGCCCTCCAGCAGCGCCAGGTGCTGCACGCGCGCGTGCTCGAACTGGACTGACCCGGCGCGACGGGGCTGGTTGGCCCTTTCGGGTTCCGCTGAGCGGCATCGACTGATCATCTGATAGGCATCGCCGCTCGGGCGCACTACGCTGCGCCCATGAGCATGCTGACTCCCCCTGGCATGGGCGGCCAGTACCGGATCACGGGGGACAAATACCCGCGGATGCGTCCGCCCCGGCGACACGGCAGGCTCGCGGCCGCCGTGGTGGCGTCCGTCGCCGTGCTCGGCCTGGTCGGCTGGGGCACCCTGCAGCTCATCGACGTCTTCAGCGGCGGTACCGGCGACTCCACGGCGACCGGCCCGGCGGCCCACTGCCACACCAAGGCGGCGGCCGCGGCGACCCGCGCCGAGCCCCTCCCCGAGCCCGGCCGGATCACCGTCAACGTCTACAACGCCACCAAGCGCTCCGGGCTCGCCAAGAGCACCGCGGACGAACTGCGCAAGCGCGGCTTCCGGATCGGCGACGTGGGCAACGCGTCGAAGCAGTACGACAAGAAGGTCAAGGGCACCGGGATGCTCCTCGGCTCCCCCGCGGCCCAGGACACGGCACTCCGCGTCCTCGCCACCCAGCTCGCCGGCGCGGACCTGCGCGCCGACACCCGCAAGGGCACCGACGTGGACCTCGTCATCGGCGACGCCTTCAAGGGCCTGGCCGACCGGGCGACGGCCGACCGGACCCTGACGACCCTGAAGGAACCGCAGCCGGCCGCCACCGCGAAGAAGAGCTGCTGAAGAAGAGCCGCTGAAGAGGGGCCGCCGAGAAGCGGCCCTCGCCTACTCGGCGGCGCCGTAGAGCCGGTCCCCCGCGTCACCCAGCCCGGGCACGATGTACCCCAGCTCGTTGAGGTGGTCGTCCACCGCCGCCGTGACCACGGTGACCGGCGTGCCCGCCAGCTCCCGCTCCATGATCTCGACCCCCTCGGGCGCGGCCAGCAGCACCACGGCCGTCACGTCGTCCGCACCGCGCTTGATCAGCTCCTGGATCGCCGCGACCAGCGTCCCGCCCGTGGCCAGCATCGGGTCGAGGACGTACACCTGGCGGCCCGAGAGGTCCTCCGGCATGCGCGAGGCGTACGTGGACGCCTGCAGCGTCTCCTCGTTGCGGATCATGCCGAGGAAGCCCACCTCGGCGGTCGGCAGCAGCCGGACCATGCCGTCCAGCATGCCGAGGCCGGCCCGCAGGATCGGCACCACCAGCGGACGCGGACGGGCCAGCTTGACGCCCGTGGTGCGGGCGACCGGCGTCTGGATGTCGACGGCCTCGGTGCGCACGTCCCGTGTCGCCTCGTAGGCGAGCAGGGTGACCAGTTCGTCGGCGAGCCGCCGGAAGGTCGCGGAGTCGGTGCGCTGGTCGCGCAGCGTGGTGAGCTTGTGAGCGACCAGAGGGTGGTCGACGACATGGAGACGCATGTCCCTAACGGTACCTGCGCCGGACCCGGCCCTCGCGCTGGCGTCAAACCGGCCGACCGGGGGAAAGTGGGAGGGGACGTGAGTGGGGTGGTGCGACGTGTCCGACCTTCCAGACCCGCCCGCGGACGCCACCGGGGCCACCGGCCACACGGCCGGCCCCGCCGCACGGTCCGCGCGGCCCGACCCCGACAAGCCCGAGACCGAGACGGAACGGCGGCGGCGGCGCGCCCAGTTCCTGCGCGATCTCGCCGAGGCCCGGGAGCTGCGCGCCCGGGTCCAGCCCCGGCGCGCCAAGGCCGCCCGGCTGCGCCACGCGATGCGTATGCGGACGTTCCGCTGGTAGCCGCGGCCCGCCCGGCGGGCCGCGGAAGTTCCCCCGCCGTACCGGTGTTGCCGAGGTGGGGCGTGCGTGAGCGTGGGGGAAAGCCGCGTACGATCCGCAGGTGGTGGCAATGAGCGCGCTGGTGGGCCGATCACGGATCCGCGATCGAAACAGCCAGACACAGGGAGCCGAAGACGTCCCCTGGACGCCTTGTTTCTGCCACGATTCCGAGTGGGTGGGGCTCGGAGCCCAGCTCTCTCCGCCCATGTACCTCCGCCGGGGGGACCCCCAACCGGCACGCCTATGACCAGTGGGAGAGTCACGGTGTACTTCGCCGCACTGCTCGCGCGCACCGAAGACGGGTGGGAAGCGAGCGACACAGAGCTCGACGATGTGGAGACCCTGTCGGATCTGGCCGACCTGGCCCGGGAAGCCTCTCCCGACGAGGACACGGTGCTCGTCCTGATCGAGCAGGAGGACGCCTGGTTCGGCGTCGTCCGCGTGGACGGCGAGGACGACCCTCGCATCTACGTCTCGGACGCCGCCGCCGCCCGGCGCAGCGCCTACGGGGAGCTGCTGCTCACCGACGAACTGCTCGGCCGGGAGCCCGGCTCGGACGACGGCCCGGACCTGGACGCCCTGGACCTCGACGGCACCGAGGACGGGGAGTCCGAGGACGACGAGGAGGTGGAGGGCGGCGACGCCGACGCGGTGCCGCACAGCCCGGTGGGCGACAGCGAGATCCTGGACGACCTGGGCATCAGCGAGAAGGAGCTGCGCGCCCTGGACGCCGACGACGCGCTGAACACGATCGCCGAGGCCCTGGGTGCCTCGGAGGTGCTGGAGACCGTCCGCTGACCACGCCACAGGACCCACTGTTCCCGGGACACCCCCCGGAGCAGCTCCCGCAGCAGGGCACGCCGGACCCGGTGAGGGACCCCTGGCGGGCCGCGATGCGGCTCGCCCTCGCGGAGGCCGACCTGGCCGTCCGTGGCGGGGACGTCCCCGTCGGCGCCGTCGTGCTGTCCCCGGACGGTACGACGGTGCTCGGTGCCGGGCACAACGAGCGCGAGGCCACCGGCGATCCCACGGCCCACGCGGAGGTCCTCGCGATCCGGCGGGCGGCGGCCCGGCTCGGGGAGTGGCGGCTGACCGGCTGCACGCTGGTCGTCACCCTGGAGCCGTGCACGATGTGCGCGGGCGCCCTCGTCCAGTCCCGGGTGGACCGGGTGGTCTACGGCGCCCGGGACGAGAAGGCCGGCGCGGCCGGTTCCCTGTGGGACGTGGTGCGCGACCGGCGGCTCAACCACCGTCCGGAGGTCATCGAGGGCGTGCTCGCGGCGGACTGCGCCCGCCTCCTCACGGAGTTCTTCCGGAACCGGTGAATACCGATTTCAAAGCTCGGGCCCCCGTGCTGTAAGGTCTCCCTCGGTAGCGTGTCCGAGCGGCCGAAGGAGCTCGCCTCGAAAGCGAGTGTGGCGCAAGTCACCGAGGGTTCAAATCCCTCCGCTACCGCTCGCAGAAAGGCCCCGCCGACCGGCGGGGCCTTTCGCGTGTTCCGGACACAACGCCCGTGCCACGACGGGCTGTCGGCCCCGCGGGAGGTCCGGAGGTTACACTCGCGGCCGGCAGCAGGGGGCCCTCGGGGCACTGGCACAGGGGAGGCCGCGGTGGCGGTGAACGCCAAGAAGATCGCCGTGTACGTGCTCGTGGTCTTCGCGCTGTACGTGATCATCACGGACCCGGCCAAGGCGGCCGACTACGTCCAGATAGGCTTCGAGGGCATATCGGACGCGGCCAAGGCCGTCGGGGACTTCATGACCTGGGTCGCCAACGGAGGAAAGAGCTGAGGTACACCCCATGATCCGCCATCTGGTCCTCTTCAGGCTCGACGAGGGCGTCGAACGCGACGATCCCCGTGTCGTGGCGGGCGTGGAGGCCTTCCGGGCCCTCGGCGGCCAGATCGAGGAGCTGCGCTTCTGGGAGTGCGCCTGGAACATCAGCGACCGGCCGATCGCCTACGACTTCGCGATCAACTCGGCGGTCGAGGACGCCGACGCCCTCAAGCGCTACCTGGAGCACCCGGCCCACCAGGCGGGCGTCGCGCTCTGGCGCGAGTTCTCCACCTGGGTGATCGCCGACTACGAGATCGAGGGGCAGTAGCTCCGCGCTCCCACGGCCCCAGCAGCCCCCCGCCGGCCCGGCGGGGGGCTGCGTCGTTCCGGCGAAGCGCTTTTTGCGGCACTGCTACCCCAAATCATCGGAGTTTGAACCACAACACGGGGTTATCAGGTGCTTGCACACAGTGCACATGTCTTGTGATGCTATGACCGCTTTTGACGGATGATTGACCGACGAAGAGGTGGCGTTGACCGTGTCGGCCAGTACTGCGCCGCCCCAGGAAGAGGCGCCCACTCCGACCCCGCCGGCCCCAGAGAAGCGCCGCGGCGCCGACACCCGGGCCCTGACCCAGGTGCTGTTCGCCGAACTGAAGGAGCTCACCCCCGGCACCCCGGAGCACAACCGGGTACGGGGGGCGCTGATCGAGGCGAACCTCCCGCTCGTGCGCTACGCCGCCGCCCGCTTCCGCTCCCGCAACGAGCCGATGGAGGACGTCGTCCAGGTCGGCACCATCGGCCTGATCAACGCCATCGACCGCTTCGACCCGGACCGGGGGGTGCAGTTCCCGACCTTCGCGATGCCCACCGTGGTCGGCGAGATCAAGCGGTACTTCCGGGACAACGTCCGCACCGTCCACGTCCCGCGCCGGCTGCACGAGCTGTGGGTGCAGGTCAACAGCGCGACCGAGGACCTGACCACGCTCTACGGCCGTTCCCCGTCCACCGCCGAGATCGCCGACCGGCTCCGGATCGGCGAGGACGAGGTGCTCAGCTGCATCGAGGCGGGACGGTCGTACCACGCCACCTCGCTGGAGGCCGCCCAGGAGGGGGACGGGCTTCCCGGCCTGCTGGACCGGATCGGCTACGAGGACCCGGC
Source organism: Streptomyces sp. NPDC029151 (assembly GCF_055564315.1). NCBI lineage: Bacteria > Bacillati > Actinomycetota > Actinomycetes > Kitasatosporales > Streptomycetaceae > Streptomyces > Streptomyces sp. NPDC029151. Next base: position 91,619 of record NZ_JBVHWQ010000008.1, read on the forward strand.
CCTGGACGGCGTGGAACACCGCGACCTGGTCCGCCACCTCCTCGTCCAACTCCCCGAGAGAGAACAGCGCATCCTCCTGCTGCGCTACTACAGCAATCTCACCCAGTCTCAGATCAGCGCGGAACTCGGCGTCTCCCAGATGCATGTCTCACGTCTGCTCGCCCGTAGCTTCCAACGGCTGCGTTCCGCAAATCGGATCGACGCGTAGCGGCAGCAGACCGCCTGCCTCCTGATGCACAGCGGGCGCACGGAAGCACAGCCCGTACGCCGCTGCATCGCAAACCCGATCGAGCGGTAACCGGCGCGAGCGAATCGCTCACCAGCGCGGTTGCCGACAGTTGGCACCCGAAAGGCCGTCAGACCCTTTGTTTCCAGGGGCGATTCGGATCTCACATGTCGACATGTCGGTACAGCGCGTTGCCGACATGTGACATTCTGCGGGAAGCGCGTTTGCCGTGGCTCCGGCTCCGGTATTCAGGTGAGGGCTGCGTCGCTCGTGAAGAGTCGGCGCCGCCGCGACCGTCCCGCGACCCAAAGGGGGTGGCATGTCCGCAGACCAGGGCAGCTCGAAGGTGCTGACGCCCACGAAGAGCGAGGCAGCGCCCAAGGAGCTCGACGCTCTCGACGTCCTCGACGGCTTCGAGGGTGTCACGGCCCTCGAAGCCGTGCCGTCCCCGGCCGCCGACCCGGCCGCCGAAGCTGTCCCGGCCGCGCAGGCCACGGCGAACCTCGACACCCGCACCCTGTCCCGCTCGCTGTTCCTGCGCCTGGCCGCGCTGGACCAGGACAGCCCCGAGCGGGCCTACGTCCGGGACACCCTGATCGAGCTGAACCTGCCGCTGGTCCGCTACGCGGCGGCGCGGTTCCGCTCGCGCAACGAACCGATGGAGGACATCGTCCAGGTCGGCACCATCGGCCTGATCAAGGCGATCGACCGGTTCGACTGCGAACGGGGCGTGGAGTTCCCGACCTTCGCGATGCCGACGGTCGTGGGCGAGATCAAGCGGTTCTTCCGTGACACCTCGTGGTCCGTGCGGGTTCCGCGCCGGCTCCAGGAGCTGCGCCTGGCCCTCACCAAGGCCAGCGACGAGCTGTCGCAGAAGCTCGACCGCTCCCCCACGGTGACGGAGCTGGCCGCCGTGCTCGGCGTCTCCGAGGAGGACGTGGTCGACGGCCTCGCGGTCGGCAACGCCTACACCGCCTCCTCCCTCGACTCGCCGGCCCCCGAGGACGACGGCGGCGAGGGCTCGCTCGCCGACCGGCTCGGCTACGAGGACGCGGCCCTGGAGGGCGTGGAGTACCGCGAGTCCCTCAAGCCGCTGCTGGCCAAACTCCCGCCCCGGGAGCGGCGGATCATCATGCTGCGCTTCTTCGCCAACATGACCCAGTCGCAGATCGGCGAGGAGGTCGGCATCTCCCAGATGCACGTCTCCCGGCTGCTGACCCGGACCCTGGCGCAGTTGCGGGACGGACTGATCTCCGACTAGGCGCTCCGCCGGAGAGGCCGACGCCTTCGGGAGCGCCGCGCCGGCGTCGTGGGGGCGCCGGCCGTACCGGCGTTCTCATCTGACGGCACGTCGTCCACCATGACCGGATGCCGCGTACCGGGATGCTCACAGCGGTGCCGGCGGCCGTCGTCGGTCCGGGCGGGATGCTGGTCGCGTGCGGGGGCGGTGGTCCGGGCGGTGGTCACACCGTGTTCGGCGCGGGCCAGGGCGGTCCGACGGCCGTGCCGCCGTCCGGATCGGTGACCCCGGTACCGCTCGACCGGCAGCCGCGCGGGACCGGCCCCGCGGCACCGGTCCGCTCCTCCACTCCCCGCTCCACCGGGCCGGCGTCACCGCCGGCCTCGGCACCCGGAAATCGGCACGGGAATCGGTACCGGCCTCGGCGCCGCCCGTCGAGGCGACCCCGGGGCGCCCCGCGGCCCCGCGGCGGCCCGGGCGGTCGTACGACACCGCCCGCCGCCTCGCCGCACCCCGCTGTGAGCCGTACGACGACGGCGCCCGCCGACCTCTCGTGGGGCGGCACGGCGGTGCGCTCGGGGTCGTATGACGCTCGGGACGCACGTCATCGGCGCGCTCGGCGTCGACCGGGGGAGGATCGAGTCGACCGAGGAGCCGCCGGTGCCGCCGGCGCCGGGTGCGCGCAGGAGCCCCGCGTGGACGGTGTGCGCGGATTCCCGGCGGGTGCCGCCCGGCATGCCCATCGAGACGCGGGACGTCTCCGTCGAGTGGGGCCGAGTCCTACTTCATCGCCAGCCAGGCGACGCCGGCGATCACCGCGAGCGCCACGACGACGCCGATGATCAGACCGACCCGGGGGCCGGAGGAGGCCGCCTGCTGCTGCCGCCCCTGCGGGGCCTCGTCGACGAACGCGCGGAACATCTGGGTGCTGCCTGCAGGGTCGTAATTGCCCTGGGGGCCCTGGGTGTTAGCCATGCCCCGAGACCCTAGCGAATCCCGGTGAGCGACCCAAGTGCGGGGCCACCGGGACAGACGGGGGCACGACACCCGCACCCACCTGCATATTTACGATCGCAATACTTGCCTTTGCCAAGTTTTTGCGCCCACCCCACCCGATTTGTTTGCCTGCAGCAACCAAGCAGGCTTATGGTTGCCCTAAGCAACGATACGGGAGGTGTGATGGCCGAGCGGACGCAGTTTGAAGAGCTGGCGCGTCAGCTCAGTGCCGTCGGAGCGGTGAAACGGGACATGGGGCGGATCCTGCCGCCCGACTGCCCGGCCGGCTCCGCCGCCGTGCTGACCCTGCTCGGCCGCCACGGCGACATGCGCATGAGCAAGCTCGCGGAGCTGCTCGCCGTGGACATGTCGGTCACCAGCCGGCATGTCGCGCACGTCGCCGCACGCGGCTGGATCGAGCGGCACCCGGACCCCGCGGACAAGCGCTCGCGCATCCTGCGCCTGACGTCCGCGGGCCTGGACCGGCTCGACGAGCTGTCCCGGCGGACCACGCATCTGCTCGCCGAGCGGCTCGCGGACTGGACCGACGAGGACGTCGGTGAGCTGATCCGGCTGATGACACGCCTGCGCGCGTCCTTCGGCGACTGCCGCTCGGCCCCGCTCCGGATCACCGAACCCGTATCCGAAGAGACCACCCGTACACCCGCAAGCACGTAAGAGAAGGAAGCCCATGGCAACGACCACACCAGCCGGTGTGCGGGCTCACGCCAAGCACGGGGGAGGCTCCCACGGCGACGCCCCGATGACCCACCGGCAGATCATGGAGGCCCTGTCCGGGCTGCTGCTCGGCATGTTCGTGGCGATCCTGTCGTCCACGATCGTCTCCAACGCCCTGCCGCACATCATCGGGGACCTCGGCGGCGGCCAGTCCGCCTACACCTGGGTGGTCACCGCCGCCCTGCTGTCGATGACCGCGGCCACTCCCCTGTGGGGCAAGCTCGCCGACCTGTACAGCAAGAAGGCTCTCGTCCAGATAGCCCTGATCATCTACGTGGTCGCCTCGATGGCGGCCGGCCTGTCGCAGAACCCCGGCATGCTCATCACCTTCCGGGTGTTCCAGGGCATCGGCGTCGGCGGTCTGTCCGCCCTGGCGCAGATCGTCATGGCCGCGATGATCTCCCCGCGCGAGCGCGGCCGGTACTCCGGCTACCTGGGCGCCACCTTCGCCGTCGCCACCGTCGGCGGCCCGCTGCTCGGCGGTGTCATCACCGACACCTCCTGGCTGGGCTGGCGCTGGTGCTTCTACGTCGGTGTGCCCTTCGCGGTCATCGCGCTGATCGTGCTGCAGAAGACCCTGCACCTGCCCGTGGTCAAGCGGGAGGTCAAGGTCGACTGGGGCGGCGCGACCCTCATCTCCGCCGCCGTCTCCCTGCTGCTGGTCTGGGTCACCTTCGCCGGTGACAAGTACGACTGGCTGTCCTGGCAGACCTACGCGATGGTCGGCGGTTCGATCGTCCTCGGCGCGCTGTTCGTGCTCGTCGAGTCCAAGGCGAGCGAGCCGATCATCCCGCTGCGCCTGTTCAGGAACCGCACGATCACGCTGGCGTCGCTCGCCTCGCTGTTCGTCGGTGTCGCGATGTTCTCCGGCACCGTCTTCTTCAGCCAGTACTTCCAGCTGGCCCGCGACAAGTCCCCGACCATGTCGGGCGTCATGACCATCCCGATGATCGGCGGCCTGTTCGTCTCCTCCACCGTCTCGGGTCAGTTCATCACCCGCACCGGCCGCTGGAAGGCGTGGCTGGTCAGCGGTGGCGTCCTGGTCACGGCCGGCCTGCTGCTGCTCGGCGGCATCCGCTACGACACCGACTACTGGAAGATGGCCATCTTCATGGCCCTGCTGGGTCTCGGCATCGGCATGATGATGCAGAACCTGGTGCTCGCCACGCAGAACCAGGTGGCGCCCTCCGACCTCGGCTCGGCCAGCTCCACGGTCACCTTCTTCCGCTCCCTCGGCGGTGCGGTCGGCGTCTCCGCGCTGGGTGCCGTGATGTCCCGCCGGATCACCCACTACGTCGAGGACGGCGTCGCCGACCTGAGCCCGAAGTACCAGAAGGCCCTGGCCGGCAGCTCCGGTTCGACCGACAGCATCCCGGACATGAACGCGCTCCCGAAGCCCATCCGGACGCTGCTGGAGAGCGCCTACGGCCACGGCATCGCCGACGTCTTCCTCATCGCCGGCTGCCTCGCCGCCGTCGCCTTCCTGATCACGCTGTTCATCAAGGAGGTCCCGCTGAAGACCAAGGGCGCGCTCGCCCAGTCCGCCGAGGCCGAGGCCCCCGTCACCGACCCGGCCGCCGCGCCGGCCGTCGCCGAGGCCCAGGCCCCGGTCGCCGCCGCGACGGCCACCGAGGCTCCGGCCCCGGAGCGGGTGCCCGGCTGGGCCGCCCCCGTCCTCGGCGAGAACGGCACCCCGGCCACCGCGGCCACGCAGTCCGGCGCCGTCGCCACGGTCGCCGAGCCCGGCACCACCGGCGGCACCCCGGTGCACGGCTACGTCCGCGGCGCCGAGAGCGCCCCGGTCCCGCAGGCCGCGGTCACGCTGATCTCGCTGTCCGGCCGCCAGCTGGGCCGCTCGGTCGCCCAGGCCGACGGCTCCTACGTCCTCGAAGCCCCGGGCACCGGGTCGTACGTCCTGATCGCCTCCGCCGACGGCTACCAGCCGCAGGCCTCCACCGTCGTGGTGGGCGGCGAACCGCTGTCGTACGACATCCTGCTCAGCGGCACCAGCGGTCTGACCGGTGTGGTGCGGGCCGCGGGGAGCGCGCTGCCGGTCAAGGACGCGATGGTGATCGTCACCGACGTGCGCGGTGACCTGCTGGCCACCGCCGCCACCGGGGAGCAGGGCGACTTCGCCCTCACCGACCTGGTGCCGGGCACGGTGACCGTCGCGGTCAACGCGAGCGGCTTCCGGCCGCGCGCCCTGCCGGTCGAGGTCGGCGCCACCGGCGTCACCCGCGTCGAGGTCGACCTGGACGCAGGCGCCCGGCTCCAGGGTGTCGTCCGGGCCCCGCACGGCCCGCTGGCCGACGCCCGGGTGACCCTCGTCGACCAGGCCGGCAACGTGGTCGGCACCGCCACCACCGGGACGGACGGGGCGTACGCCTTCACCGACCTGGACGGCGGCGAGTACACCGTCATCGCGACGGGTTACCCGCCGGTGGCCACCGCGCTGACCGTGTCCGGTCCGGGCGTCGACGGCCACGACATCGAACTCGCCCACCCCGGCGAGTAGTTCCCACCCGGCCCGTGGCGGTGCGCGCCCTGAGCGGAGGGCGCGCCCGCCACGGGCCGGTGTCATACGACCGACATGTAAGACCTTGCAGGGAGAAAACGGGATGGGACTGACCGCGAAGATCCGTACGCGGGACGGGTGGGCCGTGTCGCACGCGGTCGTCACGGTGACCGACATGACCGGGAGCCAGGTACTGCGGGCCGAGGCGGACGCCGAGGGTGCCGTACGGGACGCCACCGAGCTGGCGCCGGGCGCGTACACCGTGATCGTGACCGCCGTGGGCTACGCGCCGGCCGCGTCCAGCGCGATCGTCACCGCGAGCGGCCGGGCCGAGGTCGGCACGGTGACGCTGGCCCGGCAGGGCGGAACCGAACTGCCGCCGCCCGGGCCCTGGACCATCGACCCGGTGCACTCCTCCGTCGCCGCGGTCGCCCAGCACCTGGGGATCTCCAGCGTGCACGGCCGGTTCACGGAGTTCGGCGGCACGATCGAGATCGCGCCGGACGACGTCACCAAGTCCCGGGTCGAGGCGGTGATCAGGGCCGCGTCCGTCGACACCGGCAACGGCATGCGCGACGCGCACCTGAAGTCCGGGGACTTCCTCGACGTCGAGCGGCACCCGGAGATCACGTACCGCTCCACCGGTGTGACGGCGGCCGGCTCCGACCGCTGGACGGTCCACGGCGAGCTGTCCATGCACGGCGTCGTACGACCGGTCGACCTCGACCTGGCCTACCTCGGCACCGGCGCCGACCCCTGGGGCGGCACGCGGGCCGCGTTCCGGGCCACCGCCGAACTGCGCCGCGAGGACTTCGCGATGAACTACAACCAGGTCCTCCAGGCGGGCATCGCGGCCATCGGCACCACGCTGAAGGTCGAGCTGGACATCCAGGCGGTCCAGGGCGACTCGCTCCCCCAGGCGTAGGCACGACAGGGTCACCCACAGGGGCGGCCGCTGCCCCTAGGGTGCTGTCATGGCACCGAACATCGCTACCAACACCCGTGTATCGCTGGACGAGCTGCTGGACTTCGTACGGCCCCGCCACCGCGCCCTGCTGATCACTCGCCGGGCCGACGGCTCCCCGCAGGCATCCCCGCTGACCTGCGGGGTGGACGACTCCGGCCGGATCGTCGCCTCCACCTACCCGGAGCGTGCCAAGACCCGCAACGCCAAGCGGGACCCCCGGGTCAGCCTGGTCGTCCTGAGCGACGACTGGAACGGCCCCTGGGTCCAGGTCGACGGCACGGCCGAGGTCGTCGACGCCCCCGACTCGGTGGAACCCCTGGTCGAGTACTACCGCAACATCGCCGGCGAACACCCCGACTGGGACGAGTACCGGCAGGCGATGGTCAGGCAGGGCAAGTCCGTCATCCGGGTGACACCCGAACGCTGGGGCCCGGTGGCCACCGGAGGCTTCCCCGCCCGACTCGCCACCAACGACTGACCACCCCCCACACCGAACCGGCGGACGGAGTCCGCCACAGCCCCCCGAAGCCTGCGCAGCAGCGCGAGGGGGGCAGACGAGAAGGGGCCCGGCAGGCGATGGTCAGGCAGGGCAAGTCCGTCATCCGGGTGACACCCGAACGCTGGGGCCCGGTGGCCACCGGCGGCTTCCCCGCCCGACTCGCCACCGACGACTGACCGTCCCCCACACCGAACCGGCGGACGGAGTCCGCCACAGCCCCCCGAAGCCTGCGCAGCAGCGCGAGAGGGGCAGACGAGAAGGGGCCCGGCAGGCGATGGTCAGGCAGGGCAAGCCCGTCATCCGGGTGACACCCGAACGCTGGGGCCCGGTGGCCACCGGCGGCTTCCCCGCCCGACTCGCCACCGACGACTGACCGTCCCCGTTCCCGGCGCGGGTGGTGACGGGGGAGCGGTCAGCCGCGGGCGACCATCGCCTCGATGCCGGCGACCAGCAGGTCCAGGGCGAAGGTGAAGTCGCGGTCCAGCATCTCGGCCACCGTGTCGCCGCCGCGCGCCGCCATCAGGTCCTTGGACATCTTCATGACGTCGCCGGAGCCCGGCACCTCGTCCACGACGGCCATGGCCTGCTCGAAGTATTCGTCGGGGCTCAGCCCGGTGTCCGCGATCCGGGCGAAGAAGTGTCCCTCGATCGTCCCGAAGCCGTACACGAACTGGAAGACGGCCGAGATCGCCCCGGTCACCCCGTGCGCCGGCAGCCCCGCCCGGCGGACGACCCGCTGGACCACCCGGGAGAACGCGAGCGCGTTCGGGCCGATGTTGAGGAAGCGGCCGGCCAGCGGGGACAGCCAGGGGTGCAGGAACAGCAGCCGCCGGTACGCCGTGGCCAGCGCCCTCAGCTGTTCCCGCCAGTCCTCGTCCGCGTTCTCCGGATCGGGCAGCCGCAGCTCGGCGAAGGCCGCGTCCAGGGCGAGTTCGAGCAGGTCGTCCTTGGTGTCGACGTACCAGTACAGGGACATCGCGGTGACGTTCAGCTCGGCCGCCAGCCGCCGCATGGAGAACTTGGCGAGCCCCTCGGCGTCCAGCAGCCGCACCGAAGCCGCGGTGATCCGTTCCCGGTCCAGCCCCGAGGGCTGCCCGCTGCGCCCGCCCCGACGGGGGCCGCCCTCCCGCCACACGCTGTCCCGGGCCGACCGACCTGCCTGCTTCGTCACCGGCGCACCTTTCTCGAAACCGGCCGCTGTCCCCACCTTAGGGCTGTCAGACGGAGACCCTCTCCGCCCGCCGCAGCAGCCCCGCCGCCACGAACCCGCCCAGCAGCACCGCGACGGCTCCGACCAGCTGCCCGGTCCCCAGCCCCGCGGACAACGACTCCCCCGACGCCACGGAGGAGCTGAGCACGGCACCCAGCACGGCCACACCGAGTCCGTTCCCGAACTCCGCCAGCGTGCCGTTGATCCCGGCCCCGACACCGGCCTTCTCCGGAGGGATCGCGCTCATGATGGCGTGCGCCATGGCCGGGTTCGCCACCGCGCACCCCGCGCCGATCAGCAGCAGCCCGAGCAGCGTCCCCGCGTAGCCGCCCTTGTCCACCTCGGCGATGGCCACCAGGCCACCGGCCATGCACACCATCCCCAGCGCGATCGACACCGGAGTGCCGAGCCGCGTCGACCACTTCGCCGACAGGCCGCTGAAGTTGAGGACGACCACCGTCAGCGCCAGCGGAGCGGTCCGCAGGCCGGCCTCCAACGGCGTGTAGCCGAGCACGAACTGGAGGTGCTGCGTCAGCAGGAACAGCGCGCCGCCCATGCCGAACACGATGAGCACGGCCCCGGCGACCGCGCCCGTGAAGCGCCGGTCCCGGAAGAAGTGCATGTCGAGCATGGGCTCCTCCACCCTGCTCTCCCACCAGGCGAAGGCACCCAGCACCAGCACCGCCACGGCCGCCGTCGTGAGCACCCGCGCCGACGTCCAGCCGTGCCCCGGGCCGGAGATGATCGCGTAGACGAGCGCGGCCATGCCGATGGTGGACAGCAGCGCGCCCAGCAGGTCCGGGCGGTCACCGCGCGGGTTCTTGGACTCGGGGACGAGGGCGACCACCGCGACCAGGCCCAGCGCCGCGACCGGCAGGTTGATCAGGAAGATCGCGCCCCACCAGAAGTGGTCGAGCACGAAACCGCCGATCAGCGGGCCGCCGGCGAAGCCGAGCGCGTTGACCGCGCTCCAGATGCCGATCGCCTTCGGCTGCTCCTCCGGGGAGAAGATCTGCATCGCCACGGCCAGCGTGGTCGTCATCAGCAGCGCGCCACCGATGCCCATGCCGGCCCGTGCGGCGATCAGCTGGGAGGTGCTGCCCGCGAGTCCGGCCACGAGCGAGCCGACGCCGAACAGGGCGAGCCCCGTGATGAGCATCTTCTTGCGGCCGTAACGGTCTGCCGCGCTGCCGGCGGTGAGCAGCAGGCCGGACTGCACCAGGGAGTAAGCGTTGATCATCCACTGGATGTCGGAGGTCTTCGCGTGCAGCTCGCGGGTGAGCGAGGGGATCGCCACGTTCAGGACCGTGTTGTCGAGCAGCACGGTGAGCTGCGCGAGACAGATGACGCCGAGGATCAGCCAGCGCTGGGCGTGGCCCTGGTGGGCGGGAGCGGGTGTGGACATGCCGTACACCGTATAGCCGTCGCTATACGGTGTACAACACAGTTACCGGCCAGGCCCCGGACGGGGTCTCAGGCCTTCTGGGTGAGGTCGTAGAAGGTCGCCGACCCCACCGTCACCTTCTTGAAGGTGCTCTGCACCCACGCGCTGATCGCGGAGGCGGTCCCGCTGTCGCCGCCGCCGCCCATGCCGCCGCCGGCGATGAAGTAGTGGATCCTCCCTTCCTCGACGTACTTCTTGAACCGGGCCGGTGTCGGGGAGGGGTCGGTGCCGTTGAAGCCGCCGATCGCCATGACGGGTTCGCCCGTGGCGAGCTGGTAGCCGGCCGCGTTCTGGGAGCCGACGGACGCGGCGGCCCAGGTGTACTTCCCGGCGTCCCGCTCCAGCAGCTTCTTCGCCCCGGACGACACGCTCGTGCCGTTCAGCAGGCCGCCGGCACCACCGCCCATGCCGCCCTCGCCCGTACGACCGCCACCCGGGAACCCGTTGCCGTTGCCGTTGCCGTTTCGCTGACCCTGCCGGCCGTTCTGCCCCGGCATGCCGCCACCGAAGCCACCGGCCCCCGGGAACCCGTTGCCCTGCCGGCCCTGGCCGCCCTGCTGCCCGGGCATCCCGCCGCCGAAGCCGTCCCGCATGCCGCCACCGGCGCCGGGACCACCGCCGGGGCCGCCGCCCCGGCCCCCCATCACGCTCGCGCCCGCCGGGCCGGCCGTGACGATCGAGCCGGTGTGGCCCACCTGAAGGGTGCTCAGGGTGTACGCCGTCGGACCGGCCAGTGCGGCCACGAGACCGGCGGCCGCCGCGCCCAGGGCCAGGCGCCGGGTGAGCCGGCCGGCGAAGACCAGGCCGAGCGCGGCGGTCAGCCCGCCGACCAGCACCAGCCACTTCAGCCACGGCAGGTAGTCCGGCGTGCGGTTGAGGAGGACGTACCCCCAGGCCGCCGCCGCGACCACGGACGCGGCGAGGGTGACCGACGCCCACGGCTCCCGCCGCCTCTCCCACAGCAGACCCGTGCCCATGCCGACGACGACGGCGAGGTAGGGGGCGAGGGCCACGGTGTAGTACTGGTGGAAGATGCCCGCCATGTAGCTGAACACCACCACGGTCGTCAGCAGCGAGCCGCCCCAGACGAGGAACGAGGCCCGGGTGACGGACGTCCTGCGCAGCCGGCGGGTGGCCACCAGGCTGGCGGCGAGCAGGATGAGGGCGGAGGGCAGCAGCCAGGAGATCTGGCCGCCGACCTCGGAGTTGAACATCCGGTTCCAGCCGGTCTCGCCCCACATGCCGGTGCCGCCCCCGCCGCCACCGCCGCCCACGCTGCCGGTCTCCTCGCCGTTGAGCCGGCCGAGACCGTTGTAGCCGAAGGTCAGCTCCAGGAAGCTGTTGTTCTGCGAGCCGCCGACGTACGGGCGGGACGAGGCCGGCCACAGCTCGACGACCGCCACCCACCAGCCGCCGGAGACGACCAGCGCGAGCGTCGCCGCGGCCAGCTGCCCCCACCGCCTCCGCAGCGGGACGGGGGCGCACACCGCGTACACGACCGCCAGCGGCGGCAGGATCAGGAACGCCTGGAGCGTCTTGGCGAGGAACGCGAAACCGATCGCGATCCCGGCCCACACCAGCCACTTGGTCCGGCCGTCCTCCACCGCGCGGACGACGAGGTAGCAGGCCACGGACATCAGCAGCGCCAGCAGGGCGTCCGGGTTGTTGAACCGGAACATCAGCGCCGCGACCGGGGTGAGCGCGAGCACCGCGCCCGCGATCAGACCCGCCACGGGGCTGAACCGGCGGCGCACGGCCGCGTACACGACGGCGACGCCGGCCACGCCCATCAGCACCTCGGGCGCGAGGATCGCCCAGGAGCGGAGGCCGAAGATCCGTACCGACAGCTCCATCGGCCACAGCGAGGCCGGGGGCTTGTCGACGGTGATGGCGTTGCCCGCGTCCAGCGAACCGAAGAAGAACGCCTTCCAGGAGGTGCTGCCCGCCTGGACGGCCGCCGAGTAGAAGGAGTTGGCGTAGCCGGAGGCGCTGAGGTCGTACAGGTACAGCAGCAGGGTCGCGGCGAGCAGGCCGAGGAGTGCCGGGCGGGCCCAGCGGGGGTCCTCGGGCCGGCCACGCCACAGCCGGCGCGGGAACGGCTGCCGGGGCCGGCCGGCCCCGGATGCCCGCGAGGGTGCGGCCGGAGGCGGTCCCCAGACGGTCGTACTGGTCATCGGGCGTCCTCCGGGTCGGTGTCGTGAGGGGGTACCGGCTGCAACCGCACGGTCGCGCCGTACGGCTCCGGCTCGTACGACCGCTGCGAGTACGTCTGCCGCTCGTTCGCCTGCTGCTCGTTCGCCTGCCGCTCGTACGGCTGCCGCTCGTACGGCTGCTGGTACGGCTGCTGGTACGGCACCGGGCGCTGCGGCAGCGGTGCGTGCGGGTCCGGCGTGCGGTACGGCGGGCCGGCCGGGGCGTGCGCGGCGGCGACCGTGACGGGGGCGGCCGGGGCGCCGGGGCCGGTCCGTCCGCGGTCCGGGAAGACCCAGGCGCGGTAGAGCAGGAACCGCAGCACGGTCGCCGCGAGGTTGGCCGCGACGAGCACCGCCAGCTCGGTCGAGTGCGCCGGGCTGTCGGTGGCCGCGCCCAGGGCGGCGAGCGAACCGCTGGTCAGCGCGAGGCCGATGCCGAAGACGACCAGACCCTGCGCCTGGTGCCGTACCGCGCCGCCCCGGCCGCGCACGCCGAAGGTGAGCCGGCGGTTGGCGGCCGTGTTGGCGACGGCCGAGACCAGCAGCGCGAGCGCGTTGGCGGGCTGGGAGCCGGAGAACTGCCGGAAGACGCCGTACAGCAGCAGGTAGAAGAGCGTGGACAGGACGCCGACCACGCAGAAGCCGACCAGCTGGCGGGCCAGCCCCTTGGGCACGTCGGTCAGTTCACGGTCGCGCGGGTCGTCACCGAAGGGCCGGGTCAGCCGGTCCAGCGGCAGCGAGCCGGTGGCCAGCGCCCTGCCGACCCGGCACACGCCCTTGAGGTCGTCGGTGGCCGTCCTGACGATGTGCACGGTGGAGTCGGGGTCGTCGACCCAGTCGACCGGCACCTCGTGGATCCTCAGCCCCGCCCGCTCGGCCAGCACCAGCATCTCGGTGTCGAAGAACCAGCCGGTGTCCTCCACCAGCGGCAGCAGCACCTGCGCCACATCGCGCCGGATCGCCTTGAACCCGCACTGCGCGTCCGAGAAACGGGCCTGGAGCGAACCGCGCAGGATCAGGTTGTAGGCCCGGCTGACGAACTCCCGCTTGGGGCCGCGCACGACGCGGGAGCTGCGGGCGAGCCGGGAGCCGATCGCCAGGTCGGAGTGGCCGGAGATGAGCGGCGCCACCAGCGGCAGCAGGGCGTTGAGGTCGGTGGACAGGTCCACGTCCATGTAGGCGAGGACCGGCGCCTCGGACGCGGACCACACGGTCCGCAGGGCCCGCCCCCGGCCCTTCTGCTCCAGGCGGAAGGTGGTGACCTCGGGGATCTCCGCCTCCAGCCGCGCCGCCACCAGCGGGGTGGTGTCCGTGGACGCGTTGTCCGCGATCGTGATGCGGAACGCGTACGGGAAGGTGCGCGCGAGGTGCTCGTGCAGTCTGCGGACGCACGGCTGGAGGTCCTTCTCCTCGTTGTAGACGGGGACCACTACGTCCAGGACAGGCGTACCGGCGTCTCCGGCCGGGAGGTGCTCCCGCGCCGGCAGGGTGCCGGGAGAAGAGTCGGTTCGCATGGCACCGACTCTGGTCAGGTGGCCTGTCGCACCCGTGTGGCGGCGCTGTGCTGTGCCTGTGAGTGCGGCTGCCGGTCCCCCGCGGACTCCGGCCGGGGAGCGGCCGGACCGACCGCGGGCAGGTGCACGGTGAACACCGTCCGCCCCGGCACGCTGTCCGCGGTCACCGCGCCGCCGTGCGCGGCGGCCACGGCCTGCACGATGGCGAGCCCGAGCCCCGTGGAACCGGTGGCCCGGGACCGCGCGGAGTCCCCGCGCGCGAACCGCTCGAAGACGTGCGGCAGCAGCTCCGCCGGGATCCCCGGGCCGTCGTCCTCCACGTCGACGCACATCCACGGCCCGCGCCGCTGCACGCGGGCGGTGACCGTCGTACCGGGCGGGGTGTGCTTGCGGGCGTTGCCCAGCAGGTTGACCAGCACCTGCTGGATCCGGGCCGCGTCCGCCGACACCGTTGCCGGTTCCTCGGGCAGGTCGAGCCGCCAGTTGTGGTCCATGCCGGCCGCACGGGAGTCGCTGACCGTGTCCACGACCAGCGGGATCAGGTCGGTGTGCTCGAACCGGAGCGGGCGCCCGGCGTCGAGCCGGGCGAGCAGCAGCAGGTCCTCGACCAGCAGGGTCATCCGTCCCGCCTCGGACTCGATCCGGCCGAGCGCGTGCCGGGTGTCGGGTCCGACCTGCTCCCGTCCGCGCCGGGTGAGTTCCGCGTACCCCCGGATGGAGGCGAGCGGGGTGCGCAGCTCGTGGCTGGCGTCGGCGACGAACTGCCGGACCCGTGTCTCGCTCTGCTGCCGGGCGTGCAGGGCGCCGTGGACGTGGTCCAGCATGCGGTTGAGCGCGGCACCGACCCGGCCGACCTCGGTGTGCGGATCGCACTCCGCCTCCGGCACCCGCTCGCTCAGCCGCACCTCGCCGGTGTGCAGCGGCAGCTCGGAGACCCGGGTCGCGGTGGCGGCGACCCGGCGCAGCGGGCGGGTGGCCACGCCGACGAGCACGTAGCCGGCGATACCGGCGGCGACGAGACCGGCGGCGGTGACACTGACCTCGACCAGGATGAGGGTGTCGATGTTGTCGTCGGTGTCCTTGGTGGGCAGGCCGACGTAGAAGGCGTCGACGCTGTCCCGGCTCGCCCTGTAGGTGACGAGGTAGTCGCCGAGCCCCGGGATCTCCACGGTGTGCGCCGCGCCGTCCTTGGGCACCGTGCCGAGCGCCGCCTTCTGCGCGGTGTTCAGGCTGTCGGCCCGGGACCGCTTGAAGAAGCCGTTGTCGTCGTTCTGCTGCCGGGCGACGGCCGCGCTGCTGACCGAGGAGTTCCGCACGGCGGCGGCGACGGCGCCGAACGGGGTCGGCCCCTTCGTCAGCAGGCTCTCCACCTTGCTGCTCGGGGTGGTGGCGCCGGGCACCTGGGGCGCACCCGGGCTCCCCGCGCCGCCCGGCTCCTGCGGGTGACCGACCGCGCGCATGGCGATCTCGGTGACCTTGCCCTCCAACTGGTCGTAGAGGTGCGTGCGCAGCGCCAGCGTGGTCACCGTGCCGATCACCGCGCACACCACGGCGATCAGCGTCACGGAGGCGACGACGAGCCGGGTCCGCAGGGTGCGCGGCTGCCGTGCCCGCCGCTTCTGCCGCTGCTGCCGCGCCCTGCGTCGCTGCCGATCCGGCCGGCGCCGGCGGCTCATGACACGGCGGGCTTGATCAGGTATCCGGCGCCGCGCCGGGTGTGGATCATCGGCTCCCGCCCGGCGTCGATCTTCCGCCGCAGATAGGAGATGTACAGCTCGACCACATTGGCCTGCCCGCCGAAGTCGTACGACCACACGCGGTCCAGGATCTGCGCCTTGCTCAGCACCCGCCGGGGGTTGCGCATGAGGAAGCGCAGCAGCTCGAACTCGGTGGCGGTGAGGTGGATCGAATCCCCGGCCCGCGACACCTCGTGGCTGTCCTCGTCCAGGGTCAGGTCGCCGACGACGAGCACGGAGTCGGACCGCCGGTCGGCGGCCCCGGACCTGCGGATCAGCCCGCGCAGCCGGGCCACGACCTCCTCCAGGCTGAAGGGCTTGGTGACATAGTCGTCGCCACCGGCGGTGAGCCCGGCGATACGGTCCTCCACCGCGTCCTTGGCGGTGAGGAAGAGGACCGGCACGTCGGGCAGCTCACGGCGCAGCCGCCCGAGGACGGCGAGCCCGTCCATGTCGGGCAGCATCATGTCGAGCACGACGGCGTCGGGCCGGAACTCACGGGCCGCCTGCACGGCCCCCTGCCCGTCCCCCGCACTCCTGATCTGCCAGCCCTCATAGCGGAGGGCCATGCTCAGCAGTTCGGTGATCGACAGCTCGTCGTCCACCACAAGCACCCGGACGGGGCTCCCGTCCGGCCTCAGCAGTTCGGTGCGCCCCTGGGGCGAGGTCGTGGTCATGGCGGACACCCTGGCGAGGCCCTCTGAGAGGACGCTTTCCACAGTCTGTGATTTCCCTGAGAAACACACAGGCGTCCCGCAGGCGCCGCCCCGGTCAGAACAGACCGTCCGGCTCCCTCCTCAACTCCCTTACGGGAAAGGTGCATCCACCGGCCACCGCTTCCGCCGCCACCAGCTCCCAGCCGGTCAACAGCCTGGTGTCGAGCACGACGGCCCCGCGCTCGCCGACCGCCAGATGCAGATCCGGCCCGGCGACGGCGAGCAGCTCACCGCCGACCCGCCCGCCCGGAACGAGCTCCACCACCTCACCGAAGGCCGCCGGCCCCGCGCCGATCCCGAAATCGCTTGCGTGGTCCACTACTTGGCAGGGCTCGGGCCGCAGGGACTCCGGCCACCCGGTCAGGGCGACGGCTCTGGCGTGCAGGTCCCGCACCTCGGCGGCACGCTCCTCCTCCGTCGCGGGCAGCGCCGACCGCACCGCCCGCTTCTCGGCGTACGGAATCCGGTCCGGTACCCGCAGCGCGGCCCGCAGCAGCTCCTCGGTACGCCGCGCGGCCATCAGCGGGCCGGTGCCGAGCCAGCTGAAACAGACGGCACCCTGCTCCAGCAGCCGGGCCGGCCCGCGCTCCCGGGCGGTGATCCCGACCTTCACCATCCCCGGTCCGAACCACGCCAGGTACACCCGGTACGGCCGCGGATCGTCCGCGAGCGTGTCGGCGGCCACCGAGTGCGCCCGGTCCAGCCGCGCGCACTCCTCGCACCGGGCCCCCGTACTCCTGCCCGGCACGACCGCCCGCACTGCACACGCGTTCCCCCGCGCCCCCACGCACCTGCGCACGGCCCCGTCCGGCACGGTGAAGGCGACCCGTTTTCCCCGGGGCAGCGCACTGCGCCGCCCGCCGTCCCACTCCAGCACCGGACCACCCTCGGCCGGCCAGCGCAGCCCGGAGCACTTCCACACCTGTGCCATCACTCGTGAGGGTAGAGGGTGGGTCTGACAGCGGCCGGGGCGGGCGGGACGGGTGTACGGTGCCGGAGGGCCCGAAGCCGCAACCGAGTTCTGCGACTTCGGGCCTCCTCACAGCCGTGACGGGGGCTACGGCCCGGTCGTGACGGGGGCTACGGCAGCGCGAACACCGGCACGCCGCCCGCCCCGAGACCCGTCTGCCGCATGCAGCCCCGCTTGACCAGCATGCGCACGCAGTCATGGACCCGGTCGAGCGTGAGCCCCGTGCGGTCCGCGACCTCTTCCATCCGGCAGTGCACCGGCCCGCGCACCAGCGCCGGCGCGAGGTACGCCGCCACGGCGTGCACGTCGTCGGTGACGACCAGGTTCTTCGCCCGCCAGGTCGCGAGGAGCTGCCGTGGGGTGACGGAGGCCTGCCCGGTGCCCGGCGGCCGCAGCCGGTCGGCGATGAGATCGAGCGCGTCGGCGATCCGGCCGAGCACGTCGTGCACCCCGCCGACGCGTTCGGTGAGGCTTCCGAGGCGGTCGTCGATCCGGCCGAGGTTCTCACCGATCCCACCGAGGCGGTCGTCGATCCGGCCGAGGCGGTCGTTCGCCCGGCGCATCTGCTCGATCCGCTCGGCCTGCGCCACCACCAGCTCCTCGTCCGCCCGGATGTTCCGCTCCTCCAGCCGGACGATCGCGTCGGCGACCTCCCGGGGCATGAGGTAGGCGGTGGTGCCGTCCGGGGCGGGCTGCACCGGGGCGGGGTCGAGACTGTAGGAACCGTCGCGCTGGATGGTCTCGACGACCTCGCTCACCCACGCTTTAAAAGGTCTGCACTCGGGCTTGGTGCAGGCGTTGACGAGCTGGACGAGCCCCTTGAGGTTCACCATCCTCATCGAGCGTTGAAGCCTGTGACCTGCTAGTTTGCGCAAGGTGTCGGCTGTACCGACACCTTGCGCAATCTCACCCAAAGTCATTTGCAAACTCGGGTCGACGTGCGACCTGAGAGCGTCACGCGTGTTGGAATACCCCAGGTTGCCCGCCACGTCCACCGCCGGGAACCAGTGCTCCCCGTCCGGCAGCGTCAGCCTCCGTACCCGCGTCCCCGTGGCCGCGAACACGAAGTCGTTGATGTCGATCGCGTCCTGCCCGCGCCCCACCGGCTGTTCCGGCGGGGTGTCGTTCCGCTCGTTCACCGAGCATCACCTCCACGCCGGAAGCTAGGGTCAGCGGGACGCAACTGCCGTTCGAAGAAAGCTCGTTCACTCGATAGGGGACAGAGGGATCGATTCGGCAGGAATCGTCTCCGGCGTCGGCACCCCGGCCCGTCTCGTCCGCCCCCGCCCCGCGAGCCGGCAGCCGACGCATCCGGCGTGACCCTCGCGGGCCTGCGCGTCGCGGACCCGCATCCCCCACTGCCCGCGCGGCCGCACGCCGGGCGGCTTGCCCCAGCCGGAGACATGGAGGGCCCAGGTGACCAGAACGCTCACCGCGACGACGGCGAGTCCCCCGGCGACCAGTGGCAGCGAGGCCGCGCACACCCCCCACCCGACCACAGCGCCGCCCACGGCCGCGATGCCGAAGCCGGTCCAGCCGGCGATCGTGTGACCCTCGTCGTACAGACTCATGGAGCCGCCTCCAGCGACGAAACCAGTACCTCACGGACTAAGAAGTTTCACTCCGAATATCTCACGAACTAAGGGATTACGAAAGATGCACGGCACGCCGCGCCCGCCCGCCACCCCGGCCCAGGCACTGTCGGCGATGGACCACCTCATCGCCGCCCACCTCATCGGACAGCAGGAGCTGGCCCGGCGGCTGGGACTGACCGTCACCGACCTGACCTGTTTCGGCTTCGTGCTGGAGGCCGGCGACGAGCTGCTGACGGCGGGCGACCTCGCGGCCCGCGCCCACGTCACCACCGGCGCGGTCACCGGCATCCTCAACCGCCTGGAACGCGCCGGCTACGTCACCCGCCGCCCCGACCCCACGGACCGCCGCCGGGTCCGCGTGGCCGCCGTACCGGACGCCGTCACCCGCGTCGAGGCGGTGTTCGCGGGCCACTACAAGCGCCTGACGGCCCTCTTCGCCGACTACTCCCCGGCCGAACTGGCGATCATCACCGACTGGTTCACCCGCGCCACGGACCTGGCCCACGAATACCTGGAGAAGCTGAACCGGAACGACCCGGACGAGGAGTGCTGAGCGGCCCGGAACACGCCGGACCCCGGAACGAACCGAGGCCAACTCCCGCCCGCGGCCCCGTTGTCAGTGCCCCCTGCTAGCTTGCCTGCTGGAGAGAGACCGGCCGGAGAACCTTCGAGGTCCGCGGTCAAGGGGGGTGGGCACAAACGTCCCCGGGAGCCACCTCGGGACCATGTCGCAGGCCGCGGACCCCACCCCCCTCACCACCCGGCCGCATCAGTGTCGGGTTGGATGGCCTGATGGAGCGCGTCGAGGCAGAGCTGTTCACCGACGGTGGCAACGACGCCGTGGTCCGCCTGCCCGGTCGGAGGTTCCCGGGCGTCTTGATGCAGGGCGACTCCCTCCACATCCTCCGCAGCGATCTGGCCGAGGTGGCAGAGGCGTGCGAGCGCGGCGACCTGGCCGAGGCCCGGGACTCGGCCGGCCTGCTCCTCACGAACCTCGACGCTCTGCTGACGCGTTACGCGGACGCCTTGCGGGAGCACGACATCCCCCGGCCCTACTGAGCACTTCTCTGCCGTACGTCCCCGACACGCAAGAGCCCCGGATCTCTCCGGGGCCTCTTGTCCTGCCCGGTGGCTACTGGACAGAGGCGGTTGGGCGCGGCAGCTACCCCGCTTGCTCAAGGGTCAAGCCGCTGCGAGTGGGCTCGGCTCGCCACATCGCAGCCAACTGGGGGTAGGACTCGACGAACCGGCGCATCTCTCCCAGCGCGGCCGTCCTGGGCGCTCCGATCCCGTCGTAGTCGAACCCGGTGTCTTGATGACCCAGGCTGTCGATATCAGCCCATGCCGGGTCCTCGGGGAAGACGAGCTGCAGCTCCACTTTCCAGTACTCCGGCTGCCAGTCGGGGTCATCACGGTCGCCGGCGTCGTTGACGGCAAGCAGTCGCCCGAAGGACAGCGAAGGCTGGTCGTCGTTCCAGCCCCACCTGCCCCACTCGACGATGAAGCCGTCACCGTCGTTCTCGGTCCGCTCGATCCCTTGGACCTCGATCTGGAGGAACTCGCCGAAGGCATCCCAAGCGGCATCGACCCCGCGTACGGCATCGGGCTCGATCCCCCGCTGCAGCAAGAGGCGCGCGAAGACGTCCACGCTGGATCTCCAGGGAATGGGCATGCGGGATGCTAGCGCGCTGCCTCAGGCAGCTCACGGACCGCCCAGGAGCCGTGACGCAGGGCACACGTTCTCCAAGTCTGCGGAGTTCTGCCTCCGGGCGCTCCGGATGCGGCACGCCCAGCAGACCGGGGACCGGAAGGCGGCCGGTGATCCGTGGCAGGACACGCGCGGGCTGATCTCCACCACGAAGTACGGCACCCCGATCGAGCCGGGCAACCTCACCCACATGTTCGCCCTGCGGACGCGGTTGCTGTACTTCGCTGCTGTACGCCCCTGAAACGCAAGAGGCCCCGGAGTGATCCGGGGCCTCTAACCTGTGTGCACTCGGCAGGATTCGAACCTGCAACCTTCTGATCCGTAGTCAGATGCTCTATCCGTTAAGCTACGAGTGCTTGTTCTTTTGTTTTGCCCCCGCTCCCGGTCCTTTCGGCCCGCTCGCGGCGACAGGAAGAACATTACATGACTGCCGCCGTCATGTGAAATCCGATCCGCACACCCCTTGTGACCTGCGGAAACGCCCTGAGTCCCGGGGGAGGGACCCGAACCCGGGGAACGCCGAAGCCCCGGTCCTGGGGACCGGGGCTTCGGGATCGGGGCGGAGGCGGAGGGATTTGAACCCTCGATGGGCTTTAAGGCCCAAACCGCATTAGCAGTGCGGCGCCATAGACCGGACTAGGCGACGCCTCCAGCACAACCGCTCACGCGAGCGCGCGAATGGTGCGTGCAGATGATGACACAGTCGAGCACCGCGTCACCAATCGCCCCCCACGGTACTAGGCACCCGGGCCGCAGGGCAAAGGGCTTCGCCCGGCGGGGCGGGAACCGGAGGAGGGCCGAGGGAGGGGCGGGGCGCAACGTCTGCGCCGGATCCGCGTTGGACCGGGCATGGTCTCTGTGCTGCCGGGCGCCGGACGGCGCCTTCTGCTGACGTCCCTGTGCGCCGTCGCGCCCCTCGCGCCCCTCGTTCCCCTTTTTCCCCTTGTTCCCCTTCTCCCCCTCACCGCCGCGCCCGCCGCCGCGGCGGACGCCCTGCCGCCGCCCGTGCGGCCCGAGGACCAGGGGGACCACCTCACCGTCGTGGTCCGGCACGCCGGTGCGGGGCGGGACGGGACGTACCGGGTCTCCTGCCACCCCAGCTCCGGCCGGCACCCGGACGCCGCCGGGGCCTGCCGGGTGCTCGACGCGCGGACGCGGTGGGGCCGGGACCCCTTCGCGCCGGTGCCCCCGGACAGCGCCTGCACCCTGCTCTACGGCGGGCCGGCCACCGCCCGGGTCACCGGGACCTGGGCCGGACGCCCGGTCGACGCGTCGTACGGCCGGGGCAACGGGTGCGAGATCGAGCGGTGGGACCGGATGGTGCCGCTGCTGCCGGAGATGGGGACGTCCGCGCGGTCGTAGCCGTGCGAGCCAGCCGCGTGGTCGCGGCCGGGTGAGGACAGGAGCGCAGTCCGCCGCCGCGCGAGACGGGCGCGCAGTCGTGGCCGTGTGGGACGGGCGCGCAGTCGTGGCCGTCTGGGACAGGCGCGCAGTCGTGGCCGTGTGGGACAGGCGCACGAGGGAGTCGTGTGAGGAGCCGTGGGAGACGGCCGTACGGGGGAATCGCGCGGCGGAGTCGTGTCCGGGAGTCGTGCCCGGGCGGACGCATTGGTTCCGTAAAGGTCCGGGGGAGGTCTCGGGGAGTCGGAGCATGCGGTCACGCGTTCGTCGTCACTTCGTCGTGGGACCTCCCCCTCATCCGGCGCCGCGAGCGCAACCCATGCCCTTAGACTCCCTCGCGTGACACGTCGCGGGCCGGTTGGCAAGATGGCCCGAGCGGTCGGCAAGGTGCGGTAACAGGGAGGAAGGCGTCTCGTGAGCAGCAGGCCATCCCGAGGCGCTGCTCGCCTCGCAGCCATACTCGACGCGCTGCCGGACGCGTTGGTCCTGGTCAACGCCAACGGAACAGTCGTCAACGCCAACACCATCGCGCTGGAGGCCTTCGAGGCGCCCGGTACGGCTCTCGTGGGGCGCGGGCTGCTCGATCTGCTGCCCGAGTTCGACTCCCGGCTGATCCCCGGGTCCATGCGGCGCCCCGATCACATGGACCCCACGGGACGGACCAAGCCGACCCGGATGGTCGCGCGGCGCACCGACGGGAGCGAGTTCCCGGTCGAGGTCACCAGCGCGAACCTGGAGAGCGGCCAGCAGGCGTACGACGCCTACGGCTACACCGGCGACGAGCTGCTGATGATCGTGGTCCGGGACCTGTCCGGGACCGTCGACACCGAGGCGGAGCTGGCCCGCTCGCAGCGGCAGACCGAGATGATCCTGCGGGCGGCCGCGGAAGGTGTCGTGGGCACCGACACCGACGGGCGGATCGTGCTCGTCAATCCGGCCGCCGCCCAGATCCTGGGCTACCGGGCCGGTGAGCTGGGTGGCAAGGAGCTGCACACCCTGGTGCTGCACTCCCGCGCCGACGGCTCCCCCTTCCCGTACGACGAGTCGCCGCTCGCCGACACCCTGCGCTCCGGGCGCAAGCACCGGGTGCGCGGGCAGGTCCTGTGGTCCAAGGGCGACAAGAAGGTGCCGGTCGATCTGACCACCGCGCCGGTGCGCGACGGGGACCAGCTCGTCGGTGCCGTGATGACCTTCACCGACCGGCGGCCGTACGACGCCCTGGTGGAGGAGAAGGCCGCGCTGGAGAAGGCGCACGCCGACGAGCTGGAACGGCTCGCCGAGGAGCACGCCTCCGACCTGACCGCGCTGCGCCAGCGGCACGTCACCGAGATCGACGAGCTGCGCGAGCAGCACGCGGAGGAGCTGGCGGCCGGCGAGGAGCGGTACGCCGCGCTCGCCGAGCGTGAGAAGGACCGCTACGAGGCCCTCGCCGCACGGCACGAGCAGCTGCTCACGCTGCTCGGCCGGTCGCTGCGCGGACCGCTGGACGAGCTGCGCCGCGAACTGTCCGCGCTCGCCGCCGACGACGCGGGGCAGCTGTGGCCCGAGGCCAACCAGGTGCTGCACCACCTCTCCGCCGGGTACTCGCGCATCACGGCCCTGATCGACAACGTGCTCGGCTACCAGCGGCTGGACGCGGGCAGTGAGGACATCACCCGTACGAAGGTGATGCTGGACGCCGTCGTCGCCGCCGGTGTGGACGGGGCCGTCGAGCTGATCGGGCCGGGACGGGTGCAGTTCGCCGTCCACGCGCCGCCCATCGAGGCCGAGGTCGACCCGCAGCGGCTCGCCACCGCGCTCGCGCATCTCGTGGCGGATGTCGCCGGGGTCGACGCCACCGGCAACACGCCCGTCTCGGCGGGCGGTTACCTGGACAACACCGTCGTCGTGGCCGCGGCGCAGCGGGGTGAGGTCGCGCGCATCGAGGTGCGCGGGCCGTACTCCGGCGGCGACCCGGTGCACGAGCCGATCGTGCGCGGGATCGTGCGCGCCCACGGCGGTGTGCTGCAGACGCACGAGGTGCCGGGCATGAGCGGCAGCGCGTACGTCCTCGAAGTGCCGCTCGGCGGCGGGGCGGGCGCGGTCGCCGGTGTCCCGGCCGGTGCCGCGGTGCAGGTCGCCGACTCCGGCGAGGCCGCGGCGGACGACGCCGCTACGGCCGCGGGGCAGGCCGCCGGCGGTCGGCGACGGGGCCGGCGGCCCTCCACGGACGCCTTCCTGGAGAGTGGCGCGGCCGACGCCGACGAGGCGCAGGCACCCGTACCGACCGGACGGCGCCGACGGCGTGCCGCCGCGCCCGTCGAGGCGACTGCCGAGGCCGAGACCGAGGGCACGGAGAGCGGGTCCGGCGGAACCGGACGGCGCCGCGGCCGGCCCGCCGACAGCGCCGGTGCCGGTGCGGACACGGGCGAGGGCGACGGCGTGGCCGAGGGTGCCGTGGTGACCTCGGCCGAGCAGGGCGTGGCAGCCGCCGCCTCGAACACCGGGCTCGGTGGGGCCGTGCCGCCGCAGGGCGTGCCCACGCCGACCGGCCGGCGTGCCCGCCGCGACGCCGACGCCCCGCAGGCCGCCCTGCCGCCGGCACTCCCGCCGGCGGGGGCGCAGGGTGTTCCCGGGACTCCGGGTGTCCCCGGTGTCCCCGGTGTTCCGGGGGAGGGTGCCTCGGTGGTTTCCCCGCAGGCCGGCGAGGCGGTTCCGGCCGAGGGCGCGCAGCCGACCGGGCGGCGTCGTCGGGCGCTGGCCGCCGCGGCCGAGCGGGCCGCGGCCCAGGAGGCGGGCGGCGCGCGTACGGTCTTCGCCCTGCCGCCGGCCGAGGCCGACCGGTCCCCGGACCCCACGGCGCCCGCGACCCCCGCGGCCGCCGCCGTGGGTGCGGCCGTGCCGGTGGCGCCGGGTGCGAGCGCGCCCGTGGCGCCGGACGCCGTGGGCCCGGTGGCTCCCGTGGCTCCGGCTGCCGGGAGCCCGGTCGTTCCCGACGGCTCACCGCAGGCCGGTGCGGCCCCGGTGCCCGGTCAGCTGCCCGGTCGGGTACAGGTGCCCGCTCGGATGCCGGTGTCCGTGCCGGCCCTCCCGGGTGACGACGGCCGGCACGACGCCGTGCCGCTCGACCAGGCCGAGGACCACACTCCGCCGCAGCCGCATCCCACCAGTGCCCCGACCGGCCGCCGGCGCCGGGCCGTGGCCCAGCCGGTGGCGCCGGGCACCGCGCCCGCGCAGGCCCCGCCGCAGCCCCTCGCGACCCCGGCCGCACCCGGCCAGGCCCCGCAGGCCCCGGCCGTACCGCCGGCTCCCGGCCAGGCACCGCAGGGTGTCCCGGCGCAGGGCGCCCCCGTCCGGAGCGGGCCCGTACCGTCGGCGGGGCAGCCCACCGCACCGGCCCAGCCGCCGGCTCCCGGTGTCCGGCCGGCGGTTCCCGGTGCCCACCCCGCGGCTCCCGTCCAGGCCACGCCCGCCCAGGCGGCACCCGCACCGGCTGCACCCGCCGCTCCGGTGGCGCCGGCCGCTCCCGCGGCGCCCCCCGCCCCGGCCGCACCCGCGCACGCCACGCCCCCGCACGGCACGGTGGCGCAGCCCGCGCCCACCCCGCCGGCCCCGCAGCCGTCGGCCGCACCCGCCCAGGCCCCCCAGCCCCCGGCCGCCGCCCAGCCGGGCACCCCGCCCGCCGGTACCGCCGTGCCGCCCCCCGGTGCGCTCCCGCTGCCGGCCGAGGCCGGAACCGGACAGGTGCCCGTGCCGCCCGCCGGCGGCCAGTCGGCCGGTGTCCCGCAGCAGTGGCCCGGTGCCGGTACGGCCGCCGATGCCGCGACCGCGCCGGCCCCGACAGCCGGTACTCCCGCGCCCGGCACTCCCGCCCCCGGCACCCCGCCGCGGGCCGCGATGCCGTTGCCCGCGGAGGCCGCGGGCGCCGTGCCGGTCGACCCGGACTCCACGCAGGGGCGGGCGATCAGCGTCCGTACCCTCGGCCAGGGTGTGCCGTTCGCGCGGCAGGCCGTCCAGGTGCAGCAGCCGACGGCGACTCCGCCGCCGCACGCGCCGGGCGGTTCGGGCCGGCGGCGCAAGCTGGGCACGCCGGCCGACCCGGCCACCCGCCCGGATCCGCAGCCGGACCAGGCGGCCCGCCCGCACCCCCCGACCGAGCCGGCGCCCAGACAGCCGTCGCCGGCCGCACAGCCGTCCGTACCGCCGGCCGCACCCGTGCCCGGCGCGGCGCCCGTGCCGCAGCCGTCGCTCGGCGGGCAGTCCCGGCCGGCCGCCGGCACCGAGGGGGCCGGGCGGTCGTACGCCATAGGCGCCCCGGAGCCCGACGCCGCCGAGGGGCCGGAGCCGCTGGACGGTCCCGGTGGGGCCGTGGAGGTGGCGGACCCGCCGCGTCCGCAGCCGATGGACGACGAGCTGCCCCCGGAGCCGCTGGACAACCCCCGCCGGCTGCTGGTGTGGCCCGCGCCGGACGTGACGACGCAGCAGGCGCTCAGCGACCGCGGCTACCGGCCGGTGATCGTGCACTCGCGCGAGGAGGTCGACGCGCAGATCGCGGCGTTCCCCGCCGCGCTGTTCGTGGACCCGCTGACCGGACCGATCACGCGGACGGCGCTGCAGTCGCTGCGTCAGGCCGCGGTGGCCGCCGAGGTGCCGGTGCTGGTGACGGCCGGGCTGGGGCAGGCGACGCGCGAGGCGGCGTACGGTGCCGACCCCGCCGTACTGCTGAAGGCGCTGGCGCCGCGCGACAGCGAGCAGCATCCGCCGCGGGTGCTGCTCATCGAGGAGCACGCGGAGATCGCGCTGGCGCTGACCGCGACGCTGGAACGGCGCGGGATGCAGGTCGCGCGGGCCGCGAACGACAACGACGCGGTGACGCTGGCGGGGCAGTTCCGGCCGAACCTGGTGGTGATGGACCTGATGCAGGTGCACCGCCGGCGGGCCGGGATCGTGGACTGGCTGCGCGCGAACGGGCAGCTCAACCGCACGCCGCTGGTCGTCTACACGGCCGCCGTCGACCAGGCCGACCTGCCGCGGCTGGCCTCGGGCGAGACGGTGCTGTTCCTCGCCGAGCGGTCGACCAGCGGTGAGGTGCAGAGCAGGATCGTGGACCTGCTGGCCCGGATCGGCACGAACTAGCGGGCGACCAGCCTGCGCGCCGCCTCCTTCACCGAGGCGCGCAGGCGGTCGCGGTCGGCGGGCTCCGCGCCCACCAGGATGCGCCTCATCTGCGGGACGACCGACGCCCAGTTGGCCACGGCGATCAGCAGGAACAGCAGGTCGCGGGCCGGGAGGGCGTCGGTGACGACACCGCGGTCCTGGCCGTCCTGGAGGGTCGCGACCTTCCGGCGGTAGTGCTCCTGGCGTTCGGCCTCGTCGGGCAGCTCGGCGGTGGTGCCGTACTCCAGGCCCTCCCAGAAGAGCAGGCGCACCACCTCCGGGTGGGCCTCGTGGTAGTCCATGAGGCGGTCGATCCAGCCTTCGATGTCGTCCGGGTCGACGGGGACCGCGGCGGCCAGGTCGAGCATGGCCTTGCCGAGGACCCTGCCGAACAGCTCCGCCTTGTTGCCGAAGTAGGCGTAGATCAGCTGTTTGTTGGCCTTGGCCGCGGCGGCGATGCGGTCGATGCGGGCGCCCGCGATGCCGTGCCGGGCGAACTCGGCGACCGCCGCGTCGAAGATGCGGGCCTTGGTGGCCTCGGGGTCCCTCACTGTTGCCATGGGGACAGGGTAGGGCGCGTCCCGGCCGGTAACCAACTATTTGGTTGACGGGGAATGCCGGGCGGGTGCAGGCTGTTGCCTCGCTACAACCAACCAGTTAGTTGTGTGAGTCGGCTCTAAGGAGTACCTCCGCTCATGCCGTCAGCCACCCGCACCCGCCGGACGCCCGCGGTCCGCGCCACCGCCCGCGAGCGGTCCGCCTCCGGCTCCCTGTTCCTCCTGCTCATAGCCGTCTGCACCGCCGTCACGGCCGCCAACATCTACCTCGCGGCCCCGCTGCTGCCCCTGATCGCCCACGACTTCGGCACCGTCCCCTCGGCCGTCGCGTGGATCGCCTCAGTCGCCCAACTCGGTTACGCGGCCGGCCTGCTCTTCTTCGCCCCGCTCGGCGACCGCGTCGACCGTCGCCGGCTCGTCGGCGGGCTCTCCGTGGCCACCACGGCGGCGCTCCTCGTCGCGGCCGTCGCCCCGGGCACCACGGCCCTCGCCGCCGCCGTGTTCGTCGCCGCCGCGGCCACCGTCGTACCGCAGCTGCTCGTGCCGCTGGTCGCCGCGCGGGCCCCGGCCGACCGGCGCGCCCGGCATGTCGCGGCCGTCATCGCCGGGCTGTTCACCGGCATCGTCGCGGCCCGGGTGGTCGGCGGTCTCGCCGGGCAGGCCTTCGGCTGGCGCTGGGTGTTCGCCGGGTCCGCGGTGCTGACCCTCGCCCTGGGGCTGGCCACCGCGCTGGCCCTGCCGGCCGAGCGGCGGGAGCGGCGGGGCGGACTGTTCTCCGGCGTCGCCGAGCTGCCGGGGCTGCTGCGCCGCTCGCCCGACCTGTGGCGGGCGTGCGTACGGCAGGCGGGGATGTTCGGCGCGTGGAGCGCCCTGTGGACCTCCCTGGCGCTGCTGCTGACCGGGCCGGGCTACGGCCTGTCCACCGCGACCGCCGGGCTGTTCGGCCTCTTCGGCCTGACCGCCAGCGCGGTGGCGCCGCTGGCCGGCGGTCTGGTGGACCGGTTCGGCGCGACGAAGGTGGTCGGCGCCGCGTACGTGCTGGCCGCCGTCGCCGTACCGCTGTTCTGGCTCGGCGGGCAGGTGCTGCCGGCGCTGTTCGCCGCCGCGGTCGCGATCCACGCGGCCCTGGTCGCCTCCCACGTCGCCAACCAGACCCTGGCCCTGACCACGACGTCCACCCCGGCCACCGCCAACACGGCCTACGTCGTCTCCGGCTTCGCCGGCGGCGCCCTCGCCTCGGCCGTCGCCGGCCCCGCCTTCGGCCACTGGGGCTGGGGCGGGGTGTGCGCGGTGGCGGGGGTGTGGCTGGTGCTGGGGTGGACGGCGACGGTTCGGGGCGGCCGGCGGTGACGGCGGGGGCCGTCAGCGGCCGGAGCCGTCAAAGACGGAGACCGTCAGAGACGGAGACCGTCAAAGGCGGAGACCGTCAAAGGCGGGAGCCGTCAAAGACAAAGACCTCGAAGACGGAGGCCGTCAGAGGCGGGTGACGTCCAGCCGGCCCTCCGCGTACTCCCTCCGCAGCACCTTCTTGTCGAACTTGCCCACGCTGGTCTTCGGCACCGACTCGATGACCGTCCAGCGCTCGGGCAGCTGCCACCTGGCGATGCGGCCCTCCTCGGCGAGGAAGGTGCGCAGGGTCTCGAAGTCGGCGGTCGCGCCGGGCCGCAGCACGACCGTGGCCAGCGGGCGCTCCCCCCACTTCTCGTCCGGTACGGCGACCACGGCGGCCTCGGCGACGTCCGGGTGGGACATCAGCGCGTTCTCCAGCTCGACCGAGGAGATCCACTCGCCGCCGGACTTGATGACGTCCTTGGCGCGGTCGGTGAGGGTGAGGAAGCCCTCGGGGGAGATGGTGCCGACGTCACCGGTCCGCAGCCAGCCGTCCTCGCTGAACTTGTCGGTGGGACACAGCGGTTCGGCGTCCGGGCCGTTGTAGTAGGCGCCCGCGATCCAGGGGCCGCGCACTTCCAGCTCGCCCGCCGACTCGCCGTCCCAGGGCAGGTGCTCCCCGTCGGGGCCGGTGAGCCGGGCCTCGACGGAGGCGGGGAAGCGGCCCTGGGTGACGCGGTAGGAGAACTCCTCGTCGGTGCCGACGGCGTGGGCCGGCGGGCGGGCCACCGTGCCCAGCGGGGAGGTCTCCGTCATGCCCCAGGCGTGGCAGACCCGCATGCCGAGCTCGTCGAAGGCCGCCATCAGCGAGGGCGGGCAGGCCGCGCCGCCGATGGTGACCTGGGTGAGGGAGGAGACGTCGCGTGGCCGTGCCTGGAGCTCGCCGAGCAGGCCCTGCCAGATGGTCGGGACGGCCGCGGCGTGGGTGGGCCGCTCGCGCTCGATCATCTCGGCGAGCGGGGCCGGCTGCAGGAACCGGTCGGGCATCAGCATGTTGACGCCGGTCATGAAGGTGGCGTGCGGCAGCCCCCAGGCGTTGACGTGGAACTGCGGGACGACGACGAGTGAGGTGTCCTGGTCGGTCAGGCCCATCGACTGGGTCATGTTGACCTGCATCGAGTGCAGGTAGATGGAACGGTGGCTGTACACCACGCCCTTGGGGTCGCCGGTGGTGCCGGAGGTGTAGCACATGGCGGCGGCCTGGCGTTCGTCCAGCTCCGGCCAGTCGTAGTGGTCGGGCCGGCCGGCGATCAGCTCCTCGTACTCGTGCACCCGGACGCCGGCCCCGGCCAGCGGCGCGCGGTCGCCGGGCCCGGAGACGACGACGTGTTCGACCGTCGGCATCTTCGGCAGCAGCGGCGCGAGCAGCGGGACGAGGGAGCCGTTGACGATGACGACCTTGTCGGCCGCGTGGCCCACGATCCACACCAGCTGCTCGGCGGGCAGCCGCAGGTTCAGGGTGTGCAGGACGGCGCCCATGGACGGGATCGCGAAGTACGCCTCGACGTGCTCGGCGTTGTTCCACATCAGGGTGGCCACCCGGTCGTCGCCGCGCACCCCCAGCTCGTCCCGCAGGGCGTGCGCCAGCCGGGCGGCGCGGGTCCCGATGTCGGCGAAGCTGCGCCGGTGCGGTTCGGGCTCCCCGGTCCAGGTGGTCACCTGCGACGAGCCGTGGACCGTCGACCCGTGGGTCAGGATCCTGGAGATCAGCAGCGGTACGTCCTGCATGGTGGCCAGCACGGAGTCCTCCCGGGCGACGTTGCCTTCGCGGTGGTCCTACGCGGGGGTAGGGGGTGCGCTGATTCTGCGCACATACCACGCGGTATGTCACTAGGGGGTACGTCACTGAGGTGACGGGAACTCCGGCCGGCGGGCCGGCTAGCGGGCCAGCACCAGCTCGGGATCCTCGCGCAGCTTGCCCAGCGCGCGCGACACGGCGGACTTCACCGTGCCCACGGACACACCGAGCACCTCGGCGGTCTGGACCTCGCTGAGGTCCTCGTAGTACCGCAGGACGACCATCGCCCGCTGGCGGGCGGGCAGCCGCAGGACCGCCTGCCACATCGCGTCGTGCAGCGCCTGCCGTTCGGCCGGGTCGTCGTGGCCGGGCACGGGCTCCGGCTCGGGCAGTTCGTCGCAGGCGAACTCGTCCACTCTGCGCTTGCGCCACTGCGAGGTCCGGGTGTTCAGCAGCGCCCGGCGCACATAGCCGTCGAGCGCCCCCTGGTCCTCGATGCGCTCCCAGGCGACGTAGGTCTTGGCGAGCGCGGTCTGCAGCAGGTCCTCGGCATCGCTGGGGTTCGCGGTCAGGGAGCGGGCGGTGCGCAGCAGGACCGGCTGGCGGGCCCGCACGTAGGACGCGAACGACGGGTAGTGGGTGCGGGTCTGCCGCGCGGGTGCGGCGGCGGCCGAGGCGCTCGTGCAGACGGGTGTGGTCATGGCTCCACGCTAGGAGCGGGACCCACCGCCCGGGATCGGCCGCAGGTCCCGAAGCGGAGTCCCCCTCAGGTTGTAGGGGTGGGGCTGGCTGCACCTCCTGAAGGTGGAGCACGGGCTCGTCTCGTCTGCGGGTACGACCCTGAGACGCCCGGGGACGGCCCCCGAGAGGCACGGGCGCGGCCGTGGGATACGGGGGACCCATCCTGGAACGCACGGGTACGTCCCCGGGATCCAGGGGTACACCCCGGGATTCACGGGCACCACTCGGAGGTACGTGGCTCCTGCCCCCGGGTGCGCCCCCGAGGGCCGCACCGGGCAGCCCCGGAGGGAAGTCAGCCGTCCGCCGTCAGGACCAGGCCGGACGTCGGTACGCCGGTGCCGGCCGTCACCAGGGTGCGGGACGCGCCCGGGATCTGGTTGACGGCCGTGCCCCGCAGCTGGCGGACCGCCTCCGCGATGCCGTTCATGCCGTGCAGGTACGCCTCCCCGAGCTGGCCCCCGTGGGTGTTCAGCGGCAGCCTCCGCTCCGCCACGAAGTCCGCCGCCTCGCCCCTGCCGCAGAACCCGAACTCCTCCAGCTGCATCAGCACGAACGGGGTGAAGTGGTCGTAGAGGATCCCCACGTCGATGGCGTCCGGGCCGAGACCGCAGGCGCGCCAGAGCTGGCGGGCCACCGTGCTCATCTCCGGCAGGCCGGTCAGGTCGTCGCGGTGGAAGCCGGTCATCTGCTCCTGGGCCCGGCCCGCGCCCTGGGCCGCCGCCGCGATCACGGCGGGCGGGTGCGGCAGGTCCCGGGCCCGCTCCAGGGAGGTGACGACGACCGCCTGTCCGCCGTCGGTCTCCTGGCAGCAGTCCAGCAGCCGCAGCGGCTCGGCGATCCAGCGGGAGGCGGCGTGGTCGGCGAGGGTGATCGGGCGGCCGTGGAAGTACGCGGCCGGGTTGGTCGCCGCGTATGCCCGGTCCACCACGGCCACGTGCCCGAAGGCCTCCGGTGCCAGACCGTAGGCGTGCAGATAGCGCCGGGCCGCCATCGCCACCCAGGAGGCCGGGGTGAGCAGCCCGAACGGGAGCACCCAGCCGAGCGCCGCTCCCTCCGCCGACGGCTCCCGGTGCTGCACCCCCGCGCCGAACCGGCGGCCCGACCGCTCGTTGAACGCCCGGTAGCAGACCACCACCTCGGCCACGCCCGTCGCCACCGCGAGCGCCGCCTGCTGGACGGTGGCACAGGCCGCCCCGCCGCCGTAGTGCACTCGGGAGAAGAAGGACAGCTCGCCCATGCCGCAGGCCCGGGCCACGGTGATCTCCGGGCTGGTGTCCATGGTGAAGGTGACCAGCCCGTCCACGTCGGCCGGGGTGAGCCCCGCGTCGTCGAGCGCGGCCCGCACCGCCTCCACCGCGAGGCGCAGCTCGCTGCGGCCGGAGTCCTTGGAGAACTCGGTGGCCCCGATGCCGGCGATCGCCGCGCGCCCGCCGAGGGTGTCGCGGCGGCGCAGGCTCATCGACCGGCCTCCGGGACCACGGTCTCCGCGACCGTGACCGTCACCGTGCCCGTCACATGCGTGCCGTGGCCGTTGGCCCCGACGACCCGGACCACGGCCGTGTCGCCGTGGACCTCCTCGACGCTGCCGGTCAGAACCATGGTGTCCCCCGGGTGGTTGGGCACCCCCAGCCTGATGGCGACCTTGCGGAGCACCGCCGTGGGGCCGAAGTGATCGGTGACGTACCGGCCGACCAGGCCGTTCGTCGTCAGGATGTTCATGAAGACGTCCGGCGCGCCCTTCTGCCGGGCCAGCTCCGGGTCGTGGTGCACGTCCTGGTAGTCACGGGAGGCGATGGCGCCCGCCACGATCAGGGTGCGGGTCACCGGGATCTCCAGCGGCGCCAGCCGGTCCCCGGCCCTCACCGCTCCACCGCCCGGAACACCGGCAGCGTCAGCTCCTCGTCGTACGCCCGGAACTCCAGCCGTACCGCCAGCCCGATGCGCACCTTGTCGTACGGCACCCCCACCACGTTGCTCACCATCCGCACGCCCTCGGCGAGCTCGATCAGACCGACCGCGTACGGGGGGTCGAAGGCCGGGAAGGGCGGGTGGTGCAGCACGACGTACGAGTGGACCGTGCCCTCGCCGCCCGCCTCCACCGTGTCCCACTCGGGGCTTCCGCAGGCGTTGCAGCCCGGCAGCCACGGGTGGCGCAGGGTGCCGCAGCCCGTGCAGCGCTGGATGAGCAGCCGGTGTTCGGCCACGCCCTGCCAGAAGCCGGCGTTGTCCCGGTTGACCACCGGACGGGGGCGGCGCGCCCGGGGCGCTTCGGGAGCGGAGGCGGAGGCGGGGGCGTACTTGAGGATGCGGAAGCGGTGGGTGCCGGCCGGCTCGCCGTCCACCCGGACGTTCGTCCGCGTCGTGACGAAGTAGCCGGTGCCGAGCCTCGTCGTCTTGCGGGCGGAGACCTCCTCGATGACCGTGTCGAACACGATCTCGTCACCCGGCCGCAGGGGCCGCAGGTACTCCTGCTCGCAGTCGGTGGCCACCACGGCCGTGCAGCCCGCCGCGTCCAGCAGGCCGAGCAGTTCGTCGTACGCCCCGGTGCGGCCCTGGTGTCCGCTCAGGCCGCCCATCGTCCAGACCTGGAGCATGGTGGGCGGGGCGACGGCGTCCGGGCCGGTGTAGGAGGGGTGGGTGTCGCCCAGCGCCTCGCACCAGTGCCGGATCATCGGTGCGTTCACCGGGTCCTTCCCGGCCCGGGAGGCGGCGGCCGGCCGTCCCTCGTACTCCTTGAGCCGCGCGCCCAGTTCGTCGTGCGTCCGCTCCTCGCGCACCGCCACCCCCTGACCTCGGGAACGGTTTCTGACTGTCCGTCAGATCGCTGGGAGTGTCAAGGTCACCGCCGGACCGCGCGCTCCCCGGAGAGGGGCCGGCCGGCCCGCCCCTCTCCGGGAACGCCGACGCGGCGGCGCCGAGGCACCGCCGCGCAGACGTGTCGCGACCCTGAAGCACACCCCGCGAGCGCCCTCGTCAGGAGGACCCCCGCCCGGGGCTCACCACAGGTTGACGAAGCCGACGTGGACGTTGCTGTTGCCCTGCTGGACGGCCGTGAACGCGGAGCCGTCGACCTGCGCGGTGTTGCTCTGGTTCGAGGCTCCGGAGCCGACCGCGTTCTGGTTCGTGGTGGCCGAGTTGCCGGTGTTGCCGCCGCCGACCCCGCTGCCGAGGACGGACGCCACGCCAGCGTTCGATCCGTCGTCCGCGATGGCGCCGTTGTCCGCCGCCGCGACACCCGCGAAGAGGACGGCTGCGAGCGGGAGGGCGGAGACGGCGGCGAGAACGCGAGCGGTACGGATACGTGCCATGTGTTCCTCCAGAACCAAGCACTCAGCGGCCCGAAGGCCGGGAGTTCATGAACTGTGGGTGGTGTCAAAGCAGTTGGCCGACCGCCTTGACAGTCGTGGACGACGTCGCGCCACCAGAGTTGCCCACCGGCTCCCCGGCGAACCGCCTCACAAGCCACGATTAGCACGCAAGCGTGAGGACAAGTCGATAAACCCTTATCACCACCTTTCGGTGCTTCGGCCCTCCGGGCGGGGCGCTTCCGCGCGTCCGCCTCTCAAGCGGCACAAGGGGTGAATCGTTCCGGCGCCTTTCCGGCCATTCCCGCCCGCACCGCCGCGTCCCGCCGGGCCACCCTTCCTTTTTTCGAACGTACGTACGAACATGGTTCCATGGCCACCACCGACCGGCAGGCCAGGACGCTGGCCCTCGCACATGCCCTGTCAGCCGCCGAACGCGGTCTGGCCGTGATCCCCCTGTCCCGGACGAAGCTCCCGGCCCTGCGTTCCCCGCACCGCGCCGACCCGGAGCCGGGCCCGGCCGGACGGCCCTGCCACGGTGAGTGCGGACGCTTCGGCCATGGTGTGTACGACGCCTCCACCGATCCGGTCCGCATCCGCGCACTCTTCGCCGCCGCGCCCTGGGCCACCGGCTACGGCATCGCCTGCGGGCTCCCCCCGTACCGCCTGATCGGCGTCGACCTGGACACCAAGTCCGGCACGGACTCCTCGGCCGCCCTGCGCGAGCTGGCCCTGCGCCATCTGTTCACGATCCCGGAGACGGTCGTCGTCCTCACCCCGAGCGGCGGACGGCACCTGTGGCTGACCGGCCCGCCGGACACCGTCGTACCGAACTCGGCCGGCCGGCTCGCCCCCGGCATCGACATCCGCGGCGCCGGCGGCTATCTCGTGGGCCCCGGCTCCCGCACCGACCACGGCGTCTACACCACCGCACCCGGCACCGCCCACCTGCCCCCGGCCCCCTGCCCGCCGTCCCTGCTCCGCCTGCTGCTGCCCCCGCCTCGCGCACCGCATCCCGCCGCCACGGCCCCTCCGCCGACGGGCGGCCACGGGCAGGGACTGGTCCAGTTCGTCCTCGCCGCGCACGAGGGGCAGCGCAACACCCGCCTGTTCTGGGCGGCCTGCCGGGCCTACGAGAACGGCATCGGGCCCGCCCTGGTCGCCCCGCTCGTGGCCGCGGCCCGCGACACGGGGCTGACCGAACGCGAGGCCCGCGCCACCATCGCGTCGGCGGCACGGATGACGGGGCACCGGTCGTGAGCATGCCCGTGGGGTGAAGGCCTGGAAGGCCTTCACCCCACGGGGAGACAGATTGGCGGATCACTCACCGGCGTCGGCGGCCCCGGCGTCACCGCCCCCGGCGTCACCGGCCCCGGCGTCCGCGGCCGGCTGGTCCGCGGTCTGGTCGGCGGGCTGGCCGGCGGACTCGTCAACGGGCGCCTCGGCGGGCTGGTCCACGGTCTGGTCGGCGGGCTGGTCCGCCGGCTGGTCCACGGTCTGGTCGGCGGGCTGGTCGGCAGGCTGGTCCACGGTCTGGTCGGCGGGCTGGTCGGCCGGCTGGTCCACGGTCTGGTCCGCAGGCTGGTCCGCGGGCTGGTCGGCCGGCTGGTCCACGTTCTGGTCGGCAGGCTGGTCCGCCGGCTGGTCTACGTTCTGGGCGGCCGGCTGGTCTACGTTCTGGTCGGCCGGCTGGTCTACGTTCTGGTCGGCAGGCTGGTCGGCAGGCTGGTCGGCAGGCTGGTCCACGTTCTGGTCGGCGGGCTGGTCGGCAGGCTGGTCGGCCTTCTTCTGCTCGTCCTCCTGCTTCTTCTGCTCGTCGGCCTTCTTCTGCTCCTCGTCCTGCTTCTTCTGCTCGTCGGCCTTCTTCTGCTCCTCGTCCTGCTTCTTCTGCTCGTCGGCCTTCTTCTGCTCGTCCTCCTGCTTCTTCTGCTCGTCGGCCTTCTTCTGCTCCTCCTCCTGCTTCTTCTGATCCGCCAGCTTCTCGATTCCCTTCTCGTCCTTGAACTGGTTGCCGTTATTGATATTGATTCCGCCGTTGATGGTGCCGTTGTTGGTGATGTTGTTGGTCTGGTTGTTCGTGATGTTGATGTTCTGGAAGAAGTTGATGTTGTTGAGGCTCGGGGCGAGGAAGCGCGGCTTGTCGTCCTTCTCCACGAAGAACGCCTTGTGGTGCTTGTCCCAGAAGAACTGCTGGTTCCCGTACCAGCAGGAGTACCTCGCGTCCTTGGAGTGCTTCTTGTGCCACTTCTTGTCCGTGCAGAGGTTCTTGTGGCGGCTCTTGCCAGGGGCGGAGGTGACCACCGCGGAATCCGGCATCGGGGCCGCGAGGGCCGCGCCGGCCGGGATCACGACGCCGCCGACGATGGCGGCCGAAGCGGTCATCGTCGCCAGGGCCAGAGCGCGGTTGCTGCGGACTCGGTTCTGCTTGCGGATGCTGCGGATCATGACTCTCCTCGTGAAGTGAACGACGCTTTTCACGCCCCGGTGCCTCGTGTTCCTAGGGGGTTTCCGGTGAGGCCCGCACTTCAAGTAGGCCGGAATCCGGAAACAGGGTCACGCTCCGAGGATTCGGGACTTGACGGAGCGGAGAGCGGCGGTTAATGGAGGAGGAGCGCAGCACAACGGCCCCTGACGTCTCTCCTGGTCAGGGGCCGTTCCTCACGCGGTGGGTGTGGGATTTGAACCCACGGTGACTCGCGCCACGACGGTTTTCAAGACCGTTCCCTTAGGCCGCTCGGGCAACCCACCTCGGCCCCGTCCCACCTGGGGTGGAGCGGGTACAGCGTACCGGGATCGGGCGGCGGGCGGGGGCGGTGGTCCACACGGGGTCCCTTGGGCGGCGACACACGGCTGCCCTGTGCGGCAGTGCGGCGCGCGAGGCGCGTGACCACACTGGAACCATGGAGAGCCCGGCTCCCTCGCAGGCTGCGGACGTGCCACGGTCGGACGCCGCCGAGGAGCGCGCATACACGGGGGCCGTGTACGGCTCGCTGCTCGCGGCCTCGGTGGTGGTCGGAGCGGGCTCACTCGGTTCCGCCCCCCGGCTCCAGCTCGTTCTCCTGCTGCTGTGCACCGCGATGGTGTCCTGGGCGACCCGTGTGTACGGCCGGCTGTTCAAGGCGCGGATCACGGGCGGGTCCGTCGGGGCGAAGGGGATCCGTGGAGCGTGCATGGACGAGTGGCCCGTCCTCATGGCGGCCGTGCCACCGGCCGTGGCGGTCGCTGTCACTCCCCTTCTGGGCATCGGCCCCAAGGGAGCGGTGTGGCTGGCTCTCGGGGTGGCGCTGGCCGGTCATGTCGGCTGGTCCACGGTCGCCGCCCGCAGCGCCGGTGCCACGGGCCGCGCGGTGGTGATCGCGGGAGCCGTCAACCTGATGCTGGGGTTGGTGGTCGTTCTCTTCAAGGTGCTCGGCAAGCGCTGACGCGGTGGTGGACGAGCGATGGATCAGCGGGAGCCCTCGTCAGGCGCTTCCCACCGCCTGGTGTGACGCGGGAAGCGGTTGTCCCGGCCTCCGGGCGGTCCACCCTGTGTCCGTGGAGGCCGCCCGGCGGTGAACGCGCGGCCGGTCTGCTGCCGGCGGACTCGACGATCCACGGTTCCCCGCTCGGCGGTGACGACAGCCTGCGGAACGTCCGGCGGAACGCCGTCTGCGAACAAGGCCGATCGGAGGCCGACCGTGAGCGTGCGCAGGGACATCGCGGCGCCACTGGACGACGTCAGGCGCGGGGTTCTCAGTGCCCGGCCGTCACCGCACGCGGCGGCCTGCCTCGCCTTCCGCGTCGACGACCGGGCGCGGGACGGGAGTTGGCCCGAGGCGCGAGCACGGCGGTGACCTCCGCGGCGGACCCGGTCGGCCCAGGGCACTGCGGCGCGTGCCCCGGGCGCTGGGCGATCCGGGCGAGAGCGGCCTCGCTCCGTCCGCCCGGGACGGAGCGGCCGGACCCCCTCGCGTGTGCGGTGCGGGTCAGCTGTCGCCCTGGCGCGACCCCAGCGTGAGGTCCACCGTGTGCTCCTGGCCGCCCCGCTTGTAGGTGATCGTCACCTTGTCGCCCGGCTTGTGGGTCCAGATCTCGCCGATCAGGGTCGGACCGCTGTCGATCACGTGGTCGTCGAGCTTGGTGATGACGTCGCCGGGCTTGAGGCCGGCCTTGGCCGCGGGGCCGCCCGCCTCGACCGCGGCGGCGCCGCCCGTGCCCTGGTCGGTGATCTGGGCGCCGTCGGTGGACTCCTCCAGGGAGACGGAGGCACCGATCTTGGCGTACACCGGCTTGCCGGTCTTGATCAGCTGCTGGGCGACGTACTTGGCCTGGTTGATCGGGATGGCGAAGCCCAGGCCGATCGAGCCGGACTGACCGGTGCCGAAGCCGCCGCTCCCGCTGGACTGGATCGCGGAGTTGATGCCGATGACCGCGCCGGAGGCGTTCAGCAGCGGGCCGCCGGAGTTGCCCGGGTTGATGGACGCGTCGGTCTGCAGCGCGCTCATGTAGGACGCCTTGCTGGTGGAGCTGCCGTCGCTGGAGGCCACCGGGCGGTTCTTGGCGCTGATGATGCCCGTGGTCACCGTGTTGGACAGTCCGAAGGGGGCGCCGATGGCGATGGTCTCGTCGCCGACGGCCACCTTGTCGGAGTCGCCGAGGGCGAGCGGCTTCAGGTCGGAGGGGGCGTTCTTCAGCTTGATGACCGCGACGTCGTAGCCCTGCGCGTGGCCGACGATCTCGGCGTCGTACTTCTTGCCGTCCGGGAACGTGGCCGTCAGCTTGCCGCCGTCGACGGCGTCGGCCACCACGTGGTTGTTGGTGACGATGTGGCCCTGGGTGTCGAAGACGAACCCGGTGCCCGTGCCGCCCTCGCCATTGTTGCTCTCCGCCTCGATGGTCACCGTGCTGGGCAGCGCCCTGGCGGCCACGCCCGCGATCGTCCCCGGGGCGCGCTTGACCTGCGTGGCGCTGTCGCTCGCGGAGACGGTGGTGGAGCCGCGGTCGTCCCGGTCCTTGGCCAGGGTGTAACCGAGGCCGCCGCCCAGGCCGCCCGCGACCAGCGCGGCCACCAGGACGGCCGCCACCAGTCCGCCGCGTCCGCTGCGCGGCTTGGGGGCGGGCTGCTGGTACGAGGCGCCCCAACCGGTGCCCGGACCGCCGGTGCCGCCGTCGCCGTAGGCCGGGGTGGCCGGCGGCGGCCAGGAGCCGTCGGGGGCCGGGCCGGACTGGTACGCCGGCCCGTGGTCCTGTGCGGCGGAGGCCGGGCCGGGCGGGTACGCCGGGCCGTGGTCCGGCGCGGCGGAGGCCGTCGGGGCCGCGGGTGCCTCCGGGGGCACGGGCGGGAGCGGAGCGGTCGGTGCGCTCCCCTGGGGCGCGGGGCCCTGCGGGGAGACGGCGGGAGAGGCCATCGGCACGGGAGGTGCGGACGGCGCCGGGGGTACCGCGTTGCCCTCGTTCTCGGTGCTCACAGGTCTTCTCCTCGGTCCACGCCTGTTGTCGTCGATAACACTGGTCTGCAGTCAAGCACTGGTCTGCACTCAGCTTTTCCCACTGGCCGTCAGAGCACGATAAGCCGTTGCTGTGGGTCCGACCGTCTTCTTTATATCGGTTTATATAGGATCTTTCGGACAAAGGTCTTGGCAACGAGTGCAGTGCCGTCCCGCGTACCCGGCAACGGTGGCACCATGACGCGGTGACCCACGCACGACAGCACACCCTCCAGGTCGTCGCCCACCGGGGCGCTTCGGAAGACGCCCCCGAGCACACCCTCGCCGCCTACCGGAAGGCGATCGAGGACGGCGCGGACGCCCTGGAGTGCGACGTACGGCTGACCGCGGACGGCCACCTGGTCTGCGTCCACGACCGGCGGGTGAACCGTACCTCCAACGGCCGCGGCGCGGTCTCCGCGCTCGAACTGGCCGATCTGGCCGCCCTGGACTTCGGTTCCTGGAAGACGCCCGAGGCCTGGCGCGGGCGGGACGAGGAGCCCGACTGGGAGCACCGCCCGGAGGACCGCGAGGACACCTCCGTCCTCACCCTGGAACGGCTGCTGGAACTGGTCGCGGACGCCGGACGGCGGGTGGAGCTGGCCATCGAGACCAAGCACCCCACGCGCTGGGCGGGCCAGGTCGAGGAA
The DNA here is from genome assembly GCF_055564315.1 of Streptomyces sp. NPDC029151. Taxonomy (NCBI): domain Bacteria; kingdom Bacillati; phylum Actinomycetota; class Actinomycetes; order Kitasatosporales; family Streptomycetaceae; genus Streptomyces; species Streptomyces sp. NPDC029151. Next base: position 132,267 of record NZ_JBVHWQ010000008.1, read on the forward strand.
CGGCTGCTGACGCTGCTGAAGCGGTTCGGGCTGGACGCGCCGGCCTCCGCCGCCGAGTCGCCGGTCCGGGTCATGAGCTTCTCGGCGCGTTCGCTGCACCGCGTGCGCGCCGCGGCGCCGACCCTGCCGACGGTCTACCTGATGCAGTTCGTCTCGCCCCGGCTGCGCGACGGCCGGCTGCCCGCGGGCGTGCGGGTGGCGGGTCCTTCGATCCGCATCGTGCGCAGCCACCCCGACTACGTGGAGCGGCTGAAGCGATCCGGCAACCAGGTCCACGTGTGGACCGTGAACGAGCCCGAGGACGTCGATCTCTGCGTCGGACTGGGCGTGGACGCCATCATCACCAACCGCCCGCGCGCGGTGCTGCGGCAGCTGGGCCGCTGAGCGGACGGTCCGCCGCCCGTCCCGTTCCCGGCGGACACCGGGCGCCGTCCGGCCTTCCCGGTCACGGGGAGTGCTCCGGCGCGTTCGGTGCGTGTTCGGTCGCGATGAGTGCGTCACCGGAAGGGGATTGGCCGGTTTCCGGTACAGGCCAAGAGGGCATCCACACCGTGGCGTGGGGCGAAGGAGGTCTCGGGGGTGGCGTTGGTGGTGGCACAGGAGGTGCCCACGTCGTCGAGCATGGCCGTACCCCATGGCCCTGCGGGCGTGGGGAAGGCGCGGCACCGGATGCGGGCGCAGCTACGCAGCGGTGGCGTATCGGAATCGGTCATCGACGACGCCGTACTGATCCTTTCCGAACTTTTGAGCAACGCCTGTAAACACGGCCGCCCCCTGGGGGACGCGCCGGCGGGGGACGGGGACGTCCGCGCCGCCTGGCAGGTGGACACGCGCGGGCGGCTCATCGTGGAGGTCACGGACGGCGGCGGCCCGACCCGCCCCGCGCCGGCCACTCCGTCGGTGACCGCGCACGGCGGCCGGGGGCTGAACATCATCACGGCGCTCGCCGACGACTGGGGCGTCCGGGACGACGTGCAGGGCGAGGTGACGGTCTGGGTGGTGGTCCACGCGGACGTCCACGATCCCGACGCGCGGTGCAGCCGCGAGGCTCTCGCTACGCGCGTCACCCGTCCGGCGCTTCCGGACCTGACCACTGCGGGCGCATCCGACCCGGCCTCTCCGCGCGTGCCCGACCTGAGCACTCCGGGCGGCCCCGGCCTGGCCGAGCTGCCCGGGCTGCCCGACCTGTCCGGTGTCCCCGGACTCCCCGGTCTCTACGGTCTGCCCGGTCTGGACTTCACGGACGCCTTCGAGGACTGGGACTGACCGGGGCGGCCGGCGGCCCCGGCCGCACCACCGGTGTCGAGCGCGCGTGCGTTGTCCACAGGTTCCCGTTGGTTGTGCCGTGAACGGCTAGGCTCCCGCCGTACGAGAAGCGCCGTAACCGGGAGACACCCACCATGGCCAAGAAGCGACCCCAGACGAAGGCCAAGCCGCAGCCGACCGACGGGGAGATCCCGGTTGTCGGCGCCCGCGAACCCTGCCCCTGCGGCAGCGGCCGGCGCTACAAGGCCTGCCACGGCCGGGCCGCCGCGCACGCCGCGACCGAGCTGGTGCATCGCCCGTTCGAAGGGCTGCCCGGCGAGTGCGACTGGGTGGCGATGCGGGAGCTGGTCCCGGCGGCGACGGCCGAGCTGACCCTGAAGGACGGCCTGCCCGAGGGCGTCCCCTCGGTCACCCTGGCCACGGTGCTGCCGATGGCCTGGCCCGCGCTGCGACGTGACGACGGCTCGGTCCTGATCGGTCTGCAGAACGACACGGCGTCCGGCGACATCAGCCGCGACCTCGCCGACACGCTGCAGCGGGCGCTGGAGGCCGAGCCCGGCACCCCGGTGCAGGGTCGCCGCGCCCCTGCCGACGGGCCCCGGCTGCAGGACCTGATCGACCCGGAGGCCGCCTTCGAACCGGTCGTGCACAGCGGCTTCGAGTTCTGGGTGCCGGACGCGGAGAACGCCACGCCGGAGGTGGCCGCCTCCCTGGAGCGGGCCAACGCCGCCGCCATCCCGACCGTGAAGCTGGCCGGCGTGGACGCGGCGTACTGGTGCGAGACCCCGGACAAGAACCACCTCCGCTGGGTCATGCCGCATCCGGAGGAGCAGCTTCTGGACGCCCTCGCCCGGCTGCACGCCGCGGGCCGCTCCAGCCTCGGCGAGGGCACCCGGCTCGTGGGCTCCTTCCGTGCTCACGGCCTCACCGTGCCGGTCTGGGACCTGCCGAGCGGGGTCGGTGCCGAGGACGTGGAGAAGCCGGCCGCCGAGTTCGCCGAGCGTCTCGCCGCCGCCCTCGCCGTGCGGGAGCCGCTCACTCCGGAGGAGCGCCGGGCGCGCGGCGGGCTGACCAACCGGCAGGTCACGCTCAGCTGACGCCCCCCGCGCGCACGTCACGGCTGACCGGTCGGTCAGCCGTGGCGCCGGGCCGCGGTGCAGGTGACTCCTGTCACAACTCCCGGTTCGGGCAGGGAAATCGGTGTCCGAATAGGCAACCCGGAATTTGCGAACCGCCGATCTCTTGTTACCGTTCCAGTAGCCCGGTTGCTGGTGCATCCCCCGTCGCCAGCAACCGGGTCTTTCCATCCGCGCACCCGCCGCCGCACAGCGACCCGCGTCGCCTCTCCGGCCGGCCCCGCGTCGCCTCTCCGGCCGGCCCCGCGTCGCCTCTGCCGGCCTCCTCGCGCCGTTTCCCCTGCCGGTCCCGCGCGAAGACCCCGCATCCCGGCACCGCCGCCCCCCTGGCACCACCGCCCCCGACGCCCGGGCACCGGCGCCCCGCGGCATCTCGGCGAGACCTCCCCGGCCACCCTGCGCCGCCTCTGCCCACACCACACCCCGCGCCCCTCACCCGCCCCCGGCGCCGGCTCGCCTCACTCTCCGCGCCCCAACTCCTCCGTCCTGCTCAGGAATCACTCCCCGACCGCAGCAGCAGCGCCCCCTGCGCCCCGCGCTCCGCGAACTCCGTGACGGCCGTGTAGGCGTCCGGCCGGCCCCGCCTGTGCTCGCGCGGGGTCTCGCAGGTGGCGGGCTCGTCGTCGGCCCCGGTGACGCAGCGCATCTGCACGTTCCGGCCGCCCGGCCCCATCAGGCTCAGCAGGGAGTCCAGCGACTCGCCGGTGGCGTTGCGGTAGTAGGTGCGCGCCCAGGTGTCCTCGCCCTGGGTCAGCACACAGGTCTGCGCCTCGATGCCGTCGGGCGAGGTCAGTTCCGGTCCGCAGCGGACGGCGGTGGCCAGCCCGACGCCCAGCAGGAAGGGGGAGCGGCGGGCGGTGTCCGGGCGGTCGTCGGCACCCCCGCGAGCAGCGGCAGGCGCGGCGGCCGGCGCCGCACCCGGGCCGGCGTCGCCCACCTGCCCGGCGGACGCCACGGCCAGCGGCAGCGCGACCACGCCCATCACGGCACCCACGAGGGCGAGCACACGGAGCCGTCGGGGATCCCGCAGACCGCACAGCGGCCACGGAGCACGGTGGCCGCCGGAACAGCCCCCGAAAGGACCCCCGGAACGAAGCCCGGAACGCGGCTCGGAGTGACGCCCGGGACGAAGCCCTGAGTGACGCCCGGAACGGGGCCCGGAGTGGCGCCCGGCATGACGCCCGGAAAAACGCCCGGAATGACGCAGCATATGCGGAAGATAACGAGCGAGCGGCGCTCGGCCACCCGCCCGCGCCCGACACCCCTACAACTCGGGCGCGCTCACACCCGTACGAGTGAGGGCGTCGACCACGGCGTCCACCACGGCCTCCACGTCCGGCACCCACGGCGAGGCCGAGCCGGGCAGCGGGGCCCGCTCCCAGCGGACGGCACCCTGGCCGGTCTCGGACGGGGGCAGCGCGAGGTAGCCGCCCTCTCCGTGGAAGCGCAGGGAGCCGGGGACGAAGTCCTTGGCGTAGAGCAGCTCGCCCAGCTGCTCCATGGAGTACGGCTGCACGAGCAGCGCCCAGCGGCTCGACGAGGCGACGACCGGGCCGAGCCGCATGCCGCGCCGGTCGAGCAGGGCGAGGGCGCGGGAGGCCGCGAGCGCCGGCAGGCTGACCGCGCAGGGCGCCGTGCCTCCGGTGGCCAGGACGATCGGGGCGGTCGGCCGGTTGGTCCACCACCAGCGCACCATGCGCGCGTCGGTGGTGGCCGCGAGCAGGCCGGGGTCGAAGGGATGCGCACCGGGCACCGTGCACTCCGGGTCGGGGCAGGCGCAGCGGGCCCGCCCCTGCGGATCCGGTGCCACGCCGGGCAGTACCGGCCACTGCCATTCCGTCGCGAAGGTCAGGGCCGCGCCGATCAGCTCAGGCCTGTCGCCGTTCCGCCTGGACAGAAGCCTGCGTCGCCTTCCGAGGATCTCGCGCATGAGCGCTCGTTCCTTTCCGTTGCACCGCTGGCAACACCGTGGGCTACATCACACCATGTGTCGATCACTTCACTCTGCGTACCTGTTGGCGCATCACACCCCTGCGCACGCCTGTGGAGCCCCGAGGGGTCGAACGTCGGCCGCGTCCGCGTCCATAGTGCGTCGATCAAAAGCACGGCTGCGGCGTGGGGTGGCGAAGTCTGGCGTTTTGCCGTCGCGCGTATTTCTCTCCGCCTCCGCCACGGGAGGATGGGGCTCGGCCGTCGGTGGCTATGACGCCCGGGTCCGTCGCCAGGTTCCGGGCGGCCCCCAACCACCCCTGGCCTTCACCGAGTACGTACCCATCACGACCGCTGTGACGCTCCGTCGAGCAAGGCCAGTCGACCGCAATGGGGCGATACCTGAGGCAGTTTTTAGCCAACTTGGCAGTAAGGCAAGGGGTTCGGGAAAAACCTTCTCCGACTCCATGGACACCAGGAATCCTCGCAGGACAATGCTGGACATCCCCTCACGAGTGCGTGTACATGTGGAGACACTGCTAGCGGCGCAGAATGACATGGGGGTTCGCGATGCTTTTGAGCAATACGCACCGGTCTGAAGGCCGGGCGCCATGAACGCCCCGCATCCTCCGAAAGTGGCCGGAATCGATCCTACGGTTCCCACCCCCGCCCACACTGTCGCGCCCGCCCCTCCCGCCGCAGTCCCCGCCCCCCACGCCCCCGCCCCCGGCGCCGTCCTCCAGGACCGGCTGGCCGGCTGGGTCTCCGATCTGACGACCCTCCACGAACTCACCGAGCGCCTCTGCCGCACCCACGCCCTCGACCACGCCCTGCACGAACTGCTGCGCGCCGGAGCCACCCTGGTCGGCGCCCGCCGCGCCCTGGTCGTCCTGGAGCCCGCCGACGGCCTCGGCCCCCGCACCACGCTCGGCCTCGGCCTCGGCCGCGCCGACCTCGGCCACATCGAGACCGTGCCGCCCGGCGCCCTGCCGTACGACACCGGCGCCGCCGCCGAGATCGCCCACCCCGACCTGTTCGCCGAGGACGGCCTGGACCCGCGCCACCGCGAGGTCGCCGCCCGCCTGGGTTACGCCGCCAGCTACGCCCTCCCGCTCGCCACCGAGACCGCCGGCCGCCTCGGCGCCGCCGTCTGGCTCTACGACGAACCGGCCGAGCCGGACGAACGCCGGCGCCACCTCGTCGGGCTGTACGTCCGGCACGCCACCGAGCACCTCGCCCGGCTGCTGGAGGTGGAACGCACGCGCGCGTGCGTGACGACCCTCACCGAGGAGCTGCTGCCCTCCCGGCTGCCCCGGGTGGCCGGCGTCCAGCTCGCCGCCCGGCACCGCACCGGCCCGCGCGGCGGCGGCGACTGGTACGACGCCCTGCCGCTGCCGGAGGCCGCGCTCGGCCTGTCCGTCGGCTCGGTCACCGGCTCCGGACCCAGCGCGGTGGCCGCCATGGGCCGGCTGCGGGCCTCCCTGCGCGCCTACGCCGTGATGGAGGGCGAGGACCCGGTCGCCGTCCTGTCCGACCTGGAGCTGCTGCTGCGGCTGACCGAGCCCGCGCGCTCCGCCACCGCCCTGTTCGCCTACTGCGAGCCCGCCCTGCGCAAGATCACCCTGGCCGGGGCCGGACACAGCCCGCCCCTGCTGATCGGGGAGCGGCGCACCGAGTTCGCCGAGACCTCCGTCTCCGCCCCGCTGGGCATGCTCGCCTGCTGGGAGGCGCCCAGCGTGGAGATCCAGGCGGCGGCCGGGGAGACGGTCCTGCTCTACACCGACGGGCTGCTGCACCGTACCGGCGACCCGATGGACCGCGCCTTCGCCCGGCTGCACGCCGCCGCGGCGGGCCTCCCGCGCGCGGTGCGGCACGATCCGGGGGCCGTCGCCGACCACGTCCTGCGCGCGGTCCTGCCGGACGGCCTGGACGCCGCCGACTGCGAGGAGGACGTGGTCCTGCTCGCGGCCCGCTTCGACTGAGCCCGCCAGGCCCCGACGGAACATCGCGCGTCCACCGAGCGCCACGGCTCCGCCGGGCACCGCGCCCCGGGCGCCGCGCTCCGCCGGCCGGCAGGACCGGGCATGCTGGCATGACCGGGCATAACAGGTCATCCGCCCCCGCCCGGACCCGGTACGACCGTACGATGATGGAGGTCCCCGCTCGGCCACAAGCAGGAGCGTCGCGGGCCCCGGGGGAGATCAATGGCGTATCGAGGAGGATCACGTGTCCGACGAGCTCAACCCGGCTGTGCCCGACTCCGCTACCGCGGAGGGCCCTGAGACCGAGGCCGAGGAGACCGTCAAGCAGCGGAAGAACGGCCTGTACCCGGGCGTCTCCGACGAGCTGGCCGAGAACATGAAGTCCGGCTGGGCCGACACGGAGCTGCGTGACCTGGAGCCGGTCCAGCAGGCGGGGCACACCGCCCGCCGCCGCGCCGCGCTCTCCGCCCGTTTCCCCGGCGAGCGCCTGGTGATCCCGGCGGGCAACCTGAAGACCCGCTCGAACGACACCGAGTACCCCTTCCGCGCCTCGGTGGAGTACGCGTACCTCACCGGCAACCAGACCGAGGACGGCGTCCTGGTCCTGGAGCCCAAGGGCGACACCCACGAGGCGACGATCTACCTCCTGCCGCGCTCGGACCGTGAGAACGGCGAGTTCTGGCTCTCCGGCCAGGGCGAGCTGTGGGTCGGCCGCCGGCACTCCCTCACCGAGTCCGAGGCGCTCTACGGCATCCCGGCCGCCGACGTCCGCGAGCTGGCCGACAAGCTCCGCGAGGCCACCGGCCCGGTCCGCGTGGTGCGCGGCCACGACGCCGGCATCGAGGCCGCCCTGACCGACAAGGTCACCGCCGAGCGCGACGAGGAGCTGCGCGTCTTCCTCTCCGAGATGCGCCTGGTCAAGGACGAGTTCGAAATCGGCGAGCTGCAGAAGGCCGTCGACTCCACCGTGCGCGGCTTCGAGGACGTCGTGAAGGTCCTCGACAAGGCCCAGGCCACGTCCGAGCGCTACATCGAGGGCACGTTCTTCCTCCGCGCGCGCGTGGAGGGCAACGACGTCGGCTACGGCTCCATCTGCGCGGCCGGGCCGCACGCCTGCACCCTGCACTGGGTCCGCAACGACGGCCCGGTCCGCTCCGGCGACCTGCTCCTGCTGGACGCGGGCGTGGAGACGCACACCCTGTACACCGCCGACGTCACGCGCACGCTGCCGGTCGACGGCACGTACAGCGAGATCCAGAAGAAGATCTACGACGCCGTGTACGAGGCCCAGGAGGCCGGTATCGCCGCCGTGAAGCCGGGCGCCAAGTACCGCGACTTCCACGACGCCGCGCAGCGCGTACTGGCCGAGCGGCTCGTCGAGTGGGGCCTGGTCGAGGGGCCGGTCGAGCGCGTCCTGGAGCTGGGCCTCCAGCGCCGCTGGACCCTGCACGGCACCGGGCACATGCTCGGCATGGACGTCCACGACTGCGCCGCCGCGCGGACCGAGACGTACGTGGACGGCACGCTGGAGCCGGGCATGGTCCTCACCGTCGAGCCCGGGCTGTACTTCCAGGCCGACGACCTGACCGTGCCGGAGGAGTACCGGGGCATCGGCGTCCGGATCGAGGACGACATCCTCGTGACGGAGGACGGCAACCGGAACCTCTCCGCCGGGCTGCCGCGTCGCTCCGACGAGGTCGAGGCGTGGATGGCTTCGCTGGCGGGCTGACGTCAGACTGAGTGGCCGGGTACCGGTGGGTACCCGGCCGTTTCGCGTGTGGGGGGATTCGTGGACGACTTCTGGTCCGGCTTGGGTGCCGGCCTGCACCTGGAGCCCGACGCGGCGGACGGACGCCGGGTCGGGCTCGAACGGGCGCTGAGGGACGCCGTGCGCGGCGGCCGGCTCGCGCCCGGCACGCGGCTCCCCGCCACCCGGCGGCTCGCGGCCGACCTGGGCATCTCGCGCGGCACCGCCAAGGCGGCGTACGACCAGCTGGTGGCCGAGGGCTACCTGACGGCCCGGCAGGGTTCCGGTACCCGGGTCGCCGAGCTGCCCGTCGTCGACACCGAGGCGCCGCAGGCACACGCACGCGCGCGGGCCCCCCGCCACGACCTGCGCCCGGGCAGCCCGGACGTCGGCGCGTTCCCGGCGGCGGCCTGGCTGCGCGCGCTGCGCCGCGCCATAGCGACGGCCCCCTCGCTGGCCTACGACTACGGCGACCCGCGCGGCCGGATCGAGCTGCGCACCGCGCTCTCCGGCTATCTGGGCCGGGCGCGCGGAGTGCTCGCGCCGCCGGAGCGGATCGTCGTCACCTCCGGGTACGTCCAGGGCCTCGCGCTGCTCACGCGCGTCCTGGGCAGCGCCGCCGTCGCCATGGAGGACCCGGGGCTGCCGTTCCACCGGGACGTGGTGCGGCACAATGGCGGAACGGTCCTGCCGGTCCCGGTCGACACGCGCGGGGTACGCCCGGAGGAGCTGGGCGACGCGGCGGCCGTGGTGGTCACGCCGGCCCACCAGTACCCGACCGGCGTGACCCTCCACCCCGAGCGGCGCCGGGCGCTCACCGACTGGGCCCGCGCGCGGGGCGGGCTCATCGTCGAGGACGACTACGACGGCGAGTTCCGCTACGACCGACAGCCGGTAGGCGCGGTGCAGGGCATGGCACCCGGCCAGGTCGTCTACCTCGGCACCGCCTCCAAGACGCTCGGCCCCGCGCTGCGCCTCGGCTGGATGGTGCTGCCCCCGCACCTGGTCGACGCGGTCGCCGAGGCCAAGCTGCACAGCGACCACCACACCGAGACCATCGGCCAGCTCGCCCTCGCCGAGCTGATCGACAGCCACGCCTACGACCGCCACGTGCGCGCGTGCCGACTGCGTTACCGGCGGCGCCGGGACCAGCTGCTGGGCCGACTGGGGGCGCGCAGGAGCGTGCGCGGGATTGCGGCGGGGCTGCACGCGCTGGTCGAGGTGCCGGACGAGGCCGAGGCGCTGGCCCGGGCGGAGGCGGAGGGCCTGGCGCTGGGCACCCTCGGCGAGCACTGGCACACCCCGCGGGCCGGCCGGCCGCAGGGCCTGGTCGTCGGCTACGGCACGCCCCGGGAGCGGGCGTACCCGGAGGCCCTGGAGGCACTGGCGAAGGTGCTGGAACCACCCCGCTGAGCCCCCGCGCCCGTCACGCCGTGAGCAGTGAAGGATCCTTCTTCCACTTGAGGATCTTGTCGAAGCTGACCACCGTGCCGCTCCGGCCGGGCTTGGCGCCGACGTGGACGTGGTCGGCGAGTTCGCGGATCAGACAGAGGCCGCGGCCGTGCTCGGCGTCCGGGCGGGCCGGCCGGGGATCGACGGGGCGGGCGAGGCCGGGACCGGAGTCGGCCACCTCGATGCGGCACTTCTCGCCGTCGAGGTACGCCGTGACCCGGTACGCCTCCGAGGCGCCGCGCGCGGCGTCCCCGCCGTGCTCGACGGCGTTCGCGCACGCCTCGCTCAGGGCGACGGACAGGTCGTAGGAGATCTCGGGGTCGACGCCCGCCGTCTCCATCGTGCCGATCAGCAGCCGCCGGGCGAGCGGCACGCTGGCGGCCTCGCGCCGCAGATGGAGTGACCACCAGATGCTCATGCTCCAGCCTCCTGGCCGCGGCTCGACATACCGTTACGTATTGCCGCCCGTAGGTTTCCGTAAGCACTCCGTTGCCATGACCGAGCCCATACGGCCGATGTGGGCCGGGAGGAATCGGTGTATGAGGGACGGCGCACGGGGGGCGGACCGGGCGACCTGGCGTACGCCCGCGGTGCGGACAGTGCGATGATGAGGCCGCCATGACTGCCCCCCACCCGCGCACGGCGCGTCCCGGAGCCGGGCTCCGGATTCTGCGGGCCGCGGTGTTCGCCGCGGTCTGCGTCGCGCTGGCCGCGTGCGGGCACACCCTGGCCTCCTGCGCGCGCGTACCGCTGTGGACGCTGTGCGCGGGCTTCCTGGGCTCCCTGCTGCTCGTGGCACCGCTCGCCGGGCGCGCCCGCTCGCTGCCGGGCATCGCCGCGCTCCTCGCCCTCGGCCAGACCGTGCTGCACACGCTGTTCGGGCTGGGCCAGCACGGGACCGTCCTGGGCTCCGGCGGGATGCCGGCGTCGACGAGGGGCGGCGGGACGACGGGCGGGGTGCTGAGCGACAGCGCGCTGGTCGAGCAGGCCGCCCGGCTGGTGTGCGGATCGGCCCCGGCGTCGCTCACCCCGGGGCATGCCTTCCGGCTGCTGCTCGACGCGCGTCTCATCGACCGCGCCGGCCGGCCCACGGCCGCGCTCGGCACCATGGAGCACGCGCACGACGCGACCGGCGCCTCGGCCGGCCTGCTGCCCTCGCTGCCGATGCTGCTCGGCCATCTGCTCGCGGCCCTCGCCGTGGGCTGGCTGCTGCGCCGCGGCGACCTGGCCGTGCTGCGGCTGATCGACCTGTCGGCGCATGGAGTCACGGAGGGGGCGCTCGTACGGTCCCTGCGCGCCGCGCTCGCTCTGACGCGCGCCCTGTGCGCCGGGCTGCTGCCCGCCACCGGGCCCGGTCCCCGCGGCCCGCGCGCCGACCGCGACGAGGCGCCGGCCCCGCACACCGCCGTACTCCAGCACACGGTGATCCGCCGCGGCCCGCCCGCCGCCGGCTTCCTCCTCGCCGCCTGACGCGGTCACCGCTCCACTTCACGAACAGGGACTCCGGTGCGCCGCCGTCGAGCGGCACGCGCGCGTGCGCGTGTTCCTCCTCACCACCGGAATCACCCGGACCCGACTCATAGTGGAGTGCTTGCTTCCATGAAGGCTTCTCGTATCGCCGCCGCCGCTGCCGTCGCGGGTACGGCCGTCCTCACGCTGTCCGCCCCCGCCTTCGCGCACGTCTCCGTGCAGCCGGAGGGAACGGCGGCCAAGGGCGGTTACGCGGTCGTGGACTTCAAGGTCCCGAACGAGCGCGACAACGCCTCGACCACCAAGGTCGAGGTCAATCTCCCGGCCGACCACCCGATCGCCTCCGTGATGCCGCAGCCGGTTCCCGGCTGGAAGGCCGAGGTCACCAAGTCCAAGCTGGACAAGCCGCTCACCATGCACGGCGAGAAGATCGACGAGGCCGTCACGAAGGTCACCTGGACCGCCGACGGCAAGGGCATCGAGCCCGGCTACTTCCAGAAGTTCCCGCTCTCCCTGGGCGCCCTGCCCGAGAACACCGACGAACTGGTCTTCAAGGCGGTCCAGACGTACTCCGACAAGGAGGTCGTGCGCTGGATCGAGGTGCCGCAGGAGGGCCAGGACGAGCCGGAGAACCCGGCCCCCGTCCTGGCGCTGTCCGCGGCCACCGACGACCACCACGGCTCGGCGGCCGCCGAGAAGACGGCCGACAAGACCGAGAAGACGGCCGCCGCCGGCTCCGGCAGCGGCAGTGACACCACCGCCCGTGTGCTCGGCGTGGTCGGCATCGTCATCGGTGTCGCCGGCGTGGGCTACGGCGTCGTCGCGAGCCGCCGCCGGACCACCGTCTGAGCCCCTCGTTCCGCCGCGCGTACCGGGCGTCGTGCGGGGCCGTCCTCGTGACGCCCGCCCGACCCCGGTGCGCGCCGGAGTTCACACATCTGGGACATTTCTCTATGCGCAAGAAGACGTTCACCGCGGCCGTCCTGCTCGCCGCCGCCACCCTGACCCTCTCCGCCTGCGGCTCCGGGAACGACGACGCCGGCTCGCCGGTCGCCGTGGTGGAGGGAGGATCCGGCGCGGGCAAGGCCGCCACCGTCCTCGACCGGCCGTTCGACAAGCCGGACCTGGTCCTCACCGACACCCACGGCAGGAAGTACGACCTCCGCAAGGAGACCAAGGGCCACCCGACCCTCGTCTACTTCGGCTACACCCACTGCCCCGACGTCTGCCCGACGACCATGAGCAACATCGCCGTCGCCGAGAAGTCGCTGCCCAAGGCCGCGCAGGACGATCTCCGGGTCGTGTTCGTCACCACCGACCCCGGCCGTGACACCCCCGCCGAGATGGGCAGGTGGCTCAAGGGCATCGACCCCCGGTTCATTGGCCTGACCGGCGACTTCGCCAAGATCCAGGCCGGCGCCAAGTCCGTCGGCATCTCCGTGGAGCCGACGAGCAAGGACAAGAACGGCAAGCTCGTCTCGGTGCACGGCACCCAGGTCATCGCCTTCTCCCCGAAGACCGACGCCGGGTACGTCCTCTACGGCGAGAACGCCTCGGTCGACGACTACACCAGGGACCTGCCCAAGCTCGTCGAGGGAGCCACCCCGTGAGGCGTCGTACCGCCGCCCTGACCGCGGGCGCGCTCACCGGTGCCCTCGCCCTCACGGGCTGCTCGGGTTCCGGTACGGGCCCCGGGAAGGCCGAGCTGTCCGTCAGCGCGTCCTACATGCCGCAGCCCGTCTCCGCCGACATGGCCGCCGGCTTCCTCACGATCACCAACAAGGGAGCCTCCGAGGACCAGCTGACCTCGGTCACCAGTGACGCCGCCGGCGAGGTCACCATGCACAGCACGACGGGCGGCGCCATGACGCAGCGGTCCTCCTTCGCCATACCGGCCCACGGCAAGCTCGTGTTCCGCAGCGGTGGCAACCATCTGATGTTCGAGAAGCTGAAGCACGCGCCGAAGCAGGGCCAGACGGTCACCGTGAGGCTCGGCTTCGCCAAGTCCGGGCCCCTCACCGTCGAGATGCCGGTGAGGTCCACCACGTACAACCCGTCGACCGGCCACTGAGGGAGGGACCACCGTGACCCGGACCATCACCCCCCGCCTGCGGATCCTGCTGCTGCTGTTCCTCGCCGTCACCGGTGCGCTGCTGGCGGGCGCCGGACCGGCCTCCGCCCACGCGGCGCTGACCGGCAGCGACCCCGCGCAGGGGGTGGTGGTCGACAAGGCGCCCACCCAGGTGTCGCTCACCTTCTCCGAGAAGGTGGCGATGAACGACGACTCCCTGCGCGTCCTCGACCCCCGGGGCAAGCCGGTCCAGACGGGCAGCCCCGCGAACGTGAGCGGCACGACGTACGCCGTGAAGCTCAAGAGCGGCCTGGCCAAGGGCACCTACACGGTCACCTACCAGGTCGTCTCGGCGGACAGCCACCCCGTCGCCGGCGCCTACACCTTCTCCGTCGGAGCGCCCTCGCAGACGGTCGTCTCCGCGACCGGACCGGCCGCGGGCGGCGGAGTCGTGGGCGGGCTGTACGCCTTCGGCCGGTACGTGTCGTACGCCGGTTTCCTCGTCCTCGCCGGCGGCGCGGCCTTCGTGCTCGCCTGCTGGCGGCGCGGCGCGGGCGTACGGCCCCTGCAGCGGCTCGTCGTCGGCGGCTGGGTCGCGCTGACCGCGGCCACCCTGTGGCTGCTGCTCCTGCGCGGCGCGTACACCACCTCCGGGACGTTCGCCGACGTCTTCGACCTCGACCTGCTCGGCCAGGTGCTCCAGACCAAGACCGGTGCCGCCCTGGTCTCCCGGCTGCTGCTGCTCGCCGCCGCCGCGTTGTTCGTCGCCGTCCTCTTCGGCGCCTACACCCGGCGGGAGGAGGGGCAGGACAAGCGCGACCTGACCTTCGGGCTCGCCGTCGGCGGGGTCGTCGTCGCGGCCGGGCTCGCGGCCAGCTGGGCCATGGCCGAGCACGCCTCCACCGGGCTCCAGCCGGGCCTCGCCATGCCGGTCGACGTCGTCCACCTGCTGGCCGTCGCCGCCTGGCTGGGCGGTCTCACCGCCCTGCTGACCGCGCTGTACCGGGCGCCCGCCGACACCCCGGTCGAGGCCGCCGCCGTACGGCGCTTCTCCCGGGTGGCCTTCGGGTCCGTCCTCGCGCTCGTCGCCACCGGCGTCTACCAGTCCTGGCGGCAGCTCGGCTCCTGGTCGGCGTTCACCGAGACCCGGTACGGGCAGCTGCTGCTGGTCAAGATCGGGCTGGTGGCGGTGCTGGTCGGCGTCGCGGGCGTGTCCCGGCGCTGGACGGGCCGGCTCACGGACCCGGTCGCCCGCTCCGCGAAGGGGAAGAAGGCCCAGGCACAGGCCCGGCGGGAGCAGGCGCAGGCGCGTAAGGAACAGGCCGCCCTCTCCAAGGCGGCCGGTGACGACAAGGGCAGGGGCACCGGCAGCGGACCCACTTCCGGCTCCGGCCCTGAGTCCGGTTCCGGTTCCGGTTCCGGTTTCGCTTCCGCCGCCGGCTCCGGCTCCGGCTCCGGTGACACCCGGCGTGCCGCCCAGCTCGCCCGGCAGCGCGCGGCCGTCGACGCGGCCCGGGAGAAGCGGCTGCGCGAGGCGGACCCGCACCGCTCCGGCCTGCGCCGCTCGGTGCTCGCCGAGGCCTGCGTCGCCCTGGTGCTGCTCGCCGTGACGACGGCGCTGACCCAGACCGAGCCGGGCCGCACCGAGCAGGAGGCCAAGGCGGCCACCTCGGCGTCGGCCAGCTCCGGCACCTCGACGGCCTCCGGCGCACTGACCCTGGACATGCCGTTCGACACCGGCGGCACCGACGGCAAGGGCGTCGTCAGCATCGACCTCGACCCCGCGCGCGCGGGCGCCAACGAGATGCACGTCTACGTCCAGCGGCCCAACGGCCGGGCCTTCGACGTCCCCGAGGTGAAGGTCGCCTTCACCCTGGAGGCGAAGAAGATCGGCCCGCTCCCCGTGAACCCCGACCACATCGCCACCGGCCACTGGTCGGCGAACGACGTGCAGATCCCCATGGCCGGCGACTGGAAGATCGCCGTCACGGTCCGCACCTCCGACATCGACCAGGCGACCGTCTCCAAGAACGCGCAGATCGGCTGAACCCCACCATGCCCGAGAAGTCCCTCCCCCAGGCCCGCACGCCCGAGGCCCCGGCGACGCTGCCCGTCTCCGGCCCGGGCGGCATCTCCCGGCGCGCCCTGCTCGGCACCGCCGGCGCCACCGGCCTCGTGCTCGGCGCGGCCGGCGGTGCCGTGGGATACGCGGCCGCGCCCACGGAGGCCGTCCCGCTGACCTCGGTGGGCTCCGACCGGGCGATGTTTCACGGGAAACATCAGCCCGGCATCACCGAGGGCCTCCAGGCGCGCGGCCATCTCGTCGCCTTCGACCTGGCGGCGGGCGCGGGCCGCAAGGAGGCGGCGGCCCTGCTGCGCCGCTGGTCGGCGACGGCCGAGCGGCTGATGGCGGGCGAGGCGGCTCCGCACGACGACACCGGTGTGGCCCGGGACGCGGGTCCGTCCTCGCTGACCGTCACCTTCGGCTTCGGCCACAGCTTCTTCACCCGGACCGGCCTGGAGAAGCAGCGGCCGGCCGCGCTCGACCCGCTCCCGGACTTCTCCTCCGACCGGCTCGACAAGTCCCGCAGCGACGGCGACCTGTGGGTGCGGATCGGCGCGAACGACGCCCTGGTCGCCTTCCACGCCCTGCGCGCGATCCAGAAGGACGCCGGTTCCGCCGCGCGGGTGCGCTGGCAGATGAACGGCTTCAACCGCAGCCCGGGCGCCACCGCCCACCCCATGACGGCCCGCAACCTCATGGGCCAGATCGACGGCACCCGCAACCCCAAGCCCGCCGACGCCGACTTCGACCGGCGGATCTTCGTTCCCGCCTCCGGGGAGCCCGCGTGGATGGCGAACGGCTCGTACGCCGTCGTACGCCGGATCCGCATGCTCCTGGACGACTGGGAGAAGCTGTCGCTGCCGGCCCAGGAGGCGGTCATCGGGCGCCGCAAGGCGGACGGGGCACCCCTGTCCGGCGGTGACGAGACGACCGCGATGGACCTGGAGAAGGCGGGCCCCACGGGCGATTACGTCGTCCCGCTGACCGCGCACGCCCGGATCACCCGGCCCGACCAGAACGGCGGCGCGGCCATGCTGAGGCGCCCCTTCTCCTACCACGACGGCATCGACGCGGACGGCACGCCGGACGCCGGTCTCCTCTTCGTCTGCTGGCAGGCGGACCCGCTGCGCGGCTTCGTGCCGGTGCAGCGCAAGCTCGACCGGGGCGACGCGCTGTCCCGGTACATCCGGCACGAGTCGAGCGGCCTGTTCGCCGTCCCGGGCGGGGCGGCGGAGGGCGAGTACGTGGGGCAGCGGCTGCTGGAGGGCTGAAGCCGGCCGCTGACGGGTGAACCGGCTTCAAACCACCCGGACGAGTGGCATCCATGAGACGCATGCGACGGTCCCTCTTCCGGCCATTAGGGTGAGGGGCATGCCAGCCAGCTATGCCTATCTCGGCCCGGAGGGCACCTTCACGGAGGTCGCCCTGCGCACGCTTCCGGAGGCGGCCACACGGGAGCTGATCCCGTACGTGTCGGTGCAGTCCGCGCTGGACGCGGTGCGGGCCGGCGAGGCCGAGGCCGCGTTCGTGCCGATCGAGAACTCCGTCGAGGGCGGCATCACCACCACCCTGGACGAACTGGTCGCCGGCGAACCGCTGACGATCTACCGCGAGGTGCTGCTGTCGATCACCTTCGCGCTGCTGGTCCGCCCCGGCACCCGGCTCACGGACATCAAGACGGTCTCCGCGCACCCGGCGGCCCAGCCGCAGGTGCGCAACTGGCTGCGCACCCACCTCCCGGACGCCGTGTGGGAGTCGGCCGCCTCCAACGCGGACGCCGCCCGCCTGGTCCAGGAGGGCCGCTACGACGCCGCCTTCGCGGGCGAGTTCGCCGCCGCCCGGTACGGCCTGGAGGCGCTGGAGACCGGGATCCACGACGCGGAGAACGCCCAGACGAGGTTCGTTCTGGTCGGCCGTCCGGCCCGCCCGGCCGCGCCCACCGGCGCCGACAAGACCTCGGTGGTGCTGTGGCAGCGCGACGACCACCCCGGCGCCCTGCGCGACCTGCTCGGCGAGTTCGCCTCACGCGGCATCAACCTCATGCTGCTGCAGTCCCGGCCGACCGGCGCCGGGATCGGCAACTACTGCTTCTGCATCGACGCCGAGGGCCACATCTCCGACCGGCGGATGGCGGAGGCACTGATGGGGCTGCGGCGGATCTGTCTCCAGGTGCGCTTCCTCGGCTCCTATCCGCGTGCGGACATCGCACCGGGCGAGGGCCGTCCGATGCTGCCGGGGACCTCCGACGAGGAGTTCATGGCGGCGGCGGACTGGGTGGCGCGCTGCCAGGACGGCCGTTTCTAGCCAGTCGCCCCGGCGCGCCGGTCGTACCTGCAGACGAACGTTATCCACAGAAGTTATCCACAGGTCCGCTTCTCGACCTGGGGACAAGTCGACAGAGCAGGGCCACCCGGTCGACAAATCGGCCCGAAGCCCCCCGCCGCGGCCACCAGTCCCCGGGTCACCCTTCGTCCACCCGTTTCCTTTGGTTCATCTTTTGGGGCGACCGTTTTCCACCCGAACGTGGGTGTCGATCGGGTTTGGCCCGAGAATTCTTCAGTCCGTTCGAGCTTTCCGGAGTGATCAATTCCGAAGTCCACAGACGATCCACACAGCCTGTGGATAACTCTTCGGCGGGTGTGGATTTCTGTGGACAACCGGGTCGCCAAATCCCGTCCTCCACAAGGGAATCCGGTCAACCGGGCGCCCGGAGCCTGCTCCGTCCCAGGGAGTGAGACACTTTTCCCTTGACGCCCGCCGCCGGATCCACCGCGACTCCCGCCGCGCCTGCCGCCTTAATGATCAGCACGGATGGCAATTAGCGCATAACGGATCGTAAGCCGCGAATCAGAACACCCCGGAATAGTGATTCGTGAGCCGCGACCCCGCACCGGTAGCCTGGGTCGCGTGATTGACCTTCGCCTGCTCCGTGAGGACCCCGACCGTGTGCGCGCGTCCCAGCGCGCCCGTGGAGAGGACGTCGCGCTCGTCGACGCCCTCCTGTCTGCCGACGAGCGGCGCAGGTCCTCCGGCGTCCGCTTCGACGAACTGCGCGCCGAACAGAAGCAGCTCGGCAAGCAGATCCCCAAGGCCACCGCCGACGAGAAGGCGGAACTGCTCAAGCGCGCCGAGCAGCTGAAGGCCGACGTCAAGGCCGCCGACGCCGAGCGCGACGCGGCCGACGCCGAGACCCAGGAGCTGCTCCTCAGGCTCGGCAACCTCGTCCACCCCGACGTGCCCGTCGGCGGCGAGGAGGACTTCGTCACGCTGGAGACGCACGGCACCCTCCGCGACTTCGGTGCCGAGGGCTTCGAGCCCAAGGACCACCTGGAGCTGGGCCAGCTGCTCGGCGCCATCGACGTCGAGCGCGGTGCGAAGGTCTCCGGCTCCCGCTTCTACTTCCTCACCGGCGTCGGCGCCCTGCTGGAGCTGGCCCTGGTGAACGCGGCGATCGCCCAGGCCACCGCCGCCGGCTTCACGCCGATGCTCACCCCGGCCCTGGTCCGCCCGCAGTCCATGGCCGGCACCGGCTTCCTCGGCCAGGCCTCCCAGGACGTCTACCACCTCGACAAGGACGACCTGTACCTGGTCGGCACCTCCGAGGTTCCGCTGGCGGCCTACCACATGGACGAGATCATCGACGCCGACCGGCTGCCGCTGCGGTACGCGGGCTTCTCCCCGTGCTTCCGCCGCGAGGCCGGCTCGCACGGCAAGGACACCCGGGGCATCTTCCGCGTGCACCAGTTCGACAAGGTCGAGATGTTCTCGTACGTCGCCCCCGAGGACTCCCAGGCCGAGCACCAGCGCCTGCTGGAGTGGGAGAAGCAGTGGCTGACCTCGCTGGAGCTGCCGTTCCGCGTCATCGACGTCGCCTCCGGTGACCTCGGCGCCTCGGCCGCCCGCAAGTACGACTGCGAGGCGTGGATCCCGACCCAGGGCAAGTACCGCGAGCTGACCTCGACCTCGGACTGCACCGAGTTCCAGTCCCGCCGGCTGTCCATCCGGGTCCGCGACGGCAAGCAGGTCAAGCCGCTGGCCACGCTCAACGGCACGCTGTGCGCCGTACCGCGCACGATCGTGGCGATCCTGGAGAACCACCAGCAGGCCGACGGCTCCGTCCGGGTCCCCGAGGTGCTGCGCCCGTACCTGGGCGGCCGCGAGGTCCTGGAGCCGGTGTCCCGGTGAGTTTCCCCTACGGGCTCATCGCGACCGACCTCGACGGAACGCTGCTGCGCTCCGACGAGTCGATCTCGCAGCGCACCCGTGACGCGCTCGCCGCGGCCACCGCGGCGGGCGCCGCGCACATCGTCGTCACCGGCCGCCCGGTCACCCGGACCCGGCACGTCCTGGACGACCTCGGCTACGACGGCCTCGCCGTCTGCGGCCAGGGCGCCCAGGTCTACGACGCCGGCTCGCACCGCCTGCTGACCTCGGTCACCCTGGACCGGCAGCTCGCGGGCGTGGCCCTGGCCAAGATCGAGGCCGAGGTGGGTCCGCTGTACCTGGCGGCCAGCCGGGACGGGCTCGACGGCGACGTGCTGGTGGGCCCGGGTTACGCGCTCACCGGCACGCTGCCCGCGACCCCGTTCACGGACGCCTCCGATCTCTGGTCGGCCCCGCTGAACAAGATCTACATCCAGCATCCGACGCTCGGCGACGACGAGCTGGCCGAGGCGGCCCGGCGGACGGCCGGCGGGTTCGTCTCGGTGGCCATGGCGGGCGCGGGCATCGTGGAACTGCTGCCGCTCGGCCTGTCCAAGGCCACGGGTCTGTCCCTGGCCGCCCGCCGGCTGGGGCTGAAGGCCGCCGACACGATCGCCTTCGGCGACATGCCCAACGACATCCCGATGTTCGCCTGGGCGGCCCGGGGAGTGGCCATGGCGGACGCCCACGACGAGCTGAAGGCCGTGGCCGACGAGGTGACCTCGTCCCCCGAGGAGGACGGGATCGCGGTGGTGCTGGAGCGGCTGCTCGGCTAGCGGGCCGCCGCTAGCGGGCCGCCGCTTCCGGGCCCGCCGCGCGCGGCCCTGCCGTGGGCCGCCGCGTCCGGGCCTGCGCCCGGAAGGTCCCGGCGTCCGCGGCGGCCACGATCCTGCCGTCGGACCGCACCGCGACGTCGCGTACGTTGGCCGGGCAGCCCGGGGGGTGAAGCCGGTGACCGTCTTGCCGTCACCGGAGAACCCGGTGTCCGGGCTGCCGTTGGTGTCGTAGCGCTCCAGACCCCGGTCGCCGCCGCGGCTGCCGGCTCGCCGCCGGACCGGAGTGCCAGGTCAAGGGCGCGCGCGTGCCCGCGGCCCGCGAGGCGGGCCCTATGACGACGACGGCCCTGCCAAACCCCGGTGGCAACGTCTCGCGGAGGATGCACGGATCGAACGTGCGCGGGCTTTCGGACCCGACCACGGTTTAGCAAACCGGTGCCTTACCACTCGGCCAATCCTCCGGGTGGGCGGTCCACGCGAGAGCGACATCGCGTGCTCGAAGCGACCGCCCCGGGCAGTCCCCGTGGCTCCACGGAGGGGTGGCGGATCACTCCGGAGCCGGCCTCGGACCGCCCTGTCGGGAGCTGGGCGTACTGCCGTGCATGGACATCGCCCACCTCCGCTCCCAGTCGGTGACGCCGGGACGATCCCGGCGGATGGTGCACAACCACTCTGCCCGGCACCGGAGTTGGGCGCCACCGAATAAAACGAACGGACGGGCGGCCGCTAGCGGCGGCGCCACCTGCGGCGCCGCGCCCTGGCGAAGAACCAGCCGGCCGGCGGTTCGTCGGCGCGCCAGGGCTGCGGCTCGGGCTCCTCGGCCCGCCAGCGCGCGGCGAGCATCCGGGCCCGGGCCGAGGGCTCGGAGGTCCCGGCGGCCCGGACGAAACCCTCGTCCAGGACGACGTCGTCCCACCCGTCCTCGCCGGTCCGCTCCCGCCCTTCGTGCTGCGGCATCTCGTCAGCCATCTCCGGCCTCCCAGCCGTGCCTCCGCTGTGCCCAGTGTGCCCGGAGCGAGGTGAAGTCCCCGTCAGGTCCGGGACCCGTCACTCCTCGCCCGCGAGCGTCAGCGACCGCAGCTTCTGCCCGGCGTACCAGGTGGCCAGCACGGTGACCGCGACCAGCAGCACGGTGGCCGTCGGCAGGCTCACGTCGGAGGTCACCAGGTCCCCGCCGGCCATCTTGTGGGCGACGGCCAGCGACCACTGCTGGACGCTGAGCGTGCGCGCGCCCGGCACCAGGGAGCCGAACAGCGCCTCCCAGACCAGGGCGTAGACGAGCCCGAAGACCACCGCGTGCCGGGAGACCGTGCCGAGCAGCAGGAAGAGCGCCGAGTAGGCGATGGAGGAGACCAGCGCGGCGACCGTGTAGGCGACGGCGATCTGCTGGCCGTTGCCGTTCAGGATCAGGCCCGCGATCAGGGTCGGCACCGCCGAGAAGACCATGGTGACGGCGATGGCGACGATCAGCTTGGTGAAGATGATCGCGGGCCGTTTGAGCGGTTTGGACAGCAGGTAGACGACGGAGCCGTCGTCGATCTCCGGGCCGATCGCGCCGGTGCCCGCGATGACACCGATGATCGGCACCATGGTGGCGAGCGCGAAGCCGCCGAGGACGTCCGAGGCTGTCTGGTCGTCGGCTCCGGTCAGGGCGCGGACGGCCACGGAGATCACGATGAGCAGCAGCGGCAGCGCGCCGAGGATGAGGGCCCGGCGACGGCCGAGCAGGGCCCGGTAGGTGAGCCGGGCGACGGTGGGGTCGTACATCTTCGGCCTCCTACGCCGCGACCAGGTACGAGAAGACGGACTCCAGGGACTCGTCGGACGGCGAGACCGTGAGCAGCCGGATGCCGTGGTCCCTGGCGACCTTCGGCAGCAGGGCGGTGAAGCGGCCGAAGTCGACGGCCTGGATGCGCAGCGCGCCCTCGGCCAGGTCGACCTCGATGCCGGCCGTGGAGGGGTCTGCGATCAGCGCGGCCGCGAGGGCGCGGTCGTCGCTGGAGCGGACCAGATAGCGGTGCGGGCGGTCGGTCATCAGGCGGCGGATCCGGCGGAAGTCACCGCTGGCCGCGTGCCGTCCGGCGACGACGACCTCGATGTGCCGGGCGAGCTGTTCGACCTCCTCCAGGATGTGCGAGGAGAACAGCACGGTGCGGCCCTCGTCGCCCATCCTGCGCAGCAGGTCCATCAGCTGCATGCGCTGGCGCGGGTCCATGCCGTTGAACGGCTCGTCCAGCAGCAGCAGCGACGGGTCGTGCACGAGGGCGCTCGCCATCTTCACGCGCTGCCGCATGCCCTTGGAGTAGGTGGAGATCTTCCGGTCCTGGGCGTACTCCATCTCCACCGTGGCGAGGGCGCGCTGCGCGGCCTTGTCGCCGAGGCCGTGCAGTTCGGCGTTGGCGACGACGAACTCGCGGCCGGTGAGGAAGTCGTACATCGCCTCGCGTTCGGGGACGATGCCGATGTGCCGGTAGATGGCCTCGTTGCGCCACACCGGCTGTCCGTCGAGGGTGACCGTGCCGGTGGAGGGGGCGAGGAAGCCGGCCATCATGTTGATCAGGGTGGACTTCCCGGCGCCGTTGGGGCCGAGCAGGCCGGTGACGCCGGGGCCGATGGTCATGGTGATGTCGTTGACGGCGACCACGTTGCCGAACCAGCGGGAGACGTGGTCGATGCTCAGCGTGGTCACAGTCCCACCTTCTTGTAGCGGCGGTTCAGGAGGCCGTAGCAGGCCGCGATCAGGCCCAGGACGAGCAGGACGTAGACGATGCCCGTGCCGTCGGACGGGCCCACTCCGCCGGGGAAGGCCGAACTGCCGCCGAGGAACGCGGACTGCACGCCGTCGATCAGCGTGATCGGCGAGAACAGGCCGATCCACGGGATGGCGCCGGTGCTGTCCTGGGTGTAGGCGATGGCCTGCAGGGTGGAGACCGCGCCGTAGGAGATGGTGAGGACGGCGATCACGGCGGCGATGCCGAAGCCGCGGCGCGGGGTGAACGCGGCGATGACCAGACCGATACCGGCGAAGAGCAGCGAGAGCAGGGCCACGGAGACCAGTCCCTGGACGAATTCCTTGGTCTGGTGGGCGAAGCCCATCTTGGACAGCAGCGCGCCCGCGTACATCACGAGCAGCGGGGCGGCGGTGAGGACGAACAGGGCCGAGGCGAGCGCCGCGAACTTGGCGCGGACGTAGTCGGCGGTCTCGATGGGCCGTGAGAAGTACAGCGGTACGGTCTTGAAGCGCAGGTCGCGGGAGACCGCCTGGGGTGCCTGCGAGGCGACGTACAGGCTGATCACGGCCTGCATGATGATCGCGTACCGGGTGTAGGACACCGGCAGTTCGTGGGCCTTGGTGGCGACGGCGACGGCGACCATGATGGCGGCGGGTACACACATCACCGCGAACAGCAGCATCGGCAGCACCTTGGACTTCGCCGAGCGGCCGAGGCCGTAGGCGCCGCGCAGGGACTGCGAGTACAGCGAGCGGCGGGCGTAGGCGCGGCCGAGGCGGGGGCCGTCGTAGCCGCGGTAGCCGATGTCGTGGATGCGGGACTGGTCGGCGCCGGCCCGCGCCGGCGTGGGCTGGTCAACCGCCATGGCCGACGGCCTCCTTCCGCTGGTCGTCGTTGCCGGTGAACACCTCGGAGATGTGGTGCCGGCGCTGTTCCATGCGCACCAGGCCGAGGCCGAGGTCGGCGACCACGTCCCGGACGAGGTCGTAGGTCTCCTCGCCCGTCGCGGTCAGCAGCAGGATGTGTCCGGCGCCGGGCAGGCCGCCGGCCTCCGCGTGCGTGTCCACCCCGCGCGCGTGGAGCGCGTCGCGGACCGCGCGGGTGCCGTCCGGGTGGGTGTCGCTGTCGGTGACCTCGATGGCGAGGGTCGTCGTGGTCTGGGTGAAGTCGGTGGTGGAGCTGGAGCGCAGGAGCTTGCCGCCGTCGACGACGACGACGTGGTCGCAGGTGCGTTCCAGCTCGCCCAGCAGGTGCGAGGTGACCAGGACCGAGATGCCGAAGTCGGTGTGGATGCGGCGGATCAGGCCGAGCATCTCGTCGCGGCCGACCGGGTCGAGGCCGTTGGTCGGCTCGTCCAGGAAGACCAGCCGGGGGTCGTGCACCAGCGCCTGGGCGAGCTTGACCCGCTGTTTCATGCCGGTCGAGTAGCCCCCGATGGGGCGGTACCGCTCCTCGTACAGCCCGACATGGCGCAGGGTGTCGGCGGTGCGCTCGCGGGCGGCGGCGGGCGGCAGGCCGGACATGCGCGCCATGTGGACGACGAACTCGGTGGCCGAGACGTCCGGCGGCAGGCAGTCGTGCTCCGGCATGTACCCGACGCGCTCGCGGATGGCGGCGCCCTTGGTGGCGACGTCGAGGCCGAGCACCTCGGCGCGGCCCTCCGTGGCGGGGGACAGCCCCAGCAGGATCTTGATCAGGGTGGACTTGCCGGCGCCGTTGGCCCCGACGAGTCCGGTCACACCGGGCCCGATGTCCACGGACAGCCGGTCGAGCGCGGTCACCCGGGGGAACCGCTTGCTCAGGCTTTCGGTCGCGATCACAGTCACGTCTTCGAAGGTAGTGATCCGGACCACGTCCGTCGTCAGACCCGGGGGTCGTCTTCGGATCAGACTCCAGGTGTAGGGGTTCCCTGAGGGGCGCCCTCCTTGAGAGGTACGGACACGCCTATTGACGCCGGGTCTAACAAATGCGAGATTCGGCGATGCCAAGTTACGAGCACGTACGGCGACGATGGGGCGAGGTGGCATGGCGACGACGTCGACCAGGGAGCGCTCGGCGGAGCTGCGAGGTTTCCGGACCGTACAGCGCCTCGCCTACGAGTGCGCGGAGGCGGTCGCGGCCCGCCTGGAGCCCGGAGTGACGGAGCGTGAGGCGGCGCGGATGCAGCGGGAGTGGCTGCGTGAGCGCGGCGTGCGGGACTGGTTCCACCTCCCGTTCGCCTGGTTCGGGGACCGCACCGCGTTCACCGGCTTCCGCGTCCCGCTGCAGTTCTTCCCGACCGACCGCGCCCTGGAGCCCGGGATGCCGTTCATCCTGGACATGGCGCCGGTGTACGAGGGGTGCACGGCGGACATCGGCTACTCCGGCTCGCTGGGCGTGAACCCGGTGCAGGACCGGCTGATGGCCGACCTGGAGGCGCACCGCGCGCTGATCCTGCGCGAGGTGCGCGAGCGGCGCCCGCTGCGGGAGATCTACCAGGACGTGGACCGGCTCATGGTCCGCCAGGGCTACGCCAACCGGCACCGCGCCTACCCCTTCGGAGTGATCGCCCACAAGGTGGACCGGGTGCGGCAGCGCCGCTGGTCACCCCACCTGTTCGGGTTCGGCACCCAGTCGCTGAAGGGACTGGCCGCCGACGCGCTGCACGGCCACCGCGAGGGCTGGTCGCCGCTGTGGTCGCCGTACCGCTTCTCGGACCATCCGCCGCAGCCGGGCCTGTGGGCGGTCGAACCGCACCTCGGCTTCCGGGGGACGGGCGCGAAGTTCGAGGAGATCCTGGTGGTCACCGACTCCCGGGACCCCGAGGAGAGCGCGTTCTGGCTCGACGACGATCTGCCGCACGTGCGGCGCTGGGCGGAGGAGAAGTGACGACACCTTCCAAGCGGACACCGTCCCTGCCGGAGGGCGCGCGCGAGCGCCGGGTGCGGACCGGCGGGGTCGAGCTGTGCGTGGCCGAGCTGGGCGACCCGCAGCAGCCGACGGTGGTGCTGGTGCACGGCTACCCGGACAGCAAGGAGGTCTGGTCGGAGGTGGCCGTCCGGCTCGCCGGCCGCTTCCACGTCGTCCTCTACGACGTCCGGGGCCACGGCCGCTCCACGGCACCCCGGCCGCTGCGCGGCGGTTTCACCCTGGCCAAGCTCACGGACGACTTCCTGGCCGTGGTGGACGCGGTCAGCCCGGACCGGCCGGTGCACCTCGTCGGGCACGACTGGGGCTCGGTGCAGTCCTGGGAGTTCGTCACCGTGGCCCGCACGGAGGGCCGTATCGCCTCCTTCACCTCGATCTCCGGCCCGTCCCTCGACCACTTCGGGCACTGGATCAACGCGCGCGTGAAGCGTCCGACGCCCCGCCGGGTGGGCCAGCTCCTCGGGCAGGGCGCCAAGTCCTGGTACGTGTACCTGCTGCACACCCCGGTCCTGCCCGAGCTGGCCTGGCGCGGGCCCCTCGGCAGGCGCTGGCCCACGATCCTGGAGCGGGCCGAACGGATCCCGGCCGGTGACTACCCGACCGCCTCGCTCCCCTCCGACGCGGCCCACGGCGCCTGGCTGTACCGGGACAACGTCCGCGCCCGGCTGCGCAGGCCGCGCCCGGACGCCTACGCGCACGCGCCCGTGCAGCTCATCACCCCCCAGGGCGACGCGTTCCTCTCCGAGCGGCTCTACGACGACCTGGACCGCTGGGTGCCGCAGCTGACCCGGCGCACCCTCCCGGCGAAGCACTGGGTGCCGCGCACCCGGCCCGACCAGGTCGCCGCCTGGATCGAGGAGTTCGTGACCTCCGTGGCGGGCGGCCGCCCCGGACCCGCCGCCACCGGGCGCCACGCCGAGCGGTTCGGCGGGCAGCTGGTGCTGGTCACCGGCGCGGGCAGCGGCATCGGCCGGGCGACGGCGTTCGCCTTCGCGGAGGCCGGCGCGCGGGTCGTCGCCGTCGACCGCGACGCCGGGGCCGCCGCCCGCACCGCCGAGCTGTCCCGGCTGACCGGCGCGGCCGAGGCCTGGGCCGAGCAGGCCGACGTCTCCGACGAGCAGGCCATGGAGAAGCTCGCGGAGAAGGTCCACCGCGAGTACGGCGTGCTGGACGTGCTGGTCAACAACGCGGGGATCGGTCTGTCGGGTTCCTTCTTCGCCACGACGGCCGACGACTGGCGCACGGTGCTGGACGTCAACCTGTGGGGGGTGATCCACGGCTGCCGGCTCTTCGGGGCGCGCATGGCCGAGCGCGGCCAGGGCGGACACATCGTCAACATCGCCTCCGCCGCCGCGTACCAGCCCTCGCGCGCGCTGCCCGCGTACAGCACCTCCAAGGCGGCCGTGCTGATGCTGTCCGAGTGCCTGCGCGCCGAACTGGCCGGCCAGGGCATCGGCGTCACCGCCGTCTGCCCGGGTTTCGTGAACACCAGCATCACCTCCACGGCCCGCTTCACCGGCGTCGACGAGGCGGAGGAACGCCGTCGCCGGCAGCGCTCCGCCCGCCTGTACGGCCTGCGCAACTTCCCGCCGGAGAAGGTGGCCGACGCGGTCCTGGACGCGGTGGCCCGCAACAGGGCGGTGGTGCCGGTGACCCCGGAGGCGAAGGGCGCGCATCTGCTGTCCCGTTACGCGCCGGGACTGCTCAGGAGGATCGCACGGGTCGAGCCCCGGCTGTGAGCGTTGTCCACAGCCCCGCCAATTCCGCTGTGGATAACAGGACTTGGTTGTGGATCAAACCTCGCGATGAAAAGAAACTGCGTGATCCGTGTCTCTCCCGCACGCTGGACCCATGGACGAACGCCGCACCGTGAAGGTGTCGAAGTACCTCTCCAAGCACCTGCGCCACCAGCCCGAGAGGATCGGGCTCGCCCCGGACCCGGGCGGCTGGGTGGAGATCGACGCCCTGATCGCCGCGGCCGCCGCCCATGGGTTCCGGCTCACGCGCGAGGAACTGGACCACGTGGTCGCCGCGAACGACAAGCAGCGCTTCGCCGTCGAGAACGGCAGGATCCGCGCCAGCCAGGGGCACACCATCGAGGTCGACCTCGGCCTGCCCCCGGCGACCCCGCCGCCGTACCTCTACCACGGCACGGTCGCCCGGCACCTGGACGCCATCCGCGCGGAGGGCCTGCGGCCCATGAACCGCCACGACGTCCACCTCTCCGCCGACCGGGAGACCGCCACCCGGGTCGGCGCCCGCCGGGGCCGGCCGGTGGTGCTGCCCGTGGACTCCGGCGCGATGCACCGTGACGGCCATGTCTTCCGCGTCAGCGCCAACGGCGTCTGGCTGACCGCGGCCGTGCCCCCGCGCTACCTGCGCTTCCCCGGGCCGCACTGAGCGTCCCCGGGCGGCGGCGGCACTCGGTGCCCGCGGCAGCGCGGACGGTGACCGTTTCGTCCGTTGTCGGCGGGGCCGCTTACGCTCGGGTCCATGAGTCTGCGTCTGAGCACCGTGATCCTGCCGTACCGCCGCTGGCACGAGGGCGGCCGTGCCGCCTGGGTACGCGCCGAGCAGCTCGGCTTCCACACGGCGTACACCTACGACCACCTGTCCTGGCGCAGCTTCCGTGACGGCCCCTGGTTCGGCGCGGTCCCCACGCTGACGGCGGCCGCGGCTGCCACCGACCGGCTCCGCCTCGGCACACTGGTCACCTCCCCGAACTTCCGCCACCCGGTGACCCTCGCCAAGGAACTGATCTCCCTGGACGACATCTCCGGCGGCCGCATCACGCTCGGCATCGGCGCGGGCGGCACCGGCTTCGACGCGACCGCCCTCGGCCAGGACCCGTGGACCCCGCGCGAGCGCGCCGACCGGTTCGCCGAGTTCGTGCCCCTGCTCGACCGGCTGCTCACCGAGGACGCGGTGTCCCACGAGGGCCGCTTCTACTCGGCCGACGAGGCCCGGAACATACCGGGCTGTGTGCAGCGTCCCCGGCTGCCGTTCGCCGTGGCCGCCACCGGCCCGCGCGGCCTGAAGCTCGCCGCGCGGTACGGCCAGGCCTGGGTGACCACCGGCGACCCCAGGCTGTACGAGACCGGCACGCCCGAGCAGTCCGTCGCGGCCCTGCGCGGGCAGCTCGGCAAGCTGTCCGAGGCCTGCGAGGCCACCGGGAGGGACATGGCCGAGCTGGACAAGGTCCTGCTCACCGGCTTCACCCCGGACCGCGGCCGGCCGCTCGCCTCCCTGGACGCCTTCGTGGACTTCGCCGGCCGGCACCAGGAGCTGGGCTTCACCGAGATCGTGATCCACTGGCCCATCCCGGACTCCGACTTCGCCGCGGACGAGAAGGTCTTCGAACGGATCGCCATGGAGGCCCTGGCCCAGCTGGACTGAGCGCTCGGAGCGGTAACCGTTTCCGGCCGGCCCGGGGGACCCGGCCGGCGTGGTGGGCCCCGACCGGCGCGGTGGGCCGGCCGGGTGCCGGGGGTGACCAGGCGGGGCGGGGCAGCGCGCCGGGGCGGTCACGCGGGGCGGCGCATCGGGCTGGGGGCGGCGCATCGGCGTGGGCGTGGGCGGTTTGTGGGCGCGGGCGGGGGCGTGGGCGGGGGCGTCATCTGCGTCTCATCCGTGCAGAGTCCCGCACGGCCGTGCAGGCATATGCGCGAGAATGACCGGGTGACCTCAGCGACCAGACAGCCCGGGACCCCTGCCGCCGCCACACCCGCGCGGCTGATCGCCACCGACCTCGACGGCACTCTGCTGCGCGACGACAAGTCGGTCTCCCCGCGGACCGTCGCCGCCCTGGCCGCCGCCGAGGAGGCCGGGATCGAGGTGTTCTTCGTCACCGGCCGGCCGGCCCGCTGGATGGACGTGGTCAGCGACCACGTCCACGGCCACGGCCTGGCGATCTGCGGCAACGGCGCCGCCGTGGTCGATCTGCACGGCGGTCCGGGCGCCCACCGGTTCGTGAAGGTCCGCGAGCTGGTCCGGGAGAACGCGCTGAACGCCGTCCGGCTGCTGCGCGAGGCGGCCCCCGGCACGGTGTTCGCGGTCGAGCAGACGTACGGCTTCCACCAGGAGCCGGACTACCCCAAGCTGCACAAGGAGATACCCGACCACCTCCTGCCCGCCGAAGAGCTGCTCGCACCCGACGGCCCGGACGCCGACCAGCCCGTACTCAAGATCCTCGCCTACCACCCCTCCCTCGACCCCGACGCCTTCCTCACCCTCGCCCGGCTGGCCGTCGGCGAGCACGCCAACGTCACCCGCTCCAGCCCCAGCGCCCTGCTGGAACTCAGCGGCCCGGGCGTCTCGAAGGCCAGCACCCTCGCCCTGTGCTGCGCCGAGCGCGGCATCTCGAACGAGGAGGTCGTGGCCTTCGGGGACATGCCCAACGACGTCGAGATGCTGACCTGGGCCGGCCGGTCCTACGCGATGGGCAACGCCCACCCGGACGTCATCGCCGCCGCGTCGGGCCGCACGGTCGCCAACAACGACGACGGCGTCGCGGTGGTGATCGAGCACCTGCTCGCGCAGCGCGCGGAGTAACACCGCCATCCGGCCCGACGGGCGCCGCCCACGGTCGCGCACCGGGGGCGTCGTGGGTGCGTGGGTGCTGTGGACGCCGTGGGCAGCGCACGGCGGGAGGCTTCAGCCGACCGCCGCCGGCGACTCCGCCTCGGCCTCCCGGCGGGCCATCTCCCGCAACGGCCCGTCCTCGGCGATCAGCCGCTCGTACGGCCCCCGCTGGACCACCCGGCCCGCGTCCAGGACGACCACCTCGTCCACCGCGTCCAGCCCCGCCATGCGGTGCGTGATCAGCAGCGTCGTACGTCCCTGCGTGGCGGCCAGCAGGTCGGCCGTCAGCGCGTCGGCCGTCGCCAGGTCCAGGTGCTCGGCGGGCTCGTCCAGCACCAGCACGGGGAAGCCGGCCAGCAGCGCGCGGGCCAGGGCCAGCCGCTGCCGCTGCCCGCCGGACAGCCGCGCGCCGTGCTCGCCGACGAGCGTGTCCAGGCCGTCGGGCAGCGAGTCCACCCAGTCCAGCAGCCGGGTCTCGGCCAGCGCTCGGCGCAGCTCCGCCTCGGTGGCGTCCTTCCGTGCCAGCAGCAGGTTCTCGCGCACCGAGCTGTCGAAGAGATGCGCGTCCTGAGCGCACAGCCCGACCAGCCGCCGTACGTCGTCACCGGCCAGCGCGCCCGCGTCCACACCGGCGAGCGTGTACGAGCCCGCCTCCGCGTCGAGGAACCGCAACAGCACCTGCGCGAGGGTCGTCTTGCCGGAACCGGACGCCCCCACCACCGCGACCCGGCGGCCCCGCTCCAGCGTCAGACCGACACCGGCGAGCGCGTCCCGCCGCTGCCCCGGGTACCGCGCCACCAGGTCCTTGACGACCAGCGGGAACGGCGAGGCGGGTGCCTCACGGGGCGAGACCGGCTCGCGAACGGGCTCCGGGGCGTCCAGGACCTCGTACACGCGCTCCGCGCTACGCCGCACCCGCTGCCGGTGGCGCACGGCGAGCGGCAGCCCCAGTACGGCCTCGAAGGCGGCCAGCGGGGTCAGCACGACCACGGCCATCGCCACGCCGCCCAGCCGGCCGGCCGTCACCGCCTGGGCGCCGCACGCCGCGGTGGCCGTGACGGTCAGCCCGGAGATCAGCGCGGTCAGACCGTCGCCGAGCCCGGTGACGGCGGCGGCCCGTGCGGCGATCCGGGTGAGGGTGCCGTCGGCCCGCCGGGCCGCGTCCGTACGGGCCGGCAGCGCACCGGCGACGGTCAGCTCGGCGGTGCCGGTGAGCAGGTCGGTCACCCGCGTCGCGAGCACCCCGCGGGCGGGCGCCAGGCGCCGCTCGGTCCGCCGGGCCACGGCCGCGGTCAGCGCGGGGACACCGACGCCGGCCGCGAGCAGGCCCACCGCGAGGACGGCGCCGGCCTCGGGCAGCAGCCAGGCCGTGAAGCCGACGGAGGCGGCCGAGACGGTGAGGGCGACACCGGCGGGCAGCAGCCAGCGCAGCCAGTAGTCCTGGAACGCGTCCACGTCCGCGACCAGCCGGGTCAGCAGATCACCACGCCGGGCGTCGCGCAGCCCCGCGGGCGCCAGGCGCTCCAACCTCCGGTACACCGCCACCCGCGTGTCGGCCAGCATCCGCAGCACGGCGTCATGCGACACCAGCCGCTCGGCGTACCGGAACACGGCGCGCCCGATCCCGAAGGCCCGCGTCGCGGTCACGGCGACCATCAGGTACAGCACCGGCGGCTGCTGCGAGGCCCGCGAGATGAGCCACCCGGAGGTCGCCATCAGCCCGACGGCACAGCCGAGCGCCAGACTCCCGAGCCCCAGGGCCCCGCCGAGGCGCCCCCACCATCGCCCGCCGTCCCCCCGAATCCGCCCCAACGCACCGTGCCCGACCCCGGGCTCCCCCCGCCCCGAGCCCTCTCCCAGCCCCCCGAGCCGAGCCGCCGACGTCGCCCGGCCCGGCCGACCGAACGGAGACCCGGCAGGGTCGCCTTCCGTCCCGTCGAGCCGGGGCCCCGCCGGGAGACCCTCCAGCCGACCGAGCCGTGAAGCCGCCGGCTCGCCCCCCGGTCCCCCGAGCCGTTTCCCCTCCGGCCCACCCTCCAGCCCACCGAGCCGCAGCCCCGTGGGCTCGCTTTCCAGCCGGCCGAGTCGGGTGGCCGGTGGGCGAGGCCGGGGGTCCAGGGGGCGGAGCCGCCTGGGGGACCCACTGCGCGCCGGGCGCCCCACCAGCTCGGCCCTGTCGACGACAGTCCCACTCCGCTCGGCCCCACCCGCCGCGGCACCCCCCAGCCGAACCACCTTGTCGGCCACCCCCAACAACGCCGGACGGTGCACGACGAGCACCACGGTCCGCCCCACCGCAAGCCTCCGCACCGCAGCCACGACGTCCCCCTCCGTCGCCCCGTCCAACGCGGCCGTCGGCTCGTCCAGCACCAGCACAGGCCGGTCCGCGAGAAACGCCCGAGCCAGCGCGAGCCGCTGCCGCTGCCCCGCCGACAGGCCCGCCCCGTCCTCCCCCAGCACGGTGTCGACACCCTCCGGCAGCGCCTCCACGAACTCCCACGCCCCGGCGTCCCGCAGAGCCCCCCGCACGGCACCGTCGTCGGCCTCCGGCCGAGCCAGCCGTACGTTCTCCGCGATGGTCCCGGCGTACAGATGCGGTCTCTGCGGCACCCACGCGATCCGCGACCGCCACTCCTCCAGGTCGAGCCCGGCGAGATCGGCGCCCCCGATCCGTACCCGCCCCTCGGTGGGCCGGACGAACCCCAGCAGCACGCCCAGCAGCGTCGACTTGCCCACCCCGCTCGGCCCCACCAGCGCCACGGTCTCCCCGGGCTCCACGGTGAACGACACACCCGACACCGCATCCGCGGAACGCCCCGGGTACCGGACCCCGACCCCCTCGAACGCCACAGCCCCCGCCGGCACCGCGCCGCTCCCCGACACGGGTGCCGGCGTCTCCAGCACGGTGAAGATCTCCTCCGCCGCCGCCAGTCCTTCCGCCGCCGCGTGGTACTGCGCCCCCACCTGCCGCAACGGCAGATACGCCTCCGGCGCCAGCACGAGGATCACCAACCCGGTGTACAGATCCATCTCCCCGTGCACGAGCCGCATCCCGACCGTCACGGCGACCAGCGCCACGGACAGTGTGGCCAGCAACTCCAGCGCGAAGGAGGAGAGAAAAGCGATCCGCAGCGTCCGCAGAGTGGCCTGCCGGTACTCGCCGGTGATCCTCCGGATGGACGCGGTCTGAGCCTTGGCCCGGCCGAACACCTTCAGCGTGGGCAGCCCCGCCACCACGTCCAGGAAGTGCCCGGACAACCGCGACAGCAACCGCCACTGACGGTCCATCCGGGACTGGGTCGCCCATCCGATCAGCATCATGAAGAGCGGAATCAGCGGCAGGGTGCCGACGATGATGGCGGCCGACACCCAGTCCTCGGTGACGATCCGCGCCAGCACCGCCACCGGCACGACCACGGCAAGACCCAGCTGCGGCAGATAGCGCGAGAAGTAGTCGTCCAGCGCATCGACCCCGCGCGTGGCCAGGGTGACGAGCGAGCCGGTCCGCTGCCCGCTCAGCCACCCCGGACCGAGCGCCCCCGCCCGGTCGAGGAGCCGCCCGCGCAGCTCGGACTTCACCGCGGCACTCGCGCGATGGGCTGCGAGTTCGGTGAGCCATGCGACACCCGATCGTCCCACCGATACGGCTGCCAACAGCAGCAGCGGCGTGCGCAGTTCAGCTGCGGACTGCCCGTGCTGGAAGGCTCCGACAACGGCCTCGGCGACGAGCATCGCCTGAGCGATGACCAGCCCCGCACCGACGGCACCCAGTCCGACGACCGCCCCGAGGAAGAGGCGGGTGGCGCGGGCGTACCGCAGAAGCCGTGGATCGATGGGTTTCACGTGAAACACGCCCTTCGGTCAGAGATGCCCTGGGCTGGGAGGGTGTGTTTCACGTGAAACACACCCTCCGCGGACTCAGTGCGCGGCGCCGGCAGCAGCGTCGGGAGCGAGATGCTGCGTGCCGATCCGCTGGCGGAACACCCAGTAGGTCCAGCCCTGGTAGAGCAGGACGAGCGGTGTGGCGATCGCCGCCAACCACGTCATGATCTTCAAGGTGTACGGACTCGACGAGGCGTTGGTGACCGTCAGACTCCAGTCCCCGTTCAGGGTGGAGGGCATGACGTTCGGGAAGAGCGACAGGAACAGCATCGCCACGACGGCCACGATGGTGACCCCGGACAGTGTGAACGCCCAGCCTTCGCGCCCGGCCTGGTTGGCCCCGAGAGCGGCCGCCAGAGCGACGACGGCCACGCTCAGGGCGACCAGGCTCTTGCCGTCACCGCTGTCGGCCTGCGTCCACAGCAGGAAGGCGAGCGCCACGACAGCCGTGACCAGGCCGACCCACCGGGCCAGCTTCCGTGCCCGTACCCGGATCTCCCCGACGGTCTTGAGCGCGGTGAACACCGCCCCGTGGAAGGTGAACAGCGTGAGCGTCACCAGACCGCCGAGCAGTGCGTAGGGATTGAGCAGGTCCCCGACACCGCCCACGTACTCGAAGTGCTGGTCGATCTTCACACCCCGAACGATGTTCCCGAAGGCCACACCCCACAGGAACGCCGGGAGCAGCGAGGTCCAGAAGATCGCCGTCTCCCAGTTGCGCTGCCAGGCCTCCTCGGGCCGCTTGGCCCGGTACTCGAAGGCGACACCCCGGATGATCAGGCAGACCAGGATGACCAGCAGCGGCAGGTAGAAGCCGGAGAAGAGGGTGGCGTACCACTCGGGGAACGCGGCGAAGGTCGCGCCGCCGGCAGTGAGCAGCCACACCTCGTTGCCGTCCCAGACCGGGCCTATGGTGTTGATCAACACCCGGCGTTCGGGCCGGTCGCGAGCCAGCAGCCTGGTGAGGATGCCGACCCCGAAGTCGAAGCCCTCCAGGAAGAAGTAGCCGGTCCACAGGACGGCGATCAGGACGAACCAGACGTCGTGAAGTTCCATGGCTGTTCCCTCGGCCTAGTAGGAGAAGGCCATCGGCTTGTCGGCGTCACGGGTGTCGCCGCCGATCTTCGTGGGCGGGTTGAGGTCGGCCTCGGTCAGCTCGGGCGGGCCGGCCTTGACGTACTTCACGAGCAGCTTGACCTCGACCACGGCGAGGATCGCGTACAGCGCGGTGAAGACGGCCATCGAGGTGAGCACCTCGCCCTGGGAGACACCGGGGGAGACCGCGTCCCGGGTCTGCAGCACGCCGTAGACGACCCACGGCTGGCGGCCCATCTCGGTGAAGATCCAGCCCCAGGAGTTGGCGATCAGCGGGAAGGCCAGGGTCCAGGTCGCGATGCGCCAGTACCAGGGGGTGAGCTTCGGGCTGAGCGCCTTGTTCTTGAACAGCACCAGATGCGGCACCTCGTCGTCGCCGACCCTCAGGTGCTGCGGCAGCAGGAACCTCTTCCGGGTCAGCCAGAGCCCGGCCAGCCCGATGGCGAAGGAGGCCATGCCGAAACCGATCATCCAGCGGAAGCCCCAGAAGGCGACCGGGATGTTGGGCCGGTAGTCTCCGGGCCCGAACTTCTGCTGCTCGGCCCTGTTGACGTCGTTGATGCCCGGCACGTACGAGGTGAAGTTGTCGTCGGCGAGGAAGGACAGCACACCCGGTATCTCGATGGCCACGGTGTTGTGGCCCTTCTCCACGTCGCCGTAGGCGAAGATCGAGAACGGCGCCGGCTTCTGGCCGTCCCACAGCGCCTCGGCGGCGGCCATCTTCATCGGCTGCTGCTTGAACATCACCTTGCCGAGTACGTCACCGCTGACCGAGGTGAGCAGACCGGCGATGACCACGGTGACCAGGCCGAGCCGCAGCGAGGTCTTCATCTCGCGGATGTGCTTCCTGCGGGCCAGGTGGAAGGCGGCGATGCCCACCATGAACGCGCCACCGGTCAGGAAGGCGGCGGAGAGGGTGTGGAAGGCCTGGGTGAGAGCGGTGTTCTGGGTCAGTACGGCCCAGAAGTCGGTCAGCTCGGCCCGCCCCTTCGCCTTGTCCATCCGGTAGCCGACCGGGTGCTGCATCCAGGAGTTGGCCGCGAGGATGAAGTACGCCGACAGGATCGTGCCGATCGAGACCATCCAGATGCAGGCCAGGTGGATCTTCTTGGGCAGCTTGTCCCAGCCGAAGATCCACAGGCCGATGAAGGTGGACTCGAAGAAGAACGCGATCAGCGCCTCGAAGGCCAGCGGGGCGCCGAAGATGTCACCGACGAAGCGCGAGTAGTCCGACCAGTTCATGCCGAACTGGAACTCCTGCACGATGCCGGTGACCACGCCCATCGCGATGTTGATCAGGAAGAGCTTGCCCCAGAACTTCGTCGCCCTGAGGTACTTCTCCTTCTCCGTGCGCACCCAGGCCGTCTGCAGCCCGGCCGTGAGGGCGGCCAGGGAGATCGTCAGAGGGACGAACAGGAAGTGGTAGACGGTGGTGATGCCGAACTGCCAGCGCGCCAGTGTCTCCGGCGCCAAAGCCAGGTCCACGTCGTCACTCTCCTTACTACGCCGTGGTACAGCGGCGGTTTGCCCCCTTTGTCGCACACATACAGGAGCAAACGGGACGCGCTTGTGAACGCGTTCACATTCACAAGCCATTATGACGCACTGATTTTCGGCCGCGGAAGGGGGGTCCCCCCTTCGCCTCGACGTCAAGGCCTTGGCAGCGACTTCAACATCTTGTTGAATTGCGCGCCATGCAGATACGCATCTCCTGGCCCGCGGGCAACATCACCGCGACCCTCGACGCAAACACCCCGACGACCCAGGCGCTCGCCAAGGCGCTGCCCCTCGCCTCGACGGCGCACACATGGGGTGAGGAGGTGTATTTCGACACAGGCATTGCTGTTTCACGTGAAACGGACGCCCGGCAGGTGGTGGAACCGGGGACGGTGGCCTTCTGGACAGACGGCGACGCGCTCGCCCTTCCCTACGGCCCCACACCGATCTCGCGAGGCGACGAATGCCGCCTCGCGAGCCCGTGCAACATCCTCGGCAGCGTGGACGGGGACGCCCGCCTCCTGGCGACCGTACGGTCCGGCGACCCCGTCCGGGTGGAACTGATCGAGGAGTAGAGCTGCCCCGGAGCTAGATCTCCTTGCGGAAGGCCTCCGCCACCTTCAGGAAGATGTCGTTCGCCTCGGCCTCGCCGACCGTCACCCGCACACCCTCGCCCGGGAACGGCCGGACCACCACACCGTGCTCCTCACAGGCCTGTGCGAACGGGACCGTACGCTCCCCCAGCCGCAGCCACACGAAGTTGGCCTGCGTCTCGGGCACCGTCCAGCCCTGGGCCCGCAGCGCGTCGACCACGCGCGTACGCTCGCACACCAGCGAGCCGACCCGGCCCAGCAGCTCGTCCTCGGCACGCAGCGAGGCGACCGCCGCTTCCTGCGCGAGCTGGCTCACCCCGAACGGCACCGCCGTCTTGCGCAGCGCCGCCGCCACCGGCTCATGGGCGATCGCGAAACCGACACGCAGCCCGGCCAGCCCGTACGCCTTGGAGAAGGTCCGCAGGACACAGACGTTGGGCCGCTGACGGTACAGCTCGACACCGTCGGGCACCTCCGGGTCGCGGATGAACTCCCGGTAGGCCTCGTCCAGCACCACCAGCACATCCGCGGGCACCCGGTCGAGGAACCGTTCCAGCTCGGCCCGCCGCACCACCGTGCCGGTCGGGTTGTTGGGGTTGCACACGAAGATCAGCCGCGTCCGGTCGGTGATCGCGTCGGCCATCGCGTCCAGGTCGTGCACGTCCCCCGGCGTCAGCGGCACGCGCACCGACGTGGCGCCGCTGATCTGCGTGATGATCGGGTACGCCTCGAACGACCGCCAGGCGTAGATCACCTCGTCGCCGGGGCCGCTGGTGGCCTGGATCAGCTGCTGGGCGACACCCACCGATCCGGTGCCGGTGGCCAGGTGGGAGAGCGGCACCCCGAAGCGCTCGGACAGCTCGTTCATCAGCCCGGTACAGGCCATGTCCGGGTAGCGGTTGAAGTCGCAGGCCGCCGTGGTCACGCTCTCCAGCACACCGGGCAGCGGCGGGTACGGGTTCTCGTTGGAGGACAGTTTGTAGGCGACCGGTCCGCCGGCCGCGGCCGGCTTGCCCGGCTTGTAGGTGGGGATCCCCTCCAGCTCGGCGCGCAGCTTGGGGCTCGTCTCGCTCACCGCAGTCCTCCTCGCGACCACCGGCGGCCCGTCGACACCACCGGCTTCCAATACTCCTCACCTTAAGAGGATTCGGCCCCGCTGCGTACAGGTGCGGGACGCCGGGAAGCGCGGACACCTTCTCGGAAAGCGACGGATCTCACGGTGCCCACCGGCATCAGGGGCATCACCACACGAAGGCGTACGTTTTGGGGGCGCGCCGTACATATATCTATGCGCCGGTGGCTTGCGCCGTGGCGCGCGTCCCTCGTGAAGGTGAGTTGAGACCTCTTCGAGACATCGGGCCCATGGCAGGCCCATCCGCGTCGACAAGTCACGTCTTACCATTGGATTGCTCAACTACCTTGTTTTCCAAGGTGGTTGACTACCAATGGCCATGCAGAAACGTGCCTGTCAACGCGTGCATATGCGTCCGCACTACCCCACCACATGAGCCCTACTATCGGCTCGCCATGACAGCAGCAGGGAAGCACCAGGTGAGCCGCGCGGAAACCTCACGGCGAGGCAGCCGGCCGGGTCGGGCGGGCATCAGAGACGTGGCCGCCGCCGCCGGGGTCTCCATCACGACCGTGTCCGACGCCCTGAACGGCAAGGGTCGGCTCCCGGATGCCACCCGACGCCATGTCCGGGAGGTCGCCGACCGGCTCGGGTACCGCCCCTCGGCCGCCGCCCGCACCCTCCGTACCGGCAAGTCGGGCCTGATCGGCCTGACCGTGACGACGTACGGGGATGAACCTTTCACCTTCACGGAGTTCGCGTACTTCGCCGAGATGGCCCGGGCCGCGACCTCGGCCGCGCTCGCCCGCGGCTACGCCCTGGTCATCCTGCCCGCGACCTCCCGCCATGACGTCTGGTCCAACGTCGCCCTGGACGGCACGGTCGTCATCGACCCCTCCGACCAGGACCCGGTCGTCAGCGAGCTCGTCCGGCAGGGACTCCCGGTCGTCTCCGACGGCCGCCCGGCCGGCTCGCTCCCGGTCACCGCCTGGGTCGACAACGACCACGAGGCCGCCGTGCTCGGCATCCTCGACCACCTGGCCGACGCCGGAGCCCGCCGCATCGGCCTGCTGACCGGCACCTCGACGGACACCTACACCCACCTGTCGACCACCGCCTACCTGCGCTGGTGCGAACGGGTCGGCCAGGATCCGGTCTACGAGGCCTACCCGGCGCACGACCCGTGCGCCGGCGCCGTCGCCGCCGACCGGCTGCTCGCCCGCCCCGACCGGCCCGACGCGGTCTACGGCCTGTTCGACCCCAACGGCACCGACCTGCTCGCCGCCGCCCGGCGCTACGGCCTGCGCGTCCCCGACGACCTGCTGCTGGTCTGCTGCAGCGAGTCCATCATGTACGCCAGCACCGAACCGCCCGTCACCACGCTGTCCCTGAAACCCCGCCGTATCGGCACCGCGGTCGTCCAGCTGCTGATCGACGCCATCGAGGGCGTCGAGTCCGACCATCCGGTCGAGCAGGTGATACCGACCGAGCTGATCGTGCGCACCTCCTCCCAGCGCCGGCCCCCGCGCACGACGGTCAGCCCGCCGCGCACCCCGGACAACACGTAGGACGGGTCTCCCGCACCGGCCGGCTCAGGGCCCGGCCGGTGCGGTGCGGCACCGGCCGCTTGCGACACGGGGAGGACCCGGGGGCGGGCCCGCTCGCTCGGGCGCCGGCCGGTCGGGCACCGGCAGGCCGTGGACCCGATCGGACGCGAAGCCGGCCGACCGAGGCGCCGACCGGTCGCCAGCAGGTCGAACATGTGCCCAAACAGGGCGAAAGCCGCGGTGAACCGGAGTCTTGTTCCGATTCACCACCCCTGGGTCATCACACGGCGCGACGCTCATTCCTATGATGGGCCCACGACACCGCGGACCGCTGCGACCAGGCAGTCTGAAGCGGTGCAGATGCGGCGCGATGGTGGAGGGGTCTGATGACTCAGGGGGCCGGTCAGGGACCCGAGGCGGAGCGGACGGCGACTCTGCGCGACTTCCGGGTACCCGCGTACGTCCATGAGACCGGTCCGTACATCCGCAGCACGCACCCCGGTGACGTCGTGCCGCCCGCCGACGAGGCGTACCCGGAGGGTTACACCCCCACCCAGCGCGACCTGCCCGTCATCAACCGCGGCGACACCGTCCAGGTCCCCGTCGAGCCCGCTCCCGCCGCCCCGGCCCCGCAGCCCGCGGCCGGTCCCGGACCCCTGTACGTCGTCGGTGACGTGCACGGCTACCTCGACGAGCTGGTCGCCGCCCTGCAGCAGCAGGGGCTGATCGACGCCTCCGGACAGTGGTGCGCCGGCACCACCCGGCTGTGGTTCCTCGGCGACTTCACCGACCGCGGTCCGGACGGCATCGGCGTCATCGACCTGGTCATGCGGCTGTCCGCCGAGGCCGCCGCGGCGGGCGGCTACTGCAAGGCCCTCATGGGCAACCACGAGCTGCTGCTCCTGGGCGCCAAGCGGTTCGGCGACACACCCGTCAACTCCGGTGCGGGCACCGCCACCTTCCAGGCGGCCTGGCTGCTCAACGGCGGCCAGAAGACCGACATGGACCGACTCCAGGACCACCATCTGCAGTGGATGGCCCGGCTCGACGCCGTCGAGGAGGTCGACGGCTATCTGCTCGTCCACTCCGACACCACCGCCTACCTCGACTACGGCGACTCCATCGAGGCGGTCAACGACACCGTCCGCGAGACCCTGACGCGCAACGACGCCGACGAGGTCTGGGACCTGTTCCGCAAGTTCACCAAGCGCTTCTCCTTCCGCGACGAGGGTGGCGCCGAGGCCGTACGCTCCCTCCTCGATACGTACGGCGGCACCCGGGTCGTTCACGGACACAGCCCCATTCCCTACCTCCTCGGCGAGGTCGGCTCCGAGGACGGCGAGGAGAGCACCGGCCCGATCGTCGAGGGACCGCACGTCTACGCCGACGGACTCGCCATCGCCATGGACGGCGGAGTGACCATGGCCGGAAAGCTGCTGGTCCGACAACTCCCCTTGGACAACTGACCGTTCAACCCACAGGCGTCCCCTCACGCCCGCGTCCGTGCAGGCAGGGACGCAATTTCCGGCAATCCCCTGTCACCGCGCGCCGTCACGGCTCTACCATCGCCTTATCCGTAGCAGGCTCCCCTCCGTTTCTGCCCGACGGCTCGCCGCCATGCGAGCCCCAAGCCCTACGGAGCATCGGGGGATGCACATGAACAGCGTTCCGCAGCACCTGCAGAGCGAGGACCGCCAGGAATTCCAGCGGCTCCTCGATGAGGCGCTGCGCTCCGCACCGTACCGACCGGAACTGGCCGCTGTCGGCGAGCGGCTCAACCTCGAACAACTGCGCACCATGGCACTCGACGCCTCCGCCCTGATCACGGCGGCCGCGGCGGCCGAGTACCAGCACTACGTCGAACTCCGCGACGAACTGCGCCACCCGGCGCCGGCCGCAGCGCACGCCTCCGGCGACTCCGCTCCTGCGGGCCCTGCCTCGGCCGCCGAGGGCCCCACCGACGCCCTCGCGGACAGCCCGGAGAGCACCGGAGCGGGTGTCGCGGCGGTCGTCGCCGTGCTGGCTCCCGTCCTCTCCGGAACCGCAGCGGCGATCTTCCTGCTCGTCGGCTACATCCTGAAAATGCTGGACCCCGGGCACACCCTCGCCCGCACCCTGCTGACCACGGGCTGGGTGTTCGGTGCCATGACCGCGGCGGCGACCCTCATCGCCGCCGTCGGCCTGCTCCTCACCGCCCTGCGCAACAGCACCGCGGCGGAGGCCCGGACGCGGGACGCGGCCCACGAGGAGCTGGCCAGGGCCCGTGAGGCATGGCGGGACGCGCTGCTGGAACGCGGCATCCTGCCCTTCTTCAGGGAGGCACTCGCCGAGCCCGGCACGACCACCGCCCACCGACCGGCCCCGCCCGGACCGGCCGGCCGCATGCCGCGCCTGGGCTACGACCGCCCCGGCTTCAGCAGTCCCGACGACGGCACCGCGTCCGACCGGCCGAGTTACACCAGCCCCGACTACACGAGCCCGGACTTCGGCGGTCCGGAGCACCAGCCCGAGTGACCCGGCGCCGGGGGCGAGCGGCCAACCGGTGTGGTGCCCCCACCCGGTCAGCCGCCGGCCCGTCCGCACCAGCCGCCGTCACCGGGTCGGCCGAAGCGGTGCGTCCACCGCTCGTCGCTCAGTCGGCGATCGGGAGGTAGACCCGGTTCCCCGTCTCGGCGAACTCCTTCGACTTCTGGAGCATCCCCGCCGCGATCTCCTCCTGCGACGCGCCCTCGGCCCCGGCACCACCGAACCGTTCCGTGATGCTCTGGCTGATCTTCATGCTGCAGAACTTCGGGCCG
The DNA here is from genome assembly GCF_055564315.1 of Streptomyces sp. NPDC029151. Taxonomy (NCBI): domain Bacteria; kingdom Bacillati; phylum Actinomycetota; class Actinomycetes; order Kitasatosporales; family Streptomycetaceae; genus Streptomyces; species Streptomyces sp. NPDC029151. Next base: position 175,068 of record NZ_JBVHWQ010000008.1, read on the forward strand.
CACATGGAACAGAAGTGAGCCGTCTTGGCGGGCTCGGCCGGAAGGGTCTCGTCGTGGAACTCCCGTGCCGTCTCCGGGTCCAGCGCGAGGTTGAACTGGTCCTCCCACCGGAACTCGAAGCGGGCGTCGGACAGTGCGTCGTCCCACTCCTGGGCACCGGGGTGCCCCTTGGCGAGGTCCGCCGCGTGCGCCGCGATCTTGTAGGTGATGACGCCCGTCTTGACGTCGTCCCGGTTGGGCAGGCCCAGGTGCTCCTTGGGCGTGACGTAGCAGAGCATCGCCGTGCCCCACCAGGCGATCATCGCGGCACCGATGCCAGAGGTGATGTGGTCGTACGCCGGCGCGATGTCCGTGGTCAGCGGGCCGAGCGTATAGAACGGAGCTTCATCACAGATCTCCTGCTGAAGGTCGATGTTCTCCTTGATCTTGTGCATCGGGACGTGCCCGGGGCCCTCGATCATCGTCTGTACGTGGAAACGCTTGGCGATCCGGTTGAGTTCCCCGAGCGTCCGCAACTCCGCGAACTGCGCCTCGTCGTTGGCGTCCGCGATCGACCCCGGCCGCAGGCCGTCGCCCAGCGAATAGGTGACGTCGTAGGCGGCGAGGATCTCGCACAGTTCCTCGAAGTTCTCGTAGAGGAACGACTCCTTGTGGTGCGCCAGGCACCACGCGGCCATGATGGAGCCGCCGCGCGAGACGATGCCGGTCTTGCGGTTGGCGGTGAGCGGGACGTACGGCAGCCGGACGCCCGCGTGGACGGTCATGTAGTCCACGCCCTGCTCGGCCTGCTCGATGACGGTGTCCTTGTAGATCTCCCAGGTCAGTTCCTCGGCCTTGCCGTCGACCTTCTCCAGGGCCTGGTACAGCGGCACCGTGCCGATGGGGACGGGGGAGTTGCGCAGCACCCATTCGCGGGTGGTGTGGATGTTGCGGCCGGTGGACAGGTCCATGACCGTGTCGGCGCCCCAGCGGGTCGCCCAGGTCATCTTCTCGACCTCCTCCTCGATGGAGGACGTCACCGCGGAATTGCCGATGTTGGCGTTGACCTTCACCAGGAACCGCTTGCCGATGATCATCGGCTCGATCTCCGGATGGTTGACGTTGGCCGGCAGCACGGCCCGGCCCGCCGCGATCTCCTCGCGGACCACCTCGGGCGAGACGTTCTCCCGAAGGGCCACGTACTCCATCTCCGGCGTGATCTCACCCCGGCGGGCGTACGCGAGCTGCGTCACCGCCTGGCCGTCGCGGCCCCGCCGCGGCTGTCGCGGACGTCCGGGGAAGACCGCGTCCAGGTTGCGCAGCCCGCCGCGCGGCGAGGTGTGCTTGATCCCGTCGTCCTCCGGACGGACCGGACGGCCCGCGTACTCCTCGGTGTCGCCGCGGGCGATGATCCAGTTCTCCCGCAGCGGCGGCAGGCCCCGGCGGACATCCGTGTCGACGAATGGATCGGTGTACGGGCCCGATGTGTCGTACAGCGTGACGGACTGCCCGTTGGTGAGGTGCACCTGACGGACCGGCACGCGCAGGTCGGGGCGCGAACCCTCGACGTACGCCTTGTGCCAGCCGATGGACTTCCCGGCCTCCTGCGACGTCTCGCTCTGAACGGAGGCAGGCGTGCGTGCGTCCTTGTTGGTCATGAGACCTACTCCCTACGCCGGCATTACCCGGTAACAGGTTCGGCGGTCGACGCAGCGGTTTCCGTCTGTCGACGCTTCCCGTGGAACATCGGTTGTTCCACGTGAAACATCGCGTATACGGAGGTCAGCGCCCTCTCAGCCCGGTGCTCCGAGCTCCCGCGTGTGCAAAGGTGCCTCCACGCTAGCGTCATGTGTGGCGCGGTGAACAGTGGGCCCCCATCGTTCTTGCGATGATCGGGCGGTGACCAGGATGGAGCAATACCCCTACCAGCCGCCCGAACCGCGCCGGCAGGACGACCCGGCGCACGGCGGCGGACACGGCCGCAACGCCCATGGAGGCAGCCGTGCGGCCGCTCCTGCCCCTGGTCGCTCGCACGACGGGCACGGCCGTCCTGGCGGCCACGGTTCCTCGAACGGGCCTGGTCACTCTCATGGCCACAGTCACAGCCACGGGCCCGCCGCCCCCGTGTCCAAGCACCTGCGCAAGGTCATCGCGGCGGTCCTGGTCCCCTTCACCGCGGCAGTCCTGGTCGGCCTCGTGGTGCTCTGGCCCGGTCAGGCCCCGTCGCACAAGCGCACGGGTGTCGGCTTCGACCGGCAGACCCAGCAGGCCACGGTCACCCAGGTGGTCGGGGTCAGCTGCACGTCGGTGAACGCCTCCGGCGGCACCCCGACCGGCGACACCGCCACCGCCGAGGGCTCCTCGGCGCGGCAACAGGCCGACGGCACCTGCAAGAAGGCGACCGTCCGGGTCGACACTGGCAAGGACAAGGGTCGTACGTTCACGGAGATCGTGCAGCCGGACCAGTCGCGGCAGCTGCGTCAGGGCGAGAAGGTGGTGGTCGCCTACGAGCCCTCGGCCCCCAGGGAACTGCAGTACGCGGTGACCGACGTGAACCGGAAGCTCCCCATGGCGCTGCTCGCGGGCATCTTCGCGGTGGCGGTCGTCGTGGTGGGCCGGCTGCGCGGTGTCATGGCACTGGTCGCCCTGGCCGTGAGCTTCCTGGTGCTGACCCTGTTCATCCTGCCCGCGATCCTCGAGGGGTCGAACCCCCTGGTGGTGGCCGTGGTCGGAGCGAGCGCCATCATGCTGATCGCGCTCTACATGTGCCACGGCCTGTCGGCCCGTACCTCGGTGGCCGTGCTGGGCACCCTGATCTCCCTGTCACTGATCGGCGTGCTCGGCTCGCTGTTCATCGGCTGGGCCGCGCTGACCGGCAACACGGACGACAACACCGGTCTGATCCACGGCCTGTACCCGTCGATCGACATGAGCGGCCTGCTGCTGGCCGGCGTCATCATCGGTTCGCTCGGCGTCCTGGACGATGTGACGGTGACACAGACCTCGGCCGTCTGGGAGCTGCACGAGGCCAACCCGTCGATGGGCTGGCGCGGCCTGTACCGGGCGGGCATCCGCATCGGCCGCGACCACATCGCGTCCGTGGTCAACACCCTCGTCCTCGCCTACGCCGGTGCCGCACTGCCGCTGCTGCTGCTGTTCTCGATCGCGCAGAGCAGCGTCGGCACCGTGGCCAACAGTGAGCTGGTGGCCGAGGAGATCGTGCGCACACTGGTGGGCTCGATCGGTCTGGTCGCCTCGGTTCCGGTCACCACGGCCCTGGCCGCACTGGTGGTGTCGGCCGACCGGCCCGGCCCGGGCACCCCGGCTCCCGTGGGAGCGCAGCCCGCATCGGCCCGTGGTGGCCGGGGCCGACGCCGAAAGCGGTGAGAGGGGAGGGGTGAAGTGCGCGAGACGGGCGAGGGGCAGCGGGAAGGCTTTCGGTACGCCCCCATCCTCGCCCCCCCTCTGCAGAAGCGTTCCTGCACTGGTCCGTCCGTCACGGCGCAGCGGTCCTCCACCCCGTGTCATGACGCTTCAGCCGGCGCTCTGTTCCTCGGCCAGGATGCGGTCCAGCGCCTCGTCCAGGTGAGCGTCGAAGTCGGCCAAGGCACCCTCCTGTCCAAGCGGGACGAGCTTGTCCGTGCGATCGAGGAAGGCCACGAGCGGCGGCGCCGACGAACGGAACAGGGCCTGGTCACAGCCGACCTGAAGCCGGATCAGAACCTCACCCAGTACGTCGGTGTCGGCAGGGGCGATGTGCACGTCCCCCTCCCCGCACGGGCGGCCGACCCCGTCGATCAGCAGTTCCCGCCCGAAGGCCCAGGTCACCGGCGCATCACCGGGAAGATGAAAGGTGAGCCGTACGGCGTAGGGATCACAGGTCTCGTAGCGCAACTCCACTGGGATGCGGAAGGACAGCTCCTCCGACACGAGAAAGCTCATCATGACTTCTGCCTGCACGGACTCGCGCATCGCCTACCCCGTCATATGACATCGACTGGCCGGGATTGATCCCTCTGACCGTGGACAAATCTTGCTGAAAGTACTCGACAGATCACAAGGAGTAAGTTTTCAGATACTGATAGAGAGCGTGAGCGAGCCCAGATGCAGCCCGATCTCCGCCTGCAGCCGGTGCGCCGCGGGCAGCAGCCGGTCCGCCTGGTGGGCGGGGAGGGAGATGGCGACGGTGGCCGCGGTGGTACCGACCGTGAGCGGTACCGCCGCGCAGACCGTCCCGACCGCGTACGCCTGGCGCTCCACCACCGGCTCCATGCGCCGCGCGCGGGCCAGCCGCCGCAGCAGCGCGTCGTTGTCCCGCACGGTGTACGGCGTGAGGGGCCGCACGGGATAGCGGTCGAGATGGTCGCGCCGCGCGTCCTCGTCCAGCTGGGAGAGCAGGCACTGCCCGATGGCGTGCGCGTGGCCGGTCTCGCGGAAGTCGGCCCACTCCTCGACCGCGGGCGCCTGACGGGACTCGGCGACGCACATGACCTCGATCTCGCCGTCCCGGTACATCGCGTAGTACACCGGCACACCGATGGAATCCCGCCAGTGCGCGAGCGTGTCCGCCACCGTGCTGCGACGTTTCTGCTGCGCCCCGCTGCGGCCCAGCCGCTCCGCGGCCTCCCCCAGGAAGAACAACCCCTTCTCACGGCGCAGATAACCCTCGTGCACCAGGGTCCGCAGCAGGTGGTACGCCGTGGGCAGCGCTAGCCCGGTCTCGCGGGCGAGTTGTTTGGCGGGGGCGCCGTATGCGTGGGCGGCCACGGTCTCCAGCAGGCGCATGGCGCGCTGCACGGACCCGATGAGCGTGGAGGTGGGCGCGTCGGCGGCCGGTGTCCGCGGCCGGGCGGTGCCGGGCGGCGGTGTGGGAAGGCCCGCGGCACGCGGGACGCCGGTGACGTCCGCCGCGTGCGGCTGGCCGGGAACGACCGGCGGAGCCGGGCGCTGGACGGGGGGCGTACAGAGGCGCGGTGGGGCGGGTGGTGCCTGGGGTACTGCCGGGGCGGTGTCAACCGTGGCCAAGGGTCACTCCCGAAGCGCGAGGGGGAGCCCGTGCGGAGAAGAGCACGGCGGGGTCAGCGTCACCCACGGGGCCGGGCCCCGCGGGGGTTCCGGACTTTAACCGCCCGCCCCCGCGCACAGATGCGGTCCCGGCGAAACTTCCCTCCCGCGAGGGAACCGGCACTCCGTCATGGATGACCGGCTCCCGGATGCCTCACCAGTCGCTGCGGGAGGAGGAGTTCCCCATGAACTTGCGCACGACGTAGATCAGTCCGCCGACCAGGGCGACGAAGACCAGCACCTTGAACAGCACGCCGATCACGAAACCGACCACGCTCGCTATCAGGCCGCCGAACACGACCAGGGCGATGACCGGCACCGCGACCCACTTCACCCACCACGGCAGCCCCGCGAAGATCTCTCGCATGCCCTCGTCCTTTGCGTCTCGTGCGTTGTCGGTGTTCCGCACTCGATGCTAGGGCCGCGCGGGGCCCGAACGGGGGCCTCGCATCCCTTGTCTCCCCCTGACCCGTCCCCTAGGGAACCCCGGGGGTCCGGCTCACGCCTCGGGCGGAGAGAACACCACGAGCACCCTGAGGTCCTCGCTGATGTGGTGGAACCTGTGGGCGACTCCGGCGGGCACGTACACGATGCTGCCCCGCGCCACCTCGGTCGTCTCCAGGCCGACCGTGACCGAGGCCCGGCCGCTCACCACGAAGTACACCTCGTCCTGGTTGTGCGGCTTCTGCGGGTCGTGCTCGCCCGCGTCCAGGGCGTACAGGCCGACCGACATGTTCCGCTCGCGCAGGAACTGCAGGTAAGCGCCCTCGTTGGCGGCGCGTTCCGCCTCCAGTTCGTCCAGCCGGAATGCCTTCATCGTCGCTGCCGCCCTCGCCTCACTGCTCGCTCTTCCGCTGCTCACCGCCGTACCTCTCGCCGCCCGTACGGCCAGGGACCGTCCGGTCTGCCACGATCAGACACATGAAGAATTTCGTAGTCAAGACGATCGTCAACGCGGGCGCTCTGGCGGTCGCGGTATGGCTGCTCGACAAGATCACGCTCACCGGTGACAGCACCGCCAAGAAGGCCGGCACGCTGATCGTCGTCGCTTTGATCTTCGGCTTGGTCAACTGGCTGGTCAAGCCGGTCGTGAAGGTGCTCACCTTCCCCCTCTTCATCCTGACGCTGGGCCTGATCACCCTGGTGGTGAACGCCCTGATGCTGCTGCTGACCTCCTGGGTGTGCGGCAAGCTCGACCTGAGTTTCCATGTGGAGGGTTTCTGGACGGCCGTTCTGGGCGGTCTGATCGTCTCCGTCGTCTCCTGGGCGCTGCACGTCGTCCTGCCCGACGAGGACTGACCCCCTCATGACGTACCGCGTCTGTTTCGTGTGCACCGGGAACATCTGCCGCTCCCCGATGGCCGAATCCGTCTTCCGCGCGCGCGTGGCGGAGGCCGGGCTCGAGGACCTGGTGGCGGCCGACAGCGCCGGTACCGGCGGTTGGCACGAGGGCGAGCCCGCCGACCCGCGCACGGTCTCCGTCCTGGAGGAGCACGGCTACGACAGCGAGCACACGGCCCGCCAGTTCCTGCCGTCGTGGTTCGCCCGCCTCGACCTCGTGATCGCCCTGGACACCGGCCATCTCAAGGCCCTGCGTCGCCTCGCGCCCACGGAGGAGGACGCGGGCAAGGTCCGCCTGCTCCGTTCCTTCGACCCCGCCGCCGGCGACGACCTCGATGTGCCCGACCCGTACTACGGGGGGCGGGACGGCTTCGAGGAGTGCCTTGAGATGGTGGAGGCGGCGAGCACCGGCGTGCTCGCCGCCGTACGGGAAGAACTGGAAGGACGGGCCGCATGAGCGACGCCACGAAGGACGAGGGCCGCACCGGCGACGGCACGCGCGCGGTACGGGCGGGGCTGCCCGAGCCGGTCAAGCACGAACCGACCCTGCCCGGACCGGTCTTCGCGGCACACTTCCACCTGCCCGGCGAGGCCACGGGCTCGTACCTGTACGGTCGCGACGACAACCCGACCTGGACTCTGCTGGAGCGGGCGGTCAGCGAGCTGGAGGCGCCCGGGCGGGAGGACACCGAGACGCTGGTCTTCGCCTCCGGCATGGCGGCGATCTCCGCCGTGCTGTTCTCGCAGCTGCGCGCGGGGGACGCGGTCGTGCTGCCGTCCGACGGCTACCAGGTGCTGCCGATGGTCGGCGCCCAGCTGGAGGCGTACGGCGTCGAGGTGCGCACCGCGCCGACCGGCGGGGACGCCCAGCTGGAGGTGCTCGACGGGGCGCGGCTGCTGTGGATCGAGTCCCCGTCGAATCCCGGGCTCGACGTGTGCGACATCCGGCGGCTGGCCGAGGCGGCACACGCGCGGGGCGCCCTGGTGGCCGTCGACAACACCCTCGCGACCCCGCTCGGGCAGCGCCCGCTGGAACTGGGTGCCGACTTCTCCGTGGCCAGCGGCACCAAGCAGCTCACCGGGCACGGTGACGTCCTGCTGGGTTACGTCACCGGCCGCGACGCCGAGGCGATGGCCGCCGTACGCCGCTGGCGCAAGATCGTCGGTGCGATCTCCGGGCCGATGGAGGCCTGGCTCGCGCACCGGTCCATCGCCACGCTCCAGCTGCGCGTCGACCGGCAGAACGCCACGGCCCTCACGGTCGCGGAGGCGCTGCGAGAGCGGCCCGAGGTCTCGGGCCTGCGCTACCCGGGCCTGCCCGACGACCCCGCGCACAAGATCGCGGCGCAGCAGATGCGTCGCTACGGCTGTGTCGTCTCCTTCACGTTGCCCACGCGCGCGCGAGCCGAGCGTTTCCTCGCGGCCCTGCGACTGGTGGAGGACGCGACCAGCTTCGGCGGGGTACGGTCCACCGCCGAACGCCGTCGCCGCTGGGGCGGGGACGCCGTCCCGGAGGGCTTCATCCGCATGTCCGTCGGCGCGGAGGACCCGGAGGACCTGGTGGCCGACGTGCTGCGCGCCCTGGACGAGTCCGCGGAGTGAGCACGGGGCGGTCGCGCGCCGAGCCGTCCGGACGGTCCGAGCCTCCCCCCTCGTGGCTCGGACCGTCCGTGGCTTTCACGGGGAACGACCCCACCCACAAGGCTAGTTGACTCTGTGTCAGTGTTCAATCACGCTAACGGCAGAGGGTGCCGGCCTTGCTGCGGACCTCTGACGTTCCCGATCTACGGACCGTGCTCTACGGGCCGTGCTCTTCCTGTGCGGTCACCGGGGCCGGACTCGCGGCCCTGCCCGCTATCCGTGCGCCCGGCCCCGGCGCCGGGCGTGATCGCCACCCTGCATGATCCGGCGGTGCCGTCGCCGCCACGGCCTGGTGCCGACACCGTCGACCGGGGGCGTACGCGCTGCGGTCGTGTCGTGGCGCTTTGCGATGTTTCACGTGGAACCAGCCGGGCCACATTTCTCCCATGACCGTCCGACCCGTGGTCAAGCGCACCGCCCGTGCCGTTCTGCTGGACGGTGAGGACCTGATCTTGATCAAGCGCACCAAGCCCGGTGTCGATCCCTACTGGGTCACTCCCGGTGGCGGAGTCGAACCTGGGGACTCGACCGTCGTGCACGCCCTGCACCGGGAGGTGTACGAGGAACTCGGCGCCAAGATCACCGACGTGGTGCCGTGCTTCGTGGACACGGTGGAGCACATCGGTGAGGACGGAGGCTCCACCGGCGTCAAGGTGCAGCACTTCTTCGTCTGCCGGCTGGAGTCCATGGACCCGGCCCTGCGCCACGGTCCCGAGGTGGAGGAGCCGGCCGGTGAGTACGAGATCGTCCGCGTCCCGTTCACCCGTGTCGGCATCGCCTCCGTCCACCTCGTCCCGCTGTCCCTGCGTCACTATCTCGACGGGAACATCGAGGGGGTCCGCGCCATGCACGCTCCTGATCTCGGATAGGCGGCCACCCGGGAGCGGCGAGCAGTCCGTCCGCCGTACCGGGCCCTATCCGACCAGCTCATAGGCATCCCACAGGTCCCGGCCTGTGTAGGAGTGGGTCGCGAGCCCGGCCAGGTGGGCATCGGCGTTGACGGCCACGGACACCGGTACGGCGGCAAACAGCTCCGTGTCCGACGACGAGTCGCCGTAGGCCACGCAGTCGGCCCGCGTCAGACCGAACTCCGCGCACAGACGGTCCGCGATGGTCACCTTGGCGGCGGCGCTGAGCACCCCGGACGGGTCGACAGGCTCGGTGAACGGTACGGCCGGGAAACGCGACCCATGTGCCGCGTGGGCGCCCCAGTCGAGGAGGAGCTCCACGAAGAAGGAGGGCGAGAGGGACACCACCGCGCAGTATTCGCCCACGCTTCTGATCTGCGCCCAGACCTCACGGATCCGGGCCAGCCAGGGAGCCGCCTCGAACGCGGCTCGCACATGGGCCTCGGTCAGCTCCGCCCAGAGGGCGTGGACCTGGGCAGCGTACTGCGGGGGACCGATCCGGCCCGCCGCGATCGCGCGCTCCAGCGCCACCGTCTCCGTCTCCAGGCCCAACTGGCGGGAAATCTCCACCGGCGCGGTGGTGCCGTGCAACAGCGTGCCGTCGAGATCGAAGAGATGAAGTCGCGCCATGGCGCAGAGGCTAGTGGGCCGCCGATGTTTCACGTGAAACACCCGCCGCTTTCGATCAGCCGTGCGCATGGCTACGACTTGGCCAAAAGCACGTGCGTCCGCATCGAAACCGGTGGACGGCGAGGGTGCCGGTCGGAGAGCCTGACCTGCGTGCCGACTCCTTCCCTCGCTGCTCTGCCCGTCCGCCGCCTGACGCTTCGCGATCTGACTGACTGCGCCGACCTGTCCGAGGACCGGGGGTGGCCGCGCGAGGAACACAAGTGGGGCCTTCTGCTCTCGGCCGGGAAGGGCTACGGCATCGATGACCCGGAGGGCGGCCTCGTCGCCGCGTGCGTGGTCACGGAGTACGGCGCGTGGGAGCGGCCGGATCTCGGCGCCATCGGCATGGTTCTGGTGGCTGGACGCCACGCCCGTCAGGGCATCGGGCGCCGCCTGATGCGGCACGTCGTGTCGCTCATGGGAACCACCCCGCTGACCTTGCACGCCACGCCGTACGGTCGCCCCCTCTACGAGGAGCTGGGTTTCAAGGTGACAGGTCGGGCGGAGATGCTGAGGGGCAGCTTCACACCCGGTGGACCGGAACCCGCGGTTGTCACGCGCGCCGCCACCGCGGAGGACCTGCCCGCGATCCTGCGTCTCGACGAAGAGGTGTTCGGCACCGACCGCACGCCCCTCATCACCCGCTTGCCCGCCTTCGCCGATCAGCTGCGGGTGGCCGAGGAGGACGGACGGCTCATCGGCTACACAGCCGCGTGGCCCAACATGGACACCCATGTCGTCGGCCCGCTGATCGCCCGGGACACGGAGACCGCCAAGGCGCTGATCGCTTCGCTGGCGGCGCGTACCGCGCGCCCGCTGCGCACCGACATCGACGTGCGCCACGAGGAGCTGCTGACCTGGGCGAAGGAGCGGGGGCTTTCATCCGTCGCTTTCAACTCGGTGATGACCTACGGCATCTCCGAGCTTCCGGGGGACTGGTCCCGGCGGTTCGCGCCTCTGACGGTCGCCGCCGGCTGAGCCCCGGAGCTCATGACGCCGGCCCCACCGCTCGGAGGCGGTGGGGCCGGCGTCATGAGGTCGGGGCGTAACCCGGACGAGATGCGGGTCAGACGGCCTGTGGCTCAGACGAGCGCCTGCACGGCCGCCGTGGCGAAGCCGTGGTCCTGCTCCGGCGCACCGCCACCGACACCGATCGCACCGATCAGCCGGCCGTCGCGGTGGACGGGGATGCCGCCCGCGATGAACAGCAGGGGCCGGTCGAGGGCCGTGGGCAGCGTGTGGAAGAGGCCGCCGGGCTGGACGGCGTCCACCAGGTCGGCGGTGGCCGCGTTCAGCTGCAGGGCTGTGTAGGCCTTGCGGGTGCTGGTCTCACCGGAGATCAGTACGGCCCGGTCGTCGCGGCGGAAGGCGAGCAGGTGGCCGCCGGCGTCCAGGACGGTGACGCTGACGGTGACTCCGGCGTCCTCGGCCGCCCGGCGGGCCGTGGCGACGAGCAGCTCGGCGTCCTCGATGGTGAGCGGGGTGACGGCGGTGGTGCTCATGGAGCTGTCTCCTATTTGGTGCTGGTGCGGGATGCTGCCGTACCGGAGGGCGCTCCGGTACGGACGTCTGTCGATGAAGGGGGGCGAGGCGCCCGCGGTGCGGGCGGCTCAGTGGTGGACGGCGGTCCGCTGCCCGGCCGGCGTCCCGGAGACCGTGGCGGCGCCGTGCGCACGGTCGCGGCGCTCCAGGGCGGCCGAGAGGACGGCGAGGACCAGAGCGGCGGCGGCGAGGGCGGCGCCGACCCAGTTGGGGGACGTGTAGCCGAGGCCGGCCGAGATCACCAGGCCGCCGAGCCAGGCGGACAGGGCGTTGCCCAGGTTGAAGGCGCCGATGTTCACCGCCGAGGCGAGCGTCGGGGCGCCGTGCGCCTGGTCGAGGACGCGCTTCTGCAGCGGCGGCACGGTGGCGAAGCCCAGCGCGCCGATCAAGGCGACGGTCACCGCCGCGGTGATCTTGTTGTGAGCGGTCAGTGTGAAGAGCGCCAGGACGACCGCCAGGGCGCCCAGGGACACGTACAGCATCGGCATCAGGGCGCGGTCGGCGAACTTGCCGCCGACGAGGTTGCCGCCGACCATGCCGAGGCCGAACAGGACCAGCAGCCAGGTGACCGATCCGTCGGCGAAACCGGCGATGTGGGTCATCATCGGCGCGATGTAGGTGATGGCCGCGAAGACACCCCCGAAGCCGAGGACGGTCATCGCCATGGCGAGCAGGACCTGCGCGTTCTTGAAGGCGGCCAGCTCGTGGCGCAGGTGGACGCCCTCCGGCCGCGGCAGCTCGGGGACCAGCTTGGCGATACCGGCCAGGCCGAGAACGCCGAGGCCGGCGACGACGGCGAAGGTGACGCGCCAGCCGATGCTCTGTCCGATGAACGTGCCCAGCGGGACGCCGACGACATTGGCGACGGTCAGACCGGTGAACATCATGGCGATGGCGCCGGCCTTCTTGTGGGGCGCGACCAGCTCGGCCGCGACGACGGAGCCGATGCCGAAGAAGGCACCGTGGGCGAGCGAGGCGACCACCCGTCCGATCAGCATGATCGCGAAGGTCGGAGCCACGGCGGAGAGCAGGTTTCCGGCGACGAACAGGCCCATCAGCAGCATCAGCATCCGCTTGCGCGGGACCTTGGTGCCGAGCACGGTCATCAGCGGAGCGCCGATGACCACGCCGAGCGCGTAGCCGGTCACGAGCAGGCCCGCCGTGGGGATGGAGACCCCGAAATCGCCCGCGACCTCGGGCAGCAAGCCCATGATCACGAACTCGGTCGTTCCGATTCCGAAGGCCCCGATCGCGAGGGCCAGAAGCGCGAGAGGCATGGAGGGGTACACCTTCCCAGACGATTGCAGGAGCGCTTTGCGTTCGTTCACAATAATTGCAGACGCGGACTAAATGCAACCGCTGGCTATTGCGCCCGTGCTCTACCCTTGGGATGCAGCCGCTCCGGGACGGAGGAGAACGCCAATGACAGCGACGGACCCCGCGCTCACTGCCCTCGCACAGGGCTGGTGCGCCCTCTCTGCGCTGCACGGGAGGATCGAGGCGCACATCGAGCGCGCCCTGCAGGCCAAGCACGATCTGAGCGTGCGCGAGTACTCACTGCTGGACGTGCTCAGCAGGCAGCACGACGGCGAGGGCGGGCACCTGCAGATGAAGCAGGTCGCCGACGCGGTCGTGCTCAGCCAGAGCGCCACCACGCGCCTGGTGACCCGGCTGGAGGACCGCGGCCTCCTGGAGCGCTATCTGTGCCCCACCGACCGGCGTGGCATCTACACCAACGTCACCTCGGCGGGTCTGCGCCTGTTGGAGGAGGCCCGGCCCACCAACGACGCCGCCCTGCGCGAGGCCCTCGACGACGCTGCCAGGAACCCTGAACTCGCCCCCCTGGTCCGCGCGGTGGAGTCGCTGAACGTCCCCGCATAGGGTGCCCGCATGGGAGATCTTGAAATACGCGCCGCGACCGCCGACGACCTGCCGGCGATCGTCGCTATGCTCGCCGATGATCCGCTCGGTGCCCAGCGTGAGTCCCCCGACGACCTGACGCCGTACCGGACCGCGCTGGAGCGCCTCGCCACCGACCCGAACCAGCATGTCGTCGTCGCCGTACGCGATGGCCGCGTGATCGGAACCCTCCAGCTCACGATCATCCCGGGGCTCTCGCACAAGGGGGCCACCCGGGCGCTGATCGAGGCGGTCCGTATCCACGCCGACGAGCGGGGCAGCGGGCTGGGCAGCCAGCTGATCGAATGGGCGATCGACACCGCGCGGCGGCTCGGCTGCCGGATGGTGCAGCTGACGTCGGACAAGACGCGCATCGACGCACACCGCTTCTACGAGCGGCTGGGCTTCTCCGCCTCGCACGAGGGCTTCAAGCTGTCCCTGTGATCTGCGGCTGCGCGCCTGCAGCACCTCGATGCGACCGGGGGTGTGTTTCACGTGAAACATACCCCCGTGACCGGTGGCTAGCCGATACCCCGCCATCCCTCCGGATCCACACCCCCGGGCACCGACGACCCGGGCTCGTACGGCTGTCGGGTGAACGCGAACGAGCCAAGATCGAGATGGCTCAGGGATCCATCCGGACGCCGCACGGGCCGCAGCAGCTCACCGGCGTAATAGCCCTCCAGTCCCGTCCAGGTGCCGTCGCCGTTCGCCCGGAACCGGGCCCGGCGACCGCCGCCCGCCAGGGGCGCAAGTGCGAGAAGGCCGTCGGCGGTCGCGCGCAGGCCGAAGGCATGAGTCCCCCAGTACCACTGCCCCACCAGCTCCAGCACCGCCGGATCCACCTCCCGCAGTGGCCGCCAGGGCTCGGGGATCCGTGGCTCGGCCTCCGCGACGATCCGGACCAGGTCCGCTCCGACGGCCCCCACCAGCAGACCGCTGGTGCAGTTGGCGAGCACCACCGCGGCCACATCGTCGTCCACGCTGATGGTGACGTTCGCCAGAAAGCCCGGCAGGGATCCGGAGTGCCCGACGAGCAGCCGGCCGTCCCGGCGCTGAATCTGCATGCCCAGCCCGTACGCGGCTCCGTCCAGCACATCGGCGGCCTCGGCGGGCGCGGCCGGGGTGCGCATCTCCCGTACCGACTCCGCGCTCAGGACGCGGTCGTCCCCCCGGGCCAGGAACGCGGCGAACCGTGCCAGGTCCCCGGTGGTCGACCAGAGCTGGCCGGCCGGCGCCATCCGGCCCAGGTCCTCCAGCGGCTCGGGCAGCATGGCGTCGGCCCACGGGTGCACGGCCCAGCCGCCCGCGTGCGGAGGCACCGGCTGCGAAGTGGTCCGGTGCAGTCCCAGGGGCTCCAGGATCTCGTCGCGCAGCACCTCCTCCCAGCCAGCGCCGCGCACTGCCTCCACCAGGGCACCGAGCAGGGTGTACCCGGGGTTGGAGTAGTGGTGCCGTCGGCCGACGGGGTGCACCAGGGGGTGCTCCCCGAGCACATCGCTCAACTCCGGCCGCAGGGAACCGGGCGTCCGCTCCCACCAGGGCGCGGGCGTCTCGGCCGCCAACCCCGCCGTGTGGGCGAGGAGTTCCGCGATCGTCGCCTCCCCCACGCCGGTGCCCGGCAGATGCTTCTCCAGCGGATCACCGAGGTCCAGCAGGCCCTCGTCACGCAGCCGCATCACCAGAACGGCGGTGAAGGTCTTGGTGATGGACCCGATCCGGTACTGGACGGTCTCGTCCGGTCCGTGCCCGTCCACCGAGGTCCGCGCCCCGTGCCAGACCGCCTGCCCGTCCCGTACGACGGCGGCCACCAGCGACGGTGCCCGTCCTTCGGCCTGCGCGACGGCGATGCGGTGCAGCAGGGCGCGGCGGGTGCCGGGCAGCAGCGCTTCCTGAGTTGTCGTCATGGGCCCAGTCCACCCGGTGCGGAGGCGGGCGTCGAATCCATTTGCCGTACACAGGTGACCGGCCCCGGCTGTAGGGACTCACTGCTCGGGACGAGTCGTTGTTGCTCTACCCGGGCGTTCCCGGCTGCCTCACGGCCTTGTCACCCACGATCAGTGTCGAGCCCGTGGTATCCGATGAGTTTTCCGAGCCGCGCCGGTCTGTACGCCGGACGGTCACGGACGGCCGGACGGTCACGGACGGAAGGCTGGACCATGCGAAAACTGATCTACGGCATGAACCTGACTCTGGACGGCTACATCGCCGCGGCCGGCGACGACATCGGCTGGAGCGGACCGCCGAGCCACGAGCTGTTCCAGTGGTGGCTCGACCACGAGCAGGCGAGTTGCCTGTCGCTGTACGGGCGCAAGCTGTGGGAGACGATGAGCTCCTACTGGCCGACCGGCGACCAGCAGCCGAACGCCACCCCGGCGGAGATCGAGTTCGCCCGGAACTGGCGGGACACGCCGAAGGTGGTGTTCTCCTCGACGATCGACGAGGTCGACTGGAACACCCGCCTGGTCACCGACGACGCGATCGCCGAGATCACCCGGCTCAAGGCCGAGGACGGCGGCCCCATGAACATCGGCGGGGCAACGCTTGCCGGGGCGGCCATGCGCGCCGGGCTGATCGACGAGTACGTGATCGCCACCCATCCGGTCCTGGTGGGCGGCGGCACGCCGTTCTTCACCGCGCTGGACAGCTGGGTGAACCTGAACCTGGTGGAGACGCGGCCGTTTCCCGATGGCGTGGTCCTGACCAGGTACGAGACGAGGCACTGAGCAGCAGCACACCACCCGCTCTCGTCTCACGACATCGGCAGCGAGCCCTTCCACCCCTGTTGGATCAGGTCTGGGCCATGTCGACGAAGCGGGAGTAGTGGCCCTGGAACGCCACCGTGATGGTCGCCGTCGGGCCGTTTCGGTGCTTGGCGACGATCAGGTCGGCCTCACCCGCCCGGGGGGACTCCTTCTCGTAGGCGTCCTCGCGGTGCAGCAGGATGACCATGTCGGCGTCCTGCTCGATGGAGCCGGATTCACGCAGGTCGGAGACCATCGGCTTCTTGTCGGTGCGCTGCTCGGGGCCACGGTTCAGCTGGGACAGCGCGATGACCGGGATCTCCAGCTCCTTCGCGAGCAGCTTGAGGTTACGGGACATGTCCGACACCTCCTGCTGACGGCTTTCGGCGCGCTTGGAGCCACCGGACTGCATCAGCTGGAGGTAGTCGATGACGACCAGCTTCAGGTCGTTGCGCTGCTTGAGGCGCCGGCACTTGGCGCGGATCTCCATCATCGACAGGTTCGGGGAGTCGTCGATGTACAGCGGTGCGGCCGACACGTCGGGCATCCGGCGGGCGAGCCGCGTCCAGTCCTCGTCGGTCATCGTGCCGGACCGCATGTGGTGCAGGGCGACCCGGGCCTCCGCGGACAGCAGGCGCATCGCGATCTCGTTGCGGCCCATTTCGAGCGAGAAGATGACGCTCGGCAGGTTGTTCTTGATGGAGGCGGCCCGCGCGAAGTCCAGGGCGAGGGTGGACTTACCCATGGCGGGACGGGCCGCGATGACGATCATCTGGCCCGGGTGGAGGCCGTTCGTCAGCGAGTCGAAGTCGGTGAACCCGGTGGGCACGCCCGTCATCTCGCCACTGCGCGAGCCGATCGCCTCGATCTCGTCCAGGGCGCCTTCCATGATGTCGCCGAGCGGGAGGTAGTCCTCGCTGGTGCGCTGCTCGGTGACCGCGTAGATCTCGGCCTGGGCGCGGTTGACGATCTCGTCCACGTCGCCGTCGGCCGCGTATCCCATCTGCGTGATGCGCGTGCCGGCTTCGACCAGGCGGCGCAGGACGGCCCGCTCGTGGACGATCTCCGCGTAGTACTCGGCGTTGGCCGCCGTCGGCACCGTCTGGACGAGGGTGTGCAGATACGCGGCGCCGCCGACCTTGTTGATCTCGCCGCGCTTGGTGAGTTCGGCGGCGATGGTGATCGGGTCGGCCGGCTCGCCCTTGGCGTAGACGTCCAGGATGGCCTGGTAGATCGTCTCGTGCGCGGGCTTGTAGAAGTCGTGGCCCTTGAGGATCTCCACGACGTCCGCGATGGCGTCCTTCGACAGCAGCATGCCGCCGAGGACCGACTGCTCGGCGTCCAGGTCCTGGGGCGGCACCCGCTCGAAGGCGGAGCCTCCGCCGTCCCAGCCGCTGTTGTCCCGGCCCCGGTCGTGCTGTTCGTCACGACCCCGGCCGCCGTCACCACGCCGACGGGAGGCCGGCAGACGATCACTGGGTCCGCTGTCGGCCCACGGATCGTCCAAGGGCTCGGAAATGCTCACCGAGCCACCTCCTCCCGTCCGCACGGCGGACCTCGCCGTGGCCTCTTTTGTACGGCACGACACTGACAACTAAGAGGCCCAACTCCGGTTCTTGCGACGTCGGATTTGTGACGATTCCCCGGCCGGAAGAAGGACGCTTGCCGGGCCGGGGGAAGGAGCGGGCGCCGGACAACCGTAGGCCCGTCGGCACCGTCAGCCAATCTGGTTATCCACAGGCCATGTGGACGACCGGCCCGATGCTGTGGAGAACTCGGCGAAACCTGTGCACGACTCGGTGGAAAGCCCTGTGAACAAGCCCTCGATCTCCCCACCGCCAAGCCACTGACCTGCGCCTTTATGATCCACCGGCTGTGCAGAGAAAAAACTTCCCCAGTCGGGCCAAGATCGCATCGAACGGCGCCCGAAAGGACACGGCCCGCAGGAAAAAGTAAGGATCACTAGCCAGTTGCATCACTTACCTGTGGACGATTAGATTGATGCTCATGACACAGGCTCCGGAGATCCCCAAGGCCACTCGACGGCAGCACGACCGAGAAATCGTCGCGCTGGCCGTCCCGGCCTTCGGCGCGCTCGTCGCCGAGCCTCTCTTCGTCATGGCGGACAGTGCGATCGTCGGCCATCTCGGCACCGCTCAGCTTGCCGGTCTCGGCATCGCCTCGGCGCTCCTCACCACCGCCGTGAGCGTCTTCGTCTTCCTCGCCTACGCCACCACGGCCGCCGTCGCCCGCCGAGTCGGAGCCGGTGATCTCCCGGCGGCCATCCGCCAGGGCATGGACGGCATCTGGCTGGCGCTCCTGCTGGGCCTCGCCGTGATCGCCGTCGTCCTGCCCCTGGCCCCCGGCATCGTGGACCTCTTCGGCGCCTCCACGACCGCGAGCCCCTACGCCACCACGTATCTGCGCATCTCCGCGCTGGGCATCCCCGCCATGCTCGTCGTCCTTGCCGCGACCGGAGTACTGCGCGGGCTGCAGAACACCAGGACCCCGCTCTACGTCGCCGTCGCCGGCTTCATCGCCAACGCCGCCCTCAATGCGGGACTCGTCTACGGCGCCGGGCTCGGCATCGCCGGCTCCGCATGGGGCACGGTCGTCGCGCAGTGCGGCATGGCGGCCGTCTACCTCATCGTCGTCGTACGCGGGGCCCACCGGCACGGGGCCTCACTCCGGCCGGACGCCGCCGGCATCCGGGCCTCGGCCCAGGCCGGCGTGCCTCTCCTGGTCCGCACGCTCTCCCTGCGAGCGAACATCATGATCGCCACAGCGGTAGCCGCTCATCTCGGTGACGCCGACATCGCCGCGCACCAGATCATCCTCTCCCTGTGGAACCTGCTCGCCTTCGCGCTCGACGCGATAGCGATCGCGGGACAGGCCATCATCGGCCGCTACCTCGGCGCGGACGACGCCCCAGGGGCACGCCTGGCCTGCCGCCGCATGATCCAGTGGGGCCTCGCGACCGGTGTCGTACTGGGCCTGATCGTGGTGGCCGCACGGCCGCTCTTCCTGCCGTTGTTCACCAGCGACTCGGGGGTGAAGGGCGCCGCGCTGCCGGCCCTGCTGCTCGTGGCACTGTCGCAACCCGTCTGCGGGATCGTCTTCGTCCTGGACGGGGTCCTGATGGGCGCGGGCGACGGTCCCTACCTGGCCTGGGCCATGGTCGTCACCCTGGCGGTGTTCGCTCCGGTGGCGCTGCTCGTTCCCACGCTCGGTGGCGGGCTCACCGCCCTCTGGGCGGCGATGACGCTGATGATGACGATCCGGCTGCTGACCCTGTGGCTGCGGGCCCGTTCAGGCCGCTGGATCGTGACCGGCGCAACCCGCTGACCGTTTCACAGGCGCACTGACCGTTTCACGTGAAACATGCCTTCAGGAGAGCGACGCCCTCACAGGAAGGCACGCATGGGAAAGGGGCCGCCCCAAAGGGTGCGGCCCCTTTCACTGGCTCAAGCGAGCGCAGCGATCACGCGGCGATCAGGCCGCGACGACCTCGATGTTGACCTTGGCGGCAACCTCGGGGTGCAGACGCACGGACGTCTCGTGGGCGCCCAGGGTCTTGATCGGAGCGGACAGCTCGATGCGGCGCTTGTCGACCTCGGGGCCACCGGAAGCCTTGATCGCGGACGCGATGTCGGCCGGGGTGACGGAACCGAAGAGACGACCGGCGTCGCCGGAGCGGACGGCCAGGCGGACCTTGACGCCCTCGAGCTGGGCCTTCACCTGGTTGGCCTGCTCGATGGTCTGGATCTCGTGGATCTTGCGAGCACGACGGATCTGCTCGACGTCCTTCTCGCCACCCTTGGTCCAGCGGATAGCGAACTTCCGCGGGATCAGGTAGTTGCGAGCGTAGCCGTCCTTGACGTCGACGACGTCGCCGGCCGCACCGAGGCCGGAGACCTCGTGGGTGAGGATGATCTTCATGAGTCGGTCACCCTTCCCTTAGCGCGCGGTGGACGTGTAGGGCAGCAGCGCCATCTCACGGCTGTTCTTGACGGCCGTGGCGACGTCACGCTGGTGCTGCGTGCAGTTGCCGGTCACGCGGCGGGCACGGATCTTGCCGCGGTCGGAAATGAACTTCCGCAGCATGTTCGTGTCCTTGTAGTCCACGTACGTGACCTTGTCCTTGCAGAAAGCGCAGACCTTCTTCTTCGGCTTGCGCACAGGCGGCTTCGCCATTGGTGTTTCTCCTGTGTGATCAAGAAGTTGGGGTACGACCCGCCCTCGACCCGGACCGGCCCGGAGGCCTGGCCCGAAGGCCTAGAAGGGGGGTTCGTCCGAGTAGCCGCCGCCGTTGCCGGAGCCGCCGCCCCAGCCGCCGCCACCCTGGTTGCCACCGGCGGGAGCGCCGGTCGCCCACGGGTCGTCGGCCGGAGCGCCGCCGCCCTGCTGGCCGCCACCGGAGCCTGAGCCCCAGCCGCCGCCCTGCTGGCCGCCGCCGCCGCCGTAACCACCCTGGCCACCGCGAGCGCCACCGGCGGTCTTGGTGACCTTGGCCGTGGCGTTGCGCAGGCTGGGGCCGACTTCCTCGACGTCCAGCTCGTAGACCGTGCGCTTGACGCCCTCGCGGTCCTCGTAGGACCGCTGCTTCAGCCGGCCCTGCACGATGACGCGCATGCCTCGCTGGAGCGACTCGGCGACGTTCTCCGCCGCCTGGCGCCAGACCGAGCAGGTCAGGAAGAGGCTCTCGCCGTCCTTCCACTCGTTCGTCTGGCGGTCGAAGGTGCGGGGGGTGGACGCGACACGGAACTTCGCGACCGCCGCACCGGACGGGGTGAAGCGCAGCTCGGGGTCGTCGACAAGATTGCCGATGACCGTGATGACGGTCTCGCCTGCCATGGGGGAACCTCTCGGCGGGTTTGCTGCTCTGGCTGCTTGGTTGCTGCTACTCGAATCCCGAGATCAGCTGAGCGGGAGCGCTCAGTGGGTCTCGGGGCGGAGGACCTTGGTCCGGAGGACCGACTCGTTCAGGTTCATCTGGCGGTCGAGCTCCTTGACGACCGCAGGCTCGGCCTGCAGGTCGATGACCGAGTAGATGCCCTCGGGCTTCTTCTTGATCTCGTAGGCGAGACGACGACGGCCCCAGGTGTCGACCTTCTCAACCTTGCCGCCGCCGTCACGGACGACGGACAGGAAGTTCTCGATCAGCGGGGAGACAGCGCGCTCCTCGAGATCGGGGTCGAGGATGACCATCACCTCGTAGTGACGCATGTGGAACCCACCTCCTTTGGACTCAGCGGCCACGGTCGTTCCGTGGCAGGAGGGTTGTGATGCGTACGCAACGGTATCGGCCACCACTGACAATCAGGGCCCCCTCAGGGGACCCGGGCCAGTGTGACCTGGACAGGTCTGGGCAGACACCAGTGCAGACGGTACAGACTACCCGCACACCCGCGTCCGGTTGAAATCCGGGCGTGGAGGCCCACAATCTGTACCCATCGGGTGTGTACGGCGCTACGATGCGCCGCTTCCGCAGGAGGTGCCCATGGCACAGGCATTGCGACCCAACACCGCCGGTTCCCTGTTCGCCACGGACGGCAAGCCCCATCCGCTGCAGGACGCCCTGATGGCGACCACATTCGCGCTGGGCCTGCTGGCCTTCGTCACATGCTTCTTCCACAGCCTCCACCTGCTGAGTTCCTGGGCGGGCCTGGTGGCACTGGCAACAGGCGTCTACGGGCAGTGGATCTCGGTGACCACGAGGCAGCGGTTCTTCCTCATCCTGGGTCTCGGTGCCGCAGGCGTCGGTTTCCTGATCGGCATGGCGCACGGCGGCCTGTTCGGCGGGCTGATCGGCTGATCCGCCGGGTTCAAGGGCCATACGCCCAGTCGGGGCGCTCGCACGGCGCAGTAGGCTTCGGCGCGAGAGCCGGAGCCCCTGTACCCATGGGGACACACCAGCCCGAGGAGCGCCCCGAATGAGCCTGACCCTGAGGACCATCAGTCGCGAGCAGCATCTGGCATTCATCCAGAGCCTGCCGGCGGCGAGCCACATGCAGGTCCCGGCCTGGGCAGATGTGAAGGCGGAGTGGCGCTCGGAGAACCTCGGCTGGTTCGACCGCAGCGGCCAGCTGGTCGGCGCGGGCCTGGTCCTCTACCGCCAGCTGCCCAAGATCAAGCGGTACCTCGCCTACCTGCCCGAGGGCCCGGTCATCAACTGGTACGCGCCGAACCTGGACGACTGGATCCAGCCGATGCTGGCGCACCTGAAGCAGCAGGGTGCCTTCTCCGTGAAGATGGGCCCGCCGGTGATCATCCGCCGCTGGAACGCGGAGACCATCAAGAAGGGCATCCAGGACCCGGACGTCAAGCGGCTGCGCGACCTGGAGGCCGACTTCATCGAGCCGCGCGCCTTCGAGGTGGCCGACAAGCTGCGCCGGATGGGCTGGCAGCAGGGCGAGGACGGCGGCGCCGGCTTCGGTGACGTGCAGCCCCGTTACGTCTACCAGGTGCCGCTGGCGAACCGCTCCCTGGAAGAGGTCCACAAGAACTTCAACCAACTGTGGCGCCGTAACATCAAGAAGGCCGAGAAGGCGGGCGTCGAGGTCGTCCAGGGCGGCTACCAGGACCTGCCCGAGTGGCAGCGGCTGTACGAGATCACGGCCGTCCGCGACCACTTCCGGCCCCGCCCCCTGTCGTACTTCCAGCGCATGTGGACGGCCCTCAACACCGAGGACCCGAACCGCATGCGGCTGTACTTCGCCCGCCACAACGGCGTGAACCTGTCCGCGGCGACGATGCTGATCGTCGGCGGACACGTCTGGTACTCCTACGGCGCCTCCGACAACATCGGACGCGAGGTGCGGCCGTCGAACGCCATGCAGTGGCGGATGCTGCGCGACGCCTACGCGATGGGCGCGACCGTCTACGACCTGCGCGGTATCTCCGACTCGCTGGACGAGACCGACCACCTCTTCGGTCTGATCCAGTTCAAGGTCGGTACGGGCGGCCAGGCCGCGGAGTACCTCGGCGAGTGGGACTTCCCGCTGAACAAGCTGCTCCACAAGGCGCTCGACATCTACATGTCGCGCCGCTGAGCCGCGGGCGTTTGATTCCATAGCCTTCACAGCTCACACACCTTCGATCCACCCCAGCCACGAGAAAGGTTCCGGGTCCGGCCATGGCGCTCACGCTCTACGTCGACACCGCGCGCTGGCGGGCGCACCACAAGCACGTGCAGGAGCAGTTCCCGGGACTCGTCCCGGTCTGCAAGGGCAACGGCTACGGCTTCGGGCACGAACGGCTGTCGGAGGAGGCCACACGGCTCGGTGCGGACCTGCTCGCCGTCGGCACCACCTACGAGGCCGCGCGCATCAAGGACTGGTTCGGCGGTGACCTGCTGGTGCTCACCCCGTACCGGCGCGGCGAGGAGCCGGTGCCGCTGCCCGACCGGGTGGTCCGCTCGGTGTCGTCGATCGACGGTGTGTACGGCCTCGTGGGCGCCCGTGTGGTCATCGAGGTGATGTCCTCGATGAAGCGGCACGGCATCAGCGAGCAGGACCTGCCCCAGCTGCACCAGGCCATAGAGAACATCCGGCTGGAGGGCTTCGCCATCCACCTGCCGCTGGACCGCACCGACGGCTCGGACGCCGTCGAGGAGGTCATCGGCTGGATGGACCGGCTGCGCGCGGCACGGCTGCCGCTGCACACGATGTTCGTCAGCCACCTCAAGGCCGACGAGCTGGCCCGGCTCCAGCAGCAGTTCCCGCAGACCCGGTTCCGCGCGCGCATCGGCACGCGGCTGTGGCTGGGGGACCACGAGGCCACCGAGTACCGCGGCGCCGTCCTGGACGTCACGCGCGTGGCGAAGGGTGACCGGTTCGGCTACCGGCAGCAGAAGGCGGCCTCGGACGGCTACCTGGTGGTCGTGGCGGGCGGTACGTCGCACGGGGTGGGCCTGGAGGCTCCGAAGGCCCTGCACGGCGTCATGCCGCGCGCCAAGGGCGTCGCACGCGCCGGGCTCGCCACGGTGAACCGGAACCTTTCTCCGTTCGTCTGGGGCGGAAAGCAGCGCTGGTTCGCCGAGCCGCCGCACATGCAGGTCTCGATCCTCTTCGTGCCCTCGGACGCCCCCGAGCCCCAGGTGGGCGACGAGCTGGTGGCCCACCTGCGGCACACCACCACCCAGTTCGACCGTCTCGTGGACCGCTGAGCCGTCCGGGACGACGTGAAGGCCGTATCCGGAACGCCCGGATACGGCCTTTTTCACGACCTCGCCAACGGCTGTTCGCTCAGGGCGAACGGTCCTGGTGGGGCGGCGTCTCGGGCTGCCCCCAGCCGACCTGCGGTGTCTCGAAGTGGGTGGCGTGCCGCGGCGGATGGGTCGCCGCGCCGAGCACGAACGCGTCTTCCGCTCCGTCGAGCACTCCGCCCGAGGGATCGTCGTCACCGGACCGGCGCACCACGTCCCGTTCCGGCATGAGGATGTCCCGTACGACGACGGCGCACAGGTACAGCGTGCCCGCCAGGTGCACCGCGATCGCCCAGTGGTAGCCCTGCGCCGGCAGGCCCTTGTGGGCGTCTCCGCTGGTCGTGTAGGCGAGGTACAGCCAGATACCCAGGAAGTACGCCACCTCGCAGGCCTGCCAGATCAGGAAGTCCCGCCACTTGGGCCGGGCGAGGACGGCCAGCGGCACCAGCCACAGGACGTACTGCGGGGAGTAGACCTTGTTGGTGAGCACGAAGGCGGCCACCATCAGGAACGCCAGCTGGGCGAAGCGCGGGCGGCGCGGGGCGGTGAAGCCCAGCGCCGCGATGCCGAGGAAGCACAGCACGACCAGCACCATGGCCGCGGTGTTGACGAAGTCGGTGCTGGGCGGGGTGCTGGTGTTCTGCGCCCAGATCAGCCAGAAGGAGCCGAAGTCGACTCCACGCTCCTTGCTGAAGGTGTAGAACTTGGCCCACCCCTCGCGGATGTGGAAGCCCGTCGCGTCGTGCGTGAGCATGACCGGCAGGTTCACCACGAGCCAGGCGACCACCGCGCCGGCCAGGGCCTGGAAGAACGCGCGCCACTTGCCCGCCCGCCAGCACAGGACCAGCAAGGGTCCGAGCAGGACGACCGGGTACAGCTTGGCGGCCGTGGCGAGCCCCAGGAGGACACCGAACGCGACGGCCCGGCCCCGCGCCCACATCAGCATCGCGGCGGCGGTCAGTGCCACCGCCAGCAGGTCCCAGTTGATGGTCGCCGTGAGCGCGAAGGCGGGGGCGAGGGCGACCAGCAGACCGTCCCAGGGGCGCCGGCGATGGGTGCGGGCCACGCATACGGCGATCACGGCGGCGCACACCATCAGCATCCCCGCGTTGACGAACCAGTACCACTGCTCCTGGTGCTGGATGCTGCCGCTGTGCGGGGTCAGCCAGGACGCCACCTCCATGAACACGCCGGTCAGCACCGGATATTCGAGGTAGTCCATGTCGCCCGGGAGCTTGTCGAAGTACGGCACGAGATGGTCGGCGAATCCGCGGCCCTGATAGAGGTGCGGAATGTCCGAATAACAGGCGTGTGTGTACTGACTGCTCGCGCCGAAGAACCAGGCGCTGTCGTAGCAGGGTGCCTTCTGGACCAGGCCGAGGGCGAACATGCCGATCGCCACGAGCGCCACGACCCGTACCGGGGTCCACCAGGAGGTCCCGAGCAGGGCGCGCCGCCCCAGGGGGCCGCCGATCAGCTCACTGCCGGCGGCGGCGACCTCGTCCTCCCTGGTCGGCTGCACCGTCTCTGCCACGGCGGTCCGCACGGGCTCGGGCTCGTGCCTGCTCGTGGGCGTCATCTCTGCACTGGGCATGGGGCACATCCTGCCGTACCTGTCTGGGAAAACACCGAGGGCCGCCGCACCCGTCAGGTGCGGCGGCCCATGTTTCACGTGAAACACCCCTGGTGGGCGATATGGTCACCCACCGGTCGAATCACCGGGCTAACCCGTCTGACCTCCGAAGAAGCCTCCGTTGCCATTTCCTCGGGTGGTGCCGGTTCCACTGGTGTCCGTAGCGGTGGGCGCCGGTGACGTCCCTCCGCCTCCGTCGGTGCCGCCGGTGTCCACGCCGCCGGTGCCGTTGCCGTTTCCATTCCCGTTGCCGTTGCCGTTGCCGTTCCCGTTGCAGTTCGGGTCCCAGGCGCCGAACTGGCAGGACTCGCTCGGCGACGGGGACGGCGTGGTGGTCGTCTGGCTCGGCGTCGGGCTCGGCGTGTCACTCGGCGTCGGGCTCGGCTTGATGGTGGCGCTCGGGGTCGGGGTAGGGGCCCCCGCCTCGTCCTGGACCTTTCCGATCTCGGTGGCGTCCGGGAAGCCGAGGTCGTTCTTGCCCTTGAGCGCGTCCTTCATGTACTCGGTCCACACCTGCGTCGGGATGTCACCACCGTGGATGGAGTCCACACCCGCCGTGCCGTTCATGGACAGCAGCTCGTGGTCCTTGGGGTTCTCACGGAACATCGCGACCGAGGTCGACAGCTGCCGGGTGTAGCCGACGAACCATGCCGACTTGTTGCTGTCGGTCGTACCGGTCTTGCCGGCGGCGGTACGGCCCAGGGCCTTGGCGTTCCGACCCGTACCGTTCTGGATCACGTTCTCCAGCGTGTCCGTCACGTTGTTGGCCACGTTCTCCGGCATCGCCTGCGTCACCTTGGGCTTGGTGAAGCCCGGCAGTTCCTCGCCGTCCTTCTTGACGTGCAGCACAGAGTACGGATCCGCATGCTTTCCGGAGGCGGCGAACGTCGCGTAGGCGTCGGCCATGCGGATCGCGCTCGGCGTCGAGGTGCCGATGGCGAAGGACGGGTTGAGCGAGGCGAAGCTCGCGTCGAGAATGCCGGACGCCTTCGCCACGTCCTTGACCTTCGACATCCCGACATCCATGCCGAGCTGCACGAACGGGGTGTTGACGGACTGCTCCATGGCCTTGCGCAGCGTGATGTAGCCCCACGGCTTGGGGCCCTCGTTGCGCTGGTAGAAGACCGAGCCGTCCTTCTTCAGAACGGGGGTGCCGTTCTGGTTCAGGACCTTGAGCTTGTCGTTGCCGTTGTACTTGCTCAGAGGGGAGATGCCCTCGCCCTCGGACCTGTAGGTGCCGTACTGCATCGCCGCGGCGAGGACGAACGGCTTCCACGTCGAGCCGACGGGCACACCGGAGGTGTCGGCGTTGTTGGTGAAGTGGCCGTTCTCGTATCCGTCACCGCCGTAGAGCGCGACGATCTTCCCGTCCTTGGGGTCCACCGACGCCGCACCGAACTGGACGTACTTGTCCTTCTCGCGGTGCTTCGGGTCGAGATTCTCCTTCTGGACCTTCTTCACGGCGGCGCTCAGGGCGTTCACGCTCTTCTTGTCGAAGGTCGTGTAGATCTGGTAGCCGCCCTGGTCGAACTGCGCCTCGGTGATGTCGGAGTGGTTCAGGACGTACTTCTTGGCCGTGTCGACCAGGTAGCTGGTCTGGCCGGTCATGCCCTTCGTCGCCTTACGTCCCTGGGGCTTGGGGTACGCCTTGATCGCATCCTGGTAGTCGGCGTCGGTGAGGTGCTTGTCCTTGTGCATCTCGTTGAGGATCCAGGACCAGCGCTCCCTCGACCGCTTCTCGTTCGCCTTCGCGGTCGCCGACTTGTCGAGGTCGGCGTTGCCGGCCGGGTCGTAGTACGTCGGGCCCTTCAGCAGTGCCGCGAGGAAGGCGCACTGGCTCGGCTTGAGGTCGACCGCGTCCACGCCGTAGTAGGTCTGGGCGGCCGCCTGGATGCCGTAGGCGCCCCGGCCGTAGTACGAGGTGTTCAGGTAGCCCTGCAGGATCTGCTTCTTGTCGAGCTTCGTGCCCACCTTGATGGAGATGAACATCTCCTTGAACTTACGGGTGACCGTCTGTTCCTGGCTCAGGTACGTGTTCTTGACGAACTGCTGGGTGATCGTCGAACCACCCTGCGTCTGGCCGCCCCGCGCCATGTTGGCCAGCGCCCGGGCGATGCCCATGGGATCGACACCCGAGTCATCGTAGAAGCTCTTGTTCTCCGCCGAGATCACGGCCCACTGCATGGCCTCGGGGATCTTGTCGATGGTGACGTTCTGCCGGTTCACTCCGGTGCCCGTGGCCACCATCTGGCTGCCGTCGGCCCAGTAGTAGACGTTGTTCTGGGACTTGGCGGCATCGTTCTCGTTGGGGATCGAGACCATCGCGTAGCCGACGCCGATCATCACCACCAGGCTCCCGACGAAGCCGATGAACAGCCCGCTGACCAGCTTCCAGGACGGTACCCAGCGCCGCCAGCCGTACTTGTCGGCCCTGGGGTAGTCGATGAACCGCTTCTTGCCGGGTGCCGTCGTCGCGCGGCCCTTGCCGCGGCCGGGACCGGTCGGCCCGCCCGGACCGCGCCGGCCGCCGGGGGAGGTGTTGTCGGCGGCTCTGCGTCGGCCGCCCTTCTGGGCGGCACGGCGGGCCTCGGCCCGGCCGCCGTAGGGACGCTCGTCACCTCCCGAGCCGGCGGACTCCGGTCCATGCGAAGGGGACCCATAGGAGTCGGCAGGAGACCCGGTGGCGCCTCGCGGTGCCGCACGGCGGCCGGGGGACGAGCCGGACGGGCCGCGTCGGGCCGCGGCACGTCCGCCTCCCTGCGGCTGCGGCGGTTTGCGACGGTGCTCGCTCATCGAACGATTACTCCTCGGGCAGGCGCACCCGTGCGCGCCTGGAACGGCGGCTGGTTTCCGGTCCCCCCGAAGTACGGATGTGGTCGGTGCTGCATTCACCCGTACTGCACCAGGGACGACGACGCTCCCCAGGCGTCACGCGGTTCCCGGTGGACTGCATGCCGCACAGACTACGCACCACCAAAACCCACCGAGCCCCGAAGTTCACCCCAAAACAGGCAAGTTGCCTCCTACGAATCAGTGATGTGATCCCGTTCACCATCGCCCCTCTTGTCGCCCACGAGAGGCCGTTCTATCGTCGTGATGTATCGAGTCGATACATCAGCGCGAGATAAAGACGCCGAGAGGCACTGCGAGACCCGCGGAAGAGACCTGCGGGACCGAGAGGAGGCGACGATGAGCCGGCGCTCCGGCATCCTTGAGTTCGCCGTGCTCGGCCTGCTCCGCGAGTCCCCGATGCACGGCTACGAGCTGCGCAAAAGACTCAACACGTCATTGGGTGTGTTCCGCGCGTTCAGCTACGGGACGCTGTACCCCTGCCTCAAGGCCCTGGTCGCCAACGGCTGGCTGATCGAGGAGCCCGGGAACACCCACGACGACGCACTCGCCGCTCCCCTCGCCGGCCGCCGCGCCAAGATCGTTTACCGGCTGACCGCGGAAGGCAAGGAGCACTTCGAGGAGCTGCTCTCGCAGACCGGCCCCGACGCGTACGAGGACGAGCACTTCGCCGCGCGGTTCGCCTTCTTCGGCCAGACCTCGCGCGACGTGCGCATGCGCGTCCTGGAGGGCCGGCGCAGCCGACTGGAGGAGCGCCTCGAGAAGATGCGCGCCTCCCTCGCCCGCACACGGGAGCGCCTCGACGACTACACGCTTGAGCTCCAGCGCCACGGAATGGAGTCCGTGGAGCGCGAAGTGCGCTGGCTGAACGAGCTCATCGAGAGCGAGCGGGCCGGGCGGGACCTGAGAGGTTCCGCGACCGGGGGGCCCGCTCAGCAGGACACCACCAATGGATCGACGGGCGGCCTGCCCCGTCCCGGGAACACCCCCGGGACGGATACGCCCGACGACACCGCCACGTGAGACCCAGTCAGGGCCTCACTCGTACACACAGGGAGCAACCGGAATGGGTTCGGTTCGCGTAGCCATCGTCGGCGTGGGCAACTGCGCCGCGTCGCTGGTGCAGGGAGTCGAGTACTACAAGGACGCCGACCCGGCGTCCAAGGTCCCCGGCCTGATGCACGTGCAGTTCGGTGACTACCACGTCCGCGACGTCGAGTTCGTCGCGGCGTTCGACGTCGACGCCAAGAAGGTCGGTCTCGACCTGGCGGACGCCATCGGCGCCTCCGAGAACAACACCATCAAGATCTGCGACGTGCCCCACACCGGTGTCACCGTCCAGCGCGGCCACACCCTCGACGGCCTCGGCAAGTACTACCGCGCCACCATCGAGGAGTCCGCCGAGGAGCCGGTCGACGTCGTCCAGGTCCTCAAGGACAAGCAGGTCGACGTCCTGGTCTGCTACCTGCCCGTCGGTTCCGAGGACGCGGCGAAGTTCTACGCCCAGTGCGCCATCGACGCCAAGGTCGCCTTCGTCAACGCCCTCCCGGTCTTCATCGCCGGTACGAAGGAGTGGGCGGACAAGTTCACCGAGGCCGGTGTCCCGATCGTCGGTGACGACATCAAGTCCCAGGTCGGCGCCACCATCACGCACCGCGTCATGGCGAAGCTGTTCGAGGACCGCGGTGTCATCCTCGACCGGACCATGCAGCTGAACGTCGGCGGCAACATGGACTTCAAGAACATGCTCGAGCGCGAGCGCCTGGAGTCCAAGAAGATCTCGAAGACGCAGGCCGTCACCTCCCAGATCCCCGACCGGGACCTCGGCGAGAAGAACGTCCACATCGGCCCGTCCGACTACGTCGCCTGGCTGGACGACCGCAAGTGGGCCTACGTCCGCCTGGAGGGCCGCGCCTTCGGTGACGTCCCGCTGAACCTGGAGTACAAGCTGGAGGTCTGGGACTCCCCGAACTCCGCGGGTGTCATCATCGACGCCCTGCGCGCCGCGAAGATCGCCAAGGACCGCGGCATCGGCGGCCCGATCCTGTCGGCGTCCTCGTACTTCATGAAGTCCCCGCCGGTCCAGTACTTCGACGACGAGGCCCGTCAGAACGTCGAGAAGTTCATCCGCGGCGAGGTCGAGCGCTAAGGCGCCCAGCGCGCCCGCTCGCACGAGAACGCTCCTGCCAGGGCTGTGAAGGTCCCCGGGTTCCCCGACCCGGGGACCTTCCGCATGTGTGAGGGTGTGATCCATGCCTGTCGTCCGTGACCTGCGCGTCCTGCTGCGCCTGCGGGACTTCCGGCGTCTGCTGTCCGTCCGTCTGCTGTCCCAGGGCGCCGACGGGGTGTACCAGGTCGCACTCGCCGCGTACGTCGTCTTCTCCCCGGAGAAGCAGACCTCGGCCACGGCGATCGCCTCGGCGATGGCGGTCCTGCTGCTCCCCTACTCGCTGGTCGGCCCCTTCGCCGGTGTCCTGCTGGACCGCTGGCGCCGCCGCCAGGTCTTCGTGTACGGCAATCTGCTGCGCGCCCTGCTGGCCGCGGCCACGGCGGTACTGATGCTCGGCAACGCCCCCGACTGGCTCTTCTACGCCTCGGCGCTGAGCGTGACCGCGGTGAACCGCTTCGTCCTCGCCGGGCTGTCCGCCGCCCTGCCCCGCGTCGTCGACACCCGGCGCCTGGTACTGGCCAACTCGCTCTCCCCGACCGCCGGCACCCTCGCGGCGACCGCGGGCGGAGGCCTCGCCTTCGTCGTACGGATCCTGTCGTCGGGCTCCGACGCGGCCGTGGTCCTCTTCGGCTCCTTCCTCTATCTCTGCGCGGGCCTCGCGTCTCTGCGCCTGGCGCCCGCCCTCCTCGGACCCGACCGTCACCCGGCACGCCCCCGTCTGGCCGCGGCACTCGCCGAGACGGCACGGGAGCTGCTGGCCGCCGTCCGGCACCTGGCAGCAGCTCAGCGCAGGGAAGCGGCCTGGGCCCTGGCCGCCATGACACTGATGCGCTTCTGCTACGGCGCACTCCTCGTCCTGCTGCTCATGCTGTGCCGCTACGCCCTCACCGACAGCCCCGACGAAGGACTGCGACTGCTCGGGCTGGCACTGGCGCTGTCCGGCGCGGGATTCTTCGCGGCGGCGGTGGTGACGCCCTGGACGGCGGGGCGGCTCGGTCCCGGCCGCTGGATCGCGGTGTGCGCCGGGGCTGCCATGGTGCTGGAACCGGCCCTGGGTCTCCCGTTCGCCACCGGTCCCCTCATGGTCGCGGCCTTCGTTCTGGGCCTGACCACCCAGGGTGCCAAGATCGCCACGGACACGATCGTGCAGGCCTGCGTCGAGGACGCCTTCCGTGGTCGCGTCTTCTCCGTGTACGACGTGCTCTTCAACGTCGCCTTCGTGGGCGCGGCGGGAGCGGCGGCTCTGATGCTGCCGCCGGACGGCCGCTCGACGGCGCTGGTGGTTCTGGTCGCCGTTCTCTATGGAGTGGCCGCGACTGCGCTGGCCCGTTTCGAGCGCCGGTAGGACGGAACGAGGGGCGATGTTTCACGTGAAACATCGCCCCTCGCTGCCGTCGGTCCCGGACGGCTGTTTCACGTGAAACATCGTCCGGCTCTTCCTCAGCCCTGTGCGGCCCACCACTCCTTGAGCGCCGCCACTGCGGCATCGGGCTCCATCGGCCCGTTCTCCAGGCGCAGCTCCAGCATGTGCTTGTACGCCTTGCCGACGGCCGGCCCGGGGCCGATTCCCAGGATCTCCATGATCTGGTTGCCGTCCAGGTCGGGACGGATCGCGTCCAGTTCCTCCTGCTCCTGCAACTGGGCGATGCGCTCCTCCAGGCCGTCGTAGGCCCGGGACAGCGCCACTGCCTTCCGCTTGTTGCGCGTGGTGCAGTCGGAGCGGGTCAACTTGTGCAGACGGTCCAGCAGCGGGCCGGCGTCACGGACGTACCGGCGGACCGCCGAGTCCGTCCACTCCCCGGTGCCGTAGCCGTGGAAGCGCAGATGAAGCTCGACCAGCCGCGAGACGTCCTTCACCAGTTCGTTGGAGTACTTCAGGGCGGTCATGCGCTTCTTGGTCATCTTGGCGCCGACCACCTCATGGTGGTGGAAGGAGACCCGGCCGTCCTTCTCGAAGCGGCGAGTGCGCGGCTTGCCGATGTCGTGCAGAAGCGCGGCCAGGCGAAGCGTGAGGTCCGGGCCGTCCTGCTCCAGCGCGATCGCCTGCTCCAGGACGATCAACGTGTGCTCATAGACGTCCTTGTGCCGGTGGTGCTCGTCTCGCTCCAGGCGCAGCGCCGGCAGCTCGGGCAGCACATGGCCGGCGAGCCCGGTGTCGACGAGCAGCGTCAGCCCCTTGCGCGGCTGTGCGGACAGGATGAGCTTGTTCAGCTCGTCCCGGACCCGTTCCGCCGAGACGATCTCGAGGCGCCCTGCCATCTCCGTCATAGCGGTGACGACCTCGGGGGCGACCGTGAAGTCCAGCTGGGCGGCGAACCGGGCGGCCCGCATCATGCGCAGGGGGTCGTCCGAGAACGACTCCTCGGGCGTGCCGGGCGTGCGCAGCACACGCGCCGCGAGATCCTCCAGACCGCCGTGCGGGTCGATGAACTCCTTCTCCGGGAGTGCCACGGCCATGGCGTTGACCGTGAAGTCGCGGCGGACCAGGTCCTCCTCGATGGAGTCGCCGTACGACACCTCCGGCTTGCGCGAGGTGCGGTCGTAGGCCTCCGACCGGTAGGTGGTGATCTCGATCTGGTAGCCGCCCTTGTGCGCGCCGACCGTGCCGAAGGCGATTCCCACCTCCCAGACGGCGTCCGCCCATGGCCGGACGATCTTCAGTACGTCCTCGGGGCGGGCGTCGGTGGTGAAGTCCAGATCGTTGCCGAGCCGGCCGAGCAGCGCGTCGCGGACCGATCCGCCGACGAGGGCGAGCGAGAACCCGGCCTGCTGGAATCGGCGGGCGAGGTCGTCGGCGACAGGGGCCACCCGCAGCAGCTCGGCGACCGCGCGCTGCTGCGCCTGGCTCAGGGCAGAGGGAGTGTCTTCGTTGGCGTTCGGCACAACAGAAGAGGGTACGTGCCCCGCGCGACCAGGGGCGCCCCCATTAAGGCGGTGCGGACACCTTCCGGCATACCCGCCGCAAGCACTGCTCTTGCGGCGTACGGTCGCTCTCCCCTCGATACTGGATATAGAGGACGGGCCGCGGCTGTTCCTCGATCTTGCGGAGGACACCGCGGCACTTCCGTTCAGCGGGCATCGTTACCATGCGTGGACGCACATTCCGACGACCACTGACGACGACGAGGGACGGGCGAGCGCGTGGCCGAGGCGGCTGACTTCCAGGGGACCAGTGCCTCACCTGCCCGCCGGTGGCTGCGGCGCGCCGGAGCACTGCTCACCGGGGCACCACTGCTGGCCGGTCTGCTCCAGCTGCCCGTCGCCGGGCCCGCGCAGGCCGCGTCCTCCGACACGGTGTCTGTCTCCCTGGACGCCCTCAGCCCCAGTGCCCCCACGGACGGCGACACGCTGACCGTGTCGGGCACGGTGACCAACAACGGCAGACAGGCCGTCACCGACGCCCATGTGGGCCTGCGCATGGGCTCCCAGCTGACCACCCGGTCGGAGATCGACTCCGTCGCCCGGCACTCGGACGAACTGCAGGGCGGCACCGGATCCGAGATCGACGACAAGTACGAGGACAAGTTCGACACACTGGCCCCGGGCGTCGCCCAGCACTTCAGCATCTCCGTCCCCGTGGACAAGCTCGACCTCGGCGAGGACGGGGTCTACGAGCTGGGGGTCACGCTTTCCGGCGAGACCTCCTCCCAGGGCTGGGACCACGTGCTCGGCATCCAGCGGACGTTCCTGCCGTGGCAGTCGTCGGAGGCCGACACCAAGACGAAGACCACGTTCCTGTGGCCGCTGATCTCCACGGTCCACATGACGGCCAAGACGGGCGCGGGCGAACTGCAGACGCCGGAGTTCCTCGACGACGATCTCGCCAAGGAACTGGCTCCCGGTGGCCGGCTGTCCCAGATGGTGAACCTGGGCAAGGACCTCGACGTCACCTGGGTGATCGACCCGGACCTCCTGGCCTCGGTCGACGCGATGGCCGCGGGCAACTACCGGATCCAGAGCGCCGACGGCACCGGCACTCCCAGCTCACGGGAGGACCAGGCGGTCGCCAAGCAGTGGCTGGCCGGGCTGCAGAAGGCGGTGGCCGGCAAGGAGGTCGTCGCGCTGCCGTTCGCCGACCCCGACCTGGCCTCCCTGGCGCACAACGGCACCAGCGTCACCGGCTCGCTCAGCCACCTCAAGGACGCCACCGACGTCGCCGCGACCACCGTCAAGACGGTGCTGCACGTCACCCCGAGCACCGACTTCGCCTGGCCGGTGAACGGCGCGGTGGACCCGTCGATCATGAAGGTCGCGACCTCCGCCGGAGCCGACCGGGTGATCGCCCGCAGTGACAGCCTCCAGGAGACCGCCGGACTGTCGTACACCCCCTCCGCTCCCCGCCCGGTCGGCGGGGGCACAACGGCGGTGGTCGCCGACGCCCGGCTGTCCACGGCCTTCCAGGACGACCTGTCGAAGGCGGGGTCGGCCACTCTCGCCGTCCAGCGCTTCCTGGCCCAGAGCCTGGAGCTGAACGCGCAGACGGACAAGCAGCGCAGTATCGTCGTCGCCCCGCAGCGCATGCCCACGGCGAGCCAGGCTCAGGCGATGGCGGCGGCGCTGAAGGCACTCCAGGGCGGCACCTGGTCCCAGCCTCAGGACCTCACCGCGGCGGCCAAGGACAAGCCCGACCCGGGCGCCACCACGCGCATCCCGTCGAGGTCCGCCTATCCGACCTCGCTGCGCCGGCAGGAGCTGCCGAGGACGGCCTTCGAGCAGCTCGCCCGTACCCAGGACAAGCTCGACAAGTTCCAGGTGATCCTCTCCAAACAGTCCCGCGTGGTCACCCCGTTCGGGCTGGCCATAAACCGCGAGATGTCCACCTCGTGGCGCGGACGGAGCGACGCGGCCGACGGATACAGCGACGGCGTGGAGGCATGGCTCGACGAGCTGGCCGACCAGGTGAAGCTGATCCAGAAGTCGGAGACCAAGCTCTCCGGCCGCAGCGCCACCATCCCGGTGACGGTCCAGAACAATCTCGTACAGCCTGTCGGCCACCTGGTCCTCCGCCTTACCTCCACCATGCCGACCCGTCTGAAGATCGGCGGCAAGGCCTATTCGGAGCAGCGCGTGGAGGTCTCCGGCGGGCACAGTCAGTCGGTGAAGTTCACCACCTCCGCCAACGCCAACGGCCGGGTGACGGTGATCGCCCAGCTGTACACCGAGGACGGCCTGGAGTACGGCGACCCCGTCAGCTTCGACGTGAAGGTCACCGAGGTCACCCCCACCGTGATGCTGGTCATCGGCGGCGGCGTGCTGCTCCTTGTGCTCGCCGGCTTCAGGATGTACACCCAGCGCAAGCGCGCCGCGGCCCGGCAGGCCGAGGGCGACGGACCCGACGCCGCGGGGGAGGGTCCGGACGAGCCTGGGAATCCCGGGAACCCCGGGGCGCCCGGGGACCGTCTCACGAAGGAAACCGACTCCGCCCCCGGGGCAGACGACCCGGAGCAGCCGAGTGACCCTGCGCCGGACACCGCACCGGAAAGCGCCGACCCGTCCGGGACGGGTGAGAGAGTGGACCGTTGAGCGATGTCGTGGCCGGTGGGCCCGGGACGATGAGGTGGGGTAAGCATGAACGCGCCGTACGACGGTGACCGCGGCCAGGGCGCGGCCGGCTCGGGCTACCCCGAGCCGCCGCCCGAGTCCGGCCAGGTGCCGCCGCAGCACGCGGCGGACATGTATCTCCAGGACGCCTACGAGCAGGACCCCTACCGGGCGCAGGACCTGGCCGCGCAGGACCCGGTCGCCGAGGCGCTGTACGACCGCGCCGCGCACCCGCCGCCACCTCCGGGCCCGTACGACCAGCAGCAGCCGCTGTACGCCCCGCCCGCCCAGTCGCCCTACGCGCCCGACCCGAACGTGTGGGCGCAGACCCCGGCGCCGGAACCGGGGGGCGCGACCCAGTACCTGCCGTACGGCGAGGACCCGCGCACGACCCAGTTCGTCGGCGTGGACGACCTCGTCACGCACTCCGGCGAGGAGTACCACGAGCCGGACGCCTTCGCGCATCTCTTCAAGGACCAGCAGCAGGCGGGCGGCCAGGCACCCGCGGGGGCGCCGGGAGTTCCGGGGCCGGCTGCGGCGCCGGGCGGCGGCCACGGCCCTGCCGGCCAGTACCAGGCGCCGCACGACCGGAGCCCGCAGCAGGGTCACCCGTACACCGGAGCCGCCGGCTACCCGGCCGGTCCCACCGGCGCCGCGTACTCGTCGCAGTCCCCGGTGCCCACCCCGGCCGCCGCTCCGGACCCCGGCGGTCTCTCCGGGGCCGTCGAGCCGGAGGCCGTCACGGCGGAGGCCGCTTCCGCGGCGCCCGCCAAGAAGGGCGGGAAGGCCGCCGGGCTGCTGAAGTCCAGCGCGGTCATGGCGGCGGGCACGATGGTGTCCCGCCTCACCGGTTTCGTCCGCTCCGCGCTGATCGCCGCCGCGCTGGGTCTCGGCTTCCTCGCCGACTCCTTCCAGGTGGCCTACCAGCTGCCGACGATGATCTACATCCTCACCGTCGGCGGTGGTCTGAACTCCGTGTTCGTGCCGCAGCTGGTGCGCTCCATGAAGGAGGACGAGGACGGCGGCGAGGCCTTCGCCAACCGGCTGCTGACCCTGGTGATGGTGGCCCTGGCCGCGCTGACCGCGCTCGCGATGTTCGCGGCACCGCTGCTGGTGCGGGCGCTGTCGCCCACCATCGCCGACAACGCGGCCGCCAACGACGTCGCGGTGACCTTCACCCGCTACTTCCTGCCCTCGATCTTCTTCATGGGCATCCACGTGGTGATGGGCCAGATCCTCAACGCGCGCGGCAAGTTCGGCGCGATGATGTGGACGCCGGTCCTGAACAACATCGTCATCATCGTCTCCCTCGGCGCGTTCATCTGGGTGTACGGCACCGCCGCCAACTCCCATCTGACCGTCAGGAGCATCCCGCCGGAGGGCCAGCGCCTGCTCGGTGTCGGTGTGCTGCTCGGCCTGGTCGTCCAGGCGCTGGCGATGATCCCCTACCTGCGTGAGACCGGATTCCGGATCCGGCCGCGGTTCGACTGGAAAGGCCACGGCCTGGGCAAGGCCGCGATGCTCGCCAAGTGGACGATCCTGTTCGTCCTCGCCAACCAGGTGGGCGCTCTGTTCGTCACCCAGCTGTCCACGGCCGCCGGCGACGACTCCGGCGTCAAGGGCACCGGCTTCGCCGCCTACGCCAACGCCCAGCTGATCTGGGGCCTGCCGCAGGCCATCATCACGGTGTCCCTGATGGCCGCCCTGCTGCCGCGCATCTCCCGCTCGGCCGCCGAGGACGACACGGGCGCCGTCCGCGACGACATCTCCCAGGGCCTGCGCACCACGGCGGTCGCGATCGTGCCGATCGCCTTCGGGTTCCTCTCGCTGGGCATCCCGATGTGCACGCTGATCTTCGGCTCCGCCGGCATCGGCCCGGCCACCAACATGGGCTACATGCTGATGGCCTTCGGCCTCGGCCTGATCCCCTACTCGGTGCAGTACGTCGTCCTCCGCGCCTTCTACGCGTACGAAGACACCCGCACCCCCTTCTACAACACGGTCATCGTGGCCGCGGTCAACGCCGGCGCCGCATTGCTCTGCTACTTCCTGCTGCCGCCGCGCTGGGCGGTCGCCGGTATGGCCGCCGCTTACGGCCTCGCCTACGCCATCGGTGTGGGCGTGGCCTGGCGCCGGCTGCGCACGCGGCTGGGCGGGGACCTGGACGGGTCCCGGGTGCTGCGCACGTACGCGCGCCTGGGCATCGCCTCGCTGCCGGCGGCCCTGCTCAGCGGCGCCGCCTGCTACGGCATCGGGCACACCCTCGGCCAGGGCGTCATCGGCTCCTTCGCGGCGCTGCTCGCCGGTGGTGCCGTGTTGTTCGGCGTCTTCTTCGTCGCCGCCCGACGGATGCGGATCGAGGAGCTCAACTCGCTCGTCGGCATGGTGCGTGGGCGTCTGGGGCGTTGAGGCGGGGGTAGGCGCACAACCATCGTCCGCGGCCGTGTGTCGTGCATAGCGGCGGACTGTGGGCACAATTGGTTTCGGCGTCGGACAGCGTGCAACGGATGGGGAGGCAGGGACGACGGTGGCGGAACGGAGCACGGCTGCCGTCGACGTGGCAGACAACAGCGGTGAGCCACCGCTGACCGCCAAGGCGGACCAGTCCACGGCCGACGGGGTGGCCAAGAACCCGGAGCGGGACACGGACAGCGACGAGGCACAGGGCGGTGGAACCGAGGGTCCCGGTCGGAAGGCCTCTCCTCCGGAGTTGCACAGCGGCCACAAGCTCGCCAGACGCTACCGGCTGGAGGAGTGCGTCACCCGTCTGGACGGATTCAGCAGTTGGCGTGCGGTCGACGAGAAACTCCGTCGTGCCGTCGGCGTCCACGTACTGCCCGCGGACCACGCCCGGGCCCGGTCCGTCCTCGCCGCCGCCCGGTCCTCCGCCCTGCTCGGTGATCCGCGCTTCGTCCAGGTCCTCGACGCCGTCGAGGAGAACGACCTCGTCTACGTCGTCCACGAGTGGCTGCCCGACGCCACCGAGCTGTCCACGCTCCTGGCCGGCGGCCCGCTGGAGCCGCACGACGCCTACCAGATGGTCAGCCAGGTCGCCTCGGCCATGGCCGCCGCGCACCGGGAGGGCCTCGCCCATCTGCGGCTGAACCCGAACGCCGTGCTGCGCGCCTCCACCGGTCAGTGGCGCATCCGCGGACTCGCCGTGAACGCGGCTCTGCGGGGCGTCGCCTCCGACACCCCCCAACGCACCGACACCGAGGCGATCGGCGCCCTGCTGTACGCGGCGCTGACCCAGCGCTGGCCGTACGAGAACGACGCCTACGGCCTGTCCGGCCTGCCCAAGGACATCGGGCTCATCGCCCCGGACCAGGTGCGGGCCGGTGTGCACCGCGGCCTGTCCGAACTCGCCATGCGGGCGCTCGTCAACGACGGGGCCACGGCGTCCCGGCACGAGGCAGCGTGCACCACGCCGGAGGAGTTGGTGAAGGCGATCGGCGAGATGCCGCGCATCCGCCCGCCCGAGCCGGCGTTCACGGCTCCGCCGGAGTACCAGCGCACGACCTACCAGCAGGGCTCCTACGGCCGCTCCGCGCCGCACCCCGGTGTCACCCAGCCGATCGCGGCCCCGCCGCCCCCGCTGCAGAGCCGTACCGGCAGGGCCCTGAAGTGGGCGGTGTCGGCCCTGCTCATCGCCGCCCTCGGACTGGGCAGCTGGCAGCTGGCGGACGCTCTGATGAACCGGAGCGACACGTCGGACGACACCCACAAGAGCCAGACGACGGACAGCGGCGACAAGAACAAGAAGAACCCGGTGTCCGGCAAGCCGATCGCCATCCAGGGCGCCCGCGACTTCGACCCGTTCGGCCGGGACGGTTCGGAGAAGCCGGGCGACATAGGCAAGGCGTACGACAACAGCTCGGCCACCTACTGGCAGACGGACTTCTATCTGAGTCCGGAGTTCGGCAACCTGAAGTCGGGTGTCGGCATCATCCTGGACCTCGGCAAGGTGCAGCAGGTCGGCAAGGTCACGGTCACGTTTGTGGGCCAGACCTCGGTCGAGCTGCGGGCCGCGGGTGCCGACGCGGGAGCGGAGCCGACGTCGTTCGACGCCTACAGCAAGGTCGCCGACGGCTCCGGCACCACCGTGGTGCTCCGGCCCGGCAAGGCTCTCAAGAGCCAATACCTCCTCGTCTGGCTGACCAAGCTGCCCGCGGACAACGCCGGCCAGTGGCGGGGCCGGGTGGCGGACATCAAGGTGACCAGCTGAGACGCGGAAGAGGGTGGGTTCCTTCTCCTGGACGGAGAAGGAACCCACCCTTTTCATCAGGGGTCACATGACCAGCGGCTGAATCAGAGGCCCTTGACTGCCCTCATGGGACGGCAAAAACTGTTGCCGTTGCGGGGAGGGCCGGGCGCGAGAGGTGATCACATCGACACCGAGGTGACGGACGCGGACCTGCTCGCCCGCCACGTGCAAGGTGACCCGGAAGCCTTCGGCGAGATCGTCAGACGGCACCGGGACCGGCTCTGGGCGGTCGCCCTGCGAACGCTGGGAGATCGGGAGGAGGCCGCTGACGCGGTCCAGGACGCCCTGGTCTCGGCCTACCGAGCCGCCCACACCTTCCGAGGGCAGTCGGCTGTCACGACCTGGCTGCACCGGATCACGGTGAACGCCTGCCTGGACCGGGCGCGGAAGACGGCCTCCCGGAAAACGGCTCCGGTCGACGACACCGAGCGGCTGGAGCAGCTCCTGGAGCCGTACGAGTCCGCCTCGGAGCCGGCCGAACGGAAGGACGTGCACCGCCAGCTCCTCGAGGCTCTCGCCACGCTCCCGCCGGAGCAGCGAGCCGCTCTGGTCCTGGTCGACATGCAGGGCTATCCCGTGGCGGAGGCCGCGCGGATCCTGGACGTGCCCACGGGGACGGTGAAGAGCCGGTGCGCCCGCGGCCGGGCCAGACTCCTCCCCCTGGTCACCCATCTCCGGCCCGAAGGCGCCGCGAGACCGCGATCGGACGGGGCCCGGGCCGGGAAAGAAACCGGCCCGGGGCGGAACCGCGGACAGGGGTCATCCGTCCCACCGGCAACGGGGCCGCCCAGCGGGCGCCACGAAGAAACGGGACCGAGCGATTCAGCCGTAGTGAAGGGCGGAGGTGGGCGAGCGTGACTTCCACGACAGACACGGCCGGGCACCCGGACGTCGCGGAGATCTCCGACCTCACCGAGGGCCTGCTGGCGCCGGAGCGCAGCACGGATATACAGCGTCATCTGGACGCGTGCGAGTCGTGCGCGGACGTGCATGCCTCACTGGAGGAGATCCGGGACCTGCTGGGCTCCGTGCCGGAGCCGGAAGCGATGCCGGCCGATGTGGCGGCGCGCATCGACACCGCGCTCGCCGCGGAAGTGCTGCCGGCGTTCGCCGACGACGACACCACAGGCCGTGTTTCACGTGAAACATCGTCCCGCACCGAACGCTCCACCGACCGCGCCGCTGGGCTCGCAGTGGAACGCGCTGCCGAGCGCGCCACTGAACAACTCACCGATCCCGCCGCCGACCGCCCGGCGGGCCGTCCGCGCGCGGCGACCGGCCCCGGGCGCAAGGAGGCCAAGCGGGGACGGCGCCGTGGCCGGTTCGTCGTGGGGGCGGTCCTCACGGCGGCGGTGCTGGGCGCCGGAAGTCTGGTTCTGACGTCGTTGGGCGACGGCGGCGACCACACGACGGCCCACGGGACTCCCACTCCCTCCGCCGAGACCTTCTCCGGCGACAGCGTGCAGCACCAAGCACAGGCCCTTCTCGCCGCCAAGAAGCCGTTCCAGCGGGGCAGCGGCAAACCCCGCTTGGACCCCGGCGGCGGATCGGAGACGCCTTCCACCGAGGCTCCGAACACGTTGATCCAGACCGCGGTCCCCGTCCCCGACTGCATCCGGCAGGCGCTCCACCAGAGCGCTGACGTCCTGGGTGCCAAGACGGGAACGTACGCCGGCAAGGCCGCCTACCTGGTGGTGGTGGCCGACGCCCAGGACAGCAAGCGGGTCACCGCTTATGTGGTCGACACGGCCTGTGTACGCCAGGAGAACGCCTCCGCCGGCAGGGTCCTGTTGAAGCAGTCCGTCGCGCGTCCCTGAGTCCGCTGGAACACTCCTTCGGTCGGTCGCCCCTGGGCACGCGTGTGCCCGGACACACCGGGAATGCGCGCCCCGTAGGATCCGTTGGGTGGGGTGAGAGTCCCGAAAGGGCCTTCCACCGGTCGACTGACGCAGACCAGAGACGAGGAATCAAGCCGTGAGCGACGTCCGTAACGTGATCATCATCGGCTCCGGGCCCGCAGGCTACACGGCGGCGCTGTACACCGCCCGTGCGTCGCTGAAGCCCCTGGTGTTCGAAGGCGCCGTCACCGCGGGTGGTGCGCTGATGAACACCACCGAGGTCGAGAACTTCCCGGGCTTCCGCGACGGCATCATGGGCCCCGAGCTCATGGACAACATGCGCGCGCAGGCCGAACGCTTCGGCGCCGAGCTGGTTCCGGACGACATCGTCTCCGTCGACCTGACCGGTGAGATCAAGACCGTCACCGACACCGCGGGCACGGTCCACCGGGCGAAGGCCGTCATCGTCACCACCGGCTCCCAGCACCGCAAGCTGGGCCTGCCCAACGAGGACGCGCTCTCCGGCCGTGGCGTCTCCTGGTGCGCCACCTGTGACGGGTTCTTCTTCAAGGGCCATGACATCGCCGTGATCGGCGGTGGTGACACCGCGATGGAGGAGGCCACCTTCCTCTCGCGGTTCGCCAACTCCGTGACGATCGTCCACCGCCGGGACACCCTGCGCGCCTCCAAGGCGATGCAGGAGCGTGCCTTCGCCGACCCAAAGATCAAGTTCGTCTGGGACAGTGAGGTCGCCGAGGTCCAGGGCGACCAGAAGCTCTCCGGCCTGAAGCTGCGCAACCTGAAGACCGGTGAGCTGTCCGAGCTTCCCGTGACGGGTCTGTTCATCGCGATCGGCCATGACCCGCGCACCGAGCTGTTCAAGGGCCAGCTGGACCTGGACGAGGAGGGCTACCTGAAGGTCGACTCTCCGTCCACCCGCACCAACGTGACCGGTGTCTTCGCTGCCGGCGACGTGGTCGACCACACCTATCGTCAGGCGATCACCGCGGCCGGCACCGGCTGCTCCGCCGCTCTCGACGCCGAGCGCTTCCTCGCCGCCCTCGCGGACGAGGACCAGGCGGAACCCGAGAAGACCGCCGTCTGACCCTCCGCTTCCCCTCCGCCCCACCGCACGACCAAAGGTAAGGAGCCCCCCGTGGCCGGCAACCTGAAGATTGTGACCGACGACTCCTTCGATCAGGAAGTCCTCAAGAACGACAAGCCCGTCCTCGTGGACTTCTGGGCGGAGTGGTGCGGCCCGTGCCGCCAGATCGCTCCGTCCCTGGAGGCGATCGCCGCCGAGCACGGTGACAAGATCGAGATCGTGAAGCTGAACATCGACGAGAACCCGGGTACGGCCGCGAAGTACGGCGTCATGTCCATCCCCACCCTGAACGTCTACCAGGGCGGCGAGGTCACCAAGACCATCGTCGGCGCGAAGCCGAAGGCCGCGCTTCTCCGTGACCTCGATGAGTTCATCGCGGAGTGAAGTTTCACGTGAAACACGAATGGGCCAGCCCCCTCGGGGCTGGCCCATTCGCATAGAGCGGACTAGAGCGGCCGCAGCGCCGGCTCCTTCTGGACCGCCCCCAGGAGCCGGTCGAGTGCCATCTCCACGTCTTCCTTCCAGGAGAGCGTGGACCGCAGCTCCAGCCGCATCCGGGGGTGCGCCGGATGCTGGCGGACCGTCTTGAAGCCCACGGCCAGCAGATGATCGGCGGGCAGCACGCAGGCGGGCTCCTTCCAGCGGGCGTCTCCGAACGCCTCGATCGCCTTGAAGCCCCGGCGCAGCAGATCCTTGGCGACCGTCTGCACCAGCACCCGTCCCAGTCCCTGCCCCTGATAGCCCGGCATGATGAAGGCCGTGATCAGCTGGACGGCGTCCGGCGACACCGGGCTCGTGGGGAACGCCGTCGAACGGGGGACATAGGCCGGCGGAGCGTAGAGGACGAAGCCCACCGGTACGTCGTCGACGTACACCACACGACCGCACGACCCCCAGTCCAGCAGGACGGCGGAGATCCAGGCTTCCTTCTCCTGCGCGGAGGTGCCCGCCCTCACCGCTGCTTCGCCGCTGACCGGGTCCAGTTCCCAGAAGACGCACGAGCGGCAGCGGTGGGGAAGGTCCTGAAGGTTGTCCAGCGTGAGCGGCACGAGCCGACGCCCCATGGAGGCTGATCCTCGCTTCCTTCGCCCGTCGTCAACGCGAACGGCTGTCCGAGCGGGCAGACGGTGTCCGATGGATGTGCCATGTCTGATCGCATCGTATCCACCATGCGATTCACTCGATACCGCCTCAAAGCAAAGAGCGGACCGTGTTCCGGTACACACCGGACACGATCCGCTCCGCCGACTCGCTGGGCGGCACCGGCCGAGGTCAGCCCTGCGGCTCCTCGCCGTCGCTCCCCTGGAGGCTCTTCTGGAGGGCCAGCTTCTCGCCGGGGGCGAGCGTGCTGAGGATCCTCTCAAGGTCGTCCGCGGAGGCGAACTCGACGGTGATCTTGCCCTTCTTCTGGCCCAGCTCGACCTTCACCCGCGTCTCGAAACGGTCCGAGAGACGCGTGGCCAGCTCGCTCAGCGCGGGAGAGGGCACGGAACCGGCCCGGGGACCCCGGGAGCGCGAGGCCTTTTGCGGCCGCGA
The DNA here is from genome assembly GCF_055564315.1 of Streptomyces sp. NPDC029151. NCBI lineage: Bacteria > Bacillati > Actinomycetota > Actinomycetes > Kitasatosporales > Streptomycetaceae > Streptomyces > Streptomyces sp. NPDC029151. Next base: position 219,998 of record NZ_JBVHWQ010000008.1, read on the forward strand.
GCCCATCAGCGTCACGATCTCCTCCACGGACCGCACCGAGAGCCCCTCGGCCACGATCCGGTGTGCCAGGCGGTCCTGCTCCTCCGAGTCCTCGACGGCCAGCAGTGCCCGGGCATGGCCGGCCGAGAGAACCCCGGCGGCCACCCGCTTCTGGACGGTCGGTGAGAGCTTCAGCAGCCGCAGGGTGTTGGAGACCTGCGGACGGGAGCGCCCGATCCGGTCGGCCAGCTGGTCATGGGTGCAGTTGAAGTCCTTCAGCAGCTGGTCGTAGGCAGCGGCCTCTTCGATCGGGTTCAGCTGCGCGCGGTGCAGGTTCTCCAGCAACGCGTCCAGGAGGAGCTTCTCGTCATCCGTGGCCCGGACGATGGCCGGGATGGCTTCCAGGCCGGCCTCGCGGCACGCGCGCCAGCGGCGCTCGCCCATGATCAGCTCATAGCGGCCGACTCCCAGCTGCCGCACCACGACGGGCTGCAGGAGACCGACTTCCTTGATGGAGGTGACCAGTTCCTGCAGCGCGTCCTCGTCGAAGATCTCACGCGGCTGGCGAGGGTTCGGCGTGATGGCGTCGAGGGGGATCTCGGCGAAGTGGGCCCCCATCGGAGGCGCGGGCACCTCGGCGGCCGGGCGTGCCTGGACCGCCTCGGTCTCCTGTGCCACCGGCGGCAGCGTGGCCACCTTCGCCGCGGCCACCCCGCGGTCGGTCGTCAGCACCGGCACGGCCGCGGGGGAGGCGGACGCTCCGCCCCCCATCGCCGCCGGGGCCGGGGTCTTCTCCGTCGGGGCAGCGGGGATCAGTGCGCCGAGACCACGGCCCAGCCCCCTCCGTCGATCGCTCACTGGATCCCCTCCACCATGCTCGGGTCTTTCTGGGCGCCGATGTGGGCCTGGCTCGCGTCGTAGCCGATGCCGATGCCCTTCAGCGCGATTTCTCTGGCCGCCTCAAGATACGAGAGGGCGCCGCTCGATCCTGGATCGTAAGTCAGCACCGTCTGCCCGTAACTCGGCGCCTCGGAGATACGGACGGAGCGGGGAATGCTCGTCCGCAGCACCTCGTCGCCGAAGTGGGTGCGCACCTCTTCCGCGACCTGGGAGGCAAGACGCGTCCGGCCGTCGTACATGGTGAGCAGGATGGTCGACACATGCAGGGTGGGGTTGAGGTGCCCCCGTACCAGGTCGACGTTGCGCAGGAGCTGGCCGAGGCCCTCCAGTGCGTAGTACTCGCACTGGATCGGGATGAGGACTTCGGCGCCCGCGACGAGCGCGTTGACCGTCAGCAGGCCGAGCGAGGGCGGGCAGTCGATGAGGATGTAGTCCAACGGCTGCTCGTACGCCTGGATGGCGCGCTGCAGCCGGCTTTCCCGGGCCACCAGGGACACCAGCTCGATCTCCGCACCGGCGAGATCGATGGTGGCGGGGGCACAGAAGAGACCTTCCACATCAAGAACGGGCTGGACGACCTCGGCGAGCGGCCTGCTCTCGACCAACACGTCATAGATGGACGGCACTTCGGCGTGGTGGTCGATCCCGAGGGCCGTGGACGCGTTGCCCTGGGGGTCGAGGTCGATCACCAGGACGCGGCCGCCGTGCAGAGCCAGCGAAGCGGCAAGGTTGACGGTCGTCGTCGTCTTGCCCACGCCACCCTTCTGGTTGGCGACCACGATGATTCGGGTCTGCTCCGGGCGTGGCAGGCCTTCGCCGGCGCGGCCGAGAGCCTCCACCGCCAGTTGGGCCGCACGACCGATGGGAGTGTCGTCCATCGGGGGCGGTGTTTCACGTGAAACATCCGCCCCCATCGACTCGGTACGGGGACCGGGGACCGGATCGGTCATCGGTCCCGCGATGTTGGCGTCGGACCGCAAGGATTCACTCTCCTCGACTTCAGGCTCGCAATGAACAGAGCCTCCCATGTCTCCGGGGTGGTGAACCAGTGAGGTCTGGTCTTCTGTGGAGAAATCCACCTCTGTGGACAACTCCATCCCCCTTGGGGGGGCCGGGGTCTCCGGGGAGACAGAGCCTTCGCGGAGTGAACCGAGAGGCTTCCGGTCGCGAGGTTCGGCCGCGGCGCGGCCACGACTGATGATGCCGTGCAGCAGTGAGCGACGTTTCACGTGAAACACGATGCACAGCGGCTGTGGCCGGACCTTCGCGACACTCCGGCTTGCGTAGCTTTGGCAGCTTGTGTGGAGTACGTCTCGTCGTCAGGACGGATCAGCGACGCCGACGTGCCCGTCCTGTCCGCGCGGCCTTGGCACGCTTCGCGGCGAAGCGCACACCACCCGGGCTTTCGCCGACCTCGACCCGTACGACCGTGGACGGCGGGTCCACCACGCCTTCACCCACATGCAGGATGGAGGTCTCCACGGCACCGAGCTTGCTGAGCGCGGTGGCAGCGGCCTTCAGCTCCTCCTCGGCGGTGTCGCCCTTGAGCGCGAGCATCTCGCCGTACGGACGCAGCAGCGGGATGCCCCAGGTGGCCAGGCGGTCCAGCGGGGCAACGGCCCGGGCGGTCACCACATGAACCGGCGGCAGCTTGCCCATGACCTCCTCGGCGCGTCCGCGCACCACGGTCACATGGTCCAGGCCGAGCAGCTCCACGACCTCGCTGAGGAAGTTGGTGCGCCGCAGCAGCGGCTCGAGCAAAGTGATGTTCAGGTCGTCGCGGACCAGGGCCAGCGGGATACCCGGCAGCCCGGCACCGGAGCCGACGTCGCAGACCGTCACCCCCTCGGGGACGGCCTCGGAGAGCACCGCACAGTTCAACAGGTGCCGCTCCCACAGGCGGGGCACTTCCCGCGGGCCGATCAGGCCCCGCTGCACGCCCGCCTCCGCGAGCAGCTCCGCATAGCGCACCGCATCGGCGAAGCGATCGCCGAACACTTCCCGCGCCTGCTCGGGCGCGGGGGGAAGCTCCGCTGCCTCCGTCACGGGGACCGTCCTTCCGTACAGCGCCGGCGCTTCGCGCGCCGGCCACCAGAACTACCAGGCTGACAAAGTTCGGCCCCGCCTGCGGGCAGACGGGGCCGGTGAATCGAGGGGGCCGATCAGGCGGGCAGTACGACGACGAAGCGCTGCGGCTCCTCGCCCTCGGACTCGCTGCGCAGACCCGCGGCCTTGACCGCGTCGTGCACGACCTTGCGCTCGAACGGCGTCATCGGCTTGAGCTTCACGGGCTCGCCGCTGCTCTTCACCTCGGCGGCGGCCTTGGCGCCCAGCTCGGACAGCTCGGACCGCTTCTTGGCCCGGTACTCCGCGATGTCCAGCATCAGCCGGCTGCGGTCGCCGGTCTCCCGGTGCACCGCCAGGCGCGTCAGCTCCTGCAGCGCCTCCAGCACCTCGCCGTCCCGGCCGACCAGCTTCTGCAGGTCGCGGCTGCCGGTGTCGCTGATGATCGACACGGAGGCGCGGTCGGCCTCGACGTCCATGTCGATGTCGCCGTCGAGGTCGGCGATGTCCAGCAGACCCTCCAGGTAGTCCGCCGCGATCTCACCTTCCTGCTCCAGGCGAGTGAGGGTGTCTGCACCCTCGGCAGCGGCGGAGGTGGTGCCTTCCGTCACGGGATGGGCTCCTTCTTACTTCTTGGACGGGGACTTGGGCCGCTGCGGGCCACCCTTGCGCTGGCCGGACTGGGCCTTGCTGCGGGTGCCGGAGCCGGACTTCTGGGGCTGCTGGGCAGCGGGCCGGGCGTCCTGCGGCTCGTCGGACTTCTCCAGCGACGGGGTGTCACCCGCCTGCTTGGGCGTACCCGACTGACGCTGGGACTTGCTCTGGCGCTTGGGCTGCTGGCGCCGGGCGGCGGTGGCCGTCGCGGTGCCGGTGACCGCGCCTTCCTCGGTCTGCTCCGCGGCCTGGGCGGTGCTCCTGGTCACGGTGCCGTCGGGCTGGGCGGCGAGGCCGGCCTTGTTCAGCGCGTTGATGAACTTGCGCTCGAACTCGTTGCGGTCGCGGCCCTTGGCGACGATCGCCTTGACGATGACCTTCTCGCTGCGCCGGCGGATCTTGCCGTGCTGCGTGACGTGCTTGGTCAGGCGCTCCAGGTAGGCGGCCTGGGCCTTGGAACCCGGGGTCGGGTTGTTGTGGATGACGTACATCTGCTGGCCCATGGTCCACACGTTGGTGGTCAGCCAGTAGACGAGGACACCGACCGGGAAGTTCACACCGAAGACGGCGAACATGACCGGGAAGACGTACATCAGCATCTTCTGCTGCTGCATGAACGGCGTCTTCACCGTGGTGTCGACGTTCTTCGTCATCAGCTGGCGCTGCGTGTAGAACTGCGACGCCGACATCATCACGATCATGATCGCGGTGACGACGCGGACGTCGGTCAGCGAGGCGCCGAGGGCGGTGATCTGGCTCTCGCTGCTGAAGAACTTGGCGGCCAGCGGGGCGCCGAAGATGTGGGCGTGCCGGGCGCTGGCGAGCAGCGGCTCGTTGATGACGCCGATCGTCTTGCCCGTCGCGATGCCGTTGAGCACGTGGTACAGGGCGAAGAAGAACGGGGACTGCGCCAGGATGGGAAGGCACGAGGAGAGCGGGTTGGTGCCCGTCTCCTTGTACAGCTTCATCATCTCTTCGGACTGACGCTGCCGGTCGTTCTTGTAGCGCTCCTGGATCTTCTTCATCTCCGGCTGGAGCGTCTGCATCGCGCGCGTCGACTTGATCTGCTTCACGAAGAGCGGGATCAGGCAGATGCGGATCAGGATCACCAGGGACACGATGGACAGGCCCCAGGCCCATCCGGTGTCAGGGCCGAAGATCGCCCCGTACACCTTGTGGAACTGGACGATGACCCAGGAGACGGGCCAGGTGATGAAACTGAAAAGGCTGGCAATCGTGTCCACTAATCATGCTCCTTGGGCATGGGACGAGGTCTCTGCGGCCGGGCTCGAAGGAGACTCGGAAGCAAGATTCGCTTCGGTGGCCGGTTCGGCGGCGGAGGGCCCGCCCCTGCGTGCGCGCCACGCGTTGCGCAGTATTTCGTGCCACCGTGGGCGCTTACGCGGCGGAACATGGTCCACACCGCCCAGCGACCACGGATTGCACCGGAGGATGCGCCAGGCGGTGAGTGCCGTGCCCTTGATCGCACCGTGCCGGTCGATGGCCGTGTAGCCGTAGTGGGAGCACGACGGGTAGTACTTGCACACCGGCCCCAGCAGTGGACTGATCGTCCACTGGTACAGCTTGATCAGGGCCAGTAGTGGGTACTTCATCGCGCGCCCCCTCCCAGCAGCCGCTCAAGAGCGGCGTCCAGGTCTCGGGCCAGCTGTGCGTGGTCTGCGTCGCCCGATCCGGGCAGCGCTCGTACGACTACCAGGCTACCGGGGGGAAACAGGGCGACTCGGTCACGCATCAGATGGCGCAGTCTGCGCTTCACTGTGTTGCGCACGACCGCGCCACCCACGGCCTTGCTCACGACGAAACCCGCACGCGTCGGGGGAGCGCTCTCCCCAGGCGCGTGCGGGTCCGTGGCACCGCTACGAAGGTGGACGACGAGGGTCGGGCGTCCGGCCCGACGACCCCGTCGTACCGCGGTCGCGAAGTCCTCGCGCCGCCTCAGCCGGTTCTCGGTGGGCAGCACGACGTCATGACCTGATCGGGATCAGGCGGACAGACGGGCGCGACCCTTGCTACGGCGGGACGCGAGAATCGCGCGGCCGGCACGGGTGCGCATACGCAGCCGGAAGCCGTGGGTCTTCGCGCGACGACGGTTGTTCGGCTGGAAGGTGCGCTTGCTCACTCGGGGGCTCCAGAAAGAATCAGTAGTGGCGGGGTGCCGTCTTGGCTGTCACCGTGCGCCCACGAGTAGCTCGCGTCACGCCCGAGTGCACCGCTTCCCGATCACCTGACGTGACCTGTGCCCATCGGAGGCAGGCGGCAGCAGCCATCGACAACTCGACCTGGTTACGGTACGCGGGGCTACGCCATCCGGTCAAACCGGGGAGCGGCGGGAGACACTGTCCACAGGCTGGGGACAACAACTTGAACCGTACCCGCCGCGCTGACTACCGTGACTGGACTCCGATTCGTTCCTTTGTCCCCGCCCGAGCGGGACCGCCCCCGTCCACCCACCCGGATTTCATCCCGACCCGTCCCCGAACCACACGTTCGTGGGACCTGTGAGAGAGCGTGCCCTGTGGCTGACGTACCTGCCGATCTTGCCGCAGTGTGGCCACGCGTACTGGAGCAGCTCCTCGGCGAGGGCCGCGGACAGGGTGTGGAGGCGAAGGACGAGCACTGGATCCGGCGCTGCCAGCCCCTCGCCCTGGTCGCGGACACCGCCCTGCTCGCCGTGCCGAACGAATTCGCGAAGAACGTACTGGAGGGCCGTCTCGCGCCCGTCGTGAGCGAGACGCTGAGCCGTGAGTGCGGCCGCCCCATCCGGATCGCGATCACCGTGGACGACTCGGCGGGTGAACCGCCGGCCCCCGCGGCACCGCCCGCCCAGCAGACCCCGAAGCCGCGCTACGAGGAGCCGGAGCTGCCCTCCGGGCCGTACGAGGGCTACGGCCGCCACCGCGGAGAGCAGCTCCCGGGCACCGAGCCGCGCACGGAGCACCCGCCCGCGCGTCCGGACCAGCTCCCCACCGTCCGCCCGGCCTACCCCTCCGAGTACCACCGCCCCGAGCCCGGCGCCTGGCCGCGCCCCGGCCAGGACGACTACGGCTGGCAGCAGCCCCGGCTCGGCTTCCCCGAGCGGGACCCGTACGCCTCGCCGTCGTCCCAGGACTCCTACGGCTCCGGCGCGGACGCCTACGGCTCGCCGTCCCAGGACTACCGCCCGAAGGGCATGGACCGGCCATCGTACGAGCAGCAGCGCGGCGACTACGACACCCCGCGCGGCGAGTACGAACCCTCCCGCCAGGACTACGACTCCGCGCGCTCCGACTACGAGCCGGCCCGGGCCGAGTACGACCAGCGTGACCCGGTCCGCCGTGAGCTGTCCGAGCCGCCGGCGCACCGGGGCGGCCCCGGCCGTCCGGACATGCCCGCGACCGGCGCCCCCGGTCCGCTGGCCGCGCAGCCGGCGCCGGCGAGCGGCCCCGGCGAGCCGACCGCGCGCCTGAACCCGAAGTACCTGTTCGACACGTTCGTCATCGGGGCCTCCAACCGCTTCGCGCACGCGGCGGCGGTCGCGGTCGCCGAGGCGCCGGCGAAGGCGTACAACCCCCTGTTCATCTACGGGGAGTCCGGGCTCGGCAAGACGCACCTGCTGCACGCGATCGGCCACTACGCGCGGAGCCTCTACCCGGGCACCCGCGTGCGGTACGTCAGCTCGGAGGAGTTCACCAACGAGTTCATCAACTCCATCCGCGACGGCAAGGGCGACAGCTTCCGCAAGCGGTACCGCGAGATGGACATCCTGCTCGTCGACGACATCCAGTTCCTCGCGGACAAGGAGTCGACGCAGGAGGAGTTCTTCCACACCTTCAACACGCTCCACAACGCCAACAAGCAGATCGTGCTCTCCAGCGACCGGCCGCCCAAGCAGCTGGTCACGCTGGAGGACCGGCTGCGCAACCGTTTCGAGTGGGGTCTGATCACCGACGTCCAGCCGCCGGAGCTGGAGACGCGGATCGCGATCCTCCGCAAGAAGGCGGTGCAGGAGCAGCTCAATGCCCCGCCGGAGGTGCTGGAGTTCATCGCCTCGCGCATCTCGCGCAACATCCGTGAGCTGGAGGGCGCGCTGATCCGGGTGACGGCGTTCGCCTCGCTCAACCGGCAGCCGGTGGACCTGGGCCTGACCGAGATCGTCCTGAAGGACCTGATCCCCGGGGGCGAGGACTCGACGCCGGAGATCACCGCGACGGCCATCATGGCGGCGACCGCGGACTACTTCGGGCTCACGGTCGAGGACCTGTGCGGCAGCTCGCGGGGCCGGCAGCTGGTCACGGCCCGGCAGATCGCCATGTACCTGTGCCGGGAGCTGACGGATCTGTCGCTGCCGAAGATCGGTGCGCAGTTCGGGGGGCGGGACCATACGACGGTCATGCACGCCGACCGGAAGATCCGGGCGCTGATGGCCGAGCGGCGCTCGATCTACAACCAGGTCACGGAGCTGACCAACCGCATCAAGAACGGCTGAGGCGACAGCCGTACGGCGACGCACCAGGCGAGGGCGCCCCGGGACACGCTCCCGGGGCGCCCTTCTGCATCCCCCGGAGGCCCGGTGGGCCGCAGCCCAGCGGCGCTACGAGCAGTCCCACGGCGGTCCCCGGGCGCTCCGGACGGCCCTACGAGAGGCCTTACGAGAGGCCTTACGAGAGAGGCCCTACGAGGCCGGAGGGACTCCGGGCGTCCCGGCGACAACCTCGCCCGGACGGCAGTCAGCGGTGCTCGTCAGCGGGACCCGCGATCACCCCCGGCGGCCCCGCCCCGGCCCCCCACGGTCACTCGCAGCGACCCCGGCAGCGCCCACAGCGGCCTCGAAGGGGCCTCCAGCGCCCCCGGGCAGGGTCCCGGGTGAAGTGGGCGGGGTTGCTCCGTCGTCATCCGGTGTTCGATTACTTGCCGGGTTACGGCCACTCTCCACAGATTCGGTGACTTTCTTCCGTCCACATCCTGGGGACTGCGGAGTTGTCCCGAACTGTGTCCACAGGGAAGCTGGCTCTGTGGCTTCTGCCCAGCTCAGCAGCCTGTGGAATCGTGGACGAACGATCTCCACAGGCTGTGGACAACGCGAAGACCGGCAACCGGGGGAAGGAGTTGTCCACCGGTGCCCCACAGGCTGGGGGCGGTTGTCCCCAGCGATCCGCCCCTTCTCCACAGCGCTGTCCACTGTTCGGCAACCCGGCACCCCCGCTCACGGCTTCGAGTGAAAGGCGTCACAGGAAGTTGCCGGGTTGGGGTGTGGGAAACCGGGGTATTCCTGGGGACACAGCTGGGGAGAACTGCCCTCAGCCTGTGGGCGCCGTGTGCAGAACTTTCCGTTCTCCACAGAAGGCCCCGGTTGTCCACTGCCTCCACCCACAGGGTCGGTGGATAAAAAACCCGCACTGAGCTGGGAAAACGCGGTTATCCACGGTATCCACAGGCCCTACTACTACTCCCGACTAGAGAAGGCTCGGGAATCGCTTTGAAGCGGGGCCTGTGCACAACTCGCTGCTTCGCGCCCGGCTGCCCCTCGGACCGACTTGACCCCGACGGGCACCTACTGTCAGTGCCGTGCGTCAGACTGGTCCCCGGTGTCCTTCCCGTCGCAGTGGGGCGTGACACCGAGTCGGAGGACTCAGTAGCAACAGCAGGAGGCGGCTTACGGTGAAGATCCGGGTGGAACGCGACGTACTCGCGGAGGCAGTGGCCTGGGCGGCACGCAGCCTCCCGGCCCGTCCGCCGGCGCCTGTCCTCGCCGGCCTGCTGCTGAAGGCGGAGGACGGCAAGCTGAGCCTGTCGAGCTTCGACTACGAGGTCTCCGCGCGCGTGAACGTCGAGGCGGAGGTCGAGGAGGAGGGCACCGTCCTCGTCTCCGGCCGGCTGCTCGCCGACATCTCCCGGGCCCTCCCCAACCGCCCGGTGGAGATTTCCACAGACGGTGTACGGGCGACCGTGGTGTGCGGCTCCTCGCGGTTCACCCTCCACACCCTGCCTGTGGAGGAGTACCCGGCGCTGCCGCAGATGCCGAACGCGACCGGCACGGTGCCCGGCGAGGTCTTCGCCGCCGCCGTCTCCCAGGTGGCCATCGCGGCCGGCCGGGACGACACGCTGCCGGTGCTCACCGGTGTGCGCATCGAGATCGAGGGCGACACGGTCACCCTGGCCTCCACCGACCGCTACCGCTTCGCGGTCCGCGAGTTCCTGTGGAAGCCGGAGAACCCGGACGCCTCCGCCGTCGCCCTGGTCCCGGCCAAGACGCTGCTGGACACCGCGAAGTCGCTGGGCGCCGGGGACACCGTCACGCTGGCGCTGTCCGGCTCCGGTGCCGGTGAGGGCCTGATCGGCTTCGAGGGCGCGGGGCGGCGTACGACGACGCGTCTGCTCGAGGGCGACCTGCCGAAGTACCGGACGCTGTTCCCGACCGAGTTCAACTCCGTCGCCGTGATCGAGACCGCGCCGTTCGTGGAGGCCGTGAAGCGTGTGGCGCTGGTGGCCGAGCGGAACACGCCGGTCCGGCTGAGCTTCGAGCAGGGCGTGCTGATCCTGGAGGCCGGGTCGAGCGACGACGCACAGGCTGTGGAAAGGGTCGACGCGCAGCTGGAGGGCGACGACATCTCGATCGCCTTCAACCCCACGTTCCTGCTGGACGGTCTGAGCGCGATCGACTCGCCGGTGGCGCAGCTGTCGTTCACCACGTCCACGAAGCCGGCGCTGCTCAGCGGGAAGCCCGCGGTGGACGCCGAGGCCGACGACGCGTACAAGTACCTGATCATGCCGGTGCGGCTCAGCGGCTGACCTTCTCGGCGGCCGGGGTTCTCCACAGCTGTGGACAGTTCCGGGTGCCCGGTGTGGGTATCCGGGGCTGTGACCGGCCGCCCGGGCCGGCGCCCGCCGACGCCTGTCGGCGCGGTGGGCCGCAGCTACGTCCTCGCAGGTCAGCGGGGCATCGCATGAGCGCGTATGCCCACAGCTGTGCAGGCATGGTCGGGTTTAGGCTCGGCTCGGCACTGCGGTGCCTGTCACGCCACACAGCGACCTAAGGACACAACTGATGGAGCTCGGTCTCGTCGGCCTCGGCAAGATGGGCGGCAACATGCGCGAGCGGATCCGCCGCGCGGGCCACACCGTCGTCGGATACGACCGCAACGCGGACCTCGCGGACGTCCACAGCCTGGAAGAGCTTGTGGGCAAGCTCAGCGGCCCGCGCGTGGTCTGGGTGATGGTCCCGGCCGGCGAGGCCACCCAGTCGACCGTCGACCGGCTCGCCGAGCTGCTGCAGCCCGGCGACGTGGTCGTGGACGGCGGCAACTCCCGCTGGACGGACGACGAGAAGCACGCCGAGCAGCTGGCCGCCAAGGGCATAGGCTTCGTGGACTGCGGCGTCTCCGGCGGCGTCTGGGGCCTGGAGAACGGGTACGCGCTGATGTACGGCGGCGACGCCGAGCACGTCGCCAAGGTGCAGCCGGTCTTCGACGCGCTGAAGCCGGAAGGCGACTTCGGTGCGGTGCACGCGGGCAAGGTCGGCGCCGGCCACTTCGCGAAGATGGTCCACAACGGCATCGAGTACGCCATGATGCAGGCCTACGCCGAGGGCTGGGAGCTGCTGGAGAAGGTCGACTCCGTCACGGACGTCCGCGAGGTGTTCCGCTCGTGGCAGGAGGGCACCGTCATCCGGTCCTGGCTGCTGGACCTGGCGGTGAACGCGCTGGACGAGGACGAGCACCTGGACGGGCTGCGCGGTTATGCACAGGACTCCGGTGAGGGACGCTGGACTGTGGAGGCCGCCATCGACAACGCGGTGCCGCTGCCGGCGATCACCGCGTCGCTGTTCGCGCGGTTCGCCTCCCGTCAGGAGGACTCGCCGCAGATGAAGATGATCGCCGCGCTGCGCAACCAGTTCGGTGGTCACGCCGTAGAGAAGAAGTAGTCCACAGGGTCGCCCCCGCGATCCACAACCCTGGGGGAGGTCGGCGCACGACCATGCACGTCACGCATCTCTCGCTGGCCGACTTCCGCTCGTACGCCCGGGCCGAGGTTCCGCTCGACCCGGGCGTCACCGCCTTCGTCGGCCCCAACGGGCAGGGCAAGACCAACCTCGTGGAGGCGGTCGGGTACCTGGCGACGCTCGGCAGCCACCGGGTCGCCTCCGACGCGCCCCTGGTGCGCATGGGCGCCGAGCGGGCGGTGATCCGGGCACAGGTCCGGCAGGGCGAGCGGCAGCAGCTGATCGAGCTGGAGCTGAACCCGGGGAAGGCCAACCGCGCCCGCGTCAACCGGTCCTCGCAGGTCAGGCCCCGGGACGTGCTGGGGATCGTACGGACCGTGCTGTTCGCGCCCGAGGACCTCGCCCTCGTCAAGGGCGACCCGGGTGAGCGGCGGCGGTTCCTGGACGAGCTGATCACCGCGCGGTCGCCGCGGATGGCGGGGGTCCGCTCCGACTACGAGCGGGTGCTCAAGCAGCGCAACACCCTGCTGAAGACCGCTGCCCTCGCGCGCCGGCACGGCGGGCGGAGGGAGGCGGATCTGTCCACGCTCGACGTGTGGGACCAGCACCTCGCGCGCGCGGGCGCGGAGCTGCTGGCGCAGCGGATGGATCTGATCGCCGCGCTGCAGCCGCTGGCCGACAAGGCGTACGAGCAGCTGGCCCCCGGCGGGGGCCCGGTGGCGCTGGAGTACAAGCCGTCGGCGCCGGGTGAGGCGCACACGCGCGAGGGGCTGTACGCGCAGCTGACGGCGGCGTTGGCGGAGGCGCGCAAGCAGGAGATCGAGCGGGGTGTCACCCTCGTCGGTCCGCACCGGGACGACCTGGTGCTCAAGCTCGGGCAGCTGCCGGCCAAGGGGTACGCCTCGCACGGCGAGTCCTGGTCCTACGCGCTCGCGCTGCGGCTGGCCTCGTACGACCTGCTGCGGGCCGAGGGCAACGAGCCGGTGCTGATCCTGGACGACGTCTTTGCCGAGCTGGACGCCCGCCGCCGCGAGCGGCTGGCGGAGCTGGTCGCGCCCGGCGAGCAGGTGCTGGTCACGGCGGCCGTGGACGACGACGTGCCGCATGTGCTGGCCGGTGCCCGGTACGCGGTGGCGGACGGGGCGGTGGAGCGCGTATGAGCGCCGAGAAGCCCGCCCCGGACAAGAAGGACCCCTCCGGTGTCGACCTCGCGCGCGTGGCGTTGCGCGCGGCGAGGGAGCAGGCACGCGCGCGGGGGGACGCGGCGCGGCAGAAGAAGCAGGCGCGCAGGGGTGGCGGGCTGCGCTCCGGCGCGCGGGCCGACGGCCGTGACCCGATGGCGCTCGGGGCGGCGATCAACCGGCTGATCACGGAGCGGGGCTGGGAGGCGCCGGCCGCGGTGGGCGGGGTGATGGGCCGCTGGCCGCAGATCGTCGGCGAGGACCTGGCCAAGCACTGTGTGCCGCAGCGCTACGACGAGGACGAGCGCGTGCTGGTCGTGCAGTGCGACTCGACGGCCTGGGCGACCCAGCTGCGGCACCTGGCGCCCGCGTTGGTCGCCCGCCTCAACGAGGATCTGGGGCACGGCACCGTTCGGATGATCAAGGTGCTCAACCCCGGCGGTCCGGCCCGCCGCTACGGCCCGCTCCGGGCTCCGGGCAGTACGGGTCCCGGCGATACGTACGGGTGACGTACCTCACGTCCTGACGTCGGCGGTGGTGCCGCCGCGGCTCTGTTCGCCTCTTCGTACGGCCCTCGTACGGGTGTCCCGGCATGCCCGGATCCGGGCGGGGAGCGCCATCTGACCCGGGAGTAGCCAAGGGTTGACGGCTCGAAGCGCTGAGTGCCGCTGTGAGCCCCTCGGAGCCCCCTTCCGCATATCGGGACCCGGCCGAGACCGGTTGAGGGCGGCACATGGGGGCTCAGGTACCGGCAAACCCCCATCGATGTCAGTGCTACCGGTAGACTGGAAGACAATCCCGCCCCAACGTGGGGACCGCCCGGGAAAAGCTGAGCAACGCTGATCAAGGCTTACCAACGCAACATGCCGCAGCCGCTCCGGCAACCTGCCGACGAGCCCGGCTCGTGCTGTGCCAGAAAGGGCGCTTCGTGGCCGATTCCGGCAACCCCAACGAGAACATCCCGTCCACCGACGCCGGCGTGAACGCCGAGGCCCCGGAGTCCGCCGTGGCCTCCGCGTCCTACGACGCCAGCGCCATCACCGTGCTCGAAGGGCTGGACGCGGTCCGCAAGCGGCCCGGCATGTACATCGGCTCCACGGGCGAGCGCGGCCTGCACCACCTGGTGTACGAGGTCGTCGACAACTCGGTCGACGAGGCGCTGGCCGGTTACGCGGACACCATCGACGTGACGATCCTCGCCGACGGCGGCGTGCGCGTCGTCGACAACGGCCGTGGCATCCCGGTGGGCATCGTGCCCTCCGAGGGCAAGCCGGCCCTCGAGGTCGTGCTGACCGTGCTGCACGCGGGCGGCAAGTTCGGCGGCGGCGGGTACGCCGTCTCCGGTGGTCTGCACGGTGTCGGTGTGTCCGTCGTGAACGCGCTGTCGACCAAGGTCGCCGTCGAGGTGAGGACCGACGGCCACCGCTGGACGCAGGACTACAAGATGGGCGTGCCGACGGCGCCCCTCGCCAAGCACGAGGCGATCGAGGAGACCGGCACGTCGGTCACCTTCTGGGCCGACCCGGAGATCTTCGAGACCACCGAGTACTCCTTCGAGACGCTGTCGAGGCGTTTCCAGGAGATGGCGTTCCTCAACAAGGGCCTGACGATCCGGCTCACCGACGAGCGGGAGTCGGCGAAGGCGGTCGCCGGCGCGGACGAGGCGGGGGCCGACGAGAAGGCCGAGGTCAAGACCGTCACGTACCACTACGAGGGCGGCATCGTCGACTTCGTGAAGTACCTCAACTCCCGCAAGGGCGAGGCGGTTCACCCGACGGTCGTCTCGCTGGAGGCGGAGGACAGGGACAAGAGCCTGTCCCTCGAGGTCGCCATGCAGTGGAACAGTGGCTACAGCGAGGGTGTGTACTCCTTCGCGAACATCATCCACACCCACGAGGGCGGTACGCACGAGGAGGGCTTCCGGGCCGCGCTGACGTCGCTGATCAACAAGTACGCGCGCGACAAGAAGCTGCTCCGTGAGAAGGACGACAACCTCACCGGTGACGACATCCGTGAGGGTCTGACGGCGATCATCTCGGTCAAGCTGAGCGAGCCGCAGTTCGAGGGCCAGACGAAGACCAAGCTGGGCAACACGGAGGCCAAGACCTTCGTGCAGAAGGCGGTCTACGAGCACCTCAACGACTGGCTGGACCGCAACCCGGTCGAGGCCGCGGACATCGTCCGCAAGGGCATCCAGGCGGCCACCGCGCGCGTGGCGGCCCGCAAGGCGCGCGACCTGACGCGGCGCAAGGGTCTGCTGGAGACGGCGTCGCTGCCGGGCAAGCTGGCCGACTGCCAGTCCAACGACCCGGCCAAGTGCGAGATCTTCATCGTCGAGGGCGACTCCGCCGGCGGCTCGGCCAAGTCCGGCCGGAACCCGCAGTACCAGGCGATCCTCCCGATCCGCGGCAAGATCCTCAACGTGGAGAAGGCGCGGATCGACAAGATCCTGCAGAACCAGGAGATCCAGGCGCTGATCTCGGCCTTCGGCACGGGTGTGCACGAGGACTTCGACATCGAGAAGCTCCGCTACCACAAGATCATCCTGATGGCGGACGCCGACGTCGACGGCCAGCACATCAGCACCCTGCTGCTGACCTTCCTGTTCCGCTTCATGCGGCCGCTGGTCGAGGCCGGGCACGTGTACCTGTCCCGTCCCCCGCTGTACAAGATCAAGTGGGGCCGGGACGACGTGGAGTACGCCTACTCGGACCGCGAGCGCGACGCGCTGATCGAGATGGGCCGGCAGCGCGGCAAGCGGGTCCGCGAGGACTCGATCCAGCGCTTCAAGGGCCTCGGCGAGATGAACGCCGAGGAGCTGCGCGTGACCACGATGGACCAGGAGCACCGCGTTCTCGGCCAGGTCACCCTGGACGACGCCGCGCAGGCCGACGACCTGTTCTCGGTCCTGATGGGCGAGGACGTCGAGGCCCGGCGCCAGTTCATCCAGCGCAACGCCAAGGACGTCCGCTTCCTCGACATCTGAGTCGGTCTCAGCTGACCGCACCAGGAAGGATCTTCACCAGCAATGGCCGACGAGAACACTCCCGTCACCCCTGAAGAGGGCGGCGAACTCGCGATGCGTGTCGAGCCCGTCGGGCTCGAGACGGAGATGCAGCGCTCGTACCTCGACTACGCGATGTCCGTCATCGTGTCCCGCGCGCTGCCCGACGTCCGGGACGGCCTCAAGCCCGTCCACCGCCGTGTGCTGTACGCGATGTACGACGGCGGCTACCGCCCCGAGCGCGGTTTCTACAAGTGCGCCCGTGTCGTCGGCGACGTCATGGGCAACTACCACCCGCACGGCGACTCCTCGATCTACGACGCGCTGGTGCGCCTCGCCCAGCCGTGGTCGATGCGGATGCCGCTGGTGGACTCCAACGGCAACTTCGGCTCCCCGGGCAACGACCCGGCGGCGGCGATGCGCTACACCGAGTGCAAGATGGCGCCGCTGTCGATGGAGATGGTCCGGGACATCGACGAGGAGACCGTCGACTTCACGGACAACTACGACGGCCGCTCCCAGGAGCCGACCGTCCTGCCGGCCCGCTTCCCGAACCTGCTGATCAACGGCTCGGCCGGTATCGCGGTCGGTATGGCGACCAACATCCCGCCGCACAACCTGCGCGAGGTCGCGGCCGGCGCCCAGTGGTACCTGGAGAACCCCGAGGTCTCCCACGAGGAGCTGCTGGACGCGCTCATGGAGCGCATCAAGGGCCCGGACTTCCCGACCGGCGCGCTGGTCGTGGGCCGCAAGGGCATCGAGGAGGCGTACCGCACCGGGCGCGGCTCCATCACGATGCGCGCGGTGGTCGAGGTCGAGGAGATCCAGGGCCGGCAGTGCCTGGTGGTGACCGAGCTGCCGTACCAGGTGAACCCGGACAACCTGGCGCAGAAGATCGCCGACCTGGTGAAGGACGGCAGGATCGGCGGGATCGCGGACGTCCGCGACGAGACGTCGTCCCGTACGGGCCAGCGCCTGGTGATCGTCCTGAAGCGGGACGCGGTCGCCAAGGTCGTGCTGAACAACCTGTACAAGCACACCGACCTGCAGACGAACTTCGGCGCCAACATGCTGGCGCTGGTCGACGGTGTGCCGCGCACGCTGTCCCTGGACGCGTTCATCCGCCACTGGGTGACGCACCAGATCGAGGTCATCGTCCGCCGGACGAAGTTCCGGCTGCGCAAGGCCGAGGAGCGGGCGCACATCCTGCGCGGTCTGCTGAAGGCCCTGGACGCCATCGACGAGGTCATCGCCCTGATCCGGCGCAGTGACACCGTCGACGTGGCGCGCACGGGCCTGATGGAGCTGCTGGAGATCGACGAGATCCAGGCCAACGCGATCCTGGAGATGCAGCTGCGGCGGCTGGCTGCCCTGGAGCGGCAGAAGATCGTCCAGGAGCACGACGAACTCCAGGCGAAGATCAACGAGTACAACGAGATCCTCGCCTCGCCGGTCCGCCAGCGCGGGATCGTCAGCGAGGAGCTGGCGGCGATCGTCGAGAAGTACGGCGACGACCGCCAGACCAAGCTGATCCCGTACGAGGGCGACATGTCCATCGAGGACCTGATCGCCGAGGAGGACATCGTCGTCACCGTCACGCGCGGCGGCTACGTCAAGCGGACGAAGACGGACGACTACCGGGCGCAGAAGCGCGGCGGCAAGGGCGTGCGCGGTACGAAGCTGAAGGAAGACGACATCGTCGACCACTTCTTCGTCTCCACCACGCACCACTGGCTGCTGTTCTTCACCAACAAGGGCCGGGTGTACCGGGCGAAGGCGTACGAGCTGCCGGAGGCCGGCCGGGACGCGCGCGGCCAGCACGTGGCGAACCTGCTCGCCTTCCAGCCGGACGAGGCGATCGCGGAGATCCTCGCCATCCGTGACTACGAGGCGGCGCCCTACCTGGTGCTGGCCACCAAGTCCGGGCTGGTCAAGAAGACGCCTCTGAAGGATTACGATTCGCCCCGCTCCGGCGGTGTCATCGCCATCAACCTGCGCGAGCGGGAGGACGGCACGGACGACGAACTGATCGGCGCCGAGCTGGTGTCGGCCGACGACGATCTCCTTCTGGTCAGCAAGAAGGCACAGTCGATCCGGTTCACCGCCTCGGACGACTCGCTCCGCCCGATGGGCCGGGCCACCTCCGGCGTCAAGGGGATGAGTTTCCGGGAGGGCGACGAGCTTCTCTCGATGAATGTGGTGCGACCCGGTACGTTCGTGTTCACTGCCACCGACGGTGGGTACGCGAAGCGGACCGCCGTCGACGAGTACCGCGTCCAGGGTCGCGGTGGCCTCGGCATCAAGGCCGCCAAGATCGTGGAGGACCGTGGTTCGCTCGTCGGCGCGCTGATTGTCGAGGAGCACGACGAGATCCTCGCGATCACCCTCTCCGGCGGTGTGATTCGTACGCGAGTCAACGAGGTCAGGGAGACGGGCCGTGACACCATGGGCGTCCAACTGATCAACCTGGGCAAGCGCGATGCCGTGGTCGGTATCGCACGTAACGCCGAGGCGGGGCGCGAGGCGGAGGAGGTCGACGGCGATGTGGCCGTGGACGAGACCGCCGAGGACGCCGCGACCACCGGTACGGACGAGGGTGAGGCACCCTCGGCCGAGTAGCACGAGGAGTGAGTCATCGTGAGCGGAGCCACGGGCGCCGGATCGGCCGGTACCTCGACGGGTACGGAAACGGACGGCGGCGGCCGTGGCTCCGCCGCGCGTGCGGGGAGCGCGAGCGACCCGCACACGACCAACCTGAAGCCGGTGAAGGCTTCCGTGGCGGAGTCCTCCGGCACGCAGGAATCCCAGCAGGAATCCCAGGGGGGAACCGTGGCGGACACCCGAGGCTCGGCGTCGCCGCTTCCCGGCGAGCGGCACGCGGAGGAGCCCGCCGGGCCCTACCACCCGCCGCAGGCCTATCCGGCGCAGGCGCCCGCCGGCGCGGTGCGCAAGCCGCGTACGGGGGTGCGGCCGACGGCCCCGCGGACCCGCAAGGCGCGGCTGCGGGTGGCCAAGGCCGACCCGTGGTCGGTGATGAAGGTCAGCTTCCTGCTGTCGATCGCGTTCGGCATCTGCACGATCGTCGCCTCGGCGGTGCTGTGGATGGTCCTGGACGCGATGGGCGTGTTCTCGACGGTCGGCGGCACGATCTCGGAGGCGACGGGCTCGAACGAGGCGAACGGCTTCGACCTCCAGGCGTTCCTGTCGCTCCCCCACGTCCTGACCTTCACGACGATCATCGCGGTCATCGACGTGGTCCTGGCCACCGCGCTGGCGACGCTCGGCGCGTTCATCTACAACCTCTCGGCGGGCTTCGTGGGCGGCGTCGAGCTGACGCTGGCCGAGGACGAGTGACCCCCGGACCAGCGGCGTTCCGACGGCCCCCCGGCAACCGATTTTGGGACTGAGCCGGTCGTGCGCTAATCTTCAGGAGTCAGCGCGCGGGACACACACCGCAGAGCGCGGCGGGGCTATAGCTCAGTTGGTTAGAGCGCATCCCTGATAAGGATGAGGCCACAGGTTCAAATCCTGTTAGCCCCACCAATACGAAGACCCCCAGTCGGTACCGGCTGGGGGTCTTCGGCGTTCACGGTCGGCATCGGCCGGGGAGCGGACCTCCCGGGTGCCCGGCGATGCGGCGGGACGGGCACGGGGCCGGTGGAGCCTCCTCGCCGAGCCCCGGCCGCGGTGAGCCCGGGTCAGGGGCGGGTCGAGGAGGTACGCGCCGTGATCGCCCCCGGTGCCTTGCCCCGGTCGGTCTCGTCCTGCACGAGCAGGGACAGCAGGGAGGCCACGGACAGGCCGGCTTCCGCGGGATGGCGCAGGACCTTGTCCGGCTCGATGCGGTAGGTGTTCGTCCGCCCGTCGCGCGTGTGGGAGAGGTAACCGTCGTCCTCGAGATCGGAAATGATGCGCTGGACCGCGCGCTCCGTGAGCCTGCAGCGGGCAGCGATGTCGCGGATCCGGGCGTTCGGGTTGTCGGCGATGGCTGCCAGTACACGTGCGTGGCTCGTGATGAACGTCCATCCCCGGTGAGGTTCGGGCACTCCAACCATGACCCGTATTTTAGGGGCCCACCATTGCCGAACACAGATACGTGACATACTTTTCCGGTAACTGTTGACGTGCTCCGCGTCGAAGCGCCACGGAAGGAGCCCCGAAGGTGTCCTGGGACGAAGCCGTCATGCCGACGCTCACAAGTGGCGCCGGCGGGAAGCAGGGGCCGGACGACGCCGGTGAGGCCGGGCCGGTGACCGCGTTGCGTCAGTACGAACGGCACGGCGCCTGGGTCGTCGCCGCCCACGGGAGCTACGACCTGCACTCGGTCCCGTCCCTGGCGGAGTCGCTGGACGCGGCCGTCAGGAACCACCCGAAGGTGATCCTGGACGCCTCCGGCGTCGACTTCGCGGACTCGTCGTTCCTCAATCTGCTGATCCTCGCCCACCACACGGGCACCCTGCGGGTGGCCGCGCCGCAGGCGCAGCTCCGGCGGCTGTTCGCGATCACCGGAACCGACTCCGTGCTGCGGATACACGAGACCGTGGACGCCGCCGCCCTCTCCTGAGCCCCCGCCGACGGCTTCCGGGGAAAAGCCGTTGTGCTTTTCCCCGGGCGCCCTACGATCGGCGGATGACCTTGGAATGGGAACAGGTAATCGTCCACTCGGCGGATCCGGTGGCTCTCGGGCAGTGGTGGGCCGAGGCCCTGGGGTGGGTCGTCGTCTACTCCTCTGACGACGAGTTCGAGATCCGTCCGGCGCCGGACCGCCTGCCCGGGCTGGACTTCGTCCGGCTCGACGAGGCCAGGAAGTCCAAGAGCCGGCTGCATCTCGACTTCCGGCCCGACGACCAGGCCGCCGAGGTGGCCCGCCTGGAGGCTCTGGGCGCCAAGCGGGTCGACATCGGCCAGGGCGAGCAGTCGTGGGTGGTCATGGCGGATCCGGAGGGCAACGAGTTCTGCGTCCTCGGCCAACGGCCCCAGGCCGAGGACGTCGGCGACAAGGCATGAGAAAAGGCCCGACCGCTGGCGACGGGGGATGCACCAGCGATCGGGCTATGGCCAAGGGTAACAAGGTTGACCGTTCCGTGGGGCCAAGTCCGGCGGGAAACAGGGATGTTGGCCGATCATCGACCGCACGGGGGGTCGTAGGAGAGGCGGGGCAGGTACTCGTGCCAGCGGCGCGGGGTCAGGACGCCCCGGGTCACCGCGCAGATGTGCCGGATCGCCGCGTCGTCGTCCAGGCTCCACAGGCGGACCGTGTCGGTGCCGCTGGAGACGCCGAGGACATGGCGGGTGGGGCTGAAGGCGAGGAAGGTGCCCGTCGTGGCGTTCGGGCTCATCGACTGGCCGATCGAGGTGGCGCCGGCGGGGTCGGTGACGTTCCACAGGCGGACCGTGTTGTCGTTGCCTCCGCTGGCCAGCGTGTCGCCCCCGGGGCTGAACGTCAGGGAGGTGACCGCCTCGGTGTGTCCGGTGAGCGGGTCGCCCAGGGCGCTCGCCGCGACGGGGTCGGTGACGTTCCACAGGCGGACCGTGTCGTCGTCGCCGCCGCTGGCCAGGGTGTGCCCGTCCGGGCTGAAGGCGAGCGCGTTGACCGGGCCGGAGTGGGCCGGGAGCGGCCGTCCGAGCGGGACGGCGCGGGCGGGCACGGTGACGTTCCACAGCCGGATGGTGCGGTCCGCGCTGCCGCTGGCCAGGGTGTGCCCGTCCGGGCCGAAGGCGAGGGCGTTGACGTAGCCGCGGTGGCCGGTGAGGGGCTTGCCGAGCGGGGTGGCGCGGTCGGGGTCGGTGACGTTCCACAGCTGGATGGTGCGGTCGTCGTAGGCCGTGGCGAGCACCTTCCCGTCCGGGCTGTACGCCAGCGTGCGGGGGCCGGCGAAGCGGGTGCGCAGGGCCAGGGAGGCGGCGCGGACCGGGTGGGACGGGTCGGTGACGTTCCACAGGTACAGCGTGCTCATGCCGTTCAGTACGGCGAGGGTGCGGCCGTCGGGGGAGAACGCCATCGAACGGTTGCCGCCGTCGGTCCGCATGAACGGCGGGCCCAGCGCCACGGGCCGGCCGGGAGCGGCCACGTCCCACAGCCGGACCCTGCCGTCGCGCGAGGCGGTGGCGAGCACCTTCCCGTCCGGGCGGAACGCACCGCTGCGCCCGATCATGTCCGAGGTCGGCAGCGACCACAGCCGCGCCTTGCCGTCACCGCTGCCGGTGGCGAGGGTACGGCCGTCCGGGCTGAAGCCGAGCGCGTACATCTCGCCGCTGCTGCCGGCCAGCGGCTCGCCGACCTGGGAGGGGGAGGCGGGGTCGCTGACGTTCCACAGGCTGGCCGTGCTGTCCGCGCTGGCGGCGGCGAGTCTGCCGCCGTCGGGGCTGAAGGCCACGGACCAGATGGGGCCGGTGTGCCCGGTCAGCGGTGAGCCGAGTGGGGACGGGTGCGCCGGGTCCCGCAGGTTCCACAGCCGGATGGTGTCGTCCGCGCTGCCGCTGGCGAGGGTGCGTCCGTCGGGGCTGAAGGCCACCGAGTGCACGAGGTCCGTGTGGCCGGTCAGGGCCGCGGGGATGCGCCGGGGGCGGCCGGGGGCGGAGGTGTCCCAGAGCAGGATCCTCTCGTCGTCACCGCCCGCCGCGAGGGTGCGCCCGTCGGGGCTGAACGCCACACAGCGCACCGCGGCGCCGTGTCCGCGCAGCGTCCCGGCGGCCTTCGGCCGGCGCGGGTCGGCCACGTTCCACAGGCGCACGGTGTGGTCCTCGCCGGCGGAGGCCAGGGTGCGGCCGTCCGGGCTGAAGGCGACCAGGTAGATCGTTCCCTTGTGGCCGGTGAGGGGCCGGCCGAGCGGAACCGGGCGCGCGGGGTCGGTGACGTCCCACAGCAGGATCGTGCCGTCGTCCCCGGCGGAGGCCAGGGTGTGTCCGTCCGGGCTGAAGACGGCACTGCTCACCCAGCTGGTGTGCGCGGTGAGCGGCCTCCCGAGCGGGGCCGGGCGGTGCGGGTCCCGGACGTCCCACAGCCGGACCGTGCGGTCGTAGCCGGCCGTGGCCAGGGTGCGGCCGTCCGGGCTGAACGAGGTGAGGTAGACGGCACCGGTGTGGCCGGACAGCGGGGTGGCCAGCGGCGCGTTCACGATCGAGATCAGGCGGCTGTACGTGCCCTCGTCCCCGGGCCGCAGCCGGTGCGCGACCAGATCGAGCTGGGCGGCCAGCGACGGATCCGTGTGCTGCACCCGGTCGGCCTCGGCGAGGACCTGCGCGAACACGGCGTCGTCGCGCTGCTTCCAGGCGATCACCGCGGAGCCGGCGGCGAGCACGGCCAGCGCCACCAGCGCCGCCACCGCGGCCCGGCTCAGCCACACCGTGCGCTTGCGCAGCCGTACCGAGGCGGCCAGGAACTCCACCGCGCTGCGGGTCAGGTAGGTGTCCCCGGCCGACCGGGCCCAGCTGCGGGCCTGTTCCAGCCGGGACCCCCGGTACAGCAGCGAGCTGTCCCGGCCGGAGTCCTCCCAGGCCCGGCCGTCCTCCTCGAGGCGCTGGCGCAGCAGGTGGTCGCCGCGGCCCTCGTCGATCCAGTGCCGCAGCCGGGGCCAGGCGTGCAGCAGGGCCTCGTGGGTGATCTCCACGGTGTCCGCGTCCAGCGTCACCAGCCGGGCCCGGACCAGGGCCTCCAGCGACTCCTCCGTCTTGCCGGGGTCGGCCGACTCCTCCGCCAGCTGACGCCGGGTGCCGCGCCGGCGGGTGGCCTGGGTGTCCTCGCCGAGCCGGACCAGCCGCAGCAGGAGCAGCCGGGCGGCGGTCCGGGCCGCCGGGTCCAGCCCGGACCAGGCCCGCTCGGCGGTCGCGGCGACCGCACCCTGGATCCCGCCGGCCGCGCGGTAGCCGGCCAGTGTCAGCCGCCCGGCCTTCCGGCGCTGCCAGGTGGCCAGCAGCGCGTGCGACAGCAGCGGGAGCACGCCCGCGTCGTGCGCGCCGCGCGGGCCGTCGGCGCTGACCTCGCGCACGATCAGCTCGGCGAGCCCCGGCTCCAGTTCAAGGCCCACCGCCTTGGCCGGCCCGGTCACCGCCTCGCGCAGTTCGGTGCTGGTCAGCGGGCCGAGCACCATGTGCCGGTGCTGGAGCGCGTCGGCCAGTTCCGGGTAGCCGAGGCACTGCTCGTAGAAGTCGGCGCGGATGCCGAGGACGACCTGCACGGGGGCGGGTCCGGGGGAGCCGGCGGGCGGGGTGCAGGCCGCGTGCAGGAGCTGGACGAAGGTACGGCGGTCCGCCTCGTCGGCGCAGAGGGTGAACGCCTCCTCGAACTGGTCCACGATGACGACCGGCCGGATGTCCGGGCCGGCGGCACGGCCCGCCCAGTCCGCGACCGCCTCGCGCACGGCGCGGGCCAGGTGGGGAGCGTCGCCGCCGGGCAGCGCCGGGTTCCGCGAGGCCGCCCGCTCGGCCCTGCGCGCCTCGGCGGCGACGGCGGCCAGCTCCGGGACCCGGCGCACCAGCTCGCCGAGCGGATCGGCACCGGGGACGAGCTGCAGGACGGGGTCGGGCGGGTCGGCGGGGGACGCGGGGCCGGGCGGGAGGCCGGCGGCGGAGTCGGCGGTCGCGCCGGCGGCCGAGTCGAGGGGCGCGGGCGCGGGAACGGTCGCTGGAACCGGCGAGTCCGGGGACTCGGGTGAGGGGGAGGCCTGGAGAGCGTCGGAGGCCTGAGGACGGTGAGAGGCCTGAGAACCGTGGGAGCCGTGGGAGGCCTGGGGGGACGGGGAGTTCCCGGGGGCCTGGGAGGAGAGGGCGCCGCCGCGGATCGCCGGGACCAGGCCGGCGTTGAGCAGGGAGGACTTTCCCGCTCCGGAGGCGCCGACCAGCATCACCAGCCCGCCCGACCGCTCGGCCGCGCGGAGCTGGGAGACGAGGGCGTTCGTGCTGCGTTCACGGCCGAAGAACCAGCGGGCGTCCTCCCGCCGGTACGGGGCCAGGCCCCGGTAGGGGCACACGCCGCCGGCGACCGGCGGGGCCTGGGCCGGTGGCCGCCGGTTCTCCTCCGAGGGCGGCGCGGGCCGGTCGGCGGCCGGCCCGGCCACCGCCAGTTCCCACAGCCGCTGCCAGTGGGCGAGGTCGTACAGGCCGGCGGAGACCGGAGCGGGCCGCAGCCGCCGCGCCTCCGGGATCAGGATCTGCAGGACGGCCGCGAGGGCGGCGAACTGGGCCGGTACGTTCCTGGCCCGGCGCCAGTCGCTGATCCGCTGTGCCGACACCCGCACGGGCCGGCCGCGCTCGTCCGTCCTCTGCAGTCGTACGACCGCCTCGGCAACGCTCTTCAGGGGAGGATTTCCGGCCTCCTTGTACAGCAGCGCGAGGCGCTCGGCGAAGGCTGTGCGTGCCCCTGAGTCGGAACTCAAGGTCCCACCCCTTACTCTCCAGCGCGTGTGGACGTCCGGACCGGAAAACTCACCTTATACGGCTGACCTGCGGTGAAGGACTGGGCGAAAGACCGGAACCTCCTCTGCGGAGGCGACAGATGGCAGGATCCGAACCCCGTAGCGGACCCGTCACCTACCGTCCGGACAGGCCACCGGCACAGCGCTCGGAGAGACAGCCCATGGCGCCGAACGTTCTCGGTCATCGTCGGTCACCTCGTGCCGCGCCCGGCGGATGAGCCGGTGCGCACCGCCGGAAGCTCCGGAAGCCGGGCCTCCGTGTTTCGGCGGCCCCCGTCCTTCGACCCGTGCCGCGCCGACATGGCGCGGGTCGATCGCCCCGCACCGCCCGGCACCGGTCCCCACGAGGGGAGGGACCGGTGCCGGGCGGGCCGGGAACCCGCCCGTGTACCCGCGACCGCTGGATATCTGACGGTCTGTCAGCTACCGTCGCCTCCCCGGTCGTTCCCGCAGGGTCGTCCCGAAGGGGTGAGTGACATGGAGAAGCAGCGTCCCCGGTGCCCGCGGCCACCCGGTGAACCGCGCTGGGTCGCGATGTTCCACGAGGCCGCCCGGGACATCTGGACAGTGGGCGCGGAGTCCCCGTACCAGGGGCCGGTGCGGTACGCCGTCGGGGACATGACCCGCACCGTGCGGGCCCGCGGGGGTGAGGTGACGGTTGCGCTCTGGGGCCCCGAGAACGGCGCCTGGCGCCTGTTCGACCCCCCGTACGCCACGGCCCCCGCCTCCGCACCGCGCCGCCCCGCACCCGGCCCCCCGGACGCCCCGGAGCCGGCCCGGCTGGCGGAGCGCATGACGGACCGCCGGCACCAGGTGCTCATGGCCGGACTGGGCAAGGCGGGCCTGTACGACCTGGGCCCCGAGGACGGCGAGGCGGTCCGCGCCCTGGCCGACCGGCTGGACGAGCCGACGGTCCGCCGGGTGGCCCACTGGCTCGCGGCGGCCGGAAGCCGTCAGGACTAGGCACCGGGGAAGGCCCTGGCCGCCGGCGGGCCGGTTCGGCGGGCGTGCGGCCGGGCAGTGACGTCCTGGAGGTCACCGCCCACGACTGCACGACTGGAGGACGCATGAAGGTCTCCGTCGACCGCTCCCTGTGCTACGGCTCCGCCGAGTGCGCGCACCGGGCTCCGGCCGTGTTCGCGTTCGAGGACGGATACGGCGTCGTCCGGCCCGGCGCGGCGGAGGCGGCCGACGACCCGCGGGTGCGGGAGGAGATGCGGGAGGCGGCCGAGAGGTGCCCCTCGCAGGCGATCGCCCTCGGCGGGTGACTCACGCGGTCCTGGTGGCGGTGGCCGCGGGCGGGTAGCTCCAGCCGAAGGCGGCGAGCGCACGGGCCCGGTCCTCGGCGACCGCCGCGCGGGCCGCGCGCTCGGCGGGATCGACGTGCGCGGCCTGCCCCGTGACCTGCCCCGCCCACTTGCGGTACAGCAGCCCGGTCCGTGCCGAGAACCAGCCGCGGCTCACCGCGTCCAGCGCCAGCAGCAGACCGGTGTCCTCGGAGGCCGGCAGCGCCATCCAGCCGCCCAGGGCGGTGAGGAGCTCCCGGCGCACGCACAGGCTCGCCGGGTGCACCGGGGCGAGGAAGTCGTTCCGCTTCCACTGTGCGAGGACGCTGCCGCGCTCGATCGGGCCCTCGTCGGGGTCCCCGGGGAAACCGGCCGTGGAGCCGTCGGGCAGCAGGTCGAGCACGCGGGACGTGGCCCAGCCGACGGTGGGCTGCGCCTCCAGCACGGCGAGGTCCCGGGCGAGCGCGCCCGGCGTGAGCTGGTCGTCGGCGTCCAGCACCTTGACGTACGTGCCCCCGGCCCGTGCCAGCGCGATGGTCCGGGCGACCCCGGGCCCGCCCGGCCGGCCCTGGCGGAAGGACACCCGGGCGTCGTCCGGGACGTGGGGCCGGACCGCGTCCGTCGTGCCGTCCTCCTGCACGACCCACTCCCACTCCCAGCCGGCGGGCAGCCGCTGCGCGCACAGGGACGCGTACGCGTCCGGCAGGAACCGGGCGGAGGGGGCGTGGACAGCGGTGACTACGGTGACGCGCCGGTTCACGGCAGCGCTCACCACCTTTCCGGGTCGTACGTCTGGTGTTCCGCGCGATGCCCCGCGAGGGTCCGCGTGTGCCGCGAGGCCGTACGAGCATGTCGTACCGGGCGCCGGAACAGCGCGAGACCCCCGGCCTGGCCCGGCCGGGGGTCTGTTCGTGTCGACTGGTGCGTACGCAAGTCGCCGTGGGTCGAGACGTTGCGGTACTGCGGTGGGGGAGGCTCAGCAGTCGAGGCGGCGCGCGGGGTCGGCGGGGTCCGAGGGGTCGGAGGCGTCCTCGTGGGCCGCGGTCTCGGACGGGGACTGGGTCTCGGCGGTCGGGCGGTGGCGGCAGCCCGGCGTCTTCCCGTGGGCCTCGGCCCGGATCCGCTGCTTCATCGTGGGGGGCAGGGCCCTGCCGTGGGACCAGGCCCAGTGGCGTGCCGCCGGGATCGTCGGGGCCGTGCGCTGCGCGGTGTCGGTGCGGGGGCTCTCGGTGCGCGGACCGGCCGCGGCGGCGGGCGCGGTGGCGGCGGTGACGAGTCCGAGCGCCGTGCACAGCGCGAGGAAGGCGGTGACGATGGCGGTCCACAGCTTCATGACCTTGTTCCGGGCCATGGCCCCTCACTTTCGGGTCGGGCGATTTGCGTACTTTCCTCATGATGTGTATGAGGGTCGCGAAGTGGTGGACCGACGCCCGTGGCGCGTCGATGTTCAGATCAACACCACTCGTATGGACGCACAGGGCCGGAGAGGTTCCGCGCCGCGCCCGGGCGGGAGTTGGGGCCCGACGCAGGTCACCGATCGATATCGGTCGGTGTGTATAGTCGGGCGCCAGAGGTCCCCTACGTCAAGGAAAGACGAGGTCGCGCGGTGAAGAAGCTGCTCCTGGTCGCACTGGCCGCCATCGGCGGGCTCCTCGTGTACCGGCAGATCCAGGCGGATCGCGCCGAGCAGGACCTGTGGACGGAGGCGACTGACTCCGTGCCCACGGGTTCGTGAGTCCCCTGTACCCGAGCTGAACCGACCCCGGCCGCCTGAGCGGTCGGGGTTTCGCGTTCTCCCGGGTTGCGGGGCCCGGGCGGCCGCGTTAGGAGGACGCGCGGGGGTGCCGGATCCCGCCGGGCGTTTCGGACAGGCGTCCGCGTTGCCCGGATGGCGGAGCGGCGCCCGGGGCAGGATGGGGCCTGCGGCACGGTGCGGCCGTCCGACGACTGGGGGTGGTGGCGCGTGCGGGCGCGAGGGGGTACGGCGACGTGGGCGGGGCGGCGGGCCGCGCGGGCCCCGGACACCACCCCCCGTGTCCCGGCCGGGCGGTACGCCGTGGCCCTCCGACGCGCCGCGGCCGCGCTGCTGGCGCTGACCGGCGCCCTCGTCCTGCCGCCCCGCGCCCCGGCGGCCGCCGCGGCGGCCGCCGACGCCGACGCGCACCCGGGGTCGTACGCCTTCGCGCCCGGCGCCCGGACCGTCGAGGGTGCGGAGCGCACCGCGGACGCCGCCCTGCTGGACCCCGGCCACGCCTACCGCAGCTCCCTGCCCCCGCGCGGCCGGCTCCTGTACCGCCTGCGGCTCCCCGCCGCGGACACCGCGTACGTCCCCGTCACCGCCGTACCGCCCGCGGACGCCTCGGTCTCCGCCACCGACGGCATCCGGGTCTCGGTCCGGGACGCCGACGGCACCTCCTGCTCCTACGCCTCCGCACGCTTCGGCGCCGGGCTCAGCCCGCGCCCGGTCACCGCGCTGGGACAGCGCGAGGCCGGCAGGGCCCTGTGCCAGGGCGCGGGCACGTACTACCTGCTGGTCGAACGCCTCGACGCCGAGGGTTCCGGTACGGCGGCCGCCTCGGGGCGGTGGGACCTGGAGATCGCGCCCGCCACCGAACCGGGCCTCACCGCGGCCGGCCCCACCACCGCGCCGCGCGGCTGGGACTCCGCCACCCCGGACCCCCTCACCGGCACCCCCCGCGACCGCTCCGGCGGCACCGGGTTCGCCACCGCCCGCGCGCTGGGGCAGGGCGTCTGGCGGACCACCCTCACTCCCGGCGAGACCCGGTTCTACAAGGTGCCGCTGGACTGGGGCCGGCGGCTGCACGCCTCCGCCGAGCTGGCCGGCGCCCCGGGCCACGGCTACGCCGGCGGGGCCCTCGACCTCTCCCTCTACAACCCCGTGCGCGGCTACGTCGAGGGCGCCTCCCTCGGCTACACCGGCGCCCCGAAGTCCGTCGCCCTGGCACCGCTGCCGCCGGTGGAGTACACCAACCGCTACGCCGTGGCCGCCGGCGTCACCTCCGTCCGCTTCGCCGGCGCGTACTACCTGGCCGTGAGCCTCGGCACCCAGCTGACCGGCGCGTTCGGGAAAGGGCCGTTCGAGGTGACCCTGCGGGTCCGGGTGGACGGCCGGGCCCAGGCGGGACCGGCGTACGCCGGCCGGCCCGTGCCGGACGGCGTCTTCACGGTCACCGAGGAGGACCGGGAGGCCGCGCTCACCGGGGACACCGGTCCCGGTGCCGGTCACCGGGTGATGCTGCTGGTCGCCGTCGGCGGGCTCGGCACGGGCACCGCCCTGCTCCTGCTCCTCGGCGGGTGGACGGTGGCGGCCCGCCGGGCTCACACCCGGGCCAGCGCCCAGAAGCCCACCGCGTAGCAGACCAGCGCCAGCAGCAGGATCGGGATCGCGGCCCTGGCCGGGGGTCCCGGCCGACGGGCCGCGCGCCGGGCCCGGCGGCCGCGGGCGCGTGCTGCGGGCGGGGGCGTGGCCGTGGGCGGCGGGGGTGCGGAGGGCGGGGGTGCCTGGGGATCGCGGGCGGTGTACGCGGCGGTGCCGGTGTCGACGCGGGGGTCGGCAGGGGGGTACGACGCGGAGGGCGAGGGCGAGGGCGAGGGCGAGGGCGAGGGCGAGGGGTGCAGGGGCTCCGGGCGCTGCCGGAGCCGTCCGGTCTGCCGGGGAGGGGGCAGCCGGAAGCTGCCGGTGTCGGAGAGGGAGCCGGTGCCGGTCGTCTCGGCGGCCGGGGACGGCGTACCGCCGGGGACCAGCTCCAGGGCCACGCCGGAGGCCTGCCGGAGGGGACCGTCGGGGCCGAAACCGGGGGGCAGCGGGCCGAGCTGGTCGAAGATCTCGATGAGTTCGTCGTCGGGGCCGGGCTCCGGCAGCAGCTCCGCCGCGGCGGCCAGCGCCTTGCGTGCCCCGGTGGCGGTACGGAACCGGTCCACGGGGTCCGGCTGGAGCAGCGACGCGATGACCTGCCAGAGGGGTTCCGGTACACCGTGGGGCGGCCCGGGCGTCCCGTGTTCCAGGAAGTACTGCACGATCGCGTGGGCGTCGGGCTTGGCTCCCTGTAGGAGGTACAGGGCGACCAGGCCGACGGCGAACAGGTCGGCCGGGAAGTCGGGGTCGGCGCCCATGACCTGCTCGGGGGCGAGGTAACCGGGCGTGCCCACCACGAGGTTGGTCTCCGTCAGCCGGGGTTCGCCGAGCCGCATGGCGATGCCGAAGTCGGACAGCCTCAGCCGCGGCCGGCCGGTGCCGGTGGCCTCCAGGAGCAGGTTGGCGGGCTTGATGTCCCGGTGGACCACGTCCTCCGCGTGGACGGCGGCGAGCCCGGACAGCAGCTGGTCGAGCAGGGTGCACACGTACGCCGGCGGGAGGGGGCCGTAGTCGCCGACCAGGTGGACGAGGGAGCCGCCGGCGACCAGGTCCATGGTGAACAGCACCTGGTCGTCGTCGGCGGCCCAGCTGGCCGGGGCCAGGACGTGCGGGTGGTCGATGCGCAGGGCCTGCTCGCGGACGAAGCGGAGGAGGGAGTGGGCGTCGCGCTGCTGGAGGACCTTGGCGGCCACGTACCGCCGACGGCGGTGGTCCCAGGCACGCCAGACGGCGCCCACGCCTCCCCGTCCGATGGGGTCGGCCAGCTCGTACCGACCGGCGAAGACCTCACCCATGGCAGCCGCCGCTCCTCCCCTGGTCCGGTGAACCTCCCGCGCCCCCGTACCGCTCGCTACTGCCTACCCACGAGGCGAGCGCCATGCCTGCCGGCACCGAGTCCCCCGGGAGCCCCGTGTCCGCCGGGCCCCGCGTCCGGCCGGCGGGGTCAGTTCTGGTGGGACTGGTAGTGCGCCACGGCGTCGGAGGTACGGCCGGCGCCGTAGACGCGGAGGAACTCCGCCAGCTCGGGGTGGCTGGGGGTGAGGGCGTCCGCGGCCTCGATGATGTCGCCCGCGGCGGCCACCGAGCGGAGCAGCGACTGGATCTCGCGGACCACGCGCTTGACGGTGGGCACACCCGAACTGTTCGTCGTGTGCGTCGTGTTGCTGAGCACGGAGCCCCCCTGCGACTTCTTGATCTCGTCCATGCGCTCGGTCGCCTCGGCGGCGCTCACGCTTCCGTCGGCCACCTGGGACGCCAGCTCCTGCAGCAGCTGCACCCGCTGGACCACCGCGGGATTGCCGATCTTCGCGCGCTGGCCGCTCATCAGCTGCGAGAGCATCGGAGCGGACAGGCCCAGGACCGCCGCGAGCCGGGCCTGGTTCAGCCCGAGATCGTCGATGAGCTTACGGAAGAGCGCCCCCAGCGGCTCCCCGTACCAGTTCCGCTGCAGCTCCCGCGCTCTGGCGGTGGCTTCCTGCTGTGCGGCGTCCATTGCGTCTCCCCATCGCTTCCCCTGAAAAACCGCGGTTCGCTGTAGCGAACCACGTCGAGCATCTTACGGAGAGTGGTCATCCGCGGGGACCCCCAATCTTTTTGCGGGATATGGGGGGTGACCCGGTACTCTGGTCTGCGGCACTCGCCGGAGCGTGACTCCTCCGGCCGGTCGCTCCTTCCCGGGGCCTTAGCTCAGTTGGTAGAGCGCCGTCTTTGCATGGCGGATGTCAGGGGTTCGACTCCCCTAGGCTCCACAATCAAGAGCCCCCTGACCTGCGGAAACGTGGGTCGGGGGGTTCTTTGTGCGTCGTCTCTTCGTACGTCTCGTACGTCGTCCTCCCCGGCCGGCCCGGCGAGGCGGCCGGAGTCCGTGCCCGCCGGGCTCAGCGGGCCGCCGGAGCGGTGACCGAGTGCCGTACCGCCGCCGTGTCCCGCGCCGCCGGGGCCGTCGCGCTGCCCAGGAGCCGCAGTGCCGCCTCCGACGGGGAGCCGGGCTCGGCCGTGTAGGCGATCAGGCGCTGGCCCGAGGTGCCGGGGATGACGAGGTTCTCGAAGCCGAGTTCCAGCGCACCGACCAGGGGGTGACGCAGCTGCTTCACCCCGGAGGTGCAGGTGCGCACCGGGTGCCGGGCCCAGCGTCGGGCGAACTCGTCGCTCTTCATGGTGAGTTGCCCGACGAGCTCGGCGAGGGCACGGTCGTCGGGGTGGCGGCCGGCGACCAGGCGCAGGCTGGCCACGGCGAGTTGGGCCTGCTCGTCCCAGTTCGCGTACAACTGCCGGTACTGCTCGTCCAGGAACAGCATCCGGGTCAGGTTGGGACGGGTGGCGGGTGTCTCGGGGCTGTCGGGCGCCAGGTGGCCGGCGAGCAGCGCGTGACCCAGCTGGTTCCACGCGAGGACGTCGTTGCGCCGGTCCATGATGACGGCCGGTACGTGGGTCATGGCCGCCAGCAGCCGCCGGGCCGAGGCACTGGCGTGCGCCACCCGGGGCGGTGCGGGGCGGGACGAGGCGGCAGCGGGGCGCGCGAGGTCCTTCAGGTGGGCCGTCTCGTCCTCGGTGAGGCGCAGGGTGCGCGCGATCGCCTCCAGCACGCCCTCGGAGACACCGGTGGAGCGGCCCTGTTCGAGGCGGGTGTAGTGGGTGATGCTGACCCCCGCGAGCGTCGCCAGCTCTTCACGGCGCAGCCCGGTGACGCGGCGGCGGCCCGGGTAGGGGTCGATGCCGGCCTCCTCGGGGCGCAGCGCGGCGCGGCGCGACTTGAGGAAGTCTCCCAGCTCGGACGAGGCGTCCATTCATGCCTCCAGGTCGGCGGAGTGCGGCAGGCTCTGGCCACCGTCGGCCTCTCATGATGCCCGCCGGTCGCGACGGCCGAAAGCCGTGAGGGTGGTCAGGAAATGACCACCCTCGGGCCGGCTGTGCACGCAAGGGTGCTGGCTCCGAACCCGGGCGCCGACGAGCCTCTTCCCCGTAACCGCGCGTGGCGCGACGGAGCGCGGCGCGGGTCGGGAACCAACGAGGAAGAGGGATCGACGTCATGTCTGTCACCGAGACCGAGACGGCCGGTGCCGCACCCGGCACCGCCGTCGACGCGGCACCCGCCGTACTCACTCCCCGGCTCAGGCTGGTGCTGGTACTGCTGCTCGCCACGCAGTTCATGCTGGCCGTGGACTTTGCCATCCTGAACGTGGCGCTGCCGGTGATCGGCGAGGATCTGGGCTTCCCGCTGTCACGCCTGCAGTGGATCGGCACCTCGTTCGCGCTGTGCGCGGCGGGCTTCACCCTGCTCTTCGGCCGGGTCGCCGACCTGTTCGGCCGTCGCCGGCTGTTCCTCGGCGGTCTCGTGGTCCTGGGCGCGGCCTCGCTCCTGGGCGGGCTGGCGCGGAACCCGGAGATGCTGATCGTGGCCCGCGTCCTCCAGGGTCTGGCCACCGCCGCCGTGACTCCCGCCGCGCTGTCGCTGATGACCACCTCCTTCCCGGAGGGCCCGCTGCGCCAGAAGGCGCTCGGCCTCAACGGCGCGCTGATGTCCGGCGGCTTCACCACGGGCGCCGTCCTCGGCGGTGTGCTGACCGATCTGCTGTCGTGGCGGTGGTCGTTCTTCATCAACGTGCCCGTCGCGGCCGTCGTACTGCTCGTCGCCCCCACGGTCGTCAGGGAATCCCGTCCCGACGACCGTCCCCGGCTGGACCTGCCCGGTGCCGTCAGCGTCACCCTCGGCCTGCTGGCCGTCGTCTTCGGCCTCACGCAGGCGGGCGAGAAGGGCTGGGGTTCGGCGGAGGCCCTGCTGTCGCTGGCGGCGGGCGTGGTGCTGCTCGTGGTGTTCTACGCCGTCGAGCGCAAGGTGGCCGCGCCGCTGGTGCCGCTCGGCGTGCTCGGCAGGCGGTCGGTGGCCTGGGGCAACGTCGCCGGTCTGATCGCGTTCCTCACCGAGTGCTCCCTGGTCTTCCCGCTGACCCTCTACCTGCAGGACGTCCTCGGCTTCTCCGCGCTCGCCGCCGGCCTGTCCTTCGGCGTCCTCGGCCTGGGAACGGTCACCGGCGGTGTCATGGCCCCGAAGGCCATCGGGAGGATCGGCAGCAAGCGGACGCTGATCGTGGGCGGCCTCCTGCAGACCGTGTTCACCGCGGCACTGGCCGGCCTCGGCGACGACCGCTCGTGGATGTGGCTGATGCTGGTCGCCAGCTTCCTCGGCGGTGTCGGCAACATGCTGGTCATCGTCGGCTTCATGGTCACCGCCACCACGGGCCTCCCCGACCGCGAGCAGGGTCTGGCCACCGGCCTCGCCACCATGACCCAGCAGGTCGGCATCACCATGGGCACACCGGTCATGAGCGCCGTCGTCACCGCCGCCATGGCGGGCACCGGGGCCTCGGCCGTCCTGGGGGGCCTGAGGGTCGCGATCGCGGTGAACGCCGCCATCGTCCTCCTCGGGGTCGTCACCAGCGCCGTGTTCCTGCGCGGCGACCGGGCCCCGGCGCGGTGACGCGCCGGCCGCCGGGCCCCGGGGCACCGCCTCCGCCTCGCCGACCGGTGTCAGAGGGGGTCGCGGCCCCCGGCGGCGGGGGCCGGTGCCGGTACCGGTGCCGCGCCGGGGCGGCGGTAGACGTAGGGAGGCGGCTCCGGACGGTCCGCACCGGCCGGGTCGTGGACGAGGTCGCGGACGAGGTGGTGGTCGGGGGAGAGGGCGCAGGCCGGGTCGGTGCGGGTGGCGTCGCCGGTGAGGGCGAAGGCCTGGCAGCGGCAGCCGCCGAAGTCCTCCTCCCGGCGGGGGCAGCCGCTGCAGGGGCCGGTCATCCAGTCGGTGCCGCGGTAGCGGCCGAAGGCCGGGGAGTGCTCCCAGATCCAGGCGAGGGGGTGGTCGCGGACGCTGGGCGGGTCGAGGTCCGGGAGGGAGGCGGCCGCGGGGCAGGGCAGGACGGTTCCGTCCGGTGCGACGGTGAGCGAGACCGCGCCCCAGCCGCCCATGCAGGGCTTGGCCACGCCGTCGAAGTAGTCGGGGACCACCCAGACCAGGTCGATCCGGTCGCCCAGTCGCTCCCGGCGGCGCTCCACCGTCTCCCGGGCGCGGGACAGCTGGTCGGGGGTGGGCAGCAGCGCGGACCGGTTGAGCAGGCCCCAGCCGTAGAACTGGGTGTTGGCCAGCTCGACGCGGTCCGCTCCCCAGGCCAGGCCCAGGTCGATGAGGTCGTCGACGGCGTCGAGGTTGTCGCGGTGCAGTACGACGTTCAGGCCGAGCGGGAGCCCGGCCCCGCGGACGAGGGCCGCCGCCCGTTCCTTCGCGGCGAAGGACGAGGGGCGTCCGGCGATCCGGTCGCCGGCCCGCGGGTCGGCGTGCTGCACGGACAGCTGGACGCTGCGCAGCCCGGCCGCGATGAGCGCGGCCAGCCGGTCCTCGTCCAGACCGGTGCCGCTCGTGACCAACTGGCTGTAGATCCCGGCGTTCTCGGCGGCGGCCACGATCTGTTCCAGGTCGGGCCGGAGCAGCGGCTCGCCGCCGGAGAGGTGGGTGTGCACGACGCCCAGCGCACCGGCCTGACGCAGGACGTCCGTCCACTCCTCGGTGCTCAGCTCGGCGGAACGGCGGGCCAGCTCCAGGGGGTTCGAGCAGTACGGGCAGTGCAGCGGGCAGGCGTGGGTGAGTTCGGCGAGCAGGGCCCACGGGGGTGCCACGGCGGCTGCGGGGGTCACGGGAGCGCTCACGTCAGCCAGCCCTCCTGACGCAGGCTGTCCAGGAAGGCGGGGACGGTGCCGGCCACCGGCGCGCCGGGGAAGCGTGCGGACAGCTCGCCGACGATCCCGGACACGGTCCGGGTGCCGTCGCACAGACCGACGACGGCGCCGGCGCGTCCGGTGAGGACGACCACGCGTTCCGGCAGCACCAGCAGGTCCGCACCGCGCACGGGGTCGTGCCGCAGCATCAGCGCGGGGGCGAGCGCGGGGCGCCACCCGTCGGCCGGGGCCGGCGGGTCCGCGAGCCGGGGCGTCACACCGGCTCCGGCAGGCGGTGCTGACCGGTGTGCTGCTGTACGGCGTCGAGCAGCGACCACAGCACGTCGCACTTGAAGGAGAGCGCGGCCACGGCCTTCTCCTGTTCCTCGCGGGTCCGGGCCCACTCCAGGACGAGGTCCAGCGCCTCGGCGCTGTCGCGCCGGCCCTGGTCGACGCGGGCGCGGAAGTAGGCGAGTCCGTCGGGGGCGATCCAGGAGTAGTGGCGCTCGAACGCCTCGATGCGCAGGCGCATCAGATCGGGAGCGGTCAGCTCGGTGAGCGAGGCGGCGACGGCCTCCAGGGGCGAGCGCAGCCGGCAGAAGTTGACGTAGCCCTCCACGGCGAGCCGGACGCCCGGCAGCACGGTCCCGCCCGACAGCAGGGTCGCGCGGTCCAGGCCGGCCGCTTCGCCGAGCCGCAGCCAGCGCTCGATGCCGCCCTCGCCCTCGGCGCGCCCGTCGTGGTCCTCGATCCGGCGCAGCCACATGCGGCGCAGCAGGGACGAGTCCAGCTTCGCGAGGATCAGCGCGTCCTTGACCGGGATGTGGCGCTGGTAGTGGAAGCGGTTGGTGATCCAGCAGCGCACCTCCTGCGGGGTGAGGTCGCCCTGGTGCATGCGGAGGTTGAAGGGGTGGCGGTCGTGGTAGCGGTCCTGGCCCACCGCGCGCAGGCGGGCCTCGAACTCGGGGCGGCTCCAGGGCTTCGCCGGCGGGGCGGGTGTCGTGGTCACAGCTCGATCACCATTCCGTCTTCGGCCACCTCGAGACCCAGCCGGGCGAGCCGCTTGTGCTGCGGCGCCGCGGGGTCGACGAGGGGGTTCGTGTTGTTGAGGTGGGTGTAGAGGCAGCGTGCGGACAGCGTGGCGAGGATGCGGGCGGTGCCGCCCGGCCCGTCGACGGGCAGGTGCCCCATGCCGGTGGCGGTGCGGGGGGAGATGCCGGCGCTGCGGGGTTCCTCCTCGTCCCAGAAGGTGCCGTCGAGGATGACGCAGTCGGCCTCGGCCGCGGCCTGGTGCAGCGCGTCGGACCAGGCGGCCACGGCCGGGGCGTACAGGACGGACCGGCCGGTGGCCGGTTCGTACAGGCGCAGCGCGACGACCCAGGCGGGGTCCGCCGGGGCGTCGACGGCGTAGCGCGGGCGTTTGCCGGAGACGGGTACGGCGCTGATCAGTACGCCGGAGCCGGCCGGGCCGCCGGTGTCGCCGAGGAGCGGCCGGGTGCCCGGGCAGGGCAGGTCCCGCCAGGTCAGCGTGGTGTACGGGGTGAGGACCGGGCCGAGACGCAGGCGGCCTTCGACCGCCTGGCGGACGGGGGCGGTGGCGAGGATCTCCAGGCGGTCCGCCTCGCGCAGCCGCCAGATGCCCAGCGTGTGGTCGAGTTCGGCGTCGGTGAGGACGACCCCGGCGACCGGCGTCTGCCGGGGTCGGGGCCCGGGGTGCAGCACCGGGTGGTCCTCGATCTGGTCGCCGAGGTCGGGAGTGGCGTTGACGAGGTACCAGCGGCCCTCGTCGGCACGGACGGCCAGTGAGGCGTGTCGGCGGCGCCGCCCGGGGTGGGCGCGTGCCCCGGAGCACCCGGGGCACGCGCAGTTCCACTGGGGGATGCCGCCGCCGGCCGCGGTACCGAGCACCTGCAGCAGCATGACGGGGTTAGCGGACGCTGAGGGAGTAGGCGGTGACCTCCAGCGCGGTGTCGACGACCACGTATCCGGGGGTCTGCCAGGCGGTCCGCTCGGTCTCCTCGGGGGTGCGGGCGTTCTGCTCGGCCCGCTCGGCGGTCTCGGTCATGGTGCGTACCTTCCTTTCTGCAAGGGGGTGTCGCCCTCCCGGTCGGGAGGGAGCCTTCGGCCGGCCGTCCCTACCGGATGGTCACCTTGAGGAGGCGGTCCTTGGCGACGCCGCGGTCGCTCGTGCCCATCCAGAGCTGGTCGGCGCCGGGGACCTTGG
Organism: Streptomyces sp. NPDC029151; assembly: GCF_055564315.1. Classification (NCBI taxonomy): domain Bacteria; kingdom Bacillati; phylum Actinomycetota; class Actinomycetes; order Kitasatosporales; family Streptomycetaceae; genus Streptomyces; species Streptomyces sp. NPDC029151. The sequence goes on from NZ_JBVHWQ010000008.1 coordinate 258,222, forward strand.
CCAGTGCCCGCAGCCGGCCGTAGGCGCCCTGGTAGTAGGCGGTCGCGTGGCCGACGTCCTGGCCGGTGGCGTCGATCGGGATGCGCCACAGCCGGTGGCCGCTCAGCGTGGTGGCGTAGATGACGTTGTCGACGATCGCGACCTGGGCGGGCACGCCTCCGTCGTCCGGGTCCCAGACCATCTTCGGGTTCGTCATCCCGGCGCGGGAGCAGGAGCCCTCACAGGTCGGCCAGCCGTAGTTCCGGCCCGGTTTGACGAGGTTGAGTTCGTCCCACTTCTCGGCGCCGATCTCGGTCGACCACAGGCGGCCGGCGCGGTCCCAGGCCAGTCCCTGGGGGTTGCGGTGGCCGTAGCTGTAGACGCGGGTGCCGAAGGGGTTCCCGGGAGCCGCGGCACCGGTCTTGGTGATCCGCAGGATCTTTCCGTTGAGGGACTTCTTGTCCTGGGCCAGTTCGCGCTTCTGGGCGTCGCCGGTGGTGACGTACAGGTATCCGTCGGGCCCGAAGGCGATCTTCCCGCCGTTGTGCTGGGTGTCCCTGACGATTCCCGTCAGGACGGGGGTGTAGCCGCTCAGTTCGTCGCCGTCGAAACGCATCTTGACCACGCGGTTGTCCGTGCGCGTGGTCTCCATGAAGAACACGTCCTTGTCGGACGTCCCGTTCCAGGTCGGGGACACGGCGACACCGAGCAGTCCGCCCTTGTCCTGCGTCTCCTTGCTCCACACCGCGTTCGGCACCGTGCCGGCCTTCTTCTTGGCGCCGTCCAGGGCGATCTTCCAGACCACGGCGGTGTCGCGTTCCGTCACCAGCGCCGCCTTGTGTCCGGGGAGGAAGGAGATTCCCCAGGGCGTCGTCAGGGTGCGGTTCAGCGTGCTGATCGAGGACGGTGCGCCGCCCGCGCGGGGAACGGCGGGCGGTTCCGCGGCCGTCGAGGGCGGTCCGGCCAGGCCTACGGCCAGGACGGCGGCGACGGCGGTGAGCGCGGCGGTTCCCAGCCGGGCCCTGTGCAGCGCCGAATGCGCCAAGCGTGACATCGTGATGCCTTTCCTTCGGTGTTTCCCTGGGGGGCACCCCCTCCGCATAGCAGTGAGCTTGCGTGCCGACCGGTCCGTCACCGGTCCACCGGCGCCGAGAAGTCCCTCCCACGAGTGACCGCCGTTCCGCAGGTGGGCAGGCGGCCTGGGGCGGACGGGGTACGCCGGGTCAGGGGGCCCGCGGCGGCGGGGAGGGGCAGCCCGCACGGCCCGCGTCGGGCAGCGGGGCGTCCGGGGTGCCGGGGGTGGTCGCGGGGCCGGCCGCGGGTGTCGTCGCCGGCTGCGGGGCGGGTGCCGAGGCGGGGCTCGGCCGCGGTGTCGTCCCCGGTGCCGTCTCCGGGCCGGGAGACGGGGTGCCGGGGGCCGGAGTCGGGGTCGGGGTCGGGCTCGGGGTCGGGCTGGGGTCCGGGGACCGGCCCGGCGCGAGGCACGGCGGCGGGGTGGAGGGGGAGGAGGGGGTGGCCGGGCGGGGTGCCTCGCTCGTGCCGCCCTCGTCGACGCAGTCGACGAACTGGACGAAGGGCACCTGGCCCTCGGTGCCGGCGGCGACGGCGAAGTCCCGGGCCGGGTGGCTGCGCAGCAGGCACATGTCGTAGCGGGCGAGCACCGGCAGGCGGGCCGGGGCGGCGGCCGGACGGTACTCGTGGCGGCCCACCAGCTGGCAGGAGTCGTAGCGGACCAGCGGACCGCGCGGGCCCACGGTGTAGCGGTGCGGGCGCACGTCGGCGGAGAAGTCCCGGTAGGCGAAGGCGGTGTCGTCGCAGTCGCTGAAGTGGACCGTGCCGCTGTTCCACACGCAGTCGATGACGACGACGTCCGGGTTGCGCACCTCGAAGCGGATGTCCTGGGCGTGGAACCGCTGCACGGAGTCGTGGTGCCGGGAGACGGGGAAGCGGAAGAACGTGCTGGTGGTGCCGTACTCCGGAGTGCTCTGGGGGCGTCTGTCGGTGATGATGTACGAACCGCCCCGGCAGGCGATGGAGCCCCCGTAGGGGAACTCCAGGAAGTTCCCCCACTCGTACTCGACCTTCATGTCGGTGAACCAGTAGTTGAGGAACTGGTCCTGGTCGTTCGGGTCCTGCCGGCTCTCCCGGGTCAGCCCCGCGTACAGGAACGCCCTGCGGTACCGGCCGCCGACCCGGCACGCCTCCCACCGCATCTCCGAGTTGGTGTCCGTACCGCTCAGGGCGAGCCCGTACTCCCACTCCCCCATCCACTCGCACTCGGAGAACCGGTAGTCCTGCGCCTGCCCGGTGGAGTACGAGTCGAAGAAGGAGGCGCCGGCCGTGGCCGAGCGGAACTGCATGCGTTCGAAGGAGAGGTTGGACCACACGTCCTGGTTCCGGCAGAGGAAGGAGCCCGGGCCGGTCTCGGGGCGGAAGACGAGGCTGGTCATGCGCCGGCCCGCGCCCGAGAAGCGCAGGCCGCTCGCGGGCCGCGGCGGTGCGACGCCGTTCAGCAGCGCGTGCGGCCGGGTGATCAGGTACTCGCCGGCGGGGACCTCGATCACCACGCGGCCGACCCCGCCGGTGACACGCGCGGCGGCCTGCGAGTAGGCGACCTCGAAGGCCCCGCTGTCGTCGGTCCGTCCGTCGCCCACCGCGCCCAGGTCGGCCACGTTGACGACGGTGTCCGGCTTGTCCGCCGAGCGGCCGAGGGCGGCCGCGCCGCGGGTGGACAGGGCCGTTGCGGCCAGCACCGAGGCGCCGCCGCGCAGCAGGTGCCGACGGCTGACACGGGACATCGGTCTGCCCCACTCTGTCATAATCGCCTTCTTTCCCGTGCTTTCTCCATCAAAGGAGGCAAATGACCGGGTTCATCGAGGTCTTCAGGCACATGGCGGCGGCCCAGAAGCCGGCGAGGGGGGTGTCGGCCTACACCCTGTTCGTCAACCGTCCGGCCGGCCGCTTTTTCGCCGCTCTGGCCTACCGGGTCGGTGCGACCCCCAACCAGCTGACCGTGCTCGGCGCCCTGTTCACCTTTCCGGCCCTGGCCGCGGTGGCCTGGGTGCGGCCCGGCCCGGGGATGTCGGCCGGTGTCTGTGCGGCCCTGGCCGTCGGGTTCGCCCTGGACGCGGCGGACGGGCAGCTCGCCCGCATCCAGCGCTCGGGCAGCCTGTCCGGCGAATGGCTGGACCATGTGCTGGACTGCGTCAAGCTGGTCACGGTGCACCTGGTGGTGCTGGTGTCGTTCTACCGGTTCTTCTCGCTGCCCGACCCGGCCTTCCTGCTGGCCCCGCTGCTGTTCGAACTGGCGGCCGTGGTCATCTTCTTCGCCGGGATCCTGACCGAGCAGCTCAAGCGGCACTCGGCCACCCCGGCCCCGGCCCGGCCCGCGCCGGCGCTGCGGGCCGTGCTGCTGCTGCCGGTGGACTACGGCGTCACCTGTGTCGCCTTCCTATTCCTGGGCAGCCAGCACGTCTTCCTTTCCGTCTACTGCGCATTGCTGCTGGCCCACCTCCTGTTCATGGCCGCCTACCTGGTCAAGTGGTTTCGCGAGCTGCGCCGAGACGATCTCCGGCGCCTTCTTCCGGGAGAGCAGCTCCAGTGAGCCGCGCAGCAGGGTGCTGGAGGTGTGCAGGGTGTAGGGGAAGTAGACGACCTCCACACCGACCTGTGCGAAACGCCGTTCCAGCCCCTCCCACTTGGGCGTGCCCCGCCAGTCGTCGCCCTTGAAGATGACGTGGAAGCCGAGCCGCTTCCACGTCTCCATCTTGTCCTCCTCCGACTCCACGACGGCGAGGTCGACGCAGCGCAGGCTGCCGACGATCTCCAGGCGCTCGGTGAGGGGGACGACCGGCGGCCGGCCCTTGAGCCGCTCGACCAGGTCGTCGGAGGTGACCCCGGCGATCAGGCGGTCGCACTGCCGGCGTGCCTGGCGCAGGATGTTGAGGTGGCCGATGTGGAACAGGTCGTAGACACCCGGGGCGAACCCGATGCGGGTCATCTCCATGCGGCACCCGCCGTCCCGCCCGTCGCCCCGCCGGGTACGGCCACGCGCAGCGCGGGAGACTTCGGCGAGGTGTTCGTCCCGTCCGACACCTGGATCCGGTACTGGTGCCGGGTCCCGGGGTCCACGGAGTCGGTGTGGCTCATCCACGGGCGGTCCCAGTAGGTGGAGGACTGCTTCTGCCGCGCGATCAGCCGGCCGTCGCGGTAGAGCCGGTAGGTGAGGGTGGCGTCGTCCCGGTCCCAGGAGGCCTGCCAGCGCAGGGTGACCTGTCCGGCGCGCGCGGCGGAGAGCGAGAGGGCGGGCACCGCCGGGGCACCGGTGTCGGGACCGGAACCGAAGCGGGTGAGGCCCTGCTGGGGCCTGCCGTTGACCCGGGTGAACTCGCCGCCCACCCAGAGGACGCCTTCGGCGACCGTCAGCGCACGGGGTCCCACCTTCTCCCCCGTCCCTTCGTCGGTGTCGGGAAACCAGTGCAGGATCCTGCTGGTCCCGGGCGACTGGGCCAGCAGGTGCTGCCGGTCCTGACGCTCGGGGAAGCCGCCCGGGGTCCCACTGCAGTCGTGGGCGTGGGAGGCGCTGTAGAGGACGCCGCGGTAGGGCAGGACCGCCTGGGTGGCGCCGTGGCAGGAGTCCTTCCACACCATCCGGTCGTCGTCCAGCCGGCCCGCGATACGGCCGTCGAAGATGCCCGCGCCGTGGCCCTCGGCGCCCACGTAGAAGCGGGTGCCGTCCTGCGCGATCGACTTCACCGACGAGCGGGGCGGCAGCCAGTCGGGGAAGGTGTGCCCGGTCGCTCCGGTGGTGGCGTCCAGGGCGACCAGGGCGTGGGCCGGGCGGCCGTTGACCGACTCGAAGTCGCCGCCGGCGTAGAGCTTCCCGCGCGAGGGCACGGCCGACAGCGCGCGGACCGGCGCGTCGACGTCCGCCCGGAACGGGCGCAGCGCGCCCTCGGGGGTGAAGGCGGCGATGTGCCGCCTGGTCCGGTCGCCGACCCGGCCGAAGTCGCCGCCGAGGTAGACCGTCCGGCCGGTGGTGTCGATGGCCCGGACGGTCGCGGAGAGCGCCGGCCGGAAGTGCTTGCGCAGGGTGCAGTCGGTCGTGTCCAGGGCCACGGCACTGGCCACACCGGTGGACCCCACCCGGCTGAAGGAGCCGCCCACGTACAGCACCCGGCCGTCCGGGGAGGCCTTGAGGGCGCGGACGGTTCCCTCGCCTCCGGTGAACGACGGGGCGCACGGCAGCAGGGCGCCGGTCACCGCGTCGAACGCGGCGAAGTTGCGGCGCGGGACCTCCCGTTCACCGGGTTCCGCGCCGGACGGCCGCACCGCGTCGAAGGTGCCCCCGACGTAGACGACACCGTGCGCGGAGGCCAGCGACCAGACGATGCCGTTCGTCTGCCATGTGGTCAGCGGGTCGGCGGTGAAGGACGCCTTGGGTTCGGTGGCGGCCACGGCGGCAGGGGGATGGAGCTGTACGGCGGAGCACAGGAGGGCGACGGCGACAGCCCTGGTCGCCGCCCTCGACGGGAGCTTTCTCAGGCGCAATGGACACCCCGGATGGCAGTGGTGTGGGCGACGCGCGGGGAATGACACGGGACCCGCCGGGCCCCGGCCGTGCGTCCCTGCCTGGGTTCACGCAGCGCGACGGCGCAGAACTCCGACCAGCTCACTCACTCCCAGCGGCCTGCGATACCACCACAAAGTAGTACCAAATACACACATTCCCAAGGTCATCCCGGCGGCGAGTCCCGACGGCGTGTCACCTTCTAGGAGGCGCAGCGCGGCCGGCACCACCGAGACCGCCAGGGCGGTGCCGAGGGCGGTGGTGTAGCCGCGGTCGACGGTCGTGAAGCCGAGGCGCAGCCGGACGAGCAGGGCGGCGGAGAGGTTCTCCACGACGATGGCCGCGCCCCAAGACACGGCGGCCCCCAGGACGCCCCACCGCGGTACGGCGATCAGACCGACCGTCAGCTGCACCGCGAACGCCGCGGCGGTGACGGCGAGGTGCCAGGAGCTCCTGCCGGACATCAGCAGCACGGTCTGGGCGTTGCCGACCGCGACGTTGACCATCGAGGCCGCGCACAGCACGACCAGGGCGGGCGCTCCGTGGACGAACTCCGGGCCGAAGACCGACAGCACCGTTTCGGGGAAGGTCGCGACGAGGACGAACAGCGGCCAGGAGAAGAGCACGATCCAGCAGGTCGAGACGCGGTGCAGCTGGCGTGCCTCGGCGACCTGGTCGACGGCGAGCAGCCGGCTGATCTGGGGGGCCACGGCGAGCCGGACGGCCAGTTGCAGCAGGGTGCCGGCGGTGACGACACGGCCGATCGCGGTGTAGACGCCCGCCTCGGTGCCGGTGGCCAGCGCGGACAGCAGGAGGACACCGACCCAGACCGCGCTGATGTCGAAGAGGGACGAGATCGCGCGGGGCGCCGAGAAGCTCCAGAAGGCCCGCCAGGGAACGTCTCCGCGTACGGCCGGGTGCGTGGTGCCGCGGGCGGCGCGGCAGCGGCGCAGGGCCAGCCAGGCGGCCACCGTGCCGGCCGCCGCGGGCAGCAGCCAGGCCGCGGCCAGGGGGAGCATGCCCGGGGCGCACGCGGCCACCGGGACGGCGATCAGCACGCGCAGCACGGGCTTGCCGATCTGCTCCACGCCGACGAACCCCACGACGGTGCCGTGGCCCTGTGTGGCGCTGAGCAGGAGGAGCCCCACGGTGGCGACGGGCAGGAACAGCCCGAAGAGCCGTACCAGGGTGACCGCGTCGGCGGGCCGCAGGTGGGGCAGGAGCGTGGTGGCCACCGCGGGACTCAGCAGCAGCGTCAGCGCGGCCGCCGTACTGGCCGCGACCGCGGGGACGAGGGCCGCGCGCAGTAGACCGCCCACCGAGCGGCCGCCGTCCACGGCGAGGTCGCGGGAGACGAAGCGGACGAGCCCGGAGTCGGAGCCGAGCTTGCAGGCGTGGCTGAGGATGGTGAACAGCGCGACGCCGGTGAAGACGGAGCCCGCTCCCCGCGCTCCGAGGGCGCGCGTGATCAGCCCCACGAAGACGAAGGCGAAGACGGCGTTGGTCGCGGAGCCCGCCACCCCCCACCACCCGCCCCGCGCGGTGGCGGCGATGCTGCTCGGGGCGGCGGGGGCGGGCGCTTGCGGGGCGGTCATCCGCGGGAGACCGAGAGGCTGTCGTCCTGCGCCGGCAGCTCCACGACCGGTGCGGCGGCCTCGGTTGCGGGGCGGCGCGCGGGGCGGCGGCGCAGGACGGAGCGGAGCAGTCCGTGCCGGGGGCCGCTGTCGAGCACGGCGCCGAGGAGGGTCCCGCCGGAGCAGCCGATCAGCTCCTGCGCCCGCCCGAGGTCGTCCCGCCGGGTGGTGTCGAGTCCCGTGACCAGCAGGACGCCGTCGACGCGGTGGGCGAGGGCCAGGGCGTCGGCGTGCTCCAGCAGCGGCCGGGTGACGACGACCGTGGTGCGGGAGCCGGCGTCGGCCGGCATCCGCTGGACGGCGGAGGTCCCGGCCGACCGGCCGGGCGAGTCCGTGCCGCCGGCGCAGCAGGCGAACCGCCCGGCGCTCCCGGCGTCGACCAGTCGGCCGCCCGCGGGCAGGGGGGAGGCCTCCTCGGGACCGCCGGCGTCGTCCGGCAGCAGCGGCAGCCGCGCGGTGAGGGCGGGCGTACCGGGGTCGGCGTCCACCAGCAGCACCTCGTCGCCGCACTCCGCGAGGGCCGCCGCCAGGTTCACGGCGACCTCCTCGGTCGCGGCACCGTGCCGGGGGGACACGACGAGGACGCGGCCGGGGCCGGCGGGCAGCACGGTCCGGCGCAGCCGGCAGGCGAGGGCGCGCAGGGCCTCCGCGCGGTCACCGCCCTGGCGGCCGACCGTCAGCAGTTCTCCGGCCGCCTCCTCGTCCTCGTCGCGGCCGGGGGGCAGCAGGCCGAGCACCGGGGCGCGCAGGGCGGCCCGGGCCTCGTCGGCCGAGCGGACCCGGGTGTCGAGGACGGAGCGCAGCCAGGCCAGCAGGACGCCGAGGGCGAGCCCGCCCGCCAGGCCGAGCGCGAGCAGGGTCGGCCGGCCGGGGACCGAGGGACCGCGGGGTGCCTCGCCGCGGCGGACGACGTCGCCTCCGTCGGTGTCGCGGGACCTGATGTCGACGATGCGCTTGTGCAGGGTGTCCAGCTCGCTCTGCGCGGCCTTGGCGGTGTCGTCGTCCGCGTCCTTCTCGGCCTCCTTCTTCCTGGCCGCCTGCACCGCGTCGATCTGCTGCTGCACGCTGCGGGTGGCCCGCTGTGCGGCGGCCTCGTTGCGGGCCTTGCGGTCGGCCAGGTAGGCCTCGGCGAAGGCGTTGGCGCCGCGCGCCGCGCGCGCCGGGGTGCGGGCGGTGAACTCGAAGCGGAGCACCTGGGACTTGGCCTGGTTGGTGATCCGCAGGTCGTCCTCCAGCGCGGCCGCCCTGCCGGGGGCCTGGCCCAGGAGGCGTGCCGCGCGGACGGCGACCGCGGTGCTGGCCGCGATCTGCTGCTCGGTGCCCATGCTGACCTGGTTGTCGGCGGCCACGCTGACCGCGCCGAACGGGTCGGCGGTGGAGCGTACGAGGACTTCGCTGGTGGAGGTGTAGGTGTGGGCGCGGGCGAGCGCCAGGGCGGCCCCGCCGAGCAGCCCCAGGACGAGACCCAGGGCGATGAGGGCGCGGTGGCGCAGGAGCCGGCGGAGCTGGTCGCGGAGCTGGTCCGGCTCGTCGTACCGGTCGGGGAGGTGGATGGGGCCGGTCACGGATGGCCTCCTGTTCCGGGGATCTGTGCGGGGCGGGTGGGTGTGGCCGGCGGCGCCGACGGGACGGGCCGCGGGGCGGGGGCCGAGCGGGTGGTGATGAGCAGCGGGACGGCCAGCAGCAGCGTCAGCGGGCCGACGATCCCGAGCAGGCTGCCGCGCAGGAAGACCATCTGGTAGAAGGCGAAGGCCGGGACCAGCAGGGCAGCGAGGGTGCCGGTCCGGCCGCGCAGCCGGTGGCGTACGTCGTCCATGCGCCGCCCGGCCGCGCCGAGCAGGAGGAACACGGCGGCCACGGCGGGCGGGCCGGCCCAAAGGTAACTCTCGATCCACAGCGGTGCCGAGAGGTTGAGGAAGTCGTAGCCGGCGTAGCGGGCCAGGGCGATCCCGGTGTCGTCCGGCTTGTCCGGCCACATCGAGCGCGGGATCCAGAACAGCACGGGACCCAGCGCGTCCAGCGGTGCGAACCCCTCGTCCCGTGCGAGGTCGACACCGGTCTGCACCTGCTGGAAGGCGTCGTAGTCGCCGTTGGCGGTGAACTGCGCGGTGAGGGAGACGACGGTGAACTGCTCCCGGTCGCTGTAGCGGAAGTAGTCGCTGTAGGGGAAGACCAGCAGCACGGCCGCCATGAGGGTGGCCGCGATGGCGCGGAAGGCGCGGGGCCGGCACAGCCGGGGCACGGAGAACAGCAGGGCCATCAGGACCGTGCCGACCCAGAACCTCGGTTTGCTGACGGGGTTGTTGACGACGACGTTCAGTGCGAGGAGGAGCGGCAGCACCAGCCGGCGGACCCCGCGCAGCACCCGGTCGCCGCCGGGGACGCGCGGTACGTGCAGCAGGCCCAGCAGCGCCCAGAACGCGGGTACGGACAGGGACCAGCTGCGCAGGGCCGCCAGGAAGGCGTCGCCGGAACCGTCCGTCAGGCCCGCCTCGTGCAGCGCCTGGCGGCTGGTGAAGTAGGCGCGGAGGCCGCCGGGTTGGCCGGGGACGAGCAGGACGGCCAGGGCCAGGGCGAGTCCGCACAGCGAGAGCAGGCGCCAGGGGGCGAGGCGTCGGCCCAGCAGGCGTTCCGCCGGCCCCGGTGCGGAGGCGGCCGCGCGGGTGCGTTCCCGGCGGGCGGCGAGGGCGGCTCCCGCGGTGTGGGCGAGCAGCCCGAGTTCGACGACGGCCACGGCGGTGAGGGCGGTGCCCTGGCCGGTCCGGTAGGGCCACGGGTAGGTGTCGGTGGCGAGCTGGGCCAGGGGGGCGAGACCGAGCCAGATGTAGGCGAACATCCAGAAGCCCAGGGCGACGAGCCGCACCGTCGTCGCGGTGAGCACCCGGACGAGGGCCGATCCGGTGTGCGCCACCACCACGGTCTGCGCGACGAGCGCGACCGACGGGCGGGTGCCGCCCGTCGACAGGAGCAGCCCCGGCAGCAGGACCAGCAGCGCCAGGGCCCAGAGGGAGACCGCGACCGCGCTGCGGGCGGGTGCCTCCCCTCCCGGCGACTCCTGCACCATCGGGTATTTCATCTGAAAGCTCATCAAAGGGTTTATATCGCCCGTTATTCGCCGAGTCGGACAGGCGCGCGCGGCTCCGTCATCGGGTGACGCGGGCGGAGCGGTCGGCGTGCCATAAGCCTAAAATCAGGACAAATGTGCATTCCTAGTCGCGTCAGGTCATCAGATCTTCGGACAGAGGAGTTGCCCATGGACAAGCAGGTCGACGTCGTCGTTGCCGGGGGCGGGGGGTTCATCGGGGGCCATCTCGTGGGTTCACTGCTGGCCCAGGGGCTCACCGTCCGCTCCATCGACATCAAGCCCCGGCAGGAGTGGTACCAGGTCCACGACGCCGCGGAGAACGTGATCGCCGACCTGTCGCTGCTGGAGAACGCGCGCGCGGGCGTCCGGGGCGCGCGGCAGGTGTACATGCTCGCCGCCGACATGGGCGGCATGGGCTTCATCGAGAACAACAAGGCCGCGTGCATGATGTCCGTGCTGACCAGCACCCACATGCTGCAGGCCGCGCACGAGGCGGGTGTGGAACGGTACTTCTACTCCTCCTCCGCCTGCGTCTACGCCGCCGGGAAGCAGAGCGACCCGGACGTCACCGCGCTCCGCGAGGAGGACGCCTACCCGGCGCAGCCGGAGGACGGCTACGGCTGGGAGAAGCTCTTCTCCGAGCGCATGTGCCGCCACTACACGGAGGACTACGGCTTCACGACCCGCGTCGCCCGCTACCACAACGTGTACGGCCCGCACGGCACCTGGGACGGCGGCCGGGAGAAGGCACCCGCCGCGGTGTGCCGCAAGGTGGCCGAGGCGGTGCTCTCCGGGGACCACCGCATCGAGATCTGGGGCGACGGCCTGCAGACCCGTTCCTTCATGTACATCGACGACTGCCTGCACGGCACGCAGATGATCATGGCCGGGGACAGCGGCGTACCCGTCAACCTCGGCTCCTCGGAGCTGGTGACCATCAACCAGCTGGTCGACATCGTGGAGCGGATCGCGGGCATCCGCTGCGAGCGCAGCTACCGGCTGGACGCCCCCCAGGGAGTGCGCGGCCGCAACTCCGACAACACCCTGATCCGCGAGATCCACGGCTGGGAGCCGTCGGTCTCCCTGGCCGACGGGCTGGAGAAGACCTACGCGTGGGTCTACGACCAGGTCAAGCGCTCCCACCAGTGACGCCGATGAGAATCCTCGTCCACGACTACAGCGGCCACCCCTTCCAGGCGCAACTGAGCCGGGAGCTGGCGCGCCGCGGCCACGAGGTCGTCCACTCGACGTGCACGGCCTACGTCTCCGGCAAGGGCGACCTCGCCTCCGACGTCTCCGGCCTGCGCTTCGCCACCATCGGGGACGGCGTCCGGCTGCGCAAGGAGGCCTACGTCCGCCGGCTCGGCCAGGAGATCCGGCTGGGCCTCGAACTCGCCCGGCAGGTCCGCCGCGAGAAACCCGACGTGGCGCTGCTGTCCAACCTGCCGATCCCGGTGCTGGTGGCGGCCGCGGCCGTGCTGGGCAGGCTGCGCATCCCCTGGGTGCTGTGGCACCAGGACGTGACCGCGGTCGCGCTGAAGAGCTTCGCCGCCGGCGGTGTCGCCCGGTCGATGGGGCTGGCGGCCAAGGTCTTCGGGGCCGGCGAGAAGTGGTCCGCGCGACAGGCCGCGGCCGTCGTGGTGATCGCCGACTCGTTCGTGCGGGTCCACGAGCAGTGGGGCACCGCCGGCAAGGTCACCGTCATCCCCAACTGGGCGCCGCTGGACGAGATCGTGCCGGTGCAGCGGTCCAACGCCTGGTCGGCGGAGCACGGTCTGGACGACGTGCGGACGGTGCTGTACTCGGGCACGCTCGGGCTGAAGCACAACCCCGAGCTGCTGGTGCGGCTGGCCGAGCGGCTGCGCGACCGGGGGAGCCCGGTACGGCTCGTCGTCGTCAACGACGGTCCCGCCGTACCCGTGCTCCGGGATACCGCCGCCGCGCGGGGCGTCGAGCTGACCCTGCTCCCCTTCCAGCCCTACGAGCGGCTGTCCGAGGTCCTCGGCACGGGTGACGTCCTCGTCGTCCTGCTGGACCCGGACGCCGGGCAGTTCTCGGTGCCGTCCAAGACGCTGTCCTACCTGTGCGCCGGGCGGCCGGTGCTCGGCCTGATGCCCGCCGACAACCTCGCCGCGCGGCTGCTCCGGCAGGCCGGCTCGGCGGTCTTCCCACCCGGCGAGCAGGCCCTGGAAGACGCGGCCACCTGGATCCGGGACCTGCTGTCCGACCCGGCCCGGGCCGAGCGGCTGGGCAAGGAGAGCCGCGCCCTGGCCGAGCGCGAGTTCGCCCTGGAGTCCTGTGCCTCCCGCTTCGAGACCATCCTCCAGGACGCGGCCGGACACCGCCGCCGGCCCTGACCGGCCCCCCTTTCCCGTGGCCGGCCGCGACACGCGGTCGGCCACGGGCACGCCGGCCGGTCCGCCCGCCGGAGCAGCCGTGCGGCGGGGCACCGGGCGGTGACCGGGACCGGGGCGCGGCCTCGGCCGGTCAGCCGGCCGGGCCGGCGGCGGCGGTCTCCTGCCGGGGGCGGCCGTCGGCCGGGCGTGCGGCCCGGTCCGTGCCGGTGCCGGTCCGGTAGATCTCCTCCAGACGGTCCGTCACCGCCCCGATGGAGTACACCTCCTCGACGACCCGGCGGCCGGCATCCGCCATCCGGGCCCACAGGGCCGGGTCGGTCAGCAGGCGGTGGACCGCCGCCGCCATGGACCCGGGGGTGCCGTCGGTGACCAGGGCGGCTCCGCGGCGGGCCAGTTCGTCGGCGATGCCGCAGGTGTCGGTGCACACCACCGGCGTGCCGGCGGCCAGCGCCTCGATGACGGTCATCCCGAACGGCTCGTTCACACTGGACAGCACGTGGACGGCCGCCGACCGGTACGCCTCGCGCGCGTCGGCCGGGTCGAGCGCACCGCCGTAGCGGACCACGCCCGCGGGCCCCTCCTCGATGAGCCGGCGCACGGCGGGCAGCGAGCCGTCGTCCGGGCCGTACAGCGTGAAGCGGGCCTCGGGCATCGTCCGGTGGACCAGCGCGGCCATCTCCACGAAGGCCTCGGGCCGCTTCCGGGGATGCAGCCGGGCCAGGAACAGCACGTGCGGCCCGCGCGGCCGGCGTGGCTCCGGCTCGGGCGGCCCCGGCCGGATCCCGTTCGGCAGGATCCGCAGCGGCGGACCGTCCGGCCCCAGCACCCGCGCCACCAGCCCGCGCTCCTGCTCGGTCAGCACGCAGCAGGCGCGCGCCCGGCGCAGCAGCGGCAGGTACAGCAGGTCGAACAGCCGGACGGGGAGCGCGGTGCGCGGCTCGACCATGCCGTGGGTCTGGGCCACGCACGGCACCCGGCGCAGGGCCGCCACCGCGAGGGCGGCCAGGGAGACCAGGTCGCGGCCCGCGTGGACGTGCACGACCTCGGCGTCGCGCGTGGCCCGCCACAGGTCGCGGACGAGAAGGGGGTGCAGCAGGCCGATGAAGCCCCGTCCCGGCAGCAGCGTGCGGGCGGGGCGGGAGCGCAGCCGTACGGTGCCGACGCGGTCGGGTGCCCGGCCGCCGCCCCGCCACAGCGAGACCAGTGTGACGTCGTGGCCGCGTGCGGCCAGCTCCTCGCACTGGGCGACCGCGACGCTCGGCGGACCCCCGAAGGCACCGTCGTCACTGACGAGCGTGACCACGTGGAGCAGTCTCATGCCGTACGTCCCTTCGTGGTCAGGACCGCCCCGGGCGCGAGGTCCCGGTGGGCGACGGCCCCGGCGCCCACCACGGCGCCCCGGCCGACGGTCACCCCGCGCAGGACGACGGCACGGGCCGCGACCCAGCTGCCCGGCTCCAGCCGGACGGGTCCGTTGTCGAACTCGAAGGTGGCGGACCGGGGGCTGTGGCCGCCCGTGCATAGCAGCGCGCCCTGGGAGACACAGCAGTCGTGGCCGATCGTGACCGGTTCGAGGTTGAGGACCCAGGCGTTCTCGCCGATCCACACGTCGTCGCCGATCTCCAGCTTCCACGGCCAGTGCACCCGCACGCCGTGCCGGATCAGCACCCGCTGCCCGACGCGGGCGCCGAAGGCGCGCAGCAGCGCCGGCCGCCAGCGGTCCGGGCACCACCACTTGACGAAGACCAGGTGGAGGACGGCGAACCAGGCGGCCTGGACGAGCAGGGGGCGCCCCTTATCGTAACCGGCGCCGGTGAATCCGCGCAGGGATCTCTCCACGACGGGCCGGTGCGGGGCGGCGGCGGTCTGCGCCATGACGGTGTTCCTCCCGGTTCCTTCCCGGATCCTCCCGGCCCTTCCCGGTTCCTTCCCCAGGTCCGGGGTGTGCGGCTCGGTGGTCCTCCGCGTGATCCTTCATGCCGCGGGAGGGGAAGCCGCCGCCATCGGCGCGTGTTGGCGGCAGGCCTGCCCGGATGGAGGAACTTCAGTAGGCGCCCTGGCCGTTCAGCACCGCGCGCACGGTGCGGGCCATGACGTTGATGTCCATGGAGGGGGACCAGTTGTCGACGTAGCGCAGGTCGAGGGAGACCGTCTCGTGCCAGGACAGGTCCGACCGTCCGCTCACCTGCCACAGCCCGGTCAGGCCCGGTTTGACGTGCAGCCGGCGCAGCTCCACCGGGTTGTACCGGGCGACCTCCTCCGGCACGGGCGGCCGCGGGCCGACCAGGGACATGTGGCCGAGGAGGACGTTGAACAGCTGGGGGAGCTCGTCCAGCGAGTAGCGGCGCAGGACGCGTCCGAGGGGGGTGACGCGGGGGTCGCGGCGCATCTTGAACATGTGGCCGTCGTGCTCGTTCGCCGCCTCCAGCTCGTCCTTGAGGCGGTCCGCGTCGACCACCATCGTGCGGAACTTCCACATCGGGAACGTGGTGTTGTCCTGCCCGACGCGGGTCTGGCGGTAGAAGGCCGGGCCGGGCGAGCCGAGCCGCACCGCCAGCGCCAGCAGGAGCAGCAGCGGCGACAGCAGCACGATCAGCAGCAGCGCGCCCACGCGGTCCACGGCCGACTTCAGCAGGGCCGGCAGGCCACGGCGCAGCGGCGGCGCGATGTGCAGCAGGGTGAGCCCCGACGCCGAGGTCAGCCGGACCCGGCGGCGGGCGACCTCGATGATGCCGGGCAGCACGACGATCGGGCACCCCCGGTCGTGCACCGCCCAGGACAGCCGGCGCAGCCGTTCGCCCGCCAGGTGCGGGCCCGGCACCACGAAGACCAGGTCGGCGCGGAGTTCGTCCACCGCGCCGAGCACCGTCGTGGCGTCCTGGCCGGGCGCCTGGGGCTCCTCGCGGGGCAGCCGTACGTACACCGGGACACCGGAGAGCACCTCGTCCTCCCCGACCGGGCAGCAGCCCACGATCACGTACTCGTGGTCGGTGCGCTGGGCCAGCTGCCCGACCACCGCGTCGATCGTCGGTCCCTCCCCGACCACCACGACGTGCCGCAGGGCGCGTCCGCCGCGGCGGGCGGCCAGGAGGTGGCGGTGGACCACCTTGTGGCAGGCGGCGGTGAGCACCAGGGCGGGGATGAGCGCGGTGAAGGCCTCGGCCGGCACGCTCTGCAGCCCGCACAGCACGCGCAGCGTCGCCAGCGCGCCGACCAGCAGCAGCCAGTCGCGCAGCACGGCCCGCAGGCCCCCGCCGTCCCCCCAGGCGGACGGCGTGTACCGCTTGCCGGCGACTCTGATGAGCGGCCACAGCAGGGCGGCGGCGGCCGCCAGACGCAGCGGGTGGGGCTCGTGGACCTCCACGATCGCCGCCGCGACCGGAAGGGCCGCGCCGGCCAGGTCCACACCGACCGAGAGGGGGCCGTACCAGCGTGCCTGGGTGCCGTCCGGATGGGCGGGCCGGCGGGGCACGGAGAGCGGCGCCTGTCGGGATGCCGCGAGTCTGAAGGGCCGCATGCCTCTCCTTAGGGGGCTCCAATCGCAGACAACGGGCGCGGCCGCACCGCCCGCAGGGGCTGGTCACGCCTTCATGTGATCTTTATATCAAGTGATAGGCGGCTATGTCGGATTTACCTGCTCCCACTCCGTGCCGGGGAGGTGCCGGGATCAGCCGAAGTCCGGCTCGTAGCTGCCGTACCGCCGGCTCTCGGGGTCGAAGGTGAAGCCGAAGTAGTTCTTGTAGAAGGTGAAGTGCCGGGTGAAGGCACTGTTCACGTGCATCAGCGGACGGGCACCGGTGTCGGGCTCGGCGTAGGTGCCGAGCAGGGCGCCGAAGGTCTTCCGCCCGGAGGCGACCGCGAGGGCGTGGCTGTACGAGCCGAGGATCTCCCTGCGGACGAACTGCCTGAACTCCCCGAAGGTCACCTCGATCCTCCGGGGGTCGGGAAAGGCCCGGCCCAGACCGGCCCCCAGCACGGCCGCCGGCCCCGGGGGAAGGTCGCCGAGGACCAGGACCTGGCTGTCGGCGAGGCCGGCGGAGCGGTAGTCGGGGTGGTGCTCCACCTTGGCCAGGACCTGGTTGAAGTCATGGCCGAACGCGCATCCCCAGCTCCAGTTGACACCGTCGGGGTGGTAGGCCGCCCGGAAGGCGGCCAGTGCCGCGGGGTCCATGTTCGCCGGCTGGAAGTCCTTCGTCCGCGGATCCCTGTCGTCGGGGTCCCGTCTCCCGCTGGGTACGACCTCGGCGTACCGGCTGCCGGGCGGCTGCCACTGGCCGTCGTCGAAGCTGTCGACCAGGATCGGGCCCCCGGCGAACCCGTGCGAGAAGAAGCTCAGCTCCATCAGGGTGCCGGGGGCGCGGGCCCCGATGGTGCCTACCGCCGCGTAGACGTCCATGGCCGACATCACGTCGAAGTGGCCGTCCCCGAAGGCGTTGCCGCTGTAGAGGGCACGGGTGACCGGGCGGAAGGAGCGGACCGCGGCGACCGACTCCGTCCGGTCGCCCCCCGGATAGGTGAACGTCCGGACGACGATCTCCCCGCTGCCCACGTCCATGATCTGGAAGACCAGGTCCTCACGCGCCTTGTTGGCCGCGACCAGCCGCCGCACCCGGTTCTCGCAGTACGCCCGGAACGGCAGGCTCTTGGGCGGCTGCGGATACCCGGCCACCAGGACGAAGTGCCTCATCCCCTCAGGCCTCGACCCAGTCGCCGTCCGCGTTCTGCACCCAGCGCGGAAGCCTGTCGTCCGGACGCAGCCGCACCAGGTTCGTGGGGATGCGTACGGTCCACTGCTCGCCCTGCGGGATCTCGTCGCCGGGCCGGTCGAGCCGTTCGGCGATCTCGTCGGCGATGGGCAGGTAGAGCGGACTGGACACGGTCGGCAGGGGCCCGCCGTTCCACAACTCGCCGAAGTGCATGAAGTGGTCGACGGCACCCTCGAAACCGAGGCGGGCGGGGACCGTCACCCGGCAGTAGCCGGCCTTGAGGAACTGGTTGAACAACGGGTCGGGATCGTCATAGGCGAGCCGCTCGTCCCACTCGGACTTGCGGCCCCAGAAATACGGGTACGCCACCCACGTCATGTGCTCCCACTCGAAGGCCTGCTCGAAGAAACGGACGTAGGCCCCCTCCGCCGCGGCCTCCTCGAAGTCCATCTGCGGGACCTTGTCGCTCGTGACGTGCATCGCGTCGAAGAGGTCGAAGTGCTGCTCGGTCATGATGCTGACGCAGCTCTTGCGCAGTTCGTGGGCGATCAGCTCCTCGTTGGCCCGCGGGTTGCGTCCCTCGATCGCGACACCGGCCTCCAGGGTGAGCGCGGCGAGCTTCTCCTCGTACTCCGAGAGGCGGGCGCGGTAGGCGGTGGTCAGCTTGGCGTGGGTCTCCGCGCGCCACTTCTCCATGGCCCGGTCGGTGCGCCGGCACTTGATCTCGACGGCGACGGCCACCTGGGCGAGGCGCAGGGTGTCCACGGCGACCGGGACCGAACCCTGCTCCTCGTCCAGCATGGTGATCCACACCCAGCGGTCCCCCGGTCCGAACCGGTGGGTACGGCGGCCCACCACCACGTCCAGGGAGTACGTCCCCTCCCAGATGTTGCCGATGTAGGCCACGGACGCCTGGAGCGCCTGGTAGCCCTCGTCGATGGTCACCTGGCCGGAGTGGTTGTAGTTGGTCTTGCTGTCCCCGCCGCCCGCCTTGAAGTCGAAGGACTTGGTCACGTACCGCTCGGGCGGCGGGGAGACGTCCGTCGCCTGGTACGCCTGCACCCAGTAGTGGTAGTTGGTCACGTCGATCTGGTGCGGCATCAGGGCGAAGGCCTGCGGCTTGTCCAGCTGGACCGCTCCGGCGTGGGCCGACTGCAGGGTGTGGACGAGGAACGCGGCCGGCTCCGGGACCATGAAGTCGAACATCGTGCGCAGTCCGTAGTTGAACATCTGCGCCCGGTAGACCTTGGTCACCCACTGGTAGACGCCCGAGATGTGGCCGACGCCGGGGCTGTTGTCGAGCGTGTGGGTGTTCTTCTCGGTGACCTCCGTGGTGACCCGCAGGGAGGTGCGCTCCAGCACCCGCTCGGAGATCTTGCTCGCGCTGCGCTGGGTGACGTCCTGCGAGAACGTGGACGCCGACTTCGTCGCCTCCTCCTTGGACCGGGAGACGGAGCCCTCCGCCGACGCCGAGAACTCCACCGTCGGCCCGTACTTCCCGGAGACCGTCAGACCCGCCTTCAGCGCCGCGTCCTCCTTGATGACGGCACTGGCCTCCCGGCTCATCTCGAAGCGGTCGGTCGACTCCAGCTCGCGTTCCTCGGAGGTGATCTTCTCCCTCTCGTGGACGGTGACCTGCTCGGTCTCCTCCCGCCGGGTGTGTTCCCGCAGCTTGGTCTCGCCCTTGAGCACGTTCTCGATGTGGGCGACGTCGGCTCCCTCGTAACCGACCAGCTGCTGGCGGACCACCAGGAGGTCGGCCACACCGGACGGCTTGACGCTGCCCCGGCTGACCGGGACCCGGCCGGTCTCCAGCGGGATCTTCTCGACCGGGTCCAGGTCCCCGATGGTGATCGCGTTCCAGACGGACGGCAACGGGGTGGCGGTGGTGACCAGCGTGTCGCCGATCCGGCGCACACTGCGCCTGACGGGCTTGCCGAACAGTTTCTCCAGCTCCGCGGCCGTCCGGTCGACCTCCCCCTGGAGCAGGGCGACGACCCGGTCCAGCGGATGGGCCGTCACATCGATCCCGCGGGCCGTCAGCAGGGCCCGGGTGGGCTCCGACAGCTGCTGCGGGGCGTTCGGCCCCAGCCGGAAACCGAGGTCCTTCAGGACCGCCGGGACGAACTCCGGGCTGCCGGCGAGCAGGTCCGGTTTGGCGCCGAAGACCTGCCCGGCCAGCTGCGCGGCGCCGGCGACGACACCGGGCTGCGGGGGGTCGGGCGGGGGTTCCCCGGCCGCGGCGGGAACGGGCGGGGGAGCCGGGGACGGAGAGCGCGAGGGGGCACCGGCGCCGGCGCCTTCGCGGGTGTCGCCGTCGGTGCGTGCGGGGGCGTCGCCGTCGCCGCCCGGGCGGACGCGCTCGCCGGTGTCCGCGCCGACGCCCTCGCGGACACCGCCGCCCGTGCCCCCACCGGTTCCTCCACCGGCGCTCGCGGCCAGGGCCCGCAGGTTGGCCTCCGCGAGGCGGTCGTGGAAGCTGATCTGACGGGCCAGTTCGGCGGCCGGAGTGGCGTCGGCGGGCGGCAGCACCTGCGCCCTCCCCGCCTGCGGGCTGATGCTGAAGTGCTCCCCGCCGAGGCCGGTGAGCTCCTCGATCGCCGTGCGTAACTGCCGGTACACCGTGAGCAGTTGCCCGGCCCGCTCGCGTCGCACCCGGGCCGCCTCGTCCTCCTTCTCCCGCTGCCGGCGCTCGGCCTCGACGGTGGACAGCACGGGTTCGAGCCCCGTGGCACCGGGCAGCCGCAGAGGCAGCCGGCGGGCGCGCCTGAGGTCCTGCGCCGCCGCGGGGAAGGAGGGGCGCGCCACGAGCCGGGCGACGATCTCCAAGTGGCGCAGCAGTCGCACGAGTTGGTCCAGCGGCCGGGTGTGCTCGGCGGGCAGGAACTTGACGGCGAGCACGCTGTCCCTCAGCCGGGCCACGGCGTCCTTGTACGGCGCGCTCTGCACGACGTCCGCCGGAGCCGCGCCGAACGCCTCACGGACGGCGGCGATCACGGAGTCCCGCAAGGAGGGCGGGGGCGGGGGAGGCGTGGCGGGGCCGGGACGCGCTTCGGCATCCGCAAGGGTCCCGGCCGCGGCCCGGGACACGGCCTGGCCCGGCAGCCGGTCCAGGGCCGCCGCGAACCTCGCCGTCTCCTTGCCCAGCGGGGCCTGCTCGGGCCCGGCGATGTACAGGGGGCCGGCGACGTACTCGCCCACCACCCGCCTGATTTCGGTGCGGGGGTCCGGGGCGCCGGAGGCGGCGGACAGCGCCCGCTGGAAGTCGGTCTGCTGGGCCAGCTCGACGCTCGGTTGGTCGGGGTCCTGCGCGATCGCGGGCCGCAGCAGGGCGAGACGGAAGAGAGGTTCCACGGGGACCTCCTGTGGGGGCGACGGAGGCACGGCTCACGTCCCGGCCCCCAGCTCCTCCCACTATGGGGTCGTTCCCCGCGGACGGACCCGAAGTTCACTCGTGTGAGTGCCCCGTGGCCGGGGCGGGCGGGAAACAGGAGTGTCCGTACGCACCGCGAGCCCCCTCCGCCCCGGAAACACCGGCGGGAGGGGGCTCGTGAGCGGCGGCCGGTCCGGCCTACGGCTGGTCGTCGCGGTCGGCCTCGTCCTCCTCGGCCTGCTTCGCCTCCACCTCCGGGTCCAGTCCGGCGCCGGTGCCGTCCACCGAGGTGAGGTGGCCCCCGTCGGGGACCTCCGTCGCCGCCGGCGGCTCCACCAGCCAGTCGGGGTTGGCCTGCTTGTCCCACCACTTCCAGGCCGCGAAGGCACCGCCCGCGACGGCGGCCAG
This sequence comes from Streptomyces sp. NPDC029151, assembly GCF_055564315.1. Taxonomy (NCBI): domain Bacteria; kingdom Bacillati; phylum Actinomycetota; class Actinomycetes; order Kitasatosporales; family Streptomycetaceae; genus Streptomyces; species Streptomyces sp. NPDC029151. The sequence continues at coordinate 279,333 of NZ_JBVHWQ010000008.1, forward strand.
CACCGCCAGCGTCTTCACGGCGCGGCCGGTCCGGCACCGGCGGGCGTTGCGCCGGGCCAGCTTCTGGATGTCCTCGGCCGAGACCTGACCGCGCAGTGCGGCGAGGGCGGCGGCGCCGCGAGCGGCGGCCTCGTCACGCACCGGCGCGGCCGCGGCCACGGCCTGTTCGATCTTGGGACGCGAGTACTCGGCGGCCTGCCGGGCGGCCTTGCGGGTACGGGCGGCGGCCTCCTGCGCGGCCAGGTCCATCTTCGGCGGCACATGCGTGCGGGCCTGCTCCAGGCGCGGGGCGAGCCGGGCGTCGTAGTGCACGCGGGCCTGTTCGGCGGCCTGCGACACCACGGGCGCCAGCCGTACGCGTGCCTCTTGCGCGTAGTGCGCGGCACGCTCCTTGGCCGTGTCGGCGTAGGGCGCCACCACTTCCGCGGCGTGCAGCACGCTGTCCTTCGCCGAGCCGGTCGCGGCGCGCACGCTGTCGATGCGGGTCACGGGTTCCTCCTCCTCGGTGGCGTACGGTATTTCGACTTTCCACCCTTTTACGGATCATGCCTGTCCGGGGCCGGTGAGGCATGCGCGGGCGGGCATATGGGTGCCGGTCTCCTCTCCGCCTCTTCTTCCGCATGATCGAGGGCGGTAAGCGGTCTTCGGCCGACACTGCCACGAATCGCCGGGGCGCACCGCCCGCCCGGCGGAAGTCGTGGCCGCCCGGCGACGCGCGGACCGGACCGTGGAAGGATCGAGGTGTCGCGGCGGACGACGACGGAAGGCGGACCGTGGCCGAGCAGCTCTATGCCACCCTCAGGACCACCCTCGGCGACATCGAGGTGCGGCTCTTCCCGCTCCACGCGCCCGTCACGGTCAGAAACTTCGTCGAGCTGGCCCGCGGTGAACGCGAGTGGGTCCACCCGGGCACCGGGGAGCGGAGCAGAAGACCGCTCTACGACGGCACGGTCTTCCACTCCGTGATCAGCGGCTTCATGATCCAGGGCGGCGACCCGCTGGGGAACGGCCTCGGCGGTCCCGGCTACGGGTTCGAGGACGAGTGCCATCCGGACCTCGCCTTCGACACCCCGTACCTGATGGCCATGGCCAACGCCGGCCCGGGCACCAACGGCTCGCAGTTCTTCATCACGGTCACGCCGAGCACCTGGCTGAACGGCAAGCGGACCATCTTCGGCGAGGTCGAGGGCCCCGCCGGCCGCAAGGTGGTCGACGCCATCGCCAACGTGCCGACCGGCCGCAACGACCGGCCGCTCGTGGACGTCGTCATCGAGACGGTCGTCGTGGAGACGCGGGAGAGCCGGGGAACCAATCACCCCGCTCGTCCGTAAGGATGAGCGGGGCAGGACGGAGCCGTCGGGGCCGGCGCGATCCGGCCACGGGGTACAGGGACACGACGACCAAGGGGATCTGATGGACCAGGCCGCAGGGAGCGCGCACGACGCCGCCCGCAGCGTGCCCGGGTGCTACCGGCACCCGGACCGCGAGACCGGCGTGCGCTGCACCCGCTGTGACCGGCCGATCTGCCCCGAGTGCATGGTCAGCGCGTCGGTCGGCTTCCAGTGCCCGGACTGTGTGCGCGGCGGCTCCGGCACGGGCCACGCGCCCGCCGCGTCCCGGCCGCGCACGATCGCCGGCGGCACGGTCACGGCCGACCCGCGCCTGCTCACCAAGATCCTGATCGGGCTCAACCTCGCGCTGTTCGTCGCGATCAAGGCCGACAGCTCCCTGCTGGAGCACGTCTTTCTCTACGGCGCGTGGCCCCCGAAGCCGTACCAGCCGACCTCGGGCGTCGCCGGCGGCGAGTGGTACCGCTTCGTGACGTCGATGTTCGCGCACGAGGAGTACTGGCACATCGGGTTCAACATGCTGAGCCTGTGGTGGATCGGCGGCCCTCTGGAGGCGGCCCTCGGCCGCGCCCGCTACCTGGCGGTCTACCTCGTCTCCGGGCTGGCCGGCGGCGCGCTGACCTACCTGCTCACCTCCCCGACGACCCCCTCGCTCGGTGCCTCGGGCGCCATCTTCGGTCTCTTCGGCGCCACCGCCGTGCTGATGCGCCGGCTCAACTACGACATGCGGCCGGTCATCGCCCTGCTGGTGATCAACCTGATCATCACCTTCAACCCGGCCATGAGCATCTCGTGGCAGGCGCACATCGGCGGCCTGGTCGCCGGCGTCGTGACCGGGTACGGGATGGTCCACGCCCCGCGGGAGAAGCGCGCGCTGGTGCAGTACGGCACCTGTGCCGTGGTGCTCGTCCTGGCGCTGGCCCTGGTGCTGGTCAGAACCGCGCAGCTCACCTGACCGGGCGGGTCCGGCGGGCGGGGAACCCGGGCAGACCCGGGGGAACACCCTGTCACCGAACCGTTGTCCACAGCCTGTGCCGGATCTTGTGCATATGGTGCGAGCACAGCTGTGCCCCCTGTCGCTCGGATGTGTTTCCGCAGGTCGGACAGGGGGCGAACGGGTGTATGAGGAGCGGTTGACCGGTCACACCGGCGTCAACACCCGATGGGTTATCCACAGATCGTCGTTCTTTTCCCCATGTGGAAAACCGCTGTGGATAACTCAGTGGTGAGCCGTGGGCAGAGCTGGTGTCCGCCGCGCTACTTCCACTGCGTGGAGACACCGAACCCGGCGGCGATGAAGCCGAAGCCGACCACGATGTTCCAGTTGTCCAGGCTGTCGATCGGCAGCGTGCCGTCCGTCACGTAGAAGACGACGATCCAGGCCAGCCCGATCAGGAACATGGCCAGCATGACGGGCGCGACCCACGCGCGATTGGTGAGCTTGATGGCCTGCGCCTGCCTCGCCTGCGGCGGCGTGTAGTCGGCCTTCTTGCGGATACGTGACTTCGGCACGAGGGTCTCTCCTGTCGATGCGCTGCGTGGCCGCGCAGGTAACTGGGTCGGGCTCGGGGCAGCGTACAAGGGGCCAACATGACGACTCTGTGTGCTCCCCCGGGCGTCCGTTAGCGTAGTGCTTCCGCGGCGCCGAAGGAGATAAGGGTACGTTGAGCAATTCTGCCGACTCCCCCGGGACGGGATCAACGGGTCCCGGCCCCCGGCGCGGGCCGCGCCTGCGGCCCGTGCGGATACTCACCGCGGCCGTCTTCGCCCTCGCCGGGCTGATCTTCTTCACCAGCTTCGACACGGCCAAGGGCACGGACATCCGCCAGGACGGCTCGCTGCTGAAGCTGTCCGACCTGATCCAGCAGCGCAGCCGCAAGAACAAGGAGCTGGACGAGTCCAACGCCGCCCTGCGCGACGGCGTGGAGTCGCTCGCCGAGAACGACGACGGCAGCACCAGGGCCGAGGACGAGAGACTGGGTGGGCTGGAGAAGAGCGCGGGCACGCAGAGGCTGACGGGCAAGGGGATCACCGTCACGCTGAACGACGCCCCGCCGGGCGCCACCGCCAAGCTCCCCGGTTATCCGGAGCCGCAGCCCGACTACCTGGTCATCCACCAGCAGGACCTCCAGGCCGTGGTGAACGCGCTGTGGCAGGGCGGGGCCAAGGGCATCAAGGTCATGGACCAGCGGCTGATCTCCACCAGCGCGGTGCGCTGTGTCGGCAACACCCTGATCCTCCAGGGCCGCGTCTACTCACCGCCGTACAAGATCACGGCGGTCGGCGACCCGGGCCGGCTGAAGCAGGCCCTCGCGGACAGCAAGGCGATCCAGACCTACATGGTCTACGTCAACGTCTACGGCCTCGGCTGGAAAGTCACCGACGACGGGACGGTGACTCTTCCCGGCTACTCCGGCACAGTGGATCTGCACTACGCGAAGCCAGTGGGGTAGACGTCCGTCCGGGAGCCGCCGGTGCGCGTGATCGTCAGAACCGTCAGCGAGCTGTGCATCACCGTCGGCACCCTGATCGTGCTCTTCGTGGTCTACGTGCTGTTCTGGACCGGGGTGAAGGCCGACCGGGTCATGGGCGACCAGATCGAGACGCTGCGGCACCACTGGGCCCGGCGCGGCGCCCAGCCGGCCGAGCAGCGGGGACCGGCGCCGTACTCGCCCGGCGAGGCCTTCGCCGTCATGTACGTCCCGCGCCTGGGGGCCGGCTGGCACAAGCCCGTCCTGGAGGGCACCGGCACCGGCGTCCTGAAGAAGGGCCTGGGGCACTACGCGCGCACCGCCCGGCTCGGCGGGACCGGCAACTTCGCGGTCGCCGGCCACCGGCGTACCTACGGCGACCCCTTCAAGGACTTCCCGCGGCTGCGCCCGGGCGACGCCGTGGTGCTGACCGACGGGACCGCCTGGTACACGTATCGGATCGACAAAGGGCCGTACAAAACCGTGCCGACGGACGTCGGGGTGATCGATCCTGTGCCCGGGAAGTCGGGGTACGCGCGCCCCGGCCGTTATCTGACCCTGACGACGTGCGATCCGGAGTGGGGCCACAGCCACCGGCTGATCGTGTGGGCGCACCTCGACGCCACCCGGCCCGTGGACACAGGCGAACCGAGGGCGCTGCGCCGTTAATCTGGTGACGTACGGCGTGGGTCTGGTGCCGTAGGGACACGGAAGGGACGGCAAGGGACGGCATGTACGGCTGGATCTGGCGGCATCTGCCGGGGAACGCGTGGGTGAAGGCGTTCCTCTCGCTCGTACTGGTCCTGGCCGTGGTCTACGTCCTCTTCCAGTACGTCTTCCCCTGGGCCGAACCGCTGCTGCCCTTCAACGATGTGACGGTGGACAACCAGTGAGTGCGCGGATTCTCGTCGTCGACAACTACGACAGCTTCGTCTTCAACCTCGTCCAGTACCTGTACCAGCTGGGCGCCGAGTGCGAGGTGCTGCGCAACGACGAGGTGTCGACCGCGCACGCCCAGGACGGCTTCGACGGCGTGCTGCTGTCGCCCGGGCCGGGGACTCCGGAGGAGGCGGGGGTGTGCGTGGACATGGTCCGGCACTGCGCCTCGACCGGGGTGCCGGTCTTCGGGGTGTGCCTCGGCATGCAGTCGATGCAGGTGGCGTACGGCGGTGTCGTCGACCGGGCGCCCGAGCTGCTGCACGGCAAGACCTCGCTGGTCGAGCACGAGGGCAAGGGCGTCTTCGCCGGCCTGCCCTCCCCCTTCACGGCGACCCGCTACCACTCCCTGGCCGCCGAGCCGGCCACGGTCCCGGCCGAGCTGGAAGTGACCGCCCGCACCCACGACGGCATCATCATGGGGCTGCGCCACCGCGAACTCCTCGTGGAGGGCGTGCAGTTCCACCCCGAGTCGGTGCTGACCGAGCACGGGCACCGGATGCTGGCCAACTGGCTGGCGGAGTGCGGCGACCACGGTGCCGTGGCGAGATCGGCGGGGCTCGCCCCGGTGGTGGGCAGGGCCACGGCGTGACCGCGCTGCGCCCCGAGCGCGAGGACTTGTACGGCGGCGAGAGCCCGTACGAGCCCTCCGCCGGTGCGCGGCCGGCCGCGGGCCGCCGGCCGGACCCGCCGACGGCCCCGATGCCCCGGGTGACGCCCGGGCCGGCCGGGGAGGCGCCGACGGCCCCGATGCCCCGGGTGGCTCCCGTCGACGACGAGACGATGGCGCTGCGGATCCCGGCCGCGGGCGCCCCCACAGAGGCCCCTGGAGCCTCATCCGCCCCTCCGGCCACCGGAGTCACACCCGGCGGCCGTGCGGCCCGCAGAAAGGCCGCCAGGCGGCGCGGCGGGCGACGGCGCGGCGGCGGCACCCGGCGGACGGCGGCGCCTCCCGCGGCGCAGCGGGACCCGCAGCGGCCCCTGACGCGGGTGGAGGCCCGGCGGCAGGCCCGGCTCACCAGGCCCGGCCCGGCGACCCTGGTGAGCCGGGCGGTCGGCGAGCTGTTCATCACCACCGGCGTACTGATGCTGCTGTTCGTCACCTACCAGCTGTGGTGGACCAACGTCCGCGCGCACGCGCAGGCCGGCAGCGAGACGCACCAGCTCCAGGACGACTGGGCCAGGGGCAAGCGCAACCCGGGCGTCTTCGAGCCGGGGCAGGGCTTCGCCATCCTGCACATCCCGAAGCTGGACGTGGTGGCGCCCATCGCGGAGGGCGTCAGCAACAAGAGGGTCCTCGACAAGGGCATGGTCGGGCACTACGGCGAGGCCCCGCTGAAGACGGCGATGCCCGACGCGAAGAGCGGCAACTTCGGTCTCGCGGCGCACCGCAACACCCACGGTGAACCGTTCCGGTACATCAACCGGCTGACGCCCGGCGACGCGGTCGTGGTCGAGACGCAGGACACGTACTTCGTGTACAAGGTGACCTCGACGCTGCCGGTGACCCCGCCGAGCAACACCAGCGTGCTCGACCCGGTCCCGCCGGGCTCCGGCTTCACCGGGCCCGGGCGCTACATCACCCTCACCACCTGCACGCCGGAGTTCACCAGCAAGTACCGGCTGATCGTCTGGGGCAAGATGGTCCAGGAACGCCCGCGCAGCAGGGGCAAGCCGGACGCGCTCATCGAGTAGGGCTCATCGAGTAAGGGCAGAGGAACTGTGGCAGCGACCGCCGACGAGACCGAAGAGACCACGGACGGGTCCGGGCCGGCCGCGGATCCCGCTCCGCGCCGCCGGCGCCCCGGCCGCATCGCGCTGGCGGTCAGCGTCTTCGGGGAACTCCTCATCACGGCGGGCGTGCTGCTCGGCCTGTTCGTCGTCTACTCGCTGTGGTGGACGAACGTGATAGCGGACCGCAAGGCGGACCGGCAGGCCGACAAGGTCCGCGAGCACTGGGCCGAGCAGAAGGAGTCCGGTCCCGGCGCGCTCGACACCAGGGACGGCATCGGCTTCCTGCACGTGCCGGCGATGCGCAACGGCGAGGTGCTGGTCGAGAAGGGCACGGGCACGGACGTCCTCGACGACGGCGTGGCGGGCTACTACACCGACCCGGTCAAGGCCACGCTCCCCACGACCGGCAAGGACGGCAACTTCTCCGTCGCCGCCCACCGGGACGGGCACGGCGCCAAGTTCCACAACATCGACAAGATCGAGAAGGGCGACCCGATCGTCTTCGAGACCCGGGACGACTGGTACGTCTACAAGGTCTACTCGGTCCTCCCCGAGACCTCGAAGTACAACGTCAAGGTCCTCTCCCCCGTCCCCAAGGAGTCCGGCAGGAAGAAGCCGGGCCACTACATCACCCTGACGACCTGCACCCCCGTCTACACCTCCCGGTACCGGTACGTGGTGTGGGGGGAACTGGTCCGGGTGCAGAAGGTGGACGCGGCCCGGACCCTGCCGAGGGAACTGCGGGGCTGACCGCGGGGGTGTGACACACCGGACACGCGTGGGCCCCGGCCGGACAGTCCCGGCCGGGGCCCACGCGCATCCGCCCTCCGGGCGTCAGCCGCCGTTGCCGCCGAAGAGGCCGCCGCCGTTGCCGTTGCCGCCGCCGTTGTTCCCCTGGCCGATGCCCACGGTCGTCAGCGTGATCGTGGTGCCGGCCGGGTCGTCGACCTTCTCGTTCTGCTTCGGGTCCTGGGAGGCGACGAACGCAGTGTCGCTGCCGTCGCTGCCCGGGGCGAACTGGATGTTCGTGAAGCCGGCGGCGTTCAGGATCTGCCGGGCCACCGCGACCGTGCGGCCACGGACGTCCGGGACCTGCGTCTTCTGCTGCTCCTGCGCCTTGCCGACGTTGATCACCACGTTGGTGTTCTTCGCGACCGGCTGGCCCGCGGCCGGGTTGGTGCTCTGCACCTTGCCGTCCTGGGCCGGGTCGGTGACCGCGGTGTCGTTGCAGGTCGGCACCAGACCCTTGGCCTGGAGTTCGGCCTTCGCCTCGTCACAGGACTTGCCGGTGACGTCGGGCACGGCCACCTTCTCCTCGGCCTTGGCGACCGTGAGGGTGATCGTGGTGCCCTTCTCCTTGCTGATGCCGCCCGCCGGGTCCTGGGTGATGACGACATCGGGCGTCTGGGTGGACACCTGGGTCTTCTTGTCGACCTGGAAGCCCTTCTCCTTGAGCTGGTCCGCGGCCTGGTCGAACTGGATGCCGCGGACGTCCGGCACGGTGACCTTCGGCGCGCCCGTGGACACCACCAGGGTGACGGTGGTGTTCTTGTCGACCTTCTCCCCCTTGTCGGGGTTCTGGGAGCACACGTTGCCCGTGGGCTGCTTCTCGCACTCCTTCTTGGTGACCGTCACCTCGAGGTCGACGTTGGCGGCCATCTTGCGGGCCGTCTTCTCCGGCTGGCCCACGAACGACGGCACGGTCACCTTGCCGTCGCCCCCGCCGTCGCCGGGAAACGCCCACTTGCCGATCAGGATCGCGCCGACCAGGACCAGCAGGCCCGCGACGACCAGCAGGATCGTCGAGGTGTTGGACTTCTTCTGCTGCTGGCGGCGGCGGTCCGGGCGGTCGTCGTAGCCGTAACCGCCGTCGTCGGCGTTCATCGGCGGGAGCATGGCGGTCGCTCCGGCCGGGGACTCCGAGCGCAGGGCGGTGGTCTGCTGGTCGTCGGGGTAGCCGCCGTAGCCGACCGCGCCCATCGCGGCCGTGGCCGCGACCGGCTGGCCGTCCAGGCACGCCTCGATGTCGGCGCGCATCTCGTCGGCCGACTGGTAGCGGTAGTTCGGGTCCTTGACCAGCGCCTTCAGGACGATCGCGTCCATCTCCGGGGTGATCTCCGGGTCGAAGACGCTCGGCGCCTGGGGCTCCTCGCGGACGTGCTGGTAGGCCACGGCCACCGGGGAGTCGCCCACGAAGGGCGGCCGTACCGTCAGCAGCTCGTAGAGGAGACAACCGGTCGAGTACAGGTCCGAGCGGGCGTCGACCTGCTCGCCCTTGGCCTGCTCCGGGGAGAGGTACTGGGCGGTGCCGATGACGGCCGCGGTCTGGGTCATGGTCATGCCGGCGTCGCCCATGGCGCGGGCGATGCCGAAGTCCATCACCTTGACCTGGCCGTTGCGGGTCAGCATGACGTTGGCCGGCTTGATGTCCCGGTGGACGATGCCGCTGCGGTGCGCGTACTCCAGGCCCTGGAGGATGCCGATGGTCATCTCCATGGCACGCTCGGGCAGCAGCTTGCGGCCGGAGTGCAGCAGCTCACGCAGCGTGGAACCGTCGACGTACTCCATCACGATGTACGGGATGGAGACCCCGTCGATGTAGTCCTCGCCCGTGTCGTAGACCGCGACGATCGCGGGATGGTTGAGCGAGGCGGCCGACTGGGCCTCCCGGCGGAACCGGGCCTGGAAGGACGGGTCGCGCGCGAGGTCCGCACGCAGCGTCTTCACCGCCACGGTGCGGCCGAGGCGGGTGTCATGCGCGAGATAGACCTCCGCCATGCCACCGCGGCCGAGCACCTGGCCCAGCTCGTACCGGCCGCCGAGGCGACGCGGCTCTTCCATAGCTACCTACCAGCCCTCTCCGTCGGTCTCGGCAGCGCATCCCTGTGCGCGGCCGAGGCTGCCGTCCGGGCCTACCGTACCCGGCTCGCTCTGTGTGACCTGGCCAAGCCCGTAACCCGATACAGGACCGGTACCGCAACGTGCGGCGATGTGAAGGTGATGTGAGCGGCGTCACTTCCGGTGATCGGCTGCGGTCACTTCTTGGAGTTGATGACCGCCTCCATGACGTTCTTCGCGATCGGCGCGGCCAGGCCGCCGCCGGAGATGTCGTCGCGGTTGGCGCTCTCGTCCTCGACCACCACGGCCACGGCGACCGGGGAGCTGCCGTCGGGCAGCTTGGCGAAGGAGATGAACCAGGCGTACGGGTTCTCGCTGTTCTCGACGCCGTGCTGGGCGGTGCCGGTCTTGCCGCCGACCGTGACGCCGCTGATCCGCGCGTTGGTACCGGTGCCCTTCTCGACCACCGTCTTCATCATGTCCTGCAGGATCTGCGCGTTCTTCGGCGACAGCGGCCGGCTCAGCTCCTCCGGCTGGGTCGTGGCGACCGGGTCCAGGGTGGAGGACTCCAGCGAGTCGACCATGTACGGCTTCATCAGCTTGCCGTCGTTGGCGACCGCGGAGGCGACCATCGCCATCTGCAGCGGGGTGGCCGCGGTGTTGTACTGACCGATGGAGGACAGCGCGGTCTGCGACTGGTTCATGTCGTCGGAGAAGACCGAGGCGCTGGAGCGGACCGGGACGAACTGCTCGGAGTCAAAGCCGAACTTCTTCGCCTCGGCGAGCATCTTGTCGTTGCCCAGGTCGGAGCCGATCTTGCCGAAGACGGTGTTGCAGGACACCCGCAGCGCCTCCCGCATGGTGGCGTTCTCGCAGGGGATGTCGCCCTCGTTCTTCAGCTGGGTCGTGGTGCCCGGCATGGTCCACGGCAGCGGCGACTCGGTCTTCTCGTCGGCCGAGGTGTACTTGCCGTTCTCCAGCGCCGCGGCGGCCGTGACCACCTTGAAGGTGGAACCCGGCGGGTAGGTCTCGCGCAGCGCCCGGTTCAGCATCGGGTCGTTCGGGTTGTACTTCTTCTGGAGCTTCTTCCAGGCCTTGGCGTCCTCGTCGGTGTTGCCCGCGAAGGACGAGGGGTCGTACGACGGGTAGGAGGCCAGCGCCAGGATCTTGCCGGTGGAGGGCTCCAGGGCGACGACCGCGCCCTTGCCGCCGCGCTTCTTCAGACCCTCGAAGGCGGCTTTCTGCGCGTCGGCGTTGAGCGTGGTGACGACGTTGCCGCCCTGCTGCTCCTTGCCGGTGATCATGTCCAGCGTCTTGCGGAAGAACAGCCGGTCGTCGTTGCCGGTGAGGATGCCGTCCTCGATGGACTCCAGCTGGGTGGCGCCGAAGGCCTGGGAGGCGTAGCCGGTGACCGGGGCCCACATGGGGCCGTTCTTGTAGGTGCGCTTGTACTTGAGGTCGTTCAGACCGGTCTTGCTGCCGTTCTCGGCGGACCCGGTGATCGAGTCGCCGCCGGACACGATGATGTCGCCGCGCGGGGTGGAGTAGCGGGCGATGGTGACGCGGCGGTTCTTTGGGTCGTCCTTGAGGCCGTCGGCCCGGACGTACTGCAGGTAGTTGTCCCGGATCAGCAGGGCCAGCATGAGCAGGCCGCAGAAGATCGCGATCCGGCGCAGGGGCTTGTTCATGACGGGCGGACCACCTGGGTCATCTCGGCGTCGGGGTTGCCGGCGGGGGTGGGGGCCGGGCGACGGGCGGTGTCGCTGATGCGGATCAGGATGGCGATCAACGCCCAGTTGGCCAGCACGGAGGAACCACCGGAGGCCAGGAACGGCATGGTCATACCGGTCAGCGGGATGAGGCCCATGACACCGCCGGCCACCACGAAGACCTGGAGGGCGAAGGCGCCGGAGAGGCCGACGGCGAGCAGCTTGCCGAAGGGGTCGCGGGCGGCGAGGGCGGTGCGCACGCCGCGCTCCACGATCAGGCCGTAGATCAGCAGGATCGCCATGACGCCGGCCAGGCCCAGCTCCTCACCGAACGTGGCGAGGATGAAGTCGGAGTTGGCCGCGAACTTGATCAGGTCGGAGTGACCCTGGCCCCAGCCGCTGCCGAGGGTACCGCCGGAGCCGAATGCCCACAGGGACTGCTGCAGCTGGTCGGAGTGGAGGATGCCGTCGTGCGTGATCTGGCGACTCAGCTCGTACTCGCGCATCGGGTTGAGCCAGGCATTCACACGCGTCTGAATGTGCGGCTCGAAGCTCGCCACGCCGACAGCGCCGGCCGCGGACATCAGCAGACCGAAGACGATCCAGCTGGTCCGCTCGGTGGCGACGTACAGCATGATCACGAACATGCCGAAGAACAGCAGCGAGGTGCCGAGGTCGGTCTCGAAGACGAGGATGAGGATCGAGATCGCCCAGACGACCAGGATCGGGCCGAGGTCACGGCCACGCGGCAGGTAGAGGCCCATGAAGCGGCGGCTGGCGAGGGCCAGGGCGTCGCGCTTCACCATCAGGTAGCCGGCGAAGAAGATCGCGAGAACGATCTTGGCGAACTCGCCGGGCTGGAGGGACCCCAGGCCGGGAATCCTGATCCAGATCTTCGCGCCGTAGATGTTGGCCCCGAGGCCCGGCACCAGCGGCAGGATCAGCAGGACCAATGCGGCGAACATCGAGATGTAGGTGTAGCGCTGCAGGACCCGGTGGTCCTTCAGGAAGATCAGCACCACGGTGAACAAAGCGATGGCGAGCGCGATGTACAGCAGTTGGCGAGGAGCGGCCGGTGAGAAGCCCCTCAACGACTGCAGCAGCTTGGACTGGTCCAGCCGCCAGATGCACACCAGGCCCAGCCCGTTGAGCAGGGTGGCCAGCGGCAGCAGCAGCGGGTCCGCGTACGGCGCGAACTTGCGTACGGCGAGGTGGGCGACGCCGGCCAGCAGGCCGAGGCCGAGGCCGTAGCTCAGCAGGCCCGCGGGGACCTGGTCGTCGATGGCCAGGCCCACGTTGGCATAGGCGAACACCGGGATGACCACGGCGAAGACCAGCAGGGCCAGCTCGGTGTTGCGGCGGCTCGGCGCGCCGATGGCGCCGATCGTGGACGTGTGATGCGTCGGCGAGTTCGTTGTACTGCTCATCGTGTGACAGGGCCTCTCACGGCTTGCCTACTGCTTACCGCACAGCGAGACGACCTTCTGCTCGTCCTCCGAGAGAGTGGGGCCGGGGCTGGGGGTCGCGGACGGGGTCGTGGACGGAGACTTCGAAGGGGACGCCGGGGACGTCGGCGACGTCGGCGACGTCTTCGAGGCCGACGGGTTCGGGGTCGGGGAGGCCTTGACGAAGGCGGTCTGCGTGGTGGTGCCGGAGGTGCTGTTCGCGCCGGTGGTGCCGGTGGTGCCGCCGGTCGTGTTCCGACCCGCCCTGCCGGTCTTGTCCTGGTTCTTCCGGGCGTTGTTCAGCGCGTCCTCGGCGGCCTTGCGCTCGGCCTGCTTGCGGCAGGCGGAGGCCTGCACGGCCAGTTCGTCGACCTTGGTCCGGGCCGCCTCCAGGCCGCCCTCCGGGATCGTGGCCTTCACCTGCTTCTGCTGGTACGGCGGCAGGTACTTGAGTTCGATCTCGGGGTGGTCCTTCTCCACCTTCGACAGCGACACCCAGGCCAGGTCCTGGCTGATCCCGCGGTACAGGGCGATGTGCTCGTCGTTGGCACCGACGTAGTACTGCGTCTGCGTCCAGCGGTAGCCGCCGTAGAGGCCGCCGCCGACGACGGCGAGCGCGAGGGCGCCGTAGAGCGAGGTCTTCAGCCATCTGCGCCGCTTGCGCGGCTTGGTGAGGTCGTCGTCGGCGTAGTCGTCGAAGCTGCCGGCCGGGGCGTACCCGGCGCTGTCGCCGGAACCGGGCGGGCCGAACTCGCCGCCCCCGTGCCCCTGGCCCTGGCGGCCCAGGTGGGAGGCGCGGCCGGCCGGGGTCTGCATGATGCCGTTGTCGTGCAGGTGGTGCTGGTTCTCGGCGACGGCGCCGACCACCACCGGCTGGTCGGAGAGCTGCCCGGCGAGGGTGTCCCCGGTGTCGAGGTCGAGCACGTCGGCGACGATGACCGTGATGTTGTCGGGGCCACCGCCGCGCAGGGCGAGCTGGATCAGCTCCTGCACGGTCTCCTGCGGGCCCTGGTAGCTGGCGAGGGTCTCCTCCATCGTCTGGTGGGAGACCACGCCGGACAGGCCGTCGGAGCAGATCAGGTAGCGGTCGCCGGCCCGGACCTCGCGGATCGACAGGTCGGGCTCGACGTGGTCGCCGCTGCCCAGGGCGCGCATCAGCAGGGAGCGCTGCGGGTGGGTGGTGGCTTCCTCTTCGGTGATCCGGCCCTCGTCCACGAGCCGCTGCACCCAGGTGTGGTCCTGGGTGATCTGGGAGAGCACACCGTCACGGAGCAGGTACGCGCGCGAGTCGCCGACGTGGACGAGACCGAGCCGCTGGCCGGTCCACAGCAGGGCGGTGAGGGTCGTGCCCATGCCCTCCAGCTGCGGGTCCTCCTCGACCATGGAGCGCAGCTGGTCGTTGGCGCGCTGCACGGCGGTGCCGAGCGAGGTGAGGATGTCGGAGCCGGGCACGTCGTCGTCGAGCGTGACCAGGGTGGAGATGACTTCGGAGGAGGCGACCTCGCCCGCGGCCTGGCCGCCCATGCCGTCGGCGATGGCGAGCAGGCGCGGACCGGCGTAACCGGAGTCCTCGTTGCCCTCCCGGATCATGCCCTTGTGCGATCCGGCGGCGAAGCGCAGTGACAGACTCATGCGCACCTCGCCCGTCGGCTCCGGGTACAGCCGGTCGTGTCGAGCCACACTGCCCACCCTCCGGTCGGGAGCGCGCCGGAGACCGGGTGGCGGCCTGCCGCTGCGTGCTCGCTCCGCTCGCGCTTATCCATGACGTAGCACTACTTCCGCAGCTCGATTGCGGTCTTGCCGATGCGGATCGGCGCGCCCAGCGGGATCGGTGTGGGGGTCGTCAGCCGGGACCGGTCCAGGTAGGTGCCGTTGGTGGAGCCGAGATCCTCGACGATCCACTGCCCGCCCTGGTCCGGGTAGATCCTGGCATGGCGGCTGGAGGCGTAGTCGTCGTCCAGCACGATCGTGGAGTCGTGCGCCCGGCCCAGGGTGATGGTCTGGCCCTGGAGCGCGACGGTGGTGCCCGTCAGTGTGCCCTCGGTCACGACCAGCTTGGTGGGGGCGTTGCGGCCGCGGCGGCCGCCACCGCCCTGCTGGGCGCGCTGCGGCGGCGGCGCGGCCTGCTGCCGGGCCTGCTGCCGGCCGCCCGTCTGCTGCGGCCGGGCCGCCTCCCTACGCGATCCGCGCTGGGTGACGCGCGTACCGAACAGGTCGCTCCGGATGACCTGCACGGCCACGATCACGAACAGCCACAGTACGGCCAGGAAACCCAGCCGCATGACCGTGAGGGTCAGCTCTGACATTGCCCCCGCTTCACCCTTCGGCTTGCCTATAGATAACGGTGGTGCTGCCCACGACGATCCGCGAGCCGTCGCGGAGCGTAGCGCGGGTGGTGTGCTGCCCGTCCACCACGATGCCGTTGGTGGAGCCGAGATCCTGGATCGTCGAGGGCGTTCCGGTCCGGATCTCGCAGTGCCGGCGGGAGACGCCGGGGTCGTCGATCCGCACGTCGGCGTCGGTGCTGCGGCCCAGCACGAGCGTCGGGCGGGAGATCTGGTGGCGGGTGCCGTTGATCTCGATCCAGTAGCGGGTGCGCGCGCCGCTCATCGGGGCCGCGGCGGGCCGCTGGGTGGCGGGCTGCGGGTAGCCGTACCCGCCGGGGCGGGAGCCGGGCGGCGGCGCGGACGGCATCGGGGGCGCGCCCGCGGGGGCGGCCGGCGGGTAGCCGTAGCCGCCAGGGGCGCCCGCTGCGGGGCGGCCGGCCGGTGCGCCGGGAGCCTGCGGTGCCGCCTGCTGGCTGCTGGAGGAGGCGAGGGTGCGCGAGCGCACCCGGTACAGGCCGGTGTCCAGGTCGTCGGCCTTCTCCAGATTGACCTTGATCGGACCCATGAAGGTGTAACGCTGCTGCTTGGCGTAGTCGCGCACCATCCCGGCCAGCTCGTCGCCGAGCTGCCCGGAGTAGGGGCTGAGGCGCTCGTAGTCCGGCGCGCTCAGCTCCACGATGAAGTCGTTGGGCACGACGGTGCGGTCGCGGTTCCAGATGGTGGCGTTGTTGTCGCACTCCCGCTGGAGCGCTCCGGCGATCTCCACGGGCTGGACCTCGGACTTGAAGACCTTGGCGAAGGTGCCGTTCACCAGACCTTCGAGACGCTGCTCGAACTTCTTCAGGACTCCCATGGGGCACCTCCTCCGTCCCTGCCGTCGTCTTGCCTGCTCTGTGCCGCTGCCTCGGCCGCCGTGTGGGCGGCCGTCCTGCCGGGTACTGCCGGGTACTGCTCACTGATCGTATCTACGCGCCCGCCAATCAGCCGGTTCCCCCAGCGGCTCCCCTTCGAACTCCCGGGTGCGTGTCCTGCTGCATGGATCGTAGAGGGGGGCGAAGACCAGTGTCCCGCACCCGGCTGTGGACCCGGCCCGCCTCCCGGTGAGATGTCCTGGACCGGTACGAGGTTGATACGAGACGCGCGCCTCCTTGATACGCGCTCCGCCCCCCGCGCACCCGCGCGCCACCCCGGCCCGGTGCGCGCCTCCGCCGGCCGGTACGCACCCACTCCCGGGCCGGGCCGGTATGTGCGCCGCCCCAAGCCGGTACGCGCGCCGTACCGGACCGGTACGGCGGTCGCCCGGAGGCCGGCGGGGCGGGTGCCCGGGGGTCCGGCGCGAGCGTCGCCCGGGGCCGGCGCGCGAGGGCCGACGCGTGCCGGTGCGGGGGCGACGGGGCCGGTGGGGGCCGGTGCGGGCCGGAGAGCCCGGCGCGGACGGGGCGGCGGGGGCCGGGCGGGAAGGGATGTGAATCCACCCCGTACGACGTGCTAATGTTCTGGGTGTCGGAAGGGGCCAGCCCGAAAGGGCCGGAAACGGAAGACACACCCAATGCGCGGGTGGCGGAATAGGCAGACGCGCTGGATTCAGGTTCCAGTGCCCGCAAGGGCGTGGGGGTTCAACTCCCCCCTCGCGCACAGAAGGCCAAGGGCCCATCGTGAAAACGATGGGCCCTTCGTCGTATGTGGCGGCATGTGCCCGCGGGGAGTGCCGGCCCCTGTGTGAGGAAGCTCTCAGGCCGTCAACGGCCGTACCCGGTGAGGACGGTCGGCGCGCCGGTTCCCGCTTCCTCTCCCGGGGCGGCGGAGTTGTCCACAGGGTCTGACGCGTTTCGGCCACCGGTTGTACGGTCTCCCCGAGTTGATGTTCGTACCGGCGCCTGTCCGACGGCGTGCGGGCAGTTCGGGGGAGGCGGTCGTGGTGACCGGAACCGGTGTGGGGGCCACGGACGGAAGGGACGCCATGGGCGGGGCGGACCGAGCGGACGGGGCGGGCGGGGGTGCGCGTCGGCTGCCGCGGGTGCTCGGGTTCGCCGACTGGCCGCCGCAGGGCTCGCCGAAGCACGAGGGCAAGGCGCTGCGCACGAGCGTGCCGCGCTCCGCCCACCGCACGTTCGAGCCGGACGCCGCCCGCCCCGACGCGGTGAGCGCGGTGGCCGGGTCCAACACCGGCCGCATCCCCGAACTGACCCCGCTCCGCGTGGGCCGGATGGCGGCCACCCCCTTCGCCTTCCTGCGCGGCTCGGCCGGCCTCATGGCGTACGACCTCGCCCGCACCCCCGTCACCGGGATCGGCACCCAGATATGCGGTGACGCGCACGCCGCCAACTTCGGTCTGTACGGCGACGCCCGCGGCGGCCTCGTCATCGACCTCAACGACTTCGACGAGACCGTGCACGGCCCCTGGGAATGGGACCTCAAGCGGCTCGCCGCCTCGCTGGTCCTCGCCGGCCGCGAGGCGGGCGCCGACGAGGACACCTGCCGCGCCGCGGCCCGGGACGCGGTCGGCGCGTACCGCCGCACCATGCGGCTGCTGGCCAAGCTGCCCGCGCTCGACGCCTGGAACGCCATCGCGGACGAGGAACTCGTCTCCCACACCGACGCCCACGACCTGCTCGGCACGCTCCAGCGGGTCTCGGAGAAGGCCCGGGCCAACACCAGCGGCCGGTTCGCCGCGAAGTCCACCGAGGCGGCGCCGGACGGCGGACGCCGGTTCGTGCCCGCCCCGCCGGTGCTGCGCCGCATACCCGACGCCGAGGCCGCTGCGGTCGTCGTGTCCCTGGAGTCGTACGTCGACACCCTCGGCGAGGACCGCCACCCCCTGCTCGCCCGGCACGCCGTGCACGACGTCGCCTTCCGCGTGGTCGGCACCGGCAGCGTCGGCACCCGGTCCTACGTCGTGCTGCTCCTCGACCACCGCGGCGAGCCCCTGGTCCTCCAGGTGAAGGAGGCCCGCCCCTCCGCGCTCCTCCCGCACCTGGCCACGGCCGGCTTCCCGGCCCCGCCGGCGGAGCACGAGGGGCGCCGGGTGGTGCTCGGGCAGAAGCGGATGCAGGTCGTCAGCGACGTCCTGCTCGGCTGGACCACCGTCGACGGGCGCCCCTACCAGGTGCGCCAGTTCCGCAACCGCAAGGGCAGCGTCGACCCGGCCGCCCTCGCCGCCGACCAGGTCGACGACTACGCCCGCATGACCGGCGCCCTGCTGGCCCGCGCCCACTCCCACAGTGCCGACCCCCGCCTGATCGCTGGCTACTGCGGCAAGAACGAGGAACTGGACGAGGCCGTCGCCGCCTTCGCCGTCGCCTACGCCGACCGTACGGAGGCGGACCACGCCGACCTGCTCGCGGGCATCAGGGCGGGCCGGATCGAGGCCGAGCTGGGGGCGTGAGGGGCCTCTGTGGCCTGAGGGGCGTGAGAGGCCTGTCGGGCCAAGCTGGGGAGTAAGAGATGCCGCCGCGTGTCGTGGGGGGAACGCCCACCGCGGATCGTGGGGAGCGCCCCCGCGGGTCGTGAGGGGTTTGCCCGAGCCGGGAGCCGGAGCCCGGAGCCGGGTCCCGGTCCGCGCCGGGAGCAGCGGCTACGCTGGGCGGGTGACGACCCCGGAAGCCGACCAGTCCCAGGCCCCCCGCCCCGAGGAACGGCTGGAACAGGCCGTGCGGGCCGCCGAGCAGGCGTTGATCGAGTACGAGATCGCCGTGGAGACCTTCCGCGTCGAGGTGGAGAACTTCTCCCGCCTCCACGAGCAGCGGCTCGGCCCGCTCTACCTCCGTATCGAGGAGCTGGACGCCGAGATCGCCGAGGCGAAGGCCGCCCGCAGCGGCGACCCCGAGGACATCCGCCGTGCCGCGGAGGCCCGCGCCCGCGTGCTGCCGATGCCCGGCGTGGAGGAACTGCTGCACGGCTGGATGGACGGTGACGGCCTGTTCCCGGAGGCCGTCGCCATGCTCACCGACCAGCCGGTACGGCCCCCGCAGCGGGTACGGCCCAGCGAGCAGGCCCGCAAGCTCTACCGCGACCTGGCCCGCAAGGCCCACCCCGACCTCGCCCAGGAGGAGGACGAGCGCAAGCGGCGCGAGGAGTTCCTCAGCCGGGTCAACGCCGCCTACGCCCGCGGCGACGAGACCCTGCTCACAGAGCTGGCCGCGGAATGGGCCGCCGGCCCGGTACCGCCCGAGCGGCGGCCGAGTCCCGCCGAGGAGCTGTACGCCCGCCTCGAATGGCTCGCCCAGCGCAAGGAGCTGCTCACCCTCGTCGCCCGGGAACTGGAGGACGGCGCGATCGCCGGCATGCTCCGCCTCGCCCCGGACGACCCCGACGGGCTGCTCGACGAGATCGCCGAACGGCTGCGCACCGACATCGCCCAGCGGGAGGCGGAGCTGGCCGGCCTGCTGGGACAGGACTGAACCGGCGGGGCTTCGGGTAGCGTCGGAGCCATGAATTTCGGAGCTGGTGTGCCCACGGTCCAGGTCACGGACCTCAAGGACGGCGACTTCCTGCTGGACGTCCGCGAGGACGACGAGTGGCAGGCGGGCCACGCCGAGGGAGCCCTGCACATTCCCGTCAGCGAGTTCGTCGCCCGCTACGGCGAGCTGACCGAGGCCGCCCCGCAGGACGGCCGCGTCCACGTCATCTGCCGCTCGGGCGGCCGCTCCGCCCAGGTGACCATGTATCTGGTCCAGCAGGGCATCGACGCGGTCAACGTCGACGGCGGCATGCAGCACTGGCAGACCGCCGGCCGCCCGGTCGTCACCGACGCGGGCCGGCCGGGCTTCGTCCTCTGACCCGGGGCTCCACGCCCCGTCAGCCGAGGGGGTGGGCGGCCAGCAGGTCGCCCAGCCGCTCCTCGTACGCCGCCGCCGGGCCGAGCGCCAGTTCCAGGTGCTTGGCCCAGGCGTGATAGCGGTGCAGCGGGTAGTCGGTGTCCGCGCCGAACCCGCCGTGCAGATGCTGTGCCGTCTGCACCACCCGCCGGACCCCTTCGGCCGCCCAGATCTTCGCCACGGCGATGTCCCCGGCGACCGGCAGCGCCCCCGACGCCCCGGAGGCGATCCGCCACGCGGCCTGCCACAGGGTGGCCTCCATGGCGCGCAGGTCGATGTACCGGTCCGCGGCCTGCACGGCCACCGCCTGGAACGTCGCGATCGGATGGCCGAACTGCTCCCGCTTGCCGGTGTACTCCCCGGTCATCCGCAGCACCCGCTCACCCAGCCCGAGCGCCAGCGCACAGGTGCCCGTCACCAGCAGTCCGTGCAGCCACTCCCAGGCTCCGTCGGCCTCGACCATCTCGTGCGGCCCGAGCCGCACCGACCGCAGGCGCAGCTCGGCCAGCCGCTCACCGCTGGTGGAGACCTGCTCGGCGAGCGCCAGCCCCTCGGCCTGACGCGGCACCAGCGCCAGCACGGTCCGCTCGGCCCCCGGGCCCTCGACGTGCGCCGGTACGACGACCAGGTCCGCGTCGTACGCCCACGGCACCGCCGTCTGCACCCCGTCCAGCAGCCACACCGGCCCCTCCCGGCGCGCGGTGACGGCCAGCGGGGCCGGGTCGTGGCCGGTACGCCCCTCGGCCGCGACGGTCAGCACCAGCTCGCCCCGCCCGGCCCGGGCCAGCAGCCGGTCCGCCTGCTCCGGGCCGCCGTAGGCCTGCACGGCCGCGGCGGCGGCGCTGTGCTCCAGCAGCGGCACCCGGGCGAGCACCCGGCCGGCCTCGCGCAGCACCAGGCACAGCGCGATCGCGTCCAGGCCCGCCCCGCCGTGCGCCTCGGCCAGCAGCAGGCTCAGCAGGTCCGCGTCGGCCAGCCGGGACCACAGCGCCCGGTCGAAGCCCTCGGCCACGGCGCCGGGCGTGAGCGCCGGGCTGGGCACCGCGTCCGGCGCGACCCCGGCGAACACCCCCCGCGCCGCCTCGGCCGCCGCCCGCTGCTCCTCGGTGAAGGTGAAGTCCACGGCCTGTCCTCCTGGCGGGGTCCGGTCCTCCCGCAGCGCACCGAAATGCGGCTGCCGGTATCTGACGGGCCGTCAAGGTAGAACAGGTTCCAGGAGAAGGGAACGGTCGAGGCGGGTCCCGGTCGAGGCGGGTCCGGTGGAGGGCGGTGCGGTCGAGGCGGGTCCGGTCGAGGACGGGCGGTTGAGCAGGGGACGGTCGAGGCCGGTGCGGCCGGGTGGTTCTCAGCGGTCGAAGTCCAGCTCCACCCTCTCCGTCAGCGGATGTGACTGGCAGGCGAGCACATACCCGGCCTCCGTCTCCTCCTGCTCCAGCGCGAAGTTGCGGTCCATGCGCACCTCGCCCGCGACCAGGAAGGCCCGGCAGGTGCCGCACACCCCGCCCTTGCAGGCGTAGGGCGCGTCGGACCGGTTGCGCAGCACCGTCTCCAGCAGCGACTCCCCCTCCCGCACCGGCCAGGTGCCGCCGCGGCCGTCGAGCCGTGCGGTGACGGTGCTGTGCGCCGGTGCCGAAGCGGTGGCCGCCGGGGCGGAACCCGCGTCCACGTGGAAGATCTCCTGGTGGATCCGCGCCCGGTCCACGCCCAGTTCACGCAGCGCCTGCTCCGCGCCCTGCACCAGCCCGTAGGGCCCGCACAGGAACCAGCCCGCCACCCGCTCCACCGGCAGCAGCGCGGGCAGCAGCCCCGTGAGCCGTTCCCGGTCGAGGCGGCCCGACGGCAGTCCCGCCTGCTGCTCCTCCCGGGAGAGCACGGTCACCAGCTGAAGCCGCTCCGGATAGCGGTCCTTCAGGTCGGCGACCTCCTCCAGGAACATCGTGGAGGCGGCCGTGCGGTCGCTGCGGACCAGACAGAACCGGGCCGACGGCTCACGCGCCAGCAGCGTGGCGACGATGGACAGCACCGGGGTGATGCCGCTGCCGCCGACGACCGCCGCGTACAGCCCCGGAGCCGGCTCCAGCGTGAAGCGGCCCGCCGGGGTCATCACGTCCAGCTCGTCCCCGACGTTGATCTCCTTCAGCGCGTACGCCGAGAAGGCACCGCCCTCGACCAGCCGCACCCCCACCCGCAGGCTCTCCGGTCCTTCGCCGGCCGGGTCGGGGGCGGGGGAGCAGATCGAGTAGGTGCGCCGGACCTCCGTGCCGTCGATCCGGCGGCGCAGCGCGAGGTGCTGACCGGGTGCGTGCCGGTACTCCTCGCGCAGCTGTGGCGGGACGGTGAGGGTGAGGGCGACGGAGTCGTCGGTGAGCCGGTCGACCGCGGCCACCGGGAGCGGGTGGAAGCGGGCCATCACAACTCCTTGAAGTGGTCGAACGGTTCGCGGCAGGCCAGGCAGCGGCGCAGCGCCTTGCACGCGGTGGAGGAGAACCTGCTCAGCAGCTCGGTCTCGGCGGAACCGCAGTGGGGGCACCGGACCGGTTCGGCCGGGGGCCGCGGCTCCCGGGTGCGGGTCGGGCCCAGCGTCAGCGGCACCGGGCCGCTGCCGTGGCCCACACGCGGCGGGGCGATGCCGAACCCGCGCAGTTTCTCCCGGCCTTCGGGCGTGATGTCGTCGGTCGACCAGGCGGGCGTGAGCACCGTGCGCACGGTGACCTCACGCATGCCGTGGGCGCGCAGCACCCGCTCGATGTCCAGGCTCATCGCCTCGATGGCCGGGCAGCCGGTGTAGGTGGGGGTCAGCTCGACCTCCACCGCGTCGCTGCCGCGGACGTGCACCGCGCGGAGCACGCCCAGCTCGCGCAGGGTGAGCACGGGCAGCTCGGGGTCGGGCACCGAGCCGGCCAGCTCCAGCAGTTCCGCCTCCAGGGCGGTGACGGTCACCATGTCGCCCCCGGGTGGCTGCGGTGCAGGTGCTGCATCTCGGCGAGCATCCGGCCGAACGACTCGGTGTGCAGGCCCTGCCGGCCGGCGCCCGCCGACCAGGCGCCGGTCCTCGGGCCCTCCGGGACGGTCAGGGAGGCCCGGCCGAGCACGTCGGTGACGGACTCCAGCCAACGGCCCTCCAGCGCACGCCAGTCGGCCTCCAGACCCTCCACCGGCTGGAACATCTCCCCGGTGAACCGCCACAGCGCGTCGCAGGCCCGCCGCATCCGCTCGTGGCTGGTCTCCGTGCCGTCGCCGAGCCGCAGTGTCCACTGCTCGGCGTGGTCACGGTGGTAGGCGACCTCCTTGACCGCCTTCGCGGCGAGCGGGGCGAACGGGCCGTCCGTCCCGGCGAGTTCGGTGTAGAGGAGCTGCTGGTAGGTGGAGAAGTACAGCTGGCGGGCGATGGTGTGGGCGAAGTCGCCGTTCGGCTGCTCGACCAGCTGGAGGTTGCGGAAGGCGCGTTCCTCGCGCAGGAAGGCCAGTTCGTCCTCGTCGCCGGCCAGGGACAGCAGCACCCGGGCCTGACCGAGCAGGTCCAGTGCGATGTTGGCGAGGGCGACCTCCTCCTCCAGGACGGGGGCGTGTCCGGCCCACTCCCCCAGGCGGTGGGAGAGCACCAGGGCGTCGTCGCCGAGGGCGAGCGCGGCGGTCACCGGGACGGCGGCGGCGGTGCCGGAGGCGGGGTGGGGCGTGGTGGAGGCCGCGGCGCGGGCCGTGGGGCCGGTGGCGGTCACAGGTGCTTCACCCCTTCCGGGATCTCGTAGAAGGTCGGATGGCGGTAGGGCTTGTCGGCGGCGGGCTCGAAGAACGGGTCCTTCTCGTCCGGCGAGGAGGCGGTGATCGCGGTGGCCGGGACGACCCAGATGGAGACGCCCTCGCCGCGCCGGGTGTACAGGTCGCGGGCGTTGCGCAGGGCCAGTTCGGCGTCGGGCGCGTGCAGGCTGCCGGCGTGGGTGTGGGAGAGGCCGCGCCGGGAACGCACGAAGACCTCCCACAGGGGCCAGTCGGTGGTGCTCATGCTCGCGTCGCTCCCGTCTCACCGGTGTCGCCGGCGTGCTTGGCCGCGTAGGCCGCGGCTGCTTCCCGTACCCATGCGCCCTCGTCGTGGGCTCGTACGCGCTGGGTGATCCGCTGTTCGTTGCACGGACCGTTGCCCTTGAGGACGTCCCGGAACTCGGTCCAGTCGATGGGGCCGAAGTCGTGGTGCCCCCGCTCTTCGTTCCACCGCAGCTCCGGGTCGGGGAGGGTGAGGCCCAGGGACTCGGCCTGGGGGACGCAGATGTCCACGAAGCGCTGGCGCAGCTCGTCGTTGGAGTGGCGCTTGATCTTCCACTCCATGGACTGCGCCGAGTGCTGGGACTCGTCGTCGGGCGGACCGAACATCATCAGCGACGGCCACCACCAGCGGTCCACCGCGTCCTGGGCCATGGCGTGCTGCTCCGGGGTGCCCTTGCTGAGGGCCAGCAGCAGTTCGTACCCCTGGCGCTGGTGGAAGGACTCCTCCTTGCAGATCCGCACCATCGCCCGGGCGTACGGGCCGTAGGAGCAGCGGCACAGCGGGACCTGGTTGGTGATCGCGGCGCCGTCCACCAGCCAGCCGATCGCGCCGACGTCGGCCCAGGTCAGGGTGGGGTAGTTGAAGATCGAGGAGTACTTCTGGCGGCCGGTGTGCAGCTTGTCGAGCAGTTCGTCACGGCTGGTGCCGAGGGTCTCGGCCGCGCTGTAGAGGTACAGGCCGTGGCCGGCCTCGTCCTGGACCTTGGCCATCAGGATCGCCTTGCGGCGCAGGGAGGGCGCGCGGGTGATCCAGTTGGCCTCCGGCTGCATGCCGATGATCTCGGAGTGCGCGTGCTGGGCGATCTGCCGGACCAGGGTCGCGCGGTAGGCGTCGGGCATCCAGTCGCGCGGTTCGATGCGTTCGTCGGCGGCCACGGCCGCGTCGAAGGCGCGCTGGTAGGCCGCCGTCCCGGCGGTGTCCGGTGCGCCGTCCGCCACCGTGCGGGCGGTCGGCTGCGCGGCTGCTGTGGCCATGCGGTCCCCCTGACCTCGGGCTCTGCGGTGAACTCTGATCTGTCCGAGCGCGTCCCGACCGATCGTTCGGTCCGTGCGTAGTCCATGGTGTGCGGGGCCGCCGCGGGTGTCAACCGCTGTGGAAAACTCCTCGCGCCACCTGTGGACGACGGGGAGGAGGCGGGCCGCGGCCCCGCTTCGCGTGGCGAGGGCCACCGCTTCCGTCCGCACCCGGGGCTGCGCCCGGGGCCCGGGGCTGAGTACCGTTCCGTGCGAGCGTCGAGACGAGGCGCTCGTGCCGCGTGCGGCGCCCGGCACGGGCACCGCGCCACGGGGTCCGCCCCGCTCGGTCACCCGCCGAGCCGGACGGCGGGCCGGACGACCGAGTCGACGACACCGAGCTGACCGCATGAGCCGAGACGGGGGACGGGACGGAATGGACGCGTACGACGAGGATCCGCGGGGCCCGCAGGGCCCGGACGGGTCGGCCGGGACGCGTCTCCCGGAAGAACCCCCGGCGCCGTCGCCCCCCGGCCCCGGCCCCGAGCCGGAAACGGCACCCGCGCCCGCGCCCGCGCCCCGCACCGGTGTCGCCGCGCTCTCCCCGCGCTACCAGGTCGGCGCGGCGCTCGCGCTCGCGGTGGTCGCCGTGGCCGCCTGTGTGCACCTGCTGATGGTGTTCCTCAGCCTCGCCCCCGCCAACACGGTGACGAAGCAGCACGGCAAGGCGATAGAGGAATGGGTGTACCCGGAGTTCGAGCAGAACTGGAAGCTCTTCGCCCCCAACCCGCTCCAGCAGAACATCGCCGTCCAGGTGCGCGCCGAGGTGCGGACGCGGGACGGCGGGCTGCGCACCACCGGCTGGACCGACCTGTCCGCCCAGGACGGCGCCGCCATCGACGGCAACCTGGCCCCCAGCCACACCCAGCAGAACCTGCTGCGCCGGGCCTGGGACTTCTTCAGCGCCACGCACGGCACCGACAACCGTCCCGTCGGCCTGCGCGGCTCCCTGTCCGAGCAGTACCTGCGCCGGATCGTGGTCATGCGCCTGTACCGGGACGACCCGACGAGCCGGGAAGGCGTGATCCAGCGCGTGCAGATCCGTTCCAGCACCACCAATGTGCAGCCGCCGCCGTGGAGCCGTGAGCGGGTGTCCGACAAACCCGTCTACCGCCTGCTGTCCTGGTGGTCCCTGACGTCCGACGAGGCCGCGGGAGGTGTGCGGTGAACCGTCTCTCCCTCACTCTCTCGCGGGGCGTCGCCCAGGTCACCGAGGCGGCTCTCGGGCCGTACCAGAGCGCCGTGATCCGGATCGGCTTCGCCGGGACGTGGCTGCTGTTCCTGCTGCGCGAGTTCCCGCACCGCCAGGAGCTGTACGGCCCCACCGGGCCGTGGGGCTGGAACCTCGCCAAGGAGCTGACCGCCGACAACCACGCCTTCACGGCGCTGCTGTGGTCCGACGGACAGCTGTGGTTCGAGTGCTGCTACACGCTGGCCATCCTCGCCAGCGCCGCCCTGCTGCTCGGCTGGCGCACCCGGACCTCGTCCGTGCTGTTCATGGTGGGCGTGCTGTCGCTGCAGAACCGCAGTGTCTTCATCGGTGACGGCGGTGACAACGTCCTGCACCTGATGGCCTTCTACCTGGTGTTCACGCGCTGCGGACAGGTGTGGTCGCTGGACGCCCGCCGCGCGGCCCAGGGCGCGGCGGCACGCGCGCGCGGGGAACGGGCGGCCGCCGACCGGACGGGACCGGTGCTGTGGGCGGTGTCCGGCCTGGCGCTCGGCGCGGCGACGCTGACCGGCCGGTTCGACAACGGCTGGCTGATCCCCGCGGTGCTGTGGACGATCTGGGCCGGGCTGGGCCTGTGGTGGGCCGTCGGCCGCCGGGCGGCCTGGGAGCAGCCGCGGATCCTGCTGGACGTCGTCGCGAACATCCTGCACAACGGCGCCCTGGCCGTGATCATGGCGGAGGCCTGCCTGATCTACGCCACGGCAGGCTGGTACAAGGTCCAGGGCTCGCGCTGGCAGGACGGCACCGCCGTCTACTACCCGCTGCACCTGGACTACTTCTCGCCCTGGCCCGCCCTGGCCGACCTGATGTCGTCCAGCGGCACGATCCTGCTGCTCGTGGCCTACGGAACGGTCATGGTGCAGGTCGCCTTCCCGTTCACGCTGTTCAACCGGCGGGTCAAGAACGTCCTGCTGGCGCTGATGATGATCGAGCACGCGGTGATCGCGGTCGTCCTCGGACTGCCGTTCTTCTCGCTGGCGATGATCACCGCGGACGCGGTCTTCCTGCCGACGTCCTTCCTGCGCCGGGTGGGCGGCCTGGCCGCACGCGCGCGCGGACGGCTCGCCCGGCGCGTCGGCCGCACGGTGCCCGCCCCGCGCTCCCCGGAGGAGAGCCCGACGGACCGCGTAGGGTTCACGGCATGACCGATCCGCTGAGCCGTTGGCGTGAGCACGCGGACCGTGCCGTGCTGCTCGACGGCTTCCACGCCCTGAAGCACGCGCTGCGCTTCGGGGCCGAGGTGCCGGTCGCGGTTACCACCGACCGGGAGGCAGCGCTCGCCCTCGCCGGGGAACTGGCCGGGGACGTACGCGACACCCTGGACGCCCTCCTGACGGAGGTTCCCCGGACGGCGTACGCCGCGCTCGTCCCGCGTCCCCATCCGACCGGCGTGGCCGCCCTCGCGGTACGGCCGTCCCGGGAGGCCGGCCTGCGCGCGCTCGGCCGTACACCGCGCACCGCGCCCGTCGTGGTCCTGGACAACCCCCGCAACCTCGGCAACGCGGGCGCGGTGATCCGCCTGGCCGCCGGTTTCGGGGTGACCGGCGTGGTCACCACGGGCACCCTCGACCCCTGGCACCCCACGGTGCTGCGCGGCGGCGCGGGTCTGCACTTCGCGACCGCCGTGGAGCACCTCGGCGTCGACGAACTGCCCCACGGCCCGCTGTTCGCCCTCGACCCGGAGGGTGAGGACATCCGCGGGACCAGGCTGCCCGACGACGCCGTGCTGGCCTTCGGCTCGGAGCGCTCCGGCCTGTCACCGCAGCTGCGGGCCCGGGCCGACCACCTGCTGCGGCTGCCGATGCGCCCCCAGGTCTCCAGCTACAACCTCGCCACCAGCGTGGCGATGACGCTGTACCACTGGAGCGCCGGGAGCGCCCGGGCCGTGTTCTAGACCCGGGCCGTCCGCTCAGGCCTGCCGGCGGACCTCCACCACCCGGAACCGGTTGGCGACGAACGCGCCGTCGGTGAGGGCCGCGTTGGCCGCCGGGTTGCCGCCCGAGCCGTGGAGGTCGGAGAAGGCGGCGGTCTGGTTCACGTACACCCCGCCGGTGAGGTTGAGCGACAGCTGGGCCGACTCCTCCAGGCACACCTCCTCGATCGCCTCCTCGACCCCGGCGTCCGTGGTGTAGGCGCCGACCGTCATGGCGCCCTTCTCCCGGACGGTGCGCCGCAGCAGCTCGGCCGCGTCCGTCACCGAGTCGACCGCGACGGCGAAGGAGACGGGGCCGAAGCACTCGCTCATGTAGGCGGCCTCGTCGTCCGGCTTGGCGCCGTCCAGCTTGACGATGACGGGGGTGCGGACCACCGCGTCCGGGAACTCCGGGTTGGTGACCTCACGGGAGGCGAGGGCGACCTCGCCGAGGCCGGCGGCGGCCTCCAGGCGGGCCTTGACGTCCGGGTTGACGATCGCGCCGAGCAGGGCGTTCGCGCGCGCGTCGTCGCCGAGCAGGCCGTCGACCGCGCGGGCGAGGTCGGCGGTGACCTCGTCGAAGGTCCGGGGGCCCTGGTCGGTGGTGATGCCGTCGCGGGGGATGAGCAGGTTCTGCGGGGTGGTGCACATCTGGCCGCTGTACAGGGACAGCGAGAACGCCAGGTTGGACAGCATGCCCTGGTAGTCGTCCGTGGAGTGCACGATCACGGTGTTGACGCCGGCCTTCTCCGTGTAGACCTGGGCCTGGCGGGCGTTCTCCTCCAGCCAGTCACCGAACGCCGTCGACCCCGTGTAGTCGATGATCTTGATTTCGGGGCGCAGGGCGAGGGTCTTGGCGATGCCCTCCCCGGGCCGCTCGGCGGCCAGCGCGACCAGGTTCGGGTCGAAACCCGACTCGGCGAGCACGTCCCGGGCGATCCGGACGGTGAGCGCGAGCGGCAGCACGGCGCGCGGGTGCGGCTTGACCAGGACCGCGTTGCCCGTGGCCAGGGAGGCGAACAGGCCCGGGTAGCCGTTCCAGGTCGGGAAGGTGTTGCAGCCGATGACCAGGCCGATGCCGCGCGGGACCGCTGTGAAGGTCTTGGCCAGCGCCAGCGGGTCGCGCTTGCCCTGCGGCTTGGTCCACTCCGCCGTGCCGGGCGTGCGGATCTGCTCCGCGTACGCGTACGCCACCGCCTCGAGTCCGCGGTCCTGGGCGTGCGGGCCGCCCGCCTGGAACGCCATCATGAACGCCTGGCCGGACGTGTGCATGACCGCGTGCGCGAACTGGTGCGTGCGGTCGCTGATCCGCTTGAGGATCTCCAGGCACACCATGGCCCGCAGCTCCGGGCCGGCGTCCCGCCAGGCGCGCCGGCCCGCCCCCATCGCGGGCAGCAGCACGTCGAGGTCCGCGTGCGGGTAGGTCACGCCCAGCTCGATGCCGTACGGGGAGACCTCCTCGCCCACCCAGTCGTCGATGCCGGGCTGGTCGGTGAGGTCCAGGCGGTTGCCGAGCAGGGCGTCGAAGGCGGCCTTGCCCGCCGCCGCGTCCAGGCTGCCGCCCTCGCCGTACGCCTTCGGGTGCTCGGGGTGCGGGGACCAGTACGCGCGGGTGCGGATCGCTTCCAGGGCCTGATCGAGAGTGGGCCGGTGCTTCGCGATCAGCTCGGGCGCGGTCAGTTCGGCGGCCATGCGGGACCAACTCCTCGTCTGGAGGACTCTCCCTCGAGTCCGGACCTGGCAGAAAGAGCAGCGGGATGGAACGGTCAGAGCTAGAGTAACCGAACGATCGGTCGGTACAAGGGGGTCCGCCGCATCTGTGGAAAACCCCGTGCGGGAGGATCGCGCACATGACAGCTCTCGACCTCAGCAACCCCGTGGCCGTCGTCGGGACCGGCACCATGGGCCAGGGAATCGCCCAGGTCGCGCTGGTCGCCGGCCACCCCGTACGGCTGTACGACACCGTTCCCGGCCGGGCCCGGGACGCGGTCGAAGCGATCGGCGCCCGCCTCGACCGGCTCGTGGCCAAGGACCGGCTCACCGAAGCCGACCGGGACGCCGCCCGCGCCCGCCTGGAGCCCGTGGACAGCCTCGCCGAGCTGGCCGGCTGCGGGCTCGTCGTGGAGGCCGTCCTGGAGCGGCTGGACGTCAAACAGCAGCTCTTCGGCGAGCTGGAGGACATCGTCGGAGAGGACTGCCTGCTCGCCACCAACACCTCCTCGCTGTCGGTGACGGCCATCGGCGGCGCCCTGCGCCACCCCGGACGCTTCGTCGGCCTGCACTTCTTCAACCCGGCGCCGCTGCTGCCGCTGGTCGAGGTGGTCTCCGGGTTCGCCACCGACGTCACGTCGGCCACGCGCGCGTACGAGACCGCGCGGGCCTGGGGCAAGACCCCGGTGGCCTGTGCGGACACCCCGGGCTTCATCGTCAACCGCATCGCCCGGCCCTTCTACGCGGAGGCGTTCGCGGTCCACGAGGCCCAGGCCGCCGACCCCGCGACCATCGACGCGGTCCTGCGCGAGTCGGGCGGTTTCCGGATGGGCGCCTTCGAGCTGACCGACCTGATCGGCCAGGACGTCAACGAGTCCGTCACCCACTCGGTGTGGCAGTCCTTCTTCCAGGACGTGCGCTTCACCCCCTCGCTGTCCCAGCGGCGGCTGGTGGAGTCCGGCCGGCTCGGCCGCAAGAGCGGGCGCGGCTGGTACGACTACGCCGAGGGCGCCGAGCGGCCCGAGCCGCACACCGCCGACCAGGAGCAGCCGCCCGCCTACGTCGTCGCCGAGGGCGACCTGGGCGCCGCGGCCGAGCTGCTGGCGATGATCCGGGAGGCGGGCATCACGGTCCGCGAGGAGGACGAGGACGGCGGCACCCGCCTGGTGCTGCCCAGCGGCGGCCAGCTGGTCCTCGCCGACGGCCAGACCTCCGTGGAGTTCCGCGACGTCGTCTACTTCGACCTCGCCCTGGACTACCGCAAGGCCACCCGCATCGCCCTGTCCGCCGCCCAGGACACCCTGCCGCAGACCCTCGCCGAGGCCACCGGCCTCTTCCAGGCGCTCGGCAAGAAGGTCAGCGTCATCGGCGACGTCCCCGGGATGATCGTCGCCCGTACGGTCGCCCGGATCATCGACCTCGCCCATGACGCCGTCGCCAAGGGAGTCGCCACCGAGGAGGACATCGACACCGCGATGCGCCTCGGCGTCAACTACCCGCTCGGGCCCTTCGAGTGGAGCCGCGGCCTCCCCCGCGCCTGGGCCCACGAACTGCTGGACGAGCTGCACGAGCGCGACCCCTCCGGCCGCTACGCGCCTTCCCTGGCGCTCTACCGCCACTCGTACGCCCAGGACAAGCGGGAGGGCACCCCATGACCACGGCCAGACGCGACACGTACACCCCCGAGACGCTGCTCTCGGTCGCCGTACGGGTCTTCAACGAGCGCGGCTACGACGGCACTTCCATGGAGCACCTGTCCAAGGCGGCCGGCATCTCCAAGTCGTCCATCTACCACCACGTCAGCGGCAAGGAGGAGCTGCTGCGCCGGGCCGTCAGCCGCGCGCTGGACGGGCTGTTCGCCATCCTGGAGGAGGAGCACGCGCGCGGGGGGCGGTCCGTCGACCGGCTGGAGCACGTGGTGCGCCGCATGGTCGAGGTGCTCATAGCCGAGCTGCCCTACGTGACGCTGCTGCTGCGCGTGCGCGGCAACACCGAGACCGAGCGGTGGGCGCTGGAGCGGCGCCGCGACTTCGACCACCGGGTCGCGGAGCTGCTGAAGGCGGCGGCCGCCGACGGGGACGTACGCGGTGACGTGGAGGTGCGGCTGGCCACCCGGCTGGTCTTCGGAATGATCAACTCCATCGTGGAGTGGTACCGGCCGGAGGCGCGGGGCGCGAGCGACCGGGAGGTGGCCGACGCCGTGGTCAGGCTGGTCTTCGCGGGGCTGCGCCAGGGCTGACCTCAGCTGTCCGGCTCCAGGTCCTCCTCCTCGAACACCAGCAGGGTGCGGGTGCTGAGCACCTCGGGGATGGCCTGGAGCCGGGTCAGCACCAGTTCCCGCAGCGTGCGGTTGTCGGGCGTGTGCACCAGCAGCAGCACGTCGAAGTCGCCGCCCACCAGGGCGATGTGGGAGGCGCCGGGCAGTTGCCTGAGCTGCTCGCGGACCGTGCGCCAGCTGTTCTGGACGATCTTCAGCGTGATGTACGCCGAGGTGCCGTGGCCGGCCCGCTCGTGGTCCACGCGCGCGCTGAAGCCCCGGATCACCCCGTCCTCGACGAGCCGGTTGATGCGCGCGTAGGCGTTGGCGCGCGAGACGTGGACGCGTTCGGCGACGGACCGTATCGAGGCGCGGCCGTCCGCCTGGAGGATGCGCAGGATGTCCTGGTCGATGACGTCCAGCGGACGGGGCGGCGGCGCGGCACCGTCCTGCGACCCGTCGGCCATTTGTTCAGGGCCCATGTCCCCCCGCTTCCTCGCCGTGGACGTCCTGCGTTCATTGCAGGCTGTGGAGAACCGTTTGTCCACAGCCTTGAGGTGCCTGTAGCCAAAATGTGTCGGCGACCGAACAATCGGTTGGTGAGGCGGGTCACAGCCGACACGCCTCCCGTAGCCGCTCCCACGAGGAGGTGCCGTCATGACGGTTCTGGAGCAGCGGGGCGCGTACCGGCCATCGCCGCCGCCCGCCTGGCAGCCCCGTATGGACCCCGCGCCGCTGCTGCCCGACGCCGAGCCCTACCGCGTCCTCGGCACCGAGGCGGCCGGGAAGGCCGACCCCGGTCTGTTGCGCCGGCTGTACGCCCAGCTGGTGCGCGGCCGCCGCTACAACACGCAGGCCACCGCGCTCACCAAACAGGGCCGGCTCGCCGTCTACCCGTCCAGCACCGGCCAGGAGGCCTGCGAGGTCGCCGCGGCCCTGGTCCTGGAGGAGCGCGACTGGCTCTTCCCCAGCTACCGCGACACGCTCGCCGTCGTCGCCCGGGGCGTGGACCCCGCCGACGCGCTCACCCTGCTGCGCGGCGACTGGCACAGCGGCTACGACCCCCACGCCCACCGGGTGGCCCCGCTCAGCACCCCGCTCGCCACCCAGCTGCCGCACGCCGTCGGGCTCGCGCACGCCGCCCGCATCAAGGGCGACGACGTGGTAGCGCTCGCCATGGTCGGCGA
The DNA here is from genome assembly GCF_055564315.1 of Streptomyces sp. NPDC029151. Lineage (NCBI taxonomy): Bacteria > Bacillati > Actinomycetota > Actinomycetes > Kitasatosporales > Streptomycetaceae > Streptomyces > Streptomyces sp. NPDC029151. The sequence continues at coordinate 312,311 of NZ_JBVHWQ010000008.1, forward strand.
CGGCGGCACCAGCGAGGGCGACTTCCACGAGGCGCTGAACTTCGCCGCCGTCTGGCAGGCACCGGTCGTCTTCCTCGTGCAGAACAACGGCTTCGCCATCTCCGTGCCGCTCGCCAAGCAGACCGCCGCCCCCTCCCTGGCCCACAAGGCCGTCGGGTACGGCATGCCGGGCCGGCTGGTCGACGGCAACGACGCCGCGGCCGTGCACGAGGTTCTCGGCGACGCCGTGCGCCGCGCCCGCGCGGGTGGCGGCCCCACCCTGGTCGAGGCGGTGACGTACCGCATCGACGCCCACACCAACGCCGACGACGCCACCCGGTACCGCGGTGACTCCGAGGTCGAGGCCTGGCGTGCCCACGACCCGATCGACCTGCTGGAACGCGAACTGACCACCCGCGGCCTGCTCGACCAGGCCGGCATCGAGGCGGCCCGGCAGGACGCCGAGACGATGGCCGCCGCCCTGCGCGACCGCATGAACCAGGACCCCGACCTCGATCCCATGGACCTCTTCGACCACGTCTACGCCGAGAGCACTCCGCAACTGCGCGAGCAGCGGGCCCTGCTGCGCGCCGAGCTGGAGGCCGAGCAGGAGCAGCACGGCGAGCCCGGCACGCCGGAAGGCGGCGCCCGATGACCACCGTCGCCGTCAAGCCCGCCACCATGGCACAGGCCCTCACCCGCGCGATGCGCGACGCGATGGCCGCCGACCCCACCGTGCACGTCATGGGCGAGGACGTCGGCACCCTCGGCGGGGTCTTCCGGGTCACCGACGGCCTCGCCAAGGAGTTCGGCGAGGACCGGTGCACCGACACCCCGCTCGCCGAGGCCGGCATCCTCGGCACCGCCGTCGGCATGGCCATGTACGGCCTCAGGCCGGTGGTGGAGATGCAGTTCGACGCCTTCGCCTACCCGGCGTTCGAGCAGCTGATCAGCCACGTCTCCCGGATGCGCAACCGCACGCGCGGCCGGATGCCCCTGCCGATCACCGTCCGCGTCCCCTACGGCGGCGGCATCGGCGGCGTCGAGCACCACAGCGACTCCTCCGAGGCCTACTACATCGCCACGCCGGGCCTGCACGTCGTCACCCCGGCCACCGTCGCCGACGCCTACGGGCTGCTGCGCCAGGCCATCGCCTCCGACGACCCGGTCGTCTTCCTGGAGCCCAAGCGGCTGTACTGGTCGAAGGACAGCTGGAACCCCGAGCAGCCGACGGACGTCGAGCCCATCGGCCGCGCGGTGGTCCGGCGGCCCGGCACCAGCGCCACGCTCATCACCTACGGCCCCTCGCTGCCGGTCTGCCTGGAGGCCGCCGAGGCCGCCCGGGCCGAGGGCTGGGACCTGGAGGTCGTCGACCTGCGCTCACTGGTGCCGTTCGACGACGAGACGGTCTGCGCGGCCGTCCGGCGCACCGGCCGCGCCGTCGTCGTCCACGAGTCCACCGGCTTCGGCGGGCCGGGCGGCGAGATCGCGGCCCGCGTCACCGAGCGCTGCTTCCACCACCTGGAGGCGCCGGTGCTGCGCGTGGCCGGCTTCGACATCCCGTACCCGCCGCCCATGCTGGAGCGGCACCACCTGCCCGGCGTCGACCGCATCCTGGACGCCGTGGCCCGGCTGCAGTGGGAGGCCCAGGGCTGATGGCTCAGGTGCTGGAGTTCAAGCTGCCCGACCTCGGTGAGGGGCTCACCGAGGCGGAGATCGTCCGCTGGCTGGTCAAGGTCGGTGACGTGGTCGCCATCGACCAGCCGGTGGTCGAGGTCGAGACGGCCAAGGCGATGGTCGAGGTGCCCTGCCCCTACGGCGGTGTCGTCACCGCCCGCTTCGGTGAGGAGGGCACCGAACTTCCGGTGGGCGCCCCGCTCCTGACGGTCGCCGTCGGCGAGCCGGCGGCGGAGCCCGAGGGCTCCGGCAACGTCCTGGTGGGCTACGGCACCCAGGCCCCGGCGGCCCGCCGCAGAAGGGTCCGGGCGGGCACGGCCGGCGTCGACGGGCAGGCACGGCGGCCCGGGACCGCCTCTGCGGCCCCTCACGCGCGCGTGCACGCACCGGCACCCGCACCGGCACCCGCGGCGACACCGGCGGTGCCGCAGGCTCCCGCGTCGGCGGAGGGGCCGGTCCCGGTGATCTCCCCGCTCGTGCGCAAGCTCGCCCGGGACAACGGCGTCGACCTGCGCGGACTGACCGGCTCCGGACCGGACGGGCTCATCCTGCGCGCGGACGTCGAGGACGCGCTGCGGACCGGGGCCGCGACGACCCGCACGGCAGGGGAACCGGTCGTAGGGGCACCCCTGGCGGCGGGGCCGGCGGCCGGGGAGCGGGCCGTACCCACCCCCGCGGCGGCCCCGCGGGGCGAGGGCGGAGTCCGGGTCCCGCTCAAGGGCGTGCGCGGTGCCGTCGCCGACAAGCTCTCCCGCAGCCGCCGGGAGATCCCGGACGCGACCTGCTGGGTCGACGCCGACGCGACCGAACTCATGCGTGCGCGCACCGCCATGAACGCCGCGGGCGGACCGAAGATCTCCCTGCTCGCCCTGCTCGCCCGGATCTGCACGGCCGCCCTGGCCCGGTTCCCCGAACTGAACGCGTCCGTCGACACCGAGGCCCGCGAGATCGTCCGGCTCGACCAGGTCCACCTCGGGTTCGCCGCCCAGACCGAACGCGGCCTGGTCGTGCCCGTCGTCCGGGACGCCCACGCGCGCGCCGCCGAGTCCCTGACCGCCGAGTTCGCCCGGCTCACCGAGTCCGCCCGGGCGGGAACGCTCACCCCGGGGGAGCTCACCGGCGGGACCTTCACGTTGAACAACTACGGGGTCTTCGGCGTCGACGGCTCCACCCCGATCATCAACCACCCGGAGGCGGCCATGCTGGGCGTCGGCCGCATCATCCCCAAACCGTGGGTCCACGAGGGCGAGCTGGCCGTCCGCCAGGTCGTCCAGCTCTCGCTCACCTTCGACCACCGGGTGTGCGACGGCGGCACGGCGGGCGGCTTCCTGCGGTATGTGGCGGACTGCGTGGAACAGCCGGCGGTGCTGCTGCGCACCCTGTGACCCACGCCGGGTCCGGAGGAAGGAAGCCACAGGACATACTCGGAGGGTGACCGAGAGCGCGCCCGCCGCCGCGACACCCGCCCCGTACGACGCCGTCGTACTGGCCGGCGGTGCCGCCCGGCGGCTCGGCGGGGCCGACAAGCCTGGCCTCAGGGTCGGCGGACGCGCGCTGCTCGACCGGGTCCTGGGGGCCTGCGCCGGCGCGGCGACGACCGTCGTCGTGGCCGCGCCCCGGCCCACCGCCCGGCCGGTGCGCTGGGCGCGCGAGGAGCCGCCCGGCGGCGGGCCGGTCGCCGCGCTGCAGGCCGGTCTCCGGCTCACGACGGCCGCGCACACCGTCGTCCTCTCCGCCGACCTGCCCTTCCTCCGGGCGGCCACCCTCCGGCACCTGCTGACCGCCGTTCAGGACACCGGCGCCGACGGCGCGCTGCTCACCGACACCGACGGCCGCGACCAGCCCCTCGTCGCCGTCTACCGCACCGCCGCCCTGCGCCGCGAGCTGGCCGCCCTCGCCGCCGCGCACGACGGCCTCGCCGGGCTCCCCCTGCGCCGGCTCACCGGCGCCCTCACGCTCACCCGCGTCCCGGACCCGCTCGCGTCCTTCGACTGCGACACCTGGGACGACATCGCCGACGCCAGGGCACGGATCAGGGAGCATGGGCACGTGTTGGATGAATGGATCTCCGCAGTCAAGGACGAGCTCGGCATCGACCTGGACGTCGACACCGGCGTCCTGCTCGACCTGGCCCGTGACGCCGCCCACGGCGTGGCCCGCCCCGCGGCCCCGCTGACCACGTTCCTCGTGGGCTACGCCGCGGCGCGGGCCGGAGGCGGTCCGGAGGCCGTCGCCGAGGCCGCCCGCAAGGCCACCGCGCTGGCCCTGCGCTGGGAGGAAGAGGACGCCGCGGACAGGGATGCGAGCAGCGGGGGCCCGAGCGCCCCGGACGCCGGATGACCGCCCCCGGCACCCGGGCCGAGGCGCCCGCCGAAGACACCGACGACCTCGACGTCGAGGAGGCCCTGGCCCTGGTGAGGGAACCCCGCGGGGAGGCCCGGGACGACGGCGCGGGCGACGGTTCCGGCCGGGCGTCCGCGCCCGCCCCGCAGACGTCCGCCGAGCAGCCCGCCGAGCGGCACCGGGCCACCCCCTGGCCCCAGGCCCGGGAGACCGCCGCCCGCGCCGCCCGCTCCCGCGTGCGCCGCGCCCCCGCCTCCGTACCGCTCGCCGACGCCCTGGGCCGGGCCCTGGCCGCCCCGCTCGACGCGCTCACCGACCTGCCCTCCTTCGACACCTCCGCGATGGACGGCTGGGCGGTCGCCGGTCCCGGCCCCTGGCAGGTACGGGAGGAGGGCGTGCTGGCCGGGCACGCGCAGCCGGAGCCGCTCACCGACGGCGAGGCGGTCCGTATCGCCACCGGCGCCCGCATCCCCGCCGACACCACCGCCGTCCTGCGCACCGAGCACGGCCGGATCGACGCCCAGGGCCGCCTGCACACCACCCGCGAGATGCTCCACGGCCAGGACATCCGCCCCCGCGGCCAGGAGTGCCGCAGCGGGGACCAGCTGCTGCCCGTCGGCACCCTGGTCACCCCCGCCGTCCTGGGCCTCGCCGCGGCGGCCGGCTACGACGCGGTCACCGTCGTCCCCCGGCCCCGCGCCGAAGTCCTCGTGCTCGGCGACGAGCTGCTGACCGAGGGGCTGCCGCACGACGGGCTGATCAGGGACGCCCTCGGTCCCATGCTGCCGCCGTGGCTGCGCGCGCTCGGCGCCGACGTCCTCGCCGTGCGCCGGATCGGCGACGACGCCCGGGCGCTGCACAAGGCGGTCACCCGCTCCGACGCCGACCTGATCGTCACCACGGGCGGCACCGCCTCCGGACCCGTCGACCACGTCCACCCGGTCCTGGAGCGCATCGGTGCCGAACTCCTCGTCGACGGCGTCAAGGTCCGCCCCGGCCACCCCATGCTGCTGGCCCGCACCACGGACCACCAGCACCTCGTCGGCCTGCCGGGCAATCCCCTCGCGGCCGTCTCCGGGCTGCTGACCCTCGCCGAACCGCTGCTGCGGACGCTCGCGGCCCACCCCGCCCCCGAGCCGTACACGCTGCCGCTCCGCGAGGCGGTGCACGGGCATCCGTACGACACCCGGCTCGTCCCCGTGGTGCTGCGCGGTGACCACGCCGTCCCGCTGCACTACAACGGCCCGGCCATGCTCCGGGGTGTCGCCGCCGCCGACGCGCTGGCCGTCGTACCGCCGGGCGGGGCCCGGCAGGGCGAGGAGACGGAGCTACTGGACCTGCCCTGGGCGACCGGCGGGATCGGGGTGTGTTTCACGTGAAACTTCCGGGCCACGACGCCATAGCCCGCCAAGCGGGGGACCACCTGGTGACCCATCGGGTGGTCCTGCCGAGAAAAGTGGTGGAGCGCCCGATCCGCCAGGTCCTCAAGCGGCTGATCATGGCCCTGGTGGTGCTGGTCGCCACCGCGATGGTCGTCTACGCGGACCGCGACGGCTACCACGACAACGCCGACGGTGCCGTCGACCTGCTCGACGCGTTCTACTACGCGACCGTCACCCTCTCCACCACCGGCTACGGCGACATCACCCCGGTCAGCGACGGCGCCCGGTTCGCCAACATCTTCGTCATCACGCCCCTGCGCGTGCTGTTCCTGATCATCCTGGTCGGCACCACGCTGGAGGTCCTCACCGAACGGACGCGTGAGGAGTGGCGCCTGAACCGCTGGAGGTCCACGTTGCGCGACCACACCGTCGTCATCGGTTTCGGCACGAAGGGGCGGTCGGCCATCCAGACCGTCTGCGCGACCGGCCTGAAGAGGGAGCAGGTGGTCGTGGTCGACCCCAGCTCGAAGGCGATCGACGCGGCGAACGCGGAGGGCTACGCCGGGGTCGTAGGCGACGCCACCCGCAGTGACGTGCTCAAACGGGCCGAGGTGCACCGGGCCCGGCAGATCATCGTCGCCCCGCAGCGCGACGACACCTCCGTCCTCGTCACGCTGACCGCCCGCCAGCTCAACCGCAGCGCCAAGATCGTGGCCGCGGTGCGCGAGGAGGAGAACGCCCCGCTGCTCAAGCAGTCCGGGGCCGACGCCGTCATCACCAGTTCCGGCGCGGCCGGCCGACTGCTCGGCCTCTCCGTGCTCAGCCCCGCCGCCGGCATGGTGATGGAGGACCTCATCCAGCAGGGCAGCGGGCTGGACCTCGTCGAACGGCCGGTGGTCCGCGCCGAGGTGGGCAGGAAGCCGCGCGAGACGGACGACCTGGTCGTGAGCGTCATACGCGGTCACCGGGTGCTCGGTTACGACGATCCGTCCGTCGGCACCCTCCAGCTGACGGACCGGCTCATCACCATCGTCCGCGCCACCCCCGGAATCCAGGTCACTCCGGACACCCGCCCCCTGCCGGACGAGTGACCGGGCTCCCGGGGAGTAGCGTCACGGGCATGCATGCGATCACGATTCCCGAACCTGGTGGTCCCGAGGCGCTGGTGTGGGCCGAGGTCCCCGATCCGGTGCCCGGCGAGGGCGAGGTACTGGTCGAGGTGGTGGCCAGCGCCGTGAACCGCGCCGACGTCCTGCAGCGCCAGGGTTTCTACGACCCGCCGCCCGGCGCCTCCCCCTACCCCGGCCTGGAGTGCTCCGGCCGGATCGCCGCGCTCGGCACCGGCGTCTCCGGCTGGGCCGTGGGCGACCCGGTCTGCGCGCTGCTCGCGGGCGGCGGTTACGCCGAGAAGGTCGCCGTACCGGCCGGGCAGCTGCTGCCCGTGCCCGAGGGCGTCGACCTCACCCGGGCGGCGGCACTGCCCGAGGTGGTCTCCACCGTCTGGTCCAACGTCTTCATGGTCGCCCACCTGCGCCCGGGCGAGACGCTGCTGGTCCACGGCGGCTCCAGCGGCATCGGGACCATGGCGATCCAGCTGGCCAAGGCCGTCGGCGCCAAGGTGGCGGTGACCGCCGGCACGAAGGAGAAGCTCGACCGCTGCGCCGAGCTGGGCGCCGACGTGCTGATCAACTACCGCGAGCAGGACTTCGTCGAGGAGATCAGGCAGGCCACCGGCGGCGCGGGTGCCGACGTCATCCTCGACAACATGGGCGCCAAGTACCTGGACCGCAACGTCCAGGCCCTCGCCGTCAACGGGCGCCTCGCGATCATCGGCATGCAGGGCGGGTCGAAGGGCGAGCTGAACATCGGCGCGCTGCTCGGCAAGCGGGCCGCGATCAGCGCGACCTCGCTGCGCGCCCGTCCGCTGGACGAGAAGGCCGCCATCGTCGCCGCCGTGCGCGAGCATGTGTGGCCCCTGCTGGCCGCGGGGCACGTCCGTCCGGTCGTGGACCGCGAGGTGCCGATGCCGCAGGCGGCCGAGGCACACCGGCTGGTGGAGGAGAGCGGGCACGTCGGCAAGGTGCTGCTGGTCGCGCCGTAGCGGCGGGACCGGTGGAGCGGCGGGACCGGTGGAGCGGCGGGCCCGGTGGAGCGGCGTGCGGGCGGTCAGCTCCGGCGCAGTCTCAGGCCCAGCAGGGCGAGGCCGAGGCCGAGGCCGATGAGGACCAGACCGCTGCCCAGCGGGAGTATGCGCAGGACCGGCTCCGTCTCGCCCTGCGGGGCCGCCTGCTGGGCGGCGGGTTCCGCCGAACGCCCGTCCGGGTCGAGTCCGGCCTCCTCGGAGGGCGAGGAGGCGCCCGGTATCTCGGCGGTCTCCGGTTCCTCCGGCTCCCTCGGCCGGGCGACGGGGGTGGCGCGAGGCGGGTCGTCGTCGCCCTCCACCTCCACCGCGGGCCCGTCGGGCCGGCCCGGGCGCATCCGTCCCTCGCCGGCCCGGCTGCCCGCCCGGGACGGTTCGACCGAGGCGAGCGGACGGTAGGGGCGGATCGACGCCGAGGCGGAGTCGGACGGCATCGGTACGGCGGCCGGCGAGGCCTGGTGTGCGAGGGCCGCCGCGGTGGCAGGCGCCTGGCCGGGGCCGTCCCGGTCCGGCGGGCTCTGCTGCGGCTGTCCGCGGCTCGGAGCGGTGTCCCGCGGGGCCGCTTCCGCGCGGACCGTGCCCTCGTCGGGCCGCCGGCCCCGGTGGCCCGCACCCGTGGCGGACGGGCGGGCGGAACCCGGCTCCGTGACGCGTGCGGGCGGGCCGCCGTACGCGACGGCGGTGCCGTACGCCGGCAGGGCCGCCGTCGTGAGGACGACCAGCAGCGGGACGCAGTGGAGTCTGTGTCGCAGGCGTGGAGTCACGTCGGTGACCTCCCGGAGCCCAGGTGTCGTGACCGATGGAAAACCAACGGGAATAAGCCTCACATCCGATGACGAAGAGGGCATTCCGGATTGGGCCGTCGGGTCTAAACGGTGGATCAGCCCCACGAGGGGGCACCACGGTGATGAGGTGGTGGCGTGCGAGAGAATGGCGGCATGGAGATGCCGAGGAACGAACGGTCGCCGGAGAATCCCCAGATCCTCGTCGTGGGTCAGGACGGGATGGCGCTCGGCGGTGGCGGGGACGTGGAATCCCGTGAGACCCCGGTGACGGAACAGGTGGAGCAGCCGGCCAAGGTCATGCGCATCGGCAGCATGATCAAGCAGCTGCTGGAGGAGGTGCGTGCGGCTCCTCTCGACGAGGCCAGCCGGGTGCGGCTGAAGGAGATTCACGCCAGCTCGGTGAAGGAGCTGGAGGACGGCCTGGCGCCCGAGCTGGTCGAGGAACTGGAGCGGCTCTCCCTGCCGTTCACCGACGAGGCCACGCCGAGCGACGCGGAACTGCGGATCGCGCAGGCGCAGTTGGTGGGCTGGCTGGAGGGCCTCTTCCACGGGATCCAGACGACGCTGTTCGCCCAGCAGATGGCCGCGCGGGCCCAGTTGGAGCAGATGCGCCGCGCCCTGCCGCCGGGCGTGTCCGGCCAGGAGGGCGGCGACGACCACCATGCGGGCGGCCGTTCGGGCGGCCCGTACCTGTAACCGCCCAACCGATCCGGTCACGGCACACGAAGGGCCCGGCGGACGACCGCCGGGCCCGACCTATGCCCCGGACCGCCGGTCCGGGCCGCTCACTGCGGCGGGTTGCCCGTGGAGACGCTCAACTCGATCTCGACGTTGTCCGGGTCGACGTCGGTGCCCTGTTCGGGGAACTGCTGCAGGACGGCACCGTCGGGCCAGGTGTTGTCGTCCTTGTCGTCGCGGTCCCACTTCCAGCCCGCTGCCTGCAGGCACTGCTTCACGGAGTTGATGTCCTTGTAGCGGAAGTCGGGCAGTTCGATCTTTTTCGGGTCCTTCCAGGACTCCTGCGGGTCGGTGCACTTGGACTTGTCGATCGTCCGGCTGCGGTCCGGCTCGCGGTAGCCCGCGCGGTGGGACGCGGACGCGGAGGCACTCGATCCGCCGGTGCCCTTGATGTCCTCGCCGGCCTTCTTCAGCGTCAGCGCGACGACCAGGCCGGCGACCACGACGACCGCCATCCCGACCGCGGCGACGACGACCGGCCGCTTCCTGCGGCCACCGGGCCGGCCGGCCGGCTGCGCGGCGGTCTGCGGCGCGATCGTGTACGGCGGCGGGGTGGGGACGGCGGTCTGCGGGCCGTACCCCGCGGCGGGCGTCTGGTAGCCGCCCTGCTGCGGATAGCCGTAGGAGGGGGCGGGCGTCGGGTGGCCGTACGGGTTCGGGACCGGGGTGGGGGCCGGGGCCGGCTGGTACGGCGTGTGGACCTGCCCGTGCGGTGCCGGGGGCGCCTGGCCGACCGGCGGGAACACCGCGGAACTCACGCCCGCGCCGCTCTGCGTCGGACCGGCGCCCGGCACGATGTTCGGCGGGGCCGCCTGGAAGGAGGCCGCGATCCGCAGGCACTCGTCGCGCATGGACTCGGCGGTCGGGAAGCGCTCGTTCGGGTTCTTCTTCAGCGCGCGGGCGACCAGCGCGTCCACGGCGGGCGGCAGCGCGCGGTTGACCGAGGAGGGCGCCACCGGCTCCTCCTGCACGTGCGCGTACGCGATCGCCAGCGGTGAGTCCGCGTCGAACGGCAGCCGCCCGGTGACCAGCTGGAACAGCATGATGCCGACCGAGTACAGGTCGGAGCGGGCGTCCACACCGCGGCCGAGGGCCTGCTCGGGCGAGAGGTACTGGGGGGTGCCGACGACCATGCCGGTCTGGGTCATCGAGGTGACACCGGACTGCATGGCGCGGGCGATGCCGAAGTCCATCACCTTGACCACGCCGCGCTTGGTCACCATCACGTTGCCCGGCTTGATGTCCCGGTGGACCAGTCCCTTCTCGTGACTGATCTCCAGGGCGGCGAGCACGTCGGCGGTGACCTTCAGCGCCTTGTCGGCGGGCATCGCGCCGTACTGCCGGATGTCCTCCTCCAGCACGGAGCCCAGCGGGCGGCCCTCGACGTACTCCATGACGATGTACGGCGTCGCCATGCCGTTCAGTTCGTCCTCGCCGGTGTCGAAGACGGAGACGATGTTGGTGTGCGTGAGCTTGGCCACGGCCTGCGCCTCGCGGCGGAAGCGCTCGCGGAAGGCCTGTTCCCGGCCGAGCTCGGTGTGGAGCGTCTTGATCGCGACCTGGCGGTCCAGCACGGCGTCGTAGGCGAGGTGCACCGAGGCCATACCGCCCTCGCCCAGCACGTCGCGCAGCTGGTAGCGGCCTCCGGCCAGCGCCTGCCCCGCATACCGGCCGTGTGCGCCGTCCTGGCTCATCTCTCCGCGTCCCCCACTGGCCGTCCGGCGCCGTCGTCCATCGAACAGGCCTTGATCGAATGTGTCATTCCCGGCCAAGTCTGCCCCAGGGCACCGACACGTCAAGCTCGGTGCCCGTTCCGTGACCGTACGCGCAAGAAGCGTCGCGCAAGCGTTACGAGGGGTGTACGAGCGGCACACAGAATTTGCACGACAGCGCGTGCTACGGGTTTCATGACCGGTCCGTCCCGGGTCGGTCCCGGTTGCCGTTCCGAACCGGTGGCGCCCGCGGAGGCTGTAGCGTGGCCGACGGAGACCGTGACAACACCGCGCGCACCGCGGGCAGAAACGACGGCGAGGACTGATGGCACAGACGCAGCGCTCTCAGGGCCCGTCCGACCCCGAGGCGACTGGCGGCGGCATGTCGGACGCGCCGGAGCTGTGGGGCAACGGCGGGCTCGTCGGCGACGGCCGGTACCGGCTCACGCACCGTCTGGGCCGGGGCGGCATGGCCGAGGTGTTCGCGGCCGAGGACGTCCGTCTGGGCCGTACGGTCGCTGTCAAGCTGCTCCGCGCCGACCTGGCCGAGGACCCCGTCTCCAAGGCCCGGTTCACCCGTGAGGCGCAGTCCGTCGCCGGCCTCAACCACCACGCGATCGTCGCCGTGTACGACTCCGGCGAGGACATGGCGGGCGGCCAGTCCGTGCCGTACATCGTCATGGAGCTGGTCGAGGGCCGCACCATCCGCGACCTGCTGATGAACGCCGAGGCGCCGGGTCCCGAGCAAGCCCTGATCATCGTCTCCGGCGTGCTGGAGGCGCTCGCCTACTCGCACCAGCACGGCATCGTCCACCGTGACATCAAGCCGGCGAACGTCATCATCACCGACAGCGGCGCCGTCAAGGTGATGGACTTCGGCATCGCCCGCGCCCTGCACGGCGCCTCGACAACGATGACGCAGACCGGCATGGTCATGGGCACCCCGCAGTACCTCTCCCCGGAGCAGGCGCTCGGCAAGGCCGTCGACCACCGCTCCGACCTGTACGCCACGGGCTGCCTGCTGTACGAACTCCTGGCGCTCCGGCCCCCGTTCACCGGCGAGACCCCGCTGTCGGTGGTCTACCAGCACGTCCAGGACATGCCGGTGCCGCCGTCGCAGGTCGCCGACGGCACCTGCCCGCCGGAGCTGGACGGCCTGGTCATGCGCTCCCTCGCCAAGGACCCCGACGACCGGTTCCAGACGGCGGAGGAGATGCGCGGCCTGGTCCAGTACGGCCTGCAGATGCTGTACGACCAGGGCGGCCACACCGGCACCTGGAACACCGGCCCGGTGCAGGCGCACGACGGCCGGAACACCCCGGCGGGCGGCTTCGCCGGGACGACCGTCATGCCGCACCCCGTGGACGGGGGCGGTACCACGCAGATCCCGCAGCCGATCCTGCCCGCGGGTTACGGCAACGGCGACGACGGCGGCTTCGAGGGGCACGGAAACAAGGGCAGCGGACGCGGCAAGCTGTGGATCCTCGCCGTGCTCGCGGTGATCGCGATCGCGGCGGGCGTCGCGCTGGCGCTGAAGAACACGGGCGGCACCGGCGGCAACGGCACGGACACCAAGCCGACGTCGACGCACTCCAAGGACACGAAGGAGAAGTCGCCCTCCGCGACCCCGACCGACGAGGACACCGGCGAGCCCTCGGACCCCTCCACGGAGAACGGCAGCTCGGGCACGGGCACCGGATCCGGCTTGCCGCCGGCGTCCACGCCGTCGCGCTCGGCCCCCTCGTCCCCGAGCAGCGAGCCGTCGACCCCGCAGACCACGCCGTCGCAGTCCACGGGCACGACGGCCGGCGGGACCGACACCGGCACCGACACCGGGGGTACGGACGCGGGCACGGACCCCGGGGGCACGACCGCGGGCACGGACACCGGGGGTGCGGACGCCGGGGGCGCGGACGCGGGCGGTACGGACACGGGCACCACGACCGAGGGCACGGCCGGCGACACCACCGGTTGAAGGACGCCCACGGCGACCGGGCCGGCCTCTCCCTGAGCGATGCGGGCGGTCCGGCCCCCGAGGTGACGGCGGCCGCTCACGCGGCTCACTCCACGAACGCGTCGCACACCGCGTCGTACTCGCGCGTCCACCACACGGCGAGCGCCGACGCGGCCGGGAACTGGCAGTCCGCGCGCGTGTCACCGCGCTCGTAGTGCCAGCGCAGCATCCAGAAGTCGTTCAGCCGCTCCCACCACACCCGGTGCACGGCCGCCGCCAGCTCCGAGGGCGTGGCGCGGGCCGCACGCCGGTACGCGCGCGCGTAGGCACGCACTTTCGGCAGGTCCAGCGTTCCGCCGGGCCGGACGAAGAAGATCACGGCGGCGCGTACGGCCTCCTCCGCGCGCGGCTGCACACCGAGCCGGTCCCAGTCCACGATGGCGGCGGGGGCGTCGTCCCGGTAGAGCAGGTTGAACGGGTGGAAGTCGCCGTGCACCCAGCCCACCGAGCCGCCGCGCGGCGGGCGCCGGTCCGCGTGCTGTTCCAGGAGGGCGCGGCGCTCCAGCAGCCGGTGCCGGGCGAGTTCGTCGAAGGCGTCGGCGGGCCGGTGCCGGCGCACGTGGGCGAGCAGGTCGTCGATGAGGGCGAAGGTGTCGGCCGGGTCGGCGCTCTCCACCGGGTGCGGGCTCGTCGCCGGGCGTGTGCGCCCCTTGGGCGGCATCACCCGCTCCAGACAGGCGTGCACGGCGCCCAGGAGCGCCCCCAGGCGTGCGCTCTCCCCGCGGGTGAGCTGGCCGCCGTGGCGGTGCCTGCCGTCGATCCAGGGGTGCAGGGCGTAGGCGTGGCCGCCGATGACGGCGACCGTGCGGCCCTCCCGGTGCGCCAAGGGCAGCGGGACCGGGACGCCGAGGTCGGCGAGGCGCTGGGTGGCCCGGTGCCGGCGTTCGATGGCGGCCGGGTCGGCGGTGTCCGGATCGAAGTGGTGCTTGAGGAAGTAGCGGCCGCTGGTGGTGCACAGCCGGTAGCCGCGGTTCAGGAGGCCCTGGTCGACCGGCTCACAGGTGAGGGCGGTTCCTGCGGCGTACAGGCGGAGCAGGGCGCCCAGAGGGGGCGCGTGGGGGATCAGGGGTGGTACACATGAGCGCGGCACGCGCCAGATGGTAGGGCAAGCGCGGCCCCTGTGAGCTGGGCGTTGTCACACGCAGTCGTCGATGGTCGCTTTCGGTCACGCGACGGGCTTTTCCGCTTTCCGTGGAAAGCGCACGCGGCCATGCGGGTTATCGAGCGGGCCGTCGAACGGAAATACCCGGAATTTCCGCTTACGTGTGCGAGGTCAGTCTCACATGAAAGTCTTCCCGTGACCTGGGTGCGCGGGATAACGTGCGGTTGCTCCGGACACGCGCGAGGCTGTGACCAGCGTGCTTTCACACCACCTCGATTTACTTGGAAATCCAAGCAAAATCGCAGGTCAAACGGGGTTTCACAGAAATGTGAGGCACTGGGTAACGTGATGGTTGCAGGGCGCTCGCCGGGGCACCTGTCACGCCTGTTCCCGGCCGAGTGGCACCCACCCCGTGCCCGGTGGTCGAACAGGTGAGCCGCACTGGCCTACCGGCAACCCCGGGGGCCGGAACGACGGAGGAGCACACGTGACCGTGGAGAGCAGTGCCGCGCGCAAGCCGCGACGCACCGCCGCAGGCAAGGCCGGCACCACCGGCAGCAAGGCCGGCACCACCGCCGGCAGGACCGGAGCCACCGGCGCCCAGCGCACCACCCGCAGCACCGCCAAGAAGAGCACCGACACGGAACTCGTGCAGCTCCTGACCCCGGAGGGCAAGCGGGTCAAGAACGCCGAGTACGACGCCTACGTCGCCGGCATCACGCCCGAGGAACTCCGCGGCCTGTACCGCGACATGGTGCTCACCCGCCGCTTCGACGCCGAGGCCACCTCCCTGCAGCGCCAGGGCGAGCTGGGCCTGTGGGCCTCTCTGCTCGGCCAGGAGGCCGCCCAGATCGGCTCCGGCCGGGCCACCCGCGAGGACGACTACGTCTTCCCGACCTACCGTGAGCACGGCGTCGCGTGGTGCCGCGGGGTCGACCCGACCAACCTGCTCGGCATGTTCCGCGGCGTGAACAACGGCGGCTGGGACCCCAACAGCAACAACTTCCAGCTGTACACGATCGTCATCGGCTCCCAGACGCTGCACGCCACCGGCTACGCGATGGGCGTGGCCAAGGACGGCGCGGACTCGGCGGTCATCGCCTACTTCGGCGACGGCGCCTCCAGCCAGGGCGACGTCGCCGAATCGTTCACCTTCGCCGCGGTCTACAACGCCCCGGTGGTGTTCTTCTGCCAGAACAACCAGTGGGCGATCTCCGAGCCGACCGAGCGCCAGACCCGCGTCCCGCTCTACCAGCGCGCGCAGGGCTACGGCTTCCCCGGTGTCCGGGTCGACGGCAACGACGTGCTCGCCTGCCTCGCGGTCACCAAGCAGGCGCTGGAGCGCGCGCGCAACGGCGAGGGCCCGACCCTCGTCGAGGCGTTCACCTACCGCATGGGCGCGCACACCACCTCCGACGACCCCACCCGCTACCGGGGCGACGAGGAGCGGCAGGCCTGGGAGGCGAAGGACCCGATCCTGCGCCTGCGCCGGTACCTGGAGGCCTCGAAGTACGCGGACGAGGCGTTCTTCGCGGAACTGGAGACCGAGTCCGAGGCGTTGGGCAGACGAGTGCGCGAAGCGGTCCGCGCCATGCCCGACCCGGACCACTTCGCCATCTTCGAGAACGTGTACGCGGACGGGCACGCGCTCGTCGACGAGGAGCGCGCCCAGTTCGCCGCCTACCAGGCGTCGTTCGCCGATGAAGGGGGTCACTGAGATGGCCGAGAAGATGGCGATGGCCAAGGCCATCAACGAGTCGCTTCGCCGTGCCCTGGACGCGGACCCCAAGGTCCTGGTCATGGGCGAGGACGTCGGCAAGCTCGGCGGTGTCTTCCGCGTGACGGACGGCCTGCAGAAGGACTTCGGCGAGAACCGGGTCATCGACACCCCGCTCGCCGAGTCCGGCATCGTCGGCACCGCGATCGGCCTGGCCCTGCGGGGCTACCGCCCGGTGGTGGAGATCCAGTTCGACGGCTTCGTCTTCCCGGCCTACGACCAGATCGTCACCCAGCTCGCCAAGATGCACGCCCGCTCGCTGGGCAAGGTCAAGCTGCCGGTCGTCGTCCGCATCCCCTACGGCGGCGGCATCGGCGCGGTCGAGCACCACTCGGAGTCGCCGGAGGCGCTGTTCGCCCACGTGGCGGGCCTGAAGATCGTCTCGCCGTCGAACGCGTCGGACGCGTACTGGATGATGCAGCAGGCCATCCAGAGCGACGACCCGGTGATCTACTTCGAGCCCAAGCGCCGCTACTGGGACAAGGCCGAGGTCGACCCCGAGGCGATCCCCGCCCCGCTGCACAAGGCGCGCGTGGTCCGCGAGGGCACGGACCTCACCCTGGCCGCCTACGGACCGATGGTGAAGCTGTGCCAGGAGGCCGCGGACGCGGCGGCCGAGGAGGGCAAGTCCCTGGAGGTCCTGGACCTGCGCTCGGTCAGCCCACTCGACTTCGACGCCGTCCAGGCCTCGGTGGAGAAGACCCGCCGCCTGGTCGTGGTGCACGAGGCGCCGGTGTTCTTCGGCTCCGGCGCGGAGATCGCCGCCCGGATCACCGAGCGCTGCTTCTACCACCTGGAGGCACCGGTCCTGCGCGTCGGCGGCTACCACGCCCCGTACCCGCCGGCGCGCCTGGAGGAGTCGTACCTGCCGGACCTGGACCGCGTGCTCGACGCCGTCGACCGCTCGCTGGCGTACTGAGGAGAGGGCCGTGACGACGATGACGGAAGCGTCCGTACGCGAGTTCAAGATGCCCGACGTGGGCGAGGGGCTCACCGAGGCCGAGATCCTCAAGTGGTACGTCCAGCCGGGCGACACGGTGACGGACGGCCAGGTGGTCTGCGAGGTGGAGACGGCGAAGGCGGCCGTCGAGCTGCCCATCCCCTACGACGGTGTGGTCCGCGAGCTGCACTTCCCCGAGGGCACCACGGTGGACGTGGGCACGTCCATCATCGCGGTGGCCGTGGCCGGTGCCGGGGGTGCGGCGCCGGAGGCCCCCGCCGAGCAGCCCGCGGCGGCACCCGCCCCGGCGAAGGAGGAGCCCAAGCCGGAGGGCCGCCAGCCGGTCCTCGTCGGCTACGGCGTGGCGACGTCCGCCACCCGGCGCCGTCCCCGCAAGGGTGCCGCGGCCGGTGTGCCGGCGCCGGCGCAGGCGATCCAGGCGGAGCTGAACGGACACGCCGGCGCCGGCGCGGTCGCCGAGAAGCGCCCGCTGGCCAAGCCGCCCGTGCGCAAGCTGGCCAAGGACCTGGGCGTCGACCTGGCCGCGATCACCCCGTCCGGCCCGGACGGCATCATCACCCGCGAGGACGTCCACGCGGCGGCCACGCCCCGGACGGCCGAGCAGGCGGCCCCGGTCACGGCGGCCCCCGCGGCGCCGGCCACCGCCGCCGCCCCGGCGCCCGTGGCGTCGTACGACACCGCGCGCGAGACCCGCATCCCGGTCAAGGGGGTCCGCAAGGCCACCGCGCAGGCGATGGTCGGCTCGGCGTTCACCGCGCCGCACGTCACCGAGTTCGTGACGGTGGACGTGACCCGCACGATGAAGCTGGTCGAGGAGCTGAAGCAGGACAAGGAGATGCAGGGGCTGCGGGTCAACCCGCTGCTGCTGATCGCCAAGGCCCTGCTGGTCGCCATCAAGCGCAACCCGGAGATCAACGCGTCCTGGGACGAGGCCAACCAGGAGATCGTGCTCAAGCACTACGTCAACCTGGGCATCGCGGCGGCCACCCCGCGCGGCCTGATCGTCCCCAACGTCAAGGACGCGCACGACAAGACGCTCCCGCAGCTCGCGGAGGCGCTGGGCGAACTGGTGGCGACGGCCCGCGAGGGCAAGACCTCCCCGGCGGCCATGCAGGGCGGCACGGTGACCATCACCAACGTCGGCGTCTTCGGCGTCGACACGGGCACCCCCATCCTCAACCCCGGCGAGTCGGCGATCCTCGCGGTCGGCGCGATCAAGCTCCAGCCCTGGGTGCACAAGGGCAAGGTGAAGCCGCGCCAGGTCACCACCCTCGCCCTGAGCTTCGACCACCGCCTGGTCGACGGCGAGCTGGGGTCCAAGGTCCTCGCGGACGTCGCGGCGGTCCTGGAGCAGCCGAAGAGGCTGATCACCTGGGCGTAAAAGCCCGCGTCGACGGGTAATGCCTGAGACTGAAGGGGGCGGCCGCAACTTCGTCTTGCGACCGCCCCCTCTCTTGTCGGTGTTTCCCGGTCAGCTCCGGTGGAGCACGTACACCGGCGCCCCGTCCTCCGTGCCGCCCTGCGAGCGGATGCAGGCGTGCTTGCGCAGCAGACGCAGGCATTCGTTGACGCGGTGCACCGAGAGGCCGGTGCGGGCCGCGATGGCCTCCAGCGGGTCGCGCAGCTCACCCTTCTCGACGAGGATCGGGGCGACGACCACGGCCACGGTCCACACGTCCTCGGTCACGGACAACCGCTGCCGCCAGTCGGCGAGAAGGGACTCCGTGGTGGGCGGCGCCACGGCTGGCCGTCCGGGCACCGGGGGCGTGAGGGCGAGGGCGTCCAACCGGTCCGCGATGCGTTCCACGGCCCGGACCAGGGCCTGGTGCACGGCGAGGGTGGCCCTGTGCAGCTCGATCAGGTCTCGCTGCCCGCCAACCAGTTGCTCGTCCATCTGAAGGTTGTGCGACTCGAGCCGGACGATGGCGTCCGCGACCTGTTCGGGCATGGCGTACGCGATGGGTGCGCCCGGCCCGGTCGGCTGCACCTCGGCCTCTTCGAGCGTGTACGAACCCTCCCGCTGCACGGTCTCGATGACTTCGGCGACCCACAGTTTGAACGGGGCGCAGGCGGCCTTCGTGCAGGCGTTGACGAGCAGGACGAGACCCTGCAGAGAGATGATGTTCAGGTCTCGGCGCCACTCTCTACCTGCGGGAATGCTGAGACCGTAAGCTCCGGTTACGGTCTCGAGAATCTCTCGGTGCTCTTCGGGGACGTGATCGGCGAGAGCCTGACGAGAGTTGGTGTGCCCGAGCTCCTTGCACACGTCCACCGCCGGGAACCAATGGCTCCCGTCCGGCATGGTCAGCCGGCGGACACGGGCGCCGGTCGCCGCGTACACGAAGTCGCTGACGTCGATCGCGTCGGGCTGTCCGACGGGTCCGGGCTGTTTCCTGGGTTCGTTCATGTGAACCACCTCCGCCGCGGAACGTAGAGCGGAAGAAAGGGAATATGCCAGCGGAAAGGTTGCATATTCACGATTGCGGGGGAAGTGCTCCGATTTCCCTGCATGGCAAGCCGGTTGTGTGGTGCGTGGGCTCGGTGGTGTCGACCGGAATCCGGTGGAACCTTTCGTGCCGGCGCCGACTCCTGACCCGGCGACGCGGCCCCGACGGGGGGCCGCGACGAACCAGGGGGTCAGGGATGGACGGACGTGCGCTTCCGGAGGACCGACAGGCCGTGCACCGGTACGTCACCGTGCGCGGCACCCGGCTGCACCTCGCCGAGTACGGCGGCACCGGCACCCCGCTGCTCATGCTGCACGGCTTTCCGCAGCACTGGTACGCCTGGCACAAGGTCGCCGCACGGCTGGGCGGTGAGTACCGGCTGCTCTGCCCGGACCTGCGGGGCTTCGGCTGGTCGCAGGCCACCCGGCGCGGGTACGACATGGACGGCCTGGCCGACGACGCCCTCGCGCTGCTCGACGCGCTCGGGCTCGACCTCCCGGTCGGGCTCGTCGGGCACGACTGGGGGGCGCACCTGGGCTTCCGGCTGTGCCTGCGGGCACCGGAGCGGTTCACCGGGTACCTCGCGCTGAACATGTCCCACCCGTGGCCGCGGCACCGGGCGGTGCTGCCGAACCTGTGGCGGCTGTGGTACACGGCATTCCTGGAGTACCCGGTGCTCGGGCGGGCCGTGCTGCGCCACTGGCCCGGCTTCACCCGCTTCCTGCTGCGGCACCAGGTGGCCGACCGGTCCGTGTGGACGGAGGCCGAGCTGGCCGAGTACACCGCCGCGACCTCGGCCGGCGCGGCCGCGGCGCAGTCCCTGTTCTGGCAGTACGTGCTGCACGACATCCCCGCGCTGGTCCGTGGCACCTGGCGGCGGCACCGGCTCACCGTGCCGACGCTGCTGCTCGGCGGGGAGCGGGACACCGTCGTCGCGCCCTCGCTGCTGGCGGGCGCGGAGCCGTACGCCGACGAGCTGCGCGTGCGGCTGGTGCCCGGGGCCGGTCACTATCTGCCGCAGGAGCGGCCGGGGGAGGTGGCCGAGGCCGTCCGCGCGCACTTCCCGCGCTGAGGCCGTCTAGCGCAGCGCCGCCCGCTCCGCCACCCGCCGTACGAACGCCCGCCCGCGCCGCCGGCCGAGCAGGCGGCCGTAGAGCCACTGGGCGGGGCGCAGGGCGGCCGGCCGGGTGGCGCCCAGGACGGCGAAGCGGGTGCCGCCGGCCTCCGGTACGGCGGCCATGCCGCCCACCACCAGACGGGACTGCATGAGGCACCAGCCGGGTGCGAGCCGCACCTCGAAGGCCTCCGTCAGGCCGGAACGGCCGACCGCCAGGGCCTCCTTGCGGTCGGCGTCGCCCGGCGCCACCCGGAACTCCCGCAGGAACGGCAGGAGGTGCGGCAGTTCGGTCCCCAGGTCGGCGGCGACCTGCCACACCCGGTCGTAGGGCAGGGCGAGGTGCTCCTCGGCGTACAGGCCGGCGTGCAGGCCCCCGGCCAGGACCCGGAGCCGCCGTACCGGATCGGAACTCATCGTGACCACGCTTTCCGGAAGGAGGAACGCGCCCGGTGCAACCGGGACTTGACGGTGCCCCGGGGCACCCCGAGGAGGTCGGCGACGGCGGCCTCGTCCAGGCCCTCCAGTTCGCGCAGCACCAGGACCGCACGGTGGCGGACGGGCAGCCGGGCGAGGGCGTCGCGGACGTCGGCCGGAAGCTCGCCGTCGGTGTCCGACCGCAGTCCGCCGAGGCGGGCGAGGGCGGCGGGGTCGGCCGGTTCCTCGGTGGCTCGGCGGCGGGCGACGCGTACCGCCTCGCGCACGGTGGCGGTGCGCACCCAGCCGTAGAAGGCGCGCGGGTCGCGCAGTCCGCGCAGGCCCCTGAAGACGGCCAGCAGGGATTCCTGGACGGCGTCGGCGACGTCGTACGGGGCGATCGGACGGCACAGCCGGGTGACGTACGGCGTCACCAGCGCGAGCAGGTCGTCCATGGCGAGGGCGTCGCCGCCCTGCGCGGCACCGACCAGCGCGGCGGCCGTGTCCCACGGCTGGGCGTCGTCCCCGGGTACGTCCATGTCGGGGCCACCCTACGGGGAAGGGCCCGTCGCGGGTGTGCGAGGGGCCCTTCGCGGGATCGTGCGGTGCCGGTGCGTCAGCCGAGCCTGGCGAAGCCGTAGTTCAGCAGCTTCTTCGCGTCCGTCTCACGCTGGGTGATGGAGGTGGAGGCGAGGACGGTGCCGATGACCGTCCTGCCGTTCCGGGTCGCGGCGAAGACCAGGCAGTACTTGGCCTCCGGACCGGAGCCGGTCTTCACGCCGATGGTGCCGCTGTAGCTGCTGAGGAGCCCGTTGGTGTTCTTCCACGGGTTCATCGTGCGGGTGCTGCCCGTCTTGGTGATCGTCTTCGCGGTGTACGACTTCGTCTTGACGATCGTGCGGAACGTGGAGTTCTTCATCGCGCTGGCGGCGATTTTCGTCAGGTCGCGCGGCGTCGAGTAGTTGTCGCCGTTGCCGATGCCGTCGAAGGAGTCGAAGTGGGTGTTCTTCAGGTTCAGGCTCTTGGCGGCGGAGTTCATCTTGCCGATGAAGGACTTCACGCGTGCCGAGGTGGTGGAGCCGGAGCCGTACTTGTCGGCGAGCGCGTAGGCGGCGTCGCAGCCCGACGGCAGCATCAGGCCGTACAGCAGCTGGCGGACGGTCACCTTGTCGCCGACGATCAGGTGCGCCTGGGAGGCGTTGTTCTTGACGACGTAGTCGCTGTACGCCTTCTTGATCGTGACCTTGGCGTCGAGGTTCAGGTTCGACTGGGCGAGCACGACCTTGGCGGTCATGATCTTGGTGGTGGAGCCGGTGGAGCGCTTGGTGTCCGCCGCCTTCGTGAACAGCGTGGAGCCGTTCCCGTTGTTCATCACGTAGCCGCCCTTGGCCACGATCGAGGGCGCGGTGACGGCCTGGGCGGGCGCTGCGGTGAGGGCGCCGGTGGTGAGCAGCGCGCCGGAGGTGACGGCGACCGCGGCGACTTTGCGAAGGCGGGTGCCCTTAATGCCGGTAATCAAAGCGATGTACCTCTAATGTCTTGAATGCCCCTGAAGCGCGGCCGAGTTGAGGTGGCATGGGGGAGGGGGGCCGCGCATGTGTGACACGTAAGTAGCACAGAAGGTTGTGCGGTCGCTGCGGAAGGGGGTCGTCTCGTCCGCATCATGGACGCCGCTGCCCTTGCGTACGTGTTGTATCTATGCTGTAGGCATGAACACGGCCGTCGAGCAGCCCGCACCGCAGTCCCTCAAACAGCCCCCCGCCGCCGACCGCGTGTACACCCACGTCAAGCAGGGCGTACTCGACCGCCGCTACGAGGGCGGCACCCTGCTCACCGAGGGTGAGCTGGCCGAGGCCGTCGGCGTCTCGCGCACCCCCGTGCGGGAGGCCCTGCTGCGGCTGGAGGTCGAGGGGCTCATCCGGCTCTACCCGAAGAAGGGCGCCCTGGTCCTGCCGGTCTCCGCGCAGGAGATCGCCGACGTGGTGGAGACCCGGCTGCTGGTGGAGGAGCACGCGGCCCGCAAGGCCGTGCCCGCCCCGCCCGGCCTGCTGGAGCGGCTGACCGAGCTGCTGGAGCGGCAGAAGGCGCAGGCCGCCGCCGGTGACCTGGCCGCCGCCGCCGTCACCGACCGCTGTTTCCACGCCGAGATCGTGCGCAGCGGGGGCAACGAGATCCTCTCCCGGCTCTACGACCAGCTGCGCGACCGCCAGCTGCGGATGGGCGTCGCCGTCATGCACTCCCACCCCGACCGGATCGCCAAGACGCTCGCCGAGCACGAGGAGATCCTGAACGCGCTGCGCGCCGGGAACGCGGAGGCGGCCGTCACCGTCGTACACCGGCACGTGAGCTGGTTCTCGCACCTCGCCCGGGGTGAGGTCCGATGAGCGGTGCCGTGCGCAACGCCACCCTTCCGGGTGACCCGCCCGGCGGCCGCCGGGCCGTCGCCGTGTGGTCCACGGGCGTGGCCGTCTACTTCGTCGCCGTCATCTTCCGCACGTCCCTGGGCGTGGCCGGCCTCGACGCGGCCGACCGCTTCCACGTGGGCGCCTCCGCCCTGTCCACCTTCTCCATACTCCAGCTGCTGGTCTACGCGGGCATGCAGATACCCGTCGGCCTGCTGGTCGACCGCCTCGGCACCAAGAGGGTGCTGAGCATCGGAGCGGTCCTGTTCACCGCCGGACAGCTGGGCTTCGCCTTCTCCCCCTCGTACGGCACCGCGCTCGCCTCCCGCGCCCTGCTGGGCTGCGGCGACGCGATGACCTTCATCAGCGTGCTGCGGCTCGGCACCCGCTGGTTCCCGGCCCGGCGCGGTCCGATGGTCGCGCAGCTCGCGGGGCTGGTCGGCATGGCGGGCAACCTGGTCTCCACCCTCGTCCTGTCCCGGCTGCTGCACGGCATCGGCTGGACCCCGGCGTTCGCGGGCAGCGCGCTGGCCGGCGCGGTCGTCCTGGTCCTGACCCTGCTGTTCCTGAAGGACCACCCCGAGAGCCAGGAACCGGAGCCGTCCCCGCACCGGGGCGCCGCCTACGTCCGCCGGCAGATCGCCGCCGCCTGGCGGGAGCCGGGCACCCGGCTGGGCCTGTGGGTGCACTTCACCACCCAGTTCCCGGCGATGGTGTTCCTGCTGCTGTGGGGCCTGCCGTTCCTCGTCGAGGCACAGGGCCTCAGCCGCGGCACGGCCGGTGAACTGCTCACCCTCGTCGTGCTGTCCAACATGGTGGTCGGCCTGGTCTACGGCCAGATCGTCGCCCGGCACCACGCGGCACGGCTGCCGCTGGCGCTCGGCACCGTGAGCGCCACCGCGCTGCTGTGGGCGGCCACTCTCGCCTGGCCCGGCGACCACGCGCCGATGTGGCTCCTGCTGGTGCTGTCCACGGTGCTCGGCGCGTGCGGGCCGGCGTCGATGATCGGCTTCGACTTCGCCCGGCCGGCCAACCCGCCGGAGCGGCAGGGGACCGCGTCCGGCATCACCAACATGGGCGGCTTCATCGCCTCCATGACGACGCTGTTCGCGATCGGTGTGCTGCTGGACGCGACCGGGGACGACTACACCGTGGCGTTCAGCGCCGTGTTCGTGTTGCAGGCGCTCGGGGTCGGTCAGATCCTGCGGCTGCGGGGGCGGGCGGCCCGGCGCGAGCGGGAGCGGCTGGTGGCCAGCCGGGTGGAGACGGTGCACGTCCCCGCGTAGGTGCCCCGGGGTGCGGCGGGCGGGGCTCACCGGCGCCGGCGGAGCGCCGTCGCGCCCACCCGTGCCGCCCGGGGGGCACCCCCTGCTCGAAGAGCCCGGGGGAGGCACGACCGCCCGAAGCCGTGCCTTACGGCGTCACCGCGAAGTGGCGCAGGATCTCCGCCGCCAGGTCCTGGTCGCCCTCCGTCTTCACCCGGTCCGTCACCGCCTCCGGCGTGACGCGGCCGCAGGCCAGACGGACGTAGGTCTCCCAGTCCAGGGTGAGGGTGGCGGCGGGGCCGAGGGCGGGGGCGGTCTCCACGGTGCCGCGGCCCTGGATGTCGACGCGGACCGTGCGCAGGAACTCCACGGGGCCGTGCACGTCGAACACGATCGCCGAGCTGCGCGGGGCGTTCGCGTCGTGCGCCACGACCTTGGGCAGCGCCTCCAGCAGCACGTCCCGGGTGACGTACGCGCCCGGCGAGTCCAGGTTGCCGGGGCGGCCCAGGGCCGTGCGCAGGTCCTGCTCGTGCACCCACACGTCGAACGCCCTGGCGCGGTAGGCCTGTTCCAGGGTGATCTCGGTGCCCAGCGGGCCGCGCACCACGGTGCCCGGGTCACGGGACTCGCCGCGCAGCTGGCGGTTGCGGCGGATGACGGTGTACTCCAGCTCGGCCGTCATCTCCGGCGCCGTGTGGTGGCGGCGGACGTCGACCTGCATCTCCATGTAGCGCTGGTGCTCGGTGGTGACGTGGAAGAGGTCGCGGGGCAGGGAGTGGATGGGGCGCGGGTCGCCGAGCATCTCGCAGTCCAGGCCGATGACGTGGGACACGATGTCCCGCACCGACCAGCCGGGGCAGGGGGTCCGCCGGTTCCACTCGCCCTCGACGAGCGACTGCACCATCTCGGATATCGCTTCGATGGAGTGCGTCCAGGCGTCGGCGTAGGGCTGGAGGGTGGGATGCAGACTCACGGAACGGGACCCCTCGGCGGTCGGTACACGGGCAGGTTGCGGCGGCGGTGCCAGCGGGCGGTTGCACTTCGCGGGTGTCTTGGGGAGCTAAGTTACGCTGCTGAAAGGCACCCCGGCAGTGCTTTCGTGTGACGATCGTAGGCCTGTGTGGACGACTCGAATGCCAGGACGGTGGTAGTGTGCGCGCCTCGCTGATCCAGATCGCCGTGGACGAGGGCGAACCGGTCGACTCCCGGCGGCGGCGCGTGGCCGCGCTGGTGCGGGAGCAGAGCGGGACCGACCTCGTCGTCCTGCCCGAACTGTGGACCACCGGCGCCTTCGCCTACGAGGAGTTCGGCCGGGAGGCCGAGCCGCTCGAAGGGCCGACGTACGAGGCCATGGCCGAGGCGGCGAGCGACGCGGGCGTGTGGCTGCACGCCGGCTCCATCCCGGAACGCGACCCGGACGGCCCCCTCTACAACACGTCCCTCGTCTTCTCCCCCTCCGGCGAACTGGTTGCCGCCTACCGCAAGATCCACCGCTTCGGCTTCGACAAGGGCGAGGCCGTGCTGATGGGCGCGGGCCGCGACCTGGTGACGGTCCGGCTGCCCGGAACCACGCTCGGCGTGGCCACCTGCTACGACCTCCGTTTCCCCGAACTCTTCCGCGGACTGGTCGACGCCGGCGCCGAGACCCTGGTGATCCCGGCGGGCTGGCCCGAGCGGCGACGCGCGCACTGGACGCTGCTGGCTCAGGCGCGGGCGGTGGAGAACCAGGCGTTCGTGCTCGCCTGTGGAACGGCCGGGACCCACGCCGGAGTTCCGCAGGCGGGTCACTCGATCGTGGTGGATCCGTGGGGCGAGGTGCTCGCCGAGGCCGGCCCCGGCGAAGAGGTCCTCACGGTCGACCTCGATCCGGCGAAGGTGGCCGCGACCCGTGAGCAGTTCCCGGCGCTGAAGGACCGGGTCCTCGGCCTCGACCGGCCGCGGTAGCGGTCAGTCCTCCTCCCCCTCCTTCTCGGCGAGGTGGATCACGCACACCGCCACGGCGATCAGCAGCGCCGGGTCGGTGTCCTCCCGTACGACGTCGACGCCGTAGGTGTCGCGGACGCTCAGCCAGCGGCGGGAGATCACCGCGAGGAGTTCGCCGTCGTACTCGACGGCGAACTCCCGGTCCAGGATCTTCCCGCTGACGTCCAGTTCGGTGCCGTCCACCAGCGAGACCCGGTAGTGGTTGCGCAGCAGGGACAGCCGTTTGCGGCGGATCCGGGCCAGGGCCTCGCCGTCCCGTTCGATCACCATGGTGTCGCGCAGGGCGAACATCTTCTGGTGGATGTCGATCAGGACCCGACCCTGGGCGTCCTTCAGCTCGAAGGTGTCGCGCAGCCGCATCGCCTTGCCGTCGACGAGGAACACCTTCCGGCCGTGTTCGTCCTCGATCCACCAGTCGTCACCGATGCCGAGGATCCGGTCGCGTACGAGGAATCTCATACGGTGACGCTTCCCCGGCGCAGGATGATCCTCACAGAGCCGTCAGAGGAGTCCCGCTCCGAACCGGCGGCGGTACGCCGACGGGCTCAGCCCCGTCTCGCGCCGCAGCCGGGCCCGCAGGTTGGCCGCCGTCCCCAGGCCGCTGCGCGCCGCCACGACGTCCAGCCGCTCCTCGCCCCGCTCGATCAGCCGGCATGCCAGCGCCACCCGTTCCCCGGTGAGCCAGGCCAGCGGGGTCGTCCCCAGCTGGCTGCGGAAGCGGCGGTGCAGGGTGGCGGGGGAGACGGCCGCGCGCGCGGCGAGGTCCGCGACGGTCAGCGGTTCGCCCAGCCGTTCCTGCGCCCAGGCCAGCAGCGGTCCGAGCGACTCGTCGGGCACCGCGGGCACCGGCCGCTCCACGAACTGCCGTTGCCCGCCGTCCCGGTGCGCGGCGAAGACGAGCCGCCGGGAGACATGGTTGGCGATCTCCACGCCGTGGTCGCGGCGGACGAGGTGCAGGCCGAGGTCGAGCGCGGAGGCGCTGCCGGAGGCGGTGAGGAGGTCGCCGTCGTCCACGAAGAGCACGTCCGCCTCCAGGCGCACCCGCGGGAAGCGGGCCCGGAAGGCGTCCGCCCACATCCAGTGGCAGGCCGCCCGGCGCCCGTCCAGCAGTCCGGCCTCCGCGAGGGTGAACGCGCCCGAGCAGAAGCCGACGAGCCGGGCGCCCCGCGCGTGTGCCCGCCGGACGGCGTCCAGGACGCGTGGGGTGCGCGGGACCTCGGTGTCGGGCCGGTTCGGGACGATCAGCGTGTCGGCGGACTCGGCGGCCTCCAGCCCGGCGACCCCGGTGAGAGTGAAGAAGCCGTCCCGCATCCGGGTCTCCGGCTCGGCCGCGCACAGCCGGAAGTCGTACAGCTCCCGCCCCAGTTCCGGCCGGGCGAGCCCGAAGATCTCGATGGCGCAGCTCATCTCGAAGGGGTTGGAGTTGTCGTCGACCATCAGCACGACACGGTGAGAGGATCGTTGCGGCATGTGCGATTTCTAGCACTCGCCGGGCGCGCCGGCACCCGGCCACGATGAACCCATGGAACCCATCTCCCTGGAGGCGGCCCTCGCCTCCTTCTCCGAGCGGTGGAGCCCCCGCATCGTCACGGCCGTCAACGACTACGACGTGCGCGTGGCGAAGGTCGAGGGCGAGCACCTCTGGCACGCGCACGCGCACACCGACGAGTTCTTCCTCGTGCTCGCGGGCGAACTCCACATCGGGCTGCGCGAACCGGCCGGCGAACGCACGGTGGTCCTGCCCAGGGGCTCGGTGTTCACCGTGCCGCGCGGCGTCGAGCACAAGCCGTACGCGCCCGTGCCCACCGAGATCCTGCTCTTCGAGCCCACCGGGACGCTGACCGTCGGCGACCGGCACGAGGAGGTCCCCGACCACGTGGACGCGACCACGGGCCACGCGCTGACCTGACGGGGTACCGGAATCCACCGGACCGGCGGGTGTCGCGGGGGTGAACTTCCCGGACACCCGGGCGGGTTGCCCAACCAAACCGGCGGTCCCCGAGTCGGACGTCGTGCAAGGCGCAGCAGACCGCACGCTCCCTCTCGGAGGTTCTCCCACGTCCTCTCGTCCCACCCGCCGCCGGGTGCCCCACGCCGTCCCGGCGGCGGCCCTGGTCATCGGTGCGGCCCTGACCGTGCCGCTCGCCCTGGCCGGACCCGCCGGCGCCGCCACGGCGCCGG
Organism: Streptomyces sp. NPDC029151; assembly: GCF_055564315.1. Taxonomy (NCBI): domain Bacteria; kingdom Bacillati; phylum Actinomycetota; class Actinomycetes; order Kitasatosporales; family Streptomycetaceae; genus Streptomyces; species Streptomyces sp. NPDC029151. The sequence goes on from NZ_JBVHWQ010000008.1 coordinate 340,730, forward strand.
CCACGGCCGAGGTCAACGCGTACGACTGGCAGCTCGCCTACGAGGCCGCCCCCGGCCAGACCAACAGGGCCGCCGTCACCGCGTCGCTCACCGCGGACCGCACGGGCATCACCTACGTCATCGACGACGCCGTCCCGGTCCGCGCCGGCCACGACTGCCGCCACCCCGACGCCGCGGACCGCACGAAGGTCTCGTGCACGGTCACCGGCGTCGACAGCCAGGACCCGTACGCCGCCCTGGTCATGGACCTGGGCGACCGCGACGACGCGGTCACGTACCGGAACGCCACCGACCAGATCTACTCCTACGCCGAGATCTCGCTGGGCGCCGGCAACGACAGGGCGACCGACTCCGGCCGCCTCGACGGGGCCTACGTCTCGGGCGGCGCGGGCGACGACACCCTGACCGTCGGGAAAGAGGGCCTGGCCTGGGGCGGCGACGGCAACGACACGATCACCGCGAGCGGCGGCGACAACATCGTGCAGGGCGGCAGGGGCGACGACACGCTGCACGGCGGCAAAGGGGGCCAGTACCTGGCCGGCGACGACGGCAGGGACACGATCACCGGCGGCGCGGGCGCCGACACCCTGTACGGCGGCAGGGGCGACGACACCCTGTACGGCAACGGCGGCGACGACAGGCTGTACGGCAACAGCGGGAACGACAGGCTGTACGGCGGCGCCGGCCGGGACACCCTCTCCGGCGGCCCCGGCACGGACACGGTCCACCAGGACTGACGACCGGCCGCCCGGCGGTCCCGGGGTGCCCACAGGCCGGGCGGCGGCCGGCGCGTGTGATCCCGCCTTGGTGCCAGGATGGCAAGCTTGAAGGGTGAACGATGCTGCCCCGGCGTCCACCCCCGCGCCCGCGCCCCGCAAGCGTGCCCGTGTCCGCGCCCCCGGGCTGATCGGCAAGGGGGGCTGGCTGAACACCGGCGGCACGGAACTCAGCCTCGCCGCCCTGCGAGGCACGTGCGTCGTCCTGGACTTCTGGACCTCCTGCTGCATCAACTGCCTGCACGTCCTGGACGAGCTGCGCGAGCTGGAGGAGAGGCACCGGGACACGCTCGTGGTGATCGGCGTGCACTCGCCGAAGTTCGCGCACGAGGCCGACCACCAGGCCGTCGTGGACGCCGTGGAGCGCCACGGCGTGGCGCACCCCGTCCTGGACGACCCCGAGCTGGCCACCTGGAAGCAGTACGCGGTGCGCGCCTGGCCCACGCTGGTGGTGATCGACCCCGAGGGGTACGTCGTCGCCCAGCACGCGGGCGAGGGGCATGTGCACGCCCTTGAGCGCCTGGTGACGGAGCTGGAGGCGGAGCACACGGCGAAGGGCACGCTGCGCCGCGGCGACGGCCCCTTCGTGCCGCCTGCGCCCGAGCCGACGACGCTGCGCTTCCCCGGCAAGGCGCTGCGGCTGCCCTCGGGGAACTTCCTGGTCAGCGACACGACCCGGCACCAGCTGGTGGAGCTGGCCGAGGACGCGGAGACCGTCGTACGGCGGCTCGGCTCCGGAAGGCGCGCCTTCACGGACGGCGGTCCGCGAGAGGCGTCCTTCAACGAGCCGCAGGGCCTCGCGCTGCTGGACGACGGATCGGTGGTCGTCGCCGACACCGTCAACCACGCGCTGCGCCGCCTGGACCTGGCCACCGGCGAGGTGACGACCCTCGCGGGCACCGGGAGGCAGTGGCGGCGGGGCTCGGCGGCCTCCGGCCCGGCCCGCGAGGTGGACCTCTCCTCCCCGTGGGACGTCGCGGTCTTCGGCGGCACGGTGTGGATCGCGATGGCGGGCGTCCACCAGCTGTGGACGTACGACCCGGCCGCCCGCACGGTCGCCGTGGCGGCGGGCACCACCAACGAGGGCCTGGTGGACGGGCCCGGCGCCGAGGCCTGGTTCGCCCAGCCGTCGGGCCTCGCGGTCTCGCCCGACGGGGAGCGGCTCTGGCTCGCCGACTCCGAGACGAGCGCCCTGCGCTGGGTGGACACGGAAGGGCACGTCCACACCGCCGTCGGCACCGGCCTGTTCGACTTCGGCCACCGGGACGGCGCCGCCGGCCAGGCCCTCTTCCAGCATCCGCTGGGCGTCACCGCCCTGCCGGACGGCTCGGTCGCGGTCGCCGACACCTACAACCACGCGCTGCGCCGCTACGACCCCGCCACCGGTGAGGTCACCACGCTCGCCACCGATCTGCGCGAGCCCGGCGACGCGGTCCTCGCCGGCGAGGACATCGTGGTCGTGGAGTCGGCCCGGCACCGGCTGACCCGCCTGCGCCTGCCGGAGGACGCGGTCCGCGTGGAGCCGGCCGCCCACCGCACCCGGCGTGCCGCCACCGAGGTCGCTCCCGGCCGGCTGTACCTGGACGTGGTCTTCCGGGCCCCGGCGGGCCGGAGACCCGACGACCGGAACGGTCCCTCCACCCGCCTGCTGGTCTCCTCGTCACCGCCCGAGCTGCTGCTCGAGGGCGGGGGAGCGGGCACGGACCTGTCCCGGGAACTGGAGCTGAACCCGGCCGTCACCGAGGGCGTCCTGCACGTCTCGGCGGGGGCGGCCTCCTGCGACGACGGCCCTGCCGACGCGCACCCCGCCTGCCGTGTCCACCAGCAGGACTGGGACATTCCGGTCCGCCTCGTGCGGGGCGGGGCCGACCGCCTGCCGCTCGTCCTGGCGGGCACGGGCGCCGGCGTGGACGAGCAGGAGGCGGCGGCTCAGACGCCGTAACCGTCGCTGTAGCCGTCGGCGCGGTGGTGGTGCGGTTCGCTCTCCACCACCGGCGTCGTCGGCGGGACCACCACACGGCGGCGTCGTGCGATGCCGCTGAAGGTGGCCACACCGATCAGACCCACGGCCATCAGGATCAGGCCGACGACGGTGAGGTTGACACCCTGCATGTGCCAGTCGGTCGCGAACGTCAGGATGGCCCCTATGGCGATGAGGATGATGCAGCCGCCGAGACCCATGAGACCTCGCCTCCCCTTCCGGTTCCGGAATCTCCGGTGCCGTCCGGGTACCCGGCGAGGTCCCGACTAGCCCTGCAGGAAGGCCGTCAGCGCGTTCGCCAGCAGGAACGGGTCGTCGGCGCCGCACAGTTCGCGGACGCTGTGCATGGAGAGGATCGCCACGCCGATGTCGACCGTGCGGATGCCGTGCCGGGCCGCGGTGATCGGGCCGATGGTGGTGCCGCACGGCATGGAGTTGTTGGAGACGAAGCTCTGGAAGGGGACGTTCGCCTTCTCGCAGGCCGCGGCGAACACCGCGCGGCCCGAACCGTCCGTGGCGTAGCGGTTGTTGACGTTGACCTTGAGGATCGGGCCGCCGTTGACCCGCGGGTGGTGCGTGGGATCGTGCCGTTCGGCGTAGTTGGGGTGGACGGCGTGGCCCGTGTCGGAGGACAGGCAGACCGTGGCGGCGAACGCCCGGGCCCGGTCCTCGAACGAGCCGCCGCGCGCGAACACCGAGCGCTCCAGGACCGATCCGAGCAGCGGGCCGTCCGCGCCGGTGTCCGACTGGGAGCCGTTCTCCTCGTGGTCGAAGGCGGCCAGCACCGGGATGCGGGTGAGCGGGGCGCCGGAGGTCGCGACGGCGGCGAGGGCGGCGGCACCGGCGTGCACGGACAGCAGGTTGTCCATGCGCGGACCGGCGACCAGTTCCCGGTCCCGGCCGAGGTAGGCCGGCGGCTCCACCGGATGGGTCATCAGGTCCCAGCCGGCCACCGAGCCCGCCGCCAGCCCGGCCTCCTGCTCCAGGAAGGCGATGAGGTCGCCGTCCGAAACGTCGTTGCCGAGGCCCCACACCGGCTGCAGGTGCCGCTGCTTGTCGAGCTTGAGCCCCTCGGAGCCGACCGAACGGTCCAGGTGGATGGCGAGCTGCGGCACCCGCAGCAGCGGCCGGTCGACGTCGACCAGGACCGAGGAGCCGTCGCGCAGGGTCAGCCGGCCGGCCAGGCCCAGGTCGCGGTCCAGCCAGGAGTTCGTCAGGGGTCCGCCGTAGATCTCCACGGCGACCTGGCGCCAGCCGTGCGCCCCGGTGTCGGGGCGCGGCTTGATCCTCAGGTTCGGTGAGTCGGTGTGCGCGCCGACGATGTGGAAGGGGGTGTGCGGCTCGGCGCCCTCGGGCACGTACCAGGCCACGATCGCGCCGCCGCGCAGCACGTACCTGCCACCGCTGGTGCCGTCCCAGGCGTCCGTCTCCGCGACCTGCCTGAAGCCCGCCTTCTCCAGCCGCTCGGCGGTGTTCGCCACGGCGTGGTACGGCGACGGGCTCGCCGCCAGGAAGGACATCAGGTCGTCGGTGTGGCCGCGGTCGAAGCGGGCTGGTGCGCTCATGGGATTCACCTTAACGACGTGCACGGGCCCGCTCCTGGTAAAGGGAGCGGGCCCGTGCGAGGAATCGACGGGGACGTCCGGCACGTCCGGGACGACTCGGCTAGAACGCGGCCTCGTCCAGCTCCATCAGGTCCAGCTCGACGGTGCCCGCGACCTTGCGGGCGAGCGTGACGCCCGGCAGGACGTTCGCGGCGAAGAACTTCGCCGCCGCGATCTTGCCGGTGTAGAACGCCTTGTCCTTCGCCGAGGCGGTGGCCAGCTTCTCGGCGGCGATCGCGGCGCCCTTGAGGAGCAGGTAGCCGACGACGACGTCACCGGAGGCCATGAGCAGGCGGGTGGTGTTCAGGCCCACCTTGTAGATGTTCTTGGTGTCCTGCTCGGTGGCGGCGAGGTCGGTCAGCATCAGGCCGACGATCGCCTCCAGCTCCACGGCGGCCTTGGCCAGGTGCTCGCGGGCGCCGGCCAGCTCCTCGCCGCCGGTGCCGAGCGCCAGGAACTTCTTGATGTCCTCGGCGAGGGAGTTCAGCGCGGCACCCTGGTTGCGGACGATCTTCCGGAAGAAGAAGTCCTGGCCCTGGATCGCCGTGGTGCCCTCGTAGAGGGTGTCGATCTTGGAGTCCCGGATGTACTGCTCGATCGGGTACTCCTGCAGGAAGCCGGAGCCGCCGAAGGTCTGCAGCGACTGGGCGAGCTGCTCGTAGCCCTTCTCGGAGCCGTAGCCCTTGACGATCGGCAGGAGCAGGTCGTTCAGCGCGATCTCGGCGGAGGCGTCCTCGCCGTTCGCCTCCTTGATCTGGATCGCGTCCTGGATCGAGGCGGTGTAGAGGACGAGGGCGCGCATGCCCTCCGCGTACGCCTTCTGCGTGATCAGCGAGCGGCGCACGTCGGGGTGGTGGGTGATGGTGACCTTGGGCGCGGTCTTGTCCATGAAGTTCGCCAGGTCCGGGCCCTGCACGCGCTCCTTGGCGTACTCCAGCGCGTTCAGGTAGCCGGTGGAGAGCGTGGAGATCGCCTTCGTGCCGACCATCATGCGGGCGAACTCGATGATGCGGAACATCTGGCGGATGCCGTCGTGCTTGTCGCCGATCAGCCAGCCCTTGGCGGGGTGCTTGTCGCCGAAGGTCATCTCGCACGTGTTGGAGGCCTTCAGGCCCATCTTGTGCTCGACGTTGGTGGCGTAGACGCCGTTGCGCTCGCCCAGCTCGCCGGTCTCGAAGTCGAAGAGGTACTTCGGGACGAGGAAGAGGGACAGGCCCTTGGTGCCGGGGCCGGCGCCCTCGGGACGCGCGAGCACGTAGTGGAGGATGTTCTCCGACATGTCGTGCTCACCGGAGGTGATGAAGCGCTTCACGCCCTCGATGTGCCAGGAGCCGTCCTCCTGCTGGACCGCCTTGGTGCGGCCGGCGCCCACGTCCGAGCCGGCGTCCGGCTCGGTGAGCACCATGGTGGAGCCCCACTGCTTCTCGGTGGCGATCTTGGCGATGTGCTTCTGGACGTCGTTGCCCTCCTCGAAGAGGATGCCGGCGAACGCGGGGCCGGAGGAGTACATCCACACGGCCGGGTTGGCGCCCAGGATCAGCTCGGCGTAGGCCCAGATCAGGGAGCGCGGCGAGGTGGTGCCGCCGATCTCCTCGGGCAGGCCGAGGCGCCAGTACTCGGAGTCCATGAAGGCCTGGTAGCTCTTCTTGAAGGACTCCGGGATCGGCGCGGTGTTGGTCTCCGGGTCGAAGACCGGCGGGTTGCGGTCGGCGTCGGCGAAGGACTCGGCCAGCTCGTTCTCGGAGAGGCGGGTCAGCTCCTCCAGGACGCTCTTGGCGGTCTCGACGTCCATCTCCTCGAACGGGCCGGTGCCGTACACCTTGTCGCGCCCCAGTACTTCGAAGAGGTTGAACTCGATGTCGCGGAGATTCGACTTGTAGTGCCCCATGGCGACGGCTCCGTAGAGAGAGATCGGCGAGGCACTGACTCCTCGCACCTAGTTCACGTACCAACAAGTAGCTACGATGATGCTACCCGTCGGTAATAAGACGCAACCCTGAACCGGTCATCTGTGACGCGTCTCAAGTGCGCCTCCGGCGACCCCGTGCGCCCCGGCCGTCCGGGTGAATCGATGCCTCCGTTCAGGGCACACGGCGTAACCCGTTCGCTACGGTCGGTGACTGCCCGATCCCTTCTCGTGCACGGAGGCACTCATGCGACGGCTCCTGACCAGGCTGGGCGGACTGGCGGCGGCGGCGATGCTCACCGTCGGACTGGCCCACCCCTCCCAGGCGGCGGACCACGCCTACTTCGAGTTCACCGACATCACCCACGAGCGGGCGATCGTCCGGATCGACGACCCGGCCAAGATCCAGCACGCCCGGGACCTCGTCAACGGGCTGACCACCGACCGCCCCCACCTGCTCGGGCGGATCGTCCCGCGCACGGCCCCCTACAACCCCCGGTGGTCCTTCCACTACAACCCGGACACCGTCGATTTCTTCGACGTCGCCATCGAGGTCTGCGACGCCACGCTCCCCTACGTCGAGGACCACCTGGACGAGGCGGGCGGCGCCTTCCTCCCCGGGTACGTCTGGTGCCCGTGGACGTCCCGGCTGGTCCGGGAGGTTCCGGCCCCGTAGGCCGCTCGGGCGGCGGGGCGGCTCGGTACGCTTGCGCTCATGTACGGATACGGCCAGTCCATGGACGGGGGCGCCGCCCAGCAGCAGTACGCCCCGCCGCAGCAGCCGATGGCCAGCGGATACGGGCAGCAGCCGCCGCTGTACCCCGAGCCGTCCCCGCCCTCGCTCGCGGACGCGGTGCGCGCCTTCACCACCGGCCAGATGTCCGCCGAGGACTTCCAGCAGATCTTCGCCACGTCGAAGGTGTACTGCCCGCGCGGCGACACCCCCGGCTTCCTCGCCCTGCACAACACCCAGCAGCCGGTGATCCCGATGTTCACCTCGCTCAAGGAGCTGCGCCGGTACGCGGGCAAGGAGTCCAAGTACTTCGTGATCACCGGCGCCGAGGTGATCGACCTGCTGCCGACCGGCTACGGCTTCGTCCTGGACATGGAGGGCGAGCACCGGATGGTGTTCGACGCGAAGGCGGTCGAGCAGATGGTCGACTTCGCGATGCGCCGCATGTACGGCGGCTGAGCCGCGCGGCACGCCTCACAGCCACACCCCGCAGCACGTCTCACGGCACGTCTCGCACGATCGGGCCCGGAGGGAATGTCCTCCGGGCTTTCTCCGTTCTGGGTGACAAGAAGTTCAACGCTCAACTAAAGTGGGCGTACCAAGGAGGTACCCACCATGCCTGCAGTGACCGTCGAGAACCCGCTGACGCTGCCCCGTGTGACCGCACCCGCCGACGCCGTGGCACGTCCCGTGCTCGCCGTCACGACCGCTCCGAGCGGTTTCGAGGGCGAGGGCTTCCCGGTGCGCCGGGCGTTCGCGGGGATCAACTACCGCCATCTCGACCCGTTCATCATGATGGACCAGATGGGCGAGGTGGAGTACGCGCCGGGCGAGCCCAAGGGCACCCCCTGGCACCCCCACCGCGGCTTCGAGACCGTCACCTACATCATCGACGGCGTCTTCGACCACCAGGACAGCCAGGGCGGGGGCGGGACCATCACGAACGGCGACACCCAGTGGATGACGGCGGGCTCCGGCCTGCTGCACATCGAGGCCCCGCCGGAGTCGCTCGTCGTGTCCGGCGGCCTCTTCCACGGCCTGCAGCTGTGGGTGAACCTCCCGGCCAAGGACAAGATGATGGCCCCGCGCTACCAGGACATCCGCGGAGGCAACGTCCAGCTGCTCACCACCCCCGACGGCGGCGCGCTGCTGCGCGTCATCGCCGGCGAGCTGGACGGCCACCAGGGCCCGGGCATCACGCACACGCCGATCACGATGATCCACGCGACCCTCGCCCCGGGCGCGGAGATCACCCTGCCGTGGCGGGAGGACTTCAACGGCCTCGCGTACGTCCTCGCCGGCCGCGGCGCGGTGGGCACCGAGCGGCGGCCGATCCACCTCGGCCAGACCGCCGTCTTCGGCGCCGGCGGCTCGCTGACGGTCCGCGCGGACGAGAAGCAGGACTCCCACACGCCGGACCTGGAGGTCGTCCTCCTCGGCGGGCAGCCGATCCGGGAGCCGATGGCCCACTACGGCCCGTTCGTCATGAACACCAAGGACGAACTGATGCAGGCCTTCGAGGACTTCCAGAAGGGCCGCCTCGGAACGGTCCCGGCGGTCCACGGGATGACCGAGGGCGGCCTGTAGGTCTCACGCCCGCCACCGCCTCGCCGGGTCCCGTGCGACGGGCCGGCGGGGCGGCGGGGCGGGCGCGGCGAACCCCGGCCGGGCCCGCCTCCCGGGGCCGTCCCGGTCTGTCCGGGGATGCGGTCAGGGGAGGTGCCGGATACGCTCGACGGGCGGGAGCGGACACGGAAGTGCCCTGAGCCCGAACCGCCTTGAGGCCGGACTCGGCCGGGTTCCGTGGCGACGACGTGCATCCCGCGACAGACCCCTGCAGGACGACGCCTCAGCGGGAGGAACGCCATGAGGCTCACCGGCACGCGCACAGCACAAGCCGTCACGGCGGCCGTGGTCGCACTACCCCTCGCATGCGGTGGCCTGGCGGCGCAGAGCCACGCGCAGAGTCCGTCCCCCGGCTCCTCCGGGCCGTTCGGTCCCGGCTGTTCCGCGCTCTCCCAGAAGGCGGACACGGCCAGGGACAAGGTCGTCGAGGCCGCGGCCGCCTACCCACAGCTCAGTCAGCTGGTCGCGGCCGCGGTCAGGGCGGGGGTGAGCGGCGACCTCGACGGCATGCCCGGCATCACGGTGTTCGCACCCGACAACCAGGCCTTCCAACAGGTCGACAAGGACCAACTCGCCTCCCTGCTGGCCGATCAGGGACAGTTGAAGAAGGTGCTGACCTACCACGTCGTCAACCAGCGGATCACGCCGGACGAACTGTCCCACGGTTCCTTCACGACGGTGGCCGGCGGCAAGCTGACCACGTCGGGGTCGGGCACCGACTTCACGGTCAACGGCAAGGCGCACGTCGTCTGCGGCAACATCAAGGTCGCCAACGCCACCGTGTACGTCGTCGACTCCGTGCTCATGCCGCCGTCCTGACCCGCGGCGCAGCCTCTCCAGCCATCCGTCCGGCCCCGCGCCGCGCGACAGCCGGGGCCGGACGTGATGCGCTGGGGGCGTGCACCTCCTTCCCGTTCCCGTGCGGCGGTTCGCCGCGTGGTGTGTCGTGCTGCTGCTCGCCGCGGGCGTGGGCTGGGTGGGGGTGCGGCTGTGCGGGGAGCTGCGCACGGCCGTCATCCCGGTACTGCTCGCGCTGCTCGGGACCGCGCTGCTCGGTCCGTTGCACCGGCGGATGGTGCGGGCGGGGGTGCAGGCGTCGGTGGCGGCGGGGCTCACCTGTGTCGCCGTCCTGACCGTGGTGGGCGGCGCCGTCTACGTCGTCGTCGCCGCGCTCGTCGGCACCGGCGACCAGATCGTCTCCTCGCTGCGAAACGCCGCCAAGGGGGTCGCGCGGCACTTCGGGGCCGCCGGGACCGGTCTCGACGACCTCGCCGGCAACGCGCGCGAACTGCTGCGCAGGTTCGGCGGGACGGCCGTCTCCAACGTCATCAGCGGGGTCAGTGTCGTCGCCGAGTCCCTCGCCATGGCCGTGCTCGCGCTGCTGCTCGTCTTCTTCTTCCTGCGCGACTCCCACCGGGCCGTGGGCGCCCTGCGCTCGGTCGCGCCCGGCGGCACCGCCGACACCCTGGAGGCCATCGCCCGGCGGGCCTTCGCCGCGATGGAGGGGTTCATGCGCGGGACGACCCTCATCGCCCTGATCGACGCCCTGTGCATCACCGTCGGCCTGCTGGTCCTCCGGGTGCCCGGCGCGGTCGGGCTCGGTGCGCTCGTCTTCGTCGGCGCCTACATCCCCTATCTCGGCGCGTTCGTCTCCGGCGCGGTGGCCGTGCTGGTCGCCCTCGCCGACCGGGGTTTCGTGATCGCGCTGTGGGCGCTCGGGGTGGTGCTCGCGGTGCAGGTGCTGGAGGGGCACGTGCTGCAGCCGGTGATCCAGAGCCGGACCGTGCAGATGCATCCGGCCGTGGTGATGCTGGCGATCACCGCGGGCGCCTCCGTCGCCGGCGTCCTCGGCATGCTCCTCGCGGTCCCGCTGACCGCGGCGGCCTTCGGGGCCGTACAGGAGCTGAGAGAGCGCTACGCCGGCTCGTCCGGCGCCCCGGCCGCCGGGCCCCCGGTCTCGTAGAGCTCGAACCAGATGCTCTTGCCCTCGCCCCGGGGGTCCACCCCCCACGCGTCCGCGAGGAGTTCGATCAGCATCAGGCCGCGGCCGGAGGAGGCCAGCTCGCCGGGGCGGCGCCGGTGCGGGAGGTCGTCGCCGCTGTCGAAGACCTCCACCCGCAGCCGCCGCCCGCCCCCCTCGCCGACGACCTCGGCGAGCAGCAGCGCGTCGGCGTCCGTGTGCACCAGCACGTTGGTGATCATCTCGGAGACCAGCAGCACCGCCGAGTCCAGCTGGTCGGCCGAGGCCCAGTCGTGCAGCAGCTCCCGCAGGTGCTGGCGGGCCTCCGCGATCCGGTCCGGCTCGTCCTGCGCCACCGACAGCAGCGTCCGCCGCACCCGCGGTCGTACCGCGACGGTGTCGCCGCAGCCGCAGCCCTCCCCCGGCCGGCACAGCAGCAGCAACGCGATGTCGTCCTCGCGGCGGTCGGCCAGGGGGCCGGTGGTGTGGTGCGAGAACGGCCCGTGCACGGCCTGCACCAGCGTGTCCGCCAGGGACTCCAGGTCGCCCCGGTGGTCCTCCAGGGTCTGGCGGAGCCTGCGCCAGCCGCTCTCCAGGTCGTGGCCGCCGGTCTCGATCAGGCCGTCGGTGCACAGCATCAGCGTCTCGCCGGGTTCCAGGGTGAACCGGGTCGTCGGGTAGTCGGCGTCCGGGTCGATGCCCAACGGCAGCCCGCCCACCGTCGGCCGCATCATCACCGTGCCGTCCGCCATCCGGATCACCGGGTGCGGATGCCCGGCGCGGGCGATCTCCAGCCGGCCGGTGGGCGGGTCGGCCTCCACGTACAGGCAGGTCGCGAAGCGCAGGTCGGGCTGCGGGCCGGGGTGCCGGTCCGGGTGCGGGTCCGGGGGCGGGTCGACACCGGAGGCCTGCGTGATGCCGTGCAGGAAGCGGGAGGCGCGGGAGAGGACGGCGTCCGGGCGGTGGCCCTCGGCTGCGTAGGCGCGCAGCGCGATCCGCAGCTGGCCCATGAGGCCGGCCGCGCGCACGTCATGGCCCTGGACGTCCCCGATGACCAGCGCGAACCGCCCCGAGGGCAGCGGGATCAGGTCGTACCAGTCGCCGCCGACCTGGAGGCCGCCGCCGGTCGGGATGTACCGGGCGGCCACCCGCATCCCCGGGATCTCCGGGCCCAGCGAGGGGAGCATGGAGCGTTGCAGGCCCTCGGTCAGCTCCCGCTCGGACTCGGCCGCACCGGCCCGGGACAGCGCCTGGGCGAGCATCCGGGCGACCGTGGTCAGCACCGCCCGCTCGTCCGGGGTGAAGGCCACCGGGTAGGTGAAGGCGGCCATCCAGGCGCCCATCGTGCGTCCGGCGGCCGTCAGCGGCAGGAAGGCCCAGGAGTGGCGGCCGAAGACCCGGGCCAGCGGCCAGGTCGCCGGGTAGCGCTCCTTGTAGTCCTCCGGGGAGGACAGGTACACGGCCCGCCCGGTGCGGACGACCTCGGCGGCCGGGTAGTCGGTGTCCAGCGGCATGTCGGAGAAGGGGTTCATGTCGCCGGGCTGGTGCCCGTGCTGGCCGGTGATGGTCAGCCGGTCGCCCTGGACGCCGAAGACCACGAGCCCGTCCGGGGAGAACCCCGGCATCGACAGGCCCCCCGCCACCCGCAGCACCTCGGCCGTGGACCGGGCCTCCGCCAGCGCCCGGCCGGCGTCCAGCAGGAACGCCTCCCGGGAGCGCCGCCAGTCCCCGGTGACCGCGCTGCGGCCGGCCGCCGTGCCCGGGGCCGGCTCGGTCACCTCCTGGAGGGTGCCGATCAGTTCGTACGCGTGCCGCTCGGGGTCGTACGACGGTTTCGACCGGCTGCGGACCACCCGCAGGATCTCGCCCTCGCCGTTCATGATCCGGATGCGCACCTCGGCGAGGGTGCCCTCGGCGACGGCCAGCCGCACCACGCCGGTGATCTCGTTCCAGTCGACCGGGTGGAACCGGGCCCGGGTCTGGGCCTCGGTGAGGGTGGCCGGCTCCGCGGGCAGGCCGAGCAGCCGCGCCGCCTCCGCGTCCACGGTCACCAGTCCGGTGGCCGTGTCCCAGTGCCAGAGCCCGGTCGCGAGGGCGGCGAGGACGTCCTCGGTGGACGGCAGGGGCTCGCCGGTGCGCATTGCCCCACTTTAGGAAGACATGACCGGTGCCTGCCACCGTAGGCGGGCGGGCGGTAAGGGTGGGGACCCGAGCTGGGGGTGCCCGGTACCCTTGATGGGTCCGGGCCCCGTGCCCGTTCCCGCCGGTCCGCAGAGCCGGCAGGAGAAACCCCACCACGAAGGACGATGAACGACGATGCATCGGTACAGGTCCCACACCTGCGGCCAGCTCCGCGCCTCTGACGTCGGCACCGACGTCCGGCTGAGCGGCTGGCTGCACAATCGGCGCGACCTGGGCGGCATCCTGTTCATCGATCTGCGCGACCACTACGGCATCACGCAGCTGGTCGCCCGCCCCGGCACCCCCGCGTACGAGGCGCTGGACAAGCTCTCCAAGGAGTCCACGGTCCGCGTCGACGGCCAGGTGGTCTCCCGGGGAACCGAGAACGTGAACCCCGACCTGCCCACCGGCGAGGTCGAGGTCGAGGTCGCCGAGGTCGAGCTGCTCGGCGCGGCCCAGCCCCTGCCCTTCACCATCAACACCGAGGACGGGGTCAACGAGGAGCGGCGCCTGGAGTACCGCTTCCTGGACCTGCGCCGCGAGCGCATGCACCGCAACATCATGCTGCGGACGGCCGTGATCTCCGCGATGCGCCAGAAGATGGCGGCGATGGGCTTCAACGAGATGGCGACGCCGATCCTGTCCGCCACCTCCCCCGAGGGCGCACGCGACTACGTGGTGCCCTCCCGTGTGCACCCCGGCAAGTTCTACGCCCTGCCGCAGGCCCCGCAGCAGTTCAAGCAGCTGCTGATGATCTCGGGCTTCGACCGCTACTTCCAGATCGCGCCCTGCTTCCGCGACGAGGACGCCCGCGCCGACCGCTCGCCGGGCGAGTTCTACCAGCTCGACGTCGAGATGAGCTTCGTCGAGCAGGAGGACGTCTTCCAGCCGATCGAGAAGCTCATGACCGAGCTGTTCGAGGAGTTCGGCGGCGGCCGCCACGTCACCTCCCCCTTCCCGCGCATCCCGTTCCGCGAGGCGATGGCGAAGTACGGCTCCGACAAGCCGGACCTGCGCGCCAAGCTGGAGCTGGTGGACATCACCGACGTCTTCGAGGGCTCGGAGTTCAAGGCCTTCGCGGGCAAGCACGTGCGCGCGCTGCCGGTGCCGGACGTCTCCGGGCAGCCCCGCAAGTTCTTCGACCAGCTCGGTGAGTACGCCGTCGAGCAGGGCGCCAAGGGCCTGGCCTGGGTGCGCGTCGGCGAGGACGGCTCGCTGTCCGGCCCGATCGCGAAGTTCCTCACCGAGGCCAACGTGGCCGAGCTGACCAAGCGCCTCTCGCTGGCCCCCGGCCACGCCGTCTTCTTCGGCGCGGGCGAGTACGACGAGGTCTCGAAGATCATGGGCGCGGTCCGCGTCGAGGCGGCCAAGCGCGCCGGCCACTTCGAGGACGGTGTCTTCCGCTTCTGCTGGATCGTCGACTTCCCGATGTACGAGAAGGACGAGGAGACCGGTGGGATCGACTTCTCCCACAACCCCTTCTCGATGCCGCAGGGCGGCCTGGAGGCCCTGGAGACCCAGGACCCGCTGTCCATCCTGGGCTGGCAGTACGACATCGTCTGCAACGGCGTCGAGCTGTCCTCCGGCGCGATCCGGAACCACGACCCGGAGATCATGCTCAAGGCCTTCGAGATCGCGGGCTACGACCGGGAGACCGTCGAGGAGAAGTTCGCGGGCATGCTCCGCGCGTTCCGCTTCGGCGCCCCGCCGCACGGCGGCATCGCCCCGGGCGTGGACCGCATCGTCATGCTCCTCGCGGACGAGCCCAACATCCGCGAGACGATCGCCTTCCCGCTCAACGGCAACGCCCAGGACCTGATGATGGGCGCCCCGACCGAGCTGGACGAGTCCCGCCTGCGCGAGCTGCACCTGACCATCAGGAAGCCGCAGCCCAAGTAGCGAGCACCGCCTGTGCGCGCCGACCCGTCCTGACTCGCTCTCGACGATCGGCGCGCACAGCCGTCTCCGGGCTCGGTGACGGCTTGCGATACGAGCCGTCGGCGGTCCCGGGGGCGGCGGCGGTGGCCACCAGGAACCCACCGACGACAGCCGCTGCTGCGCGGCACCCGGCGCACCGACAAACGCGGGTACGTCACCTTCCGGACCGTCTTCCCCGGCTGGTACCAGGGCCGCTGCGTGCACATCCACGTCAAGGTGCACGTCGACGGCGCCTGGACGGACGCCGGGTACGAGGGCGGCCGCACCTGCCACACCGGGCAGCCGTACTCCACCCACATCGCGCGCGGGGTCCGGGCCCGCCTCACCCTGGGGGTGGCACCGGACGACACGCACGACGGCAGCCGACCGCACTCAACCGCCCTGCCCGCCCTGCTCACCCTGGTTCTCCCGCTCCTCCCGCTCCTCCCGTTCCTCCGGCTCGTCCGGCTCGGTGTCGGGAGAGGCGCCCTCCTCCAGGAGGCGTTCGGCGATGTCGTCGGACCAGTGCTGGGCCCAGGCGCGCAGGGCGGCGACGGCGGCCTCGTCCAGGCCGTACCGCAGGAAGTCCCGGTCGGCGTAGAAGTCCGTGCCGGTCAGACGGGACTGGAGGGTGGGCAGGTCGAACGGGTCGTGGGCGTGCCGACGGCCCAGTTCCTCCAGGCCGGGCAGGGAGAACCGGGCCGCGCAGGCGTGCGCGTCGATGAGGTCGACGGCCGCGCCACGGTCGTACAGGGCCCGGATCTTCGTACCGACGGCGTCCGCCAGGGAGAGCGCCGGGCCGTACGGGGTGAGTTCCGGCGGCTGCCAGAACGCCTCCTTGTGCAGCGCCAGCCCGCACTCCTCGCCGCTCGGCGGGTCCGTGACCGTCAGCTGCGCGGTGAGCGCGGTCACCGGGCCGGTCCGCACCCGGCGCCCCCGCGCCTCCAGGGCGGCCGCGACACCACCGGCGATGTGCTCCGTCGTCTCGCCGCTCTCGGTGGCGAGGTCCAGGTCGGCGTGCGGCCGGCGGAGGAGCCCGTGCGCTTCGAGGGCGTAGCCGCCGGCCAGCACCAGGCCGTACGGGCCGCCTGCCGGGACGACGTCCGCGAGGAGCCGGCGATGGGGTTCGGGGATGTCCACGGAAGGATCTTTTCCGGCTTCCCGCCCCCCATGCGGGACGCCCGACCGGGCCGGACGGAAAAATTCCGGCCGCGGCGGCAACGTCCGCACGGGCGGCGGCCACTGAGGAGGCGTAAGACATCATCGACAGACCTCCTTAAGGACTCCTCCGTGGCAGCTCCCTCCCACCGCCGGTCCCTCCGCGGGCGGCGCACCCTCGCCGTGTCCGCCGCCGTCGTGGCCGCGGGTGTCGGCGCCGGGGTGTTCGTGATGAACGCGAACGCCGACGCCGTCGACCTGTACCACCAGACCCTCGCCGCCAGGGACGGCTGGGCCGCCTCCGGTACGGGGACGACCGGCGGGGCGAAGGCCGACCCCGCGCACACCTTCACCGTCTCCACCCGGGCCCAGCTGGTGAAGGCGCTGGGCTCGGCGACCGACACCACGCCCCGGATCATCAAGGTCGAGGGCAGGATCGACGCCAACACCGACGACAGCGGCAAGAAGCTGACCTGCGCCGACTACGCCTCCGGCACCGGCTACTCGCTGTCGGCCTACCTCAAGGCCTACGACCCCGCCGTATACGGCCGCTCCAAGCTGCCCTCCGGCACCCAGGAGAAGGCCCGCGCCGCCGCCCAGGCCAGGCAGGCGAGGAACGTCGTCTTCAAGGTGCCGGCCAACACCTCGATCGTCGGCGTGCCCGGCAGCGACGCCGGGATCACCGGCGGCATGCTCCAGATCCAGAACGTGGACAACGTCATCGTCCGCAACCTGGCCTTCTCCGCCACCGAGGACTGCTTCCCCCAGTGGGACCCCACCGACGGTGACGACGGCAACTGGAACTCGAACTACGATGCGGTCACCCTGCGCGGCGCGACCCACGTCTGGGCGGACCACAACACGTTCACCGACGCGCCCCGCTTCGACAGGGCGAACCCGAGGTACTTCGGCCGCGAGTACCAGATCCACGACGGCGCCCTGGACATCACCAAGGGCTCCGACCTGGTGACCGTCGAACGCAACCGGTTCACCGACCACGACAAGACCATGCTGATCGGCTCCAGCGACACCGACAGCGCCGGCAAGCTGCGGGTGTCGATCCACCACAACGTGTGGAAGGGCATCGTCCAGCGCGCCCCGCTGACCCGCATCGGCCAGGTCCACCTCTACAACAACCTGTACGACACGACGACCGTCGACGGCTACGCGCCCCTGTACAGCATCAACTCACGCGCCAAGGCCCAGGTCGTCGCGCAGGCCAACTACTGGACGGTGCCCTCGGGCGGCAAGGTCGCCAAGCTGCTCAGCGGCGACGGCACCGGCTCGGTCGCGGGCAGCGGCAACCTGGTCAACGGCACGGTCACCGACCTGGTCGCCGCGTACAACGCCGCGAGCTCGAAGAAGATCAGGACCACGGTCGACTGGACGCCGACGCGCACCGCCGGCCTGGAGACCTCGGCGAAGAACCTGCCGGCGGAACTGGCGAACACGACGGGGGCGGGTGTGCTGAAGTAACGCCCCGGACGGCTGTGAGGGCCTGCTCCTGCTGAAATGGCGGGGCTCGTGAAACAGGGGCAGGCTCAAAACCCCAGGTAGGTGATCTGGACGACGTAGACCCGCTCGCTCCGGACAACGACCTGGTACGTGAACATGCCACCCGGCACGATGACGTCGCCACTCCGGGGATCGAGACCTTGGTGGGCTCGGCCGTGGACGTGAAAGGCTTCAGCGGCTCTCACCAGTTCGTCCGCCTTGGCTGCCACCTGGGTGAGGAAGTCGGTGGGTGCCGAGCGCGCGGCTTCCTCCGCTCCAAAGGCGTACTCCCACTTCCAGCTCAACCGCGTACTGCCTTCATGGCTTCGTCCAGTACGGCGGTCAGCTCCTGGAGAGCTGCTTCGGCGAGA
The DNA here is from genome assembly GCF_055564315.1 of Streptomyces sp. NPDC029151. Taxonomy (NCBI): domain Bacteria; kingdom Bacillati; phylum Actinomycetota; class Actinomycetes; order Kitasatosporales; family Streptomycetaceae; genus Streptomyces; species Streptomyces sp. NPDC029151. Next base: position 358,437 of record NZ_JBVHWQ010000008.1, read on the forward strand.
ACGGGATCCTCGTCCTCCAGCATGTTCTGCGCGCGCTCGAAGCGGGCGGACAGCTCGGGACGGCGGGCGATCTCGATGTCCCGGGCCCAGCGGAGAACCCAGCTCTGCACGGGACTCAGGGACTGCCACTCGACCGCCTTGGCGAACGCCTCGTCCTTCGAGGCCTGCATATCCGCGAGGCGTCCCGGAGCCAGGACGGCGAGTGCCGCGCGCAGGGCGTCGGGTGTCTGCTCAGGTCGGGGGATCAGCTCGCGTCCGTGCTCGGGCAGTGTGCTCATGGTGTCCTCCAGGAGTACCCCAGCCACACTATCCGGCACGGCGGGGCCGAGCGTCCACGTGCTCATCCGGCCGGGCTCGGCTCGGCGCGGCAGTCGCGGCAGCGGCCGGGAGCCGGCGCCCGGAAGGCACGCTCGCAGCCGTCGCAGGTATGGAGGGGGAGGCGCGGCCCAAGGGCTGGAGAGGCCGGGGGCCGGAACGGTGGCGGCGGCGGGAGCTGAGCGGTCAGGCGGTGGGCGAGGAGGGCCGCCGGGCGGATCAGGGGCTCGTTCGGCAGGTTCGCGGTCAGGGCGTGGCGTACGGCGGTGGGGGTGAGGTCGCGCTCCAGCCAGGCGGCGACGCCCGGGGCGAGGTGTTCGGCGTCGGTGGCCGAGAGGAGCAGGCGGGGGTCGTGGCGGCGCAGGCCGGCGAGGACGTCGACGGCCGTCTGGAGGAGGACGGGCGAGGGGTACGACGGCTGCGGTACGGCCGGGAGTCGCTTGCGAGGCGCCGGGTCGTCGGGGGACTCGCGCCGGGCGGGCCTGCGGGTAACCGTCTCCCGGGCGGCGCGGTGACCGGGCCGGTTGCAGGAGACCGTGCGGGTGACGATCCGGCCGGTGGGGGTGCGTTCGCGGGTACGGCGCAGGTAGCCGTGGCCCTCCAGCTCCCGCAGGGCCGCTGCGATGCGGGTGGGGCCCTCGGGGAAGCGGGCGGCGAGGGTCTTGATGTCGACCGCTGTGCCCGGCCGCACCGACTGGATGTAGCAGGCCAGTCCGATGGCGAGCAGGGACAGCTCCGGGTGCTGGGCCAGGTCGTTGCCGATCACCGTGAAGTTCTCGGTGTGCCGGACGTGGTCGTGGGCGACGCCGGCGACCGGCTGCCCGTCGAGGTGCTTTTTGCCCGGGATACGGGACTGGGCGGGCATGGTCGCGCTAGGGTTTTCGGTGTCCATCGGGAAGCCCTACTTCCTCGGTGGTCAGGCCCTCGCACTGGGATGCCAGTCCCGGCGAGGGCCGTCGCATGTCTGGGGGTTGCTCGGGTGCCGCTGTCGCCGAGCGTAGGGCAGACAACCGGTCCCCGATCCAGTCCAGTTGGCATATTCACTCGCGGGAGTGAGTTTGCCCGGCGGGAGGGAGGGGTGGGGCTTGGCGGGGTGCTTTCTCCCCGGTGGGTAGTGCATAGGGAGCGCAGGTCGGACCGGCGATCGGGCGGTCAGGTTCCGGCGCGGGAGGCAGCAGCACGCGCACGGTACGGCAGAGGGCGCCGGGCACGGTGTGCTCGGCGCCCTCGGGGGTGCTTCAGGGCATCGGTGCGGCGCGGTCAGGCGGGCTCGCCGCCGAAGCGCTCCTTGTACGTCTCCAGGTCCTCGTCCGTCAGCTTGGCGAACAGGACCGGCGGGACCGCGAACGGGGTGCCGGACGGGACCGAGGCCAGGGCCTTCGCCTCGTCCCGGGTCACCCAGGCGGCGGTGTCGTCCGGCAGGGAGAACGCCTCCCGCATGGTCTTCGCCGTCGCCGGGATGAACGGCTCGGAGACCACCGCGTACAGGTGGATCAGGTTCATCGCCGTACGCAGGGTGAGGGCCGCGCCGTCCTTGTCGGTCTTGATCTCCAGCCAGGGGGCCTTCTCCTCCAGGTAGGAGTTGCCGGCCGACCACAGGGCGCGCAGGGCCGCGGCGGCCTTGCGGAACTGGAGCGCCTCCATCTGCGACTCGTACTCCGCGAGGAGTTCGGCGATCTGCTCGCCGAGCCGCGCCTCGGCCTCACCCGGCTCGCCGCCCGCGGGGACCTCCTCGCCGAAGCGCTTCTTGGAGAAGGACAGCACGCGGTTGACGAAGTTGCCGAGGGTGTCGGCCAGGTCCTTGTTCACCGTGGCGGTGAAGTGTTCCCAGGTGAAGGACGAGTCGTCCGACTCGGGGGCGTTGGCGATCAGGAAGTAGCGCCAGTAGTCGGCGGGCAGGATGTCCAGGGCCTGGTCGGTGAAGACGCCCCGCTTCTGCGAGGTGGAGAACTTGCCGCCGTAGTACGTCAGCCAGTTGAACGCCTTGACGTAGTCGACCTTCTTCCACGGTTCGCGCACGCCCAGCTCGGTGGCCGGGAACATCACCGTGTGGAACGGGACGTTGTCCTTGGCCATGAACTCGGTGTAGCGGACGGTGTCGTCCGCCTCGTACCACCAGGACTTCCAGTCCCGGTTCTCCGGGTCCTGGTCGGCCCACTCCTTCGTCGCGCCGATGTACTCGATCGGGGCGTCGAACCAGACGTAGAAGACCTTGCCCTCGGCCGCCAGCTCCGGCCAGGTGTCCGCCGGGACCGGGACGCCCCAGTCCAGGTCGCGGGTGATCGCCCGGTCGTGCAGGCCCTCGGTCAGCCACTTGCGGGCGATGGAGGAGGCGAGCTGCGGCCAGTCCGCCTCGTGCCGGGCGACCCACTGCTCGACCTCGTGCTGCAGCTTGGACTGGAGCAGGAAGAGGTGCTTGGTCTCGCGGACCTCCAGGTCGGTGGAGCCGGAGATCGCCGAGCGCGGGTTGATCAGGTCGGTCGGGTCCAGCACGCGGGTGCAGTTCTCGCACTGGTCGCCGCGGGCCTTGTCGTAACCGCAGTGGGGGCAGGTGCCCTCGACGTAGCGGTCCGGCAGGAAGCGGCCGTCGGCGGGCGAGTAGACCTGGCGGATCGCGCGCTCTTCGATGAAGCCGTTCTCGTTCAGCTTGCGGGCGAAGTGCTGGGTGATCTCGCGGTTCTCCGGGCTGGAGCTGCGGCCGAAGTAGTCGAAGGCCAGCGCGAAGCCGTCGTAGACCGCCTTCTGGGCGTCGTGCGCCTGCGCGCAGAACTCGGCGACCGGGAGACCCTGCTCCTTGGCGGCCAGCTCGGCGGGGGTGCCGTGCTCGTCGGTCGCGCAGATGTACAGGACGTCGTGGCCGCGCTGGCGGAGGTACCGGGAGTACACGTCCGCCGGGAGCATGGACCCCACCATGTTGCCCAGGTGCTTGATCCCGTTGATGTACGGAAGGGCGCTGGTGATGAGGTGTCGAGCCATCGGGGGCTGCTCCCAGGTCGCTACGTGTACGAACCTTGAAATCGTAGCCGACGTGTGTATGCCGCCCGCTTCCCGTTTTACGGGGTGAGAAGCGGGCGGCGCGGGGTCACGGGCGCCAGGAGGCCAGGACTCCGTCGTACAGCTCGGTGTCCGTCAGCTCGCGGGGGGTGGGGCCCGCGTGGAAGAAGGACGTGTTGCCGGTCTTCAGCTTGCGGAGGTAGTCGAAGGCCTTGTTGTCGTGCTCACCGAAGGCGACGAAGGAGAAGAACACGGAGGGGTGGTTCTCCGCGGCCTCGGTCAGGGCCTGGGTGGCGGGGGTCTTCGCGTCCGGGGCGCCGTCGGTCTGGAAGACGACGAGGGCGGGTGCGGTGGGGGCGGCGTTCTCGCGGTGGTGGGCGAGTACGGCGTCCACGGCGGCGTGGTAGCTGGTACGGCCCATCCGGCCGAGGCCGGCGTGCACGTCGTCGATCCTGCTCTCGTGGCCCGGGTCGAGGGTGAGGTCGGTGGTGCCGTCGACCTCCGTGGAGAAGAAGACGACGTGGACCGTGGCCTCGGGGTCCAGATGGGCGGCGAGGGCGAGGGTCTGGTCGGCGAGGGCCTGGGCGGAGCCGTCCTTGTAGTACGGGCGCATGCTCGCGGAGCGGTCGAGCACCAGGTAGACCTTGGCGCGGGTGCCGGTGAGGTCCGTCTTCCTGAGGGCGGCCGTGGCGGCCTTGTAGGCGGTGGTGAGGGCGGGGGTGCGGGCCTTGACCTTGGCGAGGGTGGTCGCGGGCTTGGCCTTGACCGCCTCGGCCTCGCCATCGGTGTCCGGGGTCCCACCCGTACGGGTTTCGTCGCCGGGCGCGGACGACCCCAGGGGGGTGTCCTCGCCGTCGGCGCCCTGCGGAGCGGTCGCCGCTGCGGTGGGCTCCGCCTTGGCGTCAGCGTCCGCGGTCGTCGTTCCGGTGGGCTCCGGTGCGGCGTCGGGCTCCGCGGTGGTTGCTGCGGTGGGTTCCGGCTTCGGGTCGGCTTCGGCGGTGGTCGCTGTGGTGGGTTCCGGCTTCGGGTCGGCTTCGGCGGTGGTCGCTGTGGTGGGCTCCGCCTTCGCGTCGGGTTCCGCGGGCACCGGCTCGGGAGCGGTCGCGGACTCGGCCGGGTGCGTGTCGGGCGTCTCGTTCGTCGACGGGCCCGGGGCGGGCGCGGCCGTCTCGGGATGCTTGTCGGCCGGGGCCGGGGTCTCGGCCTCCTCCGCGTCGGTTGCGGCGTCGGCGTGCTCCGCCCGGCTCGCGTCCTCCTCGGCCTCCGCCGGAACCGTCGCCTTCGCGGTCGGCGCCGTGGGCTCCTCCGTGGCGGGGACCGGCTGCGCGGGTTCCTCCTCCGTCTTCGGGCCGGCCGTCGTCGCGGCGGCTTCCCCGGCCCCGATCCCGGCCTCGGCAGCCCCTCCGGGCTTCTCGCCGGTCACGCCGGTCCCGTCCTCGTGCCCGGCCTCGGCCGCGGTGGTCTCCGCGGGCCTCTCGTCGTCCTCGGCCTCGGCCGCGGTGGCCGGCTCGGGCCGGGGCTCGGCCGCAGCGGTGCCCTCCGGCTTCCCGCCGGTCCCGGCCTCGTCCTCCGCGCTGGCCGGGGCGGTGTCGTCCGGGTCGGGGTCGGGGACCTGGACGTTGGCGAACGCCGCTGTGACCAGTTCGTGTTCGGAGGAGGCGGGGGACTGGCGGGGTTCCGGTACCGCCGGGGCGGGGGTCGGCGGTTCCGGCGTCTGGGGCGCACCCTCCGGCTCGGTGGCTCGGGGTTTGCGTGAGCGGCCGAATGCGTTCCGCAGGAGAGTGAGAATGCCCATGTGCGCAACCCTTCGCGTGAGGTTGTAACCCGTCAATCGCTGGCCAGGACGGACACGTAAGGTTAGCGGCCCCGCGTCGCCGGACCGCGTCAGTGCGGAGACGTGATGGCCCGGGCGGCGGCGACCTCCTGGCGGAGGGGTTCCAGGACGCTGCCCGAGGGGCCCGTGAGGTCGGTGCGGACGGCTGTCAGCGACTCGGACCGTCGTACGCCCTCGGACAGCTCGCGCAGCTGCAGGGCCACTTGGGAGACCTCGCCCGTGGACGGCGGCACCGCCCCGTGGCGGACGCGGACGCGGGCCGCCGTCGTGGCGTCCACGATGCGTTCGACGGCGACGACCAGCGGCCACCAGGCCGCGGCGCGCCGGCCGGTCGGGGGCGGTTCGGTCAGGGCCCGCTGGAACTCCGTGCGGATGACGGACAGGTCGCGGTAGAGGCGGCGGCGCATGCGGGCCCGGGCCGCCGGTTCCGTGGACGGGCCGAAGGCCGCCTCCACGTAGGCCGCCGTGTCGGCCACCGCGTCGGCCAGGCGGTCGCCGACCCGTGTGTGCCAGCTCTCCGGCCACAGGAGGTAGCCGGCGATCAGGGCGACCCCGCAGCCCAGCAGGGAGTCGGTCAGCCGCGGGAGCAGCAGTGCCGTCCCCTGGTGGTTGAGGATGTCGGAGAGGAGGAGGATCACCGGGGTGATGGCCATCGTCTGGTGACCGTAGCCGCGGGGGGTCAGTGCCGGGATCAGGGGGGCCAGGAGGAACAGGGCCGGGACGTCCCACCAGCCCAGGGGGACCTCGGCCAGGACCACCGCCGCGACCACCAGGCCGGCCACCGTGCCGAGCGCGCGCAGCAGGGCGCGGGAGAAGACCGAGCCGAAGTCGGGTTTGAGGACGAAGGTGATGGTCAGGGCGACCCAGTAGGAGCGCGGGACGGGGACCAGTGAGACCAGGGCCTGGGCGATGCCGATGCAGACCGCCAGACGGACGCCGTAGCGCCAGGAGTTGGCGGACAGGACGACGGTGCGGGCGGCGCGGGCCGTGCGGATGCCGAGCGCGGCCGGCCGGCCCAGCCGGTCGTCGATGCCCCGGGGGTCCACGTCGGGGGCGATGACGACCTCGGCCGCGTGCCGCAGGGCGTGGTCCACCGCCCGCCCCGTCTCCGTGGTGGGCAGGGGGAGGCGCAGGGGCGGGAGCGGGGGGCCGGTCCCCTCCACCGACCGTGCCAGGTGACGTACGGCCTCCGGGATTCGCTCGGGGAGCGGGCGGGCCGCCAGATGGGCCGCGGGGGCCGCCTCGATCACCGGGGTGATCGCGTTCAACTGGGCCAGCAGGCGGGTGAGTTCGCGGCTGCGGCCGTGGTGGCGGGCGCGCCGGGCCAGGATCAGGTCGTACGACTCGTTGAGGGACTGGGTGACGGCGCGCCGGGCCTCCTCGTACGGCCCGGTGCGGTCGGTGCCGGCGACCGCGAGGAGGGCGGCGACCGTGCGGTACGTCGCGGCGACCGCCGTCCGTTCGGGGACGCCCGCGCGCAGCGGCCAGGCCAGCAGGGCCAGCAGCAGGACCAGGAGGCCGCCGCCGGTCATCAGGGCGGGGGCCAGCCACCAGGGGGAGGGGAGCGGGAGGCCCGCGCCGACCACGCAGTTCAGCAGGAGGAGCAGACCGGAGACCGAGGCGACCGCGCCGATCGTCGAGATCATCCCGGAGAGCAGGGCGACGCCGGTGAGCAGGGCCACCGCGTACCAGCCGTGGCCGTACGCCAGCGTGCCCAGGGTCACTCCGACCGCGCCGAAGAGCTGCGGTACGGCGATGTTGAGGATGCGCATGCGGTAGGCGTCGGCGGTGTCGCCGATGACGCCGGACAGGGCGCCCATGGAGGCGAGGGCGCCGTAGGCCGGGCGTCCGGCGGCGAGGCCGAGCGCCAGGGGGAGGGCCATCGCGAGCGCGGCGCGCGCGATGGCGGCCCAGTTGACGGGCGCCTGCTGGGGTGTGAGGTTCCGGACCAGCCAGTCGGGAGGGGTGAGGCCGATGGGGAACTCTCGTGGCATGCGCCCATTATGGATTGTTCGGCTGAATTCGGGTCGTGGCCGCCGGTGCGGGGGACGCGTCCGCCGGTGCGCTGTTCACGTCCGTCCGTGCAGCGTGAGGTCCACCACCAGGGCCCGGTGGTCGCTGCCGGCCACGCGCGGGAAGCGGACGCCGGTCGCGGTGAAGTCCCGGGAGACGAGCACGTGGTCGATCTGGGCGCCGATGACGGAGGCGGTGCGCGACGGCCAGCTCGGGGTGCGGTCCTGGCCGGCGAGGCGGGCCGCGTCGGACAGGCCGGTGTCGAGGATGTGCCGGAAGGCCGCGTGGTCCTGGGAGGCGTTGAAGTCGCCGGCGAGGATCGTGGGGGTCCGGCCACGGGTGGCGGCGAAGACGCGCAGGCGGGCGAGTTCGCGGCGCCAGAGGGTCACCCGTCCCGGCAGCGGGGGCATGGGGTGGGCGAGCTGGAGGCGTACGGCGTGGCCGCGTACGTCGGCGACGGCGCCGGGCATGCCCATCGTGCCGGGGACACCTGGGGCCGGGGCGAGGGGGTGGCGGCTGAGGATGAGCGAGCCCTTGGAACCGTCCCCCTCGACGGTCCGGCGGTGCGGGTAGTCGGCCGCGAACTCCCCTTCCAGTGCGGCCCGGCAGCGCGCGTCGCACTCCTGCACGAAGACCACGTCGGGGTTCCGGCCGCGGACGACCGGGACCAGGGCGGCGGTGCCGTGCCCGAACTCTACGTTGGCGGTCAGTACGCGCAGCCGGGCGAGCTGCGGGCCGTCGGCCTCGTCGACCGTGCCGTACGGTTCCCCGTACCAGGCGAGCAGGCCGAGGACGGCGACGCCCCAGACCAGGCCCGTCCACCAGCGGGTGAGCAGCGCGCACAGCAGGGCGAGGCCGGCCGGCGCGAGCAGCCAGGGGAGGAAGGCGAGGAGCTGGGGCACGGGGGTGATGCCGTCGCTGTCGGCGACCCGGCAGCCGACGACCGCGCTCACCCCGGCGAGCAGCAGCCCGGCACACCAGGTGCCGAGCCTGCGTCCGGAGCGCTGGGTCACGGGGCGAGCCTACGATCGTCCGGCCGGCGGCGCCAGAAGATCACCCGGAGCCCCGGAGCCCCGGAGCCCCGGAGTCCCGGAGTCCCGGAGTCCCGGAGTCCCGGAGTCCCGGAGTCCCGGATCGCCGGAGCCCCGGAGCCCCGGCGGTCCGGCGGCCCCGCGGCCCGGCGGGGGACGCGGTGCTCAGCGCTTGGTGGTGCTGTTGAACAGCGAGCGCGACCAGACGTAGCCGGCCACGGTGATGCCGGCGCACCAGGCGAGGGAGATCCAGCCGTCGTTCCCGATCGCGGTGCCGCAGAGCAGACCGCGCAGCGTCTCGGTCATCGGCGTGAAGGGCTGGTTCTCGGCGAACCACCGCAGGCCCGGGGACATGGACCCGGCCGGGACGAACGCCGAGCCGAGGAAGGGGAGGAACTGGATCAGCAGGGGCTTGTTGCTGGCGGACTCGACGGTCTTGGAGATCAGGCCGAGCGCCACCGAGAGCCAGGTCACCGCGAAGGCGATGGCCGCGAGGAGGCCGGCCGCCGCCAGCCACTCCAGCGGGGTCGCCCCGGAGCGGAAGCCGACGGCGAGCGCCACGCCCATGACCGGGACCATGCACACCATCGTCTGCACGACACTGCCGATGACATGCCCCGTCATGAACGACGACCGCGTGATGTCCATCGTCCGGAACCGGTTGATGATGCCCTCGGTCATGTCGGAGCAGACCGCGATCGAGGTCGACATCGAACCGGCGGCGACGCCCATGATGACGATGCCGGGTGTCAGGTACTCCAGGTAGGCGTCCCGGCCGCCGCCCATCCCGGCGCCGATCGAGTCGCCGAAGGCGTACACGAAAAGCAGCAGCATCAGGATCGGCATCATCGCGCTGCCGAGTCCCACGGACGGATAGCGGATCGCGTGCTTCAGGTTGCGCCGGAGCATCGTCATCGAGTCGTGCACGGCGTAGGTGAGGGTGCTCATCGCGGGGTCTCCTTGACGTGAAGCGCGGAGTCGGCGGTGCCCTCGCCGGTGAGGGCGAGGAACACGTCGTCGAGGTCGGGGGTGTGCACGGAGAGGTCGGCGGCCCGGACGCCGGCGGCGTCGAGCCGGTCCAGCAGGCCGCGCAGCGCGTCGAGGCCGCCGTCGCCCGCCACGCGCAGGAGGAGGTTCTCGTCGTCCCGGGCCGCGCCGGGGAAGACGGCCGACGCGCGCTCGTAGGCGGCGGGCTCGGTGAACCGCAGCCGCACATGGCTGCCGGGGATCCGCGCCTTCAGCTCGTCGGCGGTGCCCTCGGCGACGATCCGGCCGCCGTCGAGCACGGCGATCCGGTCGGCCAGCTGGTCGGCCTCCTCCAGGTACTGGGTGGTGAGGAAGACGGTGGTGCCGCCCGCGACCAGCGTGCGCACGGTGTCCCACATGGTGCGGCGGCTGCGTGGGTCGAGCCCGGTCGTCGGCTCGTCCAGGAAGATCACCTGGGGGTCGCCGACCAGGGTCATGGCGATGTCGAGCCGGCGCCGCATACCGCCGGAGAAGGTCGCGGCGCGCTGGTGCGCGACGTCCGCGATGCCGAACCGCTCCAGCAACTCCCGGGCACGGGCCCTGCCTTCGCGCTTGCCCAGCCGCAGCAGGTCGGCCATGAGGAGCAGGTTCTCCTCCGCGGTGAGCAGGTCGTCGAGGGCGGCGAACTGCCCGGTGACCCCGATCGCGGCGCGTACGCCGTCGGGTGAGCGGGCGACGTCGTGGCCGGCCACCTGGGCCTGTCCGCCGTCGGCGGCGACGAGCGTGGACAGGATCTGCACGGTGGTGGTCTTGCCGGCGCCGTTCGGGCCGAGCAGTGCGAACACGGTGCCGGCCGGGATGCGCAGATCGATGCCGTCGAGCACGGTCTTGTCGCCGTACGACTTGCGCAGGCCGACGACGGAGACGGCGGCGGGCGGCTGCGCACCCGACCGACTTGGCGCGGGCATGACAGAAGAAGGCATGGGCCCTCCCGTTCGAAGGCTGGAGTGGGTGGAGGGGTGAGGAGTGGAGAGAGGAGGACGAGAGGGGGCGAGGGGGAGGGGTGCTCAGAGGCGGGGGCGGCGGATGTCGATGTTGCCGTACCGGGTGCGGGCGCGGATCTTGACGGTGTCCTCGGTCTCCCCCGGGGTCTCGGACGCGGTGAGGGAGTTGCGCACCTGGCCGGCGTCGGAGCTGACGTCGAGCCAGGCGGCCGTGCCCTCGCGGACGCCGACCTCGATGGCGCCGTAGGAGGTCTCCAACTGGACGGAACCGCGGGCCACTTCGCCGACGCGCAGGGTGCCGTGGGCGGTGGTGGCGGTGACCGAGTCCTCGGCGCGCCGGATCTCGATGTCGCCGTTGGCGCCGTTCACCCGCAGGTCGCCGGTCGCGGCGCCGACGGTCGTGGTGCCGTGCGAGTTCTTCAGGACGGCGGGACCGTCGAGGAGACCGACGCGCAGGCTGCCGGAGCTGGTGGTGATCTCGGCCGCGCCCTCGACGCGGTCCACGGTGATCGTGCCGTGCGAGGCGGTCAGCGTGACCGGACCGGTCGTGTCGAGGCGGACGTCACCGGCCGAGGTCTTCACCCGGACCTCGCCGAGCCGGCCCTCGCCGACCACCTGCGTCCAGGCACCGGTCGCCTCGACACGCGAGCCCGTGGGCAGGTCGATCGTCACGTCGACGGTGCCGGTGCGGCCGAACAGGCTGGGCTTCGGCGTCCGCACGGTCAGGGCGCCGTTCGCGTACGTCACCTCGGTCTGGTCGGCCGTCCGCACGTCCAGGTCCTTCTTCGGGTCGCGGGGGCGCACCTCGACGACGGTGCCGGGGTGGTCGCCCGCGGTGAAGTGGAGGGAGCCGGCGTCCACGCGCGCCGTGACCGAGATCGCTTCGGGAGTGTCGAAAGAAGGCATGGCTGTCCCGTCCTCTTGGCTCTTCGGGGCGTCCTCGCTGGTGGGACGCGGTGTGGGTGGAGTGGTGCGGGTGAAGGGATGCGGGGTGCTGTGGTGCGTGCGGGTGATGGCGCGGTCAGCGCACCCAGCCGGTGAAGCTCTGGCCGACGCTCTGGGTCTTCTCCGCCGTGCGCGGCCGGGCGCCGCCCTCGACCGCGGCGGACACGGCGCGCACCAGCCAGGCGTTGACCGACAGCCCCTCGCGGGCCGCGGCCTCCTCGGCGCGGGCCTTGAGGTGGGCCGGAAGACGCAGGTTCACGCGGGCCGTGCCGCCCTCGTCGCCCTCGCCGGGCGCCGGTGCCGGAGCCGGGGCCCGGAACGGCTCGGCGGCCGTCTCGCCGGGACCGCCGACGGGCGGCGGGGTGACCACGAAGTCGGGGTCCAGGCCGCGCAGCCGTACGTCGACCGAGCCGGGGGCGAGTTCGCGGGTGATCTCGTCCATCGCGGCGGAGAGCACGTTGAGCAGGGTCAGACGGGTCGCCGACTCCAGTGGCGCGGTGAGCCGCTCGGCCAGCTCGCGGGCGTCTTCCCCGCCGGCTTCGGCGGCCACCGCGAGTTCGCGGCGGAGGGTGTCGACATAGGGCGTGAGGTCCATGACGCCATAATGGCACCATCGTGACGCCATGCGCAAGGCTCGCGGGTGTCCGGTCAGGAGCAGAATCGGCCTGCCACCCCTTGACCTGCGGAAATGTGGGTCAGTGTCGCGGTACATCGCTGAAATGGGGTGGCGCCAGATGGCGTCACGTGACGCCGCACGGCACCGCATGGCATCGCATGACGCCGCATGGCACTACATGGCGCCACGCCGATGCCACGCGATGTCGACTGGTGCCAACACGGTGGCGGGCGATCCTCAGATCCGGGCCCGCGTCGGCGCCGGCCCCCTGGCGGGTGACGCCGCCGGGGAGTCCTCCCGCCGGCGCGCGGGCCGGGGCGGGCGCAGCCGACGGGTCAGCCGGACGGTGAGGGCCACCGCCGTGCCGAGGCCGAGCAGCAGCCACGCCGTCGTGCGCAGGGTGCCGGTCAGGGCGTCGTAGACCGCGCCCGCGGCCGGGTGGGACACGCCGGCCGGCAGGTCGGACAGGGTGAGGCTGCGGCCGACGGCGAGGGCGAGGACCAGCAGGGCGCCGCCCAGGGCCGTGCCGAGGGCGGTGGCGGTGACCGCGCGGCGCCGGCGTACGGCGAACGCGATCCCGCCGACGGCGAAGGCGACGGCAGCCACGGGCAGCCAGAAACCGGCGACTTCGAGCACGTGGAACCCCTTCCGCAGGGTGGTCAGCCGGTCCGCCGGGAGCACGGCGACCGCGGTGTGCTCCACCGGGATCCGCGCGGCCAGCGGTACGTGGTCACGGGTGAGCTGGCGTTTGACCTGGGCGGTCACGGGGGCGAGGTCGACGGTGACGGCGCGCGCGTCCTCGGCGCGCAGGGCACGCAGCACGGCGTCATGGGTGACCCGGTTGCCGGTGTCCCAGGCCAGCCGGAAGGCCCGGGTGTGGGTGAAGGAGCGGACCGCGTCGTGGACGAACGGGCGTACCGAGCCGCGCAGCGGGCGGACGTCGAGGTGCTGGTCCACCGCGCGCAGGATGCCGTCGCCGACCGTGTCCACCACGGCCTCCCGCACGGCCGGGTCGGCGGCGAGCGGCGCCATCGTGGTGACGTACCGGCCCGTGTCGGTGAGCCCGTACGCCGCCCAGGCCGCCAGCGCGCCGAACGGCACGAGGAGGCAGGACAGGACGATCAGCACGGCCGACAGGGCGCTCCGGAGACGTGAGGGCACGTTTCCAGGCAAGGGCCCCGGAGGCCGGTGCGCGAGCGGGGCGACTGCGTTCGGGCGGCCCTCCGGTGGAGGGATCACCCCAACGGGTGTTTCCTGGTGCTGGGGGGACGGAAGTGGCCGAAGTGCACCACTCGTGCGGACGGCCACGTGGGGAACCGGGGAAACAGGGGAGCGCGTGGGTCCCGGCCGGCTCGGCCGGGACCCACGCGTACCCGTGTCCCGCGCGACGGGGTCCTTCCCGCCCGCTCAGCGGATCCGGCGCCCGGACGCGTCCTCCCGGGTGTAGTAGCGGTAGAAGAACACCGCGAAGGTGACCGCCGACACCAGCACGGACATCAGCACCGACCGCACCACGTCGCCGTGGGGGCCCAGGCCGGCGCCCTGGGTGGCGAAGAGACTGCCGCTCTGGCTGTAGAGGAAGCCGAACGCACAGCCCACGAACGCCGTCCACAGCAGGGCGTGCACCTCCCGCGGCATCCGCGGGGCCAGCGTCAGCAGGGCCGCGCACAGCACCGCGAACACCGCCGCGCTGACGAAGCCGAGCACCAGGTTCCCGCCGGTGACCGGGCCGCCGGCGCGGTCGTTGGCCGCCACCCAGTAGCCGTAGACCAGGCCCAGGACGACCGGGACGGCCAGCCGGGCGATCCGGTGGGTGCGGGCGTCGAAGACGTCGGGTGTCCGCCGGACGATGTCGGACGACCGGCGCTCCACCTCGGGCGTGCGGCCGGGCCGGGACATTCCGCCGGGCGCGGGTGCCGCTTGAGCCATGGGAGCACTCCTTCCTCTCGCCCGGGGCACGCCCCGCTGCCGGGGCCCCTCCCTGGGCACGTTTCCAGGGCACACCGGGTGCCCGGGCCCGGCAACTCGGCCGGACCGGGTCACGAGTGCCCGGATGCGGGCGGATCTCTCCCGTGATTCGCTGAGCTTCATGGAGGACTGCCGGCCGTGACGGAGATGGAGTACGGGCGGCGCCGCAGGCTGCTGCGGGTCGGCGGGCGGAGCGTCGCCTGGCTGCCTCCCCTGGCCCTGCTCGCCGGGATCATCCTGCTGGACTTCAGCACCGGCGAACAGTTCCGGATCATCACCTGGATCGTCCTGGTCCCGGGCATCGCCGCCGCGATCTGCGGAGTGTGGACGACGGCCGCCTACAGCGTCCTCTCGGTGGTGACGTACGTCCTCGTGGACAGCGCCTGGCCGGACCAGTACAAGGCCGGCTTCGGCGACTTCCTGCTGGTCGCCCTGGGCGGCGCGCTGGCCACCATCGCCTCGGTGGTGCGGGTGCGCCAGGAACGGGAGGTCCTGCACATCCGGGACATCGCCGAGACCACCCGGCGCACGGTGCTGCGCCCGCTGCCGCCGCGCTGGGCCGGTCTGGAGCACGCGGGGGTGTACCTGGCCGCCGACGTGGACGCCCGGGTCGGCGGCGACTTCTACGACATCCAGCCCGGCCCGCACGGCACCCGGGTCCTGGTCGGCGACGTGCAGGGCAAGGGCCTCGGCGCGGTGGAGGCCGCCGCCGCGCTGCTCGGCACCTTCCGCGAGGCCGGCTACCACGAGAAGGACCTCGCGACCGTCGCCGCCCGTCTGGAGACCCGGATGCTGCGGCACCGCTCGCACACCGCGGCGCTCGGCCGGGCCGACGGCGACCGCTTCGCCACCGCCGTCCTCATCGGCTTCCCCGAGGACACCGCGGAGGCGATCGACGTCGTGAACTTCGGCCACGAGCCGCCGCTCGCCGTCGGTCCGCGCGGGGTCCGCGAACTGCCCGGCGGCGAGGGGGTGCCGCTCGGCCTCGGCGAGCTGGCGGGCGGGCTGCCGCCGGTGCGCCGGGTGCCGCTGGCCGCCGACGAGACGCTGCTGCTGGTCACCGACGGGGTGACCGAGGCCCGTGACGGGACGGGCGCGTTCTTCCCGCTGGTCCGCGAGGTCGCCCGCGCGGTCGGCGCCGACCCGGGCCGCTCCCAGCCCCGGCGCCTGGTCCGCCGGGTCCGCGACGGCGTGCTGCGGCACAGCAAGGGCCGGCTGGAGGACGACACCACGATCTTCGCGGTGCGGCGGACGGACACCGGGGACGGGCCGGGCGCCGGGGGCGAAGACCACGAACAGGGACGTTTGCGGTCCTGAGGCACCGCCGTGCGGTGGCAGCGGCTACGGTGCTGGCTGGAGACCGGATCTACGGGACAGGGGGAGCACGATGCCCGGAACCGTGCTGTTGCTCGCGGCCTCGCCGCTGGGCCGGGCGCGTCTGGTGGACGCGGCGGGTGTCCTGCCGGTGCTGGCCGCCGTCGCCCCCGCCGTGCTGTCCGGCACCGACACCGCGAACGTGGTCGAACTCGCCGACCCGCTGGAACCACAGGCCGTCCTCACCCGGCTGCGCGCCGCCGCGGCCACGCCCGGCCCGCTCACCGTCTACGTCACCGGCCAGCTGCACCTGGACCGCCGCCAGCACCAGCCCCACCTGGCCCTGGCCCGCACCACCCCGGCGACCCTGCGCTACACCGCGCTGCCCTGGCACTGGATCCGTGAGGAACTCCGGCTGCGCTCCGCCGCGGACACCGCGCTCGTGGTCGACCTGCACGCCGACGCCGAGGCCTGGCGCCACCTCGCCGAGCGGGGCCTCGACTGCGGCCGCACCACCGCGGTGTACGGCCGTGTCGCCCCGGCCACGGGCCGGCGGGGCCTGGCCGAGCCGGCGTACATGAAGACGGTGGCCACCCTGCTGAGAAGCGGCCACCGGCCTCCGCTGGAATCCCTGCACCAGCAGGCGCTGGCCCGGATCGCGGAGGGGACCAGGGGCGACCTGCTGCTGTCCGGCGTGGGCGGTGTCGTCCCGGCACCGGCTGCCGGGAGCGGGCCCGCGGCCGTGCCGGCACCGGCTTCCGGACCCGGCGCCGTCCCGGCCGGACCGCAGGGAGGCGATCCGCACGCCGGGATCGCGGCCGCCGTACGGGCCGGGCGGCACACGGAGGCCGACGGGCTGGCGGCCCGGCACGAGGCGGAGGCCGTGCGGGCGTACGGGGCGGTGTCCGAGCACGCGTTGCACTGGAGCGAGGTCCGGGCCGACCTGGCGATGTTCGCGGGGGACGCGGCGCGCAGCTGCCGGATGTGGCTGGGGGTCGCCGAGGCGCGGCTGGCCGCCGGGCAGGCGGGGGACGCGCCCGCGGTGGAGGCGGCCGTGGACCGCGCCCACCACCAGTGGGCCTGTATCAAGGACACGGCGCGGGCCCGTGAACTCGGGCCCGCGCTCGCCCGGTTGCGGCTCAGGGTGCCCGGCCGCCGGCAGGGCGCGCTGGAGAACGTCCAGCGGCAGCTGCGCCAGCTGCAGGGCACCCCCTAGTGCCTACCGGGTGAAGGTGAAGTACTTCCAGGCGCCGTGCGTCGTGGAGTTCACGGTGTCACCGGAGGCGCTGTTGATGTACGACGAGCGGACCCGGAAGCGCCAGCCGACGTCCTCGCCGTGGTCGCCGGTGATGGTGACCCGGGAGACGCCGTCGGAGCCGAGCTTGAAGTACGCGGGGTCGCCCGGGTACCAGCGGCCCTGGTAGTACACCTCGAACTCGAACTTCTGCGCCCGGCCCGGGTAGTAGGGCATCTTGGTCGTGATCAGCGGGTTCTTGGTCTTGTGGAAGAAGTAGTACGTGTGGCTCCACGTGTACTTCGACTTGTAGTGGTTGCCGACCGACGTGGCCACGCTGACCCGGGCGCCGACGGTGCTGGCGGCGGACGCCGAGGTGTAGCGGGAGTCGCCCTTGAACTTCGCGGTGACCTTGGTGTCCCGCTTCAGGTCCAGGGTGACCGAGAGGTTGCCGTCGGAGTTGACCTTGCCGGACTTCACCAGCTTGTTCGGCTTGTCGCCGCCGAACGGGTCGGCCCAGATCTCGACCGTGCGGTTGGTGTACGTCTTGCCGAGGTGCGCGGTGAACCTGACGTCCTTGCCGTACGCGTACACCTTGCCGTCGTTGTCGACCGTCAGCGCCGGCTTGGCGCGGGAGACGTCGACGGAGTCCGAGCCGGAGGCCGCCGCGTGGCCGGCGTCACCGGCGTAGGACACGGTGTACGTCACCTTGCCGCCGGAGGGCGGGGTGTCGGTGAAGGAGAAGGTGCCGTCGGCCTTGGTGACCGCCGCCGCGAGGGCCTTGCCCTTCGGGGACTCCAGGTCGGTGCGGGTCACGGCCAGCTTGGTGCCGGCCGGAATCGCCGTCTTGGAGGCGACCTTGCCCTTGACGGTGAGCCGCTTGGCGCGGGCCGCGGTGGCCGGCGCGTCCACGGTGACCGTGCTCGCCGCCTTGGTGGGCGCGGTCAGGACCCGCAGGGAGTACACGCCCTGGCTGTTGCTGGTCACCGCGAACAGCCGGGAGGCGTCCGGGGCCCAGGCCAGACCGCCGCGGGCGAGCAGGTCGGAGCCGCTGGAGGTGCCGGTGTTCGGGAAGTCGTAGCTGCGGACGGCCTCGCTGCTGCCGGGCTTGAAGATGTAGACGTCCGGCTCGTAGGAGCCGTCGATGCCCGCCGCGACCGTGCCGTCCGGCGCGATGGCGACGGAGTTCGGGTACGCGTCCGTGACGTACTTGCCGTCCTCGTCGAGGTCGGACGTGCGGAACACCTGCTGGTAGTAGGGCGCGCCGCTGGCCACCACGACGTCCTTGCCGTCGGGGGTGACCTGGAGGTCGCCGAGGTTGCTGCCCGCCTCGCGGGTGCTCGCCACCTTCGCGGCGGTGCCCGACGAGACGTCGTACGAGGCCAGTTCGACCGGGCTCTGCTCGACCGCGCCGGCGATCAGGGTGCTGGAGCCGGGCGCGGCGTCCAGCAGCGGGGCCTGGTACCAGTCGCCGTCCTGGTCGAGGGTGACCTTGTGGTCGTCGGCGGAGAGGTCGACGGAGCCGATGTTGCCGTCGGCGGCGCCGCCGTAGCCGAACCACAGCCTGCCGCCCGCGAGGGCCACGCTGAGCGGCTTGTCACCGACCTCGTACCGGGTGGTCTCGGTGTCGGTGGCGGTGTCGAAGACGGCGATGGCGTCGAGGTCCTGCACGGCCGCGTAGAGCGTGCCGGAGTCGGCGGACAGCTCCAGGCCGTGGACGCCGGAGAGGTTGGTGTCGAGCTGCTTGAGGTACTTCCCGGCGAAGTCCGTCACGACGATCTTGCCGTTGAGCGGATCGCTGATGAAGACCTGCCGGTGGACGGCGTCCACGACGATGTCACCGGTCGTCCTGACCGGCAGGACGGCGGTGGAGTCGGCGGACGCCGGAGTGGCGGCGAGGGCCGCCGAGCTGAAGAGGACCGCCAGGGTGGTGGCCGCCGTGAGAGAGCGCTTGCGCACGCTGATTCGAACCCCCCGGAACGAAAGAAAGACGTGGGTGCCCGCGCGTGGGCACGGCGGCGTGTGGAGCCCCCTGTGCATGAGCCGTGTGCACCGCGCGTGGCGAGTGTGCGCAAAGAGTAGGTCATGCCGGTGACAACAGCGCCAGGGCCCCGGAGACCAGGGTGCGGACACCTGGGGCAACGGTGGACAGGTCGGGCGCGAAGTGGGGGCTGTGGTTGCTCGGCACGGCCGAGAATTTTTCCGGGAGCGTCTCGCCGGGCGCCTGCTTCCACACCTCGGCGGGGGTCGTGGTGACGAACCAGTACGCGTACGGGAGCGAGCCGAGCGCCAGCTCCGGGAAGTCCTCGCTGCCCATCGCCGGACCCGGGTCGAAGACCGTGCCCGCGCCGAACACCTCGGCGTGCACGGCGGCGACGGCGGTGTCCGTGCCGGCGTCGTTCACGGTCATCGGGAAGCAGGCGCCCACGGTGACCTCCGGCTCGCGCGGGCAGCCGGCGGCCAGGCACTCGCCGTGCGCGATCCGCCGGATCGCGGCCAGCATCCGCTGCCGCACCGCCTCGGACCGCGTCCGCAGGTTCAGCGCGATGCGGGCCTCGGCGGGGATGATGTTGTGCCGGCTGCCCGCCTCGATCCGCCCCACCGTCAGCACCGCGGACTCGCCCGCGGCGATCTCGCGCGACACGACCGTCTGGAGCCGGGTGACGAGATAGGCCGCCGTCACCACCGGATCGACGGTCGCCTCCGGCCGGGATCCGTGGCCGCCGCGGCCGTGCACCACGATGTCCACGTCCGTGGCGGCGGACATGATCAGGCCGGGCACGTGCGGGTACAGGCCCGCCGGGCCCGGCGCCGCGTGCTGGCCGAGCAGTACGTCCGGCCGCCCGAACCGCTCGTACAGCCCGTCGGCGACCATCCGGGCCGCGCCCTGCCCGGTCTCCTCGGCGGGCTGCCCCACCACCAGCAGCGTCCCCCGCCAGGCGTCCCGTCCGGCCGCCAGCGCCCGCGCGGCCCCGGCCAGCCAGGTGACGTGCAGGTCGTGCCCGCAGGCGTGCATGACGCCCGGTACCTCGGAGGCGTACGGCAGGCCGGTCTCCTCCGTCACCGGCAGCGCGTCCATGTCGGCCCGCAGCAGCACCGTCGGGCCGTCCCCGTTGCGCAGCACGCCGACGACTCCGGTGCCGCCCACGCCCTCGGCGGTGTCGAACCCGGCCCTCCCGAGCCGTTCGGCCAGCTTCCCGGCGGTCCGGTGCTCGCGCAGGGACAGCTCGGGATGCCGGTGCAGATCCCGGTAGAACTCCTCCAGGCCCGGTACGGGCAGGTCGGCGGTCAGCTCCAGCGCGGTACGGGCGGCAGGTGAGGTCACGGTCGCAGGGTAGGGGGATTCCGGGCCGGCGTGTGGTGTCGGGTACGGGATCCGGCGGGCCGGCGGTGCGTCGTCCGGCCCGTCAGCCGTGCTGTGCCGGTGCCGCGACCGGCGCGGCCGGGGCGGCCGGGGTCGCTCTCGCCGGGCCGGCGTTGGCCGCTATCAGCAGGGCCGCCGCGGCGATCACTGCGGCCGTTACGGCCCTCCGTGCGGTGGGGCGTGCGTAGGGTGCGGATGTACGTCCGGACACGGCGACCTCGCAACACGACAGCGGCCTGTTAAGCATGCTTAATCCGCCGTTTAACGTAGGGGCTGCCGGAGCCTGACGGCAAGGGGTGCCAGGGGAGCCGGGGGGAGCAGGGGGCATGCGCGAGCGGGACGACCCGGAGGTCATCGGACGGCGGGTGCAGCGGCTGCGGACGCAGCGGGGTCTCACCCAGCGGCAGCTGGCGGAACCGGCGTACACGCCCGCCTACATCTCCACGCTGGAGGCGGGCCGGGTCCGCGCCTCCGACGAGGCGTTACGGCACATCGCGGAGCGGCTCGGCGTGGCCTTTGAGGAGCTGGCCGTGGGCCGCCCCGCCCACCTGGCCACGGATCTGCGGCTGCGGCTCACCGAGGCCCAGCGGGTCCTCGCCGACGGCCGGGCCGAGGAGGCGGCCGCCCAGTACGCCGTGCTGCGCGCGGAGGCGGAGACGCACGGGCTCGGCTGCGAACAGGCGACCGCGCTGCTCGGGCTCGGCGAATGCGCCCTGGAGACCGGTGAGTTGACGACGGCCCGCGAGCACTTCGAACAGGCCGAGGAGCGACTGGCCGGAAAGACCCTGCCGGTCCGGGTGCCCGCCATCCGCGGCCGGGCCGTGGCCCACTACCTGGCGGGCGAACTGCGGTACGCCGTCTACCTCCTGGAGTCCACCCTCGACGAACTGAACCGCGGCGGACTGCACGACCCGGACGCGCTGCTGCTGCTCTACGCCAGCGTGATCGGCCCGTACATGGACATGGGCGCGCACGCCCGTGCCGCCCAGGCCGCCGAGTTCGCCCTCGCGCTCGCCCCGCGGGCCGGAGACCCCGCGCTGATCGCCCGGATGCACCGCTCGGTCGCCCGCACCCTGCTCGCCGAGGGCCGGGTCGCCGAGGCCGACGCCTCCCTGGCCAAGGCGGCCGAGCTGTACCGGCAGCTGAGCCTGCGCACCGAGCTGGCCAACTGCCACTGGATGCGCGGCTACGTCAGCGCGCAGAACGGCGATCTCGACCGGGCCGAGGCGGAACTGCGGCAGGCGTACGCCATGCTCTCGGAGAGCCGTGCCGCCCTGTACCGCAGCCAGGCCGCCGTCGAGCTCGCCGACGTGCTGCACCGCCGGGGCAGGTCCGAGGAGGCCGCCGGGCTGCTGCAGGGCGTCCTCGGCGACTTCTCCTCCGAGCGCGGCGCCGTCCACGCCGCCGCCGCGCACCGCCTGCTCGGGATCATCGCGGAGGACGCCCGCGACACGGAGGCCGCCGAGGAGCACTACGTCCGCGCCCTCAGCCTCCTGGAACGCGCGGGTGCCGCCGGCGACCTCGCCGACCTGTGCCGCCTCCTCGGCGACCTGCTGCGCCGCACGGGCCGCGTCGAGGCCGCCCTGGACGCCTACCGCACCGGGCTCGGCCACCGCACCGCCCCCGGCACCACGACCCTGGGGCCGGCACCGGCGCAGCCGCCGCTGTGACCCCTCACACCTGGGCCCGCCCCTGCCTGCGGATGTCCGCCAGCCGCAGGGCGCCGATCTGCACGGCGGCCTGGGTGGCGTCGTTCGGGACGTCGCCGAGGCCCGCGTTGGTGAGGGCGAAGGCGTCCTCACCGACGCGGACGGCGGCCAGGTCCATGGTGAGGAGGTACTCCTCGCCGTCGTCGTTCGTGGTGCCGAGGGTGAGGCGCAGGCCCTGCCGGGCGTCGCCGACCTCCGGCAGCGGGGCGTCCACGACCCGGACGTCCTCCACCAGGCCGGTCTCGGTGGTGGCGGTGAAGCGGGCGCACTGCACGGGGAGGGTGCCCAGCCAGGACAGGACGGCGTCGACGTCGGCGGGGCGGCGGGCGCCGATCTGGTAGCGGAGCTGGGCGTCGGTGTCGGTGTCGTCCAGGCCGACGGCGACGCGGGCCGGGGCGCCGAGGAGTTCGTCGTCGTACAGGGCGTCCAGCAGCCGCTGGCACTCCCCGGCCGTGGTCCGGGCCTTCAGCAGGCCGTCCCGCCAGGTGGCCGCGCCGCGCGTGGGCGTCCAGGGGGCGCCCAGGTCGGTCTCGTTGATCAGCGCGGACCTGGCCTGCTCGTCGCTGAGCGTGGAGCCGTCGGCCCGCGCGGACGCCTTGGAGGTCTGGCTCGGCCGGTCGATCGTGGGCAGCGGGTACGGCGCGCTCGCCGGGTGCTTCAGGCCGAGGGCCGCACAGCCGCCGGCGGCTATCAGGCCGGCGGCGAGGACGGTGAGGAGGACGCCACGGGGGACGCGGGTGCGTATCGCGGGGAACATGGGTGCCTCCTGGGCTGCGTGCGGCCGGTGGTGCCTGATCTCACGGCACCACCCGGCCGATCGCCTCACCAGCGCTCCGGGCCGTACGGGTGAGGGGCGCGGCGCGGACCCGTGGTGCCGGGGGAGCGGGGGCGGCGGAAATCCGTGGTGCCGGGGGAGCGGGGCCCGGTAGCGTGCCCGGTATGCAGCGCGCCTCCTCGCATCCGTCGAGCACGACGACGCCGGACACCGTCCCGGCGCGCTGACACCTGACCAGCATCGAAGCCCCGGGGCGCACGCCCCGGGGCTTCGTCGTGCCCCGGGGCGTCCGCCTCCCGACGGAGGAGAAACGGATGAACGGCAAGGCGGAGGAGCAGGTCGTGGACCACCGGCGGCTCGGGCGGGCCCTCGGACTGTTCGGCACCGATCCGCTGATGGGCTCCGGGCTGCCGTACTGGCTGCCGGACGGGGCGGTCGTGCGGCACACCCTGGAGGAGTACATCCGGGACGCCGAACGCCGGGCCGGCTACCGGCACGTCTACTCGCCCGTGCTCGGCAAGCGCGAGCTGTACGAGATCTCCGGGCACTGGGACCACTACCGCGACGACATGTACCCCCCGATGCGGCTCGGTGCCGAGGAGGTCGTCCTGCGGCCCAGCCTCTGCCCCCACCACGCCCTGATCTACCGCTCCCGCTCCCGCAGCCACCACGAACTGCCCCTGCGCATCGCCGAGCTGGGCGCCATGCACCGCGCCGAACCGTCCGGCGTGCTCGGCGGCCTGACCCGGGTCCGCGCCATCCACCTCAACGACGCGCACGTCTTCTGCACCCTGGACCAGGCGGTGGCCGAGGCCCGCGCCGCGCTGGAGCTGATCGCCCGCGCCCACGCGGACCTCGGCATCGAGGCCGTGCGCCACCGGCTCTCGCTGCCCGGCGCGGGCGGCAAGTACGTCGCCGACCCGGAGCTGTGGCGCCGGGCGACCAGACTGCTGCGGGAGGTCCTCGCCGAGGCCGGGGTGGCCTACGAGGAGGCGGAGGGCGAGGCCGCGTTCTACGGCCCGAAGATCGACGTGCAGATCGCGGACCCGGCGGGCCGCGAGTCCACCCTGTCCACCGTGCAGATCGACTTCCACCAGCCCGCCCGCTTCGGCCTGCACTACATCGGCGCCGACGGCGCGAAGCACCGGCCGGTGATGGTGCACCGCAGCATCATCGGCAGTGTGGAGCGGGCCGTCGCCCACCTCGTCGAGACCCACGCCGGCGCGTTCCCGGCCTGGCTGGCCCCCGTGCAGCTGGTGGTGCTGCCGGTGGCCGAGGAGCAGGTGGAGCCGGCGGCGGCGCTGGTCCGGGAGGCGCTCGCGCTGGGCCTGCGCGCCGAACTCGCCGGGCCCGGGGAGGGGACCCTGGGCGCCAGGGTCCGCGCGGCGCGCCTGGTGCCGTACCAGGCGGTGATCGGGGCCCGGGAGGCCGGCGCCGGGCTGGCCGCCGTGCGCCTGCGGGACGGCCGCCGGCCCGGTGCGCTGCCCGGGAGCGAGCTGCTGCGGCGCGTCGCCGAACGGGTGGCGGCACGCGGCACCGCGCTCTGGGCCTGATCTAAGGTCGAGGCGACGGAAGGAGTCCGCCGTGACCGGTCAGCCCATCCCCGTGATCATCGACTGTGACACCGGTGTCGACGACGCCCTGGCCCTGCTGTTCGCCGTGCGCCACCCCGGACTCGACCTCAGGGCGGTGACCTGCGTGGCCGGGAACACCGACGTGGACGGCGTGGTCCGCAACACCCTCACCGTGCTGGAGCAGGCGGGCGCCCCCGACATCCCGGTGGCCCGGGGTGCCGAGCGCCCGCTGCTGGAGCCCGCCCGCCACGCCCCCGTGCACGGCGCCGACGGCATGGGCGACCTGGGCCTGCCCGCGCCGGCCCGGGTCCCGGCGGACGTCGACGCGGTCACGCTCCTGCACCGCGAGATCCTGGCCTCCCCGCGCCCGGTCACCCTGATCCCGACGGCGCCCCTGACCAACATCGCCCTGCTCCTGCGCACCCACCCGGAGGTGACCCGGAACATCGAGCGGATCGTGTTCATGGGCGGGGCGGTGGAGGTCGGCAACGCCACGCCGGTCGCGGAGTTCAACGTCTGGCACGATCCGGAGGCCGCGGCGATCCTGCTCACCGCCGGGGTGCCGATCACGATGTACGGCCTGGACGTCTTCCGGCAGGTCGTCGTGGACAGCACCGAGGTGCACCGGCTGCGCGGCAGCGGCGAGCCCGGCACCCGCCTGGCCGGCGAACTCCTCGCCCACCGGCCGGCCCACCAGGGCGAGCCGCCGGAGGCCGAGGAGGCGGGCGGCCTCGGCGACGCCGGCGCGGTGTGCGCGGTCGCCGACCCGCAGGGCATCACCACCCGCCTCCTCCCGGTCGAGGTCTCCCTCGCCCCCGGCCCGACCCGCGGCCAGACCATCGTCGACCGGCGGCCCCGGCTGGGCGAGTCGGAGATCCATGAGGGGGGCCGTGAGACGGCCCTGGTGGACGTCGCGCTGGAGGTCGACGCCGACCGGTACGTGAAGCTGTACCTGGAGACGGTGCGGCGGTAGTCAGTCGGCGGCCGACCAGCGTTCCTCCACGCGGGCCAGCCGCCAGTACGCCAGGGCCGCCGCCCACACCGCCACGAACAGGCCGACGATGAGGTAGCCGACGTTGCCGAGGTCGAGGCCGGCGATCCAGCCGGTCACGGCGTCGTGCAGGGCGAACTTCTCGTGCAGGACGCCGACCAGTTCGATCGTGCCGATGAAGAAGGCGACCGCGATGGACAGGCCGGTGATGGCGAGGTTGTAGAAGACCTTGCGGACGGGGTTGGCGAACGCCCACTGGTAGGCGAAGTTCATGAACGTGCCGTCGAGGGTGTCGAACAGGCTCATCCCGGCGGCGAAGAGGAGGGGCAGGCACAGGACCGCGTACCAGGGCAGGCCGGCCGCCGCGCCGGAGCCCGCCATCACCATCAGCGTGACCTCGGTGGCCGTGTCGAAGCCGAGGCCGAAGAGGAAGCCCAGCGGGTACATCTGGCCGGGCCGGGAGACGGACTTGGTGAGGCGGCCGAGGATCCGGTTCATGAAGCCGCGCGAGTCCAGGTGCTGTTCCAGCTCCTTCTCGTCGTACGCGCCCGCGCGCATCGCCCGGAAGACCTTCAGGATGCCCACCAGGGCGACCAGGTTCAGGGCGGCGATGAGGTAGAGGAACGTGCCGGAGATCGTCGTACCGAGGAAGCCGAGCACCTGGTGGGTGGTGGAGCCCTCGTTCGTCACCTTGCCGGCGAGCGAGGTGCCGCCCGCGATCAGCAGGGCCAGCAGGACGACGACGCTGGAGTGGCCGAGCGCGAACCAGAAACCCACCGACACCGGCCGCTTGCCGTCGGCCATCAGCTTGCGCGTGGTGTTGTCGATCGCCGCGATGTGGTCGGCGTCGAAGGCGTGCCGCATGCCCAGGGTGTAGGCGGTGATGCCGAGACCGACCCCGAAGACGTCGGTGCCGACCTTGTAGTGGCGGGGGGCCACGAGGAGGTACAGGATGCCGAAGGCCACGAGGTGCAGGGCGACGATCACCGCCATCAGGCCCGCCGTCCTGACGGTGTCCTCGCGTCGCCAGCGGAAGGTCGTGACATCGGCCATCGTTCATGCTCCAGCACCTCGTGGATCACTTCATGAGTGCCGTGGCCGGTCTCCTGGCTTACGGGTCGCACGTCCGCCGTCCCTGCCTTCCCGGTCGTACGACCAGTGGCCCGGCGGGTGCCGGACGGGACGGGAACTCCCCGATCACAGTGGCGAGGGCCGCGTCGACCTTGCATCGACTTCCCGAACACCACGGCCCGCCCACCGTAGAGGGGCGCGCGGTTCCCTGCATAGCTGCGCACCCGCGCAGGTATTCAAGATCACAAAAGTGCGCCTGCGAGGATGTGGTCATGCATCTCGTGCCTGCCGACCGAGCCGACCGTCGCACCATCGACGGTCACCGGGTGTGCGAGGCGATCGCCGCCATCGGCGACGCGGGGCTCCTGCGCACCTGGGCCGACCGTTTCTCCCTGCTGGCCGACGCCAACCGGCTCGCGCTGCTGCTCGCCCTGCACCGCACCGGGCCGCTCGCCGTGTCGGACCTCGCCGTCGCCACGGGCATGAACGACCCGGCCGTCTCCCAGGCCCTGCGGCTGCTGCGGGCGGCCGGGGTCGTGGCCGGGGAGAAGGAGGGGCGCGTGGTGCGGTACCGGGTGGTGGACGTGGAGGTACAGGGCCTGTTGGAGCACTGCACGGCCTGACCACCCACGAAAAGGTTCCCTTTCCGGGCACTGTGGACAGATACAGATTCCGCACTGTCGTCCGTCCCATGGGAGCCCGTATGGCAGACCACTCGCCGGACCTCTCGCCCAGGAACCCCGACTGGTGGCGCCAGGCCGTCATCTACCAGGTGTACCCGCGCAGTTTCGCCGACGCCGACGGAGACGGCCTCGGCGACCTCCGGGGTGTCACCCAGCGTCTGGACCACCTGGCCGCGCTCGGCGTGGACGCCCTGTGGCTGAGCCCCTTCTACCCCTCCGAACTCGCCGACGGCGGCTACGACGTCATCGACCCGCGCGGCGTCGACGAGCGCCTCGGCACCCTGGACGACTTCGACGCCCTGGTCGCCGAGGCGCACCGGCTCGGCCTCAAGGTCGTCGTGGACATCGTCCCCAACCACACCTCCCACCTGCACCCCTGGTTCGAGGAGGCGCTGCGCGCCGGACCCGGCTCCGCCGCCCGGGAGCGGTACGTCTTCCGGCCGGGGCGCGGCGCGCACGGGGAGCTGCCGCCCACCGACTGGCAGTCGGTGTTCGGCGGCAGCGCCTGGCGGCGGGTGCCCGACGGGGAGTGGTACCTCCACCTCTTCGCCCCCGAACAGCCCGACCTCAACTGGGACAACGAGGAGGTCCGCGCCGACTTCCGCACCACCCTGCGGTTCTGGTCCGACCGGGGCGTGGACGGCTTCCGCGTCGACGTCGCCCACGGCCTGGCCAAGGACCTCACCGAACCGCTGCGGGACGTCGGCGGCCTCGGCGCGACCGGCGAGCAGGCGCTGCCGCTGGTGCCGCCGGGCAGCCACCCGTACTGGGACCGGGACGAGGTCCACGAGATCTACCGGGACTGGCGCAAGATCTTCGACGCGTACAGCCCGCCGCGCATGGCCGTCGCCGAGGCCTGGGTGCCGGGCGACCGCCGCGCCCTGTACGCCCGGCCCGACGAACTCGGCCAGGCGTTCAACTTCGAGTACCTGGAGGCCCGCTGGGACGCCGGGGAGCTGCGGGACGTCATCACCGGCTCGCTGGCCACGGCCCGGGCCGCCGGGGCCTCCGCGACCTGGGTGCTGTCCAACCACGACGTCGTACGCCACGCCTCCCGGCTGATGCTGCCGCCGGACACCGACCCGGCCGCCTGGCTGCTCGCCGACGGTGCCGCGCCCGCCGTCGACACGGCGGCCGGGCTGCGCCGGGCCCGGGCGGCGACCCTGCTGATGCTGGCGCTGCCCGGCTCGGCCTACCTCTACCAGGGCGAGGAACTCGGCCTGCCGGAGGTCGCCGACCTGCCCGTCGAGGTGCTCCAGGACCCGATCTGGGAGCAGACCGGCCATGTCCGCAAGGGCCGCGACGGCTGCCGCGTGCCGCTGCCGTGGACGACGACCGGACCCAGTCACGGCTTCGGGCCCGGGGCCTCCTGGCTGCCGCAGCCCGCGTCCT
Organism: Streptomyces sp. NPDC029151; assembly: GCF_055564315.1. NCBI lineage: Bacteria > Bacillati > Actinomycetota > Actinomycetes > Kitasatosporales > Streptomycetaceae > Streptomyces > Streptomyces sp. NPDC029151. Next base: position 386,230 of record NZ_JBVHWQ010000008.1, read on the forward strand.
TCGCGGCGTACGCCGTCGACGCGCAGACCGGGACCGAGGGCTCCACGCTGGAGCTGTACCGCACGGCCCTGCGGCTGCGCCGCAAGCTGCTCGCGGGCGAGACCCTGACCTGGACCCCGGACGCACCGGCCGGTGTGCTGGACTTCAGGCGCTCCGACGGCTGGCGCAGCGTCACCAACGTGACCGCCGGGCCGGTACCGCTGCCGCCGGGCGAGGTCCTGCTCAGCAGCACCCCGCTGCCGGAGGGAAGCGCGCTGCCGCCGGACACCACGGTGTGGCTGGCCTAGGGCCTCTCTTCCGGATCTCGCCGGGGTCGCGGGGGCCGGCACGCACATCTGCGGCGTTGTCGTCGGTTGCCGGCTCCCCCACGCTCGACGTCGCTCGCGCGGGGGGACCCCCCTCGCGTCGACGCCCTCCTCCGCCTTGCGGCTGCACGCACCAGACCCCGCTCGGGTCGGCCGACAGGCACCGTCGCCGGGAGCCGGCCTGATCCGAAAGGGAGGCCCTAGCCGGCCGAGGGGCTGGGGCCGGGGGCGGTGCCGCCGCCCGTGCCGCCGCCGGACAGGCCGCTCAGGTCCAGCGGGGTGGACGTGGCGGTCGGCGGCGGGGTGAGCACCACCTCCGGCTGGCCCGCCGGCGGGGCCGGCGGGGTCAGGTCGGAGGAGGGCAGCTTCGGCGGGGTGGTCTGGTTGAAGATGGTCTGGTCGAAGTCGACCAGACCGGTCCTCTCCATCACCGTGATGTGGTCCAGAACCGTGTCGTTGGCCTGGTCGGCGAGGGCGCGGACCAGCGAGTTCTTCGTGGTGGAACGGATCTTCGCGATGGTGTTGAAGATCGAGCCGTGCGTCATCCGCAGGATGTTGGCGAAGTCGGTGTCGAACTGCTTGCCGCTCTCGCCCTTCAACTGGCTGACGAAGCCCTCCTGCTGCGGGCTCGCCACGTTGGGCAGCGTGATGTTCAGCATCGGGGCGATCTTGCGGCAGGAGGCGTCCAGCGCCGCGTGCCCGTCCACCAGGTGCGCGCTGGCCGTCTTGACCCCCGTCGAGCTGCCCTTCTGCAGCCCGATCTGACCGAGCGGGTACTCCCACAGGCCGGCCGCCCGCACCTTGACCACGAAGTCCCGGTCCCCTTCGGTGAGCGGCCCCCACTGGGTGTTGGCGATGATGCGGGTCTGGGAACTGGAGACGGTGTCGAGGCCGAGCATGCCCGGGTAGGCGAGTGCCGCGAGGGTCAGGGCCATGGCACCGCCCACGAAGAGAGTTCCCGTCGCGTTCCGCGAAAAGCGCACCGTTCCTCCTGCTGGGATCCCGCCCATGGTTCGGACACACAGCCGTACGGACGCGGCGGCGATTCTTCTCAGCGGTCCCGGGTAAAGATCGGCGGGCTCGGGTAAAGAATCCCCCGATGCCCTTGGCCAAAGGTTGGCCGCTGCCGGGCAGAAGGTTGACCTGAGCGCGGGAGAAGGCAGACCGGTCGCCCGCCTAGATTCGCCGCATGCCCCCACAGCCGCCGCCGCGCCCCCCTGCCGTGCTGCCCGTCCTGCCCTACCGCAAGCCCACCAAGGGCCGCGACTACTGGGTCCTGGACGACGTCCTGCCGGACGTCGACGCCGTACGGCAGCGGTGTCTGGCCAAGGACGACTGGGTCGAGGGCCACCCGTACACCTCGGAGACCTGGCCCGGCCTGCGCGCCATGCCCGGTCTGGAGCCGGCGGAGCTCGCCCGGATCGAGCGCCTGGTGAAGAAGGCGACCGGGGCGAAGGAGCTGTGGGTGCAGCAGGCGCCCGGCGGCGGCACCCTCAACCACAACTGCGTCCAGGTGGTCGGCGAGGGTGAGAGCACACCCCGCCCGCACACCGACTCCCGGGCCCTGTGCCGGTACGCGGCCGTGCTCTACCTCAACCCGGACGTGCCGAAGGACTGCGGCACCAGCTTCTATCGCCAGTCCCTGCCCGGCGGCCGGCTCGGCGGCAACGTCGTGCAGGCCCCGCACACCAACCTGGTCGAGGCCCTCGGCACCCGCTACGTCGGCGCGGACGCCTTCGAGGAGGACGTGCGCGTCCCGCACCGGTACAACCGGCTGCTGCTGTACCACGCCAACCTGGTGCACAGCGCCACCGGTTACGCCGGCCGGACGCTGGCGGAGAAGCGGATGACGGCGGTGTTCTTCTGGATGGCCTGACCCCTGACGGGCTGCCCGACCCCTGAACGTTCCTCCCGGGCGGAACGGGGGGCCGGTCGCCGTCGTCCTCTCCGGAGGAGGCCGGGAGGAGTCCGGACACGGGCAAGGGGAGGGGCGATGGGGCAGGGAGACGCGCCGGACGCGCGGGAGGAGCGGGCCGCCGGTGAGGCGACGCCGTACCGGGACGTCCGGGTGACGGGGCGGCTGGCCGTCGCCGGGCTGCTGCTCGCGGGCGCCGCCTGGGTGGTGCGCGGCGTGTGGGAGACGCGGCTGGCCGTCGCCGGCGAACCCGGATCCGGGCCGCCGGACCAGGGCGACGGGGTGCACCGGCAGTTGACCGCGCTGGAGGACTCGTACCACCTCGTCACGTCCGCCGGCGGTGTCGCCGTGCTGGTCTGCGCCCTGCTCTTCCTCTCCTGGCTGGTGCGGCTGCGGGACAACGCGCGTGTGCTGTCCGGTCGGGCGCCCAGGTACGCGGGCATCTGGGTGTACGCGGGCTGGATCGTCCCGGTCGTCAGCTTCTGGTTCCCGCGCGGCATCGTCGCCGACGCGTTCCGCGGTTCCGCCCCGGGGCGGAAGCTGCCCGCCTCCGTGAACGTGTGGTGGGGGCTCTGGCTGCTCGGGACGCTCAGCGGGGTGGGCATCGTCTACAAGGACTCCACCGACGAGATCATCGCCCGCGCCTACACCGAGGTGTGGCCGCTGCTGGCCAGCGACGCGGCGGTCGTCGGTGCCGCCGTCGCCGGCGCGTTCGCCGTGCGGGCGGTCACCGCCGTCCAGGTGGCACGGATGCGGGAGGCCGCCGCCCCGCACAGGGTGCCGCAGCCGGTGTGAGGCGGCGGCCCGCGCGGTACGGATGACGGGCATGAGCAGTGTCGCCGTCGTGGGAGCCGGGCCGGGACTCGGGGCCGCCGTCGCCCGCCGGTTCGGACGGGAGGGGTTCGCGGTCGGGCTGGTCGCGCGGGACCGGGGCCGGCTGGAGGCGATCACGGACGGGCTGGCGGCCGAGGGGATCTCCGCGCGCGGCTTCACCGCCGACGTGCGCCGGCCCGAAGCGCTGACGGCGGCGCTGCGGGAGCTGGCCGAGGCTCTCGGGACCGTGGAGGTGCTCCAGTACAGCCCCGTGCCGCACCGGGACTTCATGCGGCCCGTGCTGGACACCGGGCACCGGGATCTGGTGGGGCCGATCGAGTTCTCCGTGTACGGGCCGGTGGCCGCCGTGCAGCAGGTGCTGCCGGGGATGCGCCGGCTCGGGCGCGGCACGATCCTCTTCGTCAACGGCGGGAGCGCCGCCGTTCCCCATCCCGAGCGGGCCGGCACCTCGATCGCGTTCGCCGCGGAGAGCGCCTACGGCCATCTGCTGCACGACCGGCTGGCCGGCGAGGGCATCCACGTCGCCCAGCTGGTGATCCCGGGCGCCATCACGGCCGGCCACGCCCGCAAGGACCCGGACGTCCTCGCCGAGACCCTGTGGAACCTCCACCGGGACCGCCACGGCTTCCGTCACTACGCCGACGACCTCGCCGGCTGACCCGCCACGCCCCTTCCGGGCCCTGGTGCTGCGCGGCGCCCTGCCGGCCGGTCCGGCGGGGCTGCCCGTACAGGGCCGAGCGGGGACAGGACCGTCACCCTGCGAGGAGTGGCTTTGTGAGCCAATATGGTGACATTGGCCGCAACGGTCTCTTCTAAGGGGGCCCCCATGGCTGTGGACATCCCTGCGCTCGTCAAACCCTCCCGCCTCAGAAGCCGGGGCGGACTGCTGGGCGAGTGCCTGGCGGAGTTCCTCGGAACGTTCGTCCTCATCTCCTTCGGCTGCGGTGTCGTCGCGATGGCGGTCGCCGCCCTGCCCGGTTCGGGCCGCGCCCAGACCGTCACCACGATCTTCCTCGCGGCCGGTGACTGGCTCCTCATCACCTGGGGCTGGGCCCTGGCCGTCGTGTTCGGCGTCTACGTCGCCGGCGGCGTCAGCGGCGCCCACCTCAACCCGGCGGTGACCCTGGCGATGGCCGTCCGCCGCGGCTTCCCCTGGGCCAAGGTCCTGCCGTACTGGTTCGCGCAGGTCGTCGGCGCCCTCACCGGCGCCGCCCTGGTCTACCTCGTCTACCACAACGCGATCAGCGCCTACGACCAGGCCGCGGCCGGGCCGAAGGTGAACGGGCACACCAACGCCACCTTCTCGATCTTCGCGACCTTCCCCGCCCCGTACTTCCACGGCGGCATCTGGGGCCCCCTGATCGACCAGATCGTCGGCACCGCGTTCCTGCTGATGCTGATCGCCGCCGTCATCGACCTGCGCAACCAGGCCGTGAAGGCCAACCTCGGGCCGCTGGTCGTGGGCTTCGCCGTCGCCGCCATCGGCATGTCCTACGGCGCCAACGCGGGCTACGCCATCAACCCGGCCCGCGACTTCGGCCCGCGCCTGTTCACCTACGCGGCGGGCTGGGACGGCCTGGCCTTCCCCGGGAGCGTGGCCGGCTCGTACAGCGGCTACTGGTGGATCCCGATCGTCGGGCCGCTGATCGGCGGTGCCATCGGGATCCTGGTCTACGACCTCTTCATCGGGGACGTCCTGCTGGTGCGGGCCGAGATGGCCGAGCTGCCCGAACCCGGCCGCTCCACCCCGGTGCGCACCACCGACGAGGAGTGAGGAGCGGGGACCCGGCCCCGCCAGGACCTTCGTGGCGAACCTCCGGCGGGGCCGGGCCGGTTGCCCTCCCGGAGGGGTCCGCCGAGCCCCCTCCCCCTGGCGGTCTTCTGCGATAATCGCCCTCCATGCCATGACGGGGCGTCACCGTGGCCCCGGGCGAGGGGGGTACGAGCACGATGAGTGGCGGTCGTCGGCGGGCTCTGCTGATCGGGGTGTCCGCGTATCCCCAGCTGGACGTGCCGAAGCTGCGGGAGGACTTCCCGAACCTGCCCTTCGCCCGGAACGACGTCGCGGCCCTGCGCACGGCCCTGCTGAAGAGCGGGTACCAGCCGGAGCACGTGACCGTGCTGGACGACGAGGAAGAGACCCGCCTGGCCGCCGTCTACAACGAACTGGACCGGTTCCTGAGCGGGTGCGAGGACGGCGACGTGGGCCTCGTCTACTTCTCCGGCCACGGCGTCCGGTTCGGCGACACCGACTACCTCCTGCCCAGTGACGTCCGCGCCCGGTGGGGGGCCGGCGAACAGCGCACCCTGCGCCCGAAGGACCTCATCGAGATCGTGCCCGACGAGCTGCTCGCCCCCCTGCGCTCCGACGCCACGGTGATGCTCTGCCTCGACGCCTGCCGCAGCAGCGGGGACACCCCGCCGGCCACCTTCGAGGCGATCAGGGCCAGCCGCCCCTGGGCCAACGTCGTCGTGCTCAGCGCCTGCGCCCCCGGCGAGGAGGCCCTGGGCCACGGTGACGACAGCGTCCTGGCCAGGGCGTTGGGCGAGACCCTGCTGCCGACGTCCTCGGCCCGCACGTTCCGCCAGGTGATCGAGCGCGTGGAGCAGCGCGCCGAGGAGCTCGCGGCGAACTACCGGTACGGCAGGCCCCCCAGGGCCGTTCACCGCTGGCTGGGCGGTGACACCACGGGCGGCCCCCACGCCGACGTGCCGCTGTGCAACGCCGATCCGTCCGGCGGCCCCTGGACGGACGCGGTCGTGCGGTCGACCCTGTGGGAACGGACCGACGGCACCCCCGCCCAGCGCACCACGGCCCGGAACCGCCTCGCAGAGGTCGTGAAGAAGGCCGTCGCCATCCGCAGACGGCGCGACCCCGAGTCCGACCCGTGGGACGACGAGCAGGTCCCGGAGCGGCTGATCGAGCGGCTCGACCAGCTCGTGGACGCCTCCGGCGCACGGCTGAGCCTCGTCGAGACCGTGGTGCTGCTGGGCGCGCCGTTCCTGCGCGAGGCCGCCCTCTCCTGCGGCCTCGCCGCGCTGCGCACCCTCGACGACCACGGCTCCGACGGCACTCCCGCGGACGAGGACGGCTTCACCGCCCACCTGGAGCGGGACCTGGGGGACGTACGGCGCGCCCACCGGCAGATCGAGGCGACCCGCCGGACACTGCTGCGCCGCGGGGAGAAGGAGGACGCCGCCGGCGCCGAGTACTGGCTGCGGCACCGCTTCCTCGCCGACTGGGACCTGCTGTGGGAGCAGGGGCGCACGGACGCCGAGCTGGACAGCCTGCGTGCCGCGGTCGACCTGCTGGTGCAGACCGCGGAGAGCGCCGCCGGCCTCACCCTGGGCCCGGACGAGCGGGCCGAGCTGCGCCACGCCGTGGTCAAGGTCGTCTCCCAGCTGGGCACCGGCACCCCCGCCGACTCCGTCGCGCCCGACGGCACCCCCTGGGACATCGAAGGCGGGCTGTGCGCCTACCTGTGCGGGGAACCCGAGCGGTGGAGCTGGCGCCCGCGCGAACTGGCCACCCTGCTGCACCTCGCCGGGCTGCTCGCCCTCGACCCGCGCATGCTCGACGGTGTGCTCATCGACCACCTGGGGCCGCGCGAGCCCACCCAGGTCCGGCCGAAGGGCATCATCACCGAGATCGCCGTGAACAGCGGTTTCCTCCCCGCGCAGGTCCCCGCCCCCGAGGCCGCCGACGGCACCGAACCGGCGTGCCTGCCCGGCCGCGCCCCGGACACCTCCTGGCGGCTGGTGTTCAAGTGCACCAGCGCCGCCCTGTTCACGGCACTGGAGCGGCTCGCCGCCCGTATCGCGGCGGAGTCGGAGGCGACCCGGCGCGGCCTCGGCACCCTGCGCTCCGGCGACCTGCTCTTCGGCCTGCCCCAGATGGTCAAGACCGAGGGCCTCCTGCCCCGCAACCACGGCTTCGGCAAGCCGCCGCCCCGGTTCCGGCTGGCCGAGGACGAGGTGAAACCGCTCATCATGGGCACCCAGCTGTACGGGGACCGGATGCTGGCGGTGCGCGAGCTGTACCAGAACGCCCTCGACGCCTGCCGGGTGCGCCAGGCCCGCCGCCGGTACGCGGACAACGTACGGCAGACCCCCGGGCAGACCGAACGGGAGCAGCTCGCCGACTGCACCATCAGGTTCACCCAGGCGACCGAGGCGGGCCGCACCTACATCGAGTGCGAGGACGACGGCGTCGGGATGACGGCGGAGGAGCTGAGGGACCTCTTCGCCCAGGCCGGCCGCCGCTCCGAGCAGTCCTCGGCCCGCATGCGCGAGATGCGCCGGTGGCGCCGCCGCGGCATCACCACCGAACTCAACAGCCGTTTCGGCATCGGCGTCTTCAGCTACTTCATGCTGGCCGAGGAGGTCGAGGTGACCACCCGGGCGGTCGACCTGTCCGGCCACCTCCCCTTCGACGGCCACCGGGCCACGGTCACCGCCGGCTCCGGGCTGATGCACCTCAAGCGGGAGCAGCGGGCACTGCCGCACGGCGGCACCCGGGTCCGGCTGTACCTGCACGACGACTCCGAGACGGACGAGCAGCCCCCGTCACTGATCGAGGCGTTGCGCGAGTTCCTGTGGTGCAGCCCCGTGAAGGTGGTCGCCCGGGAGAACGCCGGCGACCCGGCGGTGTGGGAGCCGGGCGAGCTGTACGGCGACTCCTCCCTGCCGGGTGCCCGCATCCCGGCCGGCGAGGGCGTCTGGTGGGTGCAGGGCAAGGGCATGCTGCTGGCGGACGGGCTGCTGGTCTCGGAGGCCGAGCGCCCGCAGGGGTACGTGGTGAACCTGCGGGGCAGGCACCGGCCCGAGCTGAGCGTCGACCGCAACCGCTTCCTCGGCTACGACGAGCAGCGCGTCGAGGAGGACCTCAAGGCGGCCGTCCCGGCGCTGGTCGGTTCGGCGTGGCGGCCCTTCCCGCTGGAGTGGCTGTGGAACCTCGCCGACGCCTGGCCACGGCTGGTCGACGAGGTCCTCGGCCATCTGATGGAGCACGACGTGCAGGTGATGGTGCCGGACGAACTGCGGCCCGGGGGCCGGACCCACGAACCGCGGGGCGTCACCCTGCGCACCGCGGGATGCATGCCCGCCGACGATCAGATCTTCAGGGACGAGGCGCGGCGGAGGGGCATCGAACCCATCTTCTTCGGGGTCTGGCGCCTCGCCGTCCTCGGTGTCAACCGACAGAAGGACGCGGTCGCCACGCACGACGGCTTCCCCCGGCCGGAGCCGCTGGACGCGGTGCTGTTCCGCCACATGCCGGACGGAACCATCCGGGAACCACTGCGCGCCGCCGCGGACACCGGACGCCCGCTGCGGGAGGCGGTCCGTCAGCTGCGCCGGTACGCCCTCACCGGGGTGCCGGTCCCGGAGGTGGCGGACATCCGTGCCCTGACCGGCTTCGTGCCCGAGCGCTTGGCGACAGCGCTGTACCAGGACATATGGAACGCCACAGGCCCGAGCACCGCGGACGACCGCGACGCCGTGCTGCAGGCGGTGTGCGAGGCGATGGTACGTGTGTCGGCCCAGGAGAAGGTGCGCCTGGGCGCCCTGGCGGAACTGCTCGGACAACTGTCCACCCTCGACCCGTCGATCCCCGCGGCGCCCGACCTGAAGGGGCTCGCCGCCCATCGCGTGGACGCGCGGGAACGCCGTGTCCTGCTGAACGACGTGCGGCCCCGCGAATCCTTCGTGACCCATTCCGCCTGGTCGTTCGACAGGCTGGTGCGGCCGGTGGACGTCGCCTACCGGGCCGTGCAGACGGGGATCCCGCCGGCCGAGATCGAGGCGGTCGTACGCCGCTTCGAGCCCCTCGGCTACCGGCTCGCCGGGCCGGACCTCACCGTCCTCCCGGACGAGCAGCAACTCATCGCGCTCAGCCGCGATCTGGACGGGGAAGCGCCCTTCCTCACCCCGGAGCCGATCGGTCTGCGGCACCTGGTCCGGTTGGCCGCCCGGCGCCGGCAGACCGTCGGCGCCACGGCGGCCTGGCTGGCGGGCTGGGCGGCCACGATGGGCGCCGAGGTCGCGGACCCCGGCCCGCTCGCCTCGTTCCTGCCGCCCGCCTGGTGCGAACGGCTCCCGGAGCAACAGCCCGGCGAAGGCCGGGCCGGAGACGAGAGCGGGCCCGGGGAACGGCCGTTGTCCGCCTGGACCGTCCTGGCGGTGATCGAGGAGCTGGGGGACGACGCCGCGGAAGACCAGCACATCGCCGCGGTGACGGCACTGGCGGACGCCGGCGTGGTCGAGTCCCGGACGGTCGAGGCGGCCCGGATCCTGCCGTCCGTCCCCCGCTCGGCCCGTGGCCTGTGGAGTCGCGGCCTGACGTTGAACGGATCCCGGCACACGGTCTTCAACATGTCGGCGAACATCGAGGTGTACGGCCGACTGGAATCCTCCTCCGTGCTGTACATGGCGGCGGAGCTGCACCGCAGCCTCGGTGACGCCGCCGAGAGGCTCCGGGCGCAGACGGCCGCCTACGACATCGACGTGTCCGAGATCCCCGCCGACGTCGCCGACCTGGAACCGAGCCATGCGGTGCGGCAGGCCCTGTGTCCCTCCGTGGGCATGTGGAGGGCCTTCATCTCGCTGAGCCACTTGGGTCTTTACGCGAACGACACCGGCACCGACCTCGCCACCGCCGCCGCCGACCTGAACGCCTACCGCGCCCTGGGTGCCCCGACGGTCCCCGTACCGCCGGACTTCGTACGGCCGGAGGAACCCCTGGAGCGCGACGAGGCCGCCGAGTACGCGCTCTTCCAGCCCTGCCTGGAGGACTCCTGGACACTGACGCCGCTCGGCCTGGTGGTGGCGGCCGGGCGGCTCGGGGAGGGGCTGCGGGCGACGTACCGCCGGCTGGAGCCGTTCGTCCGGATCGGGCTGGACGTGCCGTTCGCCGAACCCGCCTGCGACCGCGTGCCGGACTGGCGGGACGTCGTCCTGCTCACCGCCCGGCTCACCGGCCGGGAACCGGCCCTGTCCGGGGACGTCACGGCGGACCAGCTCCGGCTGGCCGCCGAGGAGACGGACCTGACGGAGGACGGCGTCCGGGTCCGCCTCGCCGACTACGCGCCCCTGTTCGGCTTCCGACTCCCGCCGCACGAGAGGATCTGAGGTGCCGCACCTCGCCAAGGACTACGAATCCGCTTACCTTCCGGACCAGACCGGGTTCCTCTGGGACTTCTCCGACGGCCGGCTGGTCATCACCGGTCTCTGCCCGGCCTGCTCCGGCGAGACCCGTCACCCGGTCCCGAGGAGCATCACGCCCGGCGCGGTGACCAAGGGCGGGGGTGCCTCCCCGGACGACGAGGAGGTGCCGCGCGAGGTGTTCATGCAGTGCCGGTGCCGCCGGCCCCACCCCGGGGACACCCGGGAGAGGGGCGGCTGCGGTGCCAAGTGGACGGCGGTACGGCAGACGGGCGCCGGTTCGTGACGTCGTCCGGGCGCTATCTGCCCGAGGAACTGGAGGCCGCCCAGCAGCGGCTGGACGCGATGGTCGAGGCCCAGCTGGAGATCGGGCGGTCACAGGCGGAGGGCTGGCGCAACTTCCTCACCGTCGCCTCCGGGCTGCTCGCCGCGGTGCTGGTCCTCAAGGGCCGGGAGAACGTCGCCGAACTCCCCGGCGGCTACCGGCCGGCGGTCGTCGTCCTGGTGGGGCTCGGGCTGGTCCTGCTGCTCGTCGCCGCGTTCGCCGCCGCGTCGGCCGCCAACGGCCGGCCCGGTGACGTGCTGGAGTACCCGCACGCGGCGAAGCTGCTGGCCTGGGAGGAGGAGGAGCGGAAGCGGATCGCGGACCGGATCCGCGACACCCGCTGGGCGACCGTGCTCGGGGTGGTGGCCACCGCGGCCGGCATCCTGGTCACCTGGGTGGCCCCGGCGCCGGACGACCCGGCCCAGACGGTCCGGGTGCAGACCAGGACGGAGACGCTGTGCGGGGAACTCCTCGCGGCCGACGGCAGCGGCGTCACGGTCAAGGTCAAGCCCCCGTCCGGCGGCGAGGGCAAGGGCAAGGAGACGGTCCGGCACCTCACCTGGCAGCGCGACGCGGTGAGCGTGGCCCCCGCCGACACGTGCTGACCCGGCACCACGCGCCGTCCTCGCGCCTCAGGTCCCCGCGCCGGTGATCACGACCTTGGCGCCGACGGCCGTGTGCGCGTACAGCCAGCGGGCGTCGGCGGTGCGCAGGCCGATCAGGCTCAGCGTGGACGCGCGGCGCCCGGGGACGTCGACCGTGCTCTCCGCGCCGTAGAGGTAGTGCGGCTGCCCCCCGGGCCCGAGGAAGGCCAGCACCCAGTCGTGCCGCGCCGTCTCGCCGGAGGGCGAGGCGCTGAACCGCGCGTGCCGCAGGCGCTCGGTGACCCGGGCGACGGCGTCGCCGCGGAACGGCTGGTTCATGCCGGGTGCGGAGACCGGGAACGTCCGTCCGCCCGCCCGGAGTTCGAGGGTGGTCAGGTCGATGCGGATGTCGCGGACGGGCGAGTCGTCGTCGGGGGACGGGGGCGGCGCCGGGGCGGTGGTGGAGGCGGTCGCGGCGGGCGGGGGCGCCGGCCGGTCGGCGGGGTCCAGCAGGGCCGTGGCGGCGAGGACGGCGGTGCCCGCGACGACGAGCCCCGCCGACACCAGTCCGGACCGGCGGGTGCGGCGGCGCAGCACGGCCCGCCGGCGTACGGCGGCACCGGAGCCGGGCGCGGGACGCCGGCCCTGTGCGGCGACCTCGCGCAGGGCGTCCGTGAGCCGGCCGGCGACGTCCTCGGGCGCGGCCGGTCCCGACGGGTCACGAGGCATGCGTGGCCTCCTTCGTCCCGGTCATGGTCTCAGCCTCCTCGGGCGACAGATGGCGGGCGAGCGCGGCCCGGCCCCGGGCCAGCCGGGCCTTGACCGTCCCCACGGGGGAGCCGGTCTCCGCGGCGATCTGGTCCACGCTCAGGTCGCACACGTGGTGGAGGACGACGGCCAGCCGTTGCGCCGGGGGCAGTTCGCGCAGGGCGGCGACCAGCGCGACGTGCTCGGGGCCGGGTCCGGGGGTCTGCTGCGGTGGCGTGTCGCCGCGGACGAGTTCCAGCCACCGGCGGGCCCGGCGGAAGCGGCTGACCGCGAGCCGGGTGGCGACCGTGCGGATCCACGCCTCCGGCGCCTCGGCCGCGTCGAAGGAGGCACGCCGGTCCCAGGCCCGTACGAAGGCCTCCTGCACCACGTCCTGCGCTTCGGCGTGGTCGCCGGTGAAGGCGTACAACTGCCCGACCAGGCGGGGGAAGGCGGTCGCGTAGAAGGCGTCGAACTCCTCCTCCGTCATCGGTCCCCCCGGTGTCCCCCTCGCGGAGAAGCGATCCTACGGGGCGGTCCCGAGCGGCGGTCCCGCGGCGGCGGTCCCGCGCCGGCACCCCTGCGACCGCGGCCGGAAAATCCCCCGGACCGGATGCAACCCGGGCCCCTCGCCGTGCGTACAGACGACGTCCGCACACATCAGGGGGGAACTTCCTTGTCCGCGCACCACTCCGCGCACCACTCCGCGCACCACTCCGCGCCCAACTCCGCGTCCCGCTCCACCCACCGAAGCCGCCGGCGTACGGTCCTCGGCGTCCTCACCGCGGCCTGCGCGCTCGTCCTCACCGCGACGGGCTGCGCGGCCACCACCTCGTCGGCCGCGACCGAGCCGACCCGCCCGGCCACCCCGCACACGCCCGCCGCGTCCGGCCGGACCGCGCCCGCCGTCCCCGAGCCGGCCGCCCTCGCGGGGGCCAGGGTCAACGTCGGCGAGGGCGCCACCGTCGGCGTCGGCATGCCGATATCCGTGACCTTCCCGCACCCGGTCCCGCCCGCCCGGCGCGCGGCGGTCGAACACTGGCTCGCCGTCGGCGCGAAGCCCGCCGTCTCCGGCGCCTGGAGCTGGGTGAAGGACCGCAACCTCCTCGACGGGCAGCGCGTCGACTACCGTCCGCCCGCCTACTGGAAGCCCGGCACCCGCGTCACCCTGCGCGTCGGCTCCCACGCCGTACGGCACTTCACCGTCGGCCGCTCGCTGACCGCGACCGTCGACGTGCGACGCCACCTCATGACCGTCACCGAGGACGGCAGGCCCGTCACCCGTATCCCGGTCACCGCGGGACGGCCCGGTCTGGACACCTGGAACGGGACGATGGTGGTGATGGACAAGCAGCCGAAGGTCTTGATGGACTCGCGGACCGTCGGCCTCGGCGACGCCTACCACGGCTACTACGCCTGGGCGGTGCACGTCACCACCTCCGGCACCTACGTCCACCAGAACCCCAACGCCGACACCTACGCCGGCCGGTCCAACGTCACCCACGGCTGTGTCGGCCTGGCCACCGACGGCACCGCCGAACGCTTCTACCGGCGGGTCATCCCCGGTGACGTCATCCGCGTCACCGGCTCCCTGGAGACGGTGGAGGCGGGCAACGGCTACGGCGACTGGAACCTCACCTGGTCCCAGTGGCTGGCCCACAGCGCCTCGAAGGCGTAGCCGCCAACTTGGCCGGTGCCCTTGCCACTTGAGGAGCCCGCTCCTAAGTTAAGCGCGCTGTTAAGTGCGTTTAACCCCTCACTTGAGCGAGGTCACCGTGCCGTACCGCGCAAGACCGCACCGCCGTTGGACGCGTACCGTCGCGCGCGACCTCACCCTGGCCCTCGCCGTCGTGGCGGCGTGGGCCGGCGGGGCCGCTCCGGGGCGGGCCGAGGCGGCCGTCCCGCCGGAGCCGACCCAGCGCGTCGAGTACTTCCCTGGCCCCGGGGCGGAGCCGCGCCAGGCGACCGTCCCGGCGGACGCGCCGGCCGCCGTCGGAGCCGGCCGCCTGCCGGGCCGCGCCCCGTCCGACCCGGCGGTGCGTCCGCTCCAGCGGACCGGTCCGGTGTCGGGGCGGCTGGACCTGGTGGTGATGGGTGACGGCTACACCGCCGACGAGCAGGCCGAGTTCGCGGCGGACGCCGAGGAGAAACTCGACGCGATCTTCCGGATCGAGCCGTACCGGAGTTATCGCGGCCTCTTCAACGTCTGGCTGGTCGACGCCGTCTCCGCCGAGTCCGGGGTCTCCGGCGACCCCACGGCGGACGTGGTGCGCAGGACCGCGCTCGGCTCGTCCTTCTTCTGTGACGGCATCGAACGGCTGCTGTGCGTGGATACGGGCGCGGTCGCGCGGTACGCCGCCCTGGCCCCGGACGCCGACGTCGTCTTCGTCGTCGCCCACTCCGCCAAGTACGGCGGAGCCGGCTACTCCGCCCCCGACCTGCCGCCGGGCTCCCCCTTCCACGGCGTGGCGACGATGTCCTCCGGGAACGACCGGTCGTACCTCATAGGCGCCCATGAACTGGGCCACTCCATAGGCGGGTTGGCCGACGAGTACCAGTACCCGGGCTACGGCGCCTACCCCTGGTCCCAGGAGCCCGCCGCGGCCAACCTCACCCTGCCGCGCGACCCGGCCGAGGCGAAGTGGGCCCGCTGGGCCGGGGTCCAGGACCCGACCGGCTCGGTCGTCGGGACGTACGAGGGCGGCGGTTACTACGAGACCGGCATCCACCGTCCGACCGACACGTCGATCATGCGCACCCTGGCCTCGACCGAGTTCAGCGTCGTCGGACGCGAGGCGATGATCGACGGCTTCTACGCCGACGCGGACGCGCTGACCTCCTCGGTCCCGACCGCCGAGCCGGTGCGTGCCGGCCGGCCGCTGACCGTGCGCCTCGCCCCGCTGACCGGCCTCGCCGACCTCCGCCTCACCTGGTCCGTCGACGGCAAGGCCGTCCCGTGGGCGGCCGGCCTGCGCTCGGTGACCCCGCGCGCGCTGGGTGTCCGCGGCCACGGGCACCGGGTCACCGCGGCCGTGACCGACCGTACGGCCGCCCTGCGGGACCCGGCGGTGCGCGCCCGCGCGGCCGGCTCCCTCACCTGGGCCGTACGGTGAACTCCCCTGTCCGCGGCGCTCAGTCCAGCTCGTCGAGGGCCGCGAGGACGTCGGCGGGCTCGGCGCGGGCGGTGTAGTCGGTGTCCACGAAGGCCCAGCGGACGGTGCCCGCCCGGTCGATGACGTAGGTGGCCGGCAGCGGCAGGGTGCGCGGGTGGCCGCCGTTGACGCGCTGGAGGTCGAAGCCGAGCCGGTCGTAGACGGCGGCGAGGTCGTCGGGCAGGTCGAAGGCGAGACCGTACTGCTTGGCGGTGTCGGAGCCGATGTCGCTGAGCACCTCGAAGGCGAGTCCGTGCTTCTCGGTGAGGCCGAGGGACTCGTCGGGGATCTGCGGGGAGACGGCGACGAGACGGGCGCCCCGGGCGGTGATGCCGTCGTGGTGCCGCTGGAGGGCGCGCAGCGCGATGTTGCAGTACGGGCACCAGGCGCCCCGGTAGAAGGTCAGCACGACCGGGCCCTCGGCGAGCAGCTCCTCCAGGGCCACCGTGCGGCCGGACGCGGAGGGCAGGCGGAACCCGGGGGCGCGGTCGCCGACGGCGAGGGCGTGGTCGGCCTGCCCGGAGTCGGCGAGTTCCCGGCCCGCCCGCTGCATGATCTCCCGCAC
The DNA here is from genome assembly GCF_055564315.1 of Streptomyces sp. NPDC029151. NCBI lineage: Bacteria > Bacillati > Actinomycetota > Actinomycetes > Kitasatosporales > Streptomycetaceae > Streptomyces > Streptomyces sp. NPDC029151. Next base: position 401,818 of record NZ_JBVHWQ010000008.1, read on the forward strand.
CTCGGCGGGGATCTGCTGCTGGCGGGCCTCGTAGAAGGTGCGCAGTTCGGCGTTGAGGCTGGTCATGGGGGACTCCTCCCGGGCGGCGGCCGACGCCCTTACCTGAAACGTTCGTTCCAAGATAGCGGCAGGGTGTGGCCCGGCGCCAGGCGTGTCGACGGTCAGAGGGTCGTGAACGGGCGGTGGTCCGCCAGGGCGAGCGCGCGCACGAACTCGCGCAGGCGGACCGCCGTACGGGCCAGCAGACGCAGGGGCGGGGGTGCCTGGCGGCCGTAGGCGGCCCGCCACAGCGGGGGTATGCGGGTCATGGCCGCAGGATCGCGCCGGGGCCGTCCGCGGTGGCGCATCGTGGACGAACCTGGACGCCTTTGCCGCGCGAGGCCCGGCGAGTATCTTGGAATCAGGATTTCAAGATGGTGGGTGGGACATGCCGGACATCAAGCACTTCGATCCGGACGCGGCCCTGGACACGGTGGTGCGGCTGTTCTGGAAGCAGGGCATGGCCACCACCGGGATCCAGGACATCGTGACCGCGACCGGCCTCAACCGCTCCAGCCTGTACGCCACGTTCGGCGGCAAGCAGGAGCTGTACCTGGCCGCGCTGCGCCGCTACCTGGAGCTGCGCTCCCGGCCGGTGTTCCGCCGGCTCGCGGAGGACGACCGCGGACTGCCCGCCGTCGCCGAGTTCTTCGACGGCCTGATCGAGGCGCGCTGCGCGGGTGAGTACGCCCGCTGGGGGTGCATGGTCTCCAACGCCCACGCGGGCGCCGAGAACGGCGACCCGGAGGTCCGGGCCGTCCTCGACCGGCACCACCAGGAGCTGCGGGACGCGCTGTACGCGGCGCTCGTCACGGCCGAGGGGCGCGGGCAGCTGGCCCCGGGCGCCGACCCGGCCGCCGCGGCCGACCTGCTGGCCCTGCTCGCCTACGGGGTGAACCTGCGCTCCCGCGCCGGTGCCGACGCGCGGGCCCTGTACGGCACCGTGGCCGCCGCGCTGGGCTCCCTCGGCCGGCCGGCGGCCGCGTGAGGCCCTGACGGGGCGTCCGGAACCTGCCGGCGGCGTGTCCGGAACCCGGGAACCGCTTGACAGCCGAGACCCTCCGTCCTCTAACTTGAAACGACTGTTCCAAGTTGATCGTTCCAAGTTGATCGTGGCCAGGTGTCCCATGGGGGAGGATGTTCGTGCCGCAGGTACTGGACCCGGGAGAAGCCCGCACGATGGACGAGTTCATCGCGCAGCTGCGGCTGTTGAAGGCGTGGGCCGGCAACCCGTCGATCACCGAGATCACCCGCCGAGTCCACCGGGACTGGCAGCGGGCCGGCCGGCCGCGCAACGAGTGGCCCGCCCGCTCGACCGTCGGCAACTGCTTCCAGCTGGGCCGCCGGCGCCCCAACTCGGACCTCTTACTGGCCGTCGTCCGGGTGCTCGTCCGCGGTGAGGAGGCCGCCGTCTCCCCGTGGCGGCAGGCGCTGCGCACGGTGCTCGGCGAGGCCGAGGCGGCCGCCCGCGTCAGCGCCTACGACCGGTTGCCCCCCGCCCCGGCCGTGTTCCTCGGCCGCGCCCGGCCGGCGGCCGGAACCGCGGCGGCGCTGCGGGCGGACGGCCCGGCCGGCGTCGTGGTGCTGGACGGGCCGGCCGGGGTGGGGAAGACCTCGCTCGCCCTCCACGTGGCCCGCCGGCTGCACGCCCGACGGCCGGCCGGCACCCCCGTCCTCTTCGCCGACCTCCGCGGACACGCCCCGAGCGGCCCGGCCGCCGACCCGGCCGCGGTACTGGAGACGTTCCTGCGGCTGCTCGGGGTCGCCGGGGACCGCGTCCCGCACGGAGCCGACACCCGGTGCGCGCTGTACCGGCGGCTGCTGGCCGGGACCGGCGCCCTGGTCGTCCTGGACGACGCGGCGGACGCGGACCAGATCCGCGCGCTGCTGCCGGACGACCCCGGCTGCCGTGTCCTCGTCACCAGCCGCCGGGCCCTGTGCCCGCCCGGTGCCACGCGCCTGTCCGTGCCGCCGCTGGCACCGGCCGCGTCGGTGGAGCTGCTGCGGAGGACGGCGGGGGCCGGACGCGACGACACGGACACCGGGGCGCTGCGCCGGATCGCCGCCGACCTCGGCCACCTGCCGCTCGCGCTGACCGTGATCGGCCGGCACATGCGGGACCACCCCGGCTGGACGCTGGACGACTACGACCGCGAGCCCGTCATCACCCTGGCCCTGGAGGACGGCGCCCGCAGCGCGCTGGCCGCCTCCGACGCACGGCTCACCGCGGGCGCGCGCCGGCTGCTGCGCCTCCTCGCCCTGCACCCGCTGCCGCGCACCGACCTCGCGGGCGCCGCCGCGCTCGCGGGCGAGGGGGAGCGGACCGTCCGCGACCACCTCGACGCCCTCACCGCGGCGCACCTGCTGACGGAGCCCGAACCCGGCCGGTTCCGGCTGCACGAGCTGGTCCGCGCCTACGCGGAGGAACGTATCTGCGTGGATCTGCCGGGCACATCGATCCGCCAGGCCCTCGGCCGGGTCCTCGCCCACTGCGCCATCGCCCACCCCGCCCGCGCGGTCCCCGCGCCCCGCGAACTCCCCGTCCTGCGGCGCCTGACCGGCCGCAGCGTCTGGGCGGAGGTGCCCCACGCCGGAACGGCGGGCGGAGCGCGCGCGCTGGCGGCGTGACGTGCTCGCCGCCGCCACCGGTTCCGCGAGGCCGGTACGGCGGCGTACCCCACGACGTAGGGGAGTCACGGCCTCGCGGGGGCGTCGGCGCGGCCCCGCCCCCGCGGTCTCGTCCCACCTCCCGCTCCCGCCAACTTCCTTTCCTGTGACCACTCTTGGCGGAAGCGAACGCTCCGTGTTCCACTGATCTCTCTGCGCCACATCACCCGCTCACGGGCGGGCGAGCATCCACGAGGGATCCGTGTGTGAAGACCTGGGGTTCGAGAAACTCCTCGGTGAAGAAGGCTTCTTCGCGCGCCTGCTCGGACGGTCACCGTCGGGCGGCGGCCGGGAGCCCCTGTACGGCCCGGACCTTCCCGTGGTGCTGCTCACCGGCGGCCCGGGCATGGGCAAGGCGCGGCTGCTGCGGACGGTACGCGACCGCTTCGCCGCCAAGGTGCCGGTGATCCACCTGGACTGCGGCTCGCCGCTCCACGCGGACCGGGCCGAGCCGGAGCCGGACGCCCGCTCGGCCGCGACCGAGCTGCTCGTCGAGGCCGCCCGGCGGCTCTCCACCTGGCAGGGCACGGGCGGCTCCTTCGCCTTCCCCCGGCTCTTCGCGGGGCTCGCGGTGATCGCCACCGGCGTCGCGGAGGGCACCCCGGAGGCGGTGGCCACCGAGGTCGAGCGGTACGCGGACCTCCCCCAGCGCCAGCGGCTGCGCGGCCTCGCGGCGGGCGACTTCTGGCGCGGTGTGCTCGGCGGGGCCGTCCGCAACCTGCTGACGACCCTGGCCGGACAGACCCTCGACCCCTACTCGGCCTCCGCGAGCACCGCGCTGATCGACGCCCTCTTCGCCGGCCTGGCCCCCCGCGGCAAGGCCGAGCTGGCCCGGATCTACGGCGCCTACCCCAACGCGGCCGACCAGCCCGAGCACGGCCTGCGCGCCCTCGCCGCCGACTTCCGGGCCGGCGGCGAGGGGCGGGAGCTGGCGGAGAGCTTCCTCTTCCGGGCCCTGCGCGAGGACCTGGAGGCGGCCTACGCGTCGGCTTCCGGCTGGCTGCGCCGCGTCGGCCGCCCGGCGCTGCTGCTGGACCGCGCCGACACGCCGCTCGGCGAGCGGCTGCTGCGCGCCGTGCTCGACGACCGCCGCAACGGCCGGCGCGACCGCGTGGTGGTCGTCGGCACGGCCCGCCGGGCGGACGGCGGCGCCTTCCTGTACGGGGGACTGCCGCCCCGCGAGCTCCCGGCGCCGGCGGAGTTCCGGCCCGCCGACGGCGTACCGCCCACCTGGACCCGGCGCACCGGCCCCGACGGCGACCGGGCCCCGCTGGCCGGCGGGGTGCTCCTGCTGCGGATGCCGTACCTCACCGGGGACCAGCTCCGCCGGGAGACCGAGCGCAGACAGCGGTCGGCGGAGCCGGAGGGCGGCGCCCATCGCCGCCGTGTCGACGCCGCCGTGGCCCGGCTGAGCGGGGGACGGCCGCACACGGTGATCCGGCTGGCCGAGGCCGTCGCCGCGTTCCGCATGGAGGCGGACGCCAACGACCGGGACATCCTCGACGCCCCGCTGCGGTCCCCGGGCGACGGCGGCCCCGAACGGCCCGTGGCGGACGTCCTGCTGAAGGAACTGGTGCTGGACCAGCTGCCGGTGCGGTTGCCGGCCGAGCACCGGGACCAGTGGCTCGACCTGCTCACCCACCTGTCGGTGGCGCACGACGAGGAGTGCGCGGACGTCCTGCTGCGCCACCACCAGTCCGGCCGCGTCCACCGCCTGACGGCGCACCACGTCGCCCAGCTGCTCACCGACACCGGGTGGCCCGCCTGCGAACGGCACTTCATCGGGGACTTCGGGCTGCGCCAGCTCCTGGTGCACCGGCTGTACCGGCTGCGCCCGGACGGCGCCGCCTGGTACGCCGACCACCACCTGCTGCGCGACCACTACACCGGATGGCCGGAGGGCGCACGGGGCGGCGCGTTCCGTTCGGTCGTGGCGCACCGGATGAACCACCACCTGGTCTCCGGAGGCGTGGACGACGTGGTCGGCCACCTGGCCGCCACGCTGCCCGGCCGTCCCGCGGAGTGGTGCGCGGAGCTGCTGGAGATCGCCCAGGCGCCGTACCCGGGCGGCGTCGACGCGCGCCGGCAGCGCGCCGAGGGCCGGGTGGAGGTGGCCGGGCCGGCGCTGCGCCGCACGGTCGACCAGCTGCTGCACGCCGTGTGGCTGTGCGAGGAGCGCACCCGGCCGACCGGGAAGGAGACGGCCGGCACCCTGGAGAAGCTGCTGGACCTCCTCTCGATCATGGAGTTCGACGGCGCCGGACAGCTCGGCCGGACGGCCGCCGACTGGAGCGCCCTGGCGGAGAACGAGCAGCCGTTGCTGCGCTGTACCTGCACCGAACAGCTCGGGCGACGGAGGTAGCGGGGATGCCCAGGTGGAAGAAGTTCCTCTACACGATCCTGATCACGGCGGTGGCCGTGGCGGCGGGCTGGTTCGGCTGGTCCCAGCTCATGAAACCGGACACCTGCGCCGACGGGATCGAGCGGATCGGCGGCGAGTGCATCGGCGTCGACGGCGAGGGCTACGACTTCGGCACCCCGGAGATCAGCGCCGTGGCCCGGGCCATCGCCGAGGAGAACAGGAGGATCGAGGGCCAGCCCCATGTGACCGTGGCGATGATGACGCCGCTCCAGTCGGACAGGCCGGCGCTGCGGCGGCAGATGCGCAGCGACCTCCAGGGCGCCTACCTGGGCCAGCTCCAGGCCAACAAGGGCGAGGGGGAACCGCCCAGGATCCGGCTGGTCCTCGCCAACCCCGGGCGGGACTACGGGCAGCAGGCGAAGGTCGTGGACACCCTGCTGCGCATGGCCGCCTCTCCTGAGGACCGGCTGCGCGCCGTCACCGGGTTCAACCTCAGTCTCGACAGCACGGAGGACGCGGTCCGGCGCCTGACGGACCACAAGGTCCCGGTGCTCGCCTCCCGGATCAGCGGCGACCAGATCGCCAACGAGGACGGGGCGGACGGGATGGCGAAGCCGCGGTTCCCCGGACTGGCCCGCATCATCCCCACCAACGGCGACGCGGCGCAGGCGCTGGCCGACTTCAACGGCGACCGCGGCCGGGAGAACCGCAGGACGGTGCTGGTCCACGACACCCGGCCGGACAACTACGACGAGTCGCTGGCGAAGGCGTTCAGCGGCATCGAGGAGAAGGGGCCGCCCGGTCCCGCCCCGATGTCCTTCGAGTCCCCGGCGATCGACGAGGCGGGCTCGACGGGCAACCAGTTCACCCAGATAGCCAACAACATCTGCGACTCGGACGCCGACACCGTCTACTTCGCGGGACGCGCCCTGCACCTGCGGATCTTCGCCCTGAAACTCGCCCAGGTGGGCTGCGAGAACCGGCACTACACGATCGTCAGCGGCTCCGACGCGGCCTCGCTGCGGCAGGACATGAAGGAGAAGGACTGGGAGCAGCTGCGCGGTACGGACGGCAGGCCCAGGGTGACCGTGCAGTACGCGGCCCCCGCGCACCCCGACGCCTGGACCACCGAGCTGGCCGGCTGGACCCGGAGCTGGGCCAGGACCCACCACCGCCGGCCCACCGCGAACGAACTCCCCCAGTACCTCAGCGAGCCCAAGGCGGCCCTGGACGGCCTGCGGAACCTGATCGGGTCCACCCGTCGACAGGGCGTCGACCTCGGCCCCGGCCCGGACCTGGAGGACTCCCGGACGATGCTCGTCTACGACGGCCTCGTCACCATCGGCACCGCGCTGCACCAGATGCAGAGCGGCAACGCCGGGACCGTGCCCCGTCCGGAGGACGTCGGCAGGGAGTGGTCCCAGCTCCAGTCCCGGCACCGGGTGCACGGCACGAGCGGCCTGATCTGCCTGACCAGCGGCGGCAACGCCTACGACAAACCGGTGGCCGTGGTCGAACTGGACCCCGGCCGGCAGAGCGGCCGGGGGAAGCTGAAGTTCGTCGGTCTGGGCTGGCCCACCGGCCGGGAACAGCCGAGGAACTGCGTGATTCCCAGCCGTACGCCGTGAACGGGCGTGGACCGCTCCGGGCGTCCCGGGCCGTGGTGCCGCCGCCCGGGACCGTTACCGGCCGCGTCACCAGCCGAGCGGGTCCTCCCCGGCCAGCGAGGCCTGGGTCGGTGCGACCGGGGGCGTGTCGTGGCAGGTGAAGCCGAGGCGGGTCAGGGCCCGGCGCATCTCGGTGACCGTGAAGTCGCGGCGGTTCTGCCTGGTGATCACCTCTCCGACCTGCATCACGGGGTAGACGTGAGAGCCGATGGTGACGGAGACGCTGGTGACGGGTTCGGGCGTGATGCCGCTCATGGACTGTTCGACCTCACTCTTGATCAGGTCGAACGGGAAACGGGCGATGACACAGCGCATGGGTGCCTCCTTGCTACGGGTTGTTCCTCCGGGCGGGCCGACGGCCCCGGGCGGCGGTGGTCCGGCCCCTGCGGCGCCGTCCCGGGGATCCGTTGCCCTCGCGCGGACCGTCGGCCGGCGCGGCGATGGTGACGGGCACGCCGGAGGGGATCTGGGCGCCGGTGATGCGGTGCAGTTCGGCCTCGCCCGGGCGGACCCGGGCGGTGCTCGGGGTGATGCCGGCGTCGGCCATCAAGCGGTCCATCGCGCGCCGCTGGTGCGGCAGGACGAGGGTGACGACGGTGCCGGACTCGCCGGCACGCGCGGTACGGCCGCCGCGGTGCAGGTAGTCCTTGTGGTCGCCGGGCGGGTCGACGTTCACGACGAGGTCCAGGCCTTCGACGTGGATGCCGCGGGCGGCGACGTTGGTGGCCACCAGAGCCGTGACCTGGCCGCCCTTGAACTGCGCCAGCGTCCGGTTGCGCTGCGGCTGGGACTTGCCGCCGTGCAGGGCCGCGGCCCGCACACCGACGGACAGCAGGTGCTTGGCCAGCCGGTCCACCGCGTGCTTGGTGTCCAGGAACATGATCACGCGTCCGTCGCGGGCGGCGATCTCGGTCGCGGCGGTGTGCTTGTCGTCGTCGTGGACGTGCAGCAGGTGGTGCTCCATCGTGGTGACCGCTCCCGCGGACGGGTCGACGGAGTGCACGACGGGGTCGTGCAGGTAGCGGCGCACCAGGAGGTCGATGTTGCGGTCCAGGGTGGCCGAGAACAGCAACCGCTGGCCGTCGGCCGGGACCTGGTCGAGCAGCGCGGTGACCTGCGGCATGAAGCCCATGTCGGCCATCTGGTCGGCCTCGTCCAGGACGGTGACCGCGACCTCGTCCAGCCGGCAGGCCCCGCGTTCGATGAGGTCCTTGAGGCGGCCGGGCGTCGCGACGACGACCTCCGCGCCGGCGCGCAGCGCACTCGTCTGACGGCCGATCGACACCCCGCCCACCACGGTGGCGAGCCGCAGCCGCAGCGCGCGGGCGTACGGGGTGAGCGCGTCGGTGACCTGCTGGGCCAGTTCCCGGGTCGGGACGAGGACGAGGGCGAGCGGCTGCCCGGGCTGGGCCCGCTGCCCGTCCAGACGGGCGATCACCGGCAGGCCGAAGGCGAGCGTCTTGCCCGAGCCCGTACGACCCCGGCCCAGGACGTCGCGGCCCGCCAGCGCGTTCGGCAGCGTGGCCCCCTGGATCGGGAACGGCACGGTCACGCCCTCGGTGCTCAGGGCGGCCAGCAGCCGTGCGGGCATGTCGAGTTCCGCGAAGGTCTCGACCGCCGGCAGCGGTTCGGTGAGCGTGACCGGCAGGGCGAACTCCTGACGGCGGGGGGCGGGGCGTGCGCCCTGGCCGGTCTTGCGTCCGGTGCCGGGGCGGGGGCCCTGCCGGCCCGTGCCCTGCGTACGGAAGCGGCTGCCGGAAGCGGAGCCCGCCGAACGCGCGGACCTGTCCGAGCGACGGGTGCGGTTCATGAAGGAACCTTCCTCGATGCGGCGTATCGAGGAATTCCGTCCGCCGGTGACGACCGCGCGAGGATTCGCAAGAATGAGCCGAAGGTAAAAAGAAAAAGAAAAGCCGGCGGAATGCGGCTGAAATGATGAATGGGCTGAGGCCCGCACCCCGAGAGCGCGGGCCCCAGCCACATCATGCGTGAGCCACGGGCTCACGACGCGTTCGCGTCAGCGTCAGGCGGGAACGATGTTCTCGGCCTGCGGGCCCTTCTGGCCCTGCGTGACGTCGAAGGTAACCTTCTGGCCTTCCTGAAGCTCGCGGAAGCCCTGGGTGGCGATGTTCGAGTAGTGGGCGAAGACGTCCGGGCCGCCACCCTCCTGCTCGATGAAGCCGAAGCCCTTTTCCGCGTTGAACCACTTCACGGTGCCAGATGCCATATTGAATCTCCCTTGGGGGGCAGTGCCGGACTTCGCACCTTGCGAAGCCGAGTCGCCGCGATGATCACCCCTCCGGAAAGATCCGGAAAGCTCTGCAAAGAAAGAATCTCTGGCAACCAAAACTGCAACTGCTATCACGCTAACACAGGCCGGATGGACGCGGCGAGACGTTTTCGCGGGTGTCCCGCAATCATCCTGCCGCGCCTGTGGGTATTTCTGCAGTGGCGAGACTAGATATCCGCGCCGCGCCCGCCCGGCCCCTGGTCCAGCTTCCGGCGCATGTCCCGGTTCAGGCGCAGGGCGTCGTCCAGCTGGTCCTCGAGGGAGACGATGCGGCACGCGGCCTCCACGGGGGTGCCCTGGTCGACCAGCTCACGGGCACGGGCGGCGACGCGCAACTGGCGGCGTGAGTAGCGGCGGTGGCCGCCCTCCGAGCGGAGCGGGGTGATCAGCCCGGCTTCGCCGACGGCCCGGAGGAAGGCGGGAGTGGTGCCGAGAACGTCGGCGGCCCGCCCCATGGTGTAGGCGGGGTAGTCGTCGTCGTCCAGGTTGCCGGCGACAGCGGCGTTCTCAGCGGGCATAGCACCTTCGTTTCGGGGACGCGGCGAGGGCCCGGGGTGTGCCTGGCGCCGGCCTCCGTAGGATCCGGCACCATCCGCGTCGTCCGACAACCCTAACTCCGACGGACCCGGAGATGTGGGCTCGCCGATACAGATTTCCTCGGCCCTCCGCGCGGGTCATTCCCCGCCCGTTTTTCCCCGGCCTCCCCGCCCGTGTGTCCCCCGTCTCCCCCGTCCGTGTCGCCTGTGTCCCCTGCGCCGCCGTGCGAGCCGCCGTGTCGTCTCGCGGACCGGCGGGCGGAGGCCCTACTCGGCCGACGGGGAGGGCACGGCCGCGGTGTCGGCGCCGGCGAAGAGGGTCTTGGCCACGTGGTGGGTGTCGGCGTACTCGACCACGGAGACGATCCTGCCGTCGCGCACGGTGTAGATGCCGAGGCAGCGGTTGTCGTAGGTGCCGCCGTGGACGGTCTCGGCCCTGGACGTCCATTCGGCCACCACGCGGTCGCCCTCGGCGATCGTGCCGACCAGCTCGATCTCCACGGTGCCGGGGACGAAGACCGTCCCCATGCTGCCGAGGAAGTCGCCCACGATCGCGTCGCGGCCGCGCCACACCTTGGAGACGGGCAGGTCGCCCGGGTAGTGCCAGGTCGCGTCCTCGGCGAAGCTGTCGTGGATGACATCGGCGTCGCCGTCGCGGACGGCTTCGACGTAGCGGATGACGACGGCCCGCGGGTCGTTGGTGGTCATCGGTGCGTCTCCTTAGGTTGTTCTCACGTCCGGTCGTTTCCGGCGTGAGTGCGTGAGTGCGTGAGTGCGTGAGCGGGTGGTGTCAGGACGGGTGGGCCGGGGCGCGGCGGTCAGGACACGGTGAGGACGGCCTTGCCGCGGATGCGGCGGTCGCGCAGGTCGGTGAGGGTGGTCGCGGTGTCGGCCCAGTCCGAGACGCGGCCGATCTCGGGGTGCAGGCGGCCTTCGGCGGTCAGCCGGACGAGGGTCGCCAGGTCGTCGTCGAGGCGGGTGTCGGCGTCGAGGTAGTGGAAGTGGCGGATGACGGCCGACTCCGGCCCGGCGAAGAAGTCGAAGAAGTCGAGCGTCGCCGGTACGCGGCCGGCCTGCCCGAACCAGATGAGCGTGCCGCGCCGGGCGAGCCGTGCCAGCGCGCGGGGGAGCGCCTGCCCGCCGGTCGACTCCAGCACGATGTCGAACGGGCCCCGGGCGTCGGCGACGTCATGGACGATCTCGGCGGCGCCGAGTTCGGCGAGCCGGCTCCCGCGTGCGGCGTCCCTGGTGACGGCGGTGATCTGAGCGCCGGCGGCGGCCGCGAGCTCGGTGACGAAGTGGCCCACGCCCCCGGAGGCGCCGGTCAGCAGCACCCGTCGGCCGAGCACCGGTCCGGCGGCGCGCAGCAGCCGCAGCGCGGTGAGCCCGGCCAGCGGCAGCGCCGCGCCCTGGAGCACGGAGACGTCGTCCGGCAACTCGGCGAGCGCACCGGTCGGCACCGCCGCGTACTCCGCCCAGCCGCCCGCCATGGGGTGGCCGAGGACCCGCGTGATCCCGGACGGCCCGCTGCCGTCGGCGGCGGGCTGCACGACCAGGCCCGCGATGTTCTTGCCGGGGCGGTCGCCGGGGGCGGGCTTCTCCAGCTTGAACGTCTCGCCCCGGTTGACCGAGAACGCCTCGACCTTGACCAGCGCTTCGCCGGGGCCGGGTGTCGGCTCGGGGACGTCGGCGAGGACGACCGGCTCGGCGGGGTCCCCGGTGGGCACGAACGCCTTCATGGTGGTTCAACTCCTCGGCGGCCCGGGGCCGTTCCCCGGTGTCTCTGCCGCGGCCATCGGACCGCGCGGAGGGGCGCACCGGCCAACAACCCGGCCGTCCGACCGACAACGCCGGGTTGTCGCATAAGGTCAGCGGCATGGACCTCGACCTCACGCTGGTCCGCGCCTTCGTCGCGACCGCCGGGACACTGCACTTCGGGCGGGCCGCCGACGAGTTGGACACCAGTCAGCAGGTGATCTCCAAACGCGTCGCGCGGCTGGAGGCGGTGCTGGGCGTGCGGCTCTTCGAGCGCCACGGCGGTGTCCGGCTCAGCGAGGCGGGGGAGCGGTTCCTGCCGGCCGCGCACGAGGTGCTGACGGCGGGGGAGCGGGCGGTCGCGACGGTGACGGGCGCCGGTCCGGTCGTACGGATCGAGACGTGGGGCCATCTGTTCGCGCCGATGCGCACGGTCGCGGAGGCGGTACGGGCGCTCGACGCGGTGCGCTGGGAGCCCGGACCGGGGCGGGACTGGCCGTCCGTGGCGCAGGCCCTGCTGCGCGGCGAAGCGGACCTGGGGTTCGGCCGGGTGCACCCGCTGCCCGACGGCCGGGACGCGGGACTCACCCAGCGTCTGGTGCGGCTGGAGCCCGTCGACGCGGTGGTCGGCCCGTCCCACCCGCTGGCCGCCGCCGACGTACTGCGCCCGGCCGACCTGCGCGACAGTGTCCTGGTGTGCCCGGCCGAACTGGACCGCCTGGACTTCCTGCGCCGCTTCGCCGACGAGTTCCGGATCACGCGCCGGCATGACGGCCCCAACCTGGGCCTGGACCACCTGGCCCGGCACCTGCACACCGCCCCCGAGGGCTTCACCGTCTTCCCCGCCGACGTGCCCCTGCCGGAGCACCTGGGCCTGCGTTCCATCCCGCTGGTCGAGCCGACCCCGCTGTACGCGTGGTCGCTGGCCTGGCGCGAGTCGTCCCGCCACCCCCTGCTCGCCGCCCTGCTGCGCGGCTTCACCGACTCCGGCCGCGCCCGGCGCTGGCTGGAGTACCGACCGCAGCGCGACTGGCTCCCGGACACCGACCACCCCAAACTCGCGAGCCGACCGGTCCCCGGCCGGTAGAGGGCAGGGGCTGGCCGCCCAGCGCCCGGCGGACAGGGCACCGGCCCCCCAGGACTCGATCGGACAAGTCACCGGCGGATCAGCCCCCCCGGTAGTCCACCCCCCGGTAGTCAAGGCCCCCGGTAGTCCAGCCCCCCGGCCGGCAGGGTCGGTGACGTGGGCATCCGGTCGGCGCCGGCCGCTCAGAGCCCGGCCAGGCCGGCCGGCCGGGGCACCGTACCCGCGGACGCGTGCCGCCCGGCCTCGGGCGGCGGTTTCCCGCGATCGCTCCGGACATGCGCCGCATCCCTCCTTCGGAGACATGACGCACACCCCCGGCAGATCGGGCCGTCACGGGGTATCCGAAGGGGAGCAAGGGACGTGCAACGTACTGTTGCCGTTTGACAACAATAGCCATCAGGCAACAAAGTAACCGTGTCGGACGTGCGCGGGGAAGGACCAGGAATGCTCCGGTGGACGGAGACCGCTCCGTGTGCCGGCCACCCTCGCCGAGAGGCGGCGGTGGCGCCGGTGCCGCGAACAGTGGCTCAGGCTGTCTGGCTGTCCGGGTCCGAGGCGTCGCCGAGTATCTGCGTCGCCGCGGTGGCGCAGAAGGCTTCCAGCCCCTCCATCAGTGCGATCCGCTTGGCGGCGGGCATATCCGCCAGCACCTTCCGCAACTCCGTCTCCCTGCGGGCCCGCAGGTCGGCGAGGAAGGCGCGGCCCCGGCTGCTGAGGTGCAGGCGCACCTCCCGCCTGTCCCCCGGGCTCGCCATCCGCTCGACGAAACCGGCTGCCTGCAGCCGGTCGCACAGCCTGCTGGTGGAAGGCGGGGTGGAGGCCAGGTACTCGGCGAGGGTGCGCAGGTTGATCCCGTCGTGGTGCTCCAGGATGTGCAGCACGCGCAGTTGGGACGCGGAGGTGGGCGCGGTCGAGGCGCGACCCCACACGACCTCCAGCAGCTCGACGGCCGTGGTGGTCACCCGCGCGACCTCTTCGGGCTCTGGGCGGCGGCGGAAGGCAGTCACGGTCACACTCTCGCAGGCACTGGGGCGCCTGTCAGCGTACTAGGCGTGCGCACCGGTCACAGGTGCCCGGGGTGACCGACGCGGCTCTGCAGAAGCCCGGCCTCTTGGGTGAGGCACCTACGTTGTCCGGCGAAGGATTGGTGAAGATCCCCCATGAACAGATTCGTGGCCGCTGAACGCGCGCTGCGCACAGCGGCTCCCCATGCGTTGCTCGACGCCATCCGTGCCGTACTGATGGAGCAGTACGGGGCGGAGGACGTCGAGCTGTTCCTGGTCGACTACGGCATGAGCGTGCTGCAGCCGGTGATGGTGCTGCCGCACGTCCTGGAGCCGGTACCGGTGCACAGCAGTCCGGCCGGCCGTGCCTTCGGCTCCCAGCGGCCGTACTGCGAGGACGGACGCGACGGGCGGGCGCGCCTGCACCTTCCGGTCAGTGTGCGCGGCGACCGGCTCGGAGTGCTGACCGTGACGCTGTCCGGCACCGAGGCCGTGCGCCGCTGGGAGCCGGAGCTGGCCGACATCGCGGAGATGCTGGGGCACGAGGTGATCGTGGCCGAGCGCGACACCGACCTGTACCTGCAGGCGCGCCGCAAGGACCGGCTCACCCTGGCCGCCGAGATGCAGTGGCAGCTGCTGCCCGGCCGCTCCTGCTCCCGTCCCGAGTACGAGCTGGGGGCGCAACTGGAGCCCGCGTACGCCATCTTCGGGGACAACTTCGACTGGTCCGCCACCGCCGACCACCTCATGCTGTACGTCACCAACGGCATGGGGGAGGGCATAGAGGCGGCGCTGCTGACGAACCTGGCCATCAACGCGCTGCGCAACGCCCGGCGCGCCGGCATCCCCATCGCCGACCAGGCGGCCCTCGCGGACCAGGCCGTCTACGCCCACTACCGGGGCCGCTGCTACCTGTCCGTCCTGATGTTCGACTTCGACCTGGCCACCGGCCGGGCCCGTGTCGTGGACGCCGGCTCCCCCCAGCTGCTGCGGCTGCGCGACGGCTGCGTGGAGCGCATCGCCTTCGACGCGCAGCTGCCCCTGGGCATGTTCGAGGAGACCGACTACGTCGCCCAGGACTTCCAGGCCGAGCCCGGCGACCGTCTCGTCTTCGTCAGCGACGGGGTGCACGCGGTGTCCTCCCCGAAGGGGGAGGCGTACGGCGACTCGGCGCTCGCCCGGGCGATCCACTCCACGCGGCTGCTGCCCGCCGCCGAGGTGCCGCGCGCGATCCTGCGGGAGCTGACCGGTCACCGCGGCAGGGTCCTCCCGAACGACGACGCCCTGGTCGTGTGCCTGGACTGGCACGGGAGGCCGGCCGGCGCGTGAGCGGCGGGACCGCCCGGTTGTGACGATCGCGTGTGGTCCGCCCCATGACCTCGCACACAGCTTGTCGTGCGGCAATAATTGTCCGATGGTTCGCCCGGCGGGCGGCCGAAGGCGCTCGAGCAGGGAGACGATGCAGGTGGCGGAGCACACCACGACACCCGAGGTGGCGCAGGATCTGGGCGCCTTCCTGGAACGGCGCCGTGAGCAGATCGCCCAGCGGTGGGCGGACGCCGCACTGTTCCGTACGGTCTTCACCGTCTCCCGGGACGAGGCGGTCGAAGCGTGCAAGGCGGTGGTGGACGCCCTGGCCGAGGTGGCCCGCACCGGGCGGCTGGAGGACGTCGAGGCTCCGGGCTTCCGCGCCGTCAGGGAGCAGCTCGGCCGTATGGCCGTCTCCCGGGCCCGGGCGGGGTCCAGCCCCTCCCGGATCGCCGGCGAGGTCGCCGGTCTGCGCGAGCCGGCCGTCGCCCTGCTGCGGGCCGAGTTCGAGGACACCGCCGGCGAGCACGCGCACGCGTGCACGCTCGCGCTGACGGTCCTGATGGGAACGCTCCGTCTCGTGGTCATGGAGACCACCGTCAGCGCCGGCGAGGAACTGATAGCCAGGCAGCGCGAGCAGCTGCTGGAGGTGGCCACCCCGGTCATCAAGGTCTGGGAGGGCATCGTCGCCGTCCCGCTGATCGGCACCCTGGACAGCGCCCGCAGCCAGGTCGTGATGGAGAGCCTGCTGGAGGCGATCGTGGACGAGCGGGCCCGGTACGCGATCCTCGACATCACCGGCGTACCGACCGTCGACTCGCTCGTGGCCCAGCACCTGATGAAGACGGTCGCCGCCGCCCGCCTGATGGGCGCGGACTGCATCGTCTCCGGTATCCGTCCCGCCATCGCGCAGACCATCGTCCACCTCGGCATCGACCTCGGGTCGATCATCACGCGGGCCGGTCTCGCCGACGCCCTCGCGCACGCGCTCAGCCAGCAGGGCATCGTCGTCTCCCCACGTCCGGCCGCGGGAGCGGGCCCGCGGTGACGGGCCCCTCCGCCACCCGTGCGGGACCCGCGCCGGCGCCGGTGCCGGTGCCGGTGCTGGCGCTGGGAGACGTCCTGCTGGTCACCCTGCAGGGAGAAATGCACGACGGGGTGGCCGAGCGGCTTCGGCACGACATCGCCCGGCGCATCGCGTCCAGCCCGGCGCCGGTCGGCGGTGTCGTGATCGACGTCTCCGGCGTGGAGATCGTCGACTCCTTCCTCGGCCGTGTCCTGGCCGAGACCGCCGCGCAGGCACGCCTGCTGGCCACCCGCACGATCCTGGCCGGCATGCGTCCCGCGGTGGCCGTCACCCTGGTCGAGCTGGGGCTCGTCCTGCCCGGCCTGGAGACGGCCCTGGACGTCGAAAGAGCACTGTTCCTGCTGGGCCACGGCACTCCGGCGATCCCATCCGCTCACCCGGAAGAGGGTGCGTGATGCATGCCCCACTCGCCCCCACCACCCGCCTGCCCATCGGCTCGGACGCGGACCTGTCCCGGGTGCGCCGGCTGGTGCGCCAGGCCGCTGCCGACCTCGGGTTCCGCCTGGTGCAGCAGACGAAGCTGGTGACCGCCGTCAGCGAGCTGGCACGCAACACCCTCGTGCACGGGGGCGGCGGCCACATGGAGATGACGCCCCTGGGCGACGGCGCCCGACGCGGGCTGCGGCTGTCCTTCGTCGACGCCGGCCCGGGCATCCGCGACGTGGACCTGGCGATGACCGACGGCTACACCTCCGGAGGCGGCCTCGGCCTGGGCCTGAGCGGAGCCAGACGGCTCGTCCAGGAATTCGCCCTCGACAGCACCCCCGGCCGGGGCACCACCGTCACCATCACCGACTGGGCCTCCGGTCTGCCCTCCCCCCGCGCGGGTGCGCCGTGAGCGGGGTCCGTGACATCCCGGTCCGTGACATCCCAGTCCGTGACATCCCGGTCCACGCCGGCACCGGGGCGCGGGCCGCGGGCAGCGCCGTCCGCCGCCCGCACGACGACGCCCGGACGGCCGTTCCGGCACCCGGCCCACGGGACGGATGCCCATGACGGCGAACCCGGAGGTCTGGAAGATCGGGTCGGCGGCCGACGCGGCCCGGGCCCGTGCGGCCGTCGCCGGTGTCGCCGCGGACGGAGGGGCGCCGGCCCTGGACCGGGCCCGCTTCCTCACGGCGCTCACGGCACGGCTGCGCCGCTGCCTCGGCGAGGGCGGCGTATGGGAACTGCTGCTCCTGGTCCGGCAGACCACCGCCGAGCATGACCCCCGGCTCGCCGTGTGGCTACGGCCGGTCGCCTCCTCGTCCGCGCCGGTCCCGGACGACGGGCCCACCCTCGTCTGCCCCCTGCGCCACCGGCCCGCCCAGGATGGCCCGCCCGCCGATCCGCCGCTGCCCGAGGCCCTGCTGCGCGCCGACGAGGACACCGCGGCCGTCCTGCGTGTCCTGGACGAGCAGGAGCGCCTCGTCCGGCTGCACCGGGAGGAACTGCACCACACCAACCAGGGCGTCCTGGCCCTGCACTCCGACCTGGAGGCCGCGGCACTGGTCCAGCAGGACCTGCTGGACGCCGAGCGGACCGCACGCGCCGAGGCCGAGCGGGCCCGGCGCCTGCTGACCTTCCTCGGCGACGCCAGCGCCGCCATCACCGCATCCCTCAGCCCTCCGGCCATCCTGCGACGCCTGACCGACCTCCTGGTACCGGAGTACGCGGAGCACCTCGACGTATGGCTCTTCGACGAGGAGAGCGAAGAACGCGGGGAGCGTGACGACCGCGAGGGCCGCGAGGCCGGCCGGGGCCGCGAGGACGGCGAGGACGGCGAGGACGGCGAGGGCCGCGAGAACGGCGAGGGCCGCGAGGCCGGCCGGGGCCGCGAGGGCTGCGAGGGCTGCGACGACGGCGACGGCTGCGAGGCCGGCCGGGGCCGCGAGGGCTGCGATGGCCCCGAGGACGGCGATGGCCCCGAGGACGGCGAAGGACGCGAGGACCACGCCCACCACCAGCCCCAGCACCAGCACCAGCACCAGCACCAGCACCACGAGGAGACCACGGGCGCACACCCCCGCGGTGTCCGCCCGCGCTCAGCGGCCGCGGTGGCCGCCGCCCGCACCGGCCGTCCCCAGCACGCCGCCGCCCACCCCGGCGCGCTGCCCGGCGTGGACGACCTCCCGCCCTCCGTCCTGTTCCCGCGGCGCCCCCTGCTGGCCATCCCCCTGATCGCCCGCCGTCCGCTGGGCGTCCTCACCCTCACCTCCCCGGGGGCTCGCTTCGACCCGGACACCTCGGTGATGCTGGTCGAACTGGCCCGCCGGGCCGGCATCGCCCTGGACAACGCCCTGCGCTACGAGCAGTACCGCGACACCGCCGAGGCCCTGCAACGCGCCCAGCTGACCGAACTGCCCGCTCCCGCCGGGCTGCTGCTGGCCGCGCGCTACCTTCCCGCCACCCGCGGCCTGAACATCGGCGGTGACTGGTACGACGCCTTCCTCCAGCCCGACGGCAGCCTGCTCACCGTCATAGGGGACGTCACCGGGCACGGGCTGCACGCCGCCGTCGTCATGGGCCAGCTGCGCACCGCCCTGCGCGCCTACGCCGTCGAGAACGACAGCCCCGCGGAGATCCTCACGCGTCTGCACCGCATGCTCCGGCACCTCCAACCCGAGCTGTACGCCACCGCGATGATCGCCCGCTTCCGGCCCGGCGAACCGGAGGTGGTCTGGGCGTCGGCCGGGCACCCGCCCGCCGTGGTGCGCGGAGCCGACGGCACGGTACGGGTCCTCGACACCAGACCGGGCGTGATGCTGGGCATCCCGGTGCCGTACGTCCACACGGACCACCGGGCCGACCTGCCCGCCGGCTCGTCCCTCCTGCTGTACACCGACGGCCTGGTCGAACGCCGGGCGCAGGGCATCGACCCCGGCATCGAGCGCCTCGCCCGGGCGCTGGGCACCCTCGGCACCGCCGAGCTGGAGCAGGACCCGGAGGCCGCGGCCGACGCCCTGCTCAAGCCCCTTCTGCACGACTGCGCGCGGGACGACGACGTCTGCCTGCTGCTGTGCCACACCCTGACGTCCGCCGTGGGACCCTGACGTCCACCGTCGGCGGTAGCGTGGAGCAGACAGGGCGAGAGGGTGGATGTCGTGACAGCCTTTGAACCGTTTCCGTCCGCGGAAGCCCAATTGCGCGCCGCCGCGCCGCACGCGCTGGTCGCCACGGCCCGCCGGCTGCTCGCCGAGCGGGTCGGAGCGCAGGAGGTGACCCTGCTCCTCGCCGACTACGGACTGAACGTCCTGCAACCGGTGTCCCACCTGCCGCACACCAGCACTCCGCTCCCCGCCCACGAGGGCCCGGCGGGCAGTGCCTTCCTCACCCAGAAACCGGTGGTCGAGGTCCTGCACGAGCCGGCCGGCCACCTGCTGCACCTGCCCATCACGGTGCGCGGCGACCGCCTGGGAGTCCTCTGCGTACGGCTGCCCGCCGGGACCACCGACCCGGACTCCGTGCTCCGGCTCGGCGACTTCGCCACGGCACTCGGCCACGAGGTGGCCACCGCGGGCCGCGACACCGACCTCTACCTCCAGGCCCGCCGCACCCGCCGGCTCACCCTCGCCGCCGAGATGCAGTGGCAGCTCCTGCCCGGCCGCGGCTGTGCCCGGGAGGAGTTCGTGATCGGTGCCCACCTCGAACCCGCCTACGCCATCGGGGGCGACAACTTCGACTGGTCCACCAGCGCGGACCACCTCGTCCTCACCGTCACCGACGGCATGGGACAGGGCATCGAGGCCTCGCTGCTCACCAGCCTCGCGGTCGGCGCCTTGCGTAACGCCCGCCGCGCCGGCATAGGCCTCGCCGACCAGGCGTGCCTCGCCGACCAGGCCGTGTACGCCCAGTACGGCGGCAAGATGTACGCCTCCACGCTGCTGCTGCACTTCGACCTGGCCACCGGCACGGTGCACGCGGTCGACGCGGGCTCTCCGCAGCTGTTCCGGCAGCGTGACGGCCGTACCGAGCGGATAGAGCTGGAAGCGCAGCTACCGCTCGGCATGTTCGAGGAGACCCTCTACGTCGAGCAGACGTTCCAGGTCGAGCCCGGCGACCGGCTCATCGCGGTCAGCACCGGGGTGCACGGGACCCGCTCCACGGCGGGCGACCTCTTCGGTGAGCAGGTTCTGCGCCAGATCCTCGGCGCCACCCGCCCGGCACAGCCGCACGAGACGGCGCGCGCGGTCATCGCCGGACTGGTCGAGCACTACGGCAGCAGCGAACTGATGTCGGACGCGGCCGTGGTCTGCCTCGACTGGTACGGCCGCCCGTCCGCCTGACCGCCCGGCCGCCTGACCGCCTGACCGCCCGGCCGGTCCCGGTCAGGCCCGCGGCCCGTCGCCCTGCCGGCCGCCACCGCCGGCGCGGCCGGTACGACCGGTGCCGCCGGTACCGTCCTGAGCGCCCAGGAACGCCCGCATCCCCCGGCTCAGCGCCTCCCGCTCGGCGGACCCCATCCCGGCGAGGACCGCGGCGAGCGCCTGTGACCTGCGCTCGGCCACCTCACCCAGCACCTGCCGGCCGCGCCCCGTGAGGACCAACTGCACCTCCCGCCGCTTGTGCGGGTGCAGCATGCGCTCCAGCAGCCCCGCCGCCTCCAGCCGGTCGCACAGCCGGCTGGCGGTCGGCGGCCCTATGTCCATGCCCTCCGCCAGCGCGGTGAGATTCAGCCCCGGTTCGGCCTCCAGGATCCGCAGGGCCCGCAACTGGTGCGGCGACAGCCGCAGACTCGCCCCCTGGGCGGCCACCGACCACAGGGTCGCGAGAGCGTCCACGGCATCGGCGATCTCCCGGGCGACGGACAGAAGATCGTCACCCGGGCCGTTCGGCTGGTCGTCCCCGAAGCCGGTGAGACGAGTCACGAACACATCGCTTTCAGTAATGGCCTGCCCATACGGATACCACCCTCATTCAAACGCGGTACCCGAAGAGCCGCCGGACAAGCACGTTGCCCGAGGGGCAAGGGCAAGCGCACCGCCCGCCGGGCGTGCCTCGCGTCCGCCCACGGCTCACGGAAAGACGATACGCACGCGGATCACCCGGCAGTGGCCGGAAAAAGATCCGCACTCCGGCGCGATCGCCTCCCCGGGGGACAGAACGGATCGCGGCCAGTAGGCTTCGTTCATTGCCCTATGGCAACGAGGAGCTCCGAGAGGCTCGGCCGAGGCGTGGGAGGGGAAGCAGGGACGGATGCTCCCGACACAACATGGGCTCGTCGGCGTACGGGTCGCCCCTGGTTCCGCCACGGTGGCGGGCGCGGCCTGGGCCTGGCAGGAGCCATCGGTGCTCCTGGTCGAGGACGACGAGGCGGACGCCCTCCTCGTGGAGGAACTGGTCGCCGACTGCTCCCCGGGCATGCGGCTCACCTGGGTGCGGTCCCTGGCCGAGGCGAGCGCCGTCCTCGCGGCGGAGGCGCCGGACTGCGTCCTGCTGGATCTGCACCTGCCCGACTCCCACGGGCTGGAGGGCGTGGCCCGGGTGCGGCAGTTCGCGGACGTCGCGGTCGTGGTGCTGACCGGGCTGGCCGAGGAGAGCACCGGACTGGCGGCGGTCGCCGCGGGCGCGCAGGACTACCTGGTCAAAGGACGCGTCGAGGCGGAGCTGTTCGGCCGAGCCGTCCGGTACGCCATCCAGCGCAAACTGGCCGAGCAGGCGGCCGCGGCCTTGCAGGCGGGCCAGTTGCGTGCCGAGGAGAACCGCCGGCTGGAGCGCGGGCTGCTGCCCACCCCGCTGCTCCGCGAGGCGACGGGCCTCGAAGTGGTCGCCCGCTATCTGCCGGGCCGCGAACAGGCGCTGCTCGGCGGCGACTTCTACGACGTCGTACAGACACCGGACGGCTGCGTGCACGTGCTGATCGGCGACGTCTCGGGCCACGGCCCCGACGAGGCGGCGCTCGGTGTGGGACTGCGCATCGCCTGGCGCACCCTCGTGGTCAGCGGTGCCACCGGTGCCCGGCAGCTGAGCACGCTGGAGGAGATCCTCGTGGCCGAACGCACCGGTGAGCAGATCTTCGCCACCCTGACCAGCCTGGAACTGCTGCCGGACGGCCGCTCGGCGCGGGTGATGCGCGCCGGCCACCCCGGGATGCTGCTGCGCGCCGGCGACAGCGTGGACTGGATCGAGGTACCGGGGGGACCGGCGCTCGGAGTGCTGCCAAGCGGTACGGCCCACTGGCCGGTGGCCGACCTCACCCTGCCGGACGGTGCGGGAGTCGTCCTCTTCACCGACGGCCTGTTCGAGGGACGGACCGGGCCCGGGCGCGAACGGCTCGGCGAGCAGGGCCTTCGGGACCTGGCCCGCTCGGTGGCGACCCTGCCGGCGGAGGCGTTCGTGGACGAGCTGATCGGCCGTGCCGAGGCACTGGCCGAGGACTACGGCGGTCTCGCCGACGACGTGGCCGTGCTGCACCTGCGGTGGCACCGGCAGCCCGAGTGAACGAGGAAACCCGACGGTGACAACGTCCCCCCCATCGCCCAGCCCCGGCCGGCGCAGCCGCATCACCGTGCAGGGCTGGTTCCACCTGGTGCTCGCCGTGATGATCACCCTCGTGGTGACCGGCTCGGTGGTGGGCGCGGAGCTGCTGGCGCGGACCGCGCGCGTCTCCGACCAGGTGATAGAGGACATCCAGCCGGCCCGCGCCGAGGCGCTCCGCCTGCAGAACGCCCTGCTGAACCAGGAGACGGGCGCCCGCGGCTACGTCCTCGCCGCGGACCGGCAGTTCCTCACCCCGTACACCGAGGGACGGCGGGCCGAGAAGGACTCCGCCGCCCGACTGCGGCGCCGCATCGGTGACCGGCCGGTCCTGCGCCGAGACCTGGAGACCATCGAGCGCGCGGCGGCCGACTGGCGCCGCACGTACGCCGATCCCCTGATCGCCGGCGTCACCCCGGGCGCCCCACGGCCGGCCGGCAAGTCCACCACCGAACGGGGCCAGGCGGCCTTCGACCACATCCGCGCCCTGTTCGGCATCCAGAACAGGCACCTGACGGAGGCCAGGGACCACAGCCGGAGCGAGCTGGCCCACATCCGCACCGTACGGAACTGGGTGCTGGCCGGCATGGTCGCCGCCTTCCTGATCACCGCCGTCGTCCTCGCGGTACTGGTGCACACCCTGGTCGCCCGGCCCCTGGCCGGCCTGCGCACCGCGTCGCGCCGGGTGGCCCAGGGCGAGTTCCGGCGCCACATCCCCGCCGGGGGACCGGCCGACATCCGGGCCATGTCCCACGACGTCGAAGCCATGCGCCGGCGCCTGGTGACGGAGCTCGACGCCTCCCGCGTCCAGCACGAGCACCTCACCCGGCAGGCAGCCGACCTGGACGCCCAGGCGGTGGAGCTGCGCCGGTCCAACACCGAGCTGGAGCAGTTCGCCTACGTCGCCTCCCACGACCTGCAGGAGCCGCTGCGCAAGGTCGCCTCCTTCTGCCAGCTGCTCGAGAAGCGGTACGGCGACAAGCTCGACGAACGCGGCACGCAGTACATCGCGTTCGCCGTGGACGGCGCCAAGCGGATGCAGACCCTCATCAACGACCTGCTCACCTTCTCCCGGGTCGGCCGGGTGAACGACGCCCATGTCCCCGTCTCCCTGGGGCAGACCCTGGACAAGGCGGTGGCCAACCTCACCGCGGCGGCCGAGGAGTCCGGCACCGTCGTCCAGCGCCCCGCCGAACTGCCGGAGATCACCGGCGACCCGATGCTGCTGGTCATGCTCTGGCAGAACCTGGTCGGCAACGCCATCAAGTTCCGCCACCCCGACCGCACCCCCCGTATCGAGATCACCTGCGAGCGCGACTCCGCACCCGCGGCCGGTGCCGAGGCCGGCAGCGAGACATGGCGGCTGAGCGTGACGGACAACGGGATCGGCATCCCGGAGGAGTTCGCCGAGAAGGTCTTCGTCATCTTCCAGCGCCTGCACGGCCGGGACGCCTACAGCGGTACGGGCATCGGCCTGGCCCTGTGCAAGAAGATCGTGGAGTTCCACGGCGGCCGCATCTGGATCGACGCCACCCACACGGGCGGCACCCGCTTCTGCTTCACCCTGCCCACCACCCCGGTCGGCGTCCCCGCCGCGCCCGAGGAAGCGGCATCCGCCCACACCACCCCGGAAGGACAACCCGCATGACCACGCCCGGCGCCCGGCCCATCGAGGTCCTCCTCGTCGAAGACGACCCCGGCGACGAGCTGATGACCCGGGAGGCGTTCGAGGACAACAAGATCGGCAACACCCTGCACGTCGTACGCGACGGCGAGGAGGCCCTCGACTTCCTCTACCGCCGGGGTGCCCACACGCAGGCCCCGACCCCCGACCTGATCCTCCTGGACCTCAACCTGCCCAAGTACGACGGCCGCCAGGTCCTGGAGCGCATCAAGTCCGACCCGGACCTCGCCCACATCCCCGTCGTCGTCCTGACGACGTCCTCCGCCGAGGAGGACATCCTGCGCAGCTACAAGCTGCACGCCAACGCCTACGTCACCAAGCCCGTCGACCTGGACCAGTTCATCGCGGCGGTCCGGCAGATCGACGAGTTCTTCGTGACGGTCGTACGCCTGCCCCGTCCGTATCCGATGCAGGGGTGACGCGGGTCAGCCGGTGGCGAGCATCCCCGAGCGCAGACGCGTCAGGATGCGCGAGATGAGCCGCGAGACGTGCATCTGGGAGACGCCCAGCTCCTTGCCGATCTCCGCCTGAGTCCGCTCCTCGACGAACCTCAGGTGCAGGATGCGCCGTTCGCGCTGGTCCAGATCGGCGACGAGCGGGGCGAGCGCGTGGAAGTCCTCCACGAGTTCGAGAGCGGTGTCCTCCTCGCCGATGAACGCGGAGAGGGCAGCCTCGCCGTCGTCGGCGTCACCGGTGATCGCGGCGTCGAGGGAGGCGGAGTGGTAGCCGTTCGCCGCGACCTGGACCTCCACGACCTGTTCCTCGGTGAGGTTCATGAGCGCGGCCAGCTCGGAGACCCGCGGGGCACGCCCCAGCCGGCTGCGCAGTTCCTCGCTCGCCTTGGCGAGTTCGGTACGCGCCTCCTGCAGCCGTCGCGGCACGTGCACGGACCAGGACGTGTCCCGGAAGAACCGCTTGATCTCGCCGACGATGTACGGCACGGCGAAGCTGGTGAACTGCACCTCGCGGGAGACCTCGAACCGGTCGATCGCCTTGATCAGACCGATCGTGCCGACCTGGACGACGTCCTCCATGTCCTGACCGCTGTTGCGGAACCGCCGGGCGGCGAAGCGCACCAACGACATGTTCATCTCGATGAGGGTGTTGCGCGCGTACTGGTACTCGGGCGTCCCCTCCTCCAGCACGGCGAGCCGGTCCAGGAACGTCCCGGTCAGCGCACGGGCGTCCTGGGGCGCGACCTTCTGCGGATCCGCGATCTGCGGGAGCTCCGTACCGGAATCCGTACCGGAACCGGTCGTCGTACCGACGAGCACCGTCGTCATCCCGGGCCCTCCCTGCCGTCAGCGCCCGCTCCCGCGAGCAGGTCGTCAGGCCGCGCCTACCCGCTCGACGGAATATCATATGCCCGACAAAGAGACCCCCACCACATCGGCGCCCGACGGGCCGAGAACCCATGACGCGCCCGAGCTCAGCCGGCCCCGGCTCCCGCTCCGGACCGGGCTCCCGCCGCCGATCCGGAACCAGATCCGGAACCGGCCCCGGCCGCCGATTCGCCGGCGGCGCGGCGGTACTCGGCGTTGATGCGCTGCGCTTCCTCCAGCTGGTCCTCAAGGATGACGATGCGGCACGCGGCCTCGATCGGGGTCCCCTTGTCGACGAGTTCGCGGGCGCGAGCGGCGATCCGCAGCTGGTAGCGGGAGTACCGGCGGTGTCCCCCCTCCGAGCGGAGCGGGGTGATCAGGCGGGCCTCCCCGATGGCTCGGAGGAAGGCGGGGGTGGTGCCGAGCATCTCGGCCGCCCGGCCCATCGTGTACGCGGGGTAGTCGTCGTCGTCCAGACGATCGTTGAGGGGGTTGTCCGATGTCATGTCACCTCGCTGTGCAACGCGTCGAGGGGCCCTGGCGCCGTACGGCACCAGGGCCCCGAAGGAAATTCAACACCATCTGTCGGCGGCTACCGCCGTGCCGACCTTCTGTGTCCGCCTGCCGGCCCGACAGGGCCGCTGAGCGGGGGATCGCAGCTGCGTGACCGGGGACCACCATCCAATCCGGGGTCTTGCGGTACCCGGGCCGAGCGCTCCTCGGACCGGGCGATCCTGATGGCGTCAGCTCCTCCGTTCCTCTCGGGTCCGCTTCGGGACCGACCACTCGTCAGCCACCCGCCCGTTCGCGTCCGGCGGGTCTCGTTCGACCGTGTCTTCGAGAAGAAGCGTACCCACGCCGGGAGTGAAAATCTACCCTGACTAAAGCAGTTTTCATCCATTCAGCGGATCGGGAACCCTGCCCTCATCGAAGACGCGGGACGTCCACGCGCCGAGCGCCGCCACCCGCGCACACCCCGTTCTCACCCCGCGGGCGGTGCCGGCACGGTCGGGCCGAATAAGCTCTGCTGTCATGTCGAACCCGGATGAGCTGCTCGTCGCCATCTCCGCCGCGGTGGAGTCCGAGCGAAGCAATCAGATGTCGCTGACCGTGGTCGTCGGCGGTGCCGTCATCACCGGCCGACTGGCTCCCGAGGCCGTGTGGCGGGAGCGGGTGGCGGAGGTTTTGAAGGACTCGGACCGTCTCGGCCCGTTCTCGGACGTCTTCGCCCGCGGCCCGCGGGCGAACCGGCCCGGTGGCGACGAGGCGCCCACGCATCTGCACTTCCATCTCGCCCGGATCCTGCAGGGCAGCCTCGGGATCCCGGAGTCGGGGGGCATGTACCGAGTCGCGATCAAGGACGTCAGTGCCTGGACCGTGGGCGATCTCAGCTACTTCGACCAGTAGGAGCCGGGAGAAGGCTGCCGTCGCCCCGGCACCCGCGGGGCGGGCCCCCGCCCGCCCCGCGCGCCCGCGTCGTCACACGGCCCGCCCCGGGAAGAAGTCGGCGCTTCTGACGTACGCCATCGCCGCGGTGAACTCCGGGTCGCCGAGGCGGCGTCCGATCTCCTGCGGGTCCGGATCCTCCACGTGGGTCTGGATCCAGTACAGGTTGCCCAGCGGATCACGCACCCGGCCGACCCGGTCTCCGAAGAACAGGTGGGTCACCTCGGTGACCGAGGTGCCGCCGGCCGCAACCGCCCGACGGTGCACGGCGTCGGCGTCCTCCACGTAGAGACGGAGGAAGCCGGGGGTCGGGGGCCACTCGGGCCGCGCGTCGAACATCATCACCACCGAGTCGCCGATCCGGACCTCCGCGTGCTCGACGCTGCCGTCCTCGCCGACCAGGCAGGCGATTTCCTCCGCGCCGAAGGCCCTCTTCATGTAGTCGATGAGCCCCACCGTGTCGGGGGAGATGATCCACGGCGTCACAGTGCTGTAGCCGCGGGGAACGGACCTGACGGACATGGTGACTTCCTCCCGGGAGCGGACGCCTCGACCTGATGCCGACGCTAGCCGCGAACTAGGCCGGTTCCCGTCCTAGGGGGGGGCGGCGCCCAAGGCGAGCGTCGGTGGAGTACCGGGCGGCGACATCGGGGACGAGCCGCCTGTCCGCGCGGCCGGCCGGCGTCAGGAAGGCGTTCACCGGCGTCACCGCAGGACGGTCGTCCCCAGGCACCCGAGCAGGACGAGCTCAAGTACGCCTCCAACGAACGCAGTTGGGGCCCCGGTCGGCTGGTGACCCGCTCGGAATCCCACCCCCGCGATCCACGCGGCATCCCCCACGGAAACGCAGGCGTGTCCGCCGGTACGGAGGGCAACCGGTTACCACGGAGAGGTCGCTGAGCGCATCGTCGGTCACGACGGGTGACCGGTGGCAGGGAGGTGGATGACGATGTGGTGGGTCTGGCTGGTCGCCCTCGTCGCGGCGGTGGCACTGCTCGCCGGGGCGACGGCCCTCGTCCAGGCACGGCGCCGATCGGGGACGGTGATCGCCGTCAACCGCGGGCGAGCCGGCCGGGGAGGCGGACGGTGAACACGCTCGTACTCGCCTCCGAACTGTCCGGCCGGGTGGTGGTGACACTCGGCGGTGAGGCGGTGGCACAGATCAAGGACGTCGTCTTCGACGGACCGGCGGGCCGGATCACCGGGTTCACCCTCAGCGGGCGGGGCCTGCTGGCCGGGCCGCTGAAACAGAGCCTTCCCTTCTCCCGCGTGCACGCGGTCGGGCCGTCGGCGGTGATGATCGTCAGCCAGGCCCTCTTCGAGGACCGGGACGCGGTCGTCGGACGCGGTGAGGCCGATCGCGGCCGCGTCCTGGGAGCCCCGGTCCTCACCGAAGAGGGCACCGACATCGGCACCGTGGCCGACGTGGTCATCGAGACGGGGGCGAGCGGGCGGGTCGTCGGTTTCGAGGTGGCCGCCTACGACAAGCTGGACCGCCGGCACCGCAAGGTGTTCGTGCCCCGCGGCCAGTCACTGGCCGTCTCCGGTGAGGCCCTGGTCGTTCCCGCGCAGGCACAGCGCTTCGTCGCCGACGACCTGCCCAGCTTCGCCGCCCAGGTCGAAGCCTTCCTCACACACATGCGGCACCGCTGACCCGGCGCCGCGACGCCCGACGAAGGAGGACCCGCGTTGCTCTTCTCCCAGGCCTTCGGCCTACCGGTGATCACTGCCGAGGACGCGACCAGCGTCGGCAAGGTGGCCGACCTGACCGTCGACGCACGCAACGCCACGGTGGCCGCGGTGCGGCTGTCAGGGGCCGACCGTGCCGAAGCGCTGGCGTGGAGTGCCGTGGAGGCGGTGGGCCCGGACGCGGTGATCGTCCACTCGCGTGTCACGGCCGAGCAGGGGCAGGACAGCGTGCCCGCCCATCACCGGCTCCTGGGGAGCCGGGTCCTGACCGAGCACGGCGTCGAGCACGGAACGGTCAGGGACGTCGCCTTCGACCCCGCCTCCGGTCGCCTCCTCACGCTCTACACCGCCCTCGGCGAAATCGCCGGCGCCCGCCTGATGGGCCTCGGCTCCTACACCGCGGTGGTGCGCGCCGAACCCGTCTGACCCCTGCCCCAGGACTCTGCCCGCCGAAGCTTGACGCCCGTCGGCGGGCTCCGTACCATGCTCAGGTTGCCCCGAGCCGTAACGGCTCGACAGTGCGATGTCATCGCCGGCCGGGCAACAGCAGCAAACCGCAGGCGCGGTCTCCCATCGGGACTGGATTCGAGTCATGTCCGCATGCACGAATTAGTTCCACCGCCTCGATTATGAGCAACCGGGAGAATCCGCTAAGGTTTGAGACGTCGGAACGGCCCAACAGCCGGGAAGACAAACCCCGCCGACCGGGGATCGGACGCCGAAAGGATCTGATAGAGTCGGAAACGCAAGACCGAAGGGAAGCGCCCGGAGGAAAGCCCGAGAGGGTGAGTACAAAGGAAGCGACCGTTCCTTGAGAACT
>NZ_JBVHWQ010000009.1:0-144518 GCF_055564315.1 Streptomyces sp. NPDC029151
GTACTGCAGGGGGGACCCTGTGGGAGAGTAGGACGCCGCCGAACAATCTTTGGGAAAACCCCCGCATCGGGTCGATGCGGGGGTTTTCTGCGTTCAGGGCTCCTTGAGGCCGTAGAGGCGTAGAGGGCATGAGACGGCGGACCGCGCCTTTTCAGAGGCGGCCCGCCGCTTTCAGTGCCAGATAGGCATCCGCGAGTGCCGGCGCCAGATCCTCCGGAGTCGCGTCCACCACTGTCACCCCGTGACGGCGGAGTTGTTCCGCAGTACGACGGCGCTCGATGTCGGCCTGGGCCGCAGCCGCCGCCTCGTACACCGCCTCCGCGGTGCCCCTGGCCTGTGCCATGCGGGCAATGTGCGGATCCGCTACCGAGGCGACCAGAACGGTGTGGCGTTGAGTGAGTTGAGGGAGCACCGGGAGCAGGCCCTGCTCGACCGGAGCGGCGTCCAGAGTGGTGAGGAGCACGATCAGCGAACGCCGCGGGGCGGTCCTGAGGGCGGTGGCGGTCAGGCCGCGGGCGTCGGTCTCCAGCAGTTCCGGTTCGAGCGACGCCATCGCGTGGACCAGGGAGGGCAGCACGTCGCCTGCTGAGCGGCCCTGGACCAGGGCGCGTACCCGGCGGTCGTAGGCGAGCAGGGCCACGCGGTCGCCTGCGCGGGAGGCGAGGGCGGCCAGCAGCAGGGCAGCGTCCATCGAGGCGTCCAGGCGTGGAGCGTCGCCCACGCGGCCGGCCGAGGTGCGGCCGGTGTCCAGGACCAGGAGGATGTGCCGGTCGCGCTCGGGCCGCCAGGTGCGGACGGCGACGGAGGACTGCCGGGCCGTGGCGCGCCAGTCGATCGAACGGGTGTCGTCTCCGGCAACGTACTCGCGCAGGCTGTCGAACTCCGTTCCCTCGCCGCGGGTCAGCACGCTCGTGCGGCCGTCGAGTTCACGCAATCGTGCGAGTTTCGACGGAAGGTGCTTTCGGCTGGTGAACGGGGGCAGAACTCGTACGGTCCAAGGCACCTTGTGGGCGCCCTGGCGGGAGAACAGGCCGAGGGGACCGTAGGAACGGACGGTGACACGGTCGGCCTGCCGGTCGCCGCGGCGGGTGGGGCGAAGGCGGGTCGTCACGCGCCGGCGTTCCCCCGGGGGGACGGACAGCCGGTGCCGGGAGGATTCGATCTCGGTACCCGGTTGCCAACTGCTCGGTGGCCACGCGTCCCGCACCTGGGCACGCAGCGGGCGGCGGGACGGGTTGGTGATCGTGAGCGTGACGTCGGCGGTGTCACCGAGACGGGTGGAGGTGTCGCCGGAGCGGGTCAGTAGGAGACGGCGTACCGGGGCGGCCAGTGCGTAGTCGCAGGCATAGGCCAGCGCCAGGGGGCCGTTGACCGCGAGGAGTCCCGTCCAGCCCGGTTCGAGGATGCCGACGGGGATCGAGCCGAGGGCCGCGAGGAGGGCGGCGCGTCCGG
This sequence comes from Streptomyces sp. NPDC029151, assembly GCF_055564315.1. Taxonomy (NCBI): domain Bacteria; kingdom Bacillati; phylum Actinomycetota; class Actinomycetes; order Kitasatosporales; family Streptomycetaceae; genus Streptomyces; species Streptomyces sp. NPDC029151. The sequence continues at coordinate 1,453 of NZ_JBVHWQ010000009.1, forward strand.
TGAGTGCCATCAGCGGGGGACCGGGACGTGAGCCAGGATCGCGTTGATGACCGAGTCGGCGGTCACGCCTTCCATCTCGGCCTCCGGTCGCAGTTGGACGCGGTGACGCAGGGTGGGCAGAGCGAGGGCCTTCACATCGTCGGGGATGACGTAGTCGCGGCCGGTCAGCCAGGCCCAGGCACGTGAGGTGGCCAGCAGGGCGGTGGCGCCGCGCGGGGAGACGCCGAGGGTGAGGGAGGGCGACTCGCGCGTGGCGCGGCAGATGTCGACGACGTAGGCGGTGATCTCGGGAGACACGGTCGTCCTGGCGACCGCGGCGCGGGCTGCTTCGAGGTCCGCGGGGCCGGCGACCGGGCGTACGCCGGCGGCGCGCAGGTCGCGCGGGTTGAAGCCCGAGGCGTGCCGGGTGAGGATGTCGATCTCGTCCTGCCGGGACGGCAGAGGGATCGTCAGTTTCAGCAGGAACCGGTCCAGTTGGGCTTCGGGCAGGGGGTAGGTGCCCTCGTATTCGACCGGGTTCTGCGTCGCGGCGACGAGGAACGGTTCGGGGAGTGGGCGCGGGGTGCCGTCGACCGTGACCTGGCGTTCCTCCATGGCCTCCAGGAGGGACGACTGCGTCTTGGGCGGGGTGCGGTTGATCTCGTCCGCCAGGAGCAGGTTGGTGAACACCGGGCCCGGCTGGAAGGAGAACTCCGCGGTGCGGGCGTCGTAGACGAGGGAGCCGGTGACGTCGCTCGGCATCAGGTCGGGAGTGAACTGGACCCGCTTGGTGTCGAGTTCGAGTGCGGACGCGAGAGTGCGGACGAGCAACGTTTTGGCGACCCCGGGGACTCCTTCTAGTAGTACGTGTCCGCGGCAGAGGAGGGCGACGACGAGGCCGGTCACGGCGGGGTCCTGGCCGACCACGGCTTTGGCGATCTCGGCGCGCAGGGCTTCCAGGGAGGCCCGGGCGGCGCCGGGGTCTCCGCTCTGCCCGGCGGTGTCGGTGGTCGGGTCCATCATGAACGGCGTACCTCTCTTTCGAGGGCGTCGAGTTGGTCGGTGAGTGCGATGAGGGCCGCGTCGTCGCCGGGCGGCGGTCCGAAGAGGAGGGAGTGCGGGGTCTGTCCGACACCGGAGAGGTGGGCGGGCAGGGCGGGAAGCAGCGCCTCGGGCGTGTGTGCCTGTGCGGCGGGGACGCCGACGAGGGGGGCCAGGCGGGTGCGGGTGGCGGCGCGGAGAGCGGCGGCGGCGCGGTCGCGGGCGTCGGCTTTGCGGTAGAGGCGGGCGCGTCCCTCGGCGGTCTCCGAGGCGCGGATCGCGACGGGGAGTCTCTCGGGCACGAGGGGGCCGAAGCGGCGTGCCCGCCAGAACGCGGCGAGGACCGCCGCGATGAAGAGTTGCAGGGTGGCCCAGAGCCAGCTCGAGGGGAGCAGCTCAAGGACGCTCTTCCGCTCACCGGGATCGGTGGCGGCGGAGTCGGACAGCGAGGGGAGGTACCAGACCAGATGGTGGCGGGAGCCGAGGAGTTGGAGGGCGAGCGACGCGTTGCCCTGCTCGTCGAGGCGGTCGTTGTAGAGGATGTCGGGCGCGCCCAGGACGACGGTGTCACCGCCTCCGGAGGACGCGGGGACGCGCAGCAGGGTGGCGAGGCGTGCGCTGGGGTAGCAGGAGTCGGCGTCGAGGCGGGTGGTGGTGTAGCGGATGCCGCCGGTGTCGGCGGTGCCGGCCCGCCGGGCCTCGGGCAGGGTGCAGCCCGGGGCGAGTGTGTCCGCGCCACTGGTGGCGGGGTCCGCGGTGACCCCGGGGGCGAGCCGTTCGACGGACCAGCTGCCGGGCGCGACGAGGACGGTGCGTCCGCCGGAGGAGGCCGTTGCCGCGTGCAGGTCGGTCTGCTGACGGCGGCTCAGCAGGTCCGGTACGGCGACCAGGAGCGTGGTGTCGGGGCCGGCGGCGGCCCGGGCCGCCCCGAGTGTGGTGACCACGCGGGTGGAGACGCCGCGTTCGCCGAGGAGGTGGGCGACGGCGCGGCTGCCGTAGGGGTCGGCGGAGCGCGGGTCCAGTTCGCCGTGCCGGGCGGTGGAACGTACGGCGGCCATGGCGACGGCCGCGGCCAGGAGCAGTACGGCGGCGAACGCGATGCCGCGTGTGCGGGTCCAGAACCGGCGGCCGGCGGGCGCGAGGGAGGTGCCGGCCGACGTGGCCTCGGTGGTCACTCGGCTGCCCCCTGGCGGGTGCTGCGGTCCGTGCCGGTGGTACCGGCAGGGTGGTTGGCGAGGGTCGGCTTGGTGCGTTCCACGTCGCGGTCGAGTTCGGCGAGCCGGTGGTACGCCTGCTCGCCGGCCCGGCGCCCGCCGTATGTGACGTCGTCGAACGCGCCGGCGGCGGCGCGGAGCCGGTCCGCGTGCGCGGGCAGGACGCGGCCGGCCTCGGCGGCTGCCTCGTCGGCGGTGCGGCCGGGGCGTACGTCGAGGAGGGCGCGTTCCTCCAGGGAGCGAACGAGGGCGCGCATGCGCTCCTGGACGGCCTGGTTCCAGTGGCCCTGGGCCGCGTGTGCCTCGCTGGCGGCCCGGTGTTCGGCGGCGCTGCGGGGGCGTTCGCCGAAGAGGGGGGCGGCCGAGGAGGGCCGGCGGCGGGGCGTGCCGAGGCGCCACCACAGGGCGGCGAGCACGGCGACGACGAACAGGATGACGACGAGCAGGCCGACCGTGCCGCCCGGGGTCGCCGAGGCCGCCGTGCCGAACAGCCGGTCGACCCAGTTCCAGAAGGCGTTCAGGGCGCGCTGGAGCAGGCTGGGGTCGTTCTCGTGGTACATCCGCTTGGACAGCTCGCGCCGGGCCGCCTCCCTGGCGGGATCCCGCGGGATGGTCACCGGCGGTTCGTCTCCGGAGCCGCCGGCCGCCAGGAAGGCCTGGTCCGATACGTGCAGCAGCCCTCGTACGACGGTGGCGGCGGCGCCCGACGAGGACGCCGCCGTGAGAACTTCCCCCGTGAGGCTCACCGCATCAGCTCCCGGGGACGGGCCCGGTGGCGCCGGTGCCGTAGTCCTGGACGCCGGCGGCGCGGGCCAGTTCGAGGTCGAGGGCCTCGCGGCGGATGCGCTGGTCGATGTAGAGGAGCACGGTGACGCCGGCGCTGATCGGAAGGGTGAGTGTGGTGCCGATCAGGGAGCCGATGCCCCGGATGATCAGGAAGCTCCAGCCGACGGGTTCGCCGCTGGTGCCGAGGAAGTTGCCCATGCTGTCGCCGCTCACGGCCGTCCCGATCAGGGCGAACGGGATGGTGATGATCGCGGAGATGATGTTGGCGATGAGCCAGGCCAGCAGCTGGATGCCGAAGACCCGCCACCAGGCCCCGCGCACCAGCTTGGCGGAGCGGCTCATGGACTTGGTGATGCCCTGGCGTTCCAGCATGAGGGCGGGGGCGGCCAGGTAGTAGCGGATGGCCAGCCACACCGCGACGATGACGCCTGCGAGGATGCCCAGCGCGAACAGCGCGGCTCCGCCGGCGTCGCTTCCGCCGGACAGCAGGACCAGGAAGCCGGGCAGGGCGCCGGCGAGGACCACGCCGACGGTGATCAGGCCGAGCAGGACCAGCAGACCGGCCAGCTTCGGGATCTGCGGGCGTGCCTCCCGCCAGGCCTCGCCGGTGCTGACCGGCTTGCCGAGCACGGCGCGGCTGGTGATGGTCGTGAGCAGGGCGGTGGCGACGATGACGGCGGCTGCGGAGATCACCGTGACGATCCCGCTGCCGATCATGGACTCGCGCAGGGCGCGGTACACGTCGTCGGGGGTGGCGGTCCGGCTGTCGAGCTGCGCGGTGCTGAGGGCGTCGTTGAGGAAGAGGCCCTGCACGAGGACGAGGCAGGTGTCCGTGACCACGGCGACGGCCAGCGCGATGCCGAGGACCGTCCGCCAGTAGGTGCGCATGGTGGACACGGCGCCGTCGAGGATCTCACCGACGCCGAGCGGACGCAGCGGGATGACACCGGGCTTGGCCGCGGGCGGCGGGCCGCCCCAGCCGCCCCAGCCGGGGTGGCCGTAGCCGCCGTGGCCGGGCGGAGGTCCGCCGTAGCCGCCGGGAGGGCCGTATCCGCCGCCGTAGCCGCCGGGGCCTGGGCCGCCGGGGTGCGGGCCGCCCCAACCCGGGCCGGGCGGTGGGGGCGGCGGGGCGTGGTGGGGGCCGGGGGCACCGGTGGGCGCCGACCACTGGCCGGGTGGCGGCTGCTCCTTGGACCACTTCCCGCCTGGGTTCTGCGGTTCCGTGCCCGGCTGCGGCGCGGGCTCGGTGGGGCCGGGGCGGTCGGCGGGTTCGGCGGGGCCGGACGCACCGGTTTCCCGACCCTCGGACGACGGGTCGGATCCGGGCGAGGCCCAGCCCGGAGTGTCTGTCATCGAAGCTCCTTCACGGTGCCCGTCCGCGGTCGCGGCGGCAGGTTGGCAGCCATCGTGCCATGGGCTGGTGGCCCGGTGATCGGCCGCGGTGGGCGGCGGCCACCTTCAATTGTCCGCCGTATCCGGGGCAGACTGACGGCATGGCTGATCAGCAGGCGCGAACCAGCAGCGGGGACAAGCGGCCGACCGACATACCTGCGATCCGATGGGAGGAACCACCAGAAGGTCCCGTACTGGTCCTTCTTGATCAGACGAGGCTCCCGGCCGAAGAGGTCGAGTTGGTGTGTACGGACGCGGCGGCGCTGGTGGAGGCGATCCGTTCGCTCGCCGTGCGCGGGGCGCCGCTGCTCGGGATCGCGGGCGCGTACGGCGTCGCGCTCGCCGCCGCGCGCGGCTTCGACGTGGCCGAGGCGGCGCGGGCGCTGGAGGAGGCCAGGCCCACCGCGGTGAACCTGTCCGTGGGGGTCCGCCGGGCCGAGGCCGCCTACCAGGCGGCGCTGGCCGGGACCGGTGACCCCACGGCCGGCGCCGTGGCGGCACTGGCCGCGGCGCGGGCGCTGCACCGGGAGGACGCCGAGGCCAGTGCCCGGATGGCGGCGCACGGTCTGGCGCTGCTGGACGAGCTGCTGCCGGGCGGCGGGCACCGGATCCTGACGCACTGCAACACCGGTGCGCTGGTGTCGGGCGGGGAGGGCACGGCCTTCGCGGTGGCTCTCGCGACGCACCGGGCGGGCCGGCTGCGACGGCTGTGGGTGGACGAGACGCGGCCGCTGCTGCAGGGCGCCCGTCTCACGGCGTACGAGGCGGCCCGCAACGGCATGGCGTTCAGCCTGCTCACCGACAACGCGGCGGGTTCGCTGTTCGCGGCGGGCGAGGTGGACGCGGTGCTGATCGGGGCGGACCGGATCGCGGCCGACGGTTCGGTGGCGAACAAGGTCGGGAGTTATCCGCTCGCCGTGCTCGCCCGGTACCACCATGTGCCGTTCATCGTGGTGGCGCCGGTGACGACGGTGGACCTGGACACGCCGGACGGGGCGTCCATCGAGGTCGAGCAGCGTCCCGGCTTCGAGGTGACCGAGGTGATGGCGCCGCAGGTGCCGGTGGCGGGGCCCGGCGGCGGGGTTCCGGTGGCGCCGCTGGGGACGCAGGCGTACAACCCGGCGTTCGATGTGACGCCGCCCGAGCTGGTGACGGCGATCGTCACCGAGGAGGGAGCGGCCTCACCCGTGACGGCGGAGTCCCTCGCGGAACTGTGCGCCACCTCGCGCCGGGTGACGACGACCTGATCGACGAGGTCCTGATCCCATTCGCAGACAGCGGGGCGGGGAGGGGGGACGGGCGGGGGCGCGGCTGTCGGGCCTGCCCGTCACGCTCTGCCGCCCTGCCGGCCGGAGCCCGAGGAGTCCGGTGATCGTCGGGGAGGGGCAGACAGTGACGGCCCCGTACGACTATCGTCACCGGCCAGTGACCTCGCTCACCAGCGCCTCTGTCACTGTTACGAGAATGGGATGATGTCGTTTATGAAGGGACGAGTCCTTGTCGTCGACGACGACACCGCACTGGCCGAGATGCTCGGCATTGTGCTGCGTGGTGAAGGTTTTGAGCCGTCTTTCGTAGCCGACGGCGACAAGGCGCTGGCCGCTTTCCGTGAGAGCAAGCCCGATCTGGTGCTGCTCGACCTGATGCTGCCCGGACGGGACGGCATCGAGGTGTGCCGGCTGATCCGGGCGGAGTCCGGTGTGCCGATCGTGATGCTCACGGCCAAGAGCGACACCGTCGACGTGGTCGTGGGCCTGGAGTCGGGCGCCGACGACTACATCGTCAAGCCGTTCAAGCCGAAGGAGCTGGTGGCCCGGATCCGGGCGCGGCTGCGGAGGTCCGAGGAGCCGGCGCCGGAGCAGCTGACCATCGGTGACCTGGTCATCGATGTCGCCGGGCACTCGGTGAAGCGGGACGGGCAGTCCATCGCGCTGACGCCGCTGGAGTTCGACCTGCTGGTCGCGCTCGCGCGCAAGCCGTGGCAGGTGTTCACCCGCGAGGTGCTCCTGGAGCAGGTGTGGGGTTACCGGCACGCGGCCGACACGCGGCTGGTCAACGTGCACGTCCAGCGGCTGCGCTCCAAGGTCGAGAAGGACCCGGAGCGGCCGGAGATCGTGGTGACCGTCCGTGGTGTCGGTTACAAGGCCGGACCGAGCTGACATGTCCGGGGACAGTGCCGCTTCGGCCCCCGGCGGTTCCGGGGCCCGTCCGGGGCGGCCTGTCGGCCGGCCGGCGGCGGGTGCGCGCCTGCGGGGCCTGTTCGACGGCGGCCTGCTGGAGGGCGGGGTCCAGGGCAGCCCGGTGCTGCGCCTGTTCCTGCGCTGGGTGCGCCGTCCGCTGCTGCCGGTGATGCGGCTGTGGCGGCGCAACATCCAGCTGCGGGTCGTGGCGACCACCCTGTTGATGTCGCTGGGGGTCGTCCTGCTGCTGGGCTTCGTCGTGATCGGGCAGGTGCGCAACGGCCTGCTGGACGCGAAGGTGAGGGCGTCGCAGAGTCAGGCCACGGGCGGGTTCGCGGTGGCCAAGCAGAAGGCCGACGAGGCGGCGAGCGGTACCGGTGGCACCGGTGACGGCGCGTCGACCGAGGACGGGCGGCAGTCGCAGAACGTCATCCCGTGGATGAGCGACCTCGTGGAGTCGCTGTCCAGCGGGGGTGCGGGCGCCTTCGACGTCGTGACGCTGCCGGTGGGCGACGACAGCGGCGGCGGCCGCAGCCCGCGCGGCTCCGGGAACGTCAACCCGACCTCCAGCGTGCCCGCGGCCCTGCGCGAGCGGGTGAACAGCGGTACGACGGCCGTCCAGAGCAACACGCGGATCGTCTACTACGGCGGCAAGGAGTCGCAGCCGGGGCTCGCCATCGGCAAGCAGGTCAACGACCCCAACGGCCGCCCGTACGAGTTGTACTACCTCTTCCCGCTCACGCAGGAGGAGAAATCCCTCAGCCTGGTCAAGGGCACCCTCGCCACGGCCGGGCTGTTCGTCGTCGTCCTGCTCGGAGCCATCGCCTGGCTGGTGGTGCGGCAGGTCGTCACGCCGGTCCGGATGGCGGCCGGGATCGCGGAGCGGCTGTCCGCGGGGCGGCTCCAGGAGCGGATGAAGGTCACCGGCGAGGACGACATCGCGCGTCTGGGCGAGGCCTTCAACAAGATGGCGCAGAACCTTCAGGTCAAGATCCAGCAGCTGGAGGACCTGTCGCGGATGCAGCGGCGGTTCGTCTCCGATGTCTCGCACGAGTTGCGCACCCCGCTGACGACCGTCCGGATGGCCGCCGACGTCATCCATGAGGCGCGGGAGGACTTCGACCCGGTGACCGCGCGGTCGGCCGAGTTGCTCGCCGACCAGCTGGACCGGTTCGAGTCGCTGCTCGCGGACCTGCTGGAGATCAGCCGTTTCGACGCCGGCGCGGCGGCGCTGGAGGCCGAGCCGATCGACCTCAGGGAGGTCGTCCGGCGGGTGGTGAGCGGTGCCGAGCCGCTCGCCGAGCGCAAGGGCACGCACGTACGGGTGGTCGGCGACCAGCAGCCCGTCGTCGCCGAGGCGGACGCCCGGCGTGTGGAGCGCGTCCTGCGCAACCTCGTGGTCAACGCGGTCGAGCACGGCGAGGGCAAGGACGTCGTGGTCAAGCTGGCCGCGGCGGGCGGGGCCGTGGCCATCGCGGTACGGGACTACGGCGTCGGGCTGAAGCCCGGCGAGGCGACCCGGGTCTTCAGCCGCTTCTGGCGGGCGGATCCGGCACGCGCGCGTACCACCGGCGGTACGGGCCTCGGGCTGTCGATCGCCCTGGAGGACGCGCGGCTGCACGGGGGCTGGTTGCAGGCCTGGGGCGAGCCGGGCGGCGGTTCCCAGTTCCGGCTGACGCTGCCCAGGACCGCGGACGAGCCGCTGCGGGGCTCGCCGATACCGCTGGAGCCCAAGGACTCGCGCCGCAACCGCGGCCTCGACGACACCGGCGCGTCCCGCGACGGCGGGGAGAAACGGGCGACCGTTCCGGTGCAGCAGGCCGGCGCCCAGACGCCCGCGCTGCCGCCGCGGACCCCGATCGCGCCGCGGCCGGCCGCGACACCGGCCGCCGACCCGACCGCCCTGCCCGGCAACGGCAACGGCGCGCGCGTGGTGCCCCGGCCCACCGGTGGCGCCCGGCGCACGGGCGAGGGGCCCGCCGCTCCCGCCTCGTCCGCGGCACCGGCGGCACCGCAGGCGCCCGGGGCGGACTCGGGCCGGCCCGGTGCGCAGGGGCCGCAGGACTCGACAGCGGCGCAGGACTCGACAGCGGCGCAGGACTCGAACGAGCCAGGGGAGGCATTTCGTGGCCGCTGACCGCAAGGGGGGCGCACGGCGGCGGTCGGGGCGCGTGGCGGCGTACGCCGCCTTGGGTGTCGTACTGCTGGCCGGTTGTGCCTCGATGCCCGACAGCGGGGATCTGCAGGACGTGGAGTCCACACCGCGGCAGGACACCGGGGTCCGGGTGTTCGCCATGCCGCCGGCCGACGGCGCCGGACCGGGCGAGATCATGCAGGGCTTCCTGGAGGCTTTGACCAGCGACGACCCCGGGTACGACACGGCGCGCAAGTACCTGACGGCCGACGCGGCGGGCAGGTGGCGGCCGGAGCAGTCGACCACCGTCCTCGCGAACGGGCCGACCATCGAGACCGACTGCCGCCCGGGCGGCCGGGAGGAGACCAACAGCGTCACCTGCCTGCTGGCCGGCACCCGGGTCGCGACGGTCGACGCGCAGCAGGCTTACCAGCCCGCCGACGGCTCCTACCGCAAGAAGCTCCACCTGACGAAGGACGCCAAGAGCGGGCAGTGGCGCATCGACGGGCTGCCCGACGGGGTCGTCATGGGCAAGTCGGACTTCCAGCGGAACTACACCTCCGTCGACAAGTACTACTTCGCCTCCGACGCGTCGGCCGGAGCGGGCGGGCAGCCGGTGGCGGTCGCCGATCCGGTGTTCGTGCGCAGCAAGGTCGACCCGATGACCCAGATGGTCCGCTCGCTGCTGCACGGGCCCACCGACTGGCTCCGTCCGGTGGTCAGGTCCAGCTTCCCGACCGGTACGGCGCTGCGTAAGGGTGTGTCCGATCTGGCGCCGGACGACCAGAACAAGCTGACGGTGCCGCTGAACCTGAAGGCGTCCCGGGTCGCCGCGGGCAAGTGCACCGAGATGGCGACGCAGGTGCTGTTCACGCTGCGGAACCTGGCGCCGACGCTGGAGTCCGTCGAACTGCGCGGGAGCGGCGACGACCGGCTGTGCGAACTGACCGAGGAACGCGCGGAGTCCGGCGCCTGGCGCGGGTCGACCAAGCACCCGGAGTACCTGTACTTCCTCGACGGCAAGCGCCGGGTGGTGCGCATGCCGACCGGGAGCACCGGCACCGGATCCGTACCGGTGCCGGGGCCGCTGGGCGAGGGCGGCAAGGCGCTGCAGTCGGTGGCGGTGTCGCGGGACGAGCACACCGCGGCCGGGATCGGCGACGAGGGCAGGTCGCTGTACGTGACGGCGCTGGCGTCGGGCGGTTCGCTCGGTGATCCCAAGGTGACCAGTGTCGGTCCGGTTCCCGAGCAGCGGCTGACCACGCCGAGCTGGGACGCCCGAGGTGACCTGTGGGTGGCCGACCGCGACCCGCACCGGCCGCGGCTGTTCGTCCTGGACCAGGGCGTCGGGAAACCGGAGCAGGTCGCCGTCCCCGGCCTGCCCGGCCAGATCACGGACGCCCGGGTGGCCGCGGACGGCGCACGCATCGCGCTGGTCGTGGCCGCGAAGGACGGCAGGCAGTCCCTGTACATCGGCCGGATCCAGCGCGACGACGGGACCGGCCAGGGCATCTCGGTGGACGGACTGCGGTCGGCGGCACCGGACCTGGAGCAGGTCAGCGCCATCTCCTGGGCCGGGGACAGCAGGCTGCTCGTCGTGGGCCAGGAGCAGGGCGGTGTGCAGCAGATGCGGTACGTCCAGGTCGACGGCTCCACGCTCGACGGCCCGGCTCCGGGCGCGCTGACCAGCGTGAAGGCGATCGCCGCGGCCGAGGACGAGCGGGTGCCGCTGGTGGCCTTCTCGGAGGACGGGATCGTACGGCTGCCGTCCGGGGCGCAGTGGCAGAAGGTCGACAAGGACGGGACGGCGCCGGTCTATCCGGGCTGACGGGCCTGGACTGGTGGCTTGGGGCCGGCGGGGCTGACGGGCCGGGTCGAGGCCGGGGTTGCCGCGTCCGGGGTTGCGGGCCGGTTCGCGGGCCGGGGACGAGGGACCGGAGGGGCCTTCGCCGTACCCGTGACGCGCGGCGCGCCGGGTTGTCCACAGGGCGTTGTCCACAGGGGTGGCCGTCCGGCCCCGGCGTCGGCACAGTGGTGGTCATGCGGGGGTGGTGGCAGGACCTCACCGACCTGGTGCTGCCGGCCGACTGCGCGGGCTGTGGTGCACCTCGTACGGCGCTCTGCCCGCGGTGCCGGGCCACGCTGGACGCGGGTGTGCCCCGGAGGGTGCGGCCGGTGCCGGAGCCGGCCGGGCTGCCGGTGGTCAACGCGGTGGCTCCGTACGCGACGGAGGTGCGGGCTCTGCTGCTGGCGCACAAGGAGCGGGGCGCGCTGCTCCTCGCCGGAGTGCTGGGCAAGGCCCTGGCGGGGGCCGTTCGGGTGGGCCTCGGTGAGGGCGGAGCAGGCTCCGCCGCCGGTGCCCGGCCGGCCGGGGCGCCGGGGTGGGAACCCGTGCTGCTGGTTCCGGTGCCGTCCAGCCGGTGGGCCGTTCGGGCGCGTGGGCACGATCCGGTGCGGCGGATGGCGCTCGCGGCGGCCGCGGAGCTGCGGCGCGGCGGGACACCGGCCCGGGTGGCGGCCGTGCTGCGCCAGCGGCGGGCCGTGGCGGACCAGGCCGGGCTGGACGCGCGGCGGCGCCTGGAGAACCTCGCAGGGGCGCTGGAGGTGAGCCCGGGCGGTGGTCGGCTGCTCGGCTCGGGCCGTGTCGTGGTCGTCGACGACCTGATGACGACAGGTGCCTCTCTCGCGGAGGCCGCGCGTGCGCTGCGGGAGGCGGCGGTATCCCGTCGGAAGGGTGGATCGGCCGTGTATGAGGCCTTAACTCGGGAAGGAAGGGAGGAACGACGGATCGGTGAACGGCGGGAGCGGAGGGAGTGGGTGCACGATGCACCGGGAAAGACGGCCCCGAACGACCTCGGCGGGTTGCTCCGTGCCGCAGTGATCGCCGCTCCGCGCGATTCTTTCGAAATGAACAGGAACTGACCGCCGACCTGCATCGTTGCAGGTCGTGAGAGGACTAATTCATCTGAACGGAGGTACGCCGCAGTAGAGGGTGACGACATCCGTCCGGGCGAGATATGTTCGGGTGTGAGGAAAGGCGCAGGCCACACCTCGCATATCCGAATGCCGTGCAGCGGGTTTTTCTGCAATCACCCGCGCCGGTGGGGTGGAGCTCTCGCCCATGGGGGAGGAGGAGGTGGAAGTCACCGAGTCCGAGGTCCGGTGATCACCGGACCTGGTGCAAAAGGGAGATGCTCCGCCGATGCAGCGGAGCGATCCGGGAACGGAGTTCTGCGTGGACATCGTCGTCAAAGGCCGCAAGACCGAGGTGCCCGAGCGGTTCCGCAAGCACGTGGCCGAGAAGCTGAAGCTGGAGAAGATCCAGAGGCTCGATGCCAAGGTGATCAGCCTCGACGTCGAGGTGTCCAAGGAGCCGAACCCCCGTCAGGCGGACCGCTGTGACCGAGTGGAGATCACGCTCCGCTCCCGCGGTCCGGTGATCCGGGCGGAGGCGGCGGCCAGCGACCCGTACGCGGCACTCGACCTGGCGGCGGAGAAACTGGACGCCAGGCTGCGCAAGCAGCACGACAAGCGGTTCTCGCGCCGAGGCGCGCGCCGGATCTCGGCGGCGGAGGTCCCCGACCACGTCCCCGACGCGGCGACGCTGAACGGCAGCGGCCTCCCCGTCCACGAGGAGGAGACCGACGGTGTGCCGACCAAGAAGATCGGCTCGCTGGAGATCAAGGGCGAAGGCCCCCTCGTCGTCCGCGAGAAGACCCACGTCGCCTCCCCGATGACTCTCGACCAGGCCCTCTACGAGATGGAACTGGTCGGCCACGACTTCTACCTCTTCGTCGACTCCGAGACGAAGGAACCCAGCGTCGTCTACCGGCGACACGCCTACGACTACGGCGTGATCCACCTCAGCACGGACCCGATGGTCGCCGAGGCGCAACCCCCCGCGGCGGGTGGCACGCTGGGCGGCTGACCCACCCGGCTGAAGCTGAGCCGGTGCCCCTGGAGCGCGCGTGCGCCCCCAGGGGCACCGGTGTGCGACCACTTCGCGCCCCGCACGTCGCCTCGGTGCCGTCCGAGCATGAAATCATGGCCGTACCGGCCCAACCGGTGGGCCGCTGCCTTGGGTTGGCGATGGCACAGGACCACAGGCCACAGCCTTCAGGGGGAGGAACGATGGCGGACACCTTCGGACCGATGCGGGACGGGGACGCCGACGACGAAGTCATCGGCAGGGGCCCGGACGCGGGCTCGTCGCGCGACGAGCCGATCAGGGTCCTGGTCGTGGACGACCACGCCCTCTTCCGGCGCGGCCTGGAGATCGTGCTCGCGGCCGAGGAGGACATCCAGGTCGTCGGCGAGGCGGGCGACGGGGCCGAGGCGGTCGACAAGGCCGCCGATCTGCTGCCCGACATCGTGCTGATGGACGTCCGCATGCCCAAGCGCGGCGGGATCGAGGCCTGCACCTCCATCAAGGAGGTCGCCCCCAGCGCCAAGATCATCATGCTGACGATCAGCGACGAGGAGGCCGACCTCTACGACGCGATCAAGGCGGGGGCGACCGGATACCTCCTCAAGGAGATCTCGACCGACGAGGTGGCCACCGCCATCCGCGCGGTCGCCGACGGGCAGTCGCAGATCAGTCCGAGCATGGCGTCGAAGCTCCTCACGGAGTTCAAGTCGATGATCCAGCGGACCGACGAGCGCCGGCTGGTGCCCGCGCCCCGGCTGACCGACCGTGAGCTGGAGGTCCTCAAGCTCGTCGCCACGGGGATGAACAACCGGGACATCGCCAAGGAGTTGTTCATCTCCGAGAACACCGTGAAGAACCACGTGCGCAACATCCTGGAGAAACTGCAGCTGCACTCCCGGATGGAAGCCGTGGTCTACGCGATGCGCGAGAAGATCCTGGAGATCCGCTAGGGGCTATCCGAGCAGCCCGGCGAGCTCCCTGCCGAGGGGCTCGCGCAGCCCGGGGGCGTCCACGCGCTCCACGCGGACGTTCGTGCAGTTCACCCAGGTCGCCGCCTCGGCCAGGGCCTGGGCGACCGCCGGGACCGCCTTCGGACCGTCCAGGGTGACCTGCCGGGCCACCAGCGTGCGGCCCTCCCGGGCCGGATCGACACGCCCGACCAGCCGGCCGCCCGCCAGCACCGGCATCGCGAAGTATCCGTGGACCCGCTTGGGCTTCGGGACGTACGCCTCCAGCCGGTGGGTGAAGCCGAAGATCCGCTCCGTGCGCGCCCGCTCCCAGATCAGCGAGTCGAACGGCGACAGCAGCGTGGTGCGGTGCCGGCCCCGCGGCGGCGTCGCCAGGGCCGCCGGGTCCGCCCAGGCCGGCCTGCCCCAGCCCTCGACCTCGACCGGCACCAGACCCGAGTCCGCGATCACCGCGTCGACCTGCTCGGCCTTGAGACGGTGGTAGTCGGCGATGTCCGCGCGCGTGCCGACCCCGAGCGACTCGCCCGCCAGCCGCACCAGACGACGCAGGCACTCGGTGTCGTCCAGCTCGTCGTGCAGCAACGCGTCCGGAACCGCGCGCTCGGCGAGGTCGTACACCCGCTTCCAGCCGCGCCGCTCGACGCACACCACCTCGCCGTACATCAGCGCACGCTCCACGGCGACCTTCGTGCCCGACCAGTCCCACCAGTCGTTCGTCTTCTTCGCCCCGCCCAGTTCCGTGGCGGTCAGCGGGCCCTCGGAGCGGAGCTGCTTGATGACCTGGTCGTAGGCGCCGTCGGGGAGGTCGTGGTGCCAGTGCGGGCGGTCGCGGTAGGCACGGCGGCGGAACGCGAAGTGCGGCCACTCCTCGATGGGCAGGATGCAGGCCGCGTGCGACCAGTACTCGAAGGCGTGGGTGTCCGTCCAGTACGCGGCCTCCACGGTCTGGCGGCCGACCGCGCCCAGCCGGGCGTAGGGCACCAGCTCGTGGGAGCGGGCGAGGACCGAGATGGTGTCGAGCTGTACCGCGCCGAGGTGGCGCAGCACCCCGCGGACGCCCGCCCGCCGGTCGGGCGCGCCGAGCAGGCCCTGGGCCTTCAGAGCGATCCGGCGGGCTTCGTCCGCGGTGAGCGTGGTGATGGGGCGCGGCTGGGTCGTCATGTGCCGGACGATAGAGGGTGCCACTGACAGCCCGCGAGGACCTGCGCGTTCACCAGGACCGTCCCGGGTGCCGTGGGCGGGGGCTCACGAACGCGCGGGCAGGTAGGGGGCCGTGGAGGGCAGGCCGAGGTCCGAGGGGAGCAGGGAGCCGACCCAGCAATCCCGGCGCACCCCCTTGTTGTTGACGCCCGAGCGCAGGGTGCCCTCGACGGTGAAACCCGCGCGCCGTGCCACCGCGCGGGAGGCGTGGTTGCCGACCTCGGCCCGCCACTCGACACGGTCGACACCGACCTCGGTGAAGACCCACCGGCAGGCGGCGAGGGCGGCCTCCGCCACGTACCCGTGGCCGCGGTGCTCCTTGGCCGCCCAGAAGCCGATCTCGGCCGTGCCCAGCGAGCGCATGGTGAGTGCGAGCATGCCGGCCAGCTCCCCGCCGCCGAGGAAGAGGCCGAAGGTGAACATCGACCCCTGCGCCCAGCCGTCGGGGACGATCTGCTCCGTGAAGCCGATCGCGTGTTCCGGCAGATAGGGAGAGGGGACCGTCGTCCAGCGCTGGATGTCGGGATCCTGCACCGCCGCGTACACCGCGTCGGTGTCGGCGGGGCCGACCGGGCGCAGAAGGAGACGGTCCGTGGTGAGCGTGACGGGTTCCATCGGCCGATTCTGCTCGCGACGTCCGCCGGGAGCCATGGATTTTCGCTATGCGTGAGCGCGTGATCACATTTCGCGTAATTCCGTGCTTCGATGCGGCACTATCCGGATGCGCCGTCCGTTGTCCTGGGTGAAGCAGCCGTCGGGCCGCCAGGCCTCCCGGCGCGGCCGGGTCCTCGCATACGATGGCCGTTGCTCAGTACGTCAGAAGGAAAACCGACCGTCCCAGGCCCGACCGGCAAGGAGACCAGCCCCCGTGTCCGTCCTCTCGAAGATCATGCGTGCAGGCGAAGGCAAGATCCTGCGCAAGCTGCACCGCATCGCGGACCAGGTCAACTCCATCGAAGAGGACTTCGTCGACCTCTCCGACGCCGAGCTGCGCGCCCTCACCGCGGAGTACAAGCAGCGGTACGCCGACGGCGAGAGCCTGGACGACCTGCTCCCCGAGGCGTTCGCCACCGTGCGCGAGGCCGCCAAGCGCGTCCTCGGCCAGCGGCACTACGACGTGCAGCTGATGGGTGGCGCCGCGCTCCACCTCGGCTATGTGGCGGAGATGAAGACCGGTGAGGGCAAGACCCTCGTCGGCACGCTGCCCGCGTACCTGAACGCCCTGTCCGGGGACGGCGTCCACCTCATCACGGTCAACGACTACCTGGCCGAGCGCGACTCCGAGATGATGGGCCGCGTCCACAGGTTCCTGGGCCTGTCCGTCGGCTGCATCCTCGCCAACATGACGCCGGCCCAGCGCCGCGAGCAGTACGCGTGCGACATCACCTACGGCACGAACAACGAGTTCGGCTTCGACTACCTGCGCGACAACATGGCGTGGTCGAAGGACGAACTGGTGCAGCGCGGCCACAACTTCGCCATCGTGGACGAGGTCGACTCCATCCTCATCGACGAGGCCCGTACGCCGCTGATCATCTCCGGCCCGGCCGACCAGGCCACCAAGTGGTACGGCGACTTCGCCAAGCTGGTCACGCGCCTCAAGCGCGGCGAGGCCGGCAACCCGCTCAAGGGCATCGAGGAGACCGGCGACTACGACGTCGACGAGAAGAAGCGCACGGTCGCCATCCACGAGTCCGGCGTCAGCAAGGTCGAGGACTGGCTGGGCATCGACAACCTCTACGAGTCGGTGAACACCCCCCTCGTCGGCTACCTGAACAACGCCATCAAGGCCAAGGAACTGTTCAAGCGCGACAAGGACTACGTCGTCATCGACGGCGAAGTCATGATCGTCGACGAGCACACCGGCCGTATCCTCGCCGGCCGCCGCTACAACGAGGGCATGCACCAGGCGATCGAGGCGAAGGAAGGGGTGGACATCAAGGACGAGAACCAGACGCTCGCCACGATCACCCTGCAGAACTTCTTCCGCCTCTACAAGAAGCTCTCCGGCATGACCGGTACGGCGATGACCGAGGCCGCCGAGTTCCACCAGATCTACAAGCTCGGCGTGGTCCCGATCCCGACCAACAAGCCGATGGTCCGCAAGGACCAGTCGGACCTGATCTACCGCACCGAGGTGGCGAAGTTCGAGGCGGTCGTCGACGACATCGCCGAGAAGCACGAGAAGGGCCAGCCGATCCTCGTCGGCACCACCTCCGTCGAGAAGTCGGAGTACCTCTCGCAGCAGCTCAGCAAGCGCGGCATCCAGCACGAGGTGCTGAACGCCAAGCACCACGAGCGCGAGGCGCAGATCGTCGCCCAGGCCGGCCGCAAGGGCGCCGTGACGGTGGCCACGAACATGGCCGGCCGTGGTACCGACATCAAGCTCGGCGGCAACCCCGAGGACCTCGCCGAGGCGGAGCTGCGCCAGCGCGGCCTCGACCCGGAGGAGCACATCGAGGAGTGGGCCGCGGCCCTGCCCGCCGCTCTGGAGAAGGCCGCGCAGGCCGTCAAGGCGGAGAAGGAGGAGGTCGAGGAGCTGGGCGGCCTCTACGTCCTCGGTACCGAGCGGCACGAGTCGCGGCGCATCGACAACCAGCTGCGCGGCCGTTCCGGCCGTCAGGGCGACCCGGGCGAGTCCCGCTTCTACCTCTCCCTCGGCGACGACCTGATGCGCCTGTTCAAGGCCCAGATGGTCGAGCGCGTGATGTCGATGGCCAACGTGCCCGACGACGTGCCGATCGAGAACAAGATGGTCACGCGCGCGATCGCGTCCGCTCAGTCGCAGGTCGAGACCCAGAACTTCGAGACCCGCAAGAACGTCCTGAAGTACGACGAGGTGCTCAACCGGCAGCGTGAGGTCATCTACGGCGAGCGCCGGCGCGTCCTGGAGGGCGAGGACCTGCACGAGCAGATCCGGCACTTCATGGACGACACGATCGAGGCGTACGTCCGCGCGGAGACCTCCGAGGGCTTCCCGGAGGACTGGGACCTGGACCGGCTGTGGGGTGCCTTCCGGCAGCTGTACCCGGTGAAGATCACCATCGACGAGCTGGAGGAGGCGGCCGGCGACCGGGCCGGGCTGACCGCCGAGTTCATCGAGGAGTCCATCAAGGAGGACATCCACGAGCAGTACGAGGCCCGCGAGGCGCAGCTCGGCTCCGAGATCATGCGGGAGCTGGAGCGCCGGGTCGTGCTGTCGGTCCTGGACCGCAAGTGGCGCGAGCACCTCTACGAGATGGACTACCTCCAGGAGGGCATCGGCCTGCGCGCGATGGCGCAGAAGGACCCGCTGGTCGAGTACCAGCGCGAGGGCTTCGACATGTTCGGCGCGATGATGGACGGCATCAAGGAGGAGTCCGTCGGCTACCTGTTCAACCTGGAGGTCCAGGTCGAGCAGCAGGTCGAGGAGGTCCCGGTCGAGGAGGCCCAGCCGGTGGGCGAGGGCGTGCAGGACACGGTCCCGGCTCAGGCCGGCGCGCGTCCCGAGATCCGCGCGAAGGGGCTGGACGTTCCGCAGCGGCGGGATCTGCACTTCTCCGCGCCCACGGTGGACGGTGAGGGCGGCGTCGTCGAGCGTGACCTGGAGGACGAGGAGCCGGTGCGGTCCGAGTCGGACGGGCTGACGCGGGCGGAGCGGCGGCGGCAGGCCAAGGGCGGCCGGCGCCGGAAGAAGTAGCGCCGACGTCTGAGGACGGGCCGGGTCTCCTTCGGGACCCGGCCCTTCCGCGTTCCGGCACGGGAGTCTCGCGGGGTGGGGCGGCGTGTGCCCGCGCTCGCGGGGCGCCGCTGCGCCCACCCCTACGGCCCCGACGGCCGGGTCGGCGCCCTACGGCGCCGACGGCCGGGCCGGCGCCCTACGGCGCCGACGGCCGGGCCGGCCGCTATGGCGTGCCCGTTTCCACCGCTGTGCAGCGCCAGCGGAGGTCCTTGCCGCGTTCCAGGCGGAAGGCCATCGCGCGGAGCCGGCCGCCGGCGGCGATGCGGGCGAAGACCTCCAGGGCGCCGTCGCTGGGCACGTAGTAGCCGATGTCGTGGACGACGGGCAGGGGGCCCCGGGTGCGCAGGGGGCTGTGCTCGGCCAGGCGGGCCAGTTCGTCGTAGGCGCGGCCCGCGGTGTACCGGAGCATCCAGTGGACGGGGCGCTGGCCGCTCAGGACGGCCAGCAGACGCTCGGCGAAGACGTCGGTGGGCCGTGGCTGCCCCGCGGCCGCCCTGGGCGGCCTGGGCGCCGTCTCGGCCCGTGCGGCCGCCGGACGGCTGGGTGTGCGGGGCGGGCTCCCGCCGGGCCGGCGGGAGTCGCGGCGGGTCGGCGGGCGGTGCCGCGGCCGGGGCTGGGCGGTACGGCTCATGACCTTGTTCATGGGGGTCCCCGTTCGGCGGGGCCCGGGGATACCGGGCGGTAACAACGCTGGTGGGGGATCTTGTACGGGGGTGCTGGAGGGGCCGGCAAGGAGACGGGGACGGGTGGGAGGGGGGCCGGGAGGTTCACCTATCCGAGTGACACGGGGAACCCGGAACCCCGTGGGCACGCGGCGGCGGAGGGTGAAACCCCGGAGCGCAGTGGACGCCTCCACGGGGGCGGGCAGGCGCCCGAAAGGGGACGGGCGCACGTATCCTGAAGGCCCTTCGGGAGACGCGCCAGCGGCCCTCCCCAAGGCCCCAGCGGAGCCTTCACCAGGAACAGGAAAGAGCGGCCAGCATGCGCGTCTACGTCCCCCTGACCCTCCCCGCTCTCGCCGAGGCGCACAAGACGGGGGAGCTGGGGAGCGGTCCCCTCGTCGCGTACGCCGTCACGCCCGGGCTCCGCGAGTGGTACCTCTCCGAGGACATCGAGGAGCTGGAGTACGCGGCGCTCAGCCGGGCCGCGCTGGCCTCGCTGCGGCTGCTGGCCGCGGACCCGGCGGCGGCACGGCGCCGGGTCGTGGTCGCCGTGGACGTGTCCGACGGCGCCGTGAGCGCCGGCCCCGGCCGCGGTCCCGGACCGTCCGCCCTGGGCGAGGTCACCGTGACGGTGGCGGTGCCGCTCGCGAAGGCGGCCTCGGTGCACGTCGACGCCGAGGACGCGGAGCCGGACGTCGCCGCGGCGGCGGACGCTCTGGAGGCGGCGGACGGCGGGGACGACGACGCGCAGTTCGTCGTGGACGAGGCGGAGGACCACGAGCTGCTGTGGTTCGCCACGCAGGAGATCCCCAACCTGGTCGGGCAGGGCTGAGCTGCACCGATGCCGGGTGACGCCGTGACTGTCAGTGGCGGCGGGTACGGTCTTGGACATGGGGATGCACGGAAGCGCGCACATCGTCTGGGACTGGAACGGGACGCTGTTCCACGACAATGACGCGATCATCGGAGCGACGAACGCGGCCTTCGCCGAGCTGGGTCTCGCGCCGATCACGCTGGAGCAGTACCGGTCGCTGTACTGCGTACCGGTGCCGAAGTTCTACGAGCGGCTGCTCGGCCGGCTGCCGACCGACGCCGAGTGGGAGCTGATGGACGGGGTCTTCCACCGGCACTACGCCGAGCACCGGGTGCGGTGCTCGCTGACCGCGGGTGTCGAGGAGCTGCTCGCCGGGTGGCGGTCGGACGGGCACAGCCAGTCGCTGCTGAGCATGTACGGGCACGAGGAACTGGTGCCGCTGGTGCGGGGGTTCGGGATCGAGGCGCACTTCATACGGGTGGACGGGCGGACGGGGCCGTCAGGCGGCAGCAAGGCCGAGCACATGGTGCGGCACCTGGAGGCGGTGACGGCGCTGACGGGGGTGGCGGCGCCGGAGCGGACCGTGGTGATCGGGGACGCGGCGGACGACGCGGTCGCCGCGCGGTACGTGGGGGCGCGGGCCGTGCTGTACAGCGGGGGGTCGCACAGCCGGGAGAGCCTGGAGGGAGTGGGGGTTCCGGTGGTGGACACGTTGGCCGAGGCGGTGGCGGAGGCGCGGCGGATAGCGGCGTAGTCGAAAGCGAGGGGCCGAGCGAGCGGCCCGGAGGGTGGCGGCGCGGCCGGAGGCGGGGGGATCGCTCGACGTCCCGCGCCGGGGCACCCCCAGGGGCGTGGGGAACTGCGCGGGCGACCGCGTCGGCCCGGCACCCGGTGTCGCACCGAGTGCACGAGGGACCAGCCCCGGTGTCGCACCGCGTGCACGACGGTCCGGCACCCGGCGACGCACCGCGCGCACGTCGGCCCGGAACCCGGTGTCGCACCGTGTGCACGACGGTCCGGCATCCGGCGACGCACCCCGTGCACGACGGCCCAGCCCCGGCGACGCACCGCGCGCACGACGGTCCGGCATCCGGCGACGCACCCTATGCACGACGGTCCGGCACCCGGTGTCGCACCGCGCGCACGACGGCCGGCACCCGGCGACGCACCGCGCGCACGACGGCCGGCACCCGGCGACGCACCCCGTGCACGGCGGAGCGCCCCGGCCCCCGCTTCCTGCCCCGCTCCCTCAGTTCACCGGTGCCTTCGTCCGCAGGACGTTCAGGAACTCCCGCATCCACGCCGGATGGTCCGGCCACGCGCGGGAGGAGACCAGCGTCCCGTCGACGACCGCCTCGGTGTCCTGGAAGCCCGCTCCGGCGGCCTGCATGTCCGGCTCCAGCGCGGGGTACGCCGTGACGCGGCGGCCCCGGAGGGAGTCGATCGCGGCGGTGAGCAGCGGGCCGTGACAGATCTGGGCGACCGGCTTGTCCGCGTCGAAGAAGGCCTTGAGGATCTTGCGGAGTTCGGCGTCGTTGCGCAGGTACTCGGGGGCCCGGCCGCCGGGGATGACGAGGGCCGCGTAGTCCCCGGGGTCGACCTCGGAGAAGGCCAGGTCGGCGGGCCAGGTGTAGCCGGGCTTCTCGGTGTAGGTGTCGTAGCCGGGTTCGAAGTCGTGGACGACGAAACGGAGGGTCTTGCGGGTGGGGGCGGCGATGTGGACCTCGTACCCTTCCTCCAGCAGCCGCTGGTAGGGGTAGAGCACCTCCAGGGACTCCGCTGCGTCGCCGGTGACGATGAGGATCTTCGTGGGCATGTCGGCTCCTCCGGTCGTACTCCGGGCTCTGCGGGGACGGGACTCAGGGCACCGTGCCCCCGCCGGGCGCGCTTGCCAAGAGGGCCCGGTCCTTTTCAGAGTGCGACCGGGGGCGTGGCGGCGCGACCGGTTACGCCACACACCCCCACCCCGCCGCTGTGCAGAACGTCAAACTTCACCCCCCGGTTTTGTACACATACGGCTCATGACGGGCCCCGGGTAAGTGGCGATAGCCTTGTGGCGTGATCAGCGCGATAGCTCGCGGGGGCGATCCTGCCCCTGCCCTGCGCCCGGGTTGCACGGAGCACCTCCGTGACCGGGCGGCGGTCGCTGGTCTTCGCGGGCGGGACGGGGGCGCGGACGCCCCCAGGACGCCGAGGACGCTCCGGGACACGGCGGTGCCGAGCGTGGCGTCGCAGTCGACGGGTGTGCCGAGAATGGCCGAATACCCCCCGCTCATCTCACCTCGCGGCATAGCGTCGGACCGGACCGGAAACCCCGGGCCGTGGCGTCGAGCCGGAGGGAAAGAGACCGTACTTCCTTCTACGTCACGCAACGGCGCGCGACAGGAGCCAGAGGACAATGCAGACCAAGCTGGACGAAGCCAAGGCCGAGCTGCTCGAACGGGCCGCCCGGGTAGCTGAGAACAGCCCGGTCGGGGGGCACCTACCGACCGGGACGACGAGCGAGGGCACCCCCGGCACCCCGGACAGCGAATCCCTGCTCGCGTTCCTCCAGCGTTACTACCTGCACACCGCCCCGGAAGACCTCGCCGACCGCGACCCGGTCGACGTCTTCGGCGCAGCGGTCTCGCACCACCGTCTCGCGGAGAACCGCCCGCAGGGCACCGCGAACGTCCGGGTGCACACCCCCACCGTGGAGGAGAACGGGTGGACGTGCAGCCACACCGTGGTGGAGGTCGTCACCGACGACATGCCCTTCCTCGTCGACTCGGTCACCAATGAGCTGACCCGGCAGGGACGCGGCATCCACGTCGTCATCCACCCGCAGTTCGTCGTCCGGCGCGACCTGACCGGCAAGCTGATCGAGGTGCTGCCGACCCAGTCCGCCGGGTTCACCGGCGACCTCCCGCACGACGCGCACGTCGAGTCCTGGATCCACGTCGAGATCGACCGGGAGACCGACCGCGCCGACCTCAAGCAGATCACCGCGGACCTGCTGCGCGTCCTGAACGACGTCCGCGAGGCCGTCGAGGACTGGGAGAAGATGCGGGACGCGGCGACCCGGATCGCCGACGGCCTGGAGAGCGAGCCCGTCCCCGGCGACCTGCCCGGGCCGGAGGTCGAGGAGGCCCGCGAGCTGCTGCACTGGCTGGCCGCGGACCACTTCACCTTCCTCGGCTACCGCGAGTACCAGCTGCGCGACGACGACACGCTCGCCGCCGTGCCCGGCACCGGTCTCGGCATACTGCGCTCGGACCCGCACCACGCCGAGGACGACCAGCACCCGGTCAGCCCCTCCTTCGAGCGGCTCCCGGCCGACGCCCGCGCCAAGGCCCGCGAGCACAAGCTGCTGGTGCTGACCAAGGCCAACAGCCGGGCCACCGTGCACCGGCCGTCGTACCTGGACTACATCGGCGTCAAGAAGTTCGACACGGACGGCAACGTCGTCGGTGAGCGCCGCTTCCTCGGCCTGTTCTCCTCCGCGGCCTACACCGAGTCGGTGCGCCGCGTGCCCGTCATCCGCCGCAAGGTGGACGAGGTGCTGGAGCGCGCCGGATTCTCGCCCAACAGCCACGACGGCCGCGACCTGCTCCAGATCCTGGAGACCTATCCGCGCGACGAGCTGTTCCAGACCCCGGCCGCCGAACTGCAGTCGATCGTCACCAGCGTGCTCTACCTGCAGGAGCGCCGCCGGCTGCGGCTGTACCTGCGCCAGGACGAGTACGGCCGCTACTACTCGGCCCTCGTCTACCTGCCGCGCGACCGCTACACGACCGGCGTCCGCCTGAGGATCATCGACATCCTGAAGGAGGAGCTGGGCGGCATCAGCGTCGACTTCACCGCCTGGAACACCGAGTCGATCCTGTCCCGGCTGCACTTCGTCGTCCGGGTCCCGCAGGGCACCGAGCTGCCCGAACTGTCGGACACAGACAAGGAGCGCATCGAGGCCCGCCTGGTCGAGGCGGCCCGCTCCTGGGCCGACGCGTTCGCCGAGGCGCTGACCGCCGAGTGCGGCGAGGAGCGCGCGGCGGAGATGCTGCGCCGCTACAGCCACGCCTTCCCGGAGGGCTACAAGGCCGACCACAGCCCGCGCGCGGCGGTCGCCGACCTGGTCCACATGGAGCAGCTCGGCGACGACAAGACGTTCTCGCTGAGCCTGTACGAGCCGGTGGGCGCCGCGCCCGACGAGCGCCGCTTCAAGATCTACCAGAAGGGCGGCTCGGTCTCCCTCTCCAAGGTGCTGCCGGTGCTGAGCCGGCTCGGCGTCGAGGTCACCGACGAGCGGCCGTACGAACTGCGCTGCACGGACCGCACCACCGCGTGGATCTACGACTTCGGTCTGCGGATGCCGAAGCTGTCCGGCGGCCACAACGGCGACCACCTGGGCGACGACGCCCGCGAGCGGTTCCAGGACGCGTTCGCCGCGACCTGGACCGGCAAGGCCGAGAACGACGGCTTCAACGCGCTCGTGCTGAGCGCCGGGCTGACCTGGCGGCAGGCGATGGTGCTGCGCGCCTACGCCAAGTACCTGCGGCAGGCCGGCTCGACCTTCTCGCAGGACTACATGGAGGACACCCTCCGCAACAACGTCCACACCACCCGGCTCCTCGTCTCCCTCTTCGAGGCACGGATGTCCCCGGACCGGCAGCGGGCCGGCCTGGAGATCACCGACGCCCTGCTGGAGGAGCTCGACGCGGCCCTGGAGCAGGTGGCCAGCCTGGACGAGGACCGCATCCTGCGCTCCTTCCTGACCGTCATCAAGGCGACCCTGCGCACCAACTTCTTCCAGGAGGCGCTCGGCGGACAGCCGCACGACTACGTCTCCATGAAGTTCGACCCGCAGGCCATCCCGGACCTGCCCGCGCCGCGCCCGGCGTACGAGATCTGGGTGTACTCGCCGCGCGTGGAGGGCGTGCACCTGCGCTTCGGCAAGGTCGCCCGCGGCGGTCTGCGCTGGTCCGACCGGCGTGAGGACTTCCGCACCGAGATCCTCGGCCTGGTCAAGGCGCAGATGGTGAAGAACACCGTCATCGTGCCGGTCGGCGCCAAGGGCGGCTTCGTCGCCAAGCAGCTGCCGGACCCGGGCGTGGACCGCGACGCGTGGCTGGCCGAGGGCATCGCCAGCTACAAGACGTTCATCTCGGCGCTGCTGGACATCACCGACAACATGGTGGCCGGCGAGGTCGTGCCGCCGCAGGACGTGGTCCGGCACGACGGTGACGACACCTACCTGGTGGTCGCCGCCGACAAGGGCACCGCGACCTTCTCGGACATCGCCAACGGCGTCGCCGACACCTACAACTTCTGGCTCGGTGACGCCTTCGCCTCCGGCGGCTCGGCCGGCTACGACCACAAGGGCATGGGCATCACCGCGCGCGGCGCCTGGGAGTCCGTGAAGCGGCACTTCCGCGAGCTGGGCGTGGACACGCAGAGCGAGGACTTCACGGTCGTCGGCATCGGTGACATGTCCGGTGACGTGTTCGGCAACGGCATGCTGCTCTCCGAGCACATCCGCCTGGTCGCCGCCTTCGACCACCGGCACATCTTCATCGACCCCACCCCGGACGCGGCCGTCGGCTACGCCGAGCGCCGCCGCCTGTTCGAGCTGCCCCGCTCCAGCTGGGCCGACTACAACACCGACCTGCTGTCGGCGGGCGGCGGGATCTTCCCGCGCACGGCCAAGTCGATCCCGCTCAACAGCCACATCCGCGAGGCCCTCGGCATCGAGGGCAAGGTCACCAAGATGACCCCGGCGGACCTGATGAAGACGATCCTCAAGGCGCCGGTCGACCTGCTGTGGAACGGCGGCATCGGCACGTACGTGAAGGCGTCGTCGGAGTCGAACGCCGACGTCGGCGACAAGGCCAACGACGCCATCCGCGTCGACGGCGCGGACCTCAGGGTCAAGGTCGTCGGCGAGGGCGGCAACCTGGGCCTGACCCAGCTCGGCCGGATCGAGTTCGCGCTGCACGGCGGCCGGATCAACACCGACGCGATCGACAACAGCGCCGGTGTGGACACCTCGGACCACGAGGTGAACATCAAGATCCTGCTGAACGGCCTGGTCGCGGACGGCGACATGACCGTCAAGCAGCGCAACAAGCTGCTCGCCGAGATGACCGACGAGGTCGGCGCGCTGGTCCTGCGCAACAACTACGCGCAGAACACCGCCCTGGCCAACGCCCTGTTCCAGGCCAACGACATGCTCCACGCCCAGCAGCGGTTCATCCGCCACCTGGTGCGCGAGGGCCACCTGGACCGGGCGCTGGAGTTCCTGCCCACCGACCGCCAGATCCGCGAGCGCCTCGCCGGGAGCCAGGGCCTGACCGGCCCGGAGACGGCCGTCGTCCTGGCGTACACGAAGATCACGGTGGCCGAGGAGCTGCTGCACACCTCGCTGCCGGACGACCCGTACCTGCGCGGCCTGCTGCACGCCTACTTCCCGACGGCCCTGCGCGAGCGGTTCGCCGAGGCGATCGACAACCACCCGCTGCGGCGTGAGATCACCACGACCGTGCTGGTCAACGACACGGTCAACACGGGTGGTACGACGTACCTGCACCGGCTGCGCGAGGAGACCGGGGCCTCCCTGGAGGAGATCGTCCGGGCCCAGACCGCGGCCCGCGCGATCTTCAGCTCGGCACCGGTGTGGGACGCGGTGGAGGCCCTGGACAACAGGGTCGACGCCGCCGTCCAGACCCGCATCCGCCTCCACTCGCGCCGGCTGGTCGAGCGCGGCACCCGCTGGCTGCTCAACAACCGGCCGCAGCCGCTGCAGCTCGCCGAGACGGTCGAGTTCTTCGCCGAGCGGGTCGAGCGGGTCTGGCAGGAGCTGCCGAAGCTGCTGCGCGGCGCGGACCTGGAGTGGTACCAGCACGTGTACGACGAGCTGTCCGAGGCCGGTGTCCCGGACGAAGTCGCCACGCGCGTGGCCGGCTTCTCCTCCGCCTTCCCGACGCTCGACATCGTGTCGGTGGCCGACCGCACGGGCAAGGAACCGCTGGACGTCGCCGAGATCTACTACGACCTCGCCGACCGGCTCAACATCACCCAGCTCATGGACCGCATCATCGAGCTGCCCCGCGCCGACCGCTGGCAGTCCATGGCCCGCGCCTCCATCCGCGAGGACCTGTACGCGGCGCACGCGGCGCTCACCGCGGACGTCCTGGCCGTCGGGAACGGCACCTCGACGCCCGAGCAGCGCTTCAAGGCCTGGGAGCAGAAGAACGCGGCGATCCTGAGCCGCGCCCGCACCACGCTGGACGAGATCCGCAGCTCCGACTCCTTCGACCTCGCCAACCTGTCGGTGGCGATGCGGACGATGCGGACGCTGCTGCGCACGCACTCGTAGGCGTACGACACGACAGGCGCCCCCGGCAGTACGCCGGGGGCGCCTGCTTTAGGGTCGACGGTGTGCACACCGCGCCGTCTGACACCGAACAGGTGAGCCCTGCGGCACCGCCGGGCGGTTCCGCGTCACGCGTCGGCCGGAAGCTGCCGCCGATCGCCGCCGCGCTCGTCGTGCTGCTCATGCTGGGGGTCGTCCTCCGCCTGCCCTGGGCGGGCGACCTCGGCATGCACGCGGCCACCGTCCAGCGCCTGAGCCACAACCTGCCGCACCCCGGCAACCCGCTGGTCGACGCCGACACGCCGAGCCCGTACTACTCGCCCTGGATGGTGCTGCTCGGCACCGTCGCCAAGGTGACGGGCCTGTCGGTCTTCGTGGTCCTGCGCCTGGCCGCACTCGCCGGGCTGGGCCTGCTGACGACCGGCGTACGGCGCTACGTCCGCACCCTGACCGACCACCGCTCCGCCCCCGCGCTGGCCTTCCTGGCCCTGCTGCTCCTGTGGGGCCCGGTGCTGTTCAACTGGAGCGGCTTCCTCGGGCTGAACTCCCTGGCGCTCACCGTCTCGTACCCGAGCGTGTTCGCGCTGGGTCTCGCCTTCCACTTCTGGGCCTGGCTGACGCGGACGGTCCGCGAGGGTGCCGGGGCGTGGAGGGCGTGCCTGGGCCTGGGGGCGATGTGGGCGCTGATCCTGCTGTGCCACCAGTTCACGGGTGTCGTGGCCTCGTTGGGCGGGCTGGCCATGGTGCTCGCGGCACGGCCGGCGCGCGCGGTGCTGCTGCGGCTCGGCGCCGGGCTGCTGCTGGGGCTGGGGGTGCTGTGGCTCTGGCCGTACTACGACTTCTTCGCGCTGTTCTCCGCCGGCGCGGATCTGGAGGCCATCCACCGGCCGCTCTACGACGACCTGGCCGGGAGGTTCGGGCTCGTCCTGCCCGGGGTGGTGGCGCTGGGGTTCCGCGGGCGCCGGGACCCTCGCGATCCGCTGGTCCTCTTCTTCCTCCTGGGCGCGCTGGTGTTCGCCGCGGGGGGTCTGACCGGCCACTACTCCTGGGGGCGTGCCCTGCCCGCCGTGCTCGTCCCGGCGCAGCTCGCGGCCGCGGTCGAGGTGGTGTCGGCGGGACGGGCCGTGGCGCGGAGGGTGCGGGCGTGCGTGCTGCTCGCCGCGCTGGCGGTGGGTGCGTGGACGCAGGCCGGGACGCTCGGGTACGTGGTGCCGCGGGACGCGCTGCCGGGGGTGGTCGCGGAGAAGTACCGGACGCCGTGGGTGGGGTACCAGTGGATCGTGCGGGCGGGGGTGCGGTACGGGGACGTGGTGATGGCTCGTACGTTTCCGGCCCGGCAGATCCCGGCGTACGGGGCGTACACCGTGGCGCCCGGGTATCCCGACGTGTTCCTTCCGGATGCGGGGCGCAGGGAGGCGGCGGTGGAGCGGTACTTCTCGGCCTCTGCGGGGGGTGCGGAGCGGCGGCGGATCCTGCGGGAGTACGGGGTGAAGTGGGTCGTCGGAGGTGCGTCGGCGAAGGCACCGTGGCTCCGGGAGGCCGCGGTGGGTCCGGGCGGCCAGATCCTGTACCGGGTGGTGCCCTGAGCCGCACGGCCGCCCGCGGCCGCGTCCTCACCTCAGCGCACTCGCCACCAGCCGTGCCGCGTTGCGTACCCGGGGCCGGGCGATCCGGCGGACCAGAGGCCGGGTGACGCGGGCCGTGACTCCCACCGGGGTCCAGCGCAGCTGGAGCCGGCCGGGATTGTGGCCCTCCGGCTCGACGGTGAGGTCGTGGGGGGCGGCGCCGGAGTGGTAGGGGACGCGGATCGTGCGGGTGGGGAAGTCCAGCGGGGCCAGGAGCAGGGCGGAGTTCGACAGGCCCTGCTGGTCCAGGCGGATCAGGGGGTGGCGTACCCCCGCGAAGCCGTGCAACGGGACCGGCGCGGAGGAGAGGTCGAGACGGACCGTGCCCTCGAAGACGCCGGGGCGGACCGGGTCCAGGCGGAAGGGGATCGTCATGCGGCGCCGGCCGGGGGTGAGGAGCAGGGACGCGCGCTGCGGGCCGACGGGCAGGCGCAGGCCCGGGTCGTACGTGCGGACCGTCAGGGTCAGGGCCGCGCCCGGTCCCGGGTCCAGGTGCACGATCTCGTGGCGGAACTGCGCCGTCGGGAACGGGCGCGTGTCCAGCTCCAGTTCGCTCACGTCCAGTTCGCGGCGGGCCCGGTCCGTGGACGGGACGGTGTCCCCCCAGTACGGGACGCCCGTCTCGTCCGCCGTCACCCGCCGCGGCGCCACCGCGTGCCCCAGACCGCGTGCCGCCAGCCGGGCCTCGGCCGTGCGGCCGTCCCTCAGCAGCTCCAGCACCACCCGTTCGGCGCGGGGCAGCCGGGCGTAGGCGTCGGGGGAGAGCGTGTCCAGGTAGGGATTCATGAGGTCCGCGAAGGACGCCAGCCACTCCTCGTCCCGGTACGGCAGGTCGCCCGCGTACATCCGGAAGTCGTGCTTGAGGAACTTGTAGTCCTTGTCCTCCCGCAGGGCCGCGTGTCCGCTGCTCACCAGGAAGTCGTCGATCAGCCGCTGCACGTGCACCCGGTCGCGCACGTTGGAGATCTTGTGCCGCTGGTTGGAGATGGAGGCGGAGGCCGCCGCGGCGAACGGCTCGATGTACCAGACGTACACCGGGTCCGGGATGATCGTGAACGCCTTCGCCAGGCAGTACGCCTGCGCCGAGAACAGCTGGTCCTCGTAGTGGATGCCCTCGGGGAAGCGCAGCTGGTGGCGGTCGAGGAAGGCGCGGGCGTACATCTTGCTGGTCGACAGGTGCTCGAAGAGGAGGCGGGGGTCCTGCTCGATGCCCTCGACCGTGCGGCGCTCGGCGACCAGGTGCGGCATCCACGTCGAGCGGCGGCCGTTGTCCACCCGGATCCGGCGGACCGCGCCCATGGTGAAGTCCACCTCGCGCTCCCGGTGCGCGGCGAGCAGCAGTTCCACGGCGCGCGGCGGGAGTTCGTCGTCGCTGTCGAGGAACATCAGGTACGGCGCCCGGGCGATCTCGACGGCCCGGTTGCGCGGGGCGCTGCACCCGCCGCTGTTCTCCGGCAGGCGGATGTAGCGGATCCGGTGGTCCTGGGCGGCGAGTCGCCGGGCCACCGCGGGGGTGTCGTCCGTCGAGTGGTCGTCGCTGATGACGATCTCGATGTTCGTGTGCGTCTGGGCGCGCAGCGAGGCGACCGCGCGGGGCAGGCGGGCCGCGTCGTTGAAGACGATGACCGTGACCGTGACGTCGGGGGTGGTCATGCGGTGGCCTCCTCGGGCGTCGGGGCGGGGGTGCGGTCCTCGAGGGGGAGCACCGGTGGCAGCGCCTCCTCCGGTTCGCCGAGGAACACCCGGCGTACGACCCGTTCGGCGGCGCGTCCGTCGTCGTACTCGCAGAACCGGCGCCGGAACGCGGCCCGTGCCTTGGCCGCGCTGTCGTCGCGCCAGGCCCCCGAGACGAAGATCTCGGCGAGTTCCTCCTGGGTGCGGGCGACGTGGCCGGGGTGTTCGGCCGTCAGGTCGAAGTAGACACCGCGGGTGGTGCGGTACGTCTCCCAGTCGTCGGCGTAGACGACGATCGGGCGGTCCAGGTTGGCGTAGTCGAACATGATCGAGGAGTAGTCCGTGACCAGCGCGTCGGCCGCCAGGCAGAGTTCCTCGACGGGGTCGTAGGAGGAGACGTCGATGATCCGGCCGGAGCGGCGCAGGCCGGTCAGCGGGGAGGCGGCGCCGCCGTAGAAGTAGTGGGCGCGGACGAGGAGGACGGTGTTCTCGCCGAGGCGGTCGGCGAGGGCGGCGAGGTCGAGGCGCGGGGTGAAGCCGGCCTCGTAGTCGCGGTGGGTGGGGGCGTACAGGACGGCGGTCCTGCCGGGGGCGATGCCGAGGCGCTCGCGGGCGGCGCGGACGTCGGCGGCGGTGGCCGTGTAGAAGACGTCGTTGCGCGGATAGCCGTAGTCCAGCGAGGTGTAGCGGGACGGGTAGGCGCGCTCCCACATGCGGGTGGAGTGGCTGTTGGCGCTGACGCTGTAGTCCCACTTGTCGACCCGGGCCAGCAGGGCGGCGAAGTCCAGGCCCTTGGCGGCGGCCGGGTGGTCCATCTGGTCCATGCCCATGCGTTTGAGCGGGGTGCCGTGGTGGGTCTGGAGGTGGACGGAGCCCGGGCGTTTGACCACGGCGTTCGGGAAGTTGACGTTGTTCGTCAGGTACGTGGCGGTGGCCAGGGTCTCCCAGTAACGGCGGGTGCCGGGGACGACGTGGTCGGTGCCGGGCGGCAGCAGGGCCGCGTTCTCCTTGTTCACCACCCACACCGGGTGGATGTGCGGGGCGAGTTCGGCGAGCTTCGCGGCGATCGCGGCCGGGTTGCAGGCGACCCCGCGGTCCCAGTAGGCGGCGAACACGGCGAGGTTCGGGTCCAGGGGGCGGCCGAGGGCGCGCTGGTACTGGTGGTCGCGGACCTTTGCGCCCAGGCGCCGTTTGCGGGTCCGTACGGCCTTGCGGGCGGCGCGGCGGGTGCGGTTGGCCGCCTGGAACGCGCGGTACTTGGTGTAGGCGCCCTCCTCCAGCAGGGCGTGCCGGACGCCCTCCAGGCCCGCCGGGCGCCGGTGGCCCTCCGGGCGCCAGCGGACCGCGGCGAGGGAGGCGCGGCGGAAGAACTCGCGGGCCACCGGGTCGGGCATGTCCTCGCGGGCGAAGGTGCGCACCAGGTCGCGCACCATGAGGTCGTACAGCACCGTGCGGGGGGCGCGGCGGTCCCGGGTGAGCGGGAGCAGGGACTCGTAGCGGTCGACGAGCGCGAGCCGGTCCCCGGGGGTGCGCGGCGGGAGGCTCTCGGGGCGCAGCACACGGTGGTCGTACGCCGTCTGGTTCAGGCAGGCGACGCGCTCGGCGTGCAGCAGGGCCGTGTGGGCGGCGCGCGGCTCGTCGTCGGTGTTCAGCTGCTCCTCGTGGGCCCGCCAGAAGTCGGCGCGCAGGGCGCGGTTGCCGAGCAGCGGGGTGAGCCGCAGCAGGTCGGCGGCCTCGTGCAGGGGCAGGGCGGCGCGGCCGACGGCGGCGAGGTGGCGGCCGTCGCGGGAGGGCCGGGCGGCGGTCTGCCAGGTGGTGGTGACGTGGTCGAAGAGGAGGACGTCAACGGGGCCGGGGCCGGAGGAACCGGTGTCGAGTTCGGCGGTGCGCTCGGCGATCAGGCGGGGCGCGCCGGCCGGCAGGCCGTCCTTGGCGTGGACGAAGTGCAGCCAGCGGCCGCGGGCGCGGGCGGCGCCGGCCGCCCGTGCCTCCGGGTCACCCGTGCCGTCGGGCAGCGGTACGACGATCGTCTCGGGGGCGTGGCCCTCGGCCGTCTCCCGGGCCCAGTCGCCGACCGCGGCGACGATCACCTCGGCGTCGGCGAGCGGATGGGCCTCCAGGGAGTCCAGCAGCTCGGTCAGATGCCCCTGTGCGTTCGGCCCGTAGACGATCACACTCAGCTGGGGCATCGCAGTGGACTCCTTCGGATCGCGGTCTCCGGGCGCACCCTTCATAACATACTGTCATTAAGCGGATGAAAGGGATAACTGCGCTGGGCGTACGGGGTGGACTCAGGAAGGTAGAGCGACTTTCCGCGCGTCCGGTTGCGGTGTGCCCGAATTTGTGGCCTCCGCTTTCGCTTTCGTGGCATCCGGCTTCGGCGCGGGCTTCTTCGGGGCGGGTTTCTTGTCGCCGGTGAAGGCCTCGTACTCCTTCATGACGTCTTCGGTCGGCCCGTCCATGCGCAGTTCTCCGCGCTCCAGCCACAGGACCCGCTCGCAGGTGTCGCGGATGGACTTGTTGTTGTGGCTGACCAGGAAGACCGTGCCCGCGTGCTGACGCAGTTCGCGGATGCGGGCCTCGGAGCGCTTCTGGAAGGAGCGGTCGCCGGTGGCCAGCGCCTCGTCGATGAGCAGGACGTCGTGGTCCTTGGCGGCGGCGATGGAGAAGCGGAGCCGGGCGGCCATGCCGGAGGAGTAGGTGCGCATCGGAAGGGTGATGAAGTCGCCCTTCTCGTTGATCCCGGAGAAGTCGACGATGTCCTGGTAGCGCTCCTTGATCTGCTCCCGGGGCATGCCCATGGCGAGGCCGCCGAGGAAGACGTTCCGCTCGCCCGTCAGGTCGTTCATCAGGGCCGCGTTCACGCCCAGCAGGGACGGCTGGCCGTCGGTGTAGATGTGTCCGCTCTCCACGGGGAGCAGACCCGCGACCGCCTTCAGCAGGGTCGACTTGCCCGAACCGTTGGTCCCGATGAGTCCGATCGCCTCACCCTTGTAGGCGACGAACGACACCTTCCGCACCGCGTGCACCCGGCGTACGCCGGACGCCTGCTCGGTCTGCCTGCGGCGCAGGATGCGGTTGAGGGCGGCGGTGGCGGAGCCGCGGCCCGCGCCGGTGCCGTTGACCCGGTAGACGATGTCGACGCGGTCGGCGACGACGGTGGGGACCTTGTCGTTCACGTTCTCAGCCACGGCCGTACGTCTCCTCAGCCTTCCAGAAGTAGATGAAGCCGCCGATGCCGGCGAGCAGGGCCCAGCCGGTGGCCGCCGCCCACACGTGCGGAGGCAGGGACTTGGCGTGGAAGCTGTCGATCAGCGCGAACCGCATGAGGTCGATGTAGACGGCGGCCGGGTTCAGCTCCAGCAGGACGGTGACGATGTGCGGCAGGTCGTCCTTCCTGGCCAGCTTGTCGATGCTCCACATCACGCCGGACACGTACATCCAGGTGCGCAGCAGGAACGGCATCAGCTGGGCGATGTCCGGGGTCTTGGCGCCCAGCCGGGCCACGATCATCGACACGCCGGCGTTGAACGTGAACTGCAGCACGAGCGCCGGGAGCGCCAGCACCCAGGACGCGGCGACCGGAACGCCGAAGCAGAGCAGGATGACGACCAGGGCGGCCATCGAGAACAGCAGCTGCTGGAGCTGCTGGAGCGCGAAGGAGATCGGCAGGGCGGCCCGCGGGAAGTGCAGGGCGCGGACCAGGCCGAGGTTGCCGGAGATGGCCCGGGTGCCGGCCATGATCGAGCTCTGCGTGAACGTCCAGATGAACACGCCCGTGACCAGGAACGGCACGTAGTCGGGCACGTTGTGCTTGGTGCCGAGCAGCACGCCGAAGATGAAGTAGTAGACCGCCGCGTTCAGCAGCGGGGTCATGACCTGCCAGACCTGGCCGAGCTTCGCCTGGCTGTACTGCGCGGTGAGCTTGGCGGTGGCGAAGGCGCTGATGAAGTGGCGGCGGGCCCACAGCCGGCGGACGTACTCCGACAGGGAGGGGCGGGCCCCGCTGACCGACAGGCCGTGCCGGGCGGCCAGCGCCGCGAGGTCGTCGTCGGCCGGCGCCTGGGTGGAGGGCGGTGTGTGGAGGACCTGGCTCACATCCGCTGCTTTCGCTCGGGGGGAGGGGGTGCTGCGTCCGACTTTCGCCGGGATCGTCGGGTTCGCGGCCGTCGCCCGGCGTTTCCTTACGCTTCTCTTCACGTTCTCTTACGTCGGGACGGGACCGTATCGTCGCAACGTGAGCGTAGGGGCAATCGACGTCGGAACGCAACCGTTTCGTCGTCACGCCCTATGCTGTGCGGTATGACGACGAACGCCGCCGGGTCCGCCGACGAGCCGTCCGTGCGCGCGCCCCGCAGGGCACCCGCCGGGGCGGCCGTGCTCCGGGAGGACGTGACCGAGGCCATCCGGGCGGCCGTCTTCGAGGAACTGGCCTCCGTCGGCTACGCCCGCATGTCCATCGAGGGGATCGCCCGGCGGGCCGGGGTCGGCAAGACGGCGGTGTACCGGCGGTGGCGTTCGAAGCTGCACCTGGTGCTGGACGTGGTGTCGGCGCTCGCGGTGACCGGGTTCCCGGTGCCGGACACGGGCTCCCTGGAGGGCGACCTGCGCCTGCTGTACGAGGTCACCTCCCGCGCCCTGCGCCACCCCGTCGCGTCCCAGATCATCCCCGACCTCCAGGCCGAGGCGGCCCGCAACCCCGACCTCGCGGACGCCTTCCAGAAGGCCCTGCGGGACGGTCAGGAGGGGGTGGCCAGCCGGATCGTGGCGGCGGCGGAGGAGCGCGGCGAACTCCCCGCGGGGCTCGATCCCGAACTGGCCCTGGACCTGATCTCCGGCCCGCTGTACTGGCGCTCGGTGGTCATCCGGTCCCCGAAGCTGCCCAAGGGCTACCTGGAGAAGCTGGCGCGGGCCACGGCGGGGGCGCTCAAGGCGTTGTGAGGGCCCCCGCGTGCGCCCCCGCCCGCGGACTTCCTACGACCGTGCCGCCTCCGGGTGGACCCGCACCCAGCCCTCCCACGCCGACGCGACCATGTCCTGGACGTCGTACTTGGCGTGCCAGCCCAGTTCCGTGGCGATGCGGGCGGGCGAGGCGACCACGCGGGCGGGGTCGCCGGGGCGGCGCGGGGCGACGGCCGGGGGGCGGTCGTGGCCGGTGACCGCGTTGACGCGGTCGATCATCTCGCGTACCGACACGCCCTCCCCGCGGCCGATGTTGAAGGTCAGGCCGGCACCCGGCGCGGAGCGCAGCGCGCGGGCGACGGTCACGTGGGCCTCGGCCAGGTCGACGACGTGGATGTAGTCGCGGACGCACGTGCCGTCGGGCGTCGGGTAGTCGTCGCCGAAGATGCGCGGTGCCGTGCCCTCGGTGAGCCGCTCGAACACCATCGGGATCAGGTTGGACACGCCGGTGTCGGCGAGCTCGGGACCGGCCGCGCCCGCCACGTTGAAGTAGCGCAGCGCCGCCGTGGCCATGCCGGTCGCCCGGCCCGCGGCCCGCACGAGCCATTCGCCGGCCAGCTTGGTCTCGCCGTAGGGGGACAGCGGCCGGCAGGGGGTCTCCTCGGTCACCAGGTCCACGTCGGGCATGCCGTAGACGGCCGCGGAGGAGGAGAACAGGAAGGACGGGATCTGCGCCGCCGTCACCGCTTCCAGCAGGACGCGCAGGCCCTCGACGTTCTCCCGGTAGTAGTGCAGCGGGCGCTCCACCGACTCGCCCACCTGCTTCTTCGCCGCCAGGTGGACGACGCCGGTGATCTCGTGCTCGGCGAGGGCGCGGGCCAGCCGGTCCGCGTCCAGGACCGAGCCGCGCACCAGCGGGACCTCGGCCGGCACGCGCGCGGCGACCCCCGTGGACAGGTCGTCGTAGACGACCGTGCGCTCGCCCGCCCCGGTCATCGCCCGTACGACGTGCGCCCCGATGTATCCGGCGCCGCCGGTGATCAGCCAGGTCATTGCGGCCATCCCTTCGTCAGCTCGTCGCTCGGCCCGTGTTCAGCGCAGCAGGCGGCGGAGCCGGCTG
Organism: Streptomyces sp. NPDC029151; assembly: GCF_055564315.1. NCBI lineage: Bacteria > Bacillati > Actinomycetota > Actinomycetes > Kitasatosporales > Streptomycetaceae > Streptomyces > Streptomyces sp. NPDC029151. The sequence goes on from NZ_JBVHWQ010000009.1 coordinate 38,141, forward strand.
CGGACCACCCGCAGCACCCCGCCCAGACCGGTCGCCACCCGCAGGGCGAGTGCGCCGGAGTGCGTGGCGTACGGCTGGACCAGGAGCACGCCGTGCACGGCGCTCGGGACGGCGCGCCGGCGCAGCCGACCGGCGCCCGTGAGGGCGTGCGCCGCCATCTCGCGCTGCGTGCCGTCCGCGAAGCGCAGGGTCAGCCGCAGGTCCCAGGTGCCCGAGCCGAGCCGCGCCAGGTCCACGGGAACCTCGGCCGACCAGGTGTCCGCGCCGGAGGGCGTGAGCGCCGCCGTCGTGCGTCCGCGCGGGCGCCCGTCCTCGCGCGCCTGCCACTCCAGCTCCGCCTCGCGCGGGTCCGCCTCGGCAACCCGGCCGTACAGCTCGTGCAGACGCAGGCGCAGCACCGACGTCCGCGCGCGGGGATGCAGTTCCGCGTCCACCGCCAGCGGGAGCGTGGGGACGGGACGGGCGAGGAGGGGGGCCAGGGAGACCTGGGGCAGGTCGGGGGACCAGACCGGGGTCCCGTCGGACGCGCGGGCGTACGGCGGGAGCAGGCGCGCCGGGCGGGACGCGAGTTCCCGCAGGCGGGGCAGGTCGCGCGGCTCGGGCGACTCCAGCACGACCCGCCCGATCAGGCGGCCGGGGGCGGCGGGGTTCAGCTCCCAGTCGGCCGCGTCGTAGCGCGCGAGGTGCTCCTGGGTACGCGCCCACCACGCACGCCGGTAGTGCGCGTCGCGCAATCCCAGTTCGCGCACGTACATCCGCACCTCGTGGTCGAGGAACTTGGCGCGCGCCCCCCGCGCCAGCTCCTTCTGCCCGGCGCCCAGCAGGATGTCGTACGCCAGTGCGCACGCCTCGACACGCGCCGTCCAGTTGTCGACGTGCCCCCGGTCCAGCGAGAGCGACAGCCGCTCGGCCGACCGGCGCACCTGCCACACGTACACCCGGTCCGGTACGAGCGCGACGCGCGGGCCGGTGGCCAGCACGCGCGCGGTGAAGACGATGTCCTCGTAGAGGAAGCGGCCCTCGGGGAAACGGATGCCGTGGTCGCGCAGGAAGTCGGTGCGGTACAGCTTGTTGACGCACAGCGTGTCGTGGACCAGGCGGGGGCGCTGGGCGGGCCGGTCCAGGACGGTGTGCTCCGCGTACAGGGGCGCCTGCCAGGGCTGTTCACGCCCCGAGGGCAGTTCCCGGCGCACGCACAGACCGCTCGCCACCTCGGCGCGCGCCGCTTCGGCCGCCGTCAGCAGGGCGTCCACCGCGCCGGGAGGCAGCACGTCGTCGCTGTCCAGGAACATCACGTACGGGGCGGTCACCGCGTCGATGCCGGTGTTGCGCGGACTGCCGCAGCCACCGCTGTTCACGTTCCGGCGCACCACGCGCAGCCGCGGTTCGCCGGCGGCCAGCCGGGCGAGCAGCGCCTCGCTGCCGTCGGTGGAGCAGTCGTCGACGGCGATCACCTCGGCGACCGACGCCCCCTGCGCCAGCGCCGAACGCACCGCGTCGCCCACGTGGGCACGGTCGTTGTAGCCGATCACGACGACGGCGACCCGGGGCACCGGTGTCGGTGCCGGTTCCGCGTGCGGCTCTGGCGGTTCTGACGGTACTGACGGTTGCGGAGGCATGGGGTCCATGGGCCGGGAGCGTACGAATATTCGGTAATACCCCGTTAGGAGAGGCTTAGTGCTCGCTCCGGAAGACGGTTGGAACCCGGCCGGGGTTGCGTCGCGAGCGCGGACTTTCCGGCCGGCGGCCGCGCGGCCCGCCACAGCCGCGTGAAGGACAGCACGGCGGCGGCCGTCAGCAGCCCGTTGCGGGCCAGCATCAACGAGACCCCGGCCCAGGTGCCGTCGATCACCTCGCGGTAGTACATCGGGTACACCACGGTGCTCAGCGCGGACGCCGCGACGACCAGCACCGCCACCGGACGCTGGCTGGTGTGCCGCGAGGTCAGGCACACGGCGGCCAGCCCGATCAGCCAGATCATGTACTGCGGGCTGATCACCCGGCTGGTGACCGTGAACAGCAGCACCGCGCTCAGCGCCGCGTCGTACGGCGTGGCCTCGGTCCAGTGCCGCGCCCGCACTCGCCACAGCACCAGCAGCCCGAAGCAGACCGCCGTCAGGACGAGGGAGGCCGTGGCGACGGTGTGCACGTGCGGGCCGGTCATCTCGATCGCGCCGTACCGGTAGCGGGCCCGGCCCGGCCAGCCGGCCCGCCGGGCCAGGTTGAGCGCCGTGCCGCCGAGCGACTCGATCTGCACACCCCGGCCGCCCTGCTCGCGCAGGAAGGACAGCGGGTTCGTGAAGCGGGCCGCGAGCAGGGCCAGGCACACGCCCCCGCTCCCCGCCGCCCACGCCCATGCCCTGCGCGTCGGCCGTCCGCGGGGCGTGCCCAGCAGCACGAGCGCCGGCCACACCTTCACCAGGGCGCCCAGCGCCCCGAACACGCCGCCCGCGCGCGGGGAGCGCGCCGACGCCAGCAGGGACAGCACGGCCAGGGCGGTGACCTGGACGTCGTACCGGGCGAGCGGCAGGTGCAGCAGCAGCGGCAGGCCGCCGGTCCACAGGGCCGCGCCGAGCAGGCTGCGCCCGGGGCGGGTGCCCGCGCGGAGCAGCGCCGCCACGGTCAGCGCGTCCATGGCCAGCGTGAGCAGCACGAACGCCTCGAAGTACGTCAGGCCCGGCAGCAGGCCCGGTGCCAGCAGCACCGCGCCGGCGCCCGGCGGGTACTGCCACAGCGTGTCGTGCACCGGGAACGAGCCGTGCGCGAGGACGCCGTACCAGTGGAAGTACAGCCGCCACACCTCCCGGTTCACCGATCCGCCGCCGAGCAGCCGTGCGCCGGCGTGCGCGAGCAGCCAGAGCATCAGGGCACGGGTGGTGAGCCAGACGGCGGTGACAGCGAGGACCGGGCCGGGGGTGACGCGCAGACGGTTCATCACATGGGAGCCTAAGTCGTGCGGATGGTGTATTCCTGCTGATACGCCGTCAACAACCGCAAATATTGGCTAATCGCAAGAGATCGGGCCATGGTGAACGTCGGGCTTCCTGCGAAACCCCAGTCGCGCCGGTCGGCTGGAGCGACCACTGGCGTACCGACCGGTGCAACGAGCCACCCCCCGCAGGGGGCACCGGCGCCCGCCGGGACGCGGCCGGCCCGGGCCGCCGTCATGGGCGTGCCCGCCCTGGTGATGCTCGCGCTCGGGCTCTGGGGGCTGGACCGGGGCGGCATGTGGCGCGACGAGGCCGTCAGCCTCCAGGTCGGGCGGCGTACCGTCCCGCAGATCTGGCACCTGCTGCACGACGTGGACGCGGTGCACGGCCTGTACTACCTCCTGCTGCACGCCGTCCTCGCCGTCCACCCCGGCGAGGTCGCGCTCCGGCTGCCGTCGGTGTGCGCGGCGGCCGGCACGGCGGCGCTGGTGGCCGCGCTCGGCACCCGGCTGGCCCGGCCGCGGGTGGGACTGTGGGCCGGACTGCTGTACGCCGTCACGCCGATGGCCGGTCACTACGCCCAGGAGGGCCGCTCCTACGCGCTGGTCGCGGCCGGGGCCACGGCGGCGACGCTGCTGTTCGTGCGGGGCGTCGGCGGCGGCTCCTGGTGGCCCTACGGCCTCGTGCTCGGACTCACCTGCTGGCTCCACGAGTTCGCGGTGCTGCTGCTCCTCGCCCACGCGGGGTCGCTCGCGCTGGCGCGTGCGGGACGGCGGGTGTGGCGGGGGTGGGGGTGTGCGGCGGGGGCGGTCGTCCTCGCCCTGGTGCCGATGGTGGTGGTGTCGCGGGGGCAGGCGGCGCAGGTGGCGTGGCTGCGGACGCCTACGGCGGAGACGGCGGAAAGGTTGCTGCGGGGGTTTCTCGGGCCGACGGACGAGGTGTTCTGGGTGTGCCTCGGGCTCGCTGTGCTGGGACTCGCGGGGCTGGTGGGGCCGCGGGGGGAGGTCACGTGCGCGGGGGTGGGGGTGCCGCTGATGGTGGTGCCGCCGGTGGTGCTGATGCTGGCGTCCCAGGTGTCGCCGCTGTACGTGGACCGCTATGTGCTGTACGCCCTTTCGGGGGCGCCGCTGGTGGTGGCGGTCGGGGCGGAGCGGCTGGCGGGGGTGGTGGGACGGCTGCGGCCCGGTGGGCGCCGCGTGCCCGGACCCGTCACCGCGCGGAGCGGCCGCCCGCGGGCCGGCGCTCGGCCGGGAAGATCCCCCCTGGTGCGGCCGGCCTGTCTCACCCTCACCGGTGTCGTCGCCCTCGCCCTCTCCCTCCTCCACCAGGCCCCCCTCCTCCTAAGGGACCGGGATCCCGGGCGGAGGCCCGACGACCTCGCCGCCGTGTCCCGTGTCGCCGCGCGCAGGCTGGGCCCCGGCGACCCCGTGCTGTACCTGCCGGTGCAGATGCGGAACGTGGCGCTCACGTATCCGGGGGCGTTCGGCGGGACGCGGGACGTGGCGTTGGCGGCGGGGGCCGGCGCGTCGGGGACGCTGTACGGGCGGGAGGCCGGGGCGGCCGAGGTGCGGCGCCGGCTGGCGGGGGTGGCCCGGGTGTGGGTCGTCGCGGACCGCAGGGTGCTCGCCGGGCACTGGGCACCGCGCGACCCCGTGGAGCGGGCGAAGGCGGCCGTGCTCCGGGAAGAGTTCGTGGTCCGGAGCGAAGAGGTGCGGGGCGGGGCGGCCGTACGGCTCTACGTCCGCCCGGTCAGCGCGCCGCCCGTGCCTCCGCCTCCGCCGCCGCGTCCAGAGCGGTGGTGAGCTGGTCCAGCCGGGCGCGCAGGTCGACGATCTCGGCCAGGTCGAAACCGGTCGCCGACATGATCCGGCGGGGCACCTCCCGTGCCCGTTCGCGCAGCGCCGCGCCGTCCCCGGTGAGCCGGACCAGGACCGAGCGCTCGTCCTCGGCGCTGCGCTCGCGCCGGACGAGACCCGCCCCCTCCAGCCGCTTGACCAGCGGGGACAGCGTGCCGGAGTCGAGCCGCAGCTGCTCGCCGAGCTTCTTGACCGGCAGGTCGCCCTCTTCCCACAGCACGAGCATCACCAGGTACTGGGGGTAGGTGAGCCCGAGGTCCTTGAGGATGACGCGGTAGACGCCGTTGAAGGCGCGGGACGCCGCGTGCAGCGAGAAGCAGATCTGGCGGTCCAGGCGCAGCCACTCCGTGTCGTTCATGGCTCCAGGGTAGCTCTCGCGGGCTATTTAGTTGTGCACAATTTAATTGTGTGCTCTACTTGTGGGCACAGCGAACCCCACAACCCCCAAGGGATGGTCTCCATGGACGCGCTCTACACCGCCGTCGCCACCGCCACCCACGGCCGCGAGGGCCGTGCCGTCTCCTCCGACGGCACGATCGACCTCGCCCTGGCCATGCCGGTGGAGCTGGGCGGCAACGGTCAGGGCACCAACCCCGAGCAGCTCTTCGCCGCCGGGTACGCCGCCTGCTTCGGCAGCGCCCTCGGTCTCGTCGGCCGCCAGGCCAAGGTCGACGTCAGCGACGCGGCCGTGACCGCCGAGGTCGGCATAGGCAAGCAGGGCGAGGGCTTCGGGCTGAAGGTCACCCTCCGCGTCGAGCTGCCCGAGACCCTGGACCAGGAGACCGGGCGCAAGCTGGTCGAGACCGCCCACCAGGTCTGCCCGTACTCCAACGCCACCCGCGGCAACATCGACGTCGACCTGGTCATCGAGTAGTCACCGGGTACGTCGTGAGGGGGCCGGTCCCGGCGGGGCCGGCCCCCTCCGCGTCCCGCCCTACGCCGACGTCAGCGCGTCCGGTGCCGACGCCTGTCCCGGGATCCGCGCCGGCTCCGGGCCGGGCAGCGGCTCGCCCAGCAGCAGCGTCCGTACCACCCGTTCGGCGGCCCGCCCGTCCTCGTACGCGCAGAACCGGGCCCGGAAGTCCGCGCGCAGCCGCGCCGACTCCTCGTCCCGCCACGCCCCCGAGGTGAACAGCCAGGCCAGCTCCCGGTACGAGGTCGAGACATGACCGGGCGGCTCGGCCGTGATGTCGAGATAGGCGCCCCGGCTCGCCGTGAACGCGGGCCAGTCGTCGGCGTGCACTACGATCGGCCGGTCCAGGACGGCGTAGTCGAACACCACCGACGAGTAGTCGGTGACCAGCGCGTCCGCCGCGAGCAGCACCTCGGCGAGATCGGGCTCGTCGGTCGCGTCGACCACGGTCCCGCGCCGGGCCAGCTCCGCCAGACCCATGCCCCGCGCGGGACCGCTCGCCAGCGACGGGTGCAGCCGGACCACGAGCGTGTGTCCCTCGCCGAGGTCGGCCGCGAACCGGGCCGGGTCGAACCGCTCCACGTGCCCGCCCCGGCGGTAGTCCCGGCGGGTCGGCGCGTACAGCACCACCGTGTGGTCCGCCGGGATGCCGTGCCGTTCCCGGAACGCGCCGGCACCGCCCTCCACCAGCACGTCGTTGCGCGGGCTGCCGGTGCGCACCGAGGTGAAGTGACACGGGTAGGCCCGCTCCCAGACCAGCTCGGAGTGGGGGTTGGCGACCAGGCTGTAGTCCCAGCGGTCGGCGCGGCGCAGCATCTGCGGCACGTCGAAGCCGAGCCGGGCACCCGGCTTGTCGAGCAGGTCGGCGCCCACGTACTTCAGCGGGGTGCCCTGGTGGGTGTGGATGTGGACACTGCCGGGGCGCTTGACCAGCGCGCCGGGCCAGTTGACGTCGTTCACGAAGAACTTCGCGCGCGCGGTGACCTCCAGGTAGCGCCGCGAGCCGACGATCACGTGCTCCACACCGGGCGGCAGCTGCGCGGCCGTCTCCGCGTCCCGCACCACCCACACCCCGCGCAGCTGCGGGGCGATCTCACGGGCCTTCCGGTAGATCGCCGCCGGGTCGCCGAGCAGGCCCCGGTGCGAGGACGCCGAGTAGACCACGAGCCGCGGGTCGAGCGGCCGGTGCGCGTGCAGGGCCGTCCAGCCCGAGCGGGCCCGCCGGGCGGCGGCCGCGCGGGCCCGCTCCGCCCGCCGGGCCGCCTCCCGCCCGGCCCGCGCCGCCTGCCGCTTCACCCGGTACGCGGTCCAGGAGCCGGTCAGCACGGCGAGCTCCCCGTCCACCCGGGCGCCCTCGGGCCGGTGCCTGCGGAACATCTCCGCCGTACGCCGGAAGAACTCGGCCTTGTCGGCGGGCGGCAGCCGGTCCGGCTTGGCCAGGATGTCCAGACAGTGCTCGCCCATCTTGCGGTGCAGGTACGGCCGCCAGTCCGCCAGCTCCGGCCGCCCGGCCACGAACGCGAAGACCCGCTCGTACTGGTCGTGGACGTCGAAGTGCTTGCGGCTGGTGGTGGACAGGATGTTGCCCTGCCGGCGCTGCCGGTAGTTCAGGCAGATCCGGTCCAGGGCGGCGATCCGGCGGGCGCTGAGCATGACCGGGAAGGTCCAGGGGGTGTCCTCGTAGTAGCCGGGCGGGAACGCGAAGCCGCCCGCCGTGACGAAGTCCCGCCGGTAGACCTTGTTCCAGACCACCATCAGCAGGTCGAGGATCTCCGGGTACTCCGAGGCGCTGAACGTGCCCTCGCGCGTGAGGAGGTGCGCGAGGACGTTGCGGCGGGTGCCGCCCCACCAGTAGGTGCGCGCGTAGTCGAAGACCAGCACGTCCGGGTCCTCGGCCTCGGCGAGCCGGTCGGCGACGGCCCGCAGCGCCCCCGGGGTGAGGGTGTCGTCGCTGTCCAGGAAGAACAGGTAGTCGCCGGTGGCGTGCGGCATCCCCGCGTTGCGGGCCCGGCCCAGGCCCACGTTCTCCGGCAGGTGCAGCACCTTCACGCGCGGGTCGCGCTCGGCGTACTCGTCGAGGATCGCGCCGGAGCCGTCCGGGGAGCAGTCGTCCACGGCGATCAGCTCGAAGTCGCCGAAGGACTGGCCGAGCACCGAGTCCAGGCACTCGCGCAGGAAGCCCTGCACCTTGAAACAGGGCACGATCACACTGAAGCGGGGCACGGCGGGTCAGCTCCTCACGAGGGTCGCGGCGGCGGGGGCGGGGATGCGTTCCGCGAGCGGGATCACCGGCGGCACCGCCTCCGGCGGCTCCCCGAGCAGCACCCTGCGCACCACCCGCTCGGCGGCCCGCCCGTCGTCGAACTGGCAGAACCGCTCCCGGAACGCGGCCCTGAGCGCCCGCGACTCCGGACCCGCGTACGAGCCGTCGCGGAAGACGGCGGCCAGCTCGCGAGGGGTCCGGGCGACCGGCCCGGGCGGCTCGGCCATCAGGTCGAAGTACACGCCCCGGGTCTCCCGGTAGACGTCCCAGTCGTCGGCGTACACGACGATCGGCCGGTCCAGGTTGGCGTAGTCGAACATGATGGAGGAGTAGTCGGTGACCAGCGCGTCCGCGGCCAGGCAGACGTCCTCCGTGGAGCGGTGCGCGGTGACGTCGATGATGCGGTCCGAGCCCCGGGAGCCGCCCCGGTCGTAGAAGTAGTGGGCGCGCAGCAGGACCACGACGTCCTCGCCGGCCGCCGCGCAGAACGCCTCCAGGTTCAGGCCGGGCTCGAAACCGGTGTGGTGGTCGCGGTGGGTCGGCGCGTACAGCACGGCCGTCGCGCCCTCCGGGACGCCCAGCTCCCGCCGGATCCGGGCGACGTCGGCAGCGGTCGCCGTGTAGTAGACGTCGTTGCGCGGATAGCCGTACTCCAGGTGCTCGTAGGAGCCGGGGAAGGCGCGCTCCCACATCTGGGTGGAGTGGCGGTTGGACGACAGGTTGAAGTCCCAGCGGTCGACCCGGCCGAGCAGCCTGGTGAAGCTGCCGGACTGGGCGGCGACCACCGGGTACGTCGACTGGTCCACGCCCATCGTCTTCAGCGGGGTGCCGTGCTGGGTCTGCAGGTGCACACTGCCCGGCCGCTTGACGACGCCCTCGGCGAAGTTCGCGTTGTTGACCAGGTACGTGGCGCGGGCCAGCAGCTCCCAGGAGCGCCGGGAGCCGATCACCGCGTACTCGACGCCCTCCGGTACGGCGTGTTCCTGGCCGGCCTCGACCAGGAACACGGAGCGCAGCCGCGGGGCGAGTTCGCGGGCCTTGGCGTGGATCGCCGCCGGGTTGCAGGCGTAGCCGCGGCCCCAGTAGGCGCAGAACACGGCGAGGTCGGGATCGAGCGGGCGGCGCAGGTCGCGGGCGTAGCGCAGCCGGGTGCGCAGCATCCGCGGGCGCGGCAGCCGTTCGACGGCGCCGCCGGCCGCCCGGTTGGCGCCGCGCAGCGCACGGAACGCGGTGTAGGCGCCGGCCGCCAGCAGGCGGTGCTGCACCCCGAGGCTGCCGCCCGGCACCCGGTGGCCGGCCGGCCGGTGCGCCCGGTACAGGCGGGCCGCGCGGCGGAAGAACGCCCGGCGCCCGCGAGACAGCCGCTCCGGCCGGGACGCCGTCCTCAGCACCACGGCGAACAGCTGGTCGAACAGGGGTCCGGTGCGCTCGGCGGGCAGGGACCGCTCGGCCGCCCGTGTCAGCACCCGCTCCACCTGGTCCAGCAGGGTGTGCTGGTGCGGGCCCGGCGCATTGAGCCGGCTGCCCTGGCGGCGCAGCCGGTGCCGTACGACGGTCCGGCGCAGCACCGCGATCCGCTCGGCGGCGACGGACACCAGCCCGCCCCAGCCCAGGTCCGTGAAGTGGGCTTCGGGAAAGGCGAGGTCGTGCTCGGCGAGGAAGGCGCGGCGGTGGACGGCGCTCCACGCCGGCAGGGGTACGCCGGTCAGCGCGGGCCGGTCGGCGGGGGCGAAGGCGCCCTTCGGGGCCCCCGCGAGCAGGGGCGCGGCCGGGTTCGCCGGCTCGCCCTCCCACCAGGGGACGCGCTCGTGCTCGAAGTACAGCACGTCCACACCGCCGGTCTCGGACAACCGGGCGTCCAGCGCCGCGAGCGCGCCCGGCAACAGCAGGTCGTCGCCGTCCAGGAACAGCAGGTACGTGCCGGTCGCCGCCCGGATCCCGGCGTTGCGCGCCCCGCTGAGCCCGGCGGACGGCGGCGAGTGGACGGGGGTCACCCGGGAGTCCCGCCCGGCGTACCCGGCCGCCACCTCGGCGGCCGGGGCGTCGGGGGCGTCGCAGACCGGGATCAGCTGGAGGTCGCCGAAGGACTGGCCGAGGACCGAGTCCAGCGCCTGGGACAACCGGCCGGCGACCCCGTGGGACGGAACGATGATGCTGAAGCGGGGCATTCTGTTCTTTCTGTCGTCTTGCGGACGCGGCCGGGCCGTCCCGCCGGACGCCAGGTGGACGGCCGGCTCGGAGTGGGCCGCGTCGAGCCGTGGGGCATGGGAACTCCCGGAAGGACCAACGGTGTTCAGCGGCCCTCGGTGACGGGGAGGGGACCGGAAGGTTGCGGCACGGTGGCCAGCGGGGGCCGCACACAGGCCGCCGGGGCCGGGGAGCGGTCCGCGAGCGGTACCACCGGGCCCGGCGCGGTCTCGCCCAGCACCACCCGCCGTACGACCCGTTCCGCGGCCCGCCCGTCGTCCCACGGGCAGAACCGCTCCCGGAACGCCGCCCGCAGCTGCTCCGAGCGCGAACCGCACCAGTGACCGGTGGCGAAGATGTCGATCAGCTCGTCCTCGCTGCGCGCCACCGCGCCCGGCGGGAACTCCCGCAGGTCGACGTAGGCGCCGTGGACCGCCTCGTACGCCGCCCAGTCCTCGGTGTGCACCACGATCGGCCGGTCGAGGCCCGCGTAGTCGAACACGACCGGCGCGTGGTCGGTGAGCAGCACGTCCGAGGCGAGGCACAGCGCGGCCGTGTCCGGGTGCCCGGAGACGTCGATGATCCGGGTGCCCCGGACGGGGACGGGGGTGCGGGCCAGGACCACGAAGCGCGGGCCGAGGCGGCGCAGGACCCGCTCCAGGTCGAGCAACGGGTGCTGGGTGCGCCGGTGGTCGCGTCGGGCGGGCGCGTACAGGATCGCGACCGCCCCCTCCGGGACGCCCAGCGACGAGCGCACCCGGGCCACGTCCGCCGCGGTCGCCCGCTGGAGGGCGTCGTTGCGGGGCAGCCCGTACTCCAGCGTGGTGTAGCCGCCCGGGTGGACCCGCTCCCAGGTCAGGGTGGCGTGCCGGTTCCCGGACAGCACGTAGTCCCACTGGTCGACGCCGCGCAGCAGCTCCGCGAAGTCCAGGCCGCGGGCCGCCGCCGGGCGCTCCAGCAGGTCGAGGCCCGCGTACCCGAGCGGGGTGCCCTGCTGCGTCTGGACGAAGACCTGCCCGGGCCGCTTGCGCAGCCGCCGCTCGAAGGCCGTGTCGGCGACCAGGTAGCGGGAGCGGGCCAGCGCCGACCAGTAACCGGCCGTGCCGGGCCGCAGCCGGCGCGGGCCCGGAGGCACCGCCCGCTCCTGGCCGGGCCGGGCGATCCACGCCGTGCCCACCCGCGGCACGAGCGCCCGGAACGCCTCCTCCAGCGCGGCCGGATCGCCGTACCCCTCCTCGGCGGTGAACACCGCCCGGTCCGGGCGCAGCGGCAGCCGCAGCTGGATGCCGTAGTGCAGCCGGAGCACGCCGGCGCGCAGGGCGCGGACCAGCCGCACCCCGGCCTTCGCCGTCCGCCGGCGGACGGCCGCGGCCAGCCGGAGCGCCCGGAAGGTCCGGTGCAGCCCGAAGCGGACCAGCGCGTGCCGCGGCCGCAGGCGCACCCCCGGCACCCGGTAGCGGCGGTAGTGGGCGCGGGCCCGGCGCAGGAACTCGCCGTGGCTGCCGCGCGGCAGCCGGCCGCGCCTGGTGAACACCGTCACGTAGTGGTCGACCATGCGGCGGAACAACTCCGGACGCCACCGGGCCAGTTCCGGCCGCTCCTCGACGTACGCGAACACCCGGTCGTACTGCTCGAACAGGTCGAAGTGCCTGCGGCTGGTGGTGCCGAGGATGCTGCCCTGCCGGCGCTGCCGGTAGTGCACGCACACCCGGTCCAGGGTGGCCAGCGAACCGGCGGTCAGCAGCACCGGGAAGGTCCAGGGGGTGTCCTCGTAGTAGCCCGGCGGGAACCGGAAGCCGTGCTCTGCGACGAACTCCCGCCGGTACGCTTTGTTCCAGGCCACCATCAGCACCCGCAGCAGCCCCGGCCGGTCCTCCAGCCGGAACGGCGCCGGGCCCTGCTCGGTGAGCTGGGCGGCGAGCTGGTTGCGCACCTCGCGGCCGTCCCAGTAGGTGCGCGCGTAGTCGAAGACCAGCACGTCCGGGTCGCCGGTCTCCTTGAGCCGGTCGGCGACGGCCCGCAGCGCGTCCGGGGTGAGCGTGTCGTCGCTGTCGAGGAAGACCAGGTAGTCGCCGCTCGCCTCGGCGATCCCCGCGTTCCGGGCACGGCCGAGCCCCTGGTTCTCGGCCAGGTGCACGGGCTTCACCCGGGCGTCCCGGGCCGCGTACTCGTCGATGACGGCACCGCAGGCGTCGGGGGAGCAGTCGTCCACGGCGATCAGTTCCAGATCGGGGTAGGACTGCGAGAGCACCGAGTCCAGGCACTCGGGGAGATACGCCTGGACCTTGTACGCGGGGACAATGACACTGAACCTGGGCAAGGGACATCCATGGGTCGGTCGGCGCGGGCGTTCTGCCCGGCAACGGCCGGTGGAGTGAATTGGTTACGGCCCGTACGGCATTCGGGGGACACCCAGTGAACGACGAGGGGCGGGCCGCCGCGGGCCCGCCCCTCGGAAAACGCTCTTGCCGACGGCTACTTGACCGCGCCCGCCATCACCCCGGACACGAACTGCCGCTGGAAGGCGAAGAACACGGCCAGCGGGATCACCATGGAGATGAACGCGCCGGGCGCCAGGACGTCGATGTTGTTGCCGAACTGCCGTACCTGCGTCTGCAGCGCGACCGTGATCGGCTGCGTGCCCGACTTGGTGAACACCAGCGCCACCAGCATGTCGTTCCACACCCACAGGAACTGGAAGATGCCGAGGCTCGCGATCGCCGGGCCGCCGAGCGGCATCACCACCCGTGCGAACAGCCGGAGTTCGCCGGCGCCGTCGAGCCGGGCCGCCTCCAGCAGCTCGCGCGGGATCTCCGCGAAGAAGTTCCGCAGCAGGAACACCGCGAACGGCAGACCGAACCCGGTGTGGAACAGGATCACACCGAAGATCGTCCCGAACAGGCCGAGCCTGCCGAACAGTTCGGCGATCGGGATCAGTGCCACCTGCACGGGTACCACCAGCAGGCTCACCACGCCCAGGAACCACCAGTCCCGGCCGGGGAACTCCATCCACGCGAACGCGTACCCGGCGAGCGCCCCGATCACCACGACGAGAAGCGTCGCCGGGACCGTGATCAGCACCGTGTTCACCAGGGAGTTGGTGATGTCGGAGTTCTCCAGCAGCTTCTGGTAGCTGTCCACGGTGAGCTGGGACGGCTCGGTGAACACCGTCCACCAGCCGCTGCCGCTCATGTTCTGCGGGGTGCGCAGCGAGGAGACGAGCAGCCCGATGGTCGGCACCAGCCAGAACAGGCCCACGACGATCAGGACCACCCGGACCAGCCCGCCGCCCAGCTTCTCCACGATCCGCGAGCCGACCGACCGCCTGGCCTTCACGGCCTCGACCGGGCCGGTCTTCCCGATGCTTCCGGCGGTAGCCGTCATCGCCGCACCTCCCGCCGCAGCCTGCGGATGTTGCCGTGCCGTCCCGGGGGGGCGACCCCCGGACCCCCGGCCGATCCGACGCGCGCTCGGTGTCATCGCCGCACCTCCCGCCGCAGCCTGCGGATGTTGAACAGCATCACCGGGATCACCAGCAGCAGCAGGAACACCGAGATCGCGCTCGCGATGCCCGGCTGGCCCTCCGCGAAGCCCTTGCGGTACAGCTCCAGTGCCAGCACGTTCGCGTCGTCCTGGGAGGAGCCCGGCGCGATGACGAACACCAGGTCGAACACCTTCAGCACGTTGATCATCAAGGTGACGACGACGACCGCCAGCACCGGCGCCAGCAGCGGCACCGTGACCTTGCGGAACACCTGCCACTCGGAGGCGCCGTCCACCCGGGCCGCCTCCAGCAGCTCCCGGGGCACGCCCGCGAGCCCGGCCGCGATCAGGACCATCGCGAAGCCCGCCCACATCCACACGTACGCCCCGATGATCGACGGCGTCACGAGCGCCGGGCCGAGCCAGTCGACCCCGTTGTACGGCTCCCTGAAGTTGTCCGCGGGCAGCCGGAGCCGGGCCCCGTCGGCCGCCGCGGGCAGCGTGAAGGTGCCGTCGGCGGAGGCCTCGGCGGAGGCGACCACCCTGCCGTCCTTCACCGCCTCGATCCGCATCCCCGCGTAGCCCACCTCGGACGGGTCCGGCGCGCCGAGCCTGCCGACGCCCTTGCCGCGGGTGAAGTCCTGCCAGGTGGTGCCGGTGACCTTCCCCGGCTCCGGCTTCGCGGCGACGGCCTTCTTCGCGCCGTCCGGCAGCTGGTCCGGGGCGACGCCGACGAGGGGCAGGAGGACGGGCTGCCCGGCGTGCACGGCCGCCTCGGTGACGAACCCTCCCCGGTCCGGCCGCAGGGGCGAGTCGCGGCCCGGGTGCGCCTTGGGGAACGCCGACGACTGAGCGAACGTGTCGTGCACGCCTACCCACACGGCGTTCGCGACCCCCTTGTCCGGGTCCTGGTCGTACACCAGCCGGAAGATGATCCCGGCGGCCAGCATCGAGATCGCCATCGGCATGAAGACGACCAGCTTGAACGCCGTTCCCCAGCGCACCCGTTCGGTCAGCACCGCGAAGACCAGGCCGAGCGCGGTGGAGACGGTCGGCGCGAACACCACCCACAGGACGTTGTTCTTCAGCGCCGTGCGGATGCCGTCGTCCGTGAAGAGTCTCTTGTAGTTGTCGATCCCGGCGAAACCGTCGCCGGAGGCGTTGTAGAAGCTGCGGACCAGCGAGTACCCGATCGGGTAGACCACGAGCGCACCGAGCAGCACCAGCGCGGGCAGCAGGAACAGCGCTGCCACCGTCCTGCGGGTACCGGTCACGCTCTTGCGACTGCGGGGTGCGGCGGGGCCCGGTGGGGCCCCGGCCGCCGCTGCCGACGCCATGGCCGGATCAGCTCCCGTTCCCGTACGCCGCCGCCGCGTCCTTCTCCAGCCTCGCCTGCGCACCCGCCACGTCACCCGGGTTCTTCAGGAAGTCCTGGAGGTCCTTCCACTCGCCCTTGCCGGGCGTCCCTCCGAAGGCCTGCGGGGCCTGGTCCGACATGTCGAAGCGGAAGTCGTCGCCGGACGCGATCAGCGCCTTGGCGATCTTCTGCTGCACCGCGTTCGGGTACGCCGAGACCGGCACGTTCTTGTTCGGCGAGAGGTAACCGCCGAGCTTCGCCTGGATCGTGGCCGCGTCCGGGGAGGCGAGGAAGGTGGCGAGGGCCTGCGCCGCCTTGGAGTCCTTCAGGATCACCGCCGCGTCACCGCCGGAGACCACCGGCGCGCCGGAGCCGACCGCGGGGAACGGGAACACCTTCGCGTCCGTGCCCACCTTCGCCTTGGTCTCCCCGATGTTCACCTGCACGAAGTCGCCCTCGTACACCATCGCGGACTTCGGCTGGTCGCCGCCGGTGAAGGTCTGGGTGACCGACTCCGGGAACTCCGTCTGCAGTGCGCCCTTCTGACCACCGGCCACGTAGTCCTTCCTGCCCCAGATCTGGGCGAGGGTGGTCAGCGCCTGCTTCACCGAGGGGTCGGTCCACTTGATCTTGTGCTGGGCGAGCTGGTCGTACTTCTCCGGGCCCGCCTGGGACAGGTACACGTTCTCGAACCAGTCGGTCAGCGGCCAGCCGTCCGCGCCGGCCACCGAGAAGGGGGTGACACCCGAGTCGTACACCGCCCGGGCGGAGGTCAGCAGGTCCTTCCAGGTCTTCGGCTCCTTGGCGCCCGCGTTCTCGAAGACCTTGGCGTTGTACCAGATCAGCGACTTGTTGGCGGCCTTGTAGTAGACGCCGTACTGCTTGCCGCCGACCTTGCCGATGTCCTGCCAGCCCTGCGAGTAGTTCTTGGCCAGCTCGGCCTGGACGCCGGCGTCCAGGGGCTTCGCCCAGCCCTTGTCGACCGCCTGCTTGATGGCGCCGGGCTGCGGCAGCAGCGCGACGTCCGGCGGCTGACCGCCCGCGATCTTGGAACCGAGGAAGTTGATGATCGGGTCCTGCGCGGGTACGAAGGTGACCTTGGCGCCGGTCCGCCTCTCGAACTCGGCGAGGACCTTCTTGAAGTTGGCCTGCTCGGCGCCGGTCCAGACGGCGGCCACCTCCAGATGGGCGCCGTTCAGCTTCGGCAGGGTGACGGTGGAGCCGGCGGCCCCGCTGCTCTTGTCGCCGTTGTCCTTCTTGTCGTCGTCACTGCCGGAGCAGGCGGTCAGCGCGAGGGCTCCCGCGAGCAGTGCGGCGAGTGTGGTGACGCCCCTGTGGTTCCGGAACGTGCTGCTCTTGCTGCGCATCACTTCCCCGTTCGTCGTTCTCCGTTGAACGTCGTTGAACGTGCTGATGTGCTGAACGTGCTGATGTGCTGAACGTGCTGAACGTCGGAACTCTGTCCCGTGCCGTCCGGTCTACGCCGGGCCGCTCCGGGCGGGCAAGAGCGCCTGCGGTGTCCACGGGCTCATCGTGACCGGCTCGTGACCAGCTGTGTATGCGTGCCGGGGTTCCCGGCGGCGGGCGGCGCGTCCGCGTCGCCCGCGGGGCGCAGGTTCACCTGGAGGGATGACGCGCTCGCTCAGAGAAGGGAGGGCACCTCGGCCGCCGCGACCTCCCGGGCCGCCCGCTGCACCGCGCTGGCCAGCAGCGCGAGGTCGGTCGGGCCGTTGCCCAGCTCCCGCACGGGCCGGCGGGTGGGCGGGTCGCCCATGCGCTGCCAGTCCAGCGGGACGACCGTGGGCCGCTGCGTCGCGGTCCTCGGGATGCGGCCCGTGACCCGGCCGGCCTGGAAGCCCACGGTCCGCCCGTCCGCGTACGCCAGCGTGCCCCGGCCGGGTGCCGGCTGGTCCGGTCCCGGCTGCGGATCGTCCAGCATGACCCGCAGGGCGGCCCGGCGCGCCGGCTCGGACTCCGCCGTACGGCCGCCGGCCCCGGCCGCCGCCACCAGGTGCACCCCGAGCCGCTCGCCGTCCCGGGCCACCGCCTCCAGCGCGCGGATCACCGACCCGGCGGCCGGCCGGCCCGGGGAGCCGAGCGCCGGGGAGACCAGCGCGTCCAGGTCGTCGACGACCACCACCAGGCGGGGCAACGGCGGTGGCGCCGCGGCGCGCTGCCGGGCCGCCGCGCCCGGCCGCAGCCGCAGGGTGGAGCTGGGCGGCGACTCGATGTCACCGGAGGCGGCACCGGGCGCCGGGGCGCTGCGCCGGCCGGCGAGGTCGCCGAAGGCGGGGGCGCGCTGGGCCACCATCCGGCCGGCCACCGCCTGCCCGGCGTGCCACCGGGCGAAGTCCGTCCTGCCCAGCAGCTCCGTCCTGCGCTTCAGCTCGGCGGTCAACGACTGGGCGAACTCCCGCATGCGCACGGGGTCGTTGGCGATCAGGTGCGTGGTGACATGGGGTATGTCGGTGCACACGCGCAGGCCCTCGCCGCGCCCGGCGCCCGCGCCGATCCCGTCCCGGCCGTCGAGCAGCACCACGGCCAGCCGGTCCGGCCGCTCGGCGGCGGCCAGCGAGGCGACCGCGGTCCGCAGCAGTTCGGTACGGCCGCTGCCGGCCGGCCCCTCGACCAGCAGGTGAGGCCCGTCGGCCACGAGGTCCACGGCGACCGGGCCGCGCGGACCGGCACCCAGCACCGCCCGGGCCCGCCCGCCCGGCGACTCGGTGTCGTCCGCCGCGTCCGCCCAGCGCGCCATCAGCGACGCCGGGGTGGCCCGGGCCAGCCCCAGCTCGTCCAGCAGCCGCGCCGAGCGGGGCAGCGGCGTCGTCACGCGCGCGTGGTGCTCGCCGGCCGGGCCGTCGGGCCGCAGCGGCGCCAGCGCCCGCGCGAACCGCTCCGCCCAGGCGGCGGAGACGGCGTCGACCGTGGCGAGCGTTCCGGGGCCGACGGGGCCCCCGGGAGCCACCCGCAGCAACTGGATCGCGGCGGCGACGTCCCCGCTGAGCAGGGCCACGGCACCGCAGTGCCGGAACGTCGGCGTCACCGTGCACGCGGCCTCGTACGTGCGGGTCACCGGGGAGGCCGGCGAGGCGGTCTCCGTCTCGGCGAGACACACCACGTGGATCCCGGCCCGCGGCCCGGCCACCGCCAGCCGGGCGAGCCCCTCCCGCAGCGCGGAGCCCCCGGGATCGCCGTCCACGACGACCACGGTGTACGGCCCCGCGAACCCCAGGACACCGGTGTCCTCCTTGGCCCAGGAGGGGCGCCGGGCGCCGGCCTCGGCCGGGACACCGGGGGAGTGGGAGGCCGTGGCGTGGGGGGTGCCCGGCGGAATCCGGGGGTCGGCCGGGGCCGCGGAAGGCACCTGGGCCGTTGCGGCTGCCGGGGCCGTGTCGCGGGTGCGGCCGGGGTGGGCCGTGGTGCGGCCCGTCGCCGCGTGGTCCTCCAGTCGGCGCAGCAGCTCCTCCGTGCGGGCCGCCGCCTGCTCGCGGTCGTAGGCCAGCAGCAGCCGGCAGTCCTGGCCGTGGCCCGGCCGGACGTGCGGCAGCCAGCCCAGCCAGGCCCACTCGGCCGTGCGGTCCGCCTCCGGCCGCGAGTGGTCCGCGCTGATCAGCACGATCTCCAGCAGGTCGGGCGAGTGCAGTGCGGCGAGCTGGGCCAGTACCGCGCGGGCCAGCCCGGACAGCCGGGGGCGCGGGCCGGCCAGGCCCAGCGCGCCCGCCTCGCGCAGCGCGGCGGTCACCGGCACCGCCGGCAGCAGACCCGAGCCGTCCGGCGTGCTCCGGTCGGCCGTGCCCAGCCGGACGGTCAGCGCCTCGGGGTGTCCGGGCCCGCGCTCCCACAGCCGGGGCCCGGGGGCCAGCGCGGTCAGCAGCAGGGCGGCCGGGTCCGGCCAGGTCTCCGGGCGCCGTGGGGCGCCGGACGCCGGGGTGCGGGGCACATCGGCGGGCGTGCCGTCGTACGCCTCGGGGCCGGCCGGCTGCTCCGCGCGCCCGCCGGCCAGCCGGCGCGCCCAGGCGCCGAGCCCGCGCCGCCGGGCGCCCTGCGGGGAGTCGGCGCCCCCGAGCGCGCCGCCCCTGAGGGTCCTGTCGTCGAGGGAGGCGTCCCTGAGGGAGGCGTCCCGGGGCGGGGCGTCGTCGAGAGGGGTGTCCTCGCGTCCGTACGCCCGGGCGTCCTCGCCGCCGTACGCGGCGGTTCCGGGCAGTCCACCCGGACCGCCGACCCCGAAGCGCCCCGCGTGGGTGTCCCCGCCGGCCGCCGGACCGGAAGCGCCGCCCCGGCTCTCCAGGTCCGGGGCCCCGCCCTGCCCGGGCACCACGGCCGAGGGCCCCCGCCGGTGCTCCTGCGCCCCCGCGCGCCGGCCGGCGGCACCCTGGGCGTCGTAGGCGTGCTGCACCCCCGCGGCGCCGGCACCCCCGGTGGGCGCCGGGGCACCGGACGCGGGGCTGTGGGGGCGGGTCCCGGGCTCCGGCGCCTGCGGCGCGGCCGGTCCGGACGGGAAAGCGGAACCGTCCCCGCCCACGGCGACCCGTACGCACCCCTCCCCGTCGGCCACCGTCCGCACCCGCGTCCCGGGGCCCCCGGCCGGAGTGACCCGCAGCGCGGACTCGCCGATCCGCAGCAGGCCCCCGGCGGGGACCCGCACCGGCCGGTCCGTCACCCGTACGCCGTCCAGGGTGGTGCCGTTCGTGGAGCCGAGATCGGTGACCGAGACGCGGCCGTCCGCGCCGACGGTGACCGCGCAGTGCAGACGGGAGACGTCGGGGTCGTCCAGCGGGACGTCGGCGTCGACGGACCGGCCGACGGTGATCCGGCCGCCGTGCAGCAGATGGACCCCGCCCGCGTCGGGGCCGGCGACCACGTGCAGCCGGGTCGGCGCGTCGTCGAGCTCGGGGTGCGGTTCCGGGGCGGCGGGGGCGCCCAGCGAGAGCACGGCGCCGTCGACCAGCGGGGGCTCGCCGAGTGTGCTGCGCCGGGGGTCGAGCCGCTCGGTGCCCGCGTACAGGACGACGGACGCGCCGCCGGCCTCCCGGCCCGTGCCGCCCTCGCCGGTGACCGCTCCGGCCAGCGCCGACGCGACCGCGGCCAGCTCCGTGCCCGCGGGCGCCGTGACCAGCACGTCGCGGCTCACGGCGCGGCCCCGCTGCGGCGCCGGACCGAGCGGGTCCACGACGGTCAGCCGGATCTGCATCCCCACCCCAACACGAGCACGTCGGCAAGTACCAGTACTGGAAGGCATCCTCGCACCTGCCACTGACAGTGCGCCCCGAACCCGGTGACATGTGATCTTGATTGGTCGGCTCTGCCCCCAAAAGTGCCTGACCAAGCGGACACAGGCGATCAGTTGAGATCGGTCACGTCCCCTTTCGGCAACCGCTGGAGCGGGGCGTGCGTCTTCCCGTCGAGCACCTGACGCCGCCAGGGGCGGCACTACAGTGGGTCGGGACAAACGGAATGCAGGCAGACAAGCAACAGCGACCAGCAGGGAGCGCGTGACGTGCGGCCAGTCGGCAGCAAGTACCTGCTTGAGGAGCCGCTCGGACGCGGCGCCACAGGCACCGTCTGGCGTGCCCGCCAGAGGGAGACCGCGGGTGCCGAGGCGGCCGTGCCCGGACAGCCGGGAGAGACGGTCGCGATCAAGGTCCTGAAGGAGGAGCTGGCGAGCGACCCGGACATCGTGATGCGCTTCCTGCGCGAGCGGTCCGTGCTGCTCCGGCTCACCCACCCCAACATCGTCCGGGTCCGCGACCTGGTCGTCGAGGGCGACCTGCTGGCCCTGGTCATGGACCTCGTCGAAGGCCCCGACCTGCACCGCTACCTGCGCCAGAACGGCCCCTTCACGCCCGTCGCCGCGGCCCTGCTGACCGCCCAGATCGCCGACGCGCTCGCCGCCAGCCACGCCGACGGCGTCGTCCACCGCGACCTGAAGCCCGCCAACGTGCTGCTCCAGCAGGGCGACGGCCAGATGCACCCGATGCTGACCGACTTCGGCATCGCCCGCCTCGCCGACTCCCCGGGCCTGACCCGCACCCACGAGTTCGTCGGCACGCCCGCCTACGTCGCCCCGGAGTCCGCCGAGGGCCGGCCGCAGACCTCCGCCGTCGACATCTACGGCGCCGGCATCCTGCTGTACGAGCTGGTCACCGGCCGTCCGCCGTTCGGCGGCGGCACCGCGCTGGAGGTCCTGCACCAGCACCTGAGCGCCGAGCCGCGCCGCCCCTCCACCGTCCCCGACCCGCTGTGGACGGTCATAGAGCGCTGCCTGCGCAAGAACCCGGACGAAAGGCCGGGCGCCGAGAACCTGGCCCGGGCCCTGCGGGTCGTCGCCGAGGGTGTCGGGGTGCACGCGAACGCCGCGCAGATCGCCGCCGCCGAGGGCGTCGGCGCGCTGCTCGCCCCCGACCCGGCCCCGGCCGCCGTCCCGGGGGTGCCCGGCGCCGCCGACCCCACGCAGGTCCTTCCGACGAACGCGTCGCAGGGGACCTACGGGCAGCACGACCCCAACGCGGCGACCAGCGTGCTGCCGCACACCGGCGGCCCGGCCGGCGCCGCCGACCCCACCGCCGTCCTGCCGAGCACGGGCGCGGCGGACCCGACGGCCGTCCTGCCCCCGGTCCCGCAGGGCCGGCCGGGCGGACAGCAGGGACAGCAGGACCAGCGGGGACAGCAGCCGCCCGAGCAGCCGCACCCCTGGCAGACGCAGCTGCGGGCCGCCCGCGACCGCAACGAGCAGACGCAGATCCAGTACCTGGACCCGGACGAGGACCCGCTGCGCCGCCGCCCCCAGCGGCAGGTGTCCCGGCCCCAGCAGCAGCCGCGTCCGGCCCCGCAGCCCCGCCCGCAGCAGCCGCAGCCGCGCGGCCGGCAGCGCGCGCCGCAGAACCCCGGCTACGGCTATCCGCAGCAGCAGCCCCAGCAGTACGCCCCGCCGCAACAGCCCCAGCAGCCCCAGCGGCCGCCGCGGCCCGCGCCCGAGCCCCGGGCGCCGCGGCAGCGCGGCGCCAACCCGATGAAGATCCCCGGGCTGGGCTGTCTGAAGGGCTGCCTGTTCACGATCGTCATCCTGATCGTGGCGAGCTGGCTGGTCTGGGAGCTGACCCCGCTGCAGGACTGGATCGGCACGGGCAAGGGCTACTGGGACCAGATGAGCGACTGGGTCGGCAAGGCCGGCGGCTGGATCAAGGATCTCGGCGGCTCCTCCGGCAGCGGAAACTGATCGCTGGTTTAGGGATTTGTCGACATCTGCCGGGTGATTTCCGTCTCCGCGGTGAAGGTTGGCTCTCCGGACGCGTAGTTTTGGCGACAACACGCGTCTGTAGGAGCAGTCTTGGCACGGAAGATCGGCAGCCGGTACACCGCGAACCAGATCCTGGGGCGGGGGAGCGCCGGCACGGTGTGGCTCGGCGAGGGACCGGACGGCCCCGTCGCCATCAAGCTGCTGCGCGAGGACCTCGCCTCCGACCAGGAGCTCGTCGGACGCTTCGTGCAGGAGCGCACCGCGCTGCTCGGCCTGGAGCACCCGCACATCGTCACCGTCCGCGACCTGGTGGTGGACGGCAACGACCTGGCGCTCGTCATGGACCTCGTGCGCGGCACCGACCTGCGCACCCGGCTGGAGCGGGAGCGGCGGCTCGCCCCCGAGGCGGCCGTGGCGATCGTCGCCGACGTCGCCGACGCGCTGGCCGCGGCCCACGCCGCCGGGGTCGTCCACCGGGACGTCAAGCCGGAGAACGTCCTGCTCGACATGCAGGGTCCGCTCGGGCCGGGCGGCGCCCACCCGGCGCTGCTGACGGACTTCGGGGTGGCCAAGCTGATCGACTCCCCGAAGCGCACCCGGGCCACGAAGATCATCGGCACGCCGGACTACCTGGCCCCCGAGATCGTCGAGGGGCTGCCGCCCCGGGCCGCCGTGGACATCTACGCCCTCGCGACGGTCCTGTACGAGCTGCTGGCCGGCTTCACGCCCTTCGGCGGCGGACACCCCGGCGCGGTGCTGCGGCGGCACGTGACCGAGACCGTCGTACCGCTGCCCGGCATCCCGGAGGAGCTGTGGCAGCTGCTGGTGCAGTGCCTGGCCAAGGCCCCCGCGTCCCGGCTGCGCGCCTCGGAGCTGGCGGCACGGCTGCGCGAGCAGCTGCCCCTGCTGGCCGGGATGCCGCCGCTGGACGTCGACGACCCGGGCCTCGCCGACGAGGACCCGGAGGAACCGGCCCCGCAGGCTCCCTCCGGCAGTGAGCCGGTACGGCGCCGGGGCGCGGTCTCGCTGGTCCCCGGCGCCAAGCCGGACTCCAACCGCGACACGCACACGTCGATGAGGGTGCCGGCGCCGGACGAGCTCGCCGGCGGCGCCCACGGGACCGCACGCGCCCCCCGCGCCACCGGCGCCCCCCGCCCGGGCTCGGCCCGCCACCGGGCCGCGGTGCGCAGGCGCCGGGTGACTCTCGGAGTGGCCGGGGTGGTGCTGGCGGCCGTCGTGGGCGTCGGCGCCTGGTGGGCGTCCGCCGACGGCGACTCCGAGCCGCCCCGGCCGTCCCCCACCACGTCGGCCCCCTGACCCGCCCGGGGTCCCGGGGCGGAGCCCGCCGGGGGGCGGAACAGGTACCGGGTGCAGCCCGGCCCCCGCCGCTCGGCGGAGCCGTTACGCTGGAAGGCGTGGCAGTCGTCGATGTATCCGAAGAGCTGAAGTCCCTCTCCTCGACCATGGAGTCGATCGAGGCCGTCCTGGACCTCGACACGATGAGGGCAGATATCGCCGTGCTTGAGGAGCAGGCGGCGGCCCCGTCCCTGTGGGACAACCCGGACGAGGCACAGAAGATCACCAGCAAGCTCTCCCACCTCCAGGCCGAGGTCAGGAAGGCGGAGACGCTGCGCGGGAGGATCGACGACCTCGCGGTCCTCTTCGAGATGGCCGAGGAGGAGGACGACCCGGACACCCGCGCCGAGGCCGAGTCCGAGCTGGTCGCCGTGCGCAAGGCGCTGGACGAGATGGAGGTCCGTACCCTCCTGTCCGGCGAGTACGACTCCCGTGAGGCGCTCGTCAACATCCGGGCCGAGGCCGGTGGCGTCGACGCCGCCGACTTCGCGGAGAAGCTCCAGCGCATGTACCTGCGCTGGGCCGAGCAGCGCGGCTACAAGACGGAGCTGATCGAGACGTCGTACGCCGAAGAGGCCGGCATCAAGTCGACCACCTTCGCCGTGCACTCGCCGTACGCCTACGGCACCCTCTCCGTCGAGCAGGGCACGCACCGCCTGGTGCGCATCTCGCCCTTCGACAACCAGGGCCGCCGGCAGACCTCCTTCGCGGGCGTCGAGGTGCTCCCCGTGGTCGAGCAGTCCGACCACGTCGAGATCGACGAGTCCGAGCTGCGCATCGACGTCTACCGCTCCTCCGGCCCCGGCGGCCAGGGCGTCAACACGACCGACTCCGCGGTCCGCATCACGCACCTCCCCACCGGCATCGTGGTCTCCTGCCAGAACGAGCGGTCGCAGATCCAGAACAAGGCCACCGCGATGAACGTCCTCCAGGCCAAGCTGCTGGAGCGGCGCCGGCAGGAGGAGCAGGCCAAGATGGACGCCCTCAAGGGCGACGGCGGCAACTCCTGGGGCAACCAGATGCGTTCGTACGTGCTGCACCCTTACCAGATGGTCAAGGACCTGCGCACCGACCACGAGGTGGGCAACCCGGAGGCCGTGTTCAACGGTGAGATCGACGGGTTCCTCGAGGCCGGGATTCGCTGGCGCAAGCAGCAGGAGAAGTAACTTTGTCGACATGACAACTGCCGTCCGAGGGGCGGCAGTTGTCGTTTGTCTGGGTTTTACATCACACTCACAGCTTTCATCTCCCCGCAAACGCCACCCCACCGGACATTGCGCCCGCAACGCCCTTGACGTTGCTTTGAAAAATGGGAAGGGTGAACCGCGGCATGCGTACTTGAGGGGCGCATGTGAACCGGGGGATCGAGTTGACGCTCTTCGTCACCAGCTGCCTCCGTCGATCACGGCACGCCCCACGCGAAGCCTCATTGACGTACAGCTACTGGGGGTAGCAACCATATGACGAAGAAGACGCGGATCCGGGTCGCGCGGATAGCCGCCGGCGCCGTGATCGCGGCCGGTGCGTCGCTGACCGCGGCGGGCGCGGCTTCCGCCCTGGACCTCGACGTCCAGGCGGGTCCGATCAGCCTCGGCGTGAGCGGTGTCGGCGCCGACGGCGGCAGCTCCGGGGGCGACCCTTGCCCGATCGCCATCTGCACCACCACCGGCGGGACCGGCACGACCGGTACCACGGGCGAGACCGGTACCAACGGTGAGACCGGCACCAATGGCGAGACCGGTACCAACGGTGAGACCGGCACCAATGGCGAGACCGGTACGAACGGTGAGACCGGTACCAACGGCACCACTGGTACGACTGGCACCAATGGCACCATCGGTACCACGGGCACGACCGGCACGACTGGCACCACGGGCACGACCGGTACCACTGGCACCACGGGCACGACCGGTACCACTGGCACCACGGGCACGACCGGCACCACCGGCACGACCGGCACCACGGGCACGACCGGTACCACCGGCACGACGGGCACCACTGGTACGTCTGGCACCACCGGTACGTCCGGCACCACCGGCACCTCCGGCAGCAGCTCCTCCGGTTCCACCGGCGGCGGTTCCACCGACGGCGGTTCCACCCACGGTGGCTCCGGCGGCACCGGCGGTAACCACACCGGCCCCGAGGGCGGCAACAACAACGTGCCGCAGGACGAGGGCTCCTCGGCGCTGACCGCGACCGGCTCCGACGACTCCGCCCAGGGCGGTGGCAAGCAGCTCGCCGAGACCGGTGCCGGTCAGACCGCGTTCCTGCTCGTCGGCGCGGCCACGATGATCGCCGGCGGCATCGGCTTCCGTGTCCTGCCGCGTCTGGTGAGCGGCCGGGGCGGGGCTGCCGCCTGACCGTAGCCCCACGGTCACGCGGCGCACGTACGGCGCACGGTGAAGGGCCCGGAGCTTGGCGCTCCGGGCCCTTTCACGACGCTTGGGCGGGTCCTGTCACCCGGTCACGCGGTCTGGTGCGCCAGCAGCGCCACCGCGGCGATCAGCACCGCGAGCAGCGCGATCAACGCCATCGGGTTCAGCCCGTTCAGGCCCCCGAGGAAGCCCTGCTGCTGCAGACGCTCGCGGTTGGCACGGCACACCGGGCACCGGCCCTCGCTCACGGGCGCCGCGCAGTTCGCGCACACCAACCGGTCGTACGTCATGCGCTCG
The DNA here is from genome assembly GCF_055564315.1 of Streptomyces sp. NPDC029151. NCBI lineage: Bacteria > Bacillati > Actinomycetota > Actinomycetes > Kitasatosporales > Streptomycetaceae > Streptomyces > Streptomyces sp. NPDC029151. Next base: position 64,395 of record NZ_JBVHWQ010000009.1, read on the forward strand.
CCCTCCTTGCACCGGCCATCACATGTACAACGTTCGTCGGGACGAGAACGTTCCCCCGCGTTCCCGCTCTCCGTCGTTTCCCTTCCACTGTGCCAGGTTCCCGCGGACCGTGCGCGGGGCCCGCCGGGAACGGTCCGGGGGCGGTGGCCGGTACAAAAACGTACAAGTCTTGCCCAACCTCAACCTGCGACTGCACTTGCACACCCGGTTCGCGTATGGTCACGCTCATCTACCCCCGGCGACCCGTGGTGCATCCGTGATCCGATTCGACAACGTCTCCAAGGTCTACCCCAAGCAGACCCGGCCCGCACTCAGGGATGTCTCCCTGGAGGTGGAGAAGGGCGAGTTCGTCTTCCTCGTGGGGTCCTCCGGCTCCGGAAAGTCCACCTTCCTGCGGCTCATCCTCCGCGAGGAGCGGTGCAGCCACGGCCAGGTGCACGTGCTGGGCAAGGACCTCGCGCGGCTGTCCAACTGGAAGGTGCCGCAGATGCGACGCCAGCTGGGCACGGTCTTCCAGGACTTCCGGCTGCTGCCGAACAAGACGGTCGCGGAGAACGTGGCCTTCGCGCAGGAGGTCATCGGCAAGTCCCGCGGCGAGATCCGCAAGTCCGTGCCGCAGGTGCTCGACCTCGTCGGGCTCGGCGGCAAGGAGGACCGCAGGCCGGGCGAGCTGTCCGGTGGTGAGCAGCAGCGCGTCGCCATCGCGCGCGCGTTCGTCAACCGGCCGAAGCTGCTCATCGCCGACGAGCCCACCGGCAACCTCGACCCGCAGACCTCCGTCGGCATCATGAAGCTGCTCGACCGCATCAACCGCACGGGCACCACCGTCATCATGGCGACGCACGACCAGAACATCGTGGACCAGATGCGCAAGCGCGTCATCGAGCTGGAGAAGGGCCGCCTCGTCCGCGACCAGGCCCGCGGCGTCTACGGCTACCAGCACTGACCGCACCAGCACCCAGTTCCCGAAAGGCCTGAAGAACCCGCCATGCGCGCCCAGTTCGTCCTGTCGGAGATCGGTGTCGGTCTCCGCCGCAACCTGACGATGACCTTCGCCGTCATCGTCTCCGTCGCCCTGTCCCTGGCCCTGTTCGGCGGCTCGCTGCTGATGAGCGACCAGGTGAGCACCATGAAGGGTTACTGGTACGACAAGGTCAACGTCTCGATCTTCCTGTGCAACAAGCACGACGCGGAGAACGACGTGCACTGCGCCAAGGGCGCGGTCACCGAGGACCAGAAGAAGCAGATCCTGGCGGACCTCCACCGGATGCAGGTCGTCGAGAAGGTGACCTACGAATCGCAGGACGAGGCCTACAAGCACTACAAGGAGCAGTTCGGCAACTCCCCGCTGGCGGGCTCGCTCACGCCGGACCAGATGCAGGAGTCGTACCGGATCAAGCTCAAGGACCCGCAGAAGTACCAGGTGATCGCGACCGCGTTCAACGGGCGGGACGGCGTGCAGTCGGTGCAGGACCAGAAGGGCATTCTGGACAACCTCTTCCAGTTGCTGAACCTGATGAACCGGGGCGCGCTCGGCGTGATGGCGATGATGCTGATCGTCGCGCTGCTGCTGATCGTCAACACCGTGCGCGTCTCGGCGTTCAGCCGTCGGCGGGAAACCGGGATCATGCGCCTGGTCGGTGCCTCGGGCTTCTACATCCAGGCGCCGTTCATCGCCGAGGCCGCGGTCGCCGGGCTCATCGGCGGCGGCCTCGCCTGTGTGGCGCTCGTGGTCGGCCGGTACTTCACCATCGACCACGGCATGGAGCTGTCCCACAAGCTGACGCTCATCAACTTCGTCGGCTGGGACGCGGTGTTGACCAAGCTGCCGCTCATCCTCGCGACCAGCGTGCTGATGCCGTCGCTCGCGGCGTTCTTCGCGCTGCGCAAGTACCTCAAGGTGTGACGCATGCCAAGGGGGTCGTACGGTCATCCGGCCGTACGGCCCCTGCGCGTTGCCCTAGACTCGCCGCCATGTCAGGCCGTGACCTGTTCTGTCCGCCCCGCCGCGTCCGCCGCGGGGCCACCCTGACATTGGTCTTCGCCGGTGTGCTGATCGCCGGCGCCGCCACCGGTTCCTTCCCCGAACCCGACGGTGCCGCGCGGAAGTCCGCCGCCGGTCCGGCGGGGCCGGCCACCCGGCACGAGGCCGTCGAGCGGGCCGCCGCCGAGGCGATGGCCGACGGCAAGTCCCCGATGGAGGCCGCCGAACGGGCCGTCAGCCGCAGCGGGGACCGCTGGGCCGCGGTCTACTCCGAGGGCGAGTACGAGGAGTTCCAGGACGCCCTCGACGGCCGCTACACCGGCGTCGGCCTGTCGGCGCGGCAGACGCCGGACGGCCGGGTCGAGGTCACGCGCGTGCAGCCCGGATCACCCGCCGACGACGCCGGGATCCGCACCGGCGACCGGCTGCGCAGCGTCGACGGCCAGGCGGTCGACGGGTGGCCGGTCACCGAGGTGGTCGCGTTACTGCGCGGTGACGCGCTGCGCGGGGAGGCCGAGGACGCCCCGGCCGGCACGACGGTCACCCTCGGCCTGGAGCGCGGCACGCGCGCGTGGACCAGGACCCTGCGCCGGGCCCGGCTGTCCACCGACTCCGTGACCGTGCACCGGCTGCCCGGCGGGGTCACCGTCCTGAGGATCGCCGCCTTCACCAAGGGCACCGCCGACGCGGTGCGCGAGGCGCTGCGCACCGCCCCGGACGACGGCCGGACCGTCCTGGACCTGCGCGGCAACTCCGGCGGCCTGGTCACCGAGGCGGTGGACACCGCCTCCGCCTTCCTGGACGGCGGCCTGGTCGCCACCTACGACGTCGACGGCGCCCAGCGCGCCCTGCACGCCGCTCCCGGCGGCGACACCACGCGCCCCCTGGTCGTCCTCGTCGACGGCGGCACCATGAGCGCGGCCGAGCTGCTCACCGGCGCCCTCCAGGACCGGGGCCGGGCGGTGGTCATCGGCTCCCGCACCTTCGGCAAGGGCTCCGTCCAGATGCCGACGACCCTGCCCGACGGCTCGGTGGCCGAGCTGACCGTCGGCCACTACCGCACCCCCTTGGGCCACACCGTCGACGGCCGGGGCATCACCCCCGACCTGGAGGCGGGCACCCACGCGCTGGAGCGGGCCGAGACGGTGCTCACCGGCCTCGGCGACCCGTCGTAGCCTCGCGTAATCGGCTGTACCCGGACCCCCTGTGTGGTGCGAAAATGGCGGCACTATGAGCAAGGGAATGTACGTACCGAAGGAATCCCAGCCCAAGCAGGGCGGCGGGGCGGCCAAGGCCAGGGACGGCGAGAAGGGCGGCAAGCGCAAGATCGTCGCCCAGAACAAGAAGGCCCGGCACGACTACGCGATCATCGACACCTACGAGGCCGGACTCGTCCTCATGGGCACGGAGGTCAAGTCGCTGCGCGAGGGCCGGACCTCGCTGACCGACGGCTTCGTCCAGATCGACCGGGGCGAGGCGTGGCTCCACAACGCCCACATCCCCGAGTACCACCAGGGCAGCTGGACCAACCACTCCGCGCGCCGCAAGCGCAAGCTGCTGCTGCACCGCGAGGAGATCGACAAGCTGGAGTCGAAGTCCCAGGAGACGGGACACACGATCGTGCCCCTCGCCATCTACTTCAAGGACGGCCGGGCGAAGGCCGAGATCGCCCTCGCACGCGGTAAGAAGGAGTACGACAAGCGGCAGACGCTGCGGGAGAAGCAGGACCGGCGGGAGTCGGACCGGGCGATCGCGGCGGCGAAGCGCAGGCAGCGCGGCGTGTAGCCGGGAATAGGCTGGCATCGTCGGGCGTTGGTCACGTACGATGGCACCGCACTCCACAGAGGGTGCGCGCACCTCCTCGCGGAGGGCATTGAAAAATCAACATGGGGATGATCGGTTTCGACAGCGGCTGTCGAAGCAGGGGAAGCGTGTCGAGGAAGCGGCAATGATCTCGTAAACCATATGTCGCAAAAAATAATCGCCAACACCAAGCGCGATTCCTTCGCCCTCGCTGCCTAAGTAGCGACTTGCGAAGTGTCAGCCCGGGGCTGTTCCCGACCCGGATCCTGGCATCAGCTAGGGAACTAAACCTCTAGGCCCGGTCACGGGGTGTAGAGGGAAACCAAACAGTGACTGAGCCCGTCGGAGACTTGTCCGCGTGATCTCCGGGGCCGAGAAAATCGCAGCGGACTGCACACGGAGAAGCCCTGATTCCGCACCGTTGGACGCGGGTTCGATTCCCGCCATCTCCACGAGGCCCCTCCGGGGGGCCGACCCCATGTGGGCAAAGGCCCCGTCGCTTCTAGCGGCGGGGCCTTCGTCATGGGGTCCCCCGCGTCCCGCCCCCGGCGCGGGTGAGCGAGGCGACCCCCAGCGCGAGAGTGGCGGCCGCCACGGGGACGGCGTACGCCGAGGCGGGGGAGAGGTGCTCCGCCGCCCAGCCTCCGGCCGCCGAGCCGGCCGCGATCCCGGTGAGCAGTCCCGTCACCATCAGGCTCATGCCCTCGTTCAGGCGGTCGGCCGGGGTGCGCTCCTGCACCAGTGTCATCGCCGTCACCATCGTCGGGGCCGTCGCCATGCCGGCCACCAGCAGCGCGGCCGCCAGCGCCCACAGCGAACCGGCGAGGCCCGCGGCAGCCCACGGCAGGGTCATCAGCGCGGCCATGGCGGCCAGGCACCAGGAGAAGCGCACCCCCTCCGGTTTCCGCGCCCCGTACGCCAGCCCCGCCGCGCACGAGCCGGCCGCCTGGAGCGCGAGCACGGCACCGGCCGCCGTGCGGTGCCCCTGGGCGTCGGCGTAGGCGATCGTGACGACCTCCATGGAGCCGAACACCGCGCCGGTCGCGGTGAAGCAGGCCAGCAGCGGCGGGATGCCCGGGCTGCGCAGCGGCGAGGGCCCCTGCGAGCGGGGCGTCGGCGGCGGCTCGGTCGCCCGCTGGGCGGTGAACAGCAGCATGCCGGCGAGCAGCAGCACCGCCGCGGCCAGGGTGCCCGCCTCCGGGAAGAACGCGCCGGTCAGGAAGGACGCCAGGACCGGTCCGAGCATGAAGCACAGCTCGTCCGCGGCCTGCTCGAACGCGTTCGCGGTGTGCAGTGCGCCCGGTTCGTCGCGCAGCAGATGGGCCCAGCGGGCGCGGGACAGACCGCCGATGTTGGGGGTGGCCGCGGAGCCGGCGTAGGCGGCGAACAGGGTCCAGCCGGGGGCGTCGTAGCGGACGCACAGCAGCAGCGCCAGGCTCCCCAGCACCGAGACCACCGTGGCCGGCAGCGCGACGCGGGCCTGTCCGTGCCGGTCCACCAGCCGGGCGATCAGGGGCCCGGCCAGCGCGGTCGCGGCGAGCCCGGTCGCGGTGACGGCACCCGCGAGGGCGTACGAGCCCCGCGACCCGGCGATCATCACGACCGCGCTCACGCTGAACATGCCGACCGGGAGGCGGGCGAGGAGGTTGCCGGCGGCGAAGCCGCGGGCGCCGGGAAGGGTGAAGAGGTAACGGTATCCGGTGGTTCGCGGAGAGACAGGCGGTATCTGCCTGTCTTCGGCGGTCTGTTGGGGCATGGCTCCACGGTCCCCCGGAGTGGATCACCGGGTCCAACACCTTCCGCGTACCGATTCACGCACCCGCGTTGTAAGTTCGCCGGCATGCCGGTCCCCGCCCCCACAGACCCCCGCCTGCTGCGCGCCTTCGTGGCCGTCGCCGAGGAACTGCACTTCACCCGGGCGGCGGCCCGCCTCTACGTCGCCCAGCAGGCGCTCAGCCGGGACGTACGGCGGCTGGAGCGGGAGCTGGGCGCCGAGCTGTTCGTCCGCACCACCCGGCAGGTCACGCTCACCCCGGACGGCGAACGGCTGCTGCCGCACGCGCGCCGGGTCCTCGCCGCCCACGACGACCTGCTGGCCGCGTTCGCGGCCGGCCAGGCCCGCCCCCTGCTGGTCGACCTCAACTCGTCCGGCATGGTCACCGGCCGCCGCGTCCTGCACCGGGCCCGGGAACTGGCCCCCGACTGCGAGCTGATGGCCCGCTACGAGAGCGGCCTGACCGGAGCCGCCGCCGAACTGCTCGCCGGCCGCCTGGACGCCTCCTTCGGCCGGTTCGCCGGCCTCGACCCCGCGCTCCGCTCCGGGCTGGAGCAGCAGCCGGTGCGGTACGAGCCGATGGCCGTGGTCCTGCCCCGGGACCATCCGCTGGCCGGGTCGGCCGAGGTGCCGCTGTCCGCGCTGGCCGGGGAGACGGTGTACGCCGGTGCCGGCAACCCGCGCACCCGGGAGTGGACCGAGCTGGCCGTACGCCTCTTCGACCGGCACGCCGTACGGCTCGCCCCGCCCCTTCCGCTGGCCGTCGGGGACGAGGAGTTCGGCCGCGTCATGGCGAAGACGGGGCACCCGGTGCTCGCCGTCGTGGACTTCCCGCCGCTCCCGGGGACGGTACGGCGTCCCCTCGTCGACCCCGTTCCGCTCTCACCCGTCTCCCTGGTCTGGCGGAAGGGGCTGGTTCATCCCGGACTGACCGCACTGCGGACGGCGGTGGCCGAGATCGCTCGGGCGGAGGAATGGCTGCGGCGGCCTGCCGGGGGATGGATTCCGGCCATGGATGAAGAGGTGATGAACGACGTGCGCTACATTCATGGCCCGGGCGCAGGGTGGTGATGGGGGCGCTCGGACCGGGCGGGGGCCTGGTCCGTCGGCAGAGGCCCGGCTCGTGAGCGCGCCCTTCGAACGGTCCCGTGGGGGGATGTGCGCGCGTGAAAAAGTGTCTGGAAGACGCCCAACCTGACGGGCTGAAGGATGCGTCCGAGGGGTGCGGTGTGTCCGCGGGCGGGGATGAGGAGCAGATGCTTTCGGCCGCGCGTTGTGCCGAGCCCGCGGAGCCGGTGGCGCCCGGGAAGCCAGTGGAGCCCGTGGGGCCCGCTGAGCCGGCAGAGCTTGTGCAGCCCGCCGAGTCCGACGAGCCGGCGGAGCCGACGGTGGCTGCCGAGTCCGTCGAGCCGGTGGGGCTTGTGGAGTCCGCCGAGTCCGTCGAGCCGGCGGAGCCGATGGTGGCTGCCGAGTCCGTCGAGCCGGTGGGGCTTGTGGAGTCCGCCGAGTCCGTCGAGCCGGCGGAGCCGATGGTGGCTGCCGAGTCTGTCGAGCCGGTGGGGCTTGTGGAGTCCGCCGAGTCCGTCGAGCCGGCGGAGCCGATGGTGGCTGCCGAGTCTGTCGAGCTGGTGGGGCTTGTGGAGTCCGCCGAGTCCGTCGAGCCGGCGGAGCCGACGGTGGCCGCCGCGTCCGTCGAGTCCGTCGCGTCCGTCGAGTCGGCCGAGGGCGTTGCCGGGCCCGCTGCGTCGGCTGAAGGCGCCGAGGCGGCCGTGCCTGCCTCCGAGGCGGCCGTGCCTGCCTCCGAGCCGGCCGAACCCACCCCGCCCGTCGAGGCTGCCCCTGAGCCCCCCGAGCCCGTCGAGGCTGCCCCCGGCCCCGCTCACCCCACCTCCGCCACCGCCCCGGACGACGTGACCGTCCAGCTGGACGACGTCCGTATCGCCGCCGCGGGCGCGCGGTCGGCCGTGGACGGGCCGGAGCCGGCGGTGGGTGAGGCGCGGGGGTCCGACGGACCGGTGTTCGTGGACGAGTCGGGGCGTCGCAGCCGGCGCTTCCGCCGGCTGGGTGTGGCCGTGGGCGTGGCCTGTGCCGGTTACGCCGCCGTCATCGTCGCCACCCTGCTGTCCGGCAACTCGGCCGCGCCCTGGCTGCCGGTACCGGGCCAGCAAGAGGGCAAGCCGGCCGGGAAGGCGGAGACCTCCCCGCTGCCCAGCGCCACCACCGCACCGACCACGCCCGCGGCCGGCGCGGTGACCGCCCCGGCCGTGGGCGCCGCCGTGACCGGCACCGCCGTACCCGGCAGCGGGGCTCCCGCCGACGCCGCCACCGGGGCCGACGCGTCCGCTTCCGCCGAGCCGGCGGCCGGCACCTCCACCGCGCCCGGCGCCACGGACCCCGCCTCCCCGGCCGTACCGACCGCCGGTGAGACCACGGCCCCGTCCGCCACCGGCACCGCCACCGCCACCGCTCCGGCGCCCACGCCGACCCCGGCGGGCCGCACCCACACCCCGCCCGGCCGCACCCGGCACCCGCACCCCAAGCTCTCCCTCTGACCGCGGAACCTCCTCAGATGGCCTCACACCCCCGGCGCCGTGCCCGGCTGCCGCTGCGCTACCTGCTGCCCCTCGTGGTCCTCGGCGCCACGCTGGCGATGCTGATGCTGCGCGGCTACGTGCACAACGAGATCCTCGCCGACCACCGCGTCCGCCCTGCCGCGGCGAACGACGAGGTGCCGCGGCGGATCCTGGACGGCGGCCCGGTCGTCGACACCCGGCACGACCGTGTCCGCAGCCTGCGCATCCCCGACCACGACATCGTCCTCACCTTCGACGACGGCCCCGACCCGACCTGGACCCCGAAGGTGCTGGACGTGCTGAAGAAGCACCACGCGCACGCGGTCTTCTTCGTCACCGGGACCATGACCTCCCGCCACCCGGAGCTGGTGCGGCGCATGGTCGCCGAGGGGCACGAGGTGGGCCTGCACACCTTCGGCCACCCCGACCTGTCGTACCACTCCACCCGGCGGATCGACTGGGAGCTGTCCCAGAACCAGCTGGCGCTCGCCGGAGCGGCCGGTATCCGCAGCTCGCTGTTCCGGCCGCCGTACTCGTCCTCCGCCGACGCGATCGACAACAGGTCCTGGCCGGTCGCGCGGTACATCGGCAGCCGCGGCTACCTCACCGTCGTGGACGACGCCGACAGCGAGGACTGGCGCAAGCCGGGCGTCGGACGGATCATCCGGAACGCCACCCCGCACGGCGGCCGGGGCGCGGTCGTCCTGATGCACGACTCGGGCGGCGACCGGCACCAGACCGTGCACGCGCTGGACCGGCTCCTGCCCCGGCTCCAGCAGCAGGGCTACACCTTCCGGACCCTCACCGGCGCGCTGCGCGCACCCAGCGCGGACACTCCCGTCACGGGCCTCGACCTGTGGAAGGGCAAGGCCTGGGTCCTCCTGGTGAGGGCGTCCGACGACATCACCACGGTCCTCGTCGTCGGCCTGGCCGCCGTCGGCGTCCTCGTCCTCGCCCGCTTCGCCCTGATGCTGCTGCTGTCCGGCGCGCACGCGCGCCGCACCCGGCGCCCCGGCTTCCGCTGGGGCGAGGGGCCGGTCACCGAGCCGGTGTCGGTGCTCGTGCCGGCGTACAACGAGGCCAAGTGCATCGAGCACACCGTGCGTTCACTGATGCGCGGCGAGCACCCCGTCGAAGTGCTCGTCATCGACGACGGCTCCGGCGACGGCACCGCGGACATCGTCGAGGCGCTCGGCCTGCCCGAGGTCCGGGTGATCCGCCAGGCCAACGCGGGCAAGCCGGCCGCGCTCAACCGGGGCCTGGCCCACGCCCGGTACGACCTGGTCGTGATGATGGACGGCGACACGGTCTTCGAGCCGGCCACGGTCCGCGAACTCGTGCAGCCCTTCGCCGATCCGCGCGTCGGCGCGGTCGCCGGCAACGCCAAGGTCGGGAACAAGAACCGGCTCATCGGCGCGTGGCAGCACATCGAGTACGTGATGGGCTTCAACCTCGACCGGCGCATGTACGACGTCCTGCGCTGCATGCCGACGATCCCGGGCGCGGTCGGGGCGTTCCGCCGCTCGGCGCTGGAGCGGGTGGGCGGCATGAGCGAGGACACGCTCGCCGAGGACACCGACGTCACGATGGCCCTGCACCGCGACGGCTGGCGGGTGGTGTACGCGGAGAAGGCCCGGGCGTGGACGGAGGCACCGGAGACGGTCCAGCAGCTGTGGTCCCAGCGGTACCGCTGGTCGTACGGCACCATGCAGGCCATCTGGAAGCACCGGCGCGCGCTCTTCGAGCGGGGCCCGTCGGGCCGCTTCGGGCGCGTGGGCCTGCCCCTGGTCGCCCTCTTCACGGTCGTCGCCCCGCTCCTGGCCCCCCTGATCGACCTGTTCCTCGTCTACGGCCTCGTCTTCGGCCCGACGGGGAGGACGATCGCGGCCTGGTGCGCCGTCCTCGCCGTCCAGGCCGCCTGCGCGGCCTACGCCTTCCGCCTCGACCGCGAGCGCCTCACCCCGCTCCTCGCGCTCCCCCTCCAGCAGCTCCTCTACCGCCAGCTCATGTACGTCGTCCTGCTCCAGTCCTGGATCACCGCCCTCACCGGCGGCCGCCTCCGCTGGCAGAAGCTCCGCCGCACGGGAGGGGTGACGGCACCCCCGGCCCCTACGCCGGGTGGGCCACCGCTTCCTTCTGCAGCTGCACCGCGGCCAGCAGACTGAGCGCCGGCTCGGCCTGCCGCAGCGCCTTGATGGCGGCGACGGAGCCGACGTCGCCGGTGAAGCCGACGTCGGCCAGCCGGCTGCGGACCCAGTCGGCCCGCAGCCGCCCCTCACTCGCGCCGGCGGTCTCCGAGACGATCGCGACCGCCCGCTCCAGCCCCGCCCGCTCCTCCTCCGGGGCCGCGTCCAACGCCTCGCGCAGCGCCGCCGCGACGAGGTCGGAGTCCCGGATGACCAGTACGAGGTCCTGCCGCTTGCTGAATCCCGCGAATCCCTTCATACCGATCATGCTCGCCGCCGCGGGCCGCGCTCTCCAAACCACTTGAGCAGTTCCAGAGCCTTGTCAGCGAGCGGATGCTCCGCTTTCCGCCACGTACGGCAGGAACTCGGCCCAGGCGGAGGGGGCGAGGGTGAGGTGGGGGGTGGTGGGGGTCTTGGAGTCGCGGATGTGGACGGTGGTGGGGGTGGAGGCCACCTCGACGCAGTTGGAGGCGTCACCGCTGTAGGTGGACTTCTGCCAGATGAGTTCGGGCATGGCGCGGTTCCTCAGAGGTCTCGTGCGATGCGGTGGATGAAGTCGCGGGAGGGCTCGCGGCCGAGGGCGCTCGCCTCCATGTGGTCCACCACCGCGCGGTACTTGTTCAGCTGCGCTTCTCCATCGAGGAACTCGCAGCCATGGTGGGTGTCCAGCTGCACGGTGTCGAGCTGGGGTACTGCTCCAGCTACGTAGTCGATTCCCTGGCCGGTGCCGTGGAAGCTCGCCTTGCCGAAGGGAATGATCCGGATGGTGACGTGGGGGAGTTCGCTCATGCTCACGAGGTGCTTGAGCTGGGCGACGGCTACGTCCCGGCCGCCGAACCCCATTCTGAGCGCGGCCTCGTGAATGGTCGCGGTATAGGGGGTCGGATCGTCCCGGTGGAGGATGGCCTGCCGCTTGATGCGGTGGGTGAGGCGATGCTCGATCTCGTACTGCTGGAGCGGCGGGAACACCGTGCGGAACAGCGCACGGGCGTGGTCCGTGGTCTGGAGCAGGGCGGGGATGTGGATGACAAGGGCCACCCGCAGCTCGGCGGCATAGTGCTCCAGCTCCGCCAGGTCGATCAGGCTGGCCGGCAGGTGATCCCGGTACTCGTCCCACCAGCCGCGTTTGCGTCCGCCGGTCATCGAGGCGAGGGCTTCGACCAGGGCGGTGTCCGCGCAACTGTAGGCGCGCGCGAAGGTGCGTACCCGGTCGGCGCTGACGGCGTAACGGCCCGACTCGATGTTGCTGATCTGTGCCTGCTTGAGGCCGAGCAGTGCCGCAGCGGCCGTCGTCGTAAGCCCTGAATGCTCCCTGAGCTTGCGCAGCTCGGCGCCGAGGCGCTGCTGACGCAAGGTGGGGGTGGTGCTGGGCGGCACTGAGTCCTCTCTCGTCATCGCGTTCGCCGGTGGGTCACCCACAGGAGGGAACTATCAACCGTTCCCGTCGATCGCTGTTAATTATGACATCGCGGCGCTCTATGGTGATGCTGCATCGCCCAACTCGCCTCGCCCGTAAGCCGGAAGCGCACCTCCCCAGGCAATGCCACCGCTTGGCGTGATCGGTTGAGCGAGTCCAGGTCGTCCCTTCTCTCACCGGAGGTTTCCATGGGCACCGTATCCCTGCCCGACACCTGGGTGTACGCCCTTCGCCTGCCCCATGATCCCCGCGCGGCACGCGTCGCACGTATGACCGTACGGGCCGTGCTCGGCGGGCACGGGCGGGAGGAACTGCGCGAGGCCGTCGAGCTGTTGACGTCCGAGCTGGTCGGCAACGCCTACCGGCACACCCGCGGCCCCGCCTCCCTGCGGCTCACCGCGCTCGCGGACGGCCGGCTGCGGGTCGGTGTCTGGGACAGTCACCCCCGTATCCCCGCGCCCTTCGGGCAGCCGCCGTGGGACCGGGTGCCGGTGCCGGCGCTGGACGCCGAGGAGGGGCGCGGGCTGCACCTCGTACAGGAGTACGCCGACACCTGGGGAGGGCTCCAGGTCGGAGACAGCCCGCTGGACCGGGGCGCCGGGAAGCTGCTGTGGTTCGAGGTGGGCGGGGGCGGGGCGGTGAGGCCATGACGCCACGCCGTTGTCCGTGGGGCCCAGTACGGTGGGTGCAGGAAGCTGAGCGCGTGAGCACGGAGGAGCCGCCACGTGACCACACAACCGGATCACGACCATGAGCTGATTCCCCGCCCCGAGCGCACTCCGGCGGCGGTCCGTATCGCGCTCAATACCGGGTCATGCGGACTCTCGGCGCGCACCTCGGCCAGGTCCTCGTGCAGGCCCTTGAACTCGGTCGCCACATGCGACGTGAGGGCGGCGGTGTACCGGGCTCGGTCCGCGTGGAGCCGCTCCCGACCCGCGCCCGGATGAGATCACACTGAGCCGCCGACTCGGTCTCAACGCGCCGCACTTCGGCTTCCGTCTGGGAGCCCGCAGTTGCTGCCGGTCTGCTCACCGCCACCAGACGGGTCGTGGGTCTTCACGCCGGAGCGCATCAGCTCACTCATGCAGCATCACGCCCCGGGTAGGAGCGACTGGCGTACCGCACCAGCCAGGCATAGTCCGTCTCCAGCTCCCGCAGGAAGCGAGACGGCTCAGGGTCGCCGACCACCACCGGGCAAGGGAAAGGGTGAAAGCGCAACCAGACTAGTATCTACTGCTGGCATGGTGCTCTCCGTACTCGTCCTAGTGCCGCTCATCTACGGTTTTGATCGCCAACTCTTCCAGTAGCTAGTCGACTGTCGCTGAGGCTGCGGCCCGCAGTCGTCCCTTGTACCGCTCACCATGCCCTTAGGTCATCGCCCCGCCGGCGCCCGCTTCACTCGCGGCAGTACCGAGCCGCGGCGGCCGCCATCCAGCATCCAGACACAGCAACCGCCTGACCAGGAAGCCGCCTGGTCGGGCTCTTGGTCAGATGCTCACCACCGCTTGACGGTGACCGGATTGGACACCCGGCGCACACCGTCGGGCAGCTTCAAGAGGATGCCTTCCGAGTCTGCTCCATCGGTCATCTCGCGGTAGCCCTGCTCGTCCGCAATGACGACGTAGGTCTTACGGATGGAGCCGTGCTCCGCTTTTCCCAGGTGGACATCGAAGGGGTAGCTTCCCGCGCTCCCGAGCTCGCTTTTCGGGTAGTAGTTGGTGTGGGGCGGACTGCTGACGCCATCAATCTGCACCATCCAGAGCAGGTGGTCGCCAGGGCGCAGCTGGCAGCTCACCAGGGCGTTGAGCGTGGCGTCCGTGTCTACGTCAAGCTCGCGGTGCGGCCGCACGTCAACGTCGTAACCCGAGCCCTCGCCACACACAGCCAGAGTGGGCGACCCCTTGGGCTCGGGCTCGATCGTACTGGTCGACGGCTTTGGGTCGGCTTTGGTCGTGTCGTCGCCGCCACCAAAAAAGCCTGAAAACAGGCCGAAGACGCCTCCAATAGTTGCGATCAGCACTCCGCTGCTGGCGGTAAGTATGGCGATCTTGGCTTCCCTGCTGCGTCGGGACCACCAGGAACCCAACCCACTCACGGCACCCCTCCCCCGGGTCGGCAGTGGTGATCTGTCTCTACCGCGATGATCTGCCCCTCACACCCGGTGCATCCATTTTGTTACTTTCTGTTACAGCTGAGAGGCGAGGTGCGTACTGATGCAAGGTAGAGCCCCCTTGCATCGCTTCCAGGTCATCGGAGAGTACGGGCGCAACACGGCCGAGACTCCCCGTCCCTGGCCTTGCTCGATGGGCGCCAAAGCCGCTAGCTCACTGTCAGTGACCGGCGTACCATCTGAGGTCATCTGTGGGGATGACCTCAAGAGTGGATGTCCATGTCCAAGCTCCTCAAGGCCAAGCTGACCGACCAGCAACTGACGCTCAGGAACGTCATGGTGGAGCTGTTCCTGGCGACGGGTCAGTGGCCGGTCTGGCACTACGTCGTCACTGAGCTGGACCGCAAGGGCCTGGATGCCGAGGAGCTGCTGAAGTCGCTGCCGTATGTCGGTGATCGGTCGGTTGGGCGTGCGTCGTACGGGCTGGCCTGGTTCGACCACAACCGCCTAGCAGACGACAGCCGGCCGAGCCTGACCATGGCGGCAGCGCTGTACCTGGAGCAGTACGGTCCTGTGGCTGATGAGCTGCTGCGTCTCATCAAGTACTTCATCGACTGCCAGCGGATCGCCCGGGCGTCACCGGACTCGGTGCGGCGCAGCTTCGTGGAAGCGGACGAAGTGGCACGTCTGTTTCCCCTCATGACTCCTGAGTTCTTGCACGCCGTCCCGCGCCTGCTTCAGCATGAGCCGCTGTTGGCTCGCGGTGTCCAGGGGTGCTACACCAAGGACGATGGCACTGAGTCCTGGCGGTATGAGCTGTATCGGCACATCCTGAAGTTGCAGGACGTGGGCTACAGCCTGCGCACCTACGTTGAGCGCCAGGTGGAAGAAGTGGAGCGCTCGGAGCGAGAGGTCAAGACCACGTTGTTTGGCTTCGGTGAGCACGTGGTGTTCAACAACGCCCAGATCATTACGAGTGCCGCAGCCGCCGAAGCGGAGCTGCCGCCCACGGTAACGCCGGTGGCTGAGCGCAAGCTGTACGTCAATGCCGGTCTCCGCGATGAGCTGGCTGCCAAGCAGGGCAAGACCCAGCTGAACGTGGACAAGCTCATTGCACTGCTGCGCGAGCTGGATGACAACTTCGCGGACGGCCATGCCTACTCGTGCCACGCCCTGCTGCGCGCCGTCATCGACCACGTGCCGCCCATCCTCAAGCACAAGTCCTTTGAGGCGGCGGTGAACAACTACCCGTGGAGCCGGACCGACAAGAAGTACATGACCCGCTTGCTGGAGTTCAAGACGCAGGCGGACGACGTACTGCACCGCCAAATCCGGGACAGCGCCGATGTCATCACCATGCATGACCTGCCCCAGGCCGCCGCGCTCAGCGCGCTTCTGCGGGTCTGCATCGACAAGCTCTAGTGAGCTTGTATCGGCCGTCATCCGCTTCGGACGTCGCCCCGCCGGCGGCCGTTCTACTTGCGGCAGTCCCGGCCGCTTGCAGAGCTAGGTAGGGGCCAACCGAGCCGTGTTACTGAGGCTCGCGGTGCTGCCGCAACAGTTGTTTCACGCTGGTCAGGCTGATCCCGTACTCCTTGGCCAGTTGCGTCCTATGCGTTCCGGCGCAGAACTGAGTCACCAGCCGCTGGACCTCTTCGCTGCTCAGTCGGTCCGCTAGCAGCTTGGAGGTCTCGCGCTTCGGGGCGTTCTTGATCGTCTGGTGCGGAGGGTCCGAGGGCATGGGCCAGCGCCTGCATGGCCGTTTCCAGGTCGTGGAGCAGGTCCTGGCGGTTGGAGTAACGGGACACAAGGTCCACCAGGCCACCTACTGTGAGCAGAGGCCCGGCTCCCGCTCACGCGTCCGCGTACTTCGCGTCCGTCGCCGGGTCCAGGGCCAGCCGGTAGCCCCGCTTCACGACCGTCTGGATCAGCTTCGGTGCGCCGAGGGCCGTGCGGAGGCGGGCCATCGCCGTCTCCACGGCGTGTTCGTCGCGGCCCGCGCCCGGCAGCGCGCGTAGGAGGTCGGCCCGGGCGACCACCCAGCCGGGGCGGCGGGCCAGGGCGCGCAGGAGGGACATGCCGGCCGGGGGGACGGGCTTGAGGTCGCCGTCGACCAGGACCGCGTGGCCGCGGATCTCGACGTGGTGGCCGGCGACGGGCAACGCCCGGGCGCGGGCCGGGAGTTCCTGGCAGAGCAGCTGGACCAGGGGGCCGAGGCGGAAGCGTTCCGGCTGGACCGTGTCGATCCCGCGTGCCTGGAGGGGGAGCGCGGTGACCGGGCCCACGCAGGCCGGGAGGACGTCGTGCGCCAGGGCCGCCAGCAGCTCGTCCAGCAGACCGCGGTCCTCGGCGCGGGAGAGGAGGGAGGCCGCGGCGGGCGCGCTGGTGAAGGTGAGGGCGTCCAGGCCGTGGGTGACGGCCGCGTCCAGGAGGCGGTCCAGCGGACCGGGGTCCTCCGGCGGCATCCAGCGATAGACCGGGACCGGGACGACCTCCGCCCCGGCCGCGCGGAGCGACTCCACGAAGCCCGGAAGGGGCTCGCCGTGGAGCTGTACGGCTATGCGGGTGCCGTCGAGGCCCTCCTCCAGGAGGCGGTCCAGGACCTCGGCCAGGGACTCCGAGGAGGGGGACCACTCCTCGGTGAGGCCCGCCGCGCGGATCGCGCCCTTGACCTTCGGGCCGCGCGCCAGCATCCGGGTCCCGCGCAGCCTGCCGAGGAGCTGCTCGCCGAGGCCCCAGCCGTCGGCGGCCTCGACCCAGCCCCGGAAGCCGATCGCGGTGGTGGCCACGACCACGTCCGGCACCTGGCCGATGATCTCCTTGGTGGCGGCGAGCAGTTCGCTGTCGTCCGCGAGCGGCACGATCCGCAGCGCGGGAGCGTGCAGGACGGTGGCGCCGCGCCGCCGCAGCAGGGCGCCCAGCTCGTCGGCCCGGCGCGCGGCGGTGACACCCACGGTGAACCCGGCGAGGGGGCCGTGCTCGGGGATCTGCTCTTCGTCGTACATGGGGCCTCTCCTAGCTGACCGGCACGCCGAACGAGCCTGTCAACGAAGCGTGACAGGCTCGGTTCGGCTCGATGTCACCGGTGTTACGTCACACCTCGGCGTACCCGAGCCGGGCCTTCTCCTGCGGCGCGGCCGCCGCGGCCGGGAGCGGCGACGGGCGGCGAAGGTATACGGCCCAGGTGACCGCGAAGCAGACACCGTAGTAGGCGAGGAAGGCGACGAACGCGCCCGTGCCGGAGCCGTAGGACAGGAAGGACTGGCGGAAGGAGAGGTTGATGCCGACACCGCCGAGCGCGCCGACCGCGCCGATCAGGCCCATGGAGGCACCGGACAGGCGCCGTCCGTGCGCGACGGCCGCCTCGCCTTCCAGGCCCTTGGCCAGCGCCTTCGCCTGGAAGATGCCGGGGATCATCTTGAACGTCGAACCGTTGCCGAGGCCGCTGAGCACGAACAGCACCACGAAGACGCACACGAACAGCGCCAGCGACTTCTGCATGCTGGCCACGACGAGGACGGCGGTGGCGGCGGCCATGCCGACGTAGTTCCACAGCGTGATGCGCGCGCCGCCGTAGCGGTCGGCGAGCCGGCCGCCGACGGGGCGGACGAGGGAGCCGAGCAGCGGACCGATGAAGGTGAGGTACGCGGCCTGGAGGGGGGTCCGGCCGAACCCGTTCGTCAGCACCTGGCCGAAGGCGAAGCTGTAGCCGATGAACGAGCCGAACGTGCCGATGTAGAGGAGCGCCATGATCCAGGTGTGCGCGTCCCGGGCGGCGTCCTTGGCCGCGCCGGTGTCGTTCTTCACCGTGGCCAGGTTGTCCATGAAGAGGGCCGCCAGCACCGCGGCCACGACGATCAGCGGGATGTAGATCCCCAGCAGCACGCGCGGACCGCCGCTCGCCCCGATGATCGCGAGCGCGACCAGCTGGATGACGGGGACGCCGATGTTCCCGCCGCCCGCGTTCAGACCGAGCGCCCAGCCCTTCCTCCGCAGCGGGAAGAAGGCGTTGATGTTGGTCATGGAGGAGGCGAAGTTGCCGCCGCCGATGCCGGCCAGCAGACCCACCAGGAGGAAGGTGGAGTACGACGTCCCCGGCTCCATCACCCAGAACGCGGCGACCGTCGGGACCAGCAGCAGGCTCGCCGAGACGATCGTCCAGTTGCGGCCGCCGAAGACGGCCACGGCGAACGTGTACGGCACCCGGACCACCGCGCCGACCAGCGTGACCACCGAGGTCAGCAGGAACTTGTCGGCGGGGGTGAGGCCGTACTCCGGGCCCATGAACAGGACCAGCACGGACCACAGGGTCCACACCGAGAACCCGATGTGCTCGCAGAGCACGGAGAACCACAGGTTCCGGCGCGCGATCCGCTCCCCGGTCGCCTTCCAGAATCCCTCGTCCTCCGGATCCCACCGCTCGATCCAGCGGCCACTGCGACGGGTTGGGGCTGGGGCTGTCATCACGCCTCCACGGTGCTCCGGCTGCTCGGTCTGCCAACCAACTGACTGGGCCCGAAGGTAGGGAGGGCGCGTTTCCGGTCCTGTGGCCGCCCGGTGACCGGAAGGGAACGTTGCTCTCACTCGGGCGGCCGGCGGCCGGTGAGGGCGCGAGGGGTTCCGGCACCGCCTTCCGGCGGGCACTGTGGAGGGGCTCTCCCGCTCGCTCCCTGCCCAGGCGGTGACTCGCACATGGCACTCGGTGGCGCCCATCCCGCGTACCCCGTCCGGTTCGACGCCGGGCGGGTGAGTCTGGACCTGCTCGCCACCGCTCACCCCGGCGAACGGCTGGACACGACGGGGGCGTTGTGCGCGTGGATCCGTGGGGCCGGGCTGGTGCCGGACGGCACGGCGCTCGACCACGCCGACGTGGCCTGGCTCACCGGCTTCCGGGAACTGCGGACGCACATCGGGGTGTTGGTCCGGGGCGGGGACACCCTGTCGTACGGGCGGGCGCTGCGGCGGGTGAACGAGGCCGCCCGGGACGCGCCCCCCGCTCCCGTCGCCGTACCCGCGGAAGACGGCCGGCTCGTGCGGGAGTTGGCCGGGCCGCCCGGCTGCGCGGCCCTGCTGGCCGCCGTCGCGCGGGACGCCGTCGAGTTGCTCACCGATCCCGTCGCACGGGCCGCCGTGCGGGAGTGCGAGGCGGACGACTGTCCCCTCGTGTACCTCGACGCCTCGCGCGGCCGGCGCCGGCGCTGGTGCTCCAGCGAGGTGTGCGGGAACCGGGAGCGGGTGGCCCGGCACCGGCGGCGGGCCGCGCTGGCCAGGGCGTGATTTCCGACACAGCGCGTTTTGGATGGCGTATACACGGGAAGCGCCGGCCGTCCCCGGCGGTGTGTCGGAAATGTAAAGATCGCGGGACGGGTATGTGCTCGCATGTCCCGCTCGTCACGTCACCCCCGGGAAATCTGTCACTCCGGTTTGAACACCGGGCAGCCCCCGTCCGTACGGGTGGGCGAGCGACCGACTGGGGGAACCCCCGGACACCGGAGGTGGGCGTGCGCAAGGATGCGGCCGTGGCCAATGAACGTGGAACGAGGGCCCGACATCGCATGTCCTCACAGCCCTCGGAGCCGGATGAGGAGCTGATGCGTGCGCTGTATCGAGAGCACGCCGGACCTCTGCTCGCGTATGTCCTGCGCCTGGTCGCCGGTGACCGGCAGCGCGCCGAGGACGTCGTACAGGAAACGCTCATCCGTGCCTGGAAGAACGCCGGTCAGCTCAATCGGGCGACCGGATCGGTACGCCCCTGGCTGGTGACGGTCGCGCGCCGCATCGTCATCGACGGCCACCGCAGCCGGCAGGCCCGGCCGCAGGAGGTCGATCCGTCGCCGCTGGAGGTCATCCCCGCGGAGGACGAGATCGACAAGGCGCTGTGGCTGATGACGCTGTCGGACGCACTCGACGACCTGACCCCGGCCCACCGGGAGGTGCTCGTCGAGACGTACTTCAAGGGGCGTACCGTCAATGAGGCGGCGGAGACACTGGGCATACCGAGCGGAACCGTCCGTTCCCGGGTGTTCTACGCCCTGCGGTCGATGAAGCTGGCACTGGAGGAGCGGGGGGTGACGGCGTGATGAGCAGCGGGTACGGGGGGATGCAGGGATTCGGACCGGGTGGTCCGGGTATGTCTGGGCCCATGAACCCCAGTCAGGGATCTTCGGTGCCGAGCGAGCACGAGACCGTCGGCGCCTACGCCCTCGGGATTCTGGACGACGCCGAGGCAACCGCTTTCGAGGCCCACCTCGCCGGCTGCGAGTGGTGCGCCCAGCAGCTGGACGAGCTGGCCGGGATGGAGCCGATGCTGGCCGCTCTCGCGGACCTGCCGGGCTCCGGCAGTACGCCCGCGATCGGCGAGTCGCTGTCCGCCAGGCCCAGCCCGCGGGTCGTGGAGAAGCTGGTGGACGAGGTCGCCGAGGGGCGGGCCCGGAAGCGCCGGCGCAGCATGTACATGATCGCGGCGGCGGCCGCGCTGATCATCGCCGGCCCGCTGGCCGCGGTGGCGCTGAACGGCGGCTCGGACGGCGGGCAGCAGGTCGCGGCCACGCCCGCCCAGCAGACCTTCCGCACCATGTCCGACAAGAAGTCCGCCACGGACGCGTCGACCCACGTCAGCGCCACCGTCGCCATGTCACCCAAGGACTGGGGCACCCAGGCCGTCCTGGAGCTGAAGAACGTCAAGGGGCCGCTGAAGTGCTCCCTAGTGCTCGTCGCGAAGAACGGGCAGCGCGTGACCATGTCGTCGTGGTCGGTGCCGAACTGGGGGTACGGCATTCCGGACGCCCAGACCGAGCAGTCGAAGCAACCGCTGTACATCGGCGGTGCCGCGGCCTTCCAGCCCAACGAGATCGACCACTTCGAGGTGGTGACCTTCGAGGGCAAGAAGCTCGTGCAGGTACAGGCCTAGTGACATTCCGGGGTGCCCGTCCGGCCGAGTGGCGGCCGCGGGCGCGTCGTCGCTGGTCGCGCGGTTCCCCGCACCCCGGGGAACCGCCGCCCCGTAGCTTTGACGGGTCCCCTTCGCGTACGGTTGACGGCTGCCCAGCACGTCAGAAGGGGGCCCGGTGGCCGCTCAGGTTCAGCAGTCCGCGGTCGGCTCGGTACAGGACGCACCCGATTCCGTCCGTGACCGTGAGATCAGCGTCGAACAGGAACACCTGGACCGGGTGTACCGGCGGCTGGAGGAGAAGATCCACGAGGCCGAGTTCCTGATGAACGACGCGGCCAAACGCGGCCAGGTGGGCACCCCGGGCGCGCTGGCCGAACGGGACGCGCAGGTCTTCCGGGCCGGCATCCACCTCAACCGCCTGAACAACGAGTTCGAGGACTTCCTCTTCGGGCGGATCGACCTGCTGCTCGGCAAGGACGGCAAGAAGGGGCCCGACGGCGCCTACACCGCCGTGGAACCCGCCGAAGGAGCCGTGCGGCCGGACAACACCGCCGACATCGCCGAGACCCTGCACATCGGGCGGATCGGCGTCCTGGACGAGGACTACTCCCCGCTGGTCATCGACTGGCGCGCGCCCGCCGCGGCGCCCTTCTACCGGGCCACGCCCGTGGACCCGGGCCGGGTGGTGCGGCGCCGGGTCATCCGGTCCAAGGGGCGCCGGGTGCTCGGCGTCGAGGACGACCTCATGCGGCCCGAGCTGACGGCCCGTCTCGACGGCCGCGAGCTGTCCGTCATCGGCGACGGCGCCCTGATGGCCGCCCTCGGCCAGGCCCGCAGCCACACCATGCGGGACATCGTCTCCTCCATCCAGGCCGAGCAGGACCTCGTGATCCGCGCCCCCGCCGCCTCCGTCACCTACGTGGAGGGCGGCCCGGGGACGGGCAAGACCGCCGTCGCGCTGCACCGCGCCGCCTACCTGCTCTACCAGGACCGCAGACGCTACGCGGGCGGCATCCTGATCGTCTCGCCGACCCCGCTGCTCGTCGCCTACACCGAGGGCGTGCTGCCCTCGCTCGGCGAGGAGGGCCAGGTCGCGATCCGCGCGATCGGCTCCCTGGTCGACGGCGTGGAGGCCACCCTGTACGACTCCCCGGCCGTGGCCCGTGCCAAGGGTTCGTACCGCATGCTGAAGGTGCTGCGGAAGGCCGCCCGGGGCGCCCTGGAGCTGGGGCCGGCCGCAGCGGAGGGGGAGACGGTCACCGGTCCGCCCGCCCGGCTCCGGGTCGTCGCCTTCGGGCGCCGCATCGAACTGGAGGCCGAGGAGCTGGAACGTATCCGCCGTACCGCCCTCGGCGGCACCGCGCCCGTCAACCTGCTCCGCCCGCGCGCCCGCAAGCTCCTGCTGGACGCCCTGTGGGCGAAGTCCGGCGCCGCCGCCCGGCACACCGACCCGGAGCTGGCCGCCGAGCTGCGCTCCTCCTTCGACGAGGACGTCACCGGTGAGGACTCCTTCCTCGGCTTCCTCGACGCCTGGTGGCCCGAGCTGACCCCGACGTCCGTGCTCGCCGCCATGGCCGACGAGAGGCGGCTCGGCCGCTGGGCCCGGCGGATCCTGAACCCCGGCGAGGTCCGCAAGGTCGCCCGCTCGCTGAGACGCGACGGCCGCTCCGTGCACGACATCGCCATGCTGGACGAGCTCCAGGCGATCCTCGGCGCCCCGGCCCGGCCGCGCAGGAAGCGCGAACTCGACCCGCTGGACCAGCTCACCGGCCTGGAGGAGCTGATGCCGGTGCGCGAGGAGACCCAGCGGGAGCGGGCCGAGCGGCTCGCGCAGGAGCGCACCGAGTACGCGCACGTCATCGTGGACGAGGCGCAGGACCTCACGCCGATGCAGTGGCGCATGGTCGGCCGCCGCGGCCGGCACGCCACCTGGACGGTCGTCGGCGACCCGGCGCAGTCCTCCTGGTCCGACCCGGACGAGGCGGCCGAGGCCCGCGACGAGGCCCTCGGCACCCGGCCGCGGCGCCGCTTCCAGCTGACCGTGAACTACCGCAACCCGGCCGAGATCGCCGAGCTGGCCGCGAAGGTGCTGGCGCTCGCCATGCCCGGCTCCGAGGCGCCGTCGGCCGTACGGTCCACGGGGATCGAGCCGCGCTTCACCGTGGTGGCCGACTCGCTGGAGAAGACCGTGCGGGCCGAGGCCGAGCGGCTGCTGGGGCTGGTGGACGGCACGGTCGGCGTGGTCGTGGCGATGAACCGGCGCGAGGAGGCCCGGCGCTGGCTGGCCGGGCTCGGCGACCGGGTGGTGGCGCTCGGCAGCCTGGAGGCCAAGGGCCTGGAGTACGACGCGACGGTCGTCGTCTCGCCCGCGGAGATCGCCGACGAGTCGCCGGCCGGGCTGCGGGTGCTGTACGTCGCGCTGACCAGGGCCACGCAGCAGCTGACCGTGGTGTCGGGGGAGCGCGACGAGCCGGACGCGACCGGGGTTCCGGACCTGCTCCGGGACTGAAGGTGCCGGACGGGAATGGCCTTGCCGGATCCGTTTGTTAGCCTGGGTGTGGCACCGGCCCGATCCAAGCCCCCGGGCCCAACCTTCGTCCCTCAGAGGGACCACTTGCCGCGAGGCGAGCATGGCGGGTCGGTGTCATGAGCGGAGGAGAGACCCACGTCACGACCGTGACGTGGGTCTCTTTCTTTGTCTGATCGTTTCTCGTATGGTGGAAGTGCTTTTCCAAAAAAGACGGAACAGTCATGCACCGCTCATGAACACAACGTCCGCAATCCGGGGCGACTACCACGTACTCCGCGGTAGGTGCGACGATCGGACGGCACACAGCGACACGGTGAAAGCAGAGGAAGTCGGCCATGGCAACGGCGCCCAGCGTCTCCTACTCGATGACGATCCGGCTGGAGGTGCCCGCGAGCGGAACCGCCGTCTCGCAGCTCACCACCGCCGTGGAGTCCTCCGGAGGCTCGGTGACCGGCCTCGACGTCACCGCGTCCGGTCACGAGAAGCTCCGTATCGACGTGACCATCGCGGCCACCTCCACGGCCCACGCCGAGGAGATCGTCGAGAAGCTGCGCGGCATCGAGGGCGTCACGCTGGGCAAGGTCTCGGACCGTACGTTCCTCATGCACCTCGGCGGCAAGATCGAGATGGCGTCGAAGCACCCCATCCGCAACCGTGACGACCTGTCCATGGTCTACACGCCCGGCGTGGCCCGCGTCTGCATGGCCATCGCCGAGAACCCCGAGGACGCCCGCCGCCTCACCATCAAGCGCAACTCCGTTGCGGTCGTGACCGACGGCTCCGCCGTGCTCGGCCTCGGCAACATCGGCCCCAAGGCCGCGCTGCCCGTCATGGAGGGCAAGGCGGCCCTCTTCAAGCGCTTCGCCGGCATCGACGCCTGGCCGATCTGCCTGGACACCCAGGACACCGACGCCATCGTGGAGATCGTCAAGGCGATCGCCCCCGGGTTCGCCGGCATCAACCTGGAGGACATCTCCGCGCCCCGCTGCTTCGAGATCGAGGCGCGGCTGCGCGAGGCCCTCGACATCCCCGTCTTCCACGACGACCAGCACGGCACCGCCATCGTCGTGCTCGCCGCCCTGACCAACGCCCTGCGCGTCACCGACAAGGCGATCGAGAACATCCGGGTCGTCATGTCCGGCGCCGGCGCGGCCGGCACGGCCATCCTCAAGCTGCTCATCGCCGCCGGTGTGAAGAACGCCGTCGTCGCCGACATCCACGGTGTCGTCCACGCCGGCCGCGAGGACCTGGTGAACGCCCCGGCCGACTCGCCGCTGCGCTGGATCGCCGACAACACCAACCCCGAGGGCCTCACCGGCACCCTCAAGGAGGCCGTGCGCGGCGCCGACGTCTTCATCGGCGTCTCGGCCCCGAACGTCCTGGACGGCGCCGACGTGGCCGCCATGGCCGAGGGCGCCATCGTGTTCGCGCTCGCGAACCCCGACCCGGAGGTCGACCCGGCGGTCGCCCGCCAGACGGCCGCCGTCGTGGCCACCGGCCGCTCCGACTTCCCGAACCAGATCAACAACGTGCTGGTCTTCCCGGGCGTCTTCCGCGGCCTGCTGGACGCCCAGTCCCGCACGGTCAACACCGAGATGATGCTCGCCGCCGCCCAGGCCCTCGCCGACGTGGTGACCGAGGACGAGCTGAACCCGAACTACATCATCCCCAGCGTCTTCAACGACAAGGTCGCGGGCGCCGTCGCCGGAGCGGTCCGCGAGGCCGCCAAGGCGGTCGGCGCGACGGCCTGACCACGGCGTGTCGTAGTGTGCGGGGGGCTGTGAGCATCACCACGGCGGCCCCTCGCACCGGCGCGTCGTGGAACCGCCAGATGCCGGACGCGCTCTAGGGTGACGGCCGGGCGGGCGCTTTTCGCGTGACTCCCCAGGGTGTTCTCACGACTCCTACGGGTGCCGGATTGGCTTTCCCGCCGCAGGTAGGGGCAGGATGCTCCCCCAGGGACCACATCCCAGGGGGCACCCCCAAGGGCGCGAGCGCATCGGCATCGCAGTGCCTCGGGCGGCTCCGCCGCGTGGCACACCCCAACGGCAAGAAAAACACGGGAGTAACAACATGAACCGCAGTGAGCTGGTGGCCGCGCTGGCCGACCGCGCCGAGGTGACCCGCAAGGACGCCGACGCCGTGCTGGCCGCGTTCGCCGAGACCGTCGGCGAGATCGTCGCCAAGGGCGACGAGAAGGTCACCATCCCCGGCTTCCTGACCTTCGAGCGCACCCACCGTGCCGCTCGCACCGCGCGCAACCCGCAGACCGGCGAGCCCATCAACATCCCGGCCGGCTACAGCGTGAAGGTCACCGCGGGCAGCAAGCTCAAGGAAGCCGCCAAGGGCAAGTGAGCGCAAGCGCTCCCGCCGGGAGCGCCATCCCGCTGAGCGCCGTGGGAGACTGCGGGCCCGCCGTGGCCGGCCGCGCAGTTCCCCGCCCCCCTTCCGGGGCGTGCCTCGGCTGAGGACGCCGAAAAGGGCGGCCCCCCTTCCACAGAGGGGGGCCGCCCTTTCGTCGTTCGCGGTGCCTAGCCGAGCGCCTTGCCCGGCAGCTCGACCTTCGCGCCGAGTTCCACGAGCTTCTCCATGAAGTTCTCGTAGCCGCGGTTGATCAGGTCGATGCCGTGGACCCGCGAGGTGCCCTCGGCGGCCAGGGCCGCGATGAGGTACGAGAAGCCGCCGCGCAGGTCCGGGATGACCAGGTCGGCCCCCTGCAGCTTGGTGGGGCCCGAGACGACCGCGGAGTGCAGGAAGTTGCGCGCGCCGAAGCGGCACGCGGAGCCGCCCAGGCACTCGCGGTACAGCTGGATGTGCGCGCCCATCTGGTTCAGCGCGGAGGTGAAGCCGAGCCGGGACTCGTACACCGTCTCGTGGATGATGGACAGGCCCGTGGCCTGCGTCAGGGCCACCACCAGCGGCTGCTGCCAGTCCGTCTGGAAACCGGGGTGCACGTCCGTCTCCAGCGCGATGGACTTCAACTGCCCGCCGGGGTGCCAGAAGCGGATGCCCTCGTCGTCGATCTCGAAGGCACCGCCCACCTTCCGGTAGGTGTTCAGGAACGTCATCATCGAGCGCTGCTGCGCGCCGCGGACGTAGATGTTGCCGTTGGTCGCCAGCGCCGCGGAGGCCCAGGAGGCGGCCTCCAGCCGGTCGGGGAGCGCCTGGTGGGTGTAGCCGCCGAGCTTGTCCACACCGGTGATGCGGATCGTGCGGTCGGTGTCCATCGCGATGATCGCGCCCATCTTCTGCAGCACGCAGATGAGGTCCTCGATCTCCGGCTCCACGGCCGCGTTGGCCAACTCGGTGACGCCCTCGGCCAGTACGGCCGTCAGCAGCACCTGCTCGGTCGCGCCGACCGACGGGTACGGCAGCCGGATCTTCGTGCCCCGCAGCCGCTGCGGGGCCTCCAGGTACTGGCCGTCCGCCCGCTTCTCGATGGTCGCGCCGAACTGCCGCAGCACGTCGAAGTGGAAGTCGATGGGCCGGCCGCCGATGTCGCAGCCGCCCAGACCCGGGATGAACGCGTGGCCGAGGCGGTGCAGCAGCGGACCGCAGAACAGGATCGGGATACGGCTGGAACCCGCGTGGGCATCGATGTCGGCCACGTTGGCGCTCTCGACCCGCGTCGGGTCCATCACCAGTTCGCCGGGCTCCTCGCCCGGGCGGACCGTCACCCCGTGCAGCTGGAGCAGGCCGCGGACGACCCGCACGTCACGGATGTCCGGAACGTTGCGCAGTCGGCTCGGCTCGCTGCCCAGCAGGGCGGCGACCATGGCCTTCGGCACGAGGTTCTTCGCACCGCGGACACGGATCTCGCCCTCCAGCGGGGTTCCGCCGTGGACAAGCAGGACATCGTCGTTGACGGTCATGAATCTCGCGTTCCGATGAGTTGGTCAGGGGCCGGCCGATCACTGTGCGCGGGGGCCGGGAAGACAGGGTAATCGCCGATCACCCCTCGCCCGTAAGTCCAAGGACCGCCCAGCCACGTCATAGGTGTGTCACAACACGAACCGTTCCCCGGCGGGCACAAGGGGTCACCGGCGCACAGGCGCGCCCCCGGCGCCCCCTCTGCGCCCTGAGCTGCTCTCACCTCCGCCCCCCGATTGGCTCCCCACGCGGGGGGAAGATGGGGGATCATGTCTGGCATGACCGAGGTGTCCTCGCTCACAGGGCGGCTGCTCGTGGCCACCCCCGCCCTGGCGGACCCGAACTTCGACCGCGCGGTGGTGCTCCTCCTCGACCACGACGAGGAGGGCTCCCTCGGTGTCGTCCTCAACCGGCCCACCCCGGTGGGCGTCGGTGACATCCTGGAGGACTGGGCCGACCTCGCCGGCGAGCCCGGTGTCGTCTTCCAGGGCGGTCCCGTCTCGCTGGACTCCGCGCTCGGCGTCGCCGTCATCCCCGGCGGCGCGAACGGCGACGGCGCGCCGCTCGGCTGGCGGCGGGTGCACGGCGCGATCGGCCTGGTCGACCTGGAGGCCCCGCCGGAACTCCTCGCCGCCGCCGTCGGGTCCCTGAGGATCTTCGCCGGGTACGCCGGCTGGGGCCCGGGCCAGCTGGAGGACGAGCTGGCCGAGGGGGCCTGGTACGTCGTCGAGTCCGAGCCGGGCGACGTCTCCTGCCCGGTCCCGGAGCGACTCTGGCGCGAGGTGCTGCGCCGCCAGCGCAACGAGCTGGCGATGGTGGCGACGTATCCGGACGACCCGTCGCTCAACTGACGCGCACAGCGATCCCCCGGCTTTCGCGGGAGAGCGCCGTGGCGGATGCCGTCCGTGACGGTCCGGCGGGTGTCCGCGAGCCGGGTCAGGTCCGATTCCGCGCGAACCTCGGCGCACGCGCGTGGGGGGTGCGGCGATGCGGGGCCTCGCCAACGGCCCCTGCTCCACCACGCGCCCGTTGCGCAAGGCGAGGGCCCGGAGACCGGTGCGGTTGATTACCCTTGCTGGTATGAGCACTCTCGAGCCCGAGCGCGGGACTGGTACGGGGACCCTCGTAGAGCCGACGCCGCAGGTGTCCCACGGCGACGGCGACCACGAGCGCTTCGCCCACTACGTCCAGAAGGACAAGATCATGGCGAGCGCCCTCGACGGCACCCCCGTCGTGGCGCTGTGCGGGAAGGTCTGGGTGCCGGGCCGCGACCCCAAGAAGTACCCGGTCTGCCCGATGTGCAAGGAGATCTACGAGTCCATGGGCAGCGGCGGCGACGAGGGCAAGGGCAAGGGCGGCGACAAGTAGGCCGTCCCCCCGCCCGCGGACGGTGAGGTCCCCGGGGTGCGCGGCAGGCGCGTCCCGGGGATCTCTGCGTTCTCCGGACGATGAATGGTCCAGACCTCTTGTGGGGGGCCGGGTCCGGTCCCTAGCCTTCGAGGCGTCGCGCAGGGGAGCAGGGGAGGGCCCGATGTCCGTGGAACTGATTCCGGCGCCGCGCGCCGTCGAGGGGGCGACGGGGGCCGTCGTGCCGCTCGGCCACGGCACCACGCTGTGGGCCGGACCGGGCACGGAGCGCACCGAGCGCTGGCTCCGCGCCACCCTCGGCCAGGCCCTGGGGCTGCCGCTGCGGTCCGGGTCCCCGGACGACCCGGACGGTGTGCGGCTGCTGCTGGA
Source organism: Streptomyces sp. NPDC029151 (assembly GCF_055564315.1). NCBI lineage: Bacteria > Bacillati > Actinomycetota > Actinomycetes > Kitasatosporales > Streptomycetaceae > Streptomyces > Streptomyces sp. NPDC029151. Next base: position 93,271 of record NZ_JBVHWQ010000009.1, read on the forward strand.
CGACGGCCTGGCACCGGAGGCGTACCGGCTCACCGCCGTCGCCGGCCGGGGCGTGGAGATCCGCGGCGGCGGGCCCGCCGGGGTGTTCTGGGGCGCGCAGACCCTGCGCCAGCTGCTCGGCCCCGAGGCCTTCCGGCGCGCCCCCGTACGGCCGGACCCCGCCCCCGGGGTGCCGGCCCAGGTCGTCGAGGACGCCCCCCGCTTCCGCTGGCGCGGACTCCTCCTCGACGTCGCCCGGCACTTCATGCCCAAGGAGGGCGTGCTGCGCTATCTGGACCTGATGGCCGCGCACAAACTCAACGTCCTGCACCTCCACCTGACGGACGACCAGGGCTGGCGCATCGAGATCGAGCGGTATCCGAAACTGACCGAGATCGCCTCCTGGCGTACGAGGACAAAATACGGCCACCGGGCCTCGCGGCTGTGGGACGAGAAACCGCACGGCGGTTACTACACCCGGGACGACATCCGGGAGATCGTCGCCTACGCCGCCGAACGGCACATCAGCGTCGTCCCCGAGATCGACGTACCGGGCCACTCGCAGGCCGCCATCGCCGCCTACCCCGAACTCGGCAACACCGACGTCGTCGACACCACCGCCCTCTCCGTCTGGGACACCTGGGGCATCTCCGCCAACGTACTGGCCCCCACCGACACCACCCTGCGGTTCTACGAAGGGGTGTTCGAGGAGGTTCTGGAGCTGTTCCCCGCGGACGCCGCCGCGTTCTCGGAGTTCGTGCACGTCGGCGGCGACGAGTGCCGCAAGGAGCAGTGGGCCGAGTCCGTCACCGCCAAGACCCGCCTCGCCGACCTCGGCCTCGCCGACGAGGACGCGCTGCAGTCCTGGTTCATCGGGCACTTCGACGCCTGGCTCGCCGCGCGCGGTCGCCGCCTCATCGGCTGGGACGAGATCCTGGAGGGCGGTCTGGCGCCCGGCGCGGCCGTCTCCTCCTGGCGCGGCTACGCCGGCGGGATCGCCGCCGCGCGGGCCGGCCACGACGTGGTCATGTGCCCCGAGCAGTACGTGTACCTGGACCACCGTCAGGCCCCGGGCGAGGACGAGCCCGTGCCGATCGGCTTCGTGCGCACCCTGGAGGACGTCTACCGGTTCGAGCCCGTCCCGGCGGGGCTCACCGAGGCGGAGGCCCGGCACGTGCTGGGCACCCAGGCCAACGTGTGGACCGAGGTGCTGGAGGACAGCGCGCGCGTGGACTACCAGGCCTTCCCCCGCCTCGCGGCCTTCGCCGAGGTCGCCTGGAGCGCGCTGCCGGCCCCCGCCGAACGGAACTACGCCGACTTCGAACGCCGGATGACCGCCCACTACCGGCGACTTGACGCCCTGGGCGTCGCTTACCGGCCACCCACCGGGCCCCGCCCGTGGCAGCGGCGCCCCGGCGTCCCCGGCCGCCCGATCGAGGGGCCGCCCCCGAACCGGTGACGCGGACCGGCAACGGCGCCGCGCCGCCCCGGAACGGTGCGGCGGGGTTTTTCCGTCACCCGCCGGGCAAGGGGAAAACCCCGGCACCATCACCGAAGAGTGGCAATCGGTGCGCACCGGTGATGCGGTGCGAAAACGGACCATCTCCCTGGTGAGGTGGGCGAATGCCTCCTAGCGGACCCCCGCGTTCGAGCGTTGCGAAGATGTGCCAGAGTTGCGTCGTCCGCCCTGTCAGCACGTACCGTACGGCAACACAGGCGGGACCAGGTGGGGCAGCGGGAAGGGGCAGCCGGTTTGACCACGCACGCACCGCAGGCGGCGCAGGCCGTCACCTTGCCCACGACACTGGACGAGGCCGTGGCGGCCCTGGCCGCCATGCCCACCGCCGTCCCCGTCGCGGGCGGCACCGACCTGATGGCCGCCGTCAACTCCGGCCAGCTCCGGCCCTCCGCGCTGGTGGGCCTCGGCCGGATCAGCGAGATCCGCGGCTGGCAGTACCAGGACGGCCACGCGCTGCTCGGCGCCGGCCTCACGCACGCGCGCATGGGCCGCCCCGACTTCGCGGCCCTCATCCCGGCGCTCGCCGCCGCCGCGCGCGCCGCGGGCCCGCCGCACATCCGCAACGCGGGCACCCTGGGCGGCAACATCGCCTCGGCCGCCCCCACCGGCGACGCGCTGCCGGTGCTGGCCGCGCTGGAAGCGACCCTGATCATCGCGGGCCCGGGCGGAGCCCGCCGGGAGATCCCGGTGTCGCACCTGCTGGCCGGCGTGGAGATGCTGCGCGGCGGCGAACTCATCGGCTACGTGCGCGTGCCGCTGCTGCACGCCCCGCAGGTCTTCCTGAAGGCCACCGGGCGCACCGGCCCGGGCCGCGCGCTGGCCTCCGTGGCCCTCGTCCTCGACCCCGCCCGGCGCGGCGTGCGCTGCGCCGTCGGGGCCATAGCGCCGATGCCGCTCAGGCCCCTGGAGGCCGAGCAGTGGGTGGCGCGGCTCATCGACTGGGACAACGACCGCGCGCTCGTCCCGGAGGCCCTGCACGCCTTCGGGGAGTACGTCGCCGCGGCCTGCATCCCCGACCCGGCCCCCGAGCCCGACGGCTCGGTGAGCCCGCTTCCGCCCGCCGTACTGCACCTGCGGCGCACCGTCGCCGCGCTGGCCCGACGAGCACTGGGGAGGGCGCTGTCGTGACCGACGACCAGCACGGAGAGGGCACGCCCCAGGGCGGCGGACGCTGGGACCCGCTGCCCCAGGGCGACTACGACGACGGCGCCACCGCCTTCGTCAAGCTCCCCGAGGGCGGCATCGACGCCCTGCTGTCCGGCGACAGCCCGTTGGCCGCGCCGGGACACGGCTACGTGCCGCCGCGGATCACCGCCACGCACACCGACGGCGCCGGGGACACCTGGCCCGCGCCCGGGAGCGGCGGCCAGTGGCCCGACCCGAACGCCGTGCCGGCCCCGCCGCAGACCGCGGACGACCGGTTCACCTACCAGCCCGCCGCCACCCAGCACTGGACCTTCGAGGAGCCCGCGGCCCCGGCCGCCCCGGGCCACGACGTCACCGGGCAGTGGTCCATCCCGGTCGCCGGCGGCGACCTTCCGGACGAGTCGGGCGAGTACACCACGTCCTCGCTGGTCGAGCAGTGGGGCGGCACCCCGCCGGCCACGCTGCCCGGCGGCGCGCCGGCACCCTGGGCGACGGACGGCGCGGGCCTCGCGTGGGACCACGCGGCGCCCCGGCCGGCCGCCCCCGAGCAGGACGCCGACGACCACCCGGCCCACACCGGCCACAGCGCCGTACCCGGCCACACGGCCGAACCCGAGCACACCGCCGTGCCCGACCACGCCGGGGCGCACCCGGCCGGGGACGGGCCGGCCCCGGCTCCGGAGGCGTACGGGTACGTTCCGCAGGACACCGCCCACCCCGGCACCGGGGACGCCGGGGACGCCGACACGCCCGACGGCACGGGCGAGCACTCCGTGGCGCCCGAAGCGGATGCCCACGGCCTCGCCGAAGCCCCTGAGCGCCCCGCTGACGGCCCCGCGGGCCACGAGCAGCCGACGGATCCCGCCGACGCGCAGGAGCCCGCCACGACGCCGGCCACGGCCGGGACAGGGGCTCCCGAGGCTCCCGCCGACGCCCCGGAGGCGCCCGCGTCCCCGGAGGAAGCCGCCGAACCCGAGCCCGTCGACGAGACCTCCGACCCGGACGCCGTCCCCGCCGAAGCCGCCGCCGCCGTCGACGAGGACCCCGCGCCCGCCCACGAGGACGCCCCCCACGCGCCCGCGGCCGCCGGGGAGCCGGCCGAGGCAGCGGACGCGGCGGCCGACGCGGCCGGCGGGGCCGCCGAGACGGACGGGGAGCCGGCCGCCGACACCCCGCCACCGCACGACGACCACCCCCTCGCCTCCTACGTCCTGCGCGTCAACGGCACCGACCGCCCGGTGACCGACGCCTGGATCGGCGAGTCCCTGCTGTACGTGCTGCGGGAGCGGCTCGGCCTCGCGGGCGCCAAGGACGGCTGCTCGCAGGGCGAGTGCGGGGCCTGCAACGTGCAGGTCGACGGCCGCCTGGTGGCCTCCTGCCTGGTCCCGGCGGTCACCGCGGCCGGCAGCGAGGTGCGGACGGTCGAGGGCCTGGCCGTCGACGGGCAGCCCTCCGACGTACAGCGCGCGCTCGCCCGCTGCGGGGCCGTGCAGTGCGGCTTCTGCGTGCCCGGCATGGCGATGACCGTGCACGACCTGCTGGAGGGCAACCCGGCGCCGACCGAGCTGGAGGCCCGGCAGGCCCTGTGCGGCAACCTGTGCCGCTGCTCGGGCTACCGGGGGGTCCTGGAGGCCGTCAGGGAGGTCGTCGCCGAGCGCGAGGCCTTCCACGCCGGCCCGGAGGGCGAGACGGACGAGGCGCGCATCCCGCACCAGGCGGGCCCCGGCGCCGGAGGCGTCCACCCGTCGGCGTTCGAGGCGCCGGGCGCGTTCGACACCCCGCGGGCACCGGAGCCGTACGACGCCCACGAGGCCTACGACACACCGGACGCCTACGACGCACCCGACACGTACGGCGCGGCGGACGGCTACGACACGCCCGGCGCGTACGGCGCCCCGGACGGCTACGACCCGGACCCGTACGGCACGCCACCGGGCCCGCACGACCAGCACTACGGCCAGGACGGAGGCCAGGTGTGAGCAACGAAGCCGGCATCGCGACCACCGCCGCGGAACCCGCCCCCGAGACCGAACCGCCGGCGCACGGCATCGGCGCCTCCCTGCCGCACGCCGACGCCCGCGCCAAGACGGAGGGCACCTTCCCGTACGCGGCCGACCTGTGGGCCGAGGGCCTGCTGTGGGCGGCCGTGCTGCGCTCCCCGCACGCGCACGCGCGCATCGTCTCCATCGACACCACCCACGCGCGCGAGATGCCCGGCGTCCGCGCCGTCGTCACCCACGAGGACGTGCCCGGCACGCCCCGCCACGGCCGGGGCACGCCCGACCGGCCGGTGTTCGCCTCCGAGGTCGTGCGCCACCACGGAGAGCCCATCGCGGCCGTGGCCGCCGACCACCCGGACACCGCGCGGATGGCCGCCGCCGCCGTCATCGTCGAGTACGAGGTCCTCGACCCGGTCACCGACCCCGAACACGCCTTCGAGGCGGAGCCGTTGCACCCCGACGGCAACCTGATCCGGCACATCCCGCTGCGCCACGGCGACCCGGAGGCGGTCGGCGAGGTGGTGGTCGAGGGCCTGTACCGCATCGGCCGCCAGGACCCGGCCCCGATCGGCGCCGAGGCCGGCCTCGCCGTGCCCCGCCCCGACGGCGGGGTGGAGCTGTACCTGGCCTCCACCGACCCGCACACCGACCGCAACACGGCCGCGGCCTGCTACGGCCTGACCCCCGATCGGGTGAAGATCGTCGTCACCGGGGTGCCCGGCGCCACCGCCGACCGCGAGGACCAGGGCTTCCAGCTCCCGCTCGGCCTGCTCGCGCTGAAGACCGGCTGCCCGGTGAAGCTGACGGCGACCCGCGAGGAGTCCTTCCTCGGCCACGCCCACCGGCATCCGACGTTGCTGCGCTACCGCCACCACGCCGACGCCGAGGGCAGGCTGGTGAAGGTGGAGGCGCAGATCCTGCTGGACGCGGGCGCGTACGCCGACACCTCCGCCGACGCGCTGGCCGCCGCCGTCTCCTTCGCGTGCGGCCCCTACGTCGTCCCGAACGCCTTCATCGAGGGCTGGGCCGTACGCACCAACAACCCGCCCTCCGGGCACGTGCGCGGCGAGGGCGCCCTGCAGGTGTGCGCCGCCTACGAGGCGCAGATGGACAAGCTGGCGAAGAAGCTGGCCCTGGACCCGGCCGAGCTGCGACTGCGCAACGTCCTCGCGACCGGGGACGTCCTCCCGATCGGCCAGACCGTGACCTGTCCGGCGCCGGTCGCCGAACTCCTTCAGGCGGTACGGGACTTCCCGCTCCCGGCGCTGCCCAAGGACACCCCCGAGGAGGAGTGGCTGCTGCCCGGCGGCCCCGAGGGCGCGGGCGAACCGGGCGCGGTCCGCCGGGGCGTCGGCTACGGCCTCGGCATGGTCCACATGCTCGGCGCGGAGGGCGCCGACGAGGTGTCGACCGCGACGGTCAAGGTCCACGACGGCATCGCGACCGTGCTGTGCGCGGCCGTGGAGACCGGCCAGGGCTTCACCACCCTGGCCCGGCAGATCGTCCAGGAGACCCTCGGCGTCGAGGAGGTCCACGTCGCCCCGGTCGACACCGACCAGCCGTCGGCCGGCGCGGGCTGCCGGGGCCGGCACACCTGGGTGTCGGGCGGCGCGGTGGAACGGGCGGCCAAGATGGTCCGCACGCAACTGCTCCAGCCCCTCGCGCACAAGTTCGGCATGTCCACCGAGCTGCTCCAGATCACGGACGGCAAGATCACCTCCTACGACGGCGTGCTGTCGACCACCGTCACGGAGGCGCTGGAGGGCAAGGAGCTGTGGGCCACGGCCCAGTGCCGCCCGCACCCCACCGAGCCGCTGGACGCCGCCGGCCAGGGCGACGCCTTCGTGGGCCTCGCCTTCTGCGCGATCCGCGCGGTGGTGGACGTCGACGTCGAGCTGGGCTCGGTGCGGGTGGTGGAGCTGGCGGTCGCCCAGGACGTGGGCCGGGTGCTGAACCCGGCGCAGCTGGCGGCGCGCATCGAGGCGGGCGTCACGCAGGGCGTGGGCATCGCCCTCACCGAGAACCTGCGCACGCCCCGCGGCCTGGTCCGCCACCCCGACCTGACCGGCTACGCCCTGCCGACCGCCCTGGACGCCCCCGACATCCGGATCGTGAAACTGGTCGAGGAACGGGACGTGGTGGCGCCCTTCGGCGCCAAGTCGGTCAGCGCGGTCCCGGTGGTGACGGCACCGGCGGCGATCGCCTCCGCGGTCCGCGCCGCCACCGGCCGCCCGGTCAACCGCCTGCCGATCCGCCCGCAGGCGGCCGTGGTGACGGACCGGTGAGCACGCCACCGCCCGGCGCGCCGCGTTACGAACCGCCGCCCGGCACGGGCAAGGTGTTCCTCTGGGTCCTGCTGTTCGTCGTGGCGGCGCTGGCCGTGGTCCTGGGCGGGGTCTACTTCACCTGAGGCACCCGACCCGGTCCCACCCGGGGCCCGGCCTCGCGGAGTCGATCCCCGCGGGGGCGCAACGCGCCCCGGCCGTCCCGCGTCCTCCCTCTCCGGGGGCCGTTGTCAGTGGGGCGGCGTAGTGTGCCGAGCGGTGGGGGCACCTGCCCCGGGGCCGCCTACGACGGTGTGCGCGGACCCGTCACGCCAGGGAAGATCGCAGGGGGAGCGATGAGCACGACCGACGCCGGCGTACCGGTGATCACGCTGACCGAGGCGGAGCTGGACCGCTTCGTCACGCACCCGCCGACGCGCGGCCTGCTCACGGGCGCCGGTCTGCCCGCGGAGACCGGGCTGCTGACCTTCTCCCCGCTGCGCACCCACGGCCTGCGCACGCTCGCCGACGCCGCCGACGGCCCCTTCGGCCTGGCGGAGGAGCTGCGCGGCCGCCTGGTGATAGGCGAACTCCTCGGCCCGGCCGGCAGGGAGCGCGAGTCGATCCTGCTCGACGGCACCACGGGCGAGCTGACGACGGCCTACCTCTTCTCCCCGTCCGACCCGCGCCCCTTCGCGCCGTCCCTGGACACGCTGCTGCGCTTCGCCGCGGTCACCGAGGAACTGGCGGGCCTGCGCGGCCGGTTCGCCGCGCTGGCGGGACAGTACGGCCCCAAGACGGTGACGGAGGCCTCCCGCCGCCTGCTCACCCTCTTCGAGGAGGGCACCGGCGGGGTGGTCCCGCCGTACTGGAAGGCGGCGGCCCTGATCCGCCCGCTCTCCCTCGTCGCCGGCCCCGGCACGGCGTCGGGCCTCACCCTCGACGTCCCGGCCCGCGTCCTGGAGCAGGAGTTCGGGCACGGCAGGGTGGCCCGCTTCGAGGAGGTCGACTTCCCGAAGACGCTCACCCACGAACCGACCCGCCGCTTCCTGCGCGAGACCGGTCTGCCGGAGGAGGCGGTCTTCTTCCACGCCGACACGGACGTCCCGCTGCCGACCCTGCGCGAGTACTTCACCGAGGAGCGCCCCCACCGCCCCGCCCCGGAACTCCCGGCCCACTGCGACCACTTGATCCGTCTCGGCTGCCTGCCGGAGGAGACCAGCCTGGTGGTCGACGGCAGAACGGGCGCGGTCCTCACCTTCAGCGAGCCCGAGGCGGCGCTCCACCCGCTCAACACCGACGTCTCCACCCTGGCCTTCACCCTCTGGCTCGTCCACCACGAGCGCACGATCGACGCACACCTGGGCCACGAGCTGGCGACCCACGCCTACGACCACCTCGTCGCCCTCATGATCCACACCCTCCGCTCGATCGACCCGACGGGCACGCTCCCGGAGACGGGCCGGCACTACTGGACGGAGCTGTTCCAGGACGAGGCGGGCGGAGTGTTCTGAGGCAGGCACCCGCCGGGCTCCCACACGAGCCCTCCCGCCCCCGGCCACACGGCGAAGGGCGGCACCCCGGGGGGTACCGCCCTCGCGTCCGCGCCGGTCAGGCGCCTGGAGGCCGTGGCGGGAATCGAACCCACGTAACTCGCTTTGCAGGCGAGCCCCTCAACCACTCGGGCACACGGCCGTGTCCGTGAGAAGAACGTACGGGCCGTGCGGCAGGGGGCTCAAGAGAGGCGGCGGGGCTGCAACGGGACTGACACACCGCGTTCATGAAGGGGGAGCGGACGTACGACCAAGGGCCTAGTGAGGGCGGGACTCCTGACAGGGGCCAAAGGCGGTCGTGGGCCTTACTCTGGCGGGCATGAGTGCCCTTGAGTCCCGTGACCCCGCTGTTCTCGATCCGGTCGCCGAGCAGGACGGCGGCGTGCTGAGCAGGGCGTACCGGGCGCTGAGTATCGGGATCGTGTCGGTCGTGGTGCTGATCGCGTTCGAGGCGACCGCCGTGGGGACCGCCATGCCGGTGGCCGCGCGGGAGCTGGACGGGGTGGCGCTGTACGCGTTCGCCTTCTCCGGGTACTTCACGACCAGCCTGTTCGGGATGGTGCTCGCCGGGCAGTGGTCCGACCGGAGGGGCCCCCTGGGCGCGCTCACCACCGGTATCGGCGCCTTCGCCGCGGGTCTCGTCGTGGCCGGCACCGCCCGGGTGATGTGGGTGTTCATCCTGGGGCGGGCCGTGCAGGGACTCGGCGGCGGGCTCGTCATCGTGGCGCTGTACGTCGTCGTCGGGCGGGCCTACCCCGAGCGGCTGCGCCCCGCGATCATGGCGTCCTTCGCGGCCGGCTGGGTCGTCCCCTCCATAGTCGGCCCCCTCGCCTCCGGCGCCGTCACCGAGCACCTCGGCTGGCGCTGGGTCTTCCTCGGCATCCCGGCCCTCGTCGTGTTCCCGCTCGCCCTCGCCCTGCCCCGGATACGGCGCCGGGCGTCCGGCCCGGTGGACGAGCGGGCCGGGGCCGAGCCCTTCGACCGGCGACGGATCCGGCTGGCCCTCGGCATCTCCCTCGGCGCCGGGCTCCTCCAGTACGCCGCCCAGGACCTGCGCCCCCTGTCCCTGCTCCCGGGCCTGGCCGGGGCGGCGCTCCTGGTGCCGGCGGTGTCCGGGCTGCTGCCCCGCGGTACGTACCGGGCCGCCCGCGGGCTGCCCTCCGTGGTGCTGCTGCGCGGCCTCGCGGCGGGCTCCTTCATCGCCGCGGAGTCCTTCGTGCCGCTGATGCTGGTCACCCAGCGCGGCCTGTCGCCGACGCTCGCCGGGTTCTCGCTGGCCGCGGGCGGCGCGACGTGGGCGCTGGGGTCGTTCGTGCAGTCCCGGGCGCGCGTGGCGCCGTACCGGGAGCGGCTGATGACCGTGGGGATGGTGCTGGTCGCCGTGGCGATCGTCACCGCGCCGAGCGTGCTCGTGCACGCCGTGCCGGTGTGGACCGTCGCCGTCGCGTGGGGCGTCGGCTGCTTCGGCATGGGCCTGGTGATCTCCTCCACCAGCGTGCTGCTGCTCCAGCTCTCCGCCCCGGAGGAGGCCGGCGCGAACTCCGCCGCGCTCCAGATCTCCGACGCCCTGGCCAACGTCGTCCTCCTCGCGGCGACCGGCGCGGCCTTCGCCGCGCTCGGCGGCGGCAGCACCACGGCCACCACCGCCGGGGCCGGCGGCGGGCATCCCGCCGCCTTCGCCGCCGTCTTCCTGCCAATGGCGGTGGTGGCGCTGGCGGGGTCCTGGGTGACCCGGCGGCTGCGGGAACGGGCACCGGCGCGGTGAGCGGCGGACCGGTGCGCGAACGGCGGTTGCCGCGGTTGTGACGTGGCTCCCACCCGGGGGCGACCCGGGGCCGTTCGCGCGTGGACGGGAGGGCGGCGCCGGTAGGGTGGCCCGGTTGTCATACGTAGCCGCCCGACCCTGATTCACGGAGACCGTGACTACTACCGCCTCCTCCTCCGCTCACTCCCACCACCTCTCGCCCGCCTTCCCGGGCCGGGCCCCCTGGGGTACCGCCAGCAAGCTGCGCGCCTGGCAGCAGGGCGCGATGGAGAAGTACATCCAGGAGCAGCCGCGTGACTTCCTCGCCGTCGCCACGCCCGGCGCCGGCAAGACGACCTTCGCCCTGACGCTGGCCTCCTGGCTGCTGCACCACCACGTCGTGCAGCAGGTGACGGTGGTCGCGCCCACCGAGCACCTGAAGAAGCAGTGGGCGGAGGCGGCCGCCCGGATAGGGATCAAGCTCGACCCCGAGTACAGCGCGGGCCCGCTCGGCCGGGAGTACGACGGCGTCGCCGTGACGTACGCCGGTGTGGGGGTGCGCCCGATGCTGCACCGCAACCGGGTCGAGCAGCGCAAGACCCTCGTCATCCTGGACGAGATCCACCACGCCGGCGACTCCAAGTCCTGGGGCGAGGCCTGCCTGGAGGCGTTCGAGCCCGCCACGCGCCGGCTCGCGCTGACCGGTACGCCGTTCCGCTCCGACACCAACCCGATCCCCTTCGTGACGTACGAGGAGGACAACGCGGGCATCCGGCGCTCCGCCGCCGACTACACCTACGGCTACGGTTCCGCGCTGTCGGACGGCGTCGTCCGGCCGGTGATCTTCCTGTCCTACAGCGGCAACATGCGCTGGCGGACCAAGGCCGGCGACGAGATCGCCGCGCGGCTCGGCGAGCCGATGACCAAGGACGCGGTCAGCCAGGCCTGGCGTACGGCGCTCGACCCGCGCGGCGACTGGATGCCGAGCGTGCTGCGCGCCGCCGACCAGCGGCTGACCGAGGTCCGCAAGGCGATCCCGGACGCCGGGGCGCTCGTCATCGCCTCCGACCAGGACTCCGCGCGCGCCTACGCCAAGCTCATCCGGGAGATCACGGGGACGAAGGCCACGCTCGTGCTGTCGGACGACGCGGGGGCCTCGAAGAGGATCGACGAGTTCAGCGCGAGCGACGACCGGTGGATGGTCGCCGTGCGGATGGTGTCCGAGGGCGTCGACGTACCGCGGCTGGCGGTCGGGGTGTACGCCACCACCATCTCGACCCCGCTGTTCTTCGCCCAGGCCGTCGGGCGTTTCGTGCGGTCCCGGCGGCGCGGCGAGACCGCGTCCGTCTTCCTGCCGACCGTGCCCGACCTGCTGACCTTCGCCAACGAGATGGAGAAGGAGCGGGACCACGCCCTCGACAAGCCGAAGAAGGAGGGCGAGGAGGACCCGTACGCCGAATCCGAGAAGGAGATGGAGGAGGCGAACAAGGAGCAGGACGAGGACACCGGCGAGCAGGACATGCTGCCCTTCGAGGCGCTGGAGTCCGACGCCGTCTTCGACCGGGTGCTGTACGACGGCGCCGAGTTCGGCATGCAGGCCCACCCCGGCAGCGAGGAGGAGCAGGACTACCTGGGGATCCCGGGGCTGCTCGAACCCGAGCAGGTGCAGCTGCTGCTGCAGAAGCGGCAGGCGCGGCAGATCGCGCACAGCCGGAAGAAGCCGGACACCGAGGCGGATCTGCTGGAGCTGCCGGCCGAGCGGCGGCCGGTGGTCTCGCACAAGGAGATGATGGAGCTGCGCAAGCAGCTGAACACGATGGTCGGCGCCTACGTCCACCAGAGCGGCAAGCCGCACGGGGTGATCCACACCGAGCTGCGGCGGGTGTGCGGGGGTCCGCCCAGCGCGGAGGCCACGGCGGGGCAGCTGCGCCAGCGCATCGCCAAGGTCCAGGAGTGGGCCACACGCATGCGGTGAGGGGCCGTCCCCGGCCGGGGACGGTGTGCGTATCCGGACGAATGCAGGCAGGCCGGATCTGGTCTTGCCCGGATTCTGGACCAAGACTTCCGCTCAGCGAACCCCCTTCGCTACTGTCCGGCTACGCACACGCCCCGTGGCAGCGCCGCCGCGGAGCGCAGCCGTGAAGCGACTTGGCCCGGAGCCGCCGGGCCTCCTGCCGATCGGCGGCCTCTGAGGCGCGTCGCCGACGGGACTCGGTGACGCATCCGCCACCTCAGGGCCCCGCCGACCTCACCGCCGAAGGAGTGGGCGTCGTGACCGCGGAGACCTCTCAGACGCTCGACCGGGGACTGCGCGTCCTCAAGCTGCTGGCCGACACGGACCACGGGCTGACCGTCACCGAGTTGTCCACCAAACTGGGCGTGAACCGGACCGTGGTGTACCGGTTGCTCGCCACGCTGGAACAGCACGCGCTCGTACGACGCGACCTGGGCGGGCGAGCCCGGGTCGGGCTCGGGGTGCTGAGGCTCGGGCGGCAGGTGCATCCGCTGGTACGGGAGGCCGCGCTGCCCGCGCTCAGGTCGCTCGCCGAGGACATAGGGGCGACGGCGCACCTGACCCTCGTGGACGGTTCCGAGGCGCTCGCCGTGGCGGTGGTCGAGCCCACGTGGACCGACTACCACGTCGCCTACCGGGCCGGATTCCGGCATCCGCTGGACCGCGGCGCGGCCGGCAGGGCGATCCTCGCCGCACGGCAGTCGCCCTCGGCCGACCCCGGATACACCCTCACCCACGGTGAGCTGGAGGCGGGGGCGAGCGGGGCCGCCGCGCCGCTGATCGGGGTGACGGGCGTCGAGGGCAGTGTGGGCGTGGTGATGCTGGCGGACGCCGTGCCGGAGCGGGTCGGGGCGCGGGTGGTGGAGGCGGCACGGGAGGTCGCCGAAGCGCTGCGCTGAGCCCGGCCGGCCGTTCGACACCCCTGCGGCTCCGGGCGGGGGAGGGGTTCACCCGTCCGCGGCCGAGCTCTTTGGCCACTTCTCCAACCGCGCTCCCCGCTCTTTGAGTCATCGGCCCACACCCACCGGCCCCTCCCCACCCATGATCGAGGGCATGACCGCCCTCGATCTCACCGCCGACGTCGTCACCCTCACCCGCGCCCTCGTCGACCTGCCCTCCGAGAGCGGGCAGGAGGCGCGGATCGCGGACGCCGTCCAGGCGGCTCTGAGCGCCCTGCCCCACCTCACCGTGGACCGCGTCGGCAACTCCGTCATCGCCCGCACCGGACTCGGACGGGGCGAGCGAGCCCTGATCGCCGGGCACCTGGACACCGTGCCGGCCGCCGGGAACCTGCCCTCCCGGCTCGACGGCGGGCGGGTGTACGGGCTCGGCGCCTGTGACATGAAGGGCGGTGTGGCGGTGGCGCTGCGGCTCGCGGCCACCGTGCCCGAGCCGTCCCGGGACCTCACCTACGTCTTCTACGAGTGCGAGGAGGTGGACGGCGAGCGCAACGGGCTCGGCCGGATCGCCGCCGCCCGGCCCGGCCTCCTGGAGGAAGCCGGACTCGCTCTCCTCATGGAGCCCTCCGGTGCCGGCGTCGAGGCCGGCTGCCAGGGCATCCTCACCGCCGACATCGTCGTGAAGGGCACCCGCGCGCACACCGCCCGCGCCTGGCAGGGCACCAACGCCGCGCACAAGGCGGGCCGGGTGCTCCAGCGGCTGGACGCGCACGTCCCGGAGCGGGTCGTGATCGACGGACTGGAGTACCGGGAGGGGCTCGGCGCCGTCGCCGTACGCGCCGGGGTCGCCGGGAACGTCGTACCCGACGAGTGCGTCGTCACCGTCGGCCACCGCTTCGCGCCCAGCCGTACGGAGGCGGAGGCGGAGGCGTACGTGCGCGGGCTCTTCCCGGAGTACGAGGTGCGGGTCACCGAGGTCGTCGGCGGTGCCCCGCCGCACCTGGACCGGGTGGGCCCGCTGGTCGCCGCGCTCGGAGCCGAGCCCCGGGCCAAGCTGGGGTGGACCGACGTGGCCCGGTTCGCCGCGCTGGGCGTGCCCGCGCTCAACTACGGTCCCGGGGACCCGTCCCTCGCGCACACGGCGGGGGAGTACGTGCCCGTCGCCCACCTCCGCCAGTGCGAGGACCGGCTCAGGGCGTGGCTGCGCTGAGCCCCGCCAGCGTCCGCAACTGCAGCCACAGCACCAGCCGTTCGTCGGGATCGTCCAGGTCGATGCCGGTGTGCTGCTGGAGCTGCCGGAGCCGGTAGCGGCAGGTGTTCGGGTGCACGGCCAGCAGCCGGGCCGCGCCCGCCATGTCGCAGCCCGCGTCGAACCAGCAGACGAGGGTGTGCGCGTACGCGGTGCCGTGCCCGGCGTCGTACGCCAGCACCCGCCGCCACCCGCCCGCGCTCAGCTCCCGGTGTCCGCGCATCACCTCGGCCAGCCGCAGCAGCGTCACCCGGGCCCGCACCTCGTCCACCACGGCCACCGGCAGCTCCGCGTCCAGCACCCGCAGCACCAGGTCCGCGTCCGCCCGCGAGTCCGTGAGCCCGTCCGCACCCGGCACCACCTCGCCGAGCGCCGCCCGCACCGGCACCCTGAGCGCCTGCCCGGCCCGCGCCACGATGTCCTCGGCGAGCCGGCGGTGCCGCTCGCCGGGGCCCGGCAGCACCGCGTACACCACCCCGTCCAGCAGCACGCACGCCTGCCGGCCGTAGCGGGCCTCGCACTGCAGGCGTACGACGTCCAGCAGGCGCAGCGCGGTGCGTTCGGCGTCCGGGACGCTCGCGGCGGCGGCCGGCACGAACGCCGCCACCCGGGCCGCGCCGTCGACACCGAGGCGGGCGGCGGCCGTCGCCGGGTCGTCCGCCGTGCCGGCCAGCAGCCGGCGCAGCAGGTCGCCGCCCCGGTGCCGGGCCAGCTCGCGGGCCGCCCGCTCCCGCAGCAGGAGCAGCGCGGCGGTGGAGGCGCCCTGGGCGAGGGCGGTCTCGGCGTCCGGGGCGAGCGTGCCGTCGTCGACCACCCACACCGAGCCGAGGGTCTCCCCGCCGGCCCGTACCGGCATCGCCAGCCGGGGCAGGCCGGTACCGGTCAGCGCGGGCAGCCGGACCGGCCGGTCGGCCGCGAACAGCCGCCGGTACTGCTCGGTGTTCTCCGCGCTGGCCGGTACCTGCCGGCCGAGGATGCCCTGCCGGCGGTCCTCGTCCACGGGCTGGCCGGGGACGGTGGAGTAGGCGAGGAGCCGCTGGTGCGGGTCCTCGACGGCGGTCGCCCCGCCCGTCGCGACCGCGACGGCGTCGGCCAGCGCGAACAGATCCCCGAGCCCCGCGTCCCCGGGCCCGCCCCCGTCGTGCTCCGTGGGGACGCCACCGTGCCGGGCGGTGATCGTGGAGGCCAGCTGCAGATGGACCCGGTGCCAGGGCGCGTCCTCCGCGACCGACAGCAGAGCCACGCCGTGCGCCTCGGCGGCCGCGGCCGGCCCGTCGGCGCCGCGCACCACCACCCCGGTCATCCCGGCCCGCGCCGCCGCCCGCAGCAGCGGTCCGACGTCCGCCGCCCGCACCCCGACCGCCAGCAGCAGCGCGCCGGGCTGCCGGGGGAGCGGGGCACCGCCGTCGTACAGGACCGCCTCGGTGACCGGGGCGCCGAGCCCGGCAGGAGCGGTGTGCAGGCGCAGCGCGGAACCACCGGCGGCGTCCAGGAGGTCGCCGAGCGTGCAGGCGTCCATGGGAATCCTCGGGGCAGGCGGCTTGGCGGATGGTGCAACGAACGTACGCCCGGCTTGGCCGCACGCACAACACACGCGCGACCGGCTCCTTCGAGACTCGTCCCATGACAGCAGGAGCCACCATCCGCACCGTCCACGACGTCGCCGGGCTCGCGGCCGTCGCCGACCACTTCAGCGACGTCTGGCGCACGCCCCGCACCGCCCCGCCCTACCCGGCAGAGGTCCTGCACAGCCTGGTGTACGCGGGCGGCGCGGTGCACGCCGTCCACGACGGGCCGCGGCTCGCCGGGGCGGCCGTCGCCGTGCTCGGCCCGGACCGGAGCACGTACTCCCTGGTCGCCGCCGCCGAGCGCGGTCTCGGCCCCGCCCTGAAGCGGGCCCAGCGGGACTGGGCCCTCGCCCTCGGCGCCCGCACCATGCGCTGGACGTTCGACCCGCTGGTCGGCCGCAACGCCCGCTTCAACCTGGTCAAGCTGGGCGCCGTCGGCACCGAGTACCTGGTCGACTTCTACGGCCCCATGGCCGACGGCGTGAACGACGGCGACGAGAGCGACCGGCTGACGGTCACCTGGGACCTCGCGGCGCCGGGGAGACCGTACGACGGCGAGCCGCGGGGGCCCGTGCTGCGGACCGCACCCGACGGCGGGCCGCTCGTCCGGCGGGCCGGCGGGCGGCTGTGGTGCCGGGTCCCGCAGGACGCCGTCGCGCTGCGCGCCGCCGATCCCGCGCTGGCGCTGCGCTGGCGGCACGCCGTGCGCGAGGTGTTCCTGGACGCCTTCGTGGAGGGGTTCCGGGCCACCGGGATGTCCCGCGACGGCTGGTACACCCTCGGCCGGACGGAGGAGGCCGCGTGAGGCTGGAGCGCGTGGAGATCGTGCACGTCGCGATCCCGCTGGTCACCCCGTTCCGTACGTCGTTCGGGACGATGACGGCGAAGGACACCTTCCTGCTGCGGGTCGTGACCGACGAGGCCGAGGGCTGGTCGGAGTTCGCCGCCGACCCCGAACCGCTGTACTGCTCGGAGTTCGTCGCCGGTGCCGAGCTGGTGCTGCGCGACTTCCTGCTGCCCCGCGTGGCCGCGCTCCCGCACCTCACCACGGCCGCGCTGGCCCCGGCCATGGCGGGGGTCAAGGGGCACGAGCTGGCGAAGGCGGCCCTGGAGACGGCCGTGCTCGACGCCGAGCTGCGCGGCCACGGCATGCCGCTCGCCACCTACCTGGGCGCGGTACGGGACCGGGTGCCCGCCGGGGTGTCCGTCGGCATCCGGGACTCGGTGCCCGAGCTGCTGGACGACGTCGAGCGCTACCTCGCCGAGGGGTACGTCCGCATCAAGCTGAAGATAGAACCGGGCTGGGACGTCGAACCGGTGCGGGCGGTCCGCGAGCGCTTCGGCGAGGACCTGCCCCTCCAGGTCGACGCCAACACCGCCTACACCCTCGCCGACACCGAGCACCTGCGCCGGCTGGACGCGTTCGGGCTGCTGCTGATCGAGGAGCCGCTGGAGGAGAACAACCTGTACGCCCACGCACGGCTCCAGCAGCGCCTCGCCACCCCGGTCTGCCTGGACGAGTCCCTGCACCACGCCCGGGACACCGCGTCCGCGATCGCCCTGGACGCCTGCCGGGTGGTGAACGTCAAGCCCGCCCGGGTCGGCGGCTACCTGGAGGCCCGCCGGGTCCACGACGTCGCCCACGCGCACGGGGTGCCGGTGTGGTGCGGCGGCATGCTGGAGACCGGCATCGGACGGGCGCCGAACCTCGCCCTGGCCGCGCTGCCCGGCTTCACCCTGCCCGGGGACACCTCGGCGTCCAGCCGTTACTTCGCCGAGGACCTCACCGAGCCGTTCGTCCTCAGGGACGGCCACCTGCCCGTCCCCACCGGCCCCGGCATCGGCGTCGAGCCCCGGCCGGACGCGCTGCGCCGGTTCACGCGGGCGCGGCGGGACCTGTACACGGCATGAGAAGCGGGACCAGTACACGGCACCGGGGGCAGGTCGCGGTCACGTTAGATTGAATCCGTGCTCTCACGTCTCACACGCCCCCAGGCCCTCGCCGTCTGCGCGCTGCCCCTCGTGGCCCTGCTCGCCACGGCGTTGTTCGCGCCCCTGCCGTTCTCGGTGGCGCAGCCCGGCATGACGGCGAACGTCCTGGGCGAGAACAAGGGCACCCCGGTGATCTCGGTCTCCGGCGCGGCGACCCGCAGGACCAGCGGACAGCTGCGGATGACCACGATCGAGGCGACCGGCCCCGACACCCGGGTCTCCCTCGGCGACGTCCTCGGCAACTGGTTCCGCACCGACCGGGCCGTCATGCCGCACGACTCGGTCTACCCGAGCGGCGACACCGTCAAGGAGATCGAGAAGCACAACGAGGCGCAGATGCGGCAGTCCCAGGACGCGGCGACCCAGGCGGCACTGAAGTACCTGGGGATCGGCCCCGACCAGGTCAGGGTCACGCTGAAGCTCGCCGACGTGGGCGGGCCCAGCGCGGGGCTGCTGTTCAGCCTGGGCATCGTCGACAAGCTGGACGGCGACGGCAGCGGCGGCGACCTCACCGGGGGCCGCACCATCGCCGGCACGGGGACGATCGACGCCGCCGGGAAGGTCGGCGCGGTCGGCGGGGTGGCCCTGAAGACACAGGCCGCCCGCCGGGACGGCGCCACCGTCTTCCTGGTGCCGAAGGCGGAGTGCGCCGACGCCCGGGCCGAGCTGCCGAAGGGCTTGCGGCTGGTCCCGGTGACCACGCTCAAGGGCGCGGTCGACTCCCTGGTGGCACTGGAGAAGGGCAAGGGCACGGTCCCCGGCTGCTAGCCGCCCCCGCTGTCCGCCGCCGCCCGGCCGCCCCCGCTGTCCGCCGCCGCCTGTTCCACCAGCGGGATGATCCGCAGCGGCACCGGGGTCTCCATGACGATCGTCGTGGAGGCCCGGACGATGCCGTCGAAGCCGACGACCCGGTCGATGACCCGCTGGAGATCGGCGTTCGAGCGGGCCACCAGGCGGCACAGCATGTCCCCGCTGCCGGTGGTGGTCAGCAGCTCCAGCACCTCCGGCACGGTCGCCAGGTGCGTCCGCACGTCCGCCCCCTGACCCTGCCGGATCTGGAGGGTGGCGAACGCGGTGACCGGGTAGCCGAGGGCCGCGGGATCCACCTGCGGACCGAATCCGCGGACGACCCCGTTCGACTGGAGCCGGTCCAGCCGCGCCTGCACCGTGCCCCGGGCCACGCCCAGCCGCCGGGACATCTCCAGCACCCCGATGCGCGGCTCCTCCGCCAGCAGCACGATGATCCGCCCGTCCAGATGATCGATCGCCACGGGACCCCCTGAGATGGTCATCCTGTACACATAGACCGCCGACACGGCCGTACCGCTGGTCATATTGCCCAGCGATTGTGCGAACTATTGCGCACCTTGCAGAGCGGGGCCACCCTTCCGCTATGACGCAGACCACACACCACACTCCCGGCACGACGGCCCGGCAGGACGACCCCTTCCCGGTCAAGGGAATGGACGCGGTCGTCTTCGCCGTGGGCAACGCCAAGCAGGCGGCGCACTACTACTCGACCGCCTTCGGCATGCGGCTGGTCGCCTACTCCGGACCGGAGAACGGCAGCCGCGAGACCGCCAGTTACGTGCTGGAGAACGGCTCCGCCCGCTTCGTCCTCACCTCGGTGATCAAGCCGAGCAGCACCTGGGGCCACTTCCTCGCCCAGCACGTGGCCGAGCACGGCGACGGCGTCATCGACCTCGCCATCGAGGTCCCGGACGCGCGCGCCGCCCACGCGTACGCGATCGAGCACGGCGCGACGAGCGTCACCGAGCCGTACGAGGTGAAGGACGAGCACGGCACGGTCGTCCTCGCCGCCATCGCCACCTACGGCAAGACCCGCCACACCCTGGTCGAGCGCAGCGGCTACGACGGCCCCTACCTGCCCGGCTACGTCGCCGCCGCGCCGCTCGTCGAGCCGCCCGCCCAGCGCACCTTCCAGGCCGTCGACCACTGCGTCGGCAACGTGGAACTCGGGAAGATGAACGAGTGGGTGGCCTTCTACAACAAGGTCATGGGCTTCACGAACATGAAGGAGTTCGTGGGCGACGACATCGCCACCGAGTACAGCGCGCTGATGTCGAAGGTGGTCGCGGACGGCACCCTCAAGGTGAAGTTCCCGATCAACGAGCCCGCCATCGCCAAGAAGAAGTCCCAGATCGACGAGTACCTGGAGTTCTACGGCGGCGCCGGCGTCCAGCACATCGCGCTCAACACCAACGACATCGTGCAGACGGTCCGCACCATGCGCGCGGCCGGCGTCGAGTTCCTCGACACCCCGGACTCCTACTACGACACCCTCGGCGAGTGGGTCGGCGACACCCGCGTGCCGATCGACACCCTGCGCGAGCTGAAGATCCTCGCCGACCGCGACGAGGACGGCTACCTGCTGCAGATCTTCACCAAGCCGGTCCAGGACCGGCCGACGGTGTTCTTCGAACTCATCGAGCGGCACGGCTCCATGGGCTTCGGCAAGGGCAACTTCAAGGCCCTGTTCGAGGCGATCGAGCGCGAGCAGGAGAAGCGGGGCAACCTGTAGCGGCGGCCCCTACTCGCCGGGCGGCGGCTCCTCGGAGTCGTCGCCCAGCGCCTGCAACGCCTCCCGCGCCACCGGCACCCGCAGCGGCGAGAAGTACGGGTTGATCCGCAGCGCCTCCTCCAGATACCGCCGCGCGGGCCCGTACCGCTCCAGCTCCGCCTCGATCACCCCCCGGTGGAACGCGTACAGCGCGCTGCGCACCCCGCCGCCCTTCGACTCGTCCGTCGCGGCGGTCGCGTACGTCAGCGCCTCCTGGTCCTCGCCCGACCGGTGCAGCGCCCAGCCCAGCGCGTCGGCCACCTCGGTCCCCGGCTGGCGCCGCCACTCCTCGCGCAGCCGCTCCACCGCCTCCCACGCGTCCCCGTGGTCCGCCTCGAACCTCCCGATCAGCAGCTCCTCGTCCACACCGCCCGCCACCGACCGCCGTACCGCCTCCCTCAGCCGTGCGTACTGCTCCTCGGCGGGCCGCGGCTGGCCCAGCGACTCGTACAGCTCGCCCAGCTCCAGCAGGTCCTCCGGGTCCGGCCGGCGCGCGACGACGGCCCGGTACGCGGCCAGCGCCTGAGCCGTACGCCCCTGCGCGGCCAGCGTCCGCGCCCGCCCGGCCGCCGCCGTCCGCTGGTCGGGGTCGAGCCGCAGCGCGGCCTCGAAGTGCCGCAGCGCGTCCGGCAGATCCCCGCGCTCCCACGCCAGCTGCCCCACCCCCGCCAGCCAGGCGGCCTGCTCCGCGGGGGTGCGGGCGGCGGCCGCCGCGTCCGTCAGCTGGGCCACCGCGTCCTCGCGCCAGCCCCGGTCCCGGTACACCGCCGCGGCCCGCGCCCGCACGGCCGGCCGCTCCGCCGGACCGGTGCGCAGCCCCATCAGCGTGTCCAGGGCGGCCCGGGCCTTCTTGTAGTCACCGAGCCCGGTGTAGGCGTCGATCAGCGGCGGATACGCCGACCACCGCTTGGGCGCCGCCTTCAGCGCCTGCTCGCCGTAGCTCTTCGCCGCCGGAAAGTCCCGGCGGGCCAGCGCCAGCGCGGTCAGGCCGTCCAGCGCCTCGGTGTTCCGGCCGCCGCGCACCTCCAGGGAGGTCCGCAGCGCCCGCTCGGCCTTCGGGTAGTCCGCCGCGTCACCCGCCCGGCGCCCCCGCTCCACGTACGCGGACCCCAGCACCGCCCACGCCCGGGCGTCCTTCGGCCGCTGTCGCACCGCCTGCTCCTCGCGCCCGATCAGCGCGGTCAGCCCGGGGAGCGCGGCCGGCACCCCGTAGGTCACCGTGGTCAGCGCCTCCTGCCGGACCCGCGGTGCGGCCTGCGGGCCGGCGGCGGGCGGCCGGACCGGCCCCGGCCCGCGCCGCGGCTCCTCCGGCAGCAGCACCAGCACCCCGCCCGCGACGAAACCGCCCGCCAGTACGGCGACCAGCACCCGCCGCAGCACCCGCCGGGAGCGGCGCGGTGCCGGGGGCTCGGAGATCAGGGACGTACCCACGCACTGCCGGTTGTCCATGGCGCTCACTGTGCGCCAGTACGACGAGCACATCCGGGTGGCCCAAGGGCGGCACGGTCGGGGTTCACACCGATGGCCGTGAGTGCCACGCTGTGATCATGAGCCGTATCGAAGCACCGCGCGACGAGCACACGGGCAACCTCACCGACCGGCTCCTGGCCGGCCTCCCGCCCGAGGCGGTCCTGACCGATCCCGACGTGACCGCCTCCTACGGGCACGACATGGCGAGCTTCTGCCCGGCCGGCAGCCCCGCCGTCGTCGTCCTCCCGCGCACCGTCGAGCAGGTGCAGCACGTCATGCGCACCGCCACCGAGCTGCGCGTGCCCGTCGTCCCGCAGGGCGCCCGCACCGGCCTGTCCGGCGGCGCCAACGCCACCGACGGCTGCATCGTGCTGTCCCTCACCCGGATGGACCGCATCCTGGAGATCAGTCCCGTCGACCGGATCGCCGTGGTCGAACCGGGCGTCGTCAACGCGGCCCTGTCCCGCGCGGTGGGGGAACACGGCCTGTACTACCCGCCGGACCCCTCCAGCTGGGAGACGTGCACCATCGGCGGCAACATCGGCACGGCCTCCGGCGGCCTGTGCTGCGTCAAGTACGGGGTGACCGCCGAGTACGTCCTCGGTCTGGACGTCGTCCTCGCCGACGGCCGCCTGATGTCCACCGGCCGGCGCACCGCCAAGGGCGTCGCGGGCTACGACCTCACCCGGCTGTTCGTCGGCTCCGAGGGCTCCCTCGGCGTCGTCGTCCGGGCCGTCCTGGCCCTGAAGCCCAAGCCGCCCCGGCAGCTCGTCCTGGCCGCGGAGTTCTCCTCCGCGGCCGCCGCCTGCGACGCCGTCTGCCGCATCATGGCGGGCGGACACGTCCCCTCCCTCCTCGAACTGATGGACCGTACGACGGTCAAGGCCGTCAACGACCTCGCGCACATGGGGCTGCCCGAGACCACCGAGGCCCTGCTGCTGGCCGCCTTCGACACCCCCGAACCGGCCGCCGACCTCGCGGCCGTCGGCGCCCTGTGCGAGGCCGCCGGCGCCACCCAGGTCGTCCCGGCCGAGGACGCGGCCGAGTCCGAGATGCTGCTCCAGGCCCGGCGGCTCTCGCTGACCGCGCTGGAGGCGGTGAAGGGCACGACGATGATCGACGACGTGTGCGTCCCCCGCTCCCGGCTCGGCGCCATGCTGGAGGGGGTGGAGCGGATCGCCGCCGAGTACGGCCTCACGATCGGCGTCTGCGCCCACGCGGGCGACGGCAACACCCACCCCACCGTCTGCTTCGACGCCCGCGACCCGGAGGAGTCCCGCCGGGCCCGCGCGTCCTTCGACGCGATCATGGCGCTCGGCCTGGAGCTGGGCGGCACGATCACCGGCGAGCACGGGGTGGGCGTGCTGAAGAAGGACTGGCTGGCCCGGGAGATCGGGCCGGTCGGGGTGGAGATGCAGCGGGCGGTGAAACAGGTCTTCGACCCGCTGGGCATCCTGAACCCGGGCAAGCTCTTCTGACCCCGTCCCGGGGCCGTTCACCGGGCGAGCAGCTGGTCGAGCGCGTCGTCGATGCCGAGCCGGCCGCCCTCCTCACCCGGCGGCACCGCCCGCAGCGTCCGCTCCAGCCAGGCGGAGACCTGCGGGGCGGGCGCCTCCAGCAGCGCGTCGCCGTCCGGTGAACTCAGCGCCATCAGGACGACACGGCGCCCCTGAGCCCTCGTCGGCCACACCCGCACGTCCCCGTGCCCGCACGGCCGGAACACCCCCTCCACCAGCAGGTCGCGGGCGAACGTCCAGTGGACGGGGTGCCGGGAGTCGATGTGGAACGCGACGTGGACGGCGTACGGGTCGTCGGAGCGGTAACCGAGCCGGGCCGGGACCGGGATGCTCCGCTCCGGCGACAGGATGAGCCGCAGCTCCAGCTCGCGCTCCACCACGGTGTGATGCATGACCGGCGTTTCCTCTCTGGTCGGGGCCGCTCGGACCGGGCCCGTACCGGGGGAGAGGGGGCGGGGGCCGGGGCGTTACGCGGGTTCGGGGGAACTTTTCCGCGGACGGGGGAGACCCCGGTACGGCGTTGCCCGGAAAGGGGTGGGTACGACGGGACTGGCGCTGCGGGCTGCCCCGGTCTGATAGATGTGGAGGCCCCCATCCCACCCCCGAGCAGATACGGGACGACGGACATGAGCGCCCCAACCCCGGCCCCAGGTGACGACCGGCCCCGTGAGGGCTACTACCCGGACCCGTCCATCCCCGGCTACGTCCGGTACTGGAACGGCGCCTCCTGGGTGCCCGGCACCAGCCGCCCGGCGCCGAAGGACGGCGAACCGCTCACCCCGCCCCCCGGCGTCCGCCCCGCCCCCGCCCCGGCCGCCGTCGAGGAAACGGGCCCCCACTTCTTCGACGAGGACCCACCGGGCCCGGACCGGCAGGACGGCGCGGGCCCGCGGGGCGCCGCGGGTCAGGCCGCCGGCCAGTGGAACCAGGCGGGTCCGTCCGCGCAGGCCGGTCCGGCGGCGCAGGGCGCGCAGTGGAGCCGGCCGGGCCAGCCGGCACGGCCCGGTCTTCCCGGTCAGCCGGTGCAGGGGGCCGGTGGCCGGGGCGTCGATCCCCGGGTGCCGGTGGACGCGCCGGGGCCGGCCGACGGGCAGGCCACCAGCCGTACCGACGGCACCGCGGCGATCCCCCCGGCGGAGGACGAGGCCCCGGACCCCGGCACGTTCGTCTTCCGGCGCCCGATCCCCGGCCCGGCGGCAGCCGCCCGTACCGACGACGGCACGATGACCATCCGCCCGGTGCCGTCCGGCACGGAGAGCGGCGGCCCGGCCGGCTTCGGCCCGCAGGGACCCGTCGGCACGCCCGCGAACTCCGGCTTCGCCGCCGGGAAGGCCGCCGCCGCCCGTGCCGCCGCGCCGGCGCCCGCGTCACCCCCGGCACCGCAGCCGTCCCCGGCCGCCCCCGCCGCCCCCTCGGTGCCGCAGCAGGCCGCCGCTCCCGCCACCCCCCTCACCAGCGGCCCCGGCGGCGGGCAGGCGTCCTGGGCGCAGCAGGTGCACCAGCTGGCCGGCGGCGGTGACGAGCTGCCCGTCGCGCCGTGGAAGCCGCCGGTGGAGGACCTCTTCCAGGCCGCCGCCCGCCGGCAGGCCGCCGCCCGTCCCGCCGGACTCGGCAGACGGCTGGCGGCGCGGCTGATCGACCTGCTGGCCATCGGCGCGATCACGGCCGCCGCGGCGGTCCCGCTCGGCGTCCGGGCCGTGGACCACGTCCAGGAGAAGATCGACGCGGCCAGGGTCTCCGGCCACGAGGTCACGGTCTGGCTGCTCGACGGCACGACCGGCACCAGCCTCGGCATCGTCCTCGCCGTGCTGCTCGTGGCCGGTGTCCTGTACGAGGTGCTGCCCACCGTCAAGTGGGGCCGCACCCTCGGCAAGAAGCTGTGCGGTCTCCAGGTACGGGACATCGAGGCGCACGAGCCCCCGACGTTCGGCCCGGCGCTGCGCCGCTGGCTGGTGTTCGGCGTGCCGGGGCTGCTGGGCGTCGGGATCGTGGGCGTGCTGTGGTGCCTGTTCGACCGGCCCTGGCGCCAGTGCTGGCACGACAAGGCGGCCCGCACCTTCGTCGCGGGCTGATCGGGGGGTACTCCGTCCGGCCGTCTGCCGGATGCGGAGCCGGGAGGTTCGGGTTCCACTCGGGCCATGAGCAGCGCACCGCCCCCCGGCTCCGGAGAGCAGCCCCCGGAGGACGACCCCCTCAGGAAGCGGCCCCCGTCGGACCAGGGGGCGGGTTCGCCGTACGACGCCCCGTACGGCGGCGCCCAGCCGCCTCCCCACGGTGGCGCCCAGCCGCCCCCCTACGGCGGTGACCCGTACGGCGACTACCCCGCCGACCCGCTGGCCGGCATGCCCCCGCTCGCCGACAGCGGCAGGCGGACGCTCGCGCGCATCATCGACATGATCCTGGTCGGCATCGTCGCCGCACTGGTCATGTGGGCGCTCGGCCTGAGTTCCTACAGGGTCGACGACCGCATGGAGGTCGGCAGAAACCTCGCCCGGGCCTTCGTCACGGCCGCGTTCTACGTCGCCTACGACACCGTTCTGACCAGCAGGTCGGGACAGACCCTCGGCAAGAAGTGGCTCGGCATGCGCGTGGCCAACCTGGAGAACGGAGCCACCCCCTCCGTGCAGGCCTCGCTGAGCCGCGCGCTGGTGCTGTGGATGCCCTTCGCCTTCTGCTGCGCCTGCTTCTGGACGGCCGTCTCGGGCGGATGGAGTTTCTTCGACACGCCGTACAAGCAGGGTCTGCACGACAAGGCGGCCAAGACGGTGGTGGTCGCAACCCGTTGATGGACGGCGTGCGGGCGTCGCCCCGCCGTGTCAGAGGGTCGTGGGGACCCGTTGCTCGTCCGTCGCGGGTTCGGTGGGCGCCGGAGCCGTGCGCGTCCCGGGGGAGGGGACGGTCAGGGCGACCAGCAGGCCCAGCGCGAGGGCCGCGAGGGCGATGACGGTGATGCCGGGGCCCGAACTCGTCTGGGACAGCAGCAGCATGGCGAGCGTCGAGAAGATCACGGTGCAGGAACCGTAGGCGAGCTGTGCGGCGGTCGGACGAGGCATGGCAATCGTGTCCTCGGCAGTGTTCGGACGATGGGGGCGTGCCGTTCGACTCTCTTGGCCTGCATGCCCGAGCCGGACGCCGGGTAAGCATGGCCTAACCCACAGTACCGGTGCACAGGGGGCGCACGGAGGCATCCCCCGGTCGAACGGGTTGTGCCCGACGTTCGTTGCCTGGTGGGCACGTGTCCGTAAAGCGAACGTCTCCTCCGCATAGTGCACTTGTCCTGCTCAAGTCAAGGTCTGTCTTTTCCGCTAAACCTCTAGTCAAATGTCGTCACTTGACTACACGCGTTGATCGTGCGCGCACGGATCCCTCCATGACCCGGAACCCCCTGTCCGTGCGCGCGACGCGGGGGAGGAACTCAAGTGACCAGCAGATCCTGGACGTTCAGAGCGGCCGCCATCGGCGTGACGCTCGCGGCGGCCTCCGCCACGTTCGCCACCTTCGCCGTCGCCGAAGCGAGCACCCAGGCCCGGACCGCTGCCGCCAACCGGCACGACCCGGCCCCGGTGAAGCAGCAGAAGCACAACCTGGACGGCCCGCTGAGCAAGACCCAGGAGGCCCAGCGCGAAGAGGCCCTGAAGCAGCTCATATCGGGCAAGGCCACCGCACAGGAGCGCAACGGCTCCAAGGTCGTCAAGCTCAAGAGCCGCAAGGGCCAGAGCAAGTTCGTCGAGCTGAGCCGCGAGAAGACCGACAAGATCTTCACCATCCTGGTGGAGTTCGGGAACCAGACCGACCCCAAGTTCGGTGGCACCCCCGGCCCGCTGCACAACACGATCGCCAAGCCGGACCGCAAGAAGGACAACTCCACGGCCTGGCAGAAGGACTACGGCAAGAAGCACTACCAGGACCTCTACTTCGGCACCGGCAAGAAGACCGAGTCGCTGAAGAAGTACTACGAGAAGCAGTCCTCGGGCCGCTACTCCGTCTCCGGTGAGGTCACCGACTGGGTCAAGGTCCCCTACAACGAGGCCCGTTACGGCAACAACGCCTGCGGATCGACCAACTGCCCGAGCGTGTGGAACGTCGTCACCGACGGTCTGAACGCCTGGGTCGCCCAGCAGAAGAAGGCCGGCCGGACCGACGCCGACATCAAGAAGGACCTCGCCAAGTACGACCAGTGGGACCGGTACGACTACGACGGCGACGGCAACTTCAACGAGCCGGACGGCTACGTCGACCACTTCCAGATCGTGCACGCCGGTGAGGACGAGTCCGCCGGCGGCGGCGCGCAGGGCAAGGACGCGATCTGGGCCCACCGCTGGTACGCCTTCGGCACCGACGCCGGCGCCACCGGCCCCGAGAACAACAAGCTCGGCGGCACGCAGGTCGGCGACACCGGTATCTGGGTCGGCGACTACACCATCCAGCCGGAGAACGGCGGCCTCGGCGTCTACGCCCACGAGTACGGCCACGACCTCGGTCTGCCGGACGAGTACGACACCGCCGGCGGCGACAACTCCACCGGCTTCTGGACCCTGATGTCCTCCGGCTCCTGGCTGGGCACCGGCAAGGAGTCCATCGGCGACCTGCCGGGCGACATGAACGCCTGGGACAAGCTCCAGCTCGGCTGGCTGAACTACGACACCGCCAAGGCCGGCAAGCAGTCCACGCACAAGCTGGGCCCCGCCGAGTACAACACGTGGGACAAGCAGGCCCTCGTGGTGAACCTGCCGGACAAGGCGGTCACCACCACCATCACCGAGCCGGCGCAGGGCTCGACCCAGTGGTGGAGCGGCAGCGGCAACGACCTGAAGAACACGCTGACCCGTTCCGTGGACCTGACCGGCAAGACGTCGGCGAAGCTGGACCTGGACGGCTGGTGGGCCACCGAGGCCGGCTACGACTACGTCTACACCGAGGTCTCGACCGACGGCGGCGCCAACTGGACCGCCCTGGACGGCACGGCGGACGGCCAGGCCCTGCCGAAGGACGCCAGCGGCAAGCCTGCGCTGACCGGCTTCTCGCAGACGCACAAGAAGCTGTCGTTCCCGCTCGACGCCTACGCGGGCAAGAAGATCGACCTGCGCTTCCGCTACGCCACCGACGGCGGTGTCGCGGAGAACGGCTTCACGGCCGACGAGATCACCGTGACCGCCGACGGCACCCCGCTGTTCTCCGACAACGCCGAGAGCGCGGACGCCGGTTGGACCGCGGCCGGGTTCTCCCGCATCGGCGCGTCCTTCACCAAGGACTACCAGCAGTACTACATCGCCGAGAACCGCCAGTACGTGTCGTACGACAAGACGCTGAAGACCGGCCCGTACAACTTCGGCTTCGCGTCGCGTCCGGACTGGGTGGAGCACTACCCGTACCAGAACGGCCTGCTGATCTGGAAGTGGGACACCTCCCAGGCGGACAACAACACCAACAGCACCAACGGCCACCCGGGCACCGGTCTGATCCTGCCGGTCGACTCGCACTTCAAGGCACTGAAGTGGGCCGACGGCACGCTGCTGCGCAACCGCGTCCAGGCCTACGACTCGCCGTTCAGCCTGTACGCCACGGACGGCATCACGCTGCACAAGGCGGACGTCGCGCTGAAGATCAAGGGCTCGAAGGGTGTTCCGGTCTTCAACGACCACACCGGCACCTACTACGACCCGTCGAACCCGACGGGCGGTGTGAAGGTCACTGACACCAACACCAAGATCACGATCGTCAAGGAGGCCAAGGACGGCTCCACGATCCAGCTCAAGGTCGGCCCCGCGGTCAAGTAGTCACTGAAACCGCAGGTCACAAGCGTATCGGCGGCAGCCCCTTGGCGGGCTGCCGCCGGTCGTGTTTAGGTGCGTCCTGTGGACCGCTTATTGACACCGACCGGAACGGGGATGTGACCGCATGGCCGCAGGAGGCTTCTGCAAACTGCCGAACGGCACGGTGGTCGTCGCGCTGAACCTGCCGTACGACCCCGCCGGGGTGCGGGTGCTCGTGCACGCCCAGAACCGCGCCCGCGCCCTGACCAGGCTGCGCAACCTGGGCCTGCGGGCGATCTACCTGCGGGGCAACGCCGCGCCCCCGACGCCGGACGAGATCACGGCGGTCCTGCACCACCCCGACGGGCTGATATGGCGCACGGCCCCCGCGGACAACGGTGTCATCGTGAACGAGCTGTGGCACCCGATCCGCGCCCTGCTGCGCAGGTCCGCGGTGGTCCCGTAGGCCCTAGCCGCTCACCACGGGCTTGCCCGTCAGCTCCACGCCCGCCTGGCGCAGCTCCTCCAGGGCCCGCTCGGTCGTGTCCGGGGCCACGCCCGCCGTGAGGTCCAGGAGGACCTGGGTGCGGAAGCCCTCGCTCGCGGCGTCCAGCGCGGTGGCCCGGACGCAGTGGTCCGTGGCGATGCCCACCACGTCCACCTCGGTGATCTCGCGGGCGCGGAGCCAGTCGGCGAGGCGGACGCCGTTCTCGTCGGCTCCCTCGAAGCCGCTGTAGGCGGCCGAGTAGGCGCCCTTGTCGAACACGGCGTCCACGGCGCCGGAGGCGACCGCGGGGGCGAAGTTCGGGTGGAAGCCCACGCCCTCCGTGCCCGCGACGCAGTGCGCCGGCCAGGAGCGGACGTAGTCGGGGTTGTCCGCGAAGTGGCCGCCGGGCGCGATGTGGTGGTCGCGGGTGGCCACCACATGCCGGTACCCGGTGCCCGCCGCCTGGCCGATCAGCTCGGTGATGGCGGCGGCCACGTCGGCACCGCCGGCCACCGCGAGACTGCCCCCCTCGCAGAAGTCGTTCTGCACGTCTACGACGAT
This sequence comes from Streptomyces sp. NPDC029151, assembly GCF_055564315.1. Classification (NCBI taxonomy): domain Bacteria; kingdom Bacillati; phylum Actinomycetota; class Actinomycetes; order Kitasatosporales; family Streptomycetaceae; genus Streptomyces; species Streptomyces sp. NPDC029151. The sequence goes on from NZ_JBVHWQ010000009.1 coordinate 123,567, forward strand.
CAAGGCGCGGCGCATGGTGGGTGTCCTTCGACTGAGAGTGAAGTAACTGAGCCTAGAGACTTCCGGGCCCGTGCGGGAGGGGGCGGTCGAGGGCGGACGGTGGTCCCGCTCTAGCTACCCGAGCGCCCGGTGACGTACTCCGTCGGAATGACGGGTTCCCCCCTGGACAGCTGGGTCGCGGACAGCGGCAGGTTCGCACGGGCCGCGATGTGCCGGTCCCGGGTCACGTCCAGCGGCTCGCGGGCGACCACCTCGCCGCCCTTGACCAGCTGCACCAGCAGCTGCCGGTCGGCCAGCTCGGCGGGGACCGGCCCGGTGCCGACGACCTCGGCCTCCGCGACCCCGTCGGCGTCCAGCCGGCGCGCCGCCCACTTGCGCCCGCCGACGGACGCCTTGCCGCCGCTGGACTTCTTCGCCACCGGCAGCAGCGCGGCCTTCGGGTCGGCGGACTCGGCGCGGGCGACGAGCTTGTAGACCATGGAGGAGGTCGGGTGCCCGGAGCCGGTCACCAGCTGGGTGCCCACGCCGTACGCGTCCACGGGCGCGGCGGCCAGCGAGGCGATGGCGTACTCGTCCAGGTCGGAGGTCACGACGATCTTCGTGTTCGTCGCCCCCAGCTCGTCGAGCTGCTGCCGCACCCGGTGGGCCACCAGCAGCAGGTCGCCGGAGTCGATGCGGACGGCGCCCAGCTCGGGGCCGGCCACCTCCACCGCCGTACGGACGGCCTCGGTGACGTCGTAGGTGTCCACCAGGAGCGTGGTGCCCCGGCCCAGGGTCTCGACCTGGGCCTGGAAGGCGTCCCGCTCGCGGTCGTGGAGGAGGGTGAAGGCGTGCGCGGAGGTGCCGACGGTCGGGATGCCGTAGCGGAACCCCGCCGCGAGGTCGGAGGTGGTGGCGAAGCCGCCGACGTAGGCGGCGCGGGCGGCGGCCACGGCGGCGAGCTCGTGGGTGCGGCGGGCGCCCATCTCGATCAGGGGGCGGTCACCGGCCGCGGAGGCCATCCGGGAGGCGGCCGCGGCGATCGCGGAGTCGTGGTTGAGGATGGAGAGGATCACCGTCTCCAGCAGCACGCACTCGGCGAAGGTGCCCTCGACGCGCATGATCGGCGAGCCGGGGAAGTACACCTCGCCCTCCGGGTAGCCCCAGATGTCCCCGCCGAAGCGGTAGTCGGCGAGCCACTGCAGGGTCTGCTCGTCGACGATGTCCCGCTCGCGCAGGAAGCCGAGGACGCCGGTGTCGAAGCGGAAGTTCTCCACCGCGTCCAGGACGCGGCCGGTGCCGGCCACCACGCCGTAGCGGCGTCCGTCCGGCAGCCGCCGGGTGAAGACCTCGAACACGCTCCGCCGTTCGGCCGTACCGGCCTTCAGGGCGGCGCGCAGCATGGTCAGCTCGTACTGGTCCGTGAAGAGCGCTGTCGAGGGAACGTCCACCGGCAGCCCAAGGTCCGCTGTGTTCATGACCAAGGATCGTACTCCCTTTTCGTCGGTGTGACGATTTATGGGGACCATGGCAGCATGGCTGTGTGACGTCACCCGCGCCCGTAGAGATCGAACGCACCGAGTCGGCGGAGGAGACCTTCGCCGTACCCGAGCCCGACGTCCCCTGGGTCACGATCGTGCACAACGACCCGGTCAACCTCATGAGCTACGTGACGTACGTCTTCCAGACGTACTTCGGCTACTCCAAGGACAAGGCCACCAAGCTCATGCTCGACGTCCACCACAAGGGCCGGGCGGTCGTCTCCAGCGGGAGCCGCGAGGAGATGGAGCGCGACGTGCAGGCGATGCACGGCTACGGTCTGTGGGCCACCCTCCAGCAGGACCGGAAGTAAACGCACCCCGATGCCCGGACACTTCGAACCGCTCCCCGGCGGCGGCGCGGCCGTCGCGCTCGACGACGTCGAGATCTCCATCATCCGGTCGCTGGCCGTCCAGTTGCTGGAACTGATCGGCCCCGGCCCGGGTGCCGACGCCCCGGACGACCCGCTCGCCGAGCTGTTCGCCGAGGGCCCCAGCGAGCCGCCCGCCGACCCGGTCCTGCGACGGCTCTTCCCGGACGCCTACAGCGACCCGGAGCGCTCCCCGGCCTCCCCGGCCGAGGCCGAGGAGCGGCGGGCGCACTCCGCCGAGTTCCGCCGCTACACCGAGAACGACCTGCGGGCCGGCAAGCGGGACAACGCGCTCGGCGTGATCCGCTCGCTGGACGCGCTCGCCCCCGTCGACGAGGGCGGGGCGGTGCTCAAGCTGTCCCCGGAGGAGTCCCGGCAGTGGCTCGGCGCCCTCAACGACCTCCGGCTGGCGATCGGAGCCCGGCTGGACATCACCGACGAGGACGACACCGACCTGCTCTACCGGCTCCCGGAGGAGGACCCGCGCAAGCCCATGGTGCTGGCCTATCTGTGGCTGGGCGGACTCCAGGAGACCCTGGTGTCGACCCTTATGTCCTAGAGGTTCCGGATTCGCCTCGTTCCGGCGTTCGCTCAGAGGACGCTCAAATCCGGATAACGATCCCGTCACCTTTGTGGCCTGTTTTGGCGCATTCGGGCGCTCTTTGTCCGCTTTTACCTGTGGGATGCGCCACACCCCTCCTCTGTGATCAGTATTGCGGCCGTGATAAATCTTCACGACCGCCCGGCCAACACCACCCATGTTCGGCCGGGTGCGCCACCGAGCCGACGACCGTCGGCCAGGCAGACAGCTCCATCATCCGGGGGGATCGAGACCCGATCCGAGGCCGACGACAGGCCCGGGTCGGCATGGAGAAAGGCGCACCACACATGACCTCAGCGCAGGTCGATCAGCACCGCGACGGCAATGAGGCCGTGCGTGCGGAGGACGGCGAGGGCGAGGGTTACCAGCGCGGGCTCGGGGCCCGGCAGATCCAGATGATCGCCATCGGCGGTGCCATCGGCACCGGCCTCTTCCTCGGCGCGGGCAAGGGTATCTCCAAGGCGGGACCGAGCCTGATCCTGGCGTACGCCATCGCGGGCCTCGTCATCTTCTTCATCATGCGGGCCCTCGGCGAACTGCTGATGTACCGCCCGGTGTCGGGCTCCTTCTCGGAGTACGCGCGCGAGTTCATCGGCCCGTTCGCCGGTTTCGTGACCGGATGGACGTACTGGCTGTTCTGGGTGGTCACGGGCATCACCGAGGTCACGGCGGCGGCCGCCTACATGACGTACTGGTGGGACATCCCGCAGTGGGTGTCGGCCCTGGTCTTCACGATCGTCCTGTACGGCGCCAACCTGATCTCCGTGAAGCTCTTCGGCGAGCTGGAGTTCTGGTTCTCCATGGTCAAGGTCACCGCCATCATCGGCATGATCCTGATCTGCGCCGGCATCCTCACCATCGGCTTCTCCGACGCCGGCGACACCGCCTCCGTCAGCCACCTGTGGAGCGACGGCGGCTTCTTCCCGCACGGTGTCGGCAACACGCTGATGACCCTCCAGATGGTCATGTTCGCCTTCCTCGCCGTCGAGCTGGTCGGTGTGACCGCGGGCGAGTCCAAGGACCCGAAGACCGTGCTGCCCAAGGCGATCAACACCGTGCCGTGGCGCATCGCCGTCTTCTACGTCGGCGCGCTGATCATGATCCTGTCGGTCGTGCCGTGGACCAACTTCCACCCGGGCGTCAGCCCCTTCGTGGCCGCGTTCCAGAAGATGGGCCTGGCCGCCGGCGCCGGCATCGTGAACTTCGTCGTGCTCACCGCGGCGCTGTCTTCCTGCAACTCCGGCATGTACTCCACCGGCCGCATGCTGCGCGACCTCGCGCTCAACAGCCAGGGCCCGAAGTTCTTCACCCGGCTGACCCGCAGCGGCACCCCGCTCGTCGGCACGACGTTCTCCGCCGCGCTGATGCTGGTCGGCGTCTGGATCAACTACCAGTGGCCGGGCAAGGCGTTCGACTACGTGGTGTCCTTCGCGACCATCTCCGGCATGTGGGCCTGGATCGTCATCCTGCTCTGCCAGATCCGCTACCGCGCCAAGTCCGACCGCGGCGAGCTGCCCCGCTCGGAGTTCCGCGCCCCGGGCGCGCCGTGGACCAGCTGGTTCGCGCTCGCCTTCATCGGCATGGTGATCGTGATGATGGGCATCGACAAGGACGCCCGGGTCTCCCTGTACTGTGCCCCGCTGTGGGCGCTGATCCTCGGTGCCGCCTACCTGGTGCTCAAGCGCCGCAACCCGGAGGCCGCGGCCTTCCGCAAGCGCTGACCCAGCCCCTCCGGACGTCCCGTCCGGAGCCCCGGACCCTCCGGAAAGGACGTCCGGCCGCCGGGAGCTCTCGTGGCGCCCCCGGCGGCTGCCGCTCAGGACGTCCGGCATGTGGGCCGTTCCGTACCGTCCCTCGGTACGGGACGGCCCCTCTGCTTATCCTGACCCCCATGCTGACCATCACCCAGGCCCTGTACGACCAGATCGTCGCCCACGCGCGCAAGGACCACCCCGACGAGGCGTGCGGCGTGGTGGCGGGCCCGGCGGGCGCGGACCGCCCCGAGCGCTTCATCCCCATGCTGAACGCGGCGATGTCGCCCACCTTCTACGAGTTCGACTCGGGCGACCTGCTGAAGCTCTACCGCGAGCTGGACGACCGCGACGAGGACCCGGTGGTCGTCTACCACTCGCACACCGCCACCGAGGCCTACCCCTCGCGCACCGACATCTCCTACGCCAACGAGCCCGGCGCCCACTACGTCCTGGTCTCCACCGCCGACACCGACGGCCTCGGCGAGTTCCAGTTCCGCTCCTTCCGGATCGTGGACGGCCAGGTCACCGAGGAGGAGGTCAGGGTCGTCGAGGCGTACTGACCGTGATGCGGTCGGCGAACATCCACGATGCGAGATCACACTCCGGGATCCGGACCGGGAATCGATACGATGAACCCATGGTTCTGAACGACGTGAGCGACAAGGTGCCGAGCGTGCTGCTCGTGGCCCGGCTGCACGTCGACCTGTGCAGGCTGAACAGCGCCATCTGTTGACGTTCCCTGCCGCCGTACGGCCGTGGGCCGCGGCGCGCCGCCGTGTGCTCAGACCCGAACCCTTTCCGACAGGAGCCCGCAATCATGGCCATCGAGGTCCGCATCCCGACCATCCTCCGCCCGTACACCGACGGTCAGAAGGCGGTGGAGGGCACCGGGGACACCCTCGCCGAGCTGTTCGCCGACCTCGAAACCCGGCACGCGGGCATCCAGGCCCGCATCGTGGACGGCGACCAGCTGCGCCGCTTCGTCAACGTCTACCTCAACGACGAGGACGTCCGCTTCCTGGACGGCATCGGCACCAAGCTGTCCGACGGCGACAGCGTGACGATCCTGCCGGCCGTCGCCGGCGGCATGCGCTGATCGGCCGCTGAGCAGCGATGCGCTACGACTCCCCGCTGGCCGCGGTGGGCAACACCCCCCTGGTGCGCCTGCCGCGGCTCTCGCCGTCCCCGGACGTCCGGATCTGGGCCAAGCTGGAGGACCGCAACCCCACCGGCTCCGTCAAGGACCGCCCCGCCCTGCACATGATCGAGCAGGCGGAGAAGGACGGCCGGCTCACCCCGGGCTGCACCATCCTGGAACCCACCTCCGGCAACACCGGCATCTCCCTCGCCATGGCGGCCAAGCTCAAGGGCTACCGCATGGTGTGCGTGATGCCGGAGAACACCTCGCAGGAGCGCCGGGACCTGCTCGGCATGTGGGGCGCCGAGATCATCCCCTCACCGGCCGCCGGCGGCTCCAACACCGCCGTGCGCATGGCCAAGGAACTGGCCGCCGAGCACCCCGACTGGGTGATGCTCTACCAGTACGGCAACCCGGACAACGCGGGCGCCCACTACGCCACCACCGGCCCGGAGATCCTCGCCGACCTGCCCTCGATCACCCACTTCGTGGCCGGCCTCGGCACCACCGGCACCCTCATGGGCGTCGGCCGCTACCTGCGCGAGCACAAGCCGGACGTGAGGATCGTCGCCGCCGAGCCGCGCTACGACGACCTGGTCTACGGCCTGCGCAACCTCGACGAGGGCTTCGTCCCCGAGCTGTACGACGCCTCCGTCCTCACCACCCGCTTCTCGGTCGGCTCGGCCGACGCGGTCACCCGCACCCGCGAACTCCTCCAGCAGGAGGGCATCTTCGCGGGCGTCTCCACCGGCGCCGCCCTGCACGCGGCGATCGGCGTCGGCAGGAAGGCCGTCAAGGCGGGCGAGAGCGCCGACATCGTCTTCGTCGTGGCCGACGGCGGCTGGAAGTACCTCTCCACCGGCGTCTACACCGCGGCCACCACGGAGGAGGCCATCGAGACGCTCCAGGGCCAGCTCTGGGCGTAGGCCCCGGCAAGGGATCCGCGCACGCCGGTGGTACGTCACACCCGTACCAGCACCCCGGCAGAAAGGCGGAACCATGCGCCGTACGACGCCCCTCGCCCTCGCGGCGGCAGCGCTGCTCCTCGCGGGCTGCGGCTCCCAGCAGGACACCGGCAGCGCGGGCAAGGTGTCGGTGCCGCCGCGCGGCGGGACCACCCCCGCGCCCGGCCGCTCGGCCGGCGACTGCACGGCCCACGCGGAGCTGACGGCCGCCGCCCACGGCCGTACCGTCTGCGTCACCAGGGGCGGCGAGGTCCGGCTGACGCTGGACGGCACCAAGGCCCGCCCCTGGAAGCCGGTCACCGCGAGCGGCACGGGACTGGAGGCCGTCAACGCGGGCTTCGTCCTCCAGCCGGGTGACGCCACCGCCGCCTACCGGGCGGTGGCCGCCGGCACCGTGAAGCTCACCTCGTCCCGCCCCCTGTGCGCCCAGCCCACCGCGCCGGGCCGGGTCTCCTGCAAGGGCATCGAGGAGTGGACGGTCACCGTCCGGGTGAGGTAGGGGGTCTTGGGGCCCCTAGGGCCTCTCTTCCGGATCTTGCCGGGGTCGCGGGGTCTGGCAGACAGGCACCGTCGCCCGGAGCCGGCCTGATCCGAAAGGGAGGCCCTAGCCCGCGAGGTGTCTCACCTGGTCCCACAGGACCGGATCGACCACGCCGACCCGGCGGCGGAAGCCGCTCACCGGCACCTCGCGCAGCTCGTCGGTCTCCAGGAAGCTGGGCCGGCCCTGGGCGTCGCCGACCGCGCCCGGCGGCAGCGGGATCACGCCGCAGCGCTCGTCGTGGTACTTGCTGGTGATCTTCGCGACCGTGGCCCGGTTCCCGCGCACGGCCAGCACCAGGCAGGGCCGGTCCTTCGCCCCGGGCCGGTCCTCGTAAGGGACGTCCGCCCACCAGATGTCCCCGGGGGACGGCCGTACGGCGTGGCCCGTCCGCGGGCCCGGACGGGCCGGGGGCCGCAGGCGTCGTCCGCCGGGCCGGCGCCCGCGGCCCCAGCCGTCGACCAGCGTGGCGACCAGCGCGAGCAGCACCACCGCGGCGAGGGCCAGCCACCAGGACGTGTCCATACGACGACGTTACCGGCGCGCGCCGTACATCGCGCGCCCTCTGCCGATCCTGGTGCGCCCCACGTCCAGCCGAACCGGTGACAGCACAGGTGAGTTCCCCCACAACGGCCCCTGGCGGAGGAGCGACCCGTGCTTTCGCGCCTTACGCTCGACGCACCGCACGACCCCCGCCAGCCCTCCTTCCCGAGTGGTTCCTCGTCCCGACCATCGCTTTCCCGCCAACGGAGGTTTCTGCTTCATGAAGCTCACCGTCGTCGGCTGCTCGGGGTCGTTCCCGTCCGCGGAATCGGCCTGTTCGAGCTACCTCCTCGAGGCCGACGGCTTCCGGCTGCTCCTCGACATGGGCAACGGCGCCCTTGGCGAGCTGCAGCGCCACTGCGGTCTCTACGACCTCGACGCGATCTTCCTCAGCCATCTGCACGCCGATCACTGCATCGACATGTGCGCGTACTTCGTCGCGCGCTACTACCGCCACGAGGGCGGCCGGTGCGACCCCATCCCGGTCTACGGACCCGAGGGCACCGAACACCGCCTGACCACGGCCTACGCGGACACCCCCTCCGCCTCCTCCATGAGCGAGGTCTTCGACTTCCACACGGTCAAGCCGTCCACCTTCGAGATCGGCCCCTTCACCGTGCACACCGAGCGGGTCCGCCACCCCGTCGAGGCCTATGGCATCCGGATCGAGCACGGCGGGAAGTCCCTGACGTACTCCGGCGACACGGGCGTCAGCGAGGCGCTGGACGCGCTGGCCCGGGACACCGACCTGTTCCTGTGCGAGGCGGCGTTCACGCACGGCAAGGAGACCATCCCCGACCTGCACCTCACCGGCCGCGAGGCGGGGGAGACGGCCGCGCGCGCGGGCGCCCGGCGGCTGGTCCTCACCCACATCCCGCCGTGGACCGACGCCCAGGTCAACCTGCGGGACGCGCGCGAGGTGTTCGACGGGCCGGTCGAGCTGGCCGCGCCACGGGTGACGTACGCGATCTGACTCCGGGCACGCGCGAAAGGGCCCCGGAACCTCGTCGGTTCCGGGGCCCTCGTCGCCGCCTGCGGCCCGGCCTTGCCGCTTGGCGTTACTTGGCCTCGGCCTTCTGCAGTTCCGCCAGTTCCTCGTCGGACTCGCGGCCCGGGGTCGGCAGGTTGAACCTGGTGATCGCGAAGCGGAAGACCACGTAGTAGACCGCCGCGAAGCACAGGCCGACCAGGACCAGGCCCCACGGATTGCTCGCGATGCCCAGGTTCAGACCGAAGTCGACCGCGCCCGCCGAGAAGCCGAAACCGTCCTTCATGCCCAGCGACCAGGTCAGCGCCATCGAGACACCGGTGAGGACCGCGTGGATCGCGTACAGGACCGGCGCGATGAACATGAACGTGAACTCGATGGGCTCGGTGACACCGGTGACGAAGGACGTCAGCGCCAGCGAGAACATCATGCCGCCGACGACCTTGCGGCGCTCGGGCCGGGCGCAGTGCACGATCGCCAGGCACGCGGCCGGCAGGGCGAACATCATGATCGGGAAGAAGCCGGTCATGAACTGGCCCGCGTGCGGGTCGCCGGCCAGGAAGCGCGCGATGTCGCCGCTCTTGCCGTGGTACTCGCCCGCCTGGAACCACGGGAACGAGTTGAGCAGGTGGTGCATGCCGATCGGGATCAGCGCACGGTTGGCGACACCGAAGATGCCCGCGCCGACCGCGCCCGACTTCACCAGCCACTCGCCGAAGTTGTGCAGACCGGTGCCGAGGACCGGCCAGATGTAGCCGAAGACGATGCCGAGGACCAGGCCGGCGAAGGCCGACAGGATCGGGACGAGCCGGCGGCCGCCGAAGAAGCCCGCCCAGTCGGGCAGCTTGGTGCGGTAGAAGCGCTGGTACAGCAGGGCCACGACGATGCCCATCACCACACCGCCGAGGACCTTCGCGTCCACCGGGGCGTTCTGCATGACGACCTTGCCGTCGACGACGGTCGCGATCTTCGGCAGGTTCTTGTCGGTGAACGTGCCGAGCACGTTCTTGAAGACCAGGTAGCCGACGACCGCGGCGAGGGCCGTGGAGCCGTCCGACTTCTTCGCGAAGCCGATCGCGATGCCCACCGCGAACAGCAGCGCCATGTTGTCGAGGATGGCGTTGCCGCCGGCCGCCATGAACGACGCTATCTTCGTGAGGAAGGCCGGGAAGGACGGGCGGCCCAGCATGTCGGTGTTGCCCAGGCGCACCAGGAGGGCGGCGGCGGGCAGCACGGCGACCGGCAGCATCAGGCTGCGGCCGATGCGCTGGAGCACAGCCATCGCCCCGGCGCCCTTCTTCTTCTCGGCCGCGGGAGCGGCGCTGGCCGTGGTCACAAGTTCCTCCATCGGGCAAGGCGCCGCCCGGAACCAAGGAAGGGACGGCAGCGTCTCTGGTCTACACCAGCAGTGGTGTAGACCTGTTGTAGCACGATGAAGGCGGCATAAGGAACCCGCGAATCCGCTACCACGGCACTACGCGCTGTGCGCCCCGCCGCGCCGGGCCGGACGCCGTCGGACCTCGCGGATCTCAGACCTTGGTGACGTCCTCCACCTCGTCCGCCGGCTCGCGCCCCGGTGTCCTCAGGCCGAACCTCGTGATGGCGAAGCGGAAGACGGCGTAGTACAGGGCCGCGAAGCACAGCCCGATCGGGATGATCAGCCAGGGCCTGGTCGCCAGGCGCCAGTTGATGACGTAGTCGATCAGGCCCGCGGAGAAGCTGAAGCCGTCGTGCGAGCCGAGCGCCCAGGTCACCGCCATCGAGGCGCCCGTGAGCAGCGCGTGCACCGCGTACAGCGCGGGCGCGATGAACATGAAGGAGTATTCGAGCGGCTCGGTGATGCCGGTGACGAACGACGTCAGCGCGACCGACAGCATCAGACCGCCGACCTCCTTGCGGCGCTCCGGCCGGGCGCAGTGCGTGATGGCCAGCGCGGCGGCGGGCAGCGCGAACATCATGATGGGGAAGAAGCCCGAGGTGAACTGGCCGGCGTGCGGGTCGCCCTGGAGGAACATGTTGATGTCGCCGTGCACCACCGTGCCGTCCGGCTTGGTCCAGCTGCCGAACTGGAACCAGACGGGCACGTTCAGGAACTGGTGCAGGCCGACGACGAGCAGCGCGCGGTTGGCCACCCCGAAGACGCCCGCGCCCCAGGCGCCCGCGTCCCTGAGCCAGCCGCCGAAGCCCTCCAGCGCGGCTCCGACCGGCGGCCAGACGAACAGGCACACCACCGCGAACAGGATCGCGACGAAGGCCATGACGACCGGCACCAGCCGGCGCCCGTTGAAGAAGCCCAGCCAGTCGACCAGCCGTGTGCGGTGGTAGCGGGCCCAGAAGAAGGCGGCCAGCAGCCCCAGGACGATGCCGCCGAAGACGCCCGGGTTCTGGTAGGTGAACGCGGACACCGTGCCGTTCGCCGCCCGGCAGCCCGTGAGCACCGCCTTCGCGCCCGCCGGGCACTCTCGCGGGAACTGGCGCAGGACGCCGTAGTAGACGAGGAAACCCGCCACCGCCGCGAGCGCCGTCGACCCGTCGGCCTTCTTCGCCATCCCGATCGCGACGCCCACGCAGAACAGCAGCGGCAGCCCCAGCTGCCCGTCGAGCAGCGCGCCGCCCGCCCCGCCCATCACCCTGGAGACGTTCGTCCAGCCCAGGCCGTCCTCGCCGAACACGTCGGGCTGTCCCAGCCGGTTCAGGATGCCCGCGGCCGGCAGGACCGCGATGGGCAGCTGGAGGCTGCGCCCCATCTTCTGCATGCCCTGGAACACGCTGTCCCAGCGGGCCCTCGCCGGACGTGCCGCGCTGTTGGCACTCATGGGTTTGGCGACCTTCCCCACGGTGGTGTAGACCAGTCGACGGACGGTTCCGCTGTCGTGATCGCCATCATCCGGCACGGACGGCATGACCGCTCGCGAAGATGGGCCAACTGTGGGTTACTGCGACAAAGCGGTTCGGAGCAGGGAGAAGGAACATGGCCAGCAAGGCTGAGAAGATCGTCGCCGGCCTCGGCGGTATCGACAACATCGAGGAGATCGAGGGCTGCATCACCCGGCTGCGCACCGAGGTGTCCGACCCCGAGCTGGTCGACGAGACCGCCCTGAAGGCCGCCGGCGCCCACGGCGTCGTCAGGATGGGCACCGCCGTCCAGGTCGTCATCGGCACCGACGCCGACCCGATCGCCGCGGAGATCGAAGACATGATGTGAGCCGGCCGGCTCACCGGAACAGGGGCTCTTCCCCATGCGGGAGGAGCCCCTTCCGCATGGACGGCTAGGCTCGTCCGCATGTCTCGCATCGACGGCCGTACTCCCGAACAGCTCCGCCCGGTCACCATCGAACGGGGATGGAGCAAGCACGCCGAGGGCTCCGTCCTCGTCTCCTTCGGCGACACCAAGGTCTTCTGCACCGCCTCCGTCACCGAGGGCGTCCCGCGCTGGCGCAAGGGCAGCGGCGAGGGCTGGGTCACCGCGGAGTACGCCATGCTGCCCCGCGCCACCAACACCCGCGGCGACCGCGAGTCCGTCAAGGGCAGGATCGGCGGCCGCACCCACGAGATCTCCCGGCTCATCGGCCGCTCCCTGCGCGCCGTCATCGACTACAAGGCGCTCGGCGAGAACACCATCGTCCTCGACTGCGACGTCCTCCAGGCCGACGGCGGCACCCGCACCGCGGCCATCACCGGCGCCTACGTCGCCCTCGCCGACGCCGTCGCCTGGGCCCAGGGCAAGAAGCTGATCAAGGCCGGCCGCCGGCCGCTGACCGGAACGGTGAGCGCGGTCTCGGTCGGCATCGTCGGCGGCGTCCCGCTGCTCGACCTCTGCTACGAGGAGGACGTGCGCGCCGAGACCGACATGAACGTCGTCTGCACCGGCGACGGCCGCTTCGTCGAGGTCCAGGGCACCGCCGAGGCCGAGCCCTTCGCCCGCGACGAACTCAACGCCCTGCTCGACCTCGCCGTAACCGGCTGCGCCGACCTGGCCGCGCTCCAGCAGGCGGCGCTCGCGGGCACGCGCGCGTAAAGAAAGCTTCAAGGCCCGGGCAACCCGCCGGGTCCCTCCGGCGTCCCTCTGGATACGGGCGTACGGCTCACCGCCGTGCGCCCGGCCAGCCGTACCAGGGGAGGGAACCCACCATGGCCGCCAGCCGACGCCGAGGCAGGCTCACCGCCATCGCCGCCGCCCTAGCGACCGCCGCGCTCACCGCCGGCCTCACCACCGGCTGCGACGCCGTCGGCAAGGCGCTGGACTGCGTGCAGACCGCCGACGCCATCGCCGACAACGTCACCGACCTCCAGCAGGCCGTGGAGAACGCCGCCAACGACCCCTCCCAGGCCGACGCCTCACTCGACTCCATCGACAAGAGCCTGCGCCAGATCGGCGACAAGACCGACGACGCCGACGTCAACAAGGCCGTGGACGACCTGAACAAGGCCGTCGGCAACGTCCGGACGGCCATCAGGAACGGCGACGAGACACCCGACGTGAGCCCGGTGACGGACGCGGCGGGGGAGCTGACGAAGGTGTGCACGTCGTAGGCGTGCACGCCGTGGAAGCACACGGCACACCGCCGCCCACCCGGGAGCCGCACGCCGGCGCACGCCGCAGGGGCCGCTAGACCGTCCCGCGCCGCTTCAGGCCGCGTTTCACCCGGGGCGGCTTGCGCTCCACGCCCACTCTGCCCCAGAACGCGAAACCGGTGACGACCACGCGGGGGCGCCCGGCTCCGGTGGGCCGTCCTCCCTGGGGTGCTCGAAGGCACCCATCACACCGATGCCGCGGACGACGACCTCGACACCCGGCGGGACGGTCACCTGCATCCCGCCCATGACCGCCACACAGTGGATCTCCACCTCGTGGTCGGCGAAGTCCGCCTCCCGCAGGTCCAGTTCACCGCCGCCCATGAACGTGAAGCAGGAGAACCGCTTCGGCACCGTCCAGCGACCCTTGCGTTCAAAACCGGACAAGACGGCCACCGCGCCCGTCGAGGACCCCCCGCCCCCGGTGATGCGGCCCGCCCAGTCCCCGCTCACCGCGGGCTCCTTCGCGAAGGAGACACGCGGGGCCGCACCCGCCGCCGGCAGATCACGGGTCAGCGGAGCCAGCTCCCCGTACGTCCGCGCCCGGTACGCCGACTCCAGCCGCTCCTCGAACTCCGCCATGTCCAGCCGCCCCTCGGCCAGGGCGTCCCGCAGGACCTCGGCGACCCGGTCCCGGTCGGCGTCGGACGCCCGGAGGTCCGGGACTGCGTCGTCGCTCATGACAGCAGCCTACGAGACCGCCTTCTCCGCGTACATCCTGGCGATGACGGCCTCGATGTCCGGCTCCCGCACCGACAGGTCCACCAGCGGATACCGGGCCGCCAGATGCGCGACGAGCGGCGCCGCCGACTGCCCCGCCGGGAACGCCAGCCACTGCCGCGGCCCCTCCACCCGCACCACCCGCGCCGACGGCACCTCCACCGGCGGCAGCTCCCGCTCCAGGTCCACCACCAGCGTCCGCTCGCTCTCCCCGGCCTCGTGCAACCCCGCGAGCGGGCCGTCGTACACCAGCCGCCCGTGGTCGATCACCATCACCCGGGAGCACAACTGCTCGATGTCCTGCAGGTCGTGCGTGGTCAGCAGCACCGTCGTACCCCGCTCGGCGTTCACCTCCCTGAGGAACTCCCGCACCTTCGCCTTCGACACCACGTCCAGACCGATCGTCGGCTCGTCCAGGTACAGCACGTCCGGATCGTGCAGCAGCGCCGCCGCGATGTCCCCGCGCATCCGCTGCCCCAGCGACAACTGCCGCACCGGCACGTCCAACAGGGCGCCCAGCTCCAGCAGTTCCACCAGCCGGTCCAGGTTCTCCCGGTAACGGGCGTCCGGGATGCGGTACATGCGGTGCGCCAGCCGGTAGGAGTCGATCAGCGGCAGGTCCCACCACAGCGTGGTCCGCTGGCCGAACACCACCCCGATCCGGTGCGCCAGCCGCGACCGCTCCCGCGCCGGATCGATGCCCGCCACCCGCAGCCGCCCGGCGCTCGGCGTCAGGATCCCGGTCAGCATCTTGATCGTGGTCGACTTCCCGGCGCCGTTCGGCCCGATGTACCCGACCATCTCCCCGCGCGCCACGGTGAACGACAGCGCGTCCACCGCCCGCACCTCGCGCCGCTCCCGCTTCAGGAACCCGGTCTTCCGGCGCACCTCGAAGACCTTCTCGACCCTCTCCAGGGAGATGAACCCATCCCCCGCGACGGCATCGGCCACGTCTCAGCTCCCTGTGCTGCGGTACGAACGAAGTCCCGCCCGCCAGGCCAGCCCCGCGAGCGCACAACAGGCCACGGCCACCAGCGGGGGCGTGAACGCCGTCCACCCCGGCAGCCCCAGCGGGTACGGCCGCCCCAGCACGTAGCACGCGGGCAGCCAGTTGACGAAGGCCAGCGGCAGCACGAACGTCACCCCGCGCACCAGCTCCTTCGCGAACACCGTCGGCGGATACTGCAACAGCGTCGTACCCCCGTACGTGAACGCGTTCTGCACCTCGGCGGCGTCCTGCGCCAGGAACTGGAACGCCGCGCCCGCCACGAACACCGCGCAGAAGATCCCGCAGCCGCTCACCACCATCACCGGCATCAGCAGCAGCCGGTCCGCCGTCCAGCCGATGTCCACCCGCGTCAGCGCCCAGCCCAGGACCAGCCCGCCCTGCGTCACCCGGCCCAGCCTGCGCAGCGCGAACCGGTCGGCCGCCATCTGCGCCAGCACCGGCGCCGGCCGCACCAGCAGCGTGTCCAGCGTGCCGTCCCTGACCCGCCGCCCCAGCCGGTCCATCGACCCGATCACCAGGTCCGCGAGCCCGAAGGAGGTCGCCGACAGCCCGTACAGGAACGCCACCTCCGGCAGCGGCCAGCCGCCCAGCGCGTCCACCCGGGAGAACATCAGCATGATCGCGACGAAGTCCAGGAAGGTCGCCGCGAAGTTCCCGAACGTCGTCATCGCGAACGACGCGCGGTACGCCATCGTGGACCGCATCCACATCCCCGCGACCAGCCGGTACGCCCGCACCCCCTCCGCCGTCCGCCCCACCCACCCCTCAGCCACCCTGCACCACCACCCGGCGCGTCGCCGCCGACTGCACCAGCCGCCCGGCACCCAGCAGCACCACCGCCCACGCGGCCTGGAAGAGATAGGTGGGCAACGGATCCGCCCGCCCCAGCAGGACGTCCGCCGGCGCCTGCAGCAACGACGACCACGGCAGCGCCCGCACGACCTCGCCCAGCGCGCCCGGGAACACGTTCAGGGGCAGCAGCATCCCCGAGCAGAAGAACCCCAGCAGCCACGCCATCTGCGCCACCCCCGTGCCGTCCAGCAGCCAGAACGCGCTCAGCGCGACCAGGTAGCGGATGCCGAAGCCGACCAGCATGGCGAGGACGACGGCGATCAGGAAGGCCACCCAGGTGCCGGCGTCGGCCGGCAGGTACGCCGGGAAGAAGAGCGCACCGAACAGGAACGGTACGACCCCCCGCCCCAGCAGCTGGAACGACGCCCGGCCGACGTCCGCCGCCAGCCACCACGCCTGCAGATCGACGGGCCGGTACAGGTCGACCGCCACGTCCCCCGTACGAATGCGCTCCATCAACTCGTCCTCGACGCCGCCGCCCCCGATCGCGAGGGACGACAGAAAAGCCTGCCCCAGCCAGACATAGGTGACGGCCTGCCCCTGGTCGTACCCCCCGAGGCGGGGCCTCTCGTCCCACAGCGCGCGGTACGTGTAGACGAGGATGAGACCGAAGACGGTGTTCGTGAACACCCCTGCCGCAGTGGCGGCCCGATAGGTCGCGTACCGTCGGAACCCCCCTGCCGCGACGGCCGCGTACAACCGTCCAGCGCCCACGCCAGTCGACCTCCTCGGACTGCTCGACACCGAAGCGCAGGAGCCTAGTCCGGAGGCCTGGCGGCCGGCCACGCGTTTTCTGCCGGAAGCGTGCCGGAATCCGGGAACGGAACGCCAGGTGCGAGAGTCTTCAAGCAGGGGGAGCGCAGAAGCGTACGAGGCGTACGGGAACGTACGACGCTGAAAACAGGAGTCCGTGCACGACATGAGCGACGAGCCGCAGCCGCAGCAGCCGAACGACGGCGTGGCACCGAAGAGGCCGCTGCCGGCTGAGGGGCCCGGGACCCCGGGGGGCCGCAAGCCGCACAGCCCGACACCAGACCCCGCCGACCCCCCTGCCCAGGGGGCCGCATCCGACAGGCCCGCCGGCCCCGCCGGGCGCCCCGGAGGAAGCGGGAAGCCGCAGAACGCCGGCGGACCCGAGCCCGCCCCGGGCGCCGGGCGCACCGCCGGGGGCACGCGAGGCGCCGGAGCCGAGGGCACCCGGGCGAGCGCCCCGGGCGAGCCCGACCGCGACACGGACCGGGCGCCCCGGACGGACACCGGCCGGGCGGCTTCGGCGTCCCGGTCCGACACCGGCCGGGCCGACTCGGCACCCCGGCCCGACATCGGCCGGGCCGACTCGGCGTCCCGGGACGGCTCCGGCGCGGCCGGCACCGGCGCCCCGGACCGGACGGCCTCCATGGCGCGGGCCCGCCAGGCGGCCCACGGCGCCCGGACGGAGCGGACGGAACCCAAGGGCACCGGCGCGGGCGCGACCTCCGGTGACGCCTCGACGCCCGGCCGCGGCCCGGCGTCGGCTGCCGGTTCGGCTTCCCGGCCCGGTCCGGCGCCGGCTGCCGGTTCGGCTTCCCGGCCCGGTCCGGCGTCGGGGGCCGGTTCGCCTTCCCGGCCTGGATCGGCGTCGGGGGCCGGCTCGGCTTCCCGGCCTGGATCGGCGTCGGGGGCCGGCTCGGCTTCCCGGCCTGGTCCGGCGTCCGGGGCCGGTTCGGCTCCCGGCGCTGCTCCCGGCTCCGGCAAGGACGCCGCAGGCCGGGTCCCCGGTGGCAGGAAGCCGGCCGACACCGGTGGCGGGGATGGGTCCGCTCAGGCGTCGGCCGAGAGTACGCAGGTGCTTCGCCGCATCACCCCGCCCAAGGGTCCGAAGTCCGGGAACGCGGGCGACGCCGCCCAGGCGCCCGAGACCACGCAGGTGCTCCGGCGTGTCAACGCGCCCCGCGAGGGTGAGCCCGGCGCCCCCGGTGCCGCCAGTGCGAAGCCGGACGCCTCCGGCAGCACCCCCCGCCCCACCGTCCCCCGCCCCGGCGGGGAAAACCGTGCCCCCCGGACCGGTGCCGGTTCCGCTGCCGGCGCGGGTGCCGGTGCCGGTGCTGCCGGCTCCTCCCCGGCCGCCGCCCGCGCAGCGCGTGCCGCCCGTGCGGCCGGCGCCGCCGGAGCCGCAGGCGCCGGCGCCCAGTCCGCCGCGTCCGCTTCCGCCGCCGGTGCCGCCGGTTCCGCTGCCGATGCCGCCGGCGCCGGTGCCGCCGGTTCCTCCCCGGCCGCCGCCCGCGCGGCGCGTGCCGCCCGTGCGGCCGGCGCCGCCGGTACCCAGGCCGCCAAGACCGGCGCCACGCCCGGCGCCGCCGCCTCGTCGCCCTCCGCCCCCGCCACCCCCTCCACCACTTCCCCCGAGGACAACACCACCGTCCTCGCCGCAGCCGACGCCGGCACCCCCGCAGACAAGGGGAACGGCAAGGCCAAGAGCAAGAAGGGCAAGCGGCCCAAGCGGACCGGGTGGCGGCGGATCATCCCGACGTGGCGGATGGTGCTCGGCACCCTCTTCGTCGGCGTACTGCTGGTCATCGGGCTGTTCTTCCTCGGGTACTCCCTGGTGAAGATCCCGCCCGCCAACGCCTTCGCGACCAAGCAGAGCAACGTCTACCTCTACGCCGACGGCTCCCAGCTCGCCCGCGACGGCAAGGTCAACCGCGAGAACGTCAGCCTCGCCCAGGTCTCCAAGGACGCCCAGCACGCCGTACTGGCCGCCGAGGACCGCGACTTCTACTCCGAGTCCGCAGTCGACCTCAAGGCCATGGTCCGCGCCGGCTGGAACACCGCGACCGGCAAGGGCAAGCAGTCCGGCTCGACGATCACCCAGCAGTACGTGAAGAACTACTACCTGGCCCAGGAACAGACGGTCACCCGCAAGGCCAAGGAGTTCTTCATCTCGATCAAGCTCGACCAGAACAAGTCCAAGGACGAGATCCTGGAGGGCTACCTCAACACCAGCTACTTCGGCCGCAACGCCTACGGCATCCAGGCCGCAGCCCAGGCCTACTACGGCAGGGACGCCGCCGACCTCGACCCGGCCCGCGCCGCCTACCTCGCCGCGCTCGTCAACGCGCCCAGCGAGTACGACGTCGTGGCGCACCCGGAGAACAGGAAGGCCGCCGTCGCCCGCTGGAACTACGTCCTCGACGGCATGGTCACCAAGGGCTGGCTCAGCGAGTCGAAGCGCGCCGGCATGAAGTTCCCCATGCCGAAGGAGCAGACGATCTCCACCGGCCTGTCCGGCCAGCGCGGCTACCTGGTGGAGGCGGTCAAGCACTACCTGACCACCAACAACATCATCGACGCCGACCACCTCGCCGCCGGCGGCTACCGCATCACCACCACCATCCAGAAGAACAGGCAGGACGCCTTCGTCAAGGCGGTCGACGACCAGCTGATCTCCAAGCTGGACAAGAAGAACCGCAAGGCCGACACCTACGTCCGCGCCGGCGGCGCCTCCGTCGATCCCAGGACCGGCAAGGTCGTGGCGATGTACGGCGGCATCGACTACGTGAAGCAGTACACCAACGGCGCCACCCGCGGCGACTTCCAGGTCGGCTCCACGTTCAAGCCGTTCGTGTTCACCTCCGCCGTACAGAACGGGTCCACCACCCAGGACGGCCGCACCATCACCCCGAACACCGTCTACGACGGCACCAACCAGCGCCCCGTCCAGGGCTGGACCGGCGGCGCCTACGCCCCCGAGAACGAGGACCAGCGGTCGTACGGCCCGATCACCGTCCGCAAGGCCACCGACCTCTCGGTGAACTCCGTGTACGCGCAGATGGCCGTCGACGTCGGCCCCGCCAAGGTCAAGCAGACCGCGATCGACCTCGGTGTCCCCTCCGACACCCCGGACCTCCAGCCGTACCCGTCCATCGCCCTCGGCACCGCCACCGCCAGCGTCCTGGACATGGCGGAGGCCTACGCCACGCTCGCCAACCACGGCAAGCACGGCACGTACACCCTGGTCGAGAAGATCACCAAGGAGGGCACCGAGGAGGTCAAGCTGCCCGACGAGCCGGTCAAGCAGGCCGTCAGCCGCGAGGCCGCCGACACGACCACCTCGGTCCTGCAGAGCGTGGTGCAGAGCGGCACCGCCACCGCCGCGCAGGCCGCGGGCCGTCCGGCGGCCGGCAAGACCGGTACCGCCGAGAGCGACAAGGCCGCCTGGTTCGCCGGCTACACCCCCGACCTGGCCACGGTGGTCTCCGTCATGGGCCAGGACCCCGTGACGGCCAAGCAGCAGCCGCTGTACGGGGCGCTCGGCCAGGCCCGCATGAACGGCGGCGGCCCGCCCACCCAGATCTGGGCGCAGTACACGCGGAACGCGCTGAAGGGCAAGCCGGTCAGCGACTTCGACCTCCAGCTGGAGCAGGGCGCCGACGTGGTCCAGGAGCCCCCCGCCACCAGCAGCGCCCAGCCGGGCACCGACGGCGGCACGACCGACGGCGGCGCCACCGCCACCCCGACCGACGGCGGCGCGACCGCCACCCCGACCGACGGCGGCACCACGAGCACCCCGACCAACGGCGGCGCCACCACCGACGGGGGCGGCACCACCGGCGGCGACACGACGACCGACGGGGGCGCCACCACCGGCGGGGACACGACGAGCGCCGGGGGAAACACCACCGGCGGCGGGACACCGGACGGCGGTACCACCGGCGGGGGGCCGACGACCGGCGGCGGCACCACCGCGGACGGAGGCGGCGGAACCACCGGCACCGACACGGGCTCCGGAGGATTCCCCGGCACCTGACCCACCGCCGACCCCGGCGGCGTCCCCGCCGCCGTCAGTGGCCGCTGGTCGCCTTCAGCCCCACCACGGCGACCAGCAGCAGACACACGAAGAAGATCCGGGCGGCGGTGACCGGCTCACCGAGCACCACCATGCCGAGCACCGCCGCACCGGCCGCGCCGATGCCCACCCACACGCCGTACGCCGTACCGATCGGCAGCGACCTCGCCGCGTACGACAGCAGGACCATGCTGGCCACGATGCCGGCACCGGTGAACACGCTGGGGACGAGACGGGTGAAACCCTCGCTGTACTTCATCCCGATCGACCAGCCGACCTCCAGCAGACCGGCGACGACGAGCAGAACCCAGGCCATGACAGGCACCTCCGAGACGCGACGACTCTTCTTCCGGGGTGCGTCGTCTTTGCCTTCGGCCCGGTACGGCGCGTCTCGTCGGGTTCCCTCCGAACATAACAAAGGCATGCCGAGGAGGGCCGGTGACGATGGTCACCGGCCCTCCTCGGCATGCCTCCCCCAAGTACAGCCCCCTGGGGTTCCCTCGCCCCCCCCACCAATCGGTCGGCGCGGCGTGCCAGGGCCGCTCTCGCATCCACC
>NZ_JBVHWQ010000009.1:144528-275547 GCF_055564315.1 Streptomyces sp. NPDC029151
TTTTTGTGTTTTTTTTTTTTTTTTTTTGGTTTGGGGTGGTTGTTTTTGTTCGTTCCCCCAAAAAAAAAAAAAGGGGGGGGGGGGGGGGGGGTGGGCCCCCCCCCCCCCCCCCCCCCCTCGGCATGCCTCCTACAGGTACAGCCCCGTGGAGTCCTCCGACCCCTCGAACCGGTCGGCGGCGACGGCGTGCAGGTCACGCTCGCGCATCAGCACGTACGCCACACCCCGCACCTCGACCTCCGCCCGGTCCTCCGGGTCGAACAGGACGCGGTCGCCGGGCTCCACCGTCCGGACGTTCTGACCGACGGCGACGACCTCGGCCCAGGCCAGCCGCCGCCCGACCGCCGCGGTGGCGGGAATCAGAATGCCGCCCCCCGACCGCCGCTCGCCCTCACCCGTCTCCTGCCGCACGAGAACCCGGTCGTGCAGCATCCGGATGGGGAGCTTGTCGTGGTGGGGAGTGCTGTGCTCGTTTCTGTTGGCGCTCACGCCTCGAACCTACCCGCCCCCGTCAGTCCCGGCGCCGCCGGGCCCCAAGGGCCAGCAGCCCCACGACCCCGACGACGACCAGGGCGACCGGCACGACCCGCTCAAGGCGCGGCGCCCCCTCGTCGTCCACGAATCGCGCCCGGACGTCGCTGACGACCCGGTTGACCTGCACGTACGCCCGTCCGACCGTGTGATCGACATGGGCGACGGCCTTGGCCTTGGCATCCCCGACGATGGTCTTGGGATGCACACGCACCCCGATCTCGTCGAGCGTCTCGGCCAGCACTTCACGGCGGCGCCTGATGTCCGCCTCGATCTGCGCCGGGGTTCTGGTGTCCGACGTGTCCGCCACCGTACGGCCTCCGAAGTCTGCCGAAGTCTGCTGATGCTGGTTGATGCTGTTCTCGAACAGTCTGTCAGCTCACGGCCCCACCGCACCGCAAGGCCCCCCGGTTACGCTAGTCCGATGAGCGAGCGACTCCAGCCCGGGGACGTGGCCCCCGCCTTCACCCTCCCCGACGCCGACGGCAACGAGGTGTCCCTGTCGGACCACAAGGGCCGCAAGGTCATCGTCTACTTCTACCCCGCCGCCCTGACTCCAGGCTGCACCAAGCAGGCCTGCGACTTCACCGACAACCTGGAGGTCCTGGCCGCCGCCGGCTACGACGTCATCGGCATCTCCCCCGACAAGCCGGAGAAGCTCGCGAAGTTCCGCGAGAAGGAGTCCCTGAAGGTCACCCTGCTGGCCGACCCCGACAAGCGGGTCCTGGAGGCGTACGGCGCCTTCGGAGAGAAGAAGCTGTACGGCAAGACGGTCGTCGGCGTCATCCGCTCCACGGTGGTCGTGGACGAGGACGGCAAGGTCGAACGCGCCCTGTACAACGTCAAGGCCACCGGCCACGTCGCCAAGATCCTCAAGGACCTGGGCGTCTGACCCCCCGCCCCACCAAACGGCCCGCACCGGAAGCCCCGGCGCGGGCCGTTCCCCGTTCCCGTCATTCCGGGCGTGACTGTCCGACAACCGGTTCGTTACTCCGTACGGGTGGCGAACACCCGCCCGGAACGGAGGGGGCTCGATGGGGGCCGGCACATACACCAAGGAACGGCTGGAGACGGCGGCCCGCGGGGCACGGACGCTGTCGGAGGCCCTGGAGGCACTGGGGGTGGATCCGAGGAGCCCGGCACGGCGCTACGTGCTCGGACGGATGAAGAAGCTCGGGGTGGGCGTCTCGCACTTCGAACGGGAGGGGGTGAAGTGGACCAGGGAGGTCCTCGAGCGGGCCGTGGCCGCCTCCACGAACATGAGCGAGGTGCTGCGCCGTCTCGGCCTGGAGGTCGTCGGCGGCCATCACGCGCACATCAGCCGGAGGATCAGGGCGTACGGGATCGCCACCTCGCACTTCACGTCTGTGGTCCGAACCGAGCGGATGCGGGACAACCGGCGCCGCCGAACTCCCGAGGAGATCCTTGTCGAGGACACCTCGGTACATGCTCCGCGCATTCCGAGTCAGCGGCTCAAGCGGGCGATGATCGAGCTGGGCGTGGAGGAGCGCTGCGTCCTGTGCGGTACCGAGCCGAGCTGGCTCGGCGAACGACTCCCACTGGAGGTCGACCACGTCGACGGCAACTGGCGGAACAACCGCGTCGAGAACCTGCGACTCCTCTGCCCCAACTGCCACTCGACCACCGACACCTACCGAGGGCGTGGCAAGGGCCGTCCCCGAGCAGGTGCCGTATGAGCAGCGGAGTGCAGTACACGCGCGAGCGGTTGGTCCAGGCAGCCGCGCAGTGCGCCGACATTGACGAGGTCATCGCCTTTCTAGGCGTACGTCCTTATCGCAACCTGCGGCGGCATCTCTATAAGCGCTTCGAACACTACGGTGTTGACATCTCACACTTCCCACGTCGGCGGCGGGCTGGTGGAGCGCCGCCGAAGCCGGCCGCCGAAGAACTGCAGCGTGCGGTCGAGAAGGCAACCTCCGTCGCGGGTGCTCTCCGCGTCCTGGGTATGCCATGCACTGGCCAACTACGCACGCTGTTCCAGCAGTGGGTGGCAGAGGACAGCCTCGATACCACCCACTTCCTCGGCCAGGCACATCAACGAGGGAAGCCGGGTACGAATGCCAAGCGGCCGGAGGCTGTCCTGGTGCGGCATGACGGCGGACACCGGATCGCGACCACACGCCTCCGGCGCGCACTCCGGGAAGTAGGCGTTGCCGAGCAATGCGCCAGGTGCGGGATCGGCCCGGAGTGGCGTGGCAAGCCGATGACGCTGGAGATCGACCACATCAACGGGGACTGGCGCGACAACAGACGGGAGAACTTGCGCCTGCTGTGCCCCAACTGCCACGCGATCACGAGTACCTGGTGCAGAGGCGGTCGGCGAGACGCGCGCAGCGCCCAGTAGAGTAGTGCACCGCTGAGGGCCCGTACCCCAGCTGGCCAAGAGGGCGCCGGTTTAGGTCCGGTGTGTCGTGGGTTCGAGTCCCACCGGGCCCACAGGGTAAGGGGCCTACGCACCTTCGATCTGAAGGTGCGGGGCCCCTCCGTGAAGTCAGCCCAGCAACTCCCGCACCACCGGCACCAGCGCCCGGAACGCCTTCCCCCGATGGCTGATCGCGTTCTTCTCCTCCGGGCTCAGCTCGGCGCAGGTCCGCGTCTCGCCCTCCGGCTGGAGGATGGGGTCGTAGCCGAAGCCGTTCGTGCCGGCGGGGGCGTGCCGCAGGATCCCCCTCAGCTGTCCCTCGACCACCCGTTCCGTGCCGTCCGGCAGGGCGAGCGCCGCCGCGCAGGCGAAGTGGGCGCCGCGGTGTTCCTCGGCGATGTCGGAGACCTGCGCCAGGAGCAGTTCCAGGTTGGCCCGGTCGTCGCCGTGCCGGCCGGCCCAGCGGGCGGAGAAGATGCCGGGGGCGCCGTTGAGGACGTCCACGCAGAGGCCGGAGTCGTCGGCGACCGCGGGCAGGCCGGTGGCCTGGGCGAGGGCGTGGGCCTTGAGGAGGGCGTTCTCGGCGAAGGTGACGCCGGTTTCCTTGACGTCGGGGACGTCCGGGAAGGCGTCCGCGCCGACGAGTTCGTGGGGGAGTCCGGCTTCGGCCAGGATGGCCCTCAGCTCGGTGATCTTTCCGGCGTTGCGGGTGGCGAGGATCAAGCGGGTCATGTCCGCCAGTATTCCTCGCCGCCCGGTTCCCGCCGTGCCCCGCCCCGCTCGGGTTCCCGCGGTGCCCGCCCCGGCTACAGCTCGGCCTGGCCCGCGCCCTTCAGGGTGCGGAGGTCGAAGACGTCGGCCATGGTGCGGTAGCCCAGGTCGCTGGGGTGCAGGTGGTCCCCGGAGTCGTACTCGGGGCGCAGTCGGCGTGGGTCGTACGGGTCCCGGAGGGCCTTGTCGAAGTCGACGACCGCGTCGTAGACGCCGCCGGCCCGGATCTGGGCGTTGACCTGCAGGCGTACGGCTTCCCGGGCGGGGGTGTAGCCGCGGTGGCCCTGGAAGGGCATCAGGGTGGCGCCGACGACCTTCAGGCCGCGGGCGTGGGCCTGGCGGACCAGGGTGCGCAGGCCGGTGACGATGCGGTCGGGGTCGGCGAGCCTGCGGTTGCGCAGGATGTCGTTGACGCCGAGGTCGATGACGACGACCTTGACGCCGGTGCGGGAGAGTGCGTCCCGGCCGAAGCGGTCGAGGCCGCTCTGGTTCTCGGCGGGCCGGCCGAGGCCGTCGGCGAGGACCTGGTTGCCGCTGATGCCCTCGTTGACGACGCTGTAGCGCGGCAGTTGCCGTCCTTCCTCCAGTGCTCCGCGGAGCCGGCCGGAGAGGACGTCGGGCCAGCGGCGGTTGGTGCCGGTGGTGGAGGTGATGCCGTCGGTTATGGAGTCGCCGAAGGCGACGACGGTGCCGGCGGCCTCGTTGCTGAGCACGTCCAGGGCGGTCAGGTAGCGCCAGTAGGGGGTCTGTCCGGTGTAGGGGGTGCCGGTCGCGTCCTCGGTGCGGTCGCCGTCGGCGACGTACGAGACCTGCCGGGCGTGGGGGTGGTAGGTGACCGGTCCGGAGGGGGTCGGGGAGTAGGTGGTGACCAGGACGTCGGCGTCGTGCGGGACGGTGACGCGTACGGCGTCGCTGACGGCCTGTCCGCCGGCGGGTATGACGATGCCGGTGCTGCCGCCGAAGGTGAGGCGCCGCATCGTTTCCGCGTCGGCCGCCGCGGTGCCGTCGCCAGTGGCGAGGGCGAGGGAGGCGTGGGTGATGGTGAGGGCCGACTGGCCGTAGAGATTGGACAGCGTGATGCGGGCACCCGTACCGCCGGCGCTGGTGTGCACCACGTTGCGGACCGAGTGGCCCGCGAGGCCCGTCGACTCGGTGCCGGGTTCGCCGCCGACGGGGGCGGTGGCCCAGGCGCCGACCCAGGTGCCGGTGGAGGCGGGGGCGGCGTGGGAGTCGCGGTGCGCGCTGCCCGCGGCGAGGGTGCTGCGGGGGGTGCCGTCGTCGGCGGCAACGGTGACGTATATGCCGGCGGACACCGCGATGACCAGGGCGATCAGCGCTCCGAGCACCGCATAACCATGACGCTTGGCCACTCTTGTGTTGTTCTCCTCGGGAGATGGGAGCCTGGGGCTCCGATCTTGTTGTTCCCATGATGCGTCATGGGCCGGGGAGGCCTGACAGGACCCTGCCACTGCCGCCCTTCAGACAGACGCCGGGAACTCCCGTTTCGTTCCGGGAGTCGGTCAGGAAGGGACAATTGTGTGCGGGATCACCGAACGGGTGGAGCTGATGGAACCTACCGAGACGGGAACGCCGGAGCGGGTGGCGTCGTACAAGACGATGACGGCGTTCACTCCGGCCGACGAGGAGCGCCGGCGCGGGGTGCGGCGGATGAAGCTCACGGCGACGGGTCTGCTGCTGTTCGTCGCGGTGGTCTACGCCTTGGCGAAGACGGCCGGCGGCGCGGGTGCGGGGCCGTGGGCGGACTATGTGGCGGCGGCGGCGGAGGCCGGCATGGTCGGCGCGCTCGCGGACTGGTTCGCGGTCACGGCCCTCTTCCGGCACCCGCTGGGGCTGCCCATCCCGCACACCGCGATCATTCCGACGAAGAAGGACCAGCTTGGCGTCTCGCTCGGCGAGTTCGTGGGGGAGAACTTCCTCTCCGAGGACGTCGTGCGGCAGCGGCTGCGCGCGGTCGGCATCGGCAGTCGGCTCGGTGCCTGGCTGGCGGAGCCCGCGCACGCGGACCGGGTGACGGCGGAGCTGGCGACGGCGCTGCGCGGTGCCCTGACCGTGCTGCGGGACTCCGATGTGCAGGCGGTGGTCGGTGAGGCGATCAACCGGCGGGTCGGTGCGCAGGAGATCGCGCCGGGCATCGGCAAGACGCTGGAGAGGATCGTCGCCGACGGCGGGCACCGGCGGGTGGTGGACCTGGTGGTGTCGCGGGCGCACGACTGGCTGGTGCTGCACCGGGACGACGTGATGGTGGCCGTGGAGGGCGGGGCGCCGGGGTGGACGCCGCGGTTCGTGGACCGGAAGGTCGGCGAGCGGGTCTACAAGGAGTTGCTGCGGTTCGTGACCGAGATGCGGGACATGCCGACGCATCCGGCGCGCGGCGCGCTGGACCGTTTCCTCACCGATTTCGCCTCGGACCTGCAGTCCGACACGGACACCCGGGCGCGGGTGGAGCGGCTCAAGGACGAGGTGCTGGGGCGTGGGGAGGTGCAGGACCTGATCGCGTCCGTGTGGACGGCCGTACGGTCGATGATCGTGGCGGCGGCCGAGGACGAGCGCAGCGAGTTGCGGCAGCGGGTGCGGGCCGCGCTGCTGTCCCTGGGGTCGCGGATGGCGACCGAGCCGAAGGTGCAGGACAAGGTCGACAGCTGGGTGGAGGGCGCGGCGGTGCACGTCGTGACGACGTACCGGGCGGAGATCACCTCGTTGATCACGGACACCGTGGCGGGCTGGGACGCCGAGCACACCACTCGGAAGATCGAGGCGCACATCGGCCGTGACCTGCAGTTCATCCGTATCAACGGCACGGTGGTGGGGTCGCTGGCGGGTCTGGTGATCTACGCGGTGTCGCGGGGGCTGGGGGCCTGACCGGACTGTTCGGTGTGCGCCCGGTGTGCTCAGGGCACCCGTTATCCCGCCTCGACGTGGAGGGAGCCCCATGAGCGCAGCAGCCGAAGCGCCGTCGCCGGAGACGGGCCGGACCATCACCACGAACATCCCCGCCCGACTCGACCGTCTGCCGTGGTCCCGCTGGCACTGGACGATCGTGATCGGGCTGGGGACCGTGTGGATCCTCGACGGCCTGGAGGTCACGGTCGTCGGCAACATCGCCAGCCGGCTGTCGGAGCCCGGCAGCGGTCTGTCCATCTCGTCGGGGCAGGTCACCGGCATCGCCGCCGCCCTGTACGTGGCGGGTGCCTGTCTGGGCGCGCTGTTCTGGGGGCGGCTGACCGACCGGTTCGGCCGGAAGAACCTGTTCATGATCACGCTGGCGGTGTACCTCGCGGCGACGGCGCTGACGGCGGTGTCCTGGGAGGCCTGGTGGTTCTTCCTGTTCCGCTTCCTGACGGGTTTCGGTATCGGTGGTGAGTACGCGGCGATCAACTCCGCGATCGACGAGCTGATCCCGGCCGACTACCGCGGCCGGGTCGACCTGGTCATCAACGGCAGCTTCTGGCTGGGCGCGGTGGGCGGTTCGCTGCTGTCGATCGTCGCGCTCGACACCGACGTGCTGGCGGCGAACGTCGGCTGGCGCCTCACGTTCGCGCTCGGCACGGTCCTCGCCCTGGTGATCCTGCTGGTACGACGGCACGTCCCGGAGAGCCCGCGGTGGCTGCTGATCCACGGCAGGGACCGCGAGGCCGAGGAGATCGTCACCGGCATCGAGCGCCGCATCGAGGAGGAGCGGGGCGAGCGGCTCCCGGAGCCGGAGGGCGAGCTGGAGATCCGCCAGCGCAAGAACGTCACCTTCCTGGAGATCGCGCGGACGGTCTTCGGCCAGTACCGCAAGCGGGCGGTGCTCGGCTTCTCCCTCTTCATCGGCCAGGCGTTCCTGTACAACGCGATCACCTTCGGTTTCGGTGCCATCCTGACCAAGTTCTTCGACGTGCCCGCCGACCGCACCGGGTACTACTTCGCGGTGATCGCGGTCGGCAACTTCTGCGGTCCGCTGCTGCTGGGCAAGCTGTTCGACACGGTCGGCCGCCGCGTGATGATCTCCTCGACGTACCTGCTCTCCGGCCTGCTGCTGTTCGGCACGGCGTGGCTGTTCGACCGGGGTTCGCTGAGCGCGGGCACACTGACGGCGTGCTGGTGCGCGGTGCTGTTCTTCGCGTCGGCGGGTGCCTCCAGCGCCTACCTGACGGTGTCGGAGATCTTCCCGATGGAGACGCGGGCGATGTCGATCGCCTTCTTCTACGCCCTCGGCACGGCGGCCGGCGGTATCAGCGGACCCCTGCTGTTCGCCGACCTCACCGGTACGGGCCGGGTCGGCGACACGGTCCTGGCCTTCTGCATCGGCGCGGCGCTGATGTGCGTCGCCGGTCTGGTCGCGGCGGCCCTGGCGGTACGGGCCGAACGCCGCTCCCTGGAGGACGTCGCCCGCCCGCTGACGGCGGTGGCCGGCCGGGCGAAGGCGGCGGCGCGCAACACCCGCCCCGGCACCCGGGGCGGTGGCCCGGCGGCACCGCCGGCGGCGAGCAGGCCGTAGGGGCGGGGTTCGCGGGGGAGGGCCTCGCAGGAGAGGCCTCGCGGCGGGTGGCGGCGGCGGGGCGGTGCGCTCCCCGCGCCCGGTGCGAGGCGTCGGCGGGTGGCGGCGGGCCGTGGGTTCCGTGTGGTGCGAGGCGTCGGCGGGTGGCGGCGGGCCGTGTCCTTCGCCTGGTGCGGCCCGGCGGGTGGTCTCAGGCGCCGGTGGTCGAGCCGGGCCGGACGATCATCAGGACGGTCACGGTGGCCCAGAGCAGGTTGAACAGCCCGGTGACCATGGCGAGCCGCGCGGTCGGTGTGGGCCTGCCTTCGAGGAGGGCGGCCTGGGCCGGCAGCACCAGCGCGACGAGGACGAGCGCGGCGAGTGCGGTGAGGGCGATCGACACGATCAGCCAGGCACTGCCGAGCACGCCCATCTCACTGGCGGTGGCGAACCCGAAGACGGGGACGACGACGCCTACGACGGCGTAGACGCGGCAGATCCGGTGCAGCAGGTGGAGCGTGCCGTCGGTGCCCGGGCCACCGGGGCCGTCGCCGGCGCCGGGCTCACCGGACCCCGCGCCGACACCGGAGGTACCGCCGACGCGGACCCCTACGCCGGCTCCGGCGGCCAGGACGCGACGGGCGGCGGGCGGGAACATGCTGGCGGCGACGGCGACGGGTCCGATGGCGAGGATCGCGGCGATGACGTGGACGGCGAGAAGGAACTTGGTCACAGAGGGACGGTAGGAGCGGCGGAGACCGCGGAGGAGTGGCAGGAGTGCCAGGCTCCAACGGATTCCCGCCAGGACGCCTGCGCGCCTGGGCGCATGCCCGCGGGGACGGGTGCTCGCCAGGGCACCTGCCCGCCTGGGCGCCTAGATGCGTGGGCGCCTGCTCGCCTGATGCGCACCCGGGCCGGAGAGAAGGCCCCCACGGGGAGCCGGAGCCCACGTTTGGCGAGACTCCGCCGCCCCCCTACCCTCTCGCCATGCACACCGTGGCCGTACTGGCGCTGGACGGCGTCATCCCGTTCGACCTCTCCGCCCCCGTCGACACCTTCGGCTGGGCTCGGCTGCCGGACGGCCGGGAGCCGTACCGGATCCGGGTCTGCTCGGTGCGGGAGGAGGTGAGCGCGGGTGCGTTCACGGTCCGGGCGCCGTACGGCCTCCAGGCGCTCGCGGAGGCCGACACGATCATCCTGCCCGGGGTCGCGGACCCGCCGGAGACCCTGCCGCCCGGGGTCGGCGAGGCGCTGCGCGCGGCGGCGGCGAACGGCACGCGTATCGCGTCGATCTGCGTGGGCGCGTTCCTCTTCGCGGCGACGGGGCTGCTGGACGGCCTGCGCGCGACGACGCACTGGATCGCGGCCCCGGATCTGGCCCGGCGTCATCCGGCGGTGACGGTGGACCCGAACGTCCTGTACGTCGACAACGGCCAGTTCCTGACGTCGGCGGGCGCCGCGGCCGCCCTGGACATGTGCCTGCACATGATCCGCAAGGACTTCGGCTCGGCGGTGGCCGCGCACGCGGCCCGCATGTCCGTGATGCCGCTGGAGCGGGAGGGCGGCCAGTCCCAGTTCATCGTCCACGACCTCCCCCCGGCCCCCGCGGGTACCACGCTGGAGCCCCTCCTGAGCTGGCTGGAGGACCACTGCGACCGCGATCTGACGCTGGCCGGGATCGCGGCGGAGGCCGGCATGAGCACCCGCACCCTCAACCGCCGTTTCCGGGAACAGACGGGCACCACACCGCTGCAGTGGCTGCACCGGGCGCGGGTGCGGCGGGCGCAGCACCTGCTGGAGACCACGGCGCACCCGGTGGAACGGATCGCCGTCCAGACGGGCTTCGGCTCACCGACGGCCTTCCGGGAACGGTTCCGCAGGGTGGTGGGGACGAGTCCGCAGGCGTACCGGAGGTCGTTCAGGGCGGGTGGGTCGTAGAGGCGGGTCCTCAGGTGTCCCGGCGGTCGGCGACGGCCCAGGAGGCGAGGGCGACGGCACCGGCGACACCGAGGACGGACGGCCAGGCGCCGACCTTCTTGGCGAGCGGGTGGGACCCGGCGAACGCGGCGACGTACGCGGCGCTCAGCGCGCCCGCGGCCTTCCCGCCGGCCTGCGTCCGCCACTGCCGCGCGGCGGCGACCCCGGCCGCCGCCAGGACGACCCCGCCCAACTGCCGCTTCTTGGTCCAACGGGCGACGCCGTAACCGCCGACGAGTCCGGTGGCGGCTACGACCGCGCTGGGAACCTTGGCCATGTGTGCCTCCTCGTATCCGCACCGAGGCTAACGCGCGGGCGGGACTGGGCCGTCAGCCTGAGCCGAGGCTTGTCAACTTTCCCGCGCAGAGTTATATAAATAGCCGTAGGGCATCGCATCCCAGTCCCTGAGGAGAGGAGTGACCTGTGATGCTCATGCGTACGGACCCGTTCCGCGATCTCGACCGGCTCACGCAGCAGGTCTTCGGCGCGACCGCCCGCCCGGCCGCGATGCCGATGGACGCCTACCGCTCGGGGGACGAGTTCCTGGTCCACTTCGACCTTCCCGGTATCGACCCCGAGTCGATCGAACTCGACGTCGAGCGCAACGTCCTCAACGTCCGGGCCGAGCGCAGCAACCCCGCCCCCGAGGGCGCGGAGATGCTGGTCGCCGAACGCCCCACAGGCACCTTCACCCGCCAGCTGTTCCTGGGCGAGACCCTGGACACGGAGCGCATCGACGCCTCGTACGACGCCGGCGTCCTGACCCTGCGCATTCCGGTGGCCGAACAGGCCAAGCCGCGCAGGATCCAGATCAGCGGCGGTGGCGACGGCCGCAAGCAGATCGGCGGCTGAACCGACAGTCCCAGTCCCTGACAGGGGCCGACCACGGCCGGCCCCACTGATCCACACGCACCACGCATCCACACGCACCACGCATCCACACGCACCACGCGTCCACACGCACGCGTCCCGCGGCCGGAGCGGGCCACGGGACGCGGCGGCCTGCCCCCGGACCCACCGGCGTACTGGCCCACACCACTCACACGGGCCACGCGGGCCCCCACGGCAGGCCCACCCCCGACGTCCCCACCCGACCGCACGACCCCACCGGCCGCACCTTGGCCGAAGTTCCGCTCATGCCCGCCGCGTTACGGGGTAACCGGGCTTCCGGTGCCCCGAAGTGTCCCGGAGGAGGAGCCACCACGATGACCGTGACGACCCCGCAGCCCAGAACCACCATCCCCACCCCGTCCCCGCGCCCGCGCGCCAAGGGCGAGGCGGAGAACGCCGACTGGCTGGCGCTGATCGAGGCGGTGCGTGACGCGGGCCAGTACCCGACGAGGGCGGAGGCGGAACGCGTCACTCGCATCGTCCTCTCGGCGCTCGGCGGCCATGTCACCGGCGAAGAACGCGTGGCCCTGGCCCAGGCGCTCCCCCGCGAGGCGGGCAGCGTGATCGCCTCCCAGATCCCCGCGACCCACCCCCTGACGGCCCGCGAGTTCGTCGAATCGGTGGCCACCCGCATAGAGGGCTCGACCCCGGCGACGGCCCGCTGGGACGTCAGCTCGGTCCTCAGCGTCCTGTCGACCCACATCGGCGAAACGCTGACGACCCGCGTCCTGACCCAACTCCCCCCGGGGTACGCGCTGCTGTTCGGGCGGGCGGAACTGGCGGCGACGGCTTAGCAGGTGGTGGGCGCCGCGGTCGTCGGGCGGCGCCCGCCAAAGGTGACCTTGCCTTTTGTGTGGCACCTTTGCGGCCTACGGCATCCCTGGCTTGTAAGCGGTCAACTCGCGGTGATGGCCGAGTACGTCCATGCGTCGGCCGGCAGCTCGTGCTTGAGGCGCCACGTGATGGACATGGGCTTGCTACCCGTGTGCGTCTCATACGTCGCAGGGCCGAGAAGCATCCACGGTTGTGGCTTGCCGATGTCGGTGTTCTTGTAGCGGCGCATGAACAACAGGACTTCGCTGTCTCGCCGCACGTGCTCCTGGTATCGCCTGCCAGTGCCGGAGTCAGCGGCTGTCGAGTTCTGGGACTCCCAGTGGAAGAGCGTTGGGCTCAGCGCGTAGTCCTTGTACCGGACCGTTGGTGAGAAATCCTTCTCATTCTTCTCCAAGGTAATGAGCAGGGCATCCGTCTGGAGCTCTTCCACCCACTGCACTCCTTGCGCGAACGACCGTGGCATTTGACCGCCGAAGCGTGCCACGCCCAGTGCGGCGAGGATCTCGGAGCGGTTGTACGCGCAGTGCACCTTCAACGGTACGTCGCTGAGGCGGCCCGACAGCGAGATGGGGAAGTGGTCCGCCTGTTCGATGACGTACGACAGCATCTGCCGTAGCTCGTCACGGAAGGGGCGCTGGGAGCGCAACGACTGCAGGCCTTCCTCGAAGCTGGTGAAACCGCCGGCGTTGTCCCAGATGTTGAAGAACAACATGCGTGCGTACACCTGGGCGGTGGGCCCTAGCTCCCCGTACGGCGGGGCGTCGTCTTCCAGGAGATGGAGGTAGGCCTGGGCGCGCTCGGGATCATCCACGTGGAGAAAGGCATGAGCTCTCTTGAGTAGTGCTGCTTCGCCCGCCGGTGCGGCATCCTGGATCAGTCCGGCTCGGCGGAGAATGGTTGTCCAGGAGTTGTCATTCTTGTACAGCTCCTTGATCTCCCGTCGGCTCTCGCGGAGGTAGTCCGCGAGGCGCGGCGTGCTGTAGGCCTTGACCTCGCTCACCAAAGTGCGGATGGTGGCGCCCAGTTGGCTCCGGATGTTGTCGAGGATGAGGTCCTTGGACTTGCCTTCCAGGAGGATCTGGCAACCAGAGGGCAGTTGGGGAAAGTCATGCTCAATGTGTTCAACCAGCCGGTTCCGTGACAAGTTCGTTAGGGCCCGGAACTGTTCCTCGAAGCGGAATTCCGCTCGGTGCTGTCCGATGAAGTCGAGGACGGTGAGCACCGGCTTCTTTTCCGTACGCCTCAAACCCCGTCCCAGCTGCTGAAGAAAGATCGTCGCGCTGTTGGTCGGACGGAGGAGGAGAAGGGTGTCGACGTCGGGGATGTCGAGTCCTTCGTTGAACAAGTCGACGGAGAAGATCACCTGTAGCTTGCCGTCACGCAGGTCTTTCAGTGCCTGAGTGCGCACCTCAGCGGGCGAATCGCTGTCCAGCGCCACGGCCTGGAACCCAGCCCTGGTGAAGAAGTCCGCCATGAAGCGGGCATGCCTCTTGCTGACGCAGAAGCCCAGCGCGCGCATCGTAGCCGGGTTCGAGACCTTGTCCCGGATCTGTTTCACCACGATCCGGGCCCGGGCGTCGTTGCCTGTGTAGACGTTGTCGAGGTCTTGATCGGCGTACGTGCCCTTCCGCCAGCCAAGGTTCCTCAGGTCTGTACCGTCCGGGATACCGAAGTAGTGGAACGGGCACAGCAAATCGTTTTCCAGTGCCTCCCACAGGCGCATCTCGGCAGCGATGCGTCCCTCGAAGAACTCATCTTGGACGTTGCGCCCATCCATCCGCTCAGGGGTCGCCGTCAGGCCGAGCAGTTGCTGTGGCTTGAAGTGATCGATAACTCGGCGGTACGTCGTGGCGGTGGCGTGATGAAACTCGTCGATGACAATGATGTCGAAGTGATCGGGAGCCAACTGCTCCAGCCGCTGGATGTTCAGTGACTGAACGCTGGCGAAGACGTGGTTCCCCTCCCGTGGGACCTGCCCCGCGTGCAGCAGTTCCCCGAATGAGGCGTCGTCCAGCACTTCCCGGTAGGTGCGCAGGGATTGGTTGAGAATTTCCTTGCGGTGGGCCACGAACAACAAGGTGGGTCGTCCGTTGGTCGACTTCTTGCACAGGTTGCGGTAGTCCAGCGCGGCCATCACGGTCTTTCCCGTGCCAGTGGCGGCAACCAGCAGGTTCCGGTTCCGTCCACGCAATTCCCGCTCGACACTGAGTCGTTCGAGCATGTCTCGCTGGTGCGGAAACGGACGTACCTCCAGACCCGAGAGGCTGATCTTCAGATCGGTGGTGGCAGCCGTGCCGCTTGCCTGAGCGAGTGCGCCATCCAAGCGTTCGCCATGGAGGTGCGGGTCGTACGTTTCGAAAGCGATGTCGTTCCAGTACGCGTCGAACGTTGCCCCGAATTTGTCCAGGACAGCGGGTGTGGCGACCGATGACAGGCGCACGTTCCACTCCAGGCCATCGAGCAGCGCGGCTTTGGACAGGTTCGAGCTGCCGACGTAGGCGGTGTCGAAACCGGTGCGGCGACGGAACAGCCAGGCCTTGGCATGCAGCCGGGTGGAGCGGGTTTCGTAGTTGATTTTGACGGTGGCCCCGAAGTCACGGACGAGACGGTCAAGCGCGTGGCGGTCCGTGGCACCCATGTACGTGGTCGTGATGACCCGGATCTCCACGCCCCGGTCTTTCGCGGCCCGAAGAGCGTCCTCCAGGACCCGTATGCCGTACCACTTCACAAATGCGCAGAGCAGATCGATGCGGTCCGCCGTGGCCAGTTCTGCCCTTAGCTCCGCCCCAAGGCTGGGGTCATCCGGAGCATTGGTGATCAGCGCAGTCTCCGATAGTGGAGTGAGGGGGCGGATGGCGAAGACACCTGGGGCTTCCTGCTTGGCCAGCGCCAGCAACTGCCGAGGCCCCTCCGCGATGGCCCCGACCACCCCACCGCCTTCGAGGCCAGCAGTGTGGGACGCCAGCGCACGCATGATCGCGTTTGCTGCTTCAACCTGCTTGTCGTGCGGAAGTTGGCTCAACTGGTTGCGGATCTCTTCGCCGATGTGTCGGGCGAGCACGTGTGGAGTGGACTCTTCGCTCACCTCTGCCTGCACGGCCTTCCAGCCGGCTGCGTCCAGCTCCTGCAAGCGGTCCTGCAAGCGACGGGTGACAAGCTCTTCGTACACACCCGCCACCGGCTGAGTCTGGTCTGACTGCGTCACGCCCGCCCCCTTGGTCCCTCTGCGACGCGACCAGTTGTAACAGGGGCCACTGACAGCCTGCGCTTGTGTCACATTGGGAATCGAGAGTGACACAAGTGATCGATTTGTTTCAGTATGGCGTCGTGGGAGAACGAAAGATCGGTCACATCGACGGCATTGCCCCGGGTGCGGAGTTTCACCGCCGCGTGCAGGTGAAGCGCAACAACCTGCACAGCGACACCGTAAGGGGCATCTCCACCCTCGTGGATGAGGACGGCAGCCACATAGCGGATGCCATCGTCCTGCACGGAGGGTACGAGGACGATCACGACGACTGGGACAGCATCCGCTATACGGGCGCCTCACCTGACGTGGACAAGTACAAGGTCAAGGGGGTGCCAAGGCTCCGGCGCAGTCAATCCTGGGACTACGCGGACAACGCCGCTCTGAAGCGGAGTTACGAACGCGGCCATCCGGTCCGGGTCATCCGTGGGTGGAAGGGTGACAAGCGGTACTCCCCGATCGACTGCTACAGGTACGACGGCCTGTACCTGGTCACGGACATCCGCACCGCCGTCGCGCACTCGCCCGCTCCCGACGGCACACCAGTCGACATCTGCCAGTTCGACTTGAAGCGCCTCCCTGAAGACCGCCAGGATCCGACCTCTTTGGAGCATCAGATCGCCGACTTGCTCGAACGGCGCTCCGAAGTGCCCGCGGGCAGGGCAGACGACGAAGGGGGACACGATGAAGGCACCATGGACGAGCCCGAGGAGGGGGCGGAGGCCGAAGAGGAAGCGGCTCAGGGGGAGAAGTTCCCTGAGACGCGGACGGCCCGGGTCCAGCGTCTGGTACGAGACGACGCGGTGATACGGAACGTGAAAAGGCTCTATGCCGGAGAGTGCCAAGTGTGTGGCCTTCGCTTGCTCGGCCCGGACGGTGAGCCGTACAGCGAAGGCGCCCACATCAGGCCTTTGGGTAAGCCACACCGGGGCCCTGACGTCGAGCCGAACGTCCTGTGCCTCTGCCCCAACTGCCACGTCCGCCTAGACATAGGCGCGATCGTCATCGAGGACGACTGGTCGATCGTCGTACGGGCAGGGGCCTTCGGCATGGACGTTCGGCCGAAGCTCAAGCGGCACCGACGGCACAAGGTTCACCGGGACTACCTCCGCTACCACCGGGAGTGGTGGTTGGGCCGCTAGTCCACCCCGTGGCACTCGCCGTAGCCCAACCCGGCCCCACACCAACACCCCGCCCCCTCCCCCGGAGGCCAGGCCACGGCCCGCCCCCGCGCGGCCAGCGTCGTCGCGTACTGCGGCAGCAGCGTCGCGTCGCCCGGTGAGGCTCCCTCCGATGCCGCGAACGCCTCGTACGACGGGACCGTGGCCGTGACGATGCCGAGGTTGGGGGTGCCGGAGGCGGAGAGTTCGCGGAGGGAGGACTCTATGGTCGCCAGGTGCTCGGCGTGGGAGGGGTACTCCGAGGACAGGGTGGGGTACGCCGACAACAGCTCCGACAGCTCCGGGGCCGGCCAGTGCAGGACCGCCACCGGGAACGGGCGGGAGAGGGCCTCGCGGTAGGCGCCCAGTTCGGCGCGGAGGCGGGAGATCTCCGCTTGCAGTTCGGCGGGGTTGTCCGAGCCCAGGGACCACACGCGTTTGGGGTCGTGGAGTTCGTCCAGGGGGATGGAGGACGTGTGGAGGGTGTCGGCGAGGGTGTCCCGGTCGTCGTGCGGCAGGCCCAGCATGCGGCGGACGCGGTGGCGGCCGTAGAGGACGGGGTGGGTGGCGGGAGGGGGCTGCTCCACGGAGGCCAGCAGGAGGTCGGCGGCCTCGCCGAAGGTGTCCGCCGCCGCCTCCAGCTCGTCGTGGGACTCCAGGGCCTCGGCCACGATCACCCAGGGGGCGGGGTCCCGCGGGGCCGTCGTGCGGATGCCCTCGATGATCGCCCTCG
Source organism: Streptomyces sp. NPDC029151 (assembly GCF_055564315.1). NCBI lineage: Bacteria > Bacillati > Actinomycetota > Actinomycetes > Kitasatosporales > Streptomycetaceae > Streptomyces > Streptomyces sp. NPDC029151. Next base: position 161,536 of record NZ_JBVHWQ010000009.1, read on the forward strand.
CCTCCGCCTCGTGGCCGTACTCCCAGAGGTTCGACGCCTTCAGGGCGCGGACCAGGGCGGCGTTGTCCAGGCCTTCGGCGGAGGACAGCAGGCGGTCGTAGAGGGCCGTCGCCGCGGGGCGGTCGCCGGACAGTTCCAGGTGGGCCGCCGCCCGCAGGAGGAGGGCCTCGGCGTCCTCCGGGTACAGGCCGGCGGTCCGCTCCAGGCGTGCCGCTTCGGCGGTGTGGTCGACGTTCTCGGCAGGCGTGTCGGGGCGCATGGGGGACACCGTACTGCCGGGACGCGACAAACGTGAGGTGCCCCCGGGCCCCGCACCCCGCAGGGATGTCCGGTGGTCGTACCGGGATATCTTCGGTGCCGCGTCTACACACGGAGTCGGCATGCAGAAGACGGGTGCGCCGGCCGAGGACACTCGGGCCGACGCCGGGAGCGAGGAGGGCCTCCGGGCCGAGCCGCCCCGCCACTGGGTGCTCCTCCTCGTCGGTGCCGCCGTCGTCCCCGGTGCCCTCCTCTTCCTCCTCGGGCGTTGGGGGGACGCCCCGGCCGTGCAGGCCTGGCGGACGGTGTGTCTGGCCGTCGTCGTGCAGGCCCTGCCGTTCCTGCTGCTCGGTACGGCCCTGTCCGGCGCCATCAACGCCTTCGTGCCGGAGGGGGTGTTCCAGCGGCTGCTGCCCCGTCGGGCCGTGTTCGCCGTGCCCGTGGCCGGGGTCGCGGGAGTCGTGCTGCCGGGGTGCGAATGCGCCTCGGTGCCCGTCGCCGGCAGTCTCATCAGCCGCGGGGTCACCCCGGCCGCCGCCTTCGCGTTCCTGCTCTCCGCGCCCGCCGTCAATCCCGTCGTGCTGACCGCCACCGCGATCGCCTTTCCCGGGAACCCCGCCATGGTGCTCGCCCGGCTGCTCGCCTCCCTCGCCACCGCCGTCGCCATGGGCTGGCTGTGGCTCCGGTTCGGGCGGGCCGAGTGGCTGCGGCCCGTCGTACGGCACACCGGGCACAAGGAGGGAAGCAGCCGGTTCGACGAGTTCCGGCGCGGGTTCCAGCACGACTTCCTGCACGCCGGGGGGTTCCTGGTGCTCGGCGCCATCGCCGCGGCCACCTTCGACGTCGCCGTCCCGCGCTCCGTGCTCGACACCTTCGCCGCCGCGCCCTGGCTGTCCGTGCTGTTCCTCGCCGGGCTCGCCGTGCTGCTCGCGGTGTGCTCCGAGGCCGACGCCTTCCTGGCCGCCTCGCTGAGCGGGTTCCCGCCGGTCGCGCGGCTGGCGTTCATGGTCGTGGGGCCCATGGTCGACCTGAAGCTCATCGCCCTGCAGGCGGGGACCTTCGGGCGGGCCTTCGCGGTACGGTTCTCCGCCGCCACCGTCGTCGTCGCCGTCGCGTGCAGCGCGCTGGTCGGAGGGGTCCTGCTGTGAAACGGTCGCTCCAGGCGGGGCTGCTCGTCCTGTGCGGGCTCGGACTGCTGCGCGTCTCCCTCGTCACCGACCTGTGCCTGCGGTACGTCAAGGAGGGCATGCGGCCCCTGCTCGTCGTCTCCGGGGCCGTCCTGCTCCTGCTCGGGATCGCCGGCGCCCTCCTCGACCGGGGGGAGGGGTCCGAGGACCACCACGGCCACTCCGGTGTGCCCCGGGTGGCCTGGCTCCTGCTCCTGCCCGCCCTCAGCCTGCTCTTCCACGCCCCGCCCGCCCTCGGCGCGTACACCGCCGCCCGGCAGCCGGCGAAGGCCGTCGTCCACGACGCCGACTTCGATCCGCTGCCCCGCACCTCGCCCCTGCCCATGACCCTCTCCGACTTCACCAGCCGGGTCCGGCAGGACCGGGGGCGGGCCGTCCAGGGGCGCACCGTCCGGATGACCGGGTTCGTCACCCCCGGGGCCGGCGGAAGCTGGGAGCTGACCCGGATCATCCTCAACTGCTGTGCCGCCGACGCCCAGTCCGTGAAGGTGCGCATCTACGGCGGGCCCGCCCTGCCCGCCGACACGTGGGTGACGGTCACCGGGACCTGGCACCCGGGCGGGACCCTGGGCACCGCTTCCGCGGCGGTCGCGCTGGACGCTCGTACGGTCACCAGGGTGCCCCGGCCCGTGAACGGCTATCAGGACGCCCTGCCGCTGGGCTGAACCCGGCGCGTCCTGCCGCCGGGCTGAACCCGGCGCGTCACACCGTGACGCCGTCCACCTGGAGCGTCTGCACCGACTTCGCCGCGAACGGCACGGACACCGACGTCCCGCTCAGGCGGGTGTCCGAGTGGGCCGTGTAGCGGTCGCCGCCCGTGGTCACCGTGTTCCAGCGGGGGACCAGGCCGCCCGGGCCGCCGGTCACGGCGGAGAAGCGGGAGAGGTCGAAGGTCAGGGTCTGGGCGGTGGAAGAGGTGTTCGCGGCGACGATCACCAGGCGTTTCGCCGAGCGGTCCAGGGCGGCCGCCGCGTAGCTCGCCCCGGTGTCCAGGATCGTCATACCGGGGCGGATGTGGCGGGTGAACTGGGCCAGGACGTAGTACTTCGTCTGGACCGCGCCCGGCCGGAGCGTGTCCGGGTCGTAGGCGATCGTCGCCCAGCCCGCGCTCGAGTCCATGACCTGCCAGTACACCCAGGCGGTGGGGTGCAGCCAGCGGAAGTCGTAGAGGAGGTTGCTCGCCGTCGTCAGGCCGGTGGCGTCGCCGTCGCCGGTCTCCGAGTTCCACAGGGCCTTGCCGGCCGTAGTCACCACGTCCGTGTGGAGCAGGTCGCGGCGGCCGCCGGAGCCCTGGTAGCCGTGCACGTTGACGCGGTCCACGTAGCCCTTGGTGGTGGCGGAGAAGGAGTTCCAGGTGGTGCGGGCGAGGTCGTAACCCGTCTCGTCGGAGGCGGAGATACGGGTGCCGGTCAGGCCCCGCTTGTCCAGCTCGCCGCGCAGGTACGGCAGTACGGCCGCCTGGGTGCCCGCGTCGATGTGGCAGCCCTCCTGGGTACCGGTGGCCGTCCACCACGACGAGGACGGCTCGTTGAAGGCCTCGACCGCCGCGAAGGTCACGCCCCAGTGCTGCTTGGCGTACAGGGCCACGGCGGCGAGGTGGGAGGCGTGTTGGCGGTGGTTCCAGGACTGGAGGTTGTCGCCCCCGTCGGCCGCTCCGGAGGGGTTGTGGTTGGAACACATCCACCACATCGGGGAGTTGGCGAAGAGTTCCGAGACGGCGCCGCGCTGGGTGGCCTTGACGAGCATGGCCCGCTGGGTGGCGTCCGCCGTCCACTTCCAGGCCGGGGAGGCCGGGTCCTCGTTCGTCCAGTCCTGCCAGTAGCCCTCGATCTGCTTGAAGGAGGGGATGTGGGGGGAGACGGCCATCGACGCGCCGCCCACGCTGTTCCAGCTGCACGCGCCCAGGTTGTAGCGGGCGATGTTCAGGCCGAGACCGGGCAGCGAGGTGCCGTTGTACGTCGTGCTCCCGGTCGTGAAGAAGATGTCGGCGAAGTCGTCCCGCGTGCCGAAGACGTTCGCCCACCAGGCCAGGGAGGTACCCCAGCCCTCCCAGGTGCCGTAGGTGGCGGCCGGGTCGACGGCGATCGTCGCGTCCGCCCGGGCGGTGCCCGTGGCGAGTGCGCTGCCGAGGAGGCCGCCGCCCGCGGCGGCCAGCAGTGTTCTGCGTCGGATCATGGGTCGTTCGCTGCCTCTCCGTGCGGCTCGGGCACCGCGTCCTGTGCGCGGTGCCGACTCGTGGCCCCCCGGCATGCCGACAGGAAGCATGGGGGGCGCCGTACGGCGTTGTCGAGGGGTGCGACGGCTGTTTCCCGAACCCCTTTCTCAAACCCGTGGAAAAAGCGATGCGCCCCTTCTGCATGGCCGGTTGAGGGTGTCGCGCCTATCGTGCGGGCGGCTTCGGGTGGAGGTGGGCGCGGATGCGGGCTGTGGCGGGCGTGCGGGTCGTACGGCATGGCGACCGGCGCAGGAGCGCCCGGCGCAGACGGGTGCTGTGGACCGGGGGCGAGGTGCTCGTGACGGCCGGGCTGGTGCTCCTGATGCTGGTCGTGCACCAGATGTGGTGGACCGGCCGGGAGGCCCGGCGCGGGGCCGAGCACGCGGTGGCGGCGCTGGAGCGGGAGTGGGGGAGGGGAGGGGGAAGCGGTACGACGGGCGCCCCCGACGGCGACTCTCCCGCTGACCCCTCCCCGCCCGGCACCGCCACGGCGCCGGGCGCCCCCGCGGCCCCCGGCACGCCCCGGCACCCGTCCACCCCCGCGGCCCCGCCCCGGCGCTCCCAGGCGTACGCCGTGCTCACCATCCCCCGGCTGCACCTGCGCGTCCCCGTCGCCGAGGGGGTGAGCAGGACGGAGGTGCTGAACAAGGGGTACGCCGGCCACTACCGCGGCACCCAGCAGCCGGGCGAGCCCGGGAACTTCGCGCTCGCCGGGCACCGGAACACGCACGGCGAGCCCTTCCGCCACCTCCCCCGGCTGCGGCGCGGGGACGCGATCGAGGTGGAGACGCGCTCCGCGACGTACACGTACGACGTCGACCAGGTCCTGCCGCGCACCTCGGCCCGGGACTCCGGGGTCCTGCGGCCCGTACCGCGCTCGCTGGTCAGGCCCCGGTACGGGTACGACGCCCCGGGCTCCTACCTCACCCTGACCACCTGCACCCCGGAGTTCACCTCCCGGTACCGGCTGGTGGTGTGGGCGAGGCTGGTGTCCGTACGGCCCAGGTGGGCAGGGCTCGGCGGGCCCGCGTGACCCCGGCCCGGCGGCCCCGGGTGCCCCGGCCCGGCGGCCCCGGGTGAGTCGGGCCCGGTGGCGCCCCCGCCCCGGGGCCCCGGCCCGCCGCAGCGCGTCCCGTCACGCCCGCTCCCGCAGCGCCAGCACGCTCACCGCGCCCGCCACCGCCAGCCCCGCCGACACCAGCAGCGCCGCGTCCGCGCCCCGGGTGAGGCTGTCGGCCGAGGTGGCGACGGCGATGGTCAGGGCCACGCCGGCGCAGGAGCCGACGTAGCGGAAGGTCTGCTGGGCGCCGGAGCCCATCGCGGCCCGCCCGGGCGGCACCGACTCCACGGCGAGCAGCGGCAGCGCGCCGTTGAGCAGGCCGCTGCCGAGGCCGCCGAGGATCAGGCCGGGCAGCAGGCGGGGCCAGGAGCCGGAGTCGAGGGAGCCGAGCATCGTCACCACGGCGACCGTGTGCAGGGCGAAGCCGACGGCGAGCTGGACGCGCGGGGCGATCCGCCCGGCCAGGTGCTTGACCTGGAGGGCGACGGCGAAACTCAGCCCGGACCAGAGAAGGAACAGCCAGGCCGTGGCGAGCGCGGAGAGGCCGAGCGCCTGCTGGAGCAGCGTGGGCAGAAAGCTGAACAGGCCGATCACGGCGAGGCCGGTGAACAGGCCGCCCGCCGAGGAGGCCAGGAAGCGGGGGTGGCGCAGCAGCCCCAGGTCGATCATCGGAGTGCCGGTCCGGCGTTCCACCGCGACGAACCCGGCGACCAGGACGACGGCGGCCGCGGACAGCAGGCCGACCGGGGCGCGCAGCCAGCCGTCCCGGCCCAGGGTGAGGGCCGCGACCAGGGCCACCAGGGCCAGGCCGAAGGTGAGCGCGCCGAGCGCGTCCGGCCGGCCGCCGCGCGGGGCGCGTGACTCGGCCAGCGTCCGGGTGCCGAGGGCGGCCACGGCGAGGGCGGCGACGCCGAGGACGACGTAGCCGACCCGCCAGTTCGGCAGCGCGCCCGCGAGCAGCGGGCCGACGGCGATGCCGCCGCTGACGAAGGCGCCCCACACCCCGGTGGCGTGCAGCCGGCCGCGCGGATCGGGGAAGGCGTGCACGATCAGGCCGAGGGCGCTGGCCAGCAGGGCCGCGCTGGCCGCGCCCTGGGCGATGCGGGCCAGGGTGAACTGCCAGGTCGACGTGGTGAGGGCACCGAGGGCGGTGGTGAGACCGAGCCCCAGGGTGCCGGCGAGGAAGATCCGCCGCCGGCCGTGGTCGTCGGCGAGGCTGCCGGCCACCAGGAGGAGGGCGGCGAGACCGAGAGGCGCGCCGTTCAGCAGCCAGGCCTGGGCGGAGAGCGGGGTGTGCAGGGCCTTCGCGGTGTCCGGCAGCGTGACCATCGGGGCCGTGTACGTCATGAGGGCGACGGCGGTGGCCGCACTGGTCAGGGCGAGGGTGGCGCGGGGGCGTACGGGGGTGTCCCCCGGGACGGCGGGGCGTACGGCCGCGGGGGCGGCGGTGGAGTGGAGCCGGGGCATTGGCTGTCCGTCCTGTCCTGTCGTGGCGGTCGTGTCCTGCCGGGTTCTGCCGGGTTCTGCCGGGTCAGCCGGGTCCGCCGGGCTCCGGCGAGTCCTGCCGTGTCCTGCCGTGTCCTGTCCTGTCCGCCCGGACCCGGCCCTTGAGCCGCCGGGGGCGGGCGGTCCTGCGGTTCCGTACCGCGGTCGGCTTCCGCGGTTCGGTCCCGCGGTTCGGTTCCGCGACCGGAGGTTCGGTCACTGAACTGACCCGGCTCACGCCACCGTACCACCGAAGGTTCGTTGAATGAACCCACCCTCGCCGAGTGGTTACAGTGGACGACATGGCACTGGGCAAGGACTACGTGACGCAGGAGTGCTCCATCGCCCGGGCGCTGGAGGTCGTCGGCGAGCGGTGGACGCTGCTCGTCGTCCGCGACGCGATCTACGGCGTCCGGCGCTACAACGACTTCCTCGTCCACCTCGGAATCCCGCGCGCCGTCCTCTCGGCCCGGCTGCGGACGCTCACCGAGGAGGGCATCCTCGAAAAGCGCCGGTACCAGCAGTCCCCGCCCCGGGACGAGTACGTCGTCACCGAGCGTGGCGCCGCCCTCTGGCCCGTGCTGCGCGCCCTCGGCCACTGGGGGCGCGAGCACGTCGACGCGAGCCGGCTGCGCTCCTTCCGGCACGCGGACTGCGGCGGGGAGGTCGAGCCGTACGGAAAGTGCGCGGCCTGCGGAACTCTGGTGACGGCCCGGGACGTTGTCATGGTGCCGGGGCCGGAACTCGACCCGGACCCGGCGGATCCGGTCAGCAGGGCGCTGCTGCGGCCGAAACGGCTGCTGGAGCCCCTGGAGACCGACCCGGATCACCTGGCACACTGACCGTCGGACACGAGAGGCAAGCGGGGGGGAGAGACGATGACCGGTCGTTCCGGCGCCGTGCGCGCCCTCGCCTCCCTGCTGCTCCTGGCGCATCTGCTGCTGCTCCAGGCCGCGCTCCTCGGCACCGGCGGCCTCAGCACCGCCGTCGCCCTCGCCGCGACCGCCACCGTGGCCGCCGGCCTCACCGCCTGTGCCCTGCTGTCCGCGCGCGGCGTGCCCGCCGTACCGCCGACCCGCGTCCGCACGGCGATACGCGACCGGGCCCGCCGTACGGCCTTCCTGCCCCAGCGCGATCCCGACGCGCCCGGCCGGCGGCGCCCCCGAGCCCCCGGACTCGCCGGTCCGGCGACCGCCGCGTAGGGCACGTCCGCACACCTTCTCAGCGCGTGACCCGGCGCGGGTCGTCATGCCGTCTTCCGCTCACTTCCGGCACGACGAGACCCCCGGAGGGCTCACCCATGTCCGTTTTCGCCCGTCTGGTCGAGCAGTTGGCCGACCTGCTGACCCCGCTCTTCCACGCCTCCGCGGCAGCCGCCGCGATCGTCCTGTTCACCGCGCTGGTACGGCTCCTCGTCCACCCGCTGTCCCGGGCCGCCGCCCGCGGCCGCAAGGCCCAGGCCGCGCTCCAGCCGAGAATCGCCGAACTGCGCCGCACGCACGCCAAGGACCCGCAGCGGCTCCAGCAGGCGGTGCTGGAACTGCACACCCAGGAGAAGGTCTCGCCCCTCTCCGGCTGCCTGCCCAGCCTGCTCCAGCTGCCCGCGTTCTTCCTGCTCTACCACCTGTTCTCCAGCTCCACGATCGGCGGCGAGGGCAACGGCCTGCTCGGCCACCAGCTGTTCACGGCCCCGCTCGGCGGGCGCTGGGCCGACACCCTGACGGACGGCGGGCTGTTCGGCCCGGCCGGACTGGTCTACCTCGTCCTCTTCGCCGTCGTCGCCGTCGTCGCCACCGCCAACTTCCGGCGCGCCCGGCGCATGACGGCCGCGCAGCCGGCCCCCGCCGGCCCCGCGGGAGAGGTGCCCGCCCTGGCCGCGGTCACCCGGTTCACGCCGTTCCTGTCCTTCCTCACCCTCGTCACCGTGGCGGTGGTCCCGCTCGCCGCCGCGTTGTACGTCGTCACCAGCACGGCCTGGAGTTCGGCGGAACAGGCCCTGCTGTCCCGCTGAGCGGTGACGGCCGTCCGGTTACGGTCCAGTACGTGAACAGGGTCTTGCGGACTGGACAGCGCGATTGGAGGATCAGCCAGTCCTCCGATGGCTGCACCCATCGGTCGGGCGCCCGCGATCGAGGGAGATTGTGACCATGAAGCTGCTGCGAGTCGGTACGGCGGGGGCGGAGCGCCCCGCGCTGCTCGACGCCGGGGGAACCCTCAGGGACCTGTCGGGCCTCGTGGCCGACATCGACGGCGCGCTCCTCGCCGACGACACCGCGCTGGACCGGGTGCGGGCGGCGGCCGAGACCGGTGAGCTGCCCGCGCTGGACGCGGCCGGCCTGCGGATCGGCCCCCCGCTCGGCCGGATCGGCAAGGTCGTGTGCATCGGGCTCAACTACCACGACCACGCCCGCGAGACAGGCGTCGAGCCGCCGCCCGAGCCGGTGGTCTTCCTCAAGGCGCCGGACACGGTCGTCGGGCCGAACGACACCGTGCTGGTGCCGCGCGGCTCGGCCAAGACCGACTGGGAGGTCGAACTCGCGGTCGTCATCGGCCGTACGGCCCGCTACCTGGACTCCGCCGAGGAGGGCCTCGCGCACGTCGCCGGGTACGCGGTGGCGCACGACGTCTCCGAGCGGGAGTTCCAGATCGAGCGCGGCGGGACGTGGGACAAGGGAAAGAACTGCGAGACGTTCAACCCGCTGGGCCCGTGGCTGGTGACGGCCGACGAGGTACCGGACCCGCAGCGGCTGTCGCTGAAGCTGTGGGTGAACGGGGAGCTGAAGCAGGACGGCACGACGGCCGAACAGATCTTCCCCGTGGGCGAGGTCGTGCGGTACCTCAGCCGGTTCATGACGCTGTACCCCGGGGATGTCGTCAACACGGGGACGCCGGCGGGGGTGGCCATGGGGCAGCCCGAGCCGAAACCGTACCTGCGGGGCGGGGACGTGGTGGAGCTGGAGATCGCGGGACTCGGCCGTCAGCGGCAGGAGCTCAAGGACGCCTGACGGGCCGGGGCCGCGCGGGCGCCGTGGGCGCTCGCGCGGTTCCCCGCGCCCCTCGGTCCGGTCCGCTCACGCCAGCAGGGAAGCCAGCCGGCGCCACTCCTCCCTCGGGAGGGCGTCGTCCGTGGCCGCCGTCACGACCTGGAGGGCCACGTGGTCGGCGCCCGCCTCGTGGAAGGCGGTGATGCGCTCGCGGATCCGGGTCTCGTCGCCCCAGGCGAAGACCGCGTCGACGAGCTGGTCGCTGCCGCCGTCGGCGAGGTCGGTCTCGGCGAAGCCGAGGCGGAGGAAGTTGTCGGTGTAGTTGGGGAGTCGCAGGTAGCGGGCCAGATAGGCGCGGGCCGTCTCCCGGGCGCGGGCCGGGTCGGTCTCCAGGATCACCTTGAACTCGGGGGCCAGCAGGGGCTTCTCGCCGAGGGTCTCGCGGGCCCGGGCGGTGTGCTCGGGCGTGACCAGGTAGGGGATCGCGCCGGCCGCGCGGTCGCCGGCCAGGCCCAGCATCCTGGGGCCCAGCGCGGCGAGTACGCGGCGGTCGGCCGGGACGCCCGCCTCGTCCAGGTCGTCGAGGTAGCCGGCCATCGCCGTGTACGGGCGGCGGTAGCCCCGCACCAGCGGCCCGTGGCTCACACCGAGGCCCAGCGCGAAGCGGCCGGGGTGGGCCGTCTCCACGGCGAGGAAACCGGCCGCCGTGGTGGCGGCGTCCTGCTGCCAGATGCTCTGGATGCTGGTGCCGACGACGAGGGTCCGCGTCGCCCCGATGAGCGGGACCGCGTGGTCCACGGTGGTGCTGCCGCCCAGCCAGACGGCGCCGTACCCGAGTTCCTCCAGTTCGGCGGCGGCCTCGGTGAGTTCACCGTGCCGGCCCGGGTCGTCCGAGCGCAGCTCGTGGCTCCAGATGCCGTGGCGGCCGACGGTCTCCTTCAGCGAAGCGGTCATCGCGGTGGTCCCTCCGGTGGATGGGTGCGTGATCATCACGTCCTCAGCCACGGCCAACCGGAGGGCGCCCCGGCTGATTCCCGCCGCCGGCTCAGCCCGCCGAACGGTCCAGGAACCTCTCCAGCGCCTCGGCCACCAACCGGTGGTCCTGGAGCTGGGGCAGACCGGAGACCGTCACCGCGCCGATCACACCCGCGCCCTCGACCGTGATCGGGAAGGATCCGCCGTGGGCCGCGTAGGTGTCCGGGTCGAGACGGGAGGACTCCTCGAAGGTCGTGCCCTTGGCGCGGAAGCGGGCCCCGACCAGGTAGGAGGGGGCGCCGTAGCGTTCCACCACCCGTCGCTTGCGGGCGATCCAGGCGTCGTTGTCCGGCGTCGAGCCCGGCAGGGCGGCGTGGAAGAGCTGCTGGCCGGCGCGGTGGATGTCGATGGCGACCGGCGCCTGGCGCTCCCGGGCCAGCTCCACCAGCAGGGAGCCGAGGGCCCAGGCGTCCTCGTGGGTGAACCGCTCGAAGACCAGACGGCGTTGCTGCGCCTCCAGCTCCTCGACGGACGGGACCGGTTCGGACGTGGTCCGGGGCGTTTCCTGGGGCATCAGAGGGTCACCGTCACCTTGTCGCGGGCGGACCTGCGGGCCGCTTCCAGTACGTCGAGCGCGGCGGCCGCCTCCAGGGCGGTCACCGGGTTGGGGCCGGTACCGCGCAGGGCGTCGGCGACGGCCGCGTAGTAGGCCGGGTAGTCACCGGGGAGGGTCGGTACCGGGGTGCCGCCGCCGGTCAGCGGGGACTCGCCGGAGCCGATACGACCCCACAGGGACTCGTCCTCGGCGCCCCAGTCGGCGACGGAGCCGGGGCGGCTGCCCTCGCGCAGGGCCGCTTCCTGCGGATCCAGGCCGTACTTGACGTAACCCGCGCGGGAGCCCAGCACCCGGAAGCGGGGGCCGAGCTGGGCGGCGGTCGCCGAGACGTGGAGGTGGGAGCGGACGCCGCTCGCGTGCGTGAGCGCGATGAAGGTGTCGTCGTCGGCCTCGGCGCCGGGGCGGCGGATGTCCGACTCCGCGTAGACCTCGGTGGCCGGGCCGAAGAGGACCAGGGCCTGGTCGACGACGTGACTGCCGAGGTCGTAGAGCAGACCTCCGATCTCTGCCGGGTCCCCGGACTCCCGCCAGCCGCCCTTGGGCCGGGGGCGCCAGCGCTCGAAGCGGGACTCGAAGCGCCAGGCGTCGCCGAGCTCGCCGTCCGCGAGGAGCCTGCGGAGGGTCAGGAAGTCGTTGTCCCAGCGGCGGTTCTGGAAGACCGAGAGGAGCAGGCCGCGCTCCTCGGCGAGGGCGGCGAGCGTGCGGGCCTCGGCCGCGGTGCCGGCGACCGGCTTGTCCACGACCACCGGCAGACCGGCCTCGAGGGCGGCCGTGGCCAGCGGGACGTGCGTCTTGTTCGGGGAGGCGACGACGACCAGGTCCAGCGCGTCCGCGCGGTCGAACAGCTCTTCCGCGGTGGCGGCGAGCGTCACGTCCGGGAACTCGGCGCGGGCCTGCTGCTGCCGTTCCGGGCGGGAGGTGACCACGGTGTCCAGGGCGAGGCCCTCGGTGGCGGCGATCAGCGGGGCGTGGAAGACGGAGCCGGCGAGGCCGTAGCCGATCAGGCCGACGCGGAGGGGGGTAGCAGTCATGACTCCCACTTTGGCAACGCTGTTGCGAAAGTGCAAGCGGCGAGGAGAATGGGGGCTGTGAAGAGGGTGAACGCGGCGGCGACCGGGCCGGGACCGAGAAGCGGGGCGTCCGCGGGGGCGAACCTCGGGGTGCTGCGCAGCCACAACACCGCGCTGGTGCTGGGGCTGCTGCGGGACGCCGGGGCGGAGGGCATCAGCCGGCTCGAACTCGCCGAGGGCACCGGGCTGACCCCCCAGGCCGTCAGCAAGATCACGGCGAGGCTGCGGGAGCAGGGGCTGGCCGCGGAGGCCGGACGGCGGGCGTCGACCGGGGGCAAGCCGCGGACCGTGCTCCGGCTGGTGCCGGAGGCGGGGCACGCGGTCGGGGTCCATCTGGACCGCGACCGGCTGCGGGTGGTGCTCGTGGACCTGGACGGGGCCGTGGTGGCGGAGCGGTGTGCGGAGCTGGACCTGGGGGCCGGGGCGGAGGCCGTGCTGGGGGCGGTGTCCGCGGCGGTGCGGGAAGTGGCCACGGGCTCGGCCGGGGGCGGCGGTTCCCCGGGCGGCGGTTCCCCGGCTGTCGGAGGGGAGGACCCTGCCGCCGCCGGCGCGGGGCTCGGCGGGATCGGGACGCTGGTGGGGGTGGGGGTCGCGCTGCCCGGGCCGTTGGACCACGCGCGGGGGGTGCTGCACCGGGTCACCGGTTTCCCCGAGTGGGACGGCTTTCCGCTGCGGGACGCGCTCGCGGAACGGCTGGGGGTGCCGGTGGTGGTGGACAAGGACACCAACGCGGCGGCGCTCGGGCTGGCGGTCTGCGGGGAGACGGGCGGCGCGGGGAGGTCCTTCGCCTACCTCCATCTCGGTACCGGGCTCGGAGCCGGACTGGTGATCGGCGGGAGCGTGCACCGGGGGGCGCGGACCGGGGCGGGTGAGTTCGGGCACCAGGTGGTCCAGCTGGACGGACCGCTGTGCGAGTGCGGGAACCGGGGGTGCGTGGAGGTGCTCTGCCTCGCGGCGGTGGCGCGGGAGGACGTGGGCGAGGCGGCGCGGGTGCTGGGGGTCGCGGCCGGGAACCTCGTCGGGCTGCTCGACATCGACGTGGTGCTGCTCGGAGGGCGCACCGTGGCCGGGGCGCCCGAGGCGTACGTGCGGGGAGTGGCCGACGTGCTGGGGGCGCGGGCGCGGCGGGAGGGGACGCGCGGGGGTGCGGTGCCGGTACGGGTCGCTCCGCGGGGGGAGCGGGTGGTGGCCGAGGGGGCCGCGCAGTTGCTGCTGGCGCCGCTGTTCGGGCGGGGGGATGCGTGACGGAGCCTGTGTCGGGGCCTGTCGGGGCGGGAGGAATGGGTGCCGGGCGTCGGCCCCACCCGTTCCGCTGATCGAGGGGACTTCGGTCCCGCCCCGGAGCGGTGCCGCTCCTCACCCACGCCGACCGGCATGGTTATGTGTTCATGCGACCGCGCACGTCCCTGTTCCTCCGCCGCACCGCATCCGTCACCGCGGCTCTCACCGCCGCGACCGTCGCCGTCCCCCCGGCGGCCCTCGCCGCCACGACGCCGCCCCCCTCCTGCGTCGGCGGTGACGCGCGGGCCTTCCCGCTGGCCACCCGGATCCACGGCGGCCCCGGCTCCTACGAGGCCGGCGGCGGATACGGCACCTGGTACATCGACCTCACCAACACCACCCGCCGGACCTGCGCCGGCATCCACCCGGTCGTGGTGCTCGTCGACGACACCCGCGCGCTGCGGCCGGACCAGCCCCGCCTGGACTTCTACGACGGCGTCCGCAACCGCCCGGTGGCCTTCGAGAGCACCGACGAGCAGGAGCTGGTCGGCGTGCTGGACGGCGCCGGTTTCGGCGGGTTCACCGTGCCGCCCGGACGCACGGTGAGCGTCCGCGTCCGGTTGGCGCTCCCCTCCGACGCCGCGGCCGACCAGGTCACCGCCAACGCGGCCGTCGTGCAGCGGCGGGGCGCGGACGGGGACTGGGTCGGCGAGTCCAACGCCTACCGCTTCTCGATCGGCGAGGAGGGCGAGGAGGGCACACGGGAGGCGGCGCAGGAGGACGAGGACGCCCAGGAGACCGGGGACCTGCCGGCCACCCCGCCCAGCAGCACACCGTCCACCGACTCCGCCGGCACGGACGGCACCGCGGACACCGCCGGAACCGACGGCACCTCCGTCACGGACGTCTCGCAGGACACGGACGACCTCGACGATCCGGACGGCCCCTACGACCCGGACGACCCGGACGGTTCCCACGACCCCGACGACCCCGACGACCCGGACACCTCCCTGACCCTCGCCCGCGAGGCACGCGAGCTGGCCCGCACCGGCCCCGGCGCCCTCGCCCACGGCCTCCTCGCGGCCCTCGCCGCCCTCGGCTGCGTAGGCATCGGCGCCTGCCTCCTCGCCCGCAACCGCCGCTGACCACCGAACCGGCGGCACCCGCGACCGCCTCACCCGGAACCGACGGCGCCCGCACCGCTCGCCCGGAGGCCGGCCGTTCAGCGGCCCGGGTCTCCCGGTTGGCGGTCCTCGGAGGGTTCGTCCGGAACCGGCGGTCGTTCAGCGGCGGGGTTTTTCGGTTGGCGGTTCTGGGAGGGTTCGCCCGGAACCGGCGGTCGTTCAGCGGTCGGGTCTCCCGGTTGGCGGTTCTCGGAGGGTTCGCCAGGATCCGGCGGCCCCTCAACGGCCGGGTCTCCCGGCTGCCGGGTCCCGAACGGTTCGCCCGGAACCGCCGGCCCCTCAGCGGCCGGGTCTCCCGGTTGGCGGGCCGCGGACGGTTCGCCCGGAACCGGCGGTTTCTCAGCGGCCGGGTCTCCCGGTTGGCGGTTCTGGGAGGGTTCGCCCGGAACCGGCGGTCGTTCAGCGGCCGGGTCTCCCGGTTGGCGGTCCTCGGACGGCTCGCCAGGATCTGGCGGCCCCTCAACGGCCGGGCCTCCCGGCTGCCGGGCCCCGAACCGTTCGCCCGGAACCGCCGGCCCCTCAGCGGTCGGGTCTCCCCGCTGCCGGCCCCCGAACGGCTCGCCCGGAACCGGCGGCCCCTCAACGGCCGGGCCTCCCGGCTGCCGGGTCCCGAACGGTTCGCCCGGAACCGGCGGTTTCTCAGCGGCCGGGTCTCCCGGCTGCCGGGTCCCGAACGGTTCGACCGGAACCGCCGGTCCCTCAGCGGTCGGGTCTCCCCGCTGCCGGCCCCCGAACGGCTCGCCCGGAACCGGCGGCCCCTCAGCGGTCGGGTCTCCCCGCTGCCGGTCCTCGAACCGCTCGCCCGAACCTGCGCAGCCCCCGCGAGACGCGGCAGCGCGTCGCCGAGGCGCGGGAGCCGGCCGGCGCGACCGGGTAAGCGCGACGGGGACGACATCGGGGAGCGGGGAGACCTCACGCCGTACGCCGGGGGGCTGGAAGGCCGCCACCGGCGCCTGGCCGGCAGCTGACCCGCGGCTGTCAGGCGGCGGCGGATGATCGGCGGGGTCGGGAACGGCCGGTCCTGACTAGGCTGGGGGCGTCGGTACGCCGTGGTTCCGGCGCCCCCGCTCCCCGACCGTACGTACGCCAGGAGACGCACAGCATGGCAGACCGCAAGCCCATCGAGTCGTGGCTCACCGACATGGACGGCGTCCTGATCCACGAGGGCGTCCCGATCCCCGGCGCCGAGGCCTTCCTGAAGAAGCTGCGCGAGTCGGGCCGGCCCTTCCTGGTCCTCACCAACAACTCCATCTACACCGCCCGCGACCTGCACGCCCGGCTGCGCCGGATGGGTCTGGACGTACCGGTGGAGAACATCTGGACCTCGGCGCTGGCCACCGCGCAGTTCCTGGACGACCAGCGGCCCGGCGGCACCGCCTACGTCATCGGCGAGGCGGGCCTGACCACCGCGCTGCACGACATCGGCTACATCCTCACCGACCACGACCCCGACTTCGTGATCCTCGGCGAGACCCGCACCTACTCCTTCGAGGCCCTGACCAAGGCCGTCCGGCTCATCAACGACGGCGCCCGGTTCATCGCCACCAACCCCGACAACGTCGGCCCGTCCACCGAGGGCGACCTGCCCGCCACCGGCTCGGTCGCCGCCCTGATCACCGCCGCGACCGGCAGGAAGCCGTACTTCGTCGGCAAGCCCAACCCGCTGATGATGCGGGCCGGGCTGAACGCGATCGGCGCCCACTCCGAGACCTCCGCGATGATCGGCGACCGCATGGACACCGACGTCCTCGCGGGCCTGGAGGCGGGGATGCGCACCTTCCTGGTGCTCAGCGGCGTGACCCAGCCGAAGGACGTCGACCGCTACCCCTTCCGCCCCTCCCAGGTGGTCGACTCCATCGCGGACCTGGTCGACCTGGTCTGAGCAGGCGGTACCGCCGAAACCCGGCATCACCCGTTCGGAGCAACAAGGCGCCTCCCGAGGATGCGGAGGCCCCTGGGGCGGGGGAGCCTCCAGATAACTGGAGGTTCACGATGGGCTCACTACGCCTCACTCTCTGCACCGGACTCCTCGCCGTCGCCGCCGGCGTCGCGGCCGCCCCGGCCGCCCGCGCGGCGGACGGCGGCGCCGTCACCGTGACCCCCGCCACCCCGGCGCCGGGCGACGACGTCACCCTGCGGATCAGCGGCTGCGCCGGCGAGCAGGGCACCGCCGCCTCGGCCGCCTTCGTCGCCGACGCCCAGCTGACCGGCGCCCAGGGCGGGCTCACCGGCGAGACCCGGGTCCGCTCCGCCCTCGCCCCCGGCGCGTACACGGTGAAGATCAGCTGCGCCGGTTCCGTGCGCACCGGCAGCATCACCGTCACGGAGGCGGGCGGCGCCGGCCGCCCGGCAGAGCCCATGGAACCGCCCGCCGCGGCCGCCGCGGCCGCCTCGCCCGTCGCCCCGGTCTCCGCGGGCGGCGGCGGCACCGCGCACTTCGCCACCGTGGCCACCAGCGGCTCCGGCCCCGACACCGGGCAGGCGATGACCGGCCTCGCACTCGCCGGTGTCGCCGCGGTCGCCGTCGGGCTGCGCGCCCGCCGGAGCCGCGAGCCCCGCTGAGCCCGCCATGTCCGACGAGGGGCACACCACCGGCACCGGACGGCTGCTCACCGTCCTGACCTGGGCGCTGCTGCTGTGCGGCCTGTGGCTGTGGGGGCGCGGGGTGTCCGGCACGCCGGAGGGCACGGACGACCCGGCCACCGACGCCGTCCTCGCCGTCGGCAGGGACGCCGGCCCCCTGCGGCTGCCGAGCCCGGCGAGACCCCTGGCGGGATCGGTGCCCCAGCGCGTCGACATCCCCCGGCTGGGCGTCCAGGCCCCGGTGGTGGCCCGCGGTCTGGACGCCCGTGGCGCGCCCGACCCGCCGCCCTACGACCAGCCGGGCGTGGTCGGCTGGTACGGCGCCGGCCCCGCACCGGGTGCCGCCGGGCCGGCCCTGCTGGTGGGGCATGTCGACACCGAGACCCGGCCCGCCGTCTTCCACCGGCTCGGCACGGTCAGGCCCGGGGAGAGGGTCCGGGTCTTCCGCGCGGACGGCAAGGTCGCCGAGTTCACCGTCGACGACGTCCGTGTGCTGCCCCGCGACGGCTTCGACGCCCGGCAGGCCTACGGCCCCCGCCGGCCCGGCCGCGCCGAGCTGCGCCTGATCACCTGCGGCGGCTCCTTCGACCGCGCCGGCCGCAGCTACACGGCGAACGTCGTGGTCTCCGCGTACCTCACCGGGACGCGCGGCTGAGGGTCCCGCGAGGCGGGCGGAGGCTCACCGGTGGGGCACGGCGGCCGGGGACAGCCGGCTGCGCAGGTTGCCGAAGTGGTCCCGTATGGCCCGCTCGGCGCGCAGGGAGTCACCGGAGCGCACCGCGTCCAGGATCTCCCGGTGCTGGCGGCAGGTGAGCCGCGGATCCTGCGCCACCTCCACCAGGTCCCGCTGCACCCGGTGGAAGGCCTCCCAGAACGCCTCCAGCACCTCGCCGAGCAGCACGTTGTCCAGGCCCCGGTAGAGGGTGGCGTGAAAGGCGCGGTCGGTCCCGGCGAGCCCGGTGCCCTCGGCGGCCTCCCGTTCCATGCGCTCCACGAGCGCCTCCAGCTCCACCAGGTCCGCCTCCGGCAGCCGCCCGGCCAGCCGCGACACCAGCCCGGTCTCGACGGCCTCGCGCAGCTCCAGCAACTGGAGCAGGGAGTCCTCGCCGCGGTAGTGGCCGGCGACGGTCCGGAAGGCGAGCCCCTCGATCATCGGCGCGAACGACATCGAGCCCACGTACGTCCCGAACCCGTGCCGGATCTCCACGATGCCCATCGCCTGGAGCGCCTTCAGGGCCTCCCGCACCGAGTTCCGGCTCGCCCCCAGGAGCCTCATCAGCTCCGGCTCGGTGGGCAGCGGCGCGCCCGAGGGCAGCCGCTGGTCCACGATCAGCTTCTTGATCCGCTCCTGAAGGTCCCGGGCTGCCATGGCGAGAGGGTATCCGGCCATTCGGGCGGAAGGGATAGAGCGGAGGCATGCGAAAGGCCCCCCGCTTCCGCGAGGGGCCTTCCGGTCGGTGCGCCGCCAGGGACTCGAACCCCGGACCCGCTGATTAAGAGTCAGCTGCTCTAACCAACTGAGCTAGCGGCGCCTGCTGACAGGGAAAACTCTACCCGACCCCGGAGGGTGCTCCCGACCACCGGGGGGCGGCGCGGGAGGGCCGCGGAGGCGCGAGGGGGGCGGCGTACATCATTCGGACCGTCAAAATGCGCGTTCTGTGCACAGTTGGGAAACTGATCAACGTGCACACTCGCGGACAAAACACCCCCGAATGTGAGGCAGATCGCATGACCGCTCCCGTGTTCGAGGACGTCGACCCGGCGAGCGACTGCGACTGCCCAGGCTGTGTCCACGGACGGCGGTCCGCCTCCCGCCCGCTGCCCGGCCGCGGCCGGGCGGCCGCCCGGGGCGTGGTGGTCGTGGCCGCCGCGTCCGCCGCCCTCGCCCCCGTCCCCCCGGCCGCCGCCCTCGCCCCCGGCCACTCCCCGCACCGCCAGGCGGTGCCCGGCGACGGCGAACCCGACACCCCGCAGGGCGCCAAGGCCCCCCTGCACGGCCCGGCGGGCCGCCCCGGCGGTTCCGCCACCGACCCGATCCCCGCCACCACCCGCACCCAGATCATCAACCGGGCCAAGACCTGGGTCGCCGCGCAGGTGCCGTACAGCATGTACGCCTTCTGGTCCGACGGCTACCGGCAGGACTGCTCCGGCTACGTCTCCATGGCCTGGGGCCTGCCGAACAACGAATGGACCGGCAGCCTCGGCCAGTTCGGAGTGAAGATCACCAAGGAGGAGCTGCAGCCCGGCGACATCCTGCTGTACCACAACCCCGACAACCCCGAGAAGGGCTCCCACGTCGTGATCTTCGGCGGCTGGACGGACCACACGCACACCTACTACACGGCCTACGAACAGACGCCCCCGCACACCCGCCGCCAGGCCACCCCGTACCCCTACTGGAGCAACGCCGGCAAATACGTCCCGTACCGCTACAAGGGCGTGACCAAGGCCGCGGCCGCCGCGCAGCCGGCGGCCGGCGGGAAGGCGGTGGAGGCCTACCCGGGCGCGGCCTCCTTCGGCCCCGGCGCCGACAACCCCTACGTCACCCTGCTCGGAGAGATGCTGATCGCCAGAGGCGCGCGCGGCTACTACGGCACGGGTCCGGGCCCGGTCTGGGGCGAGGCCGACCGGCGTGCCACCCGGGCGTTCCAGCTGGCGCAGGGGTGGACGGGCGCGGACGCCGACGGGATCCCCGGCCGGCGCACCTGGCGGCTGCTGAGCACGGGCCAGGGCAAGGACGTCGGACCCGGCGCCGGCGCACCCGCGTCGCACGGGGTGCCCGGCTATCCCGGCCGGCAGTACTTCCGCCCGGGCGCGACCAACGACCACATCACGCGCCTGGGCGCGCAGCTGGTGAAGAAGGGGTTCGGCCGGTTCTACGCCCACGGTCCGGGCCCGCACTGGGGCGAGTCGGACCGCAGGGCCGTCGAGGCCTTCCAGCGCGCCCAGGGCTGGCGGGGCGGCGCGGCCGACGGCTACCCGGGCCCGGAGACCTGGCGCCGCCTGTTCGCCTGACCGGTCCGGGCGCAGCCCCCCCCATCCACCCCCTGTTCATGACGCGTCTGGCGCGGAGGCTGGAGCACGCATGAGTACGACCACATCCCACACGCCGCCCGAGTCCGAGGGGCAGTCGGACGGCGCGGGCACCGGGCCCGGCACCCGGCCGGCCCGTCTGATCCACACCGAGGCGACCACCGAGATCCCCGTCCACCTGCTCTTCCGGGACGATCCCGACCCGGTGAAGGTTCCGCTCCGGCCCGCCGTGGTGGCCCGCCGGCAGGGCACCGGTGAACAGCCCCGGCTGGGCCGCCCGGTGCCGGTGCGCCGGCGGCCGCTGCCGGAGGTCGACGCGGGACTGGCGGAACGGCCGGCGCGGGTGCTGCCCGGCGCGGCCGGGGTGCTCGCCGGGGCCTGCGGGGTCACCGGCTGTCTGGCCACCACCTGGTGGGCGGGGCTGCTGCCGCCGCTCGCCGCCGAGGCACTGCGGCTGCCGGCGGTCGCGGGCGCCGGTCCCGGTCCCGCGCAGTGGGCCGCGTACGCCGGGGCCGGGATGCTCGGGGTGCTGGGTTTCGGCGGGCTGGCCCGGGGCCGGACCGGCCGGGCCTGGGTGCTCGGGCTGTTCGGCCGGTACCGGGGCACGGTCCGGCGCACCGGGCTGCTGTGGGTGAACCCGCTCGTGCCGCGCCGCCGGGTCGATGTGCGGCTGCGGCACTGGCGCAGCGAGGCGATGCCGGCGACGGACCCCGACGGGGTGGCGCTGCGGGTGGTGCTGCTGGTGGTGTGGCGGGTGCGGGACACCGCGCGGGCCCTGCTCGGCATCGACGATCACGAGACGTACCTGCGCGAGTGCGTGGAGGCGGCGCTGGCCCGGGTGCCGGTGGAGCACGCGGGCGGGGTGCGGGGCGGGACGACGGCGGCCGGGGACGCGCTGACCCGGCTGGTGGCGCAGGAGACCGCGCCGGTCGGTGTGGAGGTGTTCTCCGTACAGCCGGTCCGGGTGGACTACGCCCCGGAGGTGGCCGCCGCGATGCACCGCCGCCGGATCGCCGCGCTGGACGCCCGGCAACGGGCCAGCATGCTCAGCTCGGTGGTGGACTCGGTGGAGGACACGGTGACCCGGCTGACCATGCGCGGGCTGGTCGAACTGGACGACTACGAGCGCAAGGTGCTGGTCCGCGACCTGACGGTGGCGTTCTGCTCGGGGCGTGCGGAGCCCGTGTAGGGCGGGCCCGGAACCACCCGGCAATTGGTATGGACATGTTCAACAGTCAGCAATAATCTGGGACTTGGTCTAGACCTACGTGCACGGCTCACCGAACTCCCCACGTTCCCCAGGAGCGGCAGTATGCGCACCAAGACCAAGTTGTCCGCGGTCGTGCTGGGCGCGGTGACCGCCGGAGCGTTCGCGCTCTCCACCGGCGGCGCCAGCGGGCACGGCTACACCGACCTCCCCGTCAGCAGGCAGAAGCTCTGTCAGAACGGCACCGTCACGGGCTGCGGCCAGATCCAGTGGGAGCCGCAGAGCGTCGAGGGCCCCAAGGGCTTCCCGGCCGGCGGCCCCGCCGACGGCCAGCTGTGCAACGCGGGCCTGGGCCAGTTCGCCCCGCTCAGCGCGCCGAGGACGCCGTCCGGCGCGGCCTGGCCCACCACCAAGGTGACGGGCGGTCAGTCGTACACCTTCCGCTGGCAGTTCACCGCCATGCACGCCACGACCGACTTCAGGTACTACGTCACCAAGCCGGGCTGGAACCAGAACCACAACCTCTCCCGCTCGGACCTCAACCTCACCCCGTTCCTGACGGTGCCGTACAACGGCCAGCGCCCGCCGGCCACCCTCAGCCACAGCGGTACCCTGCCGACCGGCCTGAGCGGGCACCACGTCATCCTCGCGGTGTGGACGATCGCCGACACGGGCAACGCGTTCTACGCCTGCTCGGACGTCACCTTCTGATCTCCCTTCGGGTACGGCCCGGAAACTGAGGTTCCCTTGAGGCCGGGCGCCCCGCGCGCCGGGTAGGTTCCCGCCACACTGCTCGACCAGGAGCGGCGGACCTGACTCGGGGGGCCCCATGTTCCAGTTGCTCTTCTACGCCGTGCCCGCAGTGATGCTCGCGGGCTTCGCGTACGCCGCGTACCTGCTGGTCCGCCGTGCCCGGCGGATCAGCAGGACGTGGGCGCACGGCCTGACCGCCGAGGCGCGCTGCCTGCGGATGTACACGACGACCAGCGGGGGCGCCGGGGACACCTCCGTGCACACGACCCTGCACCACGTCTACGAGTTCACCACCCGCGACGGCCGCACGGTCCGCTTCGAGGAGGAGGACGGCCCCGCGACCGTCCTGGAGGGCGACTTCGTGACCGTCCGCTACCTCCCGGAGCTTCCCCAGCAGGCCACCGCCCGCCCCCCGGCCCCCGGGAAGCTCGCCGCCGGCACCGGCGTCGGACTGGTCCTCCTCGGTGTGGCGTGCACCTTCTGCGTCGGCTTCATGGCCGTGGCCCACATGATGTTCACCGAGTCGGGCGGGATGCCGTAGGCCTCCCCATTTGACGCATCGTCAGTTACCGTGCCGGGTCATGGAGTCCACGACGGTCGCCGCGCTCGTCGCGGCGCGCTGGGGCGACCACCGGCCGGGGCTGTGGTGCGAGGACCGGGTGCTGACCCACCACGAGACGGCCGCCGGAGCCGCCGCCCGCGCCGCGCTGCTGGCCGACCTCCTCCCGGCCGGTGCCGTACCGCACGTCGGGGTGCTGCTCGACAACACCGAGGAGTTCCCGCTCTGGCTCGGCGCCGCGGCCCTCGCCGGAGCGGCCGTCGCGGGGATCAACCCGACCCGGCGCGGCCCGGAGCTGGCCCGGGACATCCGGCACACCGAGTGCCCGGTCCTGGTCACCGAGAAGGCCCACTTGCCGCTGCTGGCCGGGCTCGACCTGCCCGGGGTACGGCTCCTCGTCACGGACACCCCGGAGTACGGCGCCCTGCTGGCGCCCTACGCCGGCGCCGTGCCCGACCCGGCCCGGGCCGCACCGGCCGACCGGCTGCTGCTGTACTTCACCTCCGGCTCCACCGGCGCCCCCAAGGCCGCGCTCTGCTCCCAGGGGCGACTGGCGGCGGCCGGGCGCGCCCTGGTCCGGCAGTTCGGGGTTCGCGCGGACGACGTGCACTACGTCTGCATGCCGATGTTCCACGGCAACGCCGTGATCGCGGACTGGGCGCCCGCGCTGGCCGCCGGTGCCGGCGTGGCCCTGCGCCGGCGCTTTACGGCCTCCGGTTTCCTGCCCGACGTACGCCGCTACCGCGCGACCTACTTCACCTACGTCGGCCGGGCGATCCAGTACCTCCTCGCCACCGAGCCCCGCCCCGACGACCGGGACCACCCGCTGCGCCTCGGTTTCGGGACGGAGGCGGGCACGGTGGACGCGGCGGCCTTCGAGCGGCGCTTCGGGGTGCGGCTGGTGGAGGGGTACGGCTCCTCGGAGGGCGGCGCGGCGATCCGGTGGGCACCCGGGACCCCGCCGGGCGCGGTGGGTCCGGCCGGGCCCGGCCTGGTGGTGCTGGACCCGGCCACCGGGCGGGAGTGCCCCCCGGCGCTCTTCGACGGTGCCGGGCGGCTGCGCAACGCGGAGGAGGCGATCGGCGAGCTGGTCAACCGGGGCCCCAGCCCCTTCGAGGGCTACTGGCGCAACCCGGCCGCCGAGGCCGAGCGGCGCCGCGCCGGGGCGTACTGGACCGGTGACCTGTTCTACCGGGACACGGCCGGCCATCTGTACTTCGCGGGCCGGACCGACGACCGGATCCGCGTCGACGGGGAGAACCTCGCCGCCGCGGTGATCGAGAACATCGTGGCCCGGTACCCGGGCGCGGACGCCGTCGCCGTGTACGGCGTGCCGGACCCGGTGACCGGGGACCAGGTGATGGCGACGATCGCCGGGACCTTCGACCCGGCGGCCTTCGCCGCGTTCCTGCGGGCCCAGCCGGACCTCGGCACGAAGATGGCACCCCGGTTCGTGCGGGTGGTGGGGCGGATGCCGGTGACCGCGACCCACAAGATCGAGCGGGCCCGGCTGCGGCGGGAGGGGTACGCCTGCGCCGACCCGGTGTGGTGGCGGCCGCCGGGGGAGGAGTCGTACCAACGGCTGACCGCGGAGGACGCCGAAGGGCCCCTCGCTTCCGCGAGGGGCCCTTCGATCACGTGCGCCGCCAGGGACTCGAACCCCGGACCCGCTGATTAAGAGTCAGCTGCTCTAACCAACTGAGCTAGCGGCGCATGACTCCCGCCTGCCTCGGTCTTTTACCTCCGTGGCCGGCGACGAAGAAAATACTACCTGGTCCTGCAGGGTGCTCGTGACCATCGCCAGATCTAGATCGTCAGCGAGAGGACCACCGGGGTCGCGCTCCGGTTCAGGGTCTCCGCGGCCCGCTTCAGCCGGTGCGCGTGCTCCACCGGGAGCGAGACGGCCAGGCAGCCCACCGAGGAGCCCGCGGTGAGCGGTACGGCCGCGCAGACCGTGCCGACCGCGTACTCCTGGAGGTCCAGCACCGGCACCGTCGCCGGCTGCGACTCCAGCCGGGACAGCAGCAGCTTGTCGCTGGTGATGGTCCGCGAGGTGAGGCGGGCCATCTTGTACCGCGAGAGGTGGTCGCGGCGGGCGTTGTGGTCCAGCTGGGTCAGCAGGCTCTTGCCGACGGCGGTGGCGTGGGCGGAGCAGCGGAAGTCCACCCACTCGTTGACCGCCGGGGTGGTCGGCCCGGCGGCGTACTGGGTGACCCGGACCTCGCCGTCGAGGTACCGGCTGAGGTAGACGGCCGCGCCCACCGAGTCGCGCAGCCGGTCCAGGGTGTGCTGGAGCTTGTCCCGCAGGGCCCGCTCCCGGTCGTGCGCCGAGGTGAGCCGGCGCAGGGTGTCGCCGGTGACGTACGCGTCGTCGCCGGCCTGCTCGACGTAGCCCTCGCGGCGCAGCATGCGCAGCAGGGCGGTGAGCCGGTCGGGCCCGAGGCCGGTGCGGCGGGCCAGCTCGGTGTCGGTGGCACCGGCGGGGTGCCGGGCCACGGTCTCCAGCACGCGCAGCGCGTCCTGGGCGGAGTGGTACGGGGCGGTCGGCTCGATCCTCATGTCGGTCCCCCTCGGCCACGACCCGGGTCGGCGGATCGTCACCACGATAGCCGCCAAAGGCTGCACGGCGAGAGGGTGTTGGCGAGATTGCGGCCGTGCGCCCCGGCCCCCAGCTGCGGTGGTGATCCGCTGGCATATGCCAGTGTCATGTCCCAGCGAGCGGACCTCGGTTCTTTCCGCCCCTGCGCCCCTTCCTCACCGGACCGCGCTGATGAACTCCCGGGTCCGTTCCCGCTCCGGGTCGCCGAAGATCTTCTCCGGCGGGCCCGCCTCGATGACCCGGCCCGCGTCGAACATCAGCACCTGGTCGGAGATGTCCCGGGCGAAACCCATCTCGTGGGTCACGCAGAGCATCGTGATGTCGGTGCTGCGCGCGATGTCCCGGAGCAGGTCGAGCACGCCCGCGACCAGCTCCGGGTCGAGCGCGGAGGTCACCTCGTCCAGCAGCAGCACCCGGGGCCGCATCGCCAGCGCCCGGGCGATCGCCACCCGCTGCTGCTGGCCGCCGGAGAGCCGGGTCGGCCTGGCGTCGCACTTGTCGGCCAGGCCCACCAGGTCCAGCAGCTCCCGCGCCCGCGCCTCCGCCTCGTCCTTCGACAGGCCGAGCACCCGCACCGGCGCCTCCGTGAGGTTGCGCAGCACCGACATGTTCGGGAACAGGTTGAACTGCTGGAAGACCATCCCGATCTTCTTGCGGACCTCCCGGACCTGCCGCTCCGGCGCCGGGAACAGCCGCTGCCCGTCGACGGTGATCGTGCCCGCGTCCGGCTTGGCGAGGGTCATCAGCAGTCTGAGGATCGTGGTCTTGCCGGAGCCGGACGGCCCGATCAGGGTGACGTGCCGGCCCGCGTCCACGGACAGGTCGAGACCGTCGAGGACGGTGTTGTCCCCGAACCGCTTGGTCACCCCCTCGATGCGGATCAGCTCGGTCGTCGGGGTGCCGGTCACGGCCGGCTGCTTGCTGGTCTCAACGGACAAGGCGTCGCTCCAGGGTGCGCAGACAAACGGAGGCCAGGTACGAGACGACGACGAAGGCGACCCCGATCACCGTCAGGGGCTCGGTGAACTGGAAGTGCTGCTGGGAGACGAGCCGCGCCCGGCCCAGCATCTCCAGCACGCCGATGGTCATCAGCATCGGCGTGTCCTTCAGCATCGCGATGACGTAGTTGCCGAGCGGCGGCACCACCCGGCGGACCGCCTGCGGCAGGACCACCGCCGTCCAGGTGCGCCGCACCGGCAGGCTGAGCGCGGTCGCGGCCTCCCACTGCCCGGCCGGCACCGCCTCGATACCGGCCCGGTAGACCTGCATCGTGTACGTCGAGTAGTGCAGCCCGAGCCCCAGCACGCCGGTGGTCAGCGGAGACAGGGTCACGCCCGCCTCGGGCAGCACGTAGAACAGGAAGAACAGCTGCACCAGCAGCGGGGTGTCCCGCACGAACTCCGTGAGCACCCCCACCGGCCAGCGCACCCAGCGGGTCGGTGTGCGCATCAGCAGGGTCCACACCAGGCCCAGCGCGAACGAGATCAGCGACCCCAGGGCCAGCGCCTCCAGGGTGACCAGCAGGCCCTTCCAGAAGTACGGCATGAAGTCGGACACGGCTCCCCAGTCCCAGTTCACCGGGCCACCTCCGCCTTCAGCCGGCGCTCCAGCACCCGCATCCCGCGGGTGAGCGCGAACGCGATCACGAAGTAGATCAGCAGCAGGTAGGCGTAGATCGGGCCGCTCTGCTGGAGGGCCAGGCGGACCAGGTTGCCGCTGAAGGCCAGGTCGCCCATGCCCGTGATGGACACCAGCGCGGTGCCCTTGAGCAGCTCGACCAGCAGGTTGGAGAAGGACGGGACCATCTCCGGCACCGCCTGCGGCAGCAGGATCAGCCGCAGCCGCTGCCAGGGCGAGAAGCCGAGCGCGATCCCGCCCTCCCGCTGGGCCGGGTCCACCGCGGCGAGGGCGCCGCGCACGATCTCCGCGCCGTACGCGCCGTAGGTGAGGCCCAGCGCGAGCGTGCCCGCCCACATCGGCACCAGCTGCCAGCCGAAGGCGACCGGCAGCACGAAGAACACCCAGAAGATCATCACCAGCGCCGAGATGCCGCGGAACACCTCGGTGTAGCAGGCCGCGAGGAAGCGGACCAGCCGCGAGCGGTGGGTGCGCGCGGCGCCCACCACGAAGGAGACCGCCACGGCGAGCAGTGCGCTGTACACCAGCAGCTGGAGGGTGATGCCGATCCCCTGGAGGACGAGTTCCCACAGTCCCGTGGTCACGAGCCGCACAGCTCCTTCGCGGTCAGGGTCGTCATCTCGGCCCGGGTGAAGCCGAAGGGCCGGACGATCCGGTACAGCTCCCCGCTGCGGCGCAGCTTGTGCAGCTCGGCGTTGAAGGCGTCCCGCAGCCGGGTCTCGGCCGGCCGGAACGCGAACGCCCCGCCGTCCGCCTTCGGCTTGCCGTCGACGAGCGCGACGAACGGCTTGGTGGACTCGGCCTTGGCGGAGCCCCGCGCGACCAGCCGGGCGGTGACGGCCGTGGCCGCGAACAGGTCGACCCGTCCGGACTCCACCGCGTTCAGCCCGGCGACCTGGTCCGGGACGATGACGAGGTCGCTCTCCTGGTAGCCCGCCTCCACGGCGTGCTGGATCTGCGCGTACCCGGTGCCGGTGGCCACCTTGGCGTGCCGGCGCAGCGCGTCCGCGTAGGTGCGCAGCCCCAGCGGGTTGCCCTTGCGGACGACGAAGGCGTCCGGCATCTGGTAGTCCGGGTCGGCGAAGATCACCTGCTCGCAGCGATCCGGGGTGACGTACATGCCCGCGGCCACCACGTCGAACTGCTGCGACTTCAGCCCGGGTATCAGCGAGCCGAACTCGGTCGGCACCGGCTGCACCCGGTCCACCCCGAGCCGCTTGAAGACCGTCTTCGCCAGCTCGGGCGCCTCCCCGGTGAGTTTCCCGTCCCGGTCGATGTACCCGAACGGAATCTCCCCGGCGATCCCCAGCCGCACGACACCCAGCGCGCGCAGCCGGTCCAGCAGGTCGCCGCCGTCCTTCCCGGACGCCGACGCCACCCGGGTGCAGCCCGCCGCGCCCAGCGCGCCGAACGCGGCGAGACCCGCCAGCACCGAGCGCCGGGTGTGTCTGTGTTCCGGCCGGACCGTGTGTACGTCGTTGCCAAGTGGTGGAGCCATGGCGGCGCGGCTACCCAAGCGCAACCGGGCTATGCACCCCGTTTCTCGTGGCCCGACGACTCGTCACCGTCCCGCCCGGCCGGCGGCATCCGCCCCACACGGCACGCCCGTTCACCCACCGCACGCCTCTGACCTGCACAGCAGCGGGGCAGGGACGGGCCGCCCACCGGCGGCGTCCGCCGCGCCGTGAGCACGCGCGACCGGATCCGCGTCCGCTGCGGTGTCCTCCGTCTCCACGGAACCCCCACCGGAGAACCCGACGGTCACCGCGATCCCCGCCCGTGCCGCGAGCTACGTCGAGGCTGCGCTCGGTGCCCCGGTCGTGCAGCACCCGACCGTGGCGGCACCGGCCGCCCCGGTCCCGTCCAGGGGGTGCGCGGCCCGCGGTACCGGGTCGTCGTGGTGCCGGGCCGCGACGACCGGCGTCACCGCCGGCGGACCACCGGCCGCAGGTGAGACCGGTGAGCCGCACGCACCCTCCAGAAGGCCGGTGACGGGCACGTCAGCGTCCGGGCACGTAACCACGCGTCTTGTCGACCACGTTCGTCAGGGATCTGCCCGCCACCCACCGCTCGTACAACTCCACGAACTGCGCACCCAGTTCGTCACGCCAGCCGACCGTGTCGCCGCTCATGTGCGGGGACACGATCAGTCCCGGCAGCCTCCACAGCGGGCTGCCCTCGGGCAGCGGCTCGGTGGTGAACACGTCCAGGGCCGCGCCCGCGATCCAGCGCCGGGTCAGGGCCCGCGCGAGGGCCCCCTCGTCGACCAGGCCGCCCCGGCCGACGTTGACGAAGAACGCCGACGGCTGCATCACACCGAACCGGTGGGCGTCGAACATGCGGTACGTCTGCGCGGTCAGCGGAGCCGCCGCGACCACCCAGTCCGCGCGGGAGACCAGCCGGTCCAGTTCGTCGGGACCGTGGATGCCGGTCCGCGGCACCCGCCCCACCAGCGCCGTCGTCACCCCCAGCGCCTTCAGCGTGCGGGCGATCGCCCGGCCGATCGGGCCCGACCCGACCACGCACGCGCGCGTGCCCGCCACCCGCCGGGTCTCCCGGTGCCGCCAGACCCGCTCCCCCTGGTGCTCCAGCGTCCGCGGCAGGTCCTTGGCGACCGCCAGCACCAGGGCCGCGACGTACTCGGCGATCGGCTGGTCGAAGATCCCGCGCGCGTTGGTCACCACCGTGTCCGACGCGGCCAGCTCCGGGCACATCAGATGGTCGACGCCCGCGCTCGCCGTGTGCACCCAGCGAGGCCGGGGCCCGCCGCCCGGCCACGCCTCGCGCACCGCGTGCGAGGTGAAGTCCCACACCAGCAGCACGTCCGCGTCCGGCAGCCGCTCGGGAAGGTGCGCCGCGTCCGTGTGCACGATCCGGGCGCGGCCGGTGAGGCGGCCGAGCCGGGGCGGCGGATCGGCGTCCAGGACCACGACGGTGGGGGGTGTCGGCGTCATGCAGGGCGGCTCCCGGCGTCTGACATGCGCGGATCGTGCGCGGATCGACCACGCTCGCACCCGGATCCGCCTTCGTCAACACGGGCCTGTCCACAACCCGTTGCCCGCTCGCCCCCCGGGCCTGAGACCGGCGCCGACGGTGGCCCCCCTCCTTTCCCGGCGCCCCCCAACCCTGAAGCCCGGCACCGGCGTCCCACCTCGCGGCCGCGCACACCGGGCGCCGCGCCGTTCCCCGGGGCGGACTTCCGGAGACCGACGCGGAACCCCAGCGCGGCATCGGCGTGGCGGCCCCCTTCGACTTCGCCCTGGGCCGCGAAGTGTGACGCGGGGCGCCAGAAGAGGTCTCCCCGCACCTGCTCCGCGCTCTGCTCGTACGGGTCGAGGGGCGCCCGGCCCGGGCCCGGCCGGCGGGCACGCGATGCCCGGCGGGGTGGCCCGCGCGCCCGACGCCGTCGCCCACTGAGGCCGTCGCCTGCGCCCGGCGCCTCCGGCAGCCCCCTCGGAGGGATCCCCGGGGAGCGGGCGATGCGCGTGGCGACGACCATGGCCGGATCCTTCCCCTCGCCGACCGCCTCCGGCGCGCTGCCGGAGCCGTCGGCCGGGCCGGATTCGCGGCGGCCCGCCCCGGCGCCGCCGACGCGCTCTGCCTGACCTGCGTCGACCCGTCGGCCCACGACGTCATCCCCCGGCTGGGGGCCGAGCCGAGGAGGCCGGCGATCTCGGCCAACCAGGTCACGATGTGGGCGTCGCCGCGCCGACTGGGTACCCGGGCCGTGGGGCCGTATCAGGCGCTGCGGGACGCCGCTGCCCGCGCATGGCCCGTACTGCCGGAAGAACAGCAGGAAGGCTGGACATGACCGCACTCGGATTCCTCTACCCGGGCCACTCCGCCGAGGACGACTATCCACGCATCGAGCAGCTCCTGGGCAGCGACATCCGGGTGGACCTGTTCCACACCGACAGCGGGGAGGACGCGCAGCGGGTGGCCGCCCTGCGCGAGATGGGCTCCGCCGAGCGGCTCGCCGCGGGAGTGGAGGAGCTGCGGCTGACCGGAGCCGAGACGGTGGTGTGGGCCTGCACCAGCGGCGGCTTCGTCCACGGCTGGGAGGGCGCCCAGGAACAGGTGCGGACCCTGGCCCGGCTCGCCGGCATGCCGGCCTCCTCGACCTCCTTCGCCTTCGTGCACGCGGCCCGCGAGATCGGGGTGCGCCGGGTCGCCGTCGGCAGCACGTACCCCGAGGACATCACCGCGCTCTTCGCGGACTTCCTGCGGGCCGGCGGCCTGGAGGTGACCGGGACGCGTTCCTCGGGGATCGTCACCGCCGCCGAGGCCGGCAGCTGGGGCGAGGAGGACGTGCTCACCCTGGCCCGCGCCGCGGACACCCCCGACGCCGAGGCCGTCCTCCTCCCGGACACGGCCCTGCACACGGCCGCCCACCTCGGCCTGCTGGAGAAGGCCCTGTCCAAGCCGGTCCTCACCGCCAGCCAGGTCACGGTCTGGGAGGCCCTCAGGCTCACCGACCGCCGGGTGAACGCGCCCTCCCTGGGGACGCTGTTCACACGGGAGCCCCTGGTGCAGGTCTAGGCGTCCGGCCCCGGGGAATAACCGGAGACACCCTCCTGTTAGCCGGGCGAGGACACTCACGCGCGATACAGGAGGCCCACACCGTGGCGGCAGACGAGGCAGACGAGATCCGGGGGACCACACACGGCACCGCGCCCGTCCCCCTCTCGGTACTGGACCTGGCCACCGTCGGCGCGGGCAGCACCGCGAGCGACGCCCTGCGCACCGGTGTCGCGCTCGCCCGGCTCGCCGAGTCCCGCGGCTTCCACCGCTACTGGGTCGCCGAGCACCACTCCATGCCCGGCGTGGCCTCCTCCTCGCCCGCGGTGATCCTCGCCCACCTGGCCGCCCACACCCAGCGCATCCGGCTCGGCTCGGGCGGCGTGATGCTGCCCAACCACGCCCCCCTGGTGATCGCGGAGCAGTTCGGCACGCTGGAGGCCATGGCGCCGGGGCGGATCGACCTGGGCCTCGGCCGGGCGCCGGGCACGGACGGGGCCACGGCGGCGGCCCTGCGCCGCACCGACACCCCGGGCGAGGGCGCCGACGACTTCCCGCAGCAGCTCGCGGAGCTGACCCGGTTCCTGGACGACGACTTCCCCGACGGGCACCCCTACGGCCGGATCCACGCGATCCCCGGCCCGGTCCAGGGAACCACCCCCGGCGGCGTGCAGTCCCCGCACCGCCCGCCGGTCTGGCTGCTCGGCTCCTCCGGCTACAGCGCCCGGCTCGCCGGCCTGCTCGGCCTCCCCTTCGCCTTCGCGCACCACTTCTCCGCGCAGAACACCATCCCGGCCCTGGACCTGTACCGGCAGACCTTCCGGCCCTCCGCCGTCCTGTCCGAGCCGTACGCCCTCATCGGCGTGTCCACCCTCGCCACGGACGACGAGCGGGAGGCCCGCCGGCAGACCCGCGCGCTGGCACTGAACATGCTCCGGCTGCGCACCGGCCGCCCGGGCCTGTTCCCCGCACCGGAGGACGCCGAGCGCCACCGGTTCAGCCCGGTGGAGGAGGACTTCGTCACCTCCTGGACGAGCAACGTCGTGCACGGCACCGCCGACGAGGTCCGCACCGGCCTGGACGACCTCCACAAGCGCACCGGCGCCGACGAGCTGATGATCGTCACCCACGCGCACAGCGGTGAACTGCGCCTGCGCTCCTACGAGCTGGTCGCCGACGCCTACGGCTTGCCGACCGCGCAGGCCTGAGCCCCGAGCAGCTCGGAGATACGATCCGGCGGCACCGGGCGGGAGTACAGCCAGCCCTGCCCGGTGTCGCAGCCGATCCGGCGCAGCCGGGTGGCCTGGGCCGAGGTCTCCACGCACTCCGCGGTGACGGTCAGCCCGAGCCGGTGGGCGAGCTGGATCATCGCCTCCACGATGACCTCGTCGGCCGGGTTGGGCACGCCCCCCTTCGCGGCCTCCTCGTACTGGAAGCCCCGGACGAAGGAGCCGTCCAGTTTCAGCGCGGAGACCGGCAGCCGGCTCAGGTAGGCGAGGTTGGAGTAGCCGGTGCCGAAGTCGTCGATGGCGATGTGCACGCCCATGTCGCTGAGGGCCTGCAGCGCCTGGAGCGGCCGGCCCGCCGAGCCCATCACCGCCGACTCGGTCAGCTCCAGCTGGAGCAGGTGCGGGGCCAGCCCGGTCTCCGCGAGGGTCTCCGCGACGTCGGCCACCAGGTCCGAGTCCCAGACCTGCCGCACGGCGACGTTCACGCTGACGAAGATGGGCGGTTCGCCGGGGTGGTCCAGCTGCCAGCGGCGGGCCTGCCGGCAGGCGGTGGCCAGCGCCCAGCGGCCCAGCTGCACGATCGAGCCGTCCTCCTCCGCCAGTCCGATGAACCGATTCGGCGTCAGCGTGCCGAACTGCGGGTGATGCCAGCGGATGAGGGCCTCCACACCGTTGAGCCGGCCGTCCTCCATCGCCACCAACGGCTGGTACTCCAGGGCGAACTCGCCGCGCTCGATGGCGGGGCGCAGGGTGGAGGACAGCGCCTGACGGGTCATGCGGTGGGCGTTGCGCTCGGGGTCGAACAGGGTCCAGCGGCCCTTGCCGTCGGCCTTCGCCCAGTACAGCGTCGTATCGGCCGCCTGCATCAGACCCGTGGCCGTGGTGCCGGCCGCGTGCCGTTCCACGACCCCGATGGACGCGGTCAGCGACAGCCGCTGCCCGGCCAGGTCGAAGGGCTGCTGCAGCGCCTTCAGCGCGGACTCGGCGAGATCGGCGAGCTGTTCGGTGCCGGTGGAGTCCTCCACCAGCAGGGCGAACTCGTCACCGCCGAGCCGGGCGACCAGGGGAGTCGCGGCGCGGGCGTACCCGGCCTCGTCGGCGACCGTGGTCAGGCGCTCGGCCACGGCCGCGAGGAGCCGGTCCCCGACCCGGTGGCCGAGGGTGTCGTTGACGGCCTTGAAGCCGTCGAGGTCCAGATAGCACAGGCCGATCCGGCCGGTGCCGCTCTGCTCGTACGACTCCGCCTCCAGCGCGGCCGAAAGACGCTCGAAGAACAGCGTGCGGTTGGGCAGCCGGGTCACCGGATCGTGCATCTGCAGGTGCCGCAACCGCGCCTGGAGTTCGCGCCGGGAGCTGATGTCGACGACCGAGAGCAGGACGCCGGGCTCGCCGTCGGCCAGCGGGGCGACGGTGATCTGCACCCACAGCGAGTGCCCTCCGGGGTGCTTGAGGCGCCGGGTGCAGCGCAGCCGGGCCTGCCGGCCGCGCAGCACCTCGCGGTAGGCGTGCCGGCTGCGGGCGTCGGAGGCCAGGTCCACCAGGTCGGCCGCGACCCGTCCGACGAACGCGTCCGGATCGCCGCCGAGCAGCTCGCCGAGCGCGGCGTTGGCGCTGATGACGAGGCCTTCCGGGGCCACGACCGCCATGGCGAGCGGCGCCGTCGCGAAGACACGGTGGTAGGTGGTGTGGTGACTGTCTGTGACGGCTGACCGGTCGAGGTCTGCCGCGGGCGTCGGCCCTTCGGACGTTCCGCTCACCGCTCGCTCCCGCAGTGCACTCGATCTGTGTCCGTGCCTGTCCGTGCCGGAAAGTGTGCCGATCATAGAGGCTGGCCCCGGGCCCTTCCAGCCACTGTCCAGTCTCCCGGACGGAGTACAGGTTCTGACAGATCGTTTCTGCCCGCACCTGGACGGCTTCTTGAGGCCTCCGACCAGTTGTGACGTTCCGTGAGTGTTTCGGGGTGTCGAGCGCCGGGGCGCGCCGGCGTGCGACGGGGGCGCGCTCACCCTTCTGGTGCATGCAAACAGGGCAAAACACGGTGAACACCAGCAATCTGGGTGCGGGTCCCGCGAACCGCATCCGGAGGTCAAGTCCGTGCCCAAGCTGCGCAGCACCGCCGCCGTGTTCACCACGATGTCGGCGCTCGCCGCGACCTCGATCCTCACCGGTCCCTCGGCCGCCGAACCGTTCTCCACGGCCCCCTGCGCCCTGCACCGCGGCGAGGCCCACCACTCCGAGGGCGTGGACGGCTGGAACCCCTCCTACAGCCGCCCGACCGGTGCCCTCGACGCCGTGATGGTCTTCCTCTCCTTCCCGGACTCCACCCCCCGCACCACCCCCGCCCAGTTGACCGCCGACCACTTCCCGGCCACCAGCCGCTTCTACGAACAGGCGTCCTACGGCAGGTTCACCCTGCGACCGCACCCGCTGGGGCACTGGCTGCGCATGCCGCGCCCGTCGACGTCGTACGCCATGAGACGGGACTGGAGCGCCGAGGACCGGGCCGCCTACCTGCGGGACGCGTTCGCCGTGGCCGACAAGGAGGTCGACTTCTCCCGCTACCCGGTCGTCTACCTCGTCGCCGACCCCGACGCGCCCGGCGTCGACTCGGACGCCACGAAGGTCGTGAACCTCGACACGCCGGTGCGCGTCGACGGCACCGACGTCCAACGGGTCGTCACCGTGTTCGAGCACCATCCGCCGGACCGGCTGGTCCTCGCCCACGAGACCGGCCATGTCTTCGACCTGCCCGACCTCTACCACCGGCCGGTCGACGGCAAGGGCGACTGGGACACCTACGTCGGCGACTGGGACCTGATGGGCAGCCAGTTCGGGCTCGCCCCCGACCTCTTCGGCTGGCACAAGTGGCGGCTCGGCTGGCTGGGCCCGCGCCAGGTGGTCTGCGTGCGCGGCAGCACGCCGACCCGGCTCACCCTGGAGCCCCTCGCGGCCGGGCCGGGCGTCGCGGTGCCGGGCCCGGGCGGCAACCCCGCGTTCGGCCTCGGGCACGGCGTCAAACTGGCCGTCGTGCGCACCGGCGAGGACAGCGCCCTCGCGTTCGAGGCACGCGGTACGGCCGGCAACGACCGGCTGTCCTGCCGGCAGGGGATCCTGGTCTACCGGGTGCGGGGTGACGCCCCGTCCGGCGACGGCCCGGTCCAGGTCGTGGACGCCCACCCGCGCACCGAGGCCTGCTGGGAGAACTCCGTCTACCCGCCCCTCGCCGACGCGCCGGTCCTGCTCGGGGAGAGCTTCACCGTGCCCGGGGAAGGCGTGAGGGTCGAGGCGGAGGGGCGGACGGCGTCGGGGGCCTGGACGGTGAAGATCACGCCCGGGACGAGCGACTGAAGCCTCGTGTACACGAAAACGGCGGGCCGGATTCTTTCGAACCGGACCCGCCGTTTCCCTCAGGTGCGCCGCCAGGGACTCGAACCCCGGACCCGCTGATTAAGAGTCAGCTGCTCTAACCAACTGAGCTAGCGGCGCCTGCTGACGTCGTAGACATTAGCATCCTGGTCGGCGGGAGGAAAAATCGAAATCCGCACGGCGGCC
Source organism: Streptomyces sp. NPDC029151 (assembly GCF_055564315.1). NCBI lineage: Bacteria > Bacillati > Actinomycetota > Actinomycetes > Kitasatosporales > Streptomycetaceae > Streptomyces > Streptomyces sp. NPDC029151. The sequence continues at coordinate 197,462 of NZ_JBVHWQ010000009.1, forward strand.
CGGGCGGCTCGTACGGCCGCCCAGAGCAGCACCTCGGGGCCGGGCAGCCAGGGGTGCCGGGTGTCCGGGGCGACCACCCAGCGACCGGCGCCGACGGCGTCCTCGCAGGTGAGGGCGGGCACGGTCACCGCGTCGCCGGTGCCGTGGCACAGCAGCGGCGGGACCTCCCGGGCCCGCTGCGAGCCCCACTCCTCCCAGTCGAGCAGCGAGGGCAGCCGCTGGGCCGTGCCGGGGGCGGCGAACAGCAGCATCCGGCCCCGGAATACCGCGACCGGGCCGGAGCCGGCGCCCTCGTCCCAGAGCCGGTCCAGCATGCGGCGCCCGAACACGGCCGGGGCGCTCACCACGTCGAAGACGGTGCCGCAGGGCAGGACGACCGGGGCGTCCGGGCGGTCCTCCCACAGGGCGAGGGTGCTGCGGGGGAACGCCGCCGCCGACGCGAGCCAGGCGACGCCGTCGGAGCCGACACGGGAGACGTTCGGTGCGCTGCTCATGCCACCCAGGTGTACAGGCGGTGAGCGGACCGTTCTTCTGAGTTGCGGAAAATCGGGACACGCGGGGGAAAGGAGGAGTATCTTGCCCGCCTGGCATATGCCGGGTGGGTGCTACACCGGGTCGGCGGTCGTCCGCCCGTCCTGTTCCCCGCGCAGCAGGTCCCGGCCGAACTCGACCATCTTCTTCGCGTAGTCCTCGGTCCACTCCGCGCGCTCGGCGATGTCCGCCGGGGTCAGCCGGTCGAAGCGGCGCGGGTCGGCGAGCTGGGCCGCCGCGATGGCTTGGAACTCCACGGCCCGGTCGGCGGCCGCGCGGAACGCCTGGGTCAGCTCCGTCGCCCGGGTCAGGAGCGCCCGCGGGTCCTCGATCGACTCCAGGTCGAAGAAGTGCTCGGGATCGGAGGCCGCCTCCGCGGGCTCGAAGAGCAGGGGCGCGGGGCGTAGCCGCGGTTCGTTACGACGCGGCGTGGGCTCCGCCATGTCTTCTCTCCTCCTCGTACGGTTCACCGGCACCGCCGACGGGCGGGCCACCGTCCATTGTCCCGCGCCGGCGCAAGGGGCCCTCCCTCCGCCGGCGGACCTCCTGTTCGCCGGGCTGTTCGCCGGGCGCGCTCACACCCGCCAGCCCACCTTGTGTTCCGCCAGGTGGGACAGGACCGCGTGGTTCGCCTCCCAGCCGTCCGGGAACTTCACCAGGGTGCCGAGCCGGACCGGTTCCGTGGACGGGTAGTCGTCCAGGAGGTCGGTGACGCCGGCGCGGCAGACCACGATGCAGGCGTGGCGGTGGCGGGAGGCCAGGACGCACAGGCGGCCGGTCTCCAGGTGGAACGCGGTGGCGTCGGGGCGGCCGGAGAGCGGGTGCAGGACGACCGTGACGTCGTACTCGCGGCCCTGGAGCCGGTTCGCGGTGTCGACGGTCACGTCCGGCACGCCCAGCTCGGCCAGGGCGGCGCGGACCGCCGCGGCCTGGTCGCGGTGGGCCGTGCCCACGGCGATGCGGTCGGCCGTCAGCGGGACGGGGTGCGGGCCGCGCTCCGACAGGGCCGCGCCGCCCCGGTCCAGCAGACGGCGGACCACCGCCGCCACCGCCCGCACCGCCTCCGGGTCCGTGCGCGGGGTGTGCCGGGCGGGCAGCTCCAGCAGGCCCCAGCCGGACCCGGCCGCCTCGTCGATCACCCGGTCCGGACCCGAGCCGTCGGAGGGGACCGCGAAGGTGAGGCGGCGGTCGCCGTGGTCGGTGCCGCTGCGGAAGGGCGTGTACGGGTAGAACGCGTCGGAGACCAGGGGCGCCGCGGACGCGGGCAGGCGCCAGGACACCGGGAGGCGGTGCTGGGGCAGGCCCGGGTTGTGCGCCAGCAGGGTCGTCACCGCGGAGGCCGACGGGTCGTAGGACAGGCCCGCCCACTGCTCGCTGCCGACGATCGAGAACGGGTCCAGCTGGCCCGGGTCGCCCACGAACAGCGCCCGCTCGAACAGGCCGGCCACGGCCAGCAGCGAGTCCGAGCGCATCTGGTACGCCTCGTCCACGATCGCGTGCCGCCACGGCTCGTCCACCTTCACGTGCGCCCACTTCGCGGCCGTGGACAGCACCACCGGGAGGCCGTTCAGGTCCGCCGCCTTCGCCGACGTGCGGACCTGGGGCAGGGCGTCCAGCGCCCGGTCGTACGCGTCGGCGTCGCTGCTGTGCAGGCGGCCCACCGGCAGCTCGGGGTCCTTCTCCGCCAGACGCAGGACCAGGTCGTCCACCTGGGCGTTGGTCTGCGCCACGACCATCAGCGGGCGGCCCGCGCCGGCCAGCTCCAGGGCCGCGCGGACCACCAGCGTGGACTTGCCGGCGCCGGGCGGGGAGTCGACCACCACGCCCCGCTCGCCGCCGTGCAGCGTGTCGTGCAGGATCGCGTCGGTGGCCTGGGCGGCCGCGGCTCCGGGGTCGAAGTCGACGGTCGTCACAGCACGTCCTCCTCGGTCACGGGGTCGGGCGCCTCCGGTGCCGGCTCGCCCGGCGGGCCGCCGTGCGTCCAGGGGGTCTCCTCGGGGTCGGGCAGCTTCGCCCCGCCGCGCTGCTCGTGCTCGAAGAGGGTGAAGCAGACCAGGTCGCCCTTCTCCGGCACCGACCCGGGCTCGGGCTCCTTGCCGCGGCCCATCTTGTCCAGGATCCGCAGCACCAGCGCCCCGTCCTCCTCCTGCCCGGCGAACTCCGCCGACTGCGGCCTGCCGCCCAGCGAGCGGTACACCTTCGCCCGCCCCGCCAGATGCGGCCGGTCCTCCGTGCGGACCGTCACCAGCGGGCGCGGGCTCGGCCGCCTGCCCTCGCTGTACGCCATCACGACGTCAATCACCTCGCCGGCGAACGCCTCCCCGGCCAGCCGCCGCTCCGCCATCACCAGCGGGTCGTCCAGCGCCTCCTGCGCCTCCAGCCGGGCCTGCTCCCGCTCGCGCGTGGCCAGCTTGTTCGCGGCCGTCACCGCGTCGTCCCGGCGCGGCTGCGGGGGCTCGCCGGCCAGCACCCGGTCCCGGTGCGCGGTGAACGACCAGCGGTCCCGGGTCCAGCGCTCCTCCACGTGCGCCCCGGCCGGGAGGGCCCGCAGCAGGTCCAGTCCCCGCCACACCGCGTCCCAGGTGGGCCGGGCGCGGCTGTCGACCAGGTCCCGGACCTCCCGCTCGGCCCGGGTGAGCGCGGCCAGCCGGTCGTCGGCCTCCAGCGGGTCCTCGGCGGCGGCCAGGGCGGTACGCGCGCGGTCGTAGCGCTCGATCGCCGGGGCCAGCAGCCTGTTGTCGAACGCGGGGTCGGTGGCGGGACCGGCCGGCGGGCACAGCAGCTGCCCGTCGGCGTCCCGGGCGAGTTCGGCCCGGCGGGCGGCCTCGGCGCCGGTCCGGCCCTCCGGGGGGTCGATCCAGGCGAGCAGCGCGCCCAGGTGCTGGTCCTCGAGGCCGGACTGGCCGGTCGCCCAGTGCCGGGACAGCACGTCGGTCAGGGCGAGCAGCAGCGAGGAGCCCGGCACCCGGGCCCGCTCGCCGTAGTGGGTGAGCCAGCGGCCGAGCAGCGGCACCCGGGGCGGCGCCGGGTAGGGCGCGTCCGGGTCCTGCTCGGCGGTGCGCCGGAACCGCATCGAGCGGCCCAGCAGCCGTACGAGGTCCAGGCCCGTGCGGCTCGGCACGATCAGCTGGGGCGCGTCCGCGCACAGCTCGGCCTCCACCTTGACCCGCTTGCCGGTCTCCGGGTCCGTCTCGGTGCGCTCGGCCGCCTCCACGGACTCCGCGTACGCCTCGATGTACGGCAGGACGACGTCGGCCAGGTCGGCGAGGAACGTGAAGCGCAGGTCGCGGTCGCGGGGCTGGGGGACGACCAGCAGGCGGGGCGCGTCCCGGTCGGTGCCGACCAGCGCGCCGAGCGGGGCGCCGGTCTCGCCGGCCGTGGTGAGCGGCACGAACACCAGCGGGTGGTCGGACAGATGCCGGTGCCGGACCGTCGCGGCCGGCTGCGCCCGGCCACTGCCGACGGCCTCCAGCCGGGCGAGGGTGGTGATCAGGGACACGTGGTCGCCTCCCGGGCCGTCGCCAGAGCGTCCCGGGCGGTCGCGGCGGTGTCCCCTGCCGGTGTCCGCGCTGCCGGTGTCTGCGCGCGGGGGGCCGCGACGCCCGCGGCCGTCCGCGAGGCCGTCGTGCCGGCCACCCGGAGGGCTTCCGCGCGCAGGGCCGCCGCGCGGCGCAGGGCGGCCACCGCCGGGTCGTCCGGGTCGCCGCTCTCGCCGCGGGCCGCGGCCAGGACCTCCCCGACCGTGGCCAGGCCGCCCAGTTCGGCCCGCAGGGGCCGGCCGAGGCGGGTGACCGCGCCGGCCGAGCGGGCCCGGTCGCGGCAGTGGAAGGCCAGTTCGCAGGCGGACAGGCACTCGGGCGCGTACGTCGCCGGCACCGCCTCCACGGCCGCCGTCAGATCCTCGGCGGGCCGGTCGGGCGCGAAACAGGTGCCCTCGGGCAGCGCGTCGGTGAGTTCCTCGATGCGGGTGAGCCGGGCCAGCTGGCGCGCGGTGACGGCGCGCTGCTTGCGGACGTCCACGGCGGAGCCCGCGGGCAGGTTGGAGAAGTCCTTCGGGCACACCAGCAGCACCCGGTGGCGCACCCGCGGGGCGGGGGCGTGCCCCTCCGGCTCCGCGAGCCGGGCCGCGACCTCCTCCAGCGCGAGCACGTAGACGGCCGCCTGCCGGGCCGCCGCGCCCACCTTCGCGGGGTCGGCGGCGCCGTCCACCATCGGGAAGGACTTGATCTCCACCACCGACCAGCTGCCGTCCGGGTGCACCACCACCGCGTCCGGCTCCAGGAAGGCGAGCGAACCGGCGACGTCCAGGGCGAGCATCGGGTGGTCCAGCAGCGTCCAGCCGCCGGCCCGCACGGCCTCGCGCAGCGCCAGCGCCGTACGCGCCGTGCGCCCCTCGGGGCCGTGCGCGCTCAGGTCCGGCACGGCCGCCCCGGCGGGGGGTTCGGCGCCCGGGTCGAGCCGGGCGTGCGCCAGCCGCAGCAGCTCCGCGCCGCCGTCCGCCTTCACCCGCGCCTCGAACGCGTTGCCCCGGGTCAGCGCGAACTGCGACTGCCCGAAACCGGACGGCGCGCCCAGCGCGTTCGCCAGCCGGGCCTTGTCCACCCCGGCGCCGTCCAGGACCGCCCGCCGGGCGCACCCCGGGTTCGCGGCGAGCGCCGCGAGGGCGCGGGCGTCCAGGGCCTTGGCCGGTACGTCGGGACCGCGCAGCTCAGCGAGCCGGTGTCGGAGCCTGCTCGCCGACGTCGACGGGGGAGGCGTCCGGTCCGGCCGCGGGGTCGAGCCGCGACTCGCGCTGCCGTGGAATTCGCTCACCCGCGGAAGTCTGGCACCCGGCACTGACAATCGGGGAACCCGTGCCGTCCGCGGCCGGTGCGACACGGCGCGCCGACCGGGTCCGGACCAGGTCCACGGCCCGGATCACGCGCGGTGCCAGCAGCAGGCCGACGCCCATCGCGGCGACGCCGGCGACCGCGTCCAGCAGGTAGTGGTTGGCGGTGCCCATGACCACGAGCGCGGTCATCAGCGGGTAGACGACACCGAGGACCTTCGTCAGGCGCGTACCGCCGTGGCGCCACAGCATGACCCCGCACCACAGCGCCCAGCCCACGTGCAGGCTCGGCATCGCCGCGTACTGGTTGGTCATGCCGCCCATGCCGCGCGGGGCGCTGGCCGCGCCGCCCCACCAGCCGTACGAGCTGTACTGCGCCATCGTGTCCACGAAACCGTGGCCTGCGGAGAGCAGCCGGGGCGGGCAGGTCGGCAGCAGGGTGAAGCCGATCAGCCCCAGGAACGTCGACGTCATCAGCCAGGTGCGGGCCGCCCGGTAGTGCCGGGCACGCGCGTGGAACAGCCAGACCAGGACGGCGGGCGTGACCAGGTAGTGCAGCGAGGCGTACCAGAAGTCGGCCGGCACCCCGAGCCAGGCCTCGCGCGTGAACAGCCGGTTCAGCGGGTGCTCGGCGTTGAGGTGCAGGGCCTTCTCGACGCGCAGGATCGCCAGGCCGTGGTCGACGGCGCTGGTGACGTCACCGCGCGCGAGGAGCCGGCCGGCCGAGTAGCAGCCGTAGACCAGCAGGATCAGGGGCAGCTCGGTCCACCAGCGCAGCCGGGGCCGCGGGGCCACCTCGGTGCCCGGTGTCTCGGTCTGCGGCATCCGATGCCCTCCCCCTTCTGCTGTGCGGCGCCCCGGCGGGCGACCGTGCCACTTTACGGTGTGCCTCCTGCGCCCATCACGGCGCTCCGATCACGCCGGTGCGTCAGCCCTGCAAGACGCCGGGATCGCCCCGCCGGTTGCCTCGGACCAGGGTGCGCGATGATGGAAGGACCGCATCCACTCACCGAGAGGCAGCCATGGCACCGCGCATCCTGCTGGCCCGGCACGGACAGACGGCGTGGTCGCTGTCCGGCAAGCACACGGGCAGGACCGACGTGCCGCTGCTGGAGGAGGGCCGGCGCGGGGCCAAGCTGCTCGGCGAGCGGCTGCACCGGGCGCCGCTGGACGGACTGGCCGGGGCGGAGGTGCGCACCAGCCCGCTCTCCCGCGCGCGCGAGACGTGCGAACTGGCCGGCTTCGGCGACCGTGCCACGGCGTGGGACACGCTCATGGAGTGGGACTACGGCGCGTACGAGGGCATGACCCCGGCGGAGATCCAGGCCGTCCGGCCCGGCTGGCTGATCTGGCGGGACGGGGTCCCGCGGGGCGAGACCCTCGCCGAGGTCACCGCGCGCGCGGACGAGGTCGTCTCCTGGGCCCGCTCCGCCGACCGTGACGTCCTCGTCTTCGCCCACGGCCACATCCTGCGCTCGATCGGCGCCCGCTGGCTGGGGCTTCCCCTGGACTTCGCCGCCCGCATCCGCCTGAACCCCACCTCCCTGTCCGTCCTGGGCTGGGCCTACGGCGAACCGGCGATCGAGAGCTGGAACGACGTGGGGCACCTGGCCGGCTGAGGCGGTGGGCCGGGGCCGTGCCGGGACGCGGCCGCGCCACGTGGGCGCGACCGGCCCTACACCCGCCGCGGCAGCGAGGCGTGGCGGTCGAGGAAGGCCGACACCCCCGAAGCCCGCCGGTGCGGCAGCAGCACCCGCGCCGTACCCGCGAGCATCGTCTGGATGCGGGAGGACTGGACCTGGTCCAGCAACCCGAGCACCCGCAACCCCGCCTCCGCCGCCTCGTCGGGACGGCCCTCGCGGGCGAGGTCGTCGGCCAGCTCCGCCGTGTAGAGCGCGATGTTGCGCGTGAAGTGCGGATCCTGCAGACGTGTCGCCCGCCGCGCGTGCCGGGACGCCCGCCGCCAGTCGCCCAGCGTGGACCAGCACTGCGCCTCCAGCCCCTCCAGCTCCGCCTCTCCGTAGAAGCTCATCCACTCGGGGTCGGCGTCCGAACGGCCCCGGTCGAAGAGGGCCTGCGCGCGCACCAGCGCCTGCTCGCAGGCGGTGCGGTCGGCGAGCCCGGCCCAGCCGCCCGCCTCGCGCAGCGCGAGCAGCGACATCAGCCGGTTCGAGCCGAGCGACCGGGCGGCGCGCTGCGCGGCCTGCGCGGCCCGGACCGCCTCCCGGGGACGCCCGGCGTCCCGGGCCAGGAACGCGGTGTTGCAGAAGGCGTGCGCCTCCAGCGCCGGGTCGCCGGTCATGCGGGCGGTGGCCAGCGCCTCCGCGTAGTGCGAGCGCGCGTCGTCGAAGCGGCCGGAGTCGTGGGCCAGCCAGCCCACGGAGATGGCGAGTTCACCGGCGCCCGCGTGCAGCCGGTCGGCGGTGGTCTGCCGGGTCGCGCCGGCGTCGAGCAGCGCGTAGGCGGCGCGCAGCGGAGCCGCCGCGCGCCGGTAGAGGCCGTCCGCGCCGTGCCGGTCGTCAAGCAGCCGGATCCGGCGGACGGCCTCCTCCAGCGCCGTCGCCTCGGGGGTTCCCGCGCGCCGCAGCGGCCGTTCCGCCGCCGTGGCGGGCGTGTTGAGCCCCAGCGGGGCCAGAGTGGCGGCGGCCACCGTGGCGCCTCCGCCGGTCATGAATGCGCGACGCAGCACGTCGCTCTCCTCGTGGTTCAGGGGGTCTTTCTCGTGGGGGTCCTGCGGGTCATACGGATCGGGGATCCCGCCCGACTCACCGGGCCCCGCGTCGGGGGCGAGCGCCTCCGGCGCCTCCCCGGCCGTGCGCGCCGCGCGCCCGCGGACGGACGAGCGGGGGGCGAAGCCGAGGTCGGTGAGCGTGCGGCCGGGGAACATGTGCAGGAACACCCGTTCGTACGCGTAGTTGGGGCAGCGGATCTCGCCGGCCTCGACCCGGCCGATGTAGCGCGCGTCACAGCTCACCCGCTCACCGATCTCCCGTGCCGCCCGCCGTACCAGCGCCGCGAACTCGGCCGGTGAACGCCGGCCGCGCAGTTGCCGGAAGGCGAGGTTCGGCCGGGCTGGCCGTTCGGGGTGTGACGAGGTCACGGTTGACGACGCCATGGCCGGGTCCTCTCGTGCGAACCGTCGAACCATGCCGGGGTCCAGGCCGTTTCGGGACGAGTTGCCCGTGGGACGCCCTGGTTCCGGCGGGCATGAACGTACCTGCTGTGACCGGCCCGCCACGCTGTGTTTGGCTACAAACCGGATATCTCATCCACGATCTGCCATGAAGTGCCATCCTTTGCGGCGCACTTGTGCCGTAGCCGTTGACGCCACTCGCGCGTTGGACCCCATGGACCGCAACAGGCTGTGTGGTGGAGGCCGGCATGGAGACCAGCCAGAGCAACGACCCTTGTACGTCGCCGTCGCTGTCGTGCGACCTCGTGACGGTACCGACCCGGCAGGGGCTGGAGGCGGTCGACATCCTGCGGCGGGGCGCCGCGGACGCCGTCGGACCCGTGCTGCACGACGACGGCTGCGGCACCCTCGGCTTCCTGGTGCCGGCCGGTACGGCCGCCGGCTGGGACCTGCCCGGCAGCACCTGCACCGAGACGAACGGGCGCGGGCTGCGGCTGAACCCCGGGCCCCCGGTGGAGGGCTCCGACTGGCTGCTGCCCCCCGGCGAGGCCGACCTCGCCACCGACCCGGTGGTCCTGCGCCGGGCCCTGGGCGAGGCGGCCCGCCTGATCGAGGCGGCCGACAACTGCCGCTGAGCGGCTCCGGCGCGGCGGACGGCCCCACGCCTGCGAAAATGGACGGATGGGCAGGTCCAGGAACACGCGCCGCAGGTCGGCCGCAGCAGCCGCCGTCGAGGAGCCGGTCGACGGCGGGCTCGCGCGGCTCGTACCCGATCCGGACCGCGGCCGGGCCTGGACCCTGCTGATCGACGGCGCGCCCCAGTCGCACGTCGACCTGGACGACCCGGCGTACCTCTCCTTCGAGTACCAGCGCCGCCTCGGCCACGTCATCGACCTCGTCGCCCCGCCCGGCAAGCCGGTGCACGCCGTGCACCTCGGCGGCGGCGCGTTCACCCTCGCCCGGTACGTCGCCGCGACCCGGCCCCGCTCCACCCAGCAGGTCGTGGAGCGTGACGCCCGCCTGGTCCAGCTGGTCCGCCGGGAGCTGCCGCTGGACCCGAACGCACGGATCCGGGTGCGGACGGACGACGCCCGCGCGGGGCTCGCCAAGGTGCCGGACGGCTGGGCCGACCTGGTCGTCGCGGACGTGTTCAGCGGCGCCCGCACGCCCGCCCACCTCACCTCCACCGAGTTCCTCGACGAGGTCCGCCGCGCGCTGAGGCCCTCCGGGGTCTACGCCGCCAACCTCGCCGACGGACCGCCGCTCGCGCACCTGCGCGGCCAGATCGCCACCGCCGCCGCCCGGTTCGGCGAACGCGCGCTGATCGCCGACGCGGCCGTCCTGCGCGGCAAGCGCTTCGGCAACGCGATCCTGGTCGCCTCCGATCTCCCGCTGCCGCTCGCGGAGCTGACCCGCCGCGCCGCCTCCGACCCCCACCCCGGCCGGGTCGAACACGGCCGGCAGCTCACCGACTTCACGGGCGGCGCGGTGCCGGTGACGGACGATGCCGCGGTGGCCTCCCCCGCCCCGCCGCCCTCGGTGTTCCGCTAGGACCCCGCTGCCGGCACCGGGCCGGTCGCCACCCCGACACGAACCGTCACCAACCGTCGGGAACGGTCGGCTTCGGGCAGCTCACGCCCAAATCGGGGCCGCTCCGCGTGTCGCCCGACGGCCGCTGCTGACCTGGTGGTTCAGCACACCGGAAGAATCCGGTGGGAACCGGAAGGAAACGGTTATGAGCGCTGCTGTCCGACGGACCGCCTACGCCCTGGGCGCGGTCGCCGCGGTCCTCCTCGCCCTGGTCGCGTTCGACTCGCTGACCCCGTCCTCGGCCGACGCCGCGGTCACCAACCCCGTCGTCCGGTCCAAGTACTTCACCAACGGCTCCGCCACCGTCTCCTGTCCGTCCGGCTGGGCGGCCACCGGTGGCGGTGCCGGCGTCGACTGGCCGAACAGCATGCACGTCGCGCGCACCGAGCCGGTCCGGAACTCGGCCGGCAAGCCGGTCGGCTGGAAGGGCGACATCCGGCAGCGCGGCACCGGCGGAGCCGCCAGCGGCACCGTCTACGTCGTCTGCGCACCCTGACGCCCGTCCCCTCCGGTGGGGTCAGTACGTCCCCACCTCCACCCGCGGCGGACCGTCGTGCCAGGTGCAGAACACCGACACCCGGTCCGCGCCCCGGCTGAACTCCACGCGGATCCAGCTCTCCGTCTTCCACACCTGCATCGCCCAGCCGGTCCCCGGGGTCGCCGACACCAGGGTCGCGCTGGAGGCGCCCAGGTCGAACACCGCCCGGCCGCCGTCGGTGTCGTAGGACCTGACCCGGCCGGAGGCGGTGGCGGTGGGGGAGGGCTCCCGCGTGCGGGCCGGGGTGCGCGTGGGCGCCGGCGCCGGCCGCTCGCGGGACGGGGACGACGGGGACGGGGTGAGGGACGGAGCGGGCGCGCGGGAGGCGGAGGTCCTGTCCCGGCTGTCCGCGTCGGCCGCCGTGACCGGCAGGGCGCGCGGCGGCTCGTAGGCCGTCCCCGCCATCACCGTGTGCACACCCCACCACGACAGCGTGACCGCCGCTCCGGTCGCGAGCAGCCACGCCAGTACGTGTACGAATCCTCTGCGCATCGCGGGCCATACTGCCCCAGGGGAACGGCCGTACGCACATGTGACGAGTTGTCCACAGGCCCCGGCCCGGCCTTGCCCGCATGGCGTACGGTGCGGCGCATGGCAAGTGTGCTCGTGGTAGAGGACGACCAGTTCGTACGCTCGGCGCTCATCCGGCACCTGACCGACGCCGCCCACACCGTGCGCAGCGTCGGTACGGCACTGGAGGCGCTGCGCGAGGTCGCCCATTTCCGCTTCGACGTGGTCGTCCTGGACCTCGGACTGCCCGATCTCGACGGCTCCGAGGCCCTGAAGATGCTCCGCGGCATCACCGACGTGCCCGTCATCATCGCCACCGCCCGGGACGACGAGACGGAGATCGTCCGGCTGCTGAACGCCGGGGCGGACGACTACCTGACCAAGCCGTTCTCCGTCGAGCACCTCTCCGCCCGGATGGCGGCCGTGCTGCGCCGGGCCCGTTCCGGCGGCGCGGAGCCCCCGCCCTCGTCCGTGCTGCGCGTCGGCGGGCTCACCGTCGACCCGCTGCGCCGCCAGGCCGAGCTGGACGGGGTGCGGCTCGACCTCACCCGCCGCGAGTTCGACCTGCTGGCCTTCCTGGCCGGCCGCCCCGGGGTCGTCGTCGCGCGCCGGGAACTGCTCGCCGAGGTCTGGCAGCAGTCCTACGGCGACGACCAGACCATCGACGTCCATCTGTCCTGGCTGCGCCGGAAGCTGGGGGAGACGGCCGCCCGGCCGCGCTATCTGCACACCCTGCGCGGTGTCGGCGTGAAGCTCGAACCCCCCGCGGAGCCCTCGGCCGACGGGCGGGCCCCGCGATGAGATGGGCCCTGGTCAAGGTCTGCCTGGCGGTCACCACGATGGTCGTGGTCGCCTTCGCCGTGCCGCTCGGCCTGGTCGTCAGGGAGATGGCCCGCGACCGCGCCTTCTCGAACGCCGAGCGGGAGGCCGCCGCGGTCGCGCCCGCGCTGTCCATCACCACCGACCGGGACCAGCTGGAGCGGGTGGTGGCCTCGGCCGGTGCCGACTCCGGGATGGCCGTCCACCTGCCCGCCGACGGCGGCCGGCCCGCACTCGACCTCGGCCGGCAGCGCGCCGCCGGCCGCGACATCCAGGCCGTGCGCGGACTCGGCCGCGCCTCCACCACCTCCGTGCCCGGCGGCTCCACCCTGCTCCAGCCGGTCGCGCTCGGCTCCGGCGCGATCGCGGTGGTCGAGGTGTACGTCCCCGAGTCCGAGGTGACCAACGGCGTCGGCACGGCCTGGGCGGTGCTCGCGGCCGTCGGGCTCGCGCTGATCGTCGGCTCGGTCGCGGTCGCCGACCGGCTCGGGGTGCGCATGGTCCGGCCCGCCCGGCGGCTGGTCGAGGGCGCGCACGAACTGGGCGAGGGCCGACTGGGCGCCCGCGTCCCGGAGGAGGGCCCAACCGAACTGCGGCTGGCCGCGGGCGCGTTCAACTCCATGGCCGACCAGGTCGTCCAGCTCCTCGCCAACGAGCGGGAACTGGCCGCCGACCTCTCCCACCGGCTGCGCACCCCGCTCACGGTGCTCCGGCTGAACGCGGCCTCCCTCGGTGCCGGCCCGGCCGCCGAACAGACCCGGGCGGCCGTGGCCCAGCTGGAGCGCGAGGTCGACACCATCATCCGGACGGCCCGGGAGGCCAAGCCACAGACGGCCGCCGCCGGACCGGGCGCCGGCTGCGACGCGGCCGAAGTGGTCCGCCAGCGCATGGAGTTCTGGTCCGCGCTCGCCGAGGACGAGGGCCGCAAGTGGCGGGTGGCCGGCGTGGACCGGCCGGTGCGCGTACCCGTGGCCCGCGCCGACCTCGCCGCCGCCCTCGACGCCCTGCTCGGCAACGTCTTCCGGCACACCGCCGAGGGCACCGCCTTCGCGGTCGACGTGCACAACGGCGAGGACGCGGTGATCGTGCTCGTCTCCGACGCGGGCCCCGGCATACCCGACCCGGACGCGGCGATGGCCCGCGGCCGGGGCTCCGGGCACGCCGGCTCCACCGGTCTCGGCCTGGACATCGTCCGCCGGCTCGCCGAGTCCACCGGCGGGGACGTCCGCATCGGCGGTTCGGTGCTGGGCGGTACGGAGGTGCGGATCTGGTTCCAGCTGGACGGCCGCAAGACCGTGGGCCGCAGACAGCGAGGAGCCGTACGCAGGCGCCGAACGGGCAAACTGGTCTCGACCTTTAACCGTCCCCGATCGCTTCCTTAAGCGAACCCTAAGGTCTGCGACCGGAGCAGGGAACGCCCGGATCGTCCCTTTCCTGATCGCTAGCGTGCTGCCGCACCCCACCCCGTGAACAGCGAAGGCAGGCACGCGCATGAGCACGCACCGGCGCAGGATCAGTGGCAGGAACAAGGCGATAGGCGGCCTGGTCGCCGCGGCCGTGATCGGCGGCGGCGCGGTCCTGCTCACCGGCACCGCGAACGCGGCCGGGGTGAACGCCGCGTACACGAAGACCAGCGACTGGTCCACGGGGTACACCGCCCAGTACGTCGTCACCAACAACACCGGCCAGGCCGAGAAGACCTGGTCGCTGGAGTTCGACCTCCCCGCGGGCGCCACGCTCTCCTCCCTCTGGAACGGCGAGTCGAGCGTCAGCGGCCGGCACGTCACCGTCCGGCCCGCCCAGTGGGACACCGGCGGCCTGGCCCCCGGCAAGTCGGTGACCGTCGGCTTCGTGGTCAACGGCAGCGGCGACCCGACGGGGTGCCGTATCGACGACGCCCGGTGTTCCGCGGACGGCGGGGCGACCCCCGAGCCGAGCGGCCGGCCCACGCAGACCACCCAGTCGCCCGCCCCCACCCCCACCAGGACGACGACGCCGACCCCGACCGCCACCCCCACGGGCGGCACCGGCGCCGGCTCCGGGACCGGCACCACCTCCTCCGCCGGCTTCGCCCCCTACGTCGACACCAGCCTCTACCCGGCCTTCGACCTGCTCGGCGCCGCCGACGCGACCGGCGTGAAGGACTACAACCTCGCCTTCCTCACCGACGGCGGCGGCTGCACCCCCAAGTGGGGCGGTGTCACGGACCTCACCGGTGACGCCGTGGCCGCGCAGATCGGCGCGCTGCGCGCCAAGGGCGGAGACGTCCGCGTGTCCTTCGGCGGCGCCTCCGGCTCCGAGCTGGCCACCACCTGCTCCTCCGCCGACGCACTGGCGGCGGCCTACGGCAAGGCGATCGACGCGTTCAAGCTGACCAAGGTCGACTTCGACGTCGAGGGCGGCGCGCTGCCCGACACCGCCGCCAACACCCGCCGCGCCCAGGCCATCGCCAAGCTCCAGACCCGGCACCCCGGCCTGGACGTCTCCTTCACCCTGCCGGTGATGCCCGAGGGCCTCACCCAGGACGGCGTGAACCTCCTCGCCAACGCCAAGGCCAACGGCGTGAAGACCACCACCGTCAACATCATGGCGATGGACTACGGCCCCTCGTACAGCGGTGACATGGGCACCTACGCCGAGCAGGCCGCGACCGCCACCCAGGCCCAGGTCAAGAGCGTACTGGGGCTGTCGGACTCCGCCGCCTGGAAGACCGTCGCCGTCACCCCGATGATCGGTGTCAACGACGTCTCCTCCGAGGTCTTCACGGTGGACGACGCCACCCAGCTGGTGAACTTCGCCAGGGCCAAGGGGATCGGCTGGCTGTCCATGTGGTCCGCGACCCGCGACAAGCAGTGCGCGGGCGGCGCCAAGCCCACCGCCGACGCCACGTGCAGCTCCGTCACGCAGGAGAAGTCCGCCTTCTCGAAGGCGTTCGGGGCGTACAAGTAGGCGCGTCCCGGCCGGCGCGGCCCGCCCCCACAACGGGCCGCGCCGCCGGTCACGCGGCGGAGTCCACCGGCGGCAGCGCCCCCGTGCGGGCTGCCTCCGCGTACCACCGCGCGCTCGACTTCGGCGTCCGCTCCAGCGTGGCGTAGTCCACGTACACCGCGCCGAACCGCTTGCCGTACCCGTACGCCCACTCGAAGTTGTCCATCAGCGACCACAGGAAGTAGCCGCGCACATCGGCGCCGTCGGCGATGGCGTGGCGCACCTCCGACAGGTGGCCGTGCAGGTAGGCGATGCGCTCGGGGTCGTGCACCCGGCCCTCCGGGTCGGGCTTGTCGTCGTAGGCCGCGCCGTTCTCGGTGACGTAGAGCGGCAGGCCGGGTGCCTCGCGCGTGTAGCGCATGATCAGGTCGTACAGGCCCGTCGGGTCGATCGTCCAGCCCATCTCCGTGCGTTCGCCGGGGGTCTGGTGGAAGACGATGTCGTCGCAGGCGGGCCAGGGCGAGTGGGCGCTGCTGCCGTGGCCGTCCGCCCGGGGCCCCTTGACCTCGCCGGACGCGGCCGACACGAGGGTCGGGGTGTAGTAGTTCAGGCCGAGCGCGTCCAGCGGGGCGTTGATGGTGCGGACGTCGCCGTCGAGGACGTACGACCAGTCGGTGACCGAGCGGGTGGCGTCGAACAGCGTCGACGGATACGCGCCGCGCAGCATCGGACCGTGGAAGACGCCGTTGGCCAGGTCGTCGATCCGGCGGGCCGCGACCAGGTCGGCCGGGTCCTGGGAGAGGGGCCGTACCACCGAGGAGTTGAGGCTGATCGCGATCTGGTTGCGGGCCGGCATCACCGACCGCAGGGCCGAGACGGCCAGCCCGTGGCCGAGGTTGAGGTGGTGGGCCGCGCGCAGCGAGGCCGCCGGGTCGGTCCGGCCGGGCGCGTGCACCCCCGAGCCGTAGCCCAGGAAGGCGCTGCACCACGGCTCGTTGAGGGTGATCCAGTGCTCCACCCGGTCGCCCAGCGCCTCGCCGACGAGCTGCGCGTACTCCGCGAACCGGAACGCGGTGTCCCGCACCGGCCAGCCGCCCGCGTCCTCCAGCTCCTGCGGCAGGTCCCAGTGGTAGAGGGTGAGCGCCGGCTTGATGCCCCGCGCCAGCAGTTCGTCGACCAGGCGGCGGTAGAAGTCCAGGCCCCGCTGGACCGCCGGGCCCCGGCCCGTCGGCTGCACCCGTGACCAGGAGACGGAGAAGCGGTACGCGGTCAGGCCCAGCTCCGCCATGAGCGCCACGTCGTCGCGGTAGCGGTGGTAGTGGTCGACCGCGACGTCCCCGGTCTCGCCGCCGGCCGTCCTGCCCGGTGTATGGCTGAAGGTGTCCCAGATGGAGGGGGTGCGCCCGTCCTCCCGCACCGCCCCCTCGATCTGGTACGCCGAGGTCGCGGCGCCCCAGAGGAAGGCGGGAGGAAAGGTCACGGACGAAACGGAGTCAGGCATGGAAGCGCTCCCATGAAGGGTCTCAAGAGCCGGTGGATGCGTGGAGGAGGGGCCGGGACGGCGGTGACCCGGCCCCCGTGAAGCGGACGGGCGGATCAGCCCTTGATCGCGCCCTGCATGATCCCGCCCACGATCTGCTTGCCGAACAGCAGGAAGGCGACCAGCAGCGGCAGCGTGCCGAGCAGCGCCCCCGCCATGATCACCGCCTGGTCGGGGACGTACCCGGTACCGAGCGAGTTCAGGGCCACCTGCACGGTCGGGTTCTGCTGGTTCAGGGCGATGATCGGCCACAGGAAGTCGTTCCAGGCGAACACGAACGTCAGCAGGCCCAGCACCGCCATCGCGGGGCGCGCCGCCGGGAAGACCACGTGCCAGACGATCCGCAGACTGCTCGCCCCGTCCACCCGGGCCGCCTCGATCAGCTCGGTCGGCAGCGCCTGTACCAGGTACTGCCGCATGAAGAACGTACCGAACGCGGTCACCAGGCTCGGCAGGATCACCGTCTGCAGCTGGTTCGACCAGCCCAGGTCCGACATCCACAGGTACAGCGGTACGACGGCGAGCTGCGGCGGGATCATCATCGTGCCGATGGTCAGCAGCAACAGCAGGCCGGAGAACCGGAACCGCAGCTTGGCGAAGGCGAAGCCGGCCAGGGTGGAGAACAGCACCGTGCTCACCGTGATCGTGCCCGCCACGACCACCGAGTTGACCATCGCGGTGCCGAGCCCGGCCTCGTCCCAGGCCGCCTGGAGGTTCTTGAACAGGTTGCCGCCGAACCACAGCGGCGGCGGGGTCTCGGCGAGGCGCCGGTCGGTCCGGGAGGCCGCGATCGCCGTCCACACCAGCGGGGCCAGCGAGACCAGCGCGAACACGGTCAGCACGACATAGGTCACCGGGCCGGCGTGCAGCTGCTTGCCCGCGCCCATCCGGCCCCGGCGCCCGCCGGTCTTCCGGGGCAGCGTGAGTTCAGTGGTGGTCATTGGGACTTCCTCAGCCGTCGGGTGAGCAGCAGGTTGACCGCGGCGATGATCAGCAGGATGAGGAACATCGACCAGGCGATCGCGGACGCCTTGCCGAGGTTGCCGATGATCCAGCCCTGGTCGTACATGTACAGGCCGAGGGTCTGGTACTGGTGCTCCGAGCCGCCCTTGGACCCGCTGACCCCGCCGAACAGCAGCGGCTCACCGAAGAGCTGGGTCGCGCCGATGGTGGAGACGACCACCGTGAACAGGATCGTCGGCCGCAGCTGCGGAACGGTCACGTGCCGGAACTGCTGCCAGCGGCTGGCACCGTCGATCGCCGCCGACTCGTACAGGTCGGCCGGGATCGCCTGCATGGCGGCCAGGTAGATCAGCGCGTTGTACCCGGTCCACCGCCAGATCACGATGGAGGAGACCGCGAACTGCGAACCCCAGTCCGACTCCCGCCAGTTGACGGGATCCACCCCGAAGAAGTGGAGGACCCAGTTGACCATGCCGCCGTCCCACGAGTACAGCAGCGTGAACACCAGGGTCGCCGCGGCCACCGAGGTGGCGTACGGGGTCAGCATCACCACGCGCCACACGGTCGAGCCGCGCAGCTTGTAGTTGAGCAGGTGCGCGAGCGCGAGCGCGGCCAGCAGCTGGGGCACGGTCGAGATGACGCCGATGCTCAGGGTGTTCTTCAGGGCGTTCCAGAAGAAGTCCGAGGACAGCAGGTGCTGGTAGTTGTCCAGGCCCGCCCAGGTCTGGTGGTCGAGGGCCGACAGCTGCACGTTGTGCAGCGAGTACCAGGCCGTGTAGAGCAGCGGGACCAGGGAGAAGGCCCCGAAGAGGATGAAGAAGGGGGCGACGAAGGCGTACGGCGACGCCTTCATGTCCCAGCGGTACAGCCGGCTGCGCCAGGAGTCGGCGCCCGCCGGGGCACCGCGACCGCGAGCGCCCCGGGCCGCGCCCGGCGTGGAGCCGGGCGCGGCCTCGGCGCTCGACGCGGTACGCGCGAGAGCCTGCTTGGAGCTGCTCACTGGCCGAGCACGTCCTTGATCTCGTTCTTCGCGGCGTCCCAGCCCTGCTCGGGCGACTTGCCCTTCTGCTCGACCTGGAGGATGCCGACGTCGGTCAGCGCGGTGTTGATCGGCTGGTCCTTGATGCCGAAGTACTGGACCGGGATCGTCTTCGCGGAGTCGGCGAAGATCTGCGTGATCGGCGCGCCCGAGAAGTACGCCGTGGTGTCGGCGGCCGGCTTCAGGCCCGCGTAGGCCGACGGCGTGGACGGGAAGCTGGCCTGCTTGGCGAAGACCTTCGCCTGCTGCTCCGGCGCGGTCAGCCACTTCGCCAGCTCGATGGCCTCCTTCTGGTGCTTGCCCGCCGTCGGCACGCCGAGGAAGGAGCCGCCCCAGTTGGCCGCGGTCGGGGCCGCGGCGACGTCCCAGTTGCCCTTGCCCGAGTCACCGGACTTCTGCTCGATGTAGCCGATCATCCAGGCCGGGCAGGCGACGGAGGCGAAGGTGCCGTTGGCGAAGCCCTGGTCCCATGGCTTGTCGAACTGCTTCAGCTTGGCGGACATGTCGCTCGTGGCCACCGTCATCGCGGCGTCCCAGGCCTTCTTCACGCCGTCGGACTTGTCCCAGACGACGTTGCCGTCCTTGTCGTAGTACCGGGTGTCGGCGCCGCCGAGGGCCGCGTTGTAGACGGAGGAGGCGGAGTCCACGAACTTGGTGCCGTTCGGCGCCTTCTTCATGTACTGCTTGCCCACGTCGACGTACTTGGCCCAGTCGCCCTTCCACTGGGCGGCCAGCTTGTTCCGGTCCGTCTCCAGGCCGGCCTTCTTGAACAGGTCCTTGCGGTAGCAGATCGCCATCGGACCGACGTCGGTGCCGAGGCCGATGGTCCTGCCGTCCTTGGTGGTGGCCTGGGCGAGCTTCCAGTCCAGCCACTGCGACTTGTCGACCTCCTTGCCGAGGTCCACGAACTTGTCCGCCTGGGTCTGCACGGCCTCGGTGATGTTGCCGACCTCGATGGCCTGGATGTCGTCGGTGCCGGAGCCGGCCTGGAGGCGGGTGAGCACCTTCGGCCAGTACACGTCTGTTCTGGTGGTGACGTTCTCCTTGATGTTGATGTCCTTGTGCAGCCTCATGTACTCGTCGTACAGGCCGGCCTGCTTGTAACCGAAGACGCCGAAGGTTCCGATGGTCAGCGTGATCCTGCCCTTGCCGCCACCGCCGTCGCCGCCCGAGTTGTCGGACGAGCCGTCGTCCGAGTCGTTGGCGCAGCCGGCCAGCAGCCCCGTGGTCAGCGCGGCGACGGCCGCGAGGGCCATCAGCCGCTGGGACCGGCGGATGCTCGTGCGCATTGCGTCCTCCTGTTGCCTGACGTGCCGACCCCCCGGCCAACTGCATGGAAATCGGGCCCGTTCGTACTCGCTGCGGCTCGGGCGGGGAACGTGCGGGATGTGTAGGTGTCAGGTACTGTGGGAGCGCTCCCACAAGTGATGTGTTGAAGAGTCGTCGGTTCCCGGCGGGGTGTCAAGGGAGCGGACGGGGCGAACCGCGTTCAGTTATCTGCCTGTTAACTGCCCTCGCGCGTCTCCTCGCACCGCTCGTCACTCTGGCCAGGACTGTTAGATTCCAGCCATAAGCAGGACACGCAGGACGCGGCGAGAAAGGCGGAGCCCATGGCAAGCCATGGAGGGCGGGGCCGGAGCGGAGGGCGGCCCACGCTCGAAGAGGTCGCCGCCCGGGCCGGGGTCGGACGGGGAACGGTCTCCCGGGTGATCAACGGCTCGCCCCGGGTCAGCGACGCCACCCGTGCCGCGGTCGAGGCCGCCGTCGCCGAGTTGGGGTACGTCCCCAACACCGCCGCCCGCGCCCTCGCGGCCAACCGCACCGACGCCATCGCCCTGGTCGTCCCCGAGCCGGAGACCCGCTTCTTCGCGGAACCGTACTTCTCGGACATCCTGCGGGGCGTCGGCGCCGAACTCGCCGACACCGAGATGCAGTTGCTCCTGATCTTCGCCGGCAGCGACCGCGAGCGGCAGCGTCTCGCCCAGTACCTGGCGGCCCACCGCGTCGACGGGGTCCTGCTGGTCTCCGTCCACGCCGACGACCCCCTCCCCGACCTGCTGTCCCAGCTGGAGATCCCGGCCGTGATCAGCGGCCCGCGCTCGGCGGCCGAGTCGCTCACCTCGGTGGACTCGGACAACTACGGCGGCGCCCGCTCGGCGGTGGAGCACCTGCTGGGCCGTGGCCGCCGCCGGATCGCGCACATCACCGGCCGCCTGGACGTCTACGGCGCCCAGCGCCGCGTCGACGGCTACCGCGACGCCCTGCGCGACGCGGGTCATCCGGCGGACGACCTCCTGATCGAGCCGGGCGACTTCACCGAGGAGGGCGGCCGCCGCGCGATGCAGCTCCTCCTCTCCCGTCACCCCGGCCTGGACGCGGTCTTCGCCGGCTCCGACGTGATGGCGGCCGGCGCCCGGCAGGTGCTGCGCGAGGCGGGCCGTCGCATCCCCGACGACGTCGCCCTGGTCGGCTACGACGACTCCGCCATCGCCCGCCACATGGACCCGCCGCTGACCAGCGTCCGCCAGCCCATACAGGAGATGGGCCGCGCGATGATCGGCCTCCTCCAGACGGAGATCGCCGACCGCCGCCCGCCCGCGTCCCGGGGCCTGGACCGCCGCCGGGCCGTGCTGCCCACGGAACTGGTGGTGCGGGCGTCGTCGTGAGGCGGGCCGGCTTCCCCGTTCAGCGGGTGCCGGCTTCCTGGATCGGCGGGCGGAGGCGGCGCGTGCGGGCCTCGCCGCGGGATCTCCGCGGGGTTTTTCCGTGGGGGCTTTCCGGGGGGAAAACAGAATCAGCCGGTGACCCGTCTTGCGACGGAGTCACCGGCTGATCACTCAGGGTGAGTGACGGGACTCGAACCCGCGGCATCCTGGACCACAACCAGGTGCTCTACCAGCTGAGCTACACCCACCATGACCGGCTGTTCGAGGAGTGTTTTCCCCGACCGGCCGAGAAGAAGTCTACAGGGTCCGAAGGGGTGCTCGCGCACAGGTTTTCGCGCGGCCCCCGCGCGGCGGCTACCGCGCGGGCAGGACGTGCCGGGCGGCGATCGTCCTCGCGGTGTCGGAGTCCGGGCCGGGCTGCGGCACGAAGATGGCCTCGCGGTAGTAGCGCAGCTCGGCGATCGACTCGCGGATGTCGGCGAGGGCCCGGTGGTTGCCGTTCTTTTCCGGGCTGTTGAAGTACGCCCGCGGGTACCAGCGGCGGGCCAGCTCCTTGACCGAGGACACGTCGACGATGCGGTAGTGGAGGTAGTCCTCCAGCGTCGGCATGTCCCGCAGCAGGAAGCCGCGGTCGGTGCCGACGGAGTTGCCGCACAGCGGGGCCTTGCCGGGCTCCTTCACGTACTCCCGGACATAGGCGAGGACCTGCTCCTCGGCGTCCTGAAGGGTCGTACCGTTCTCCAGCTCGGCGAGCAGCCCGGACGCGGTGTGCATCTGACGCACCACCTCCGGCATCGTCTCCAGCGCCCGGGCCGGCGGCCGGATGACGATGTCGACCCCTTCGCCGAGCACGTTCAGCTCGGAGTCGGTGACGAGGGCGGCCACCTCGATGAGAGCGTCGTCGGACAGCGAGAGGCCGGTCATCTCGCAGTCGATCCACACCATGCGATCGTTCATGCGACCACCCTAAAGCGGACCTGGGCTTTTGGGTGCCCCCTGTGACGGGGGCCGTCGGGACGGAGAAGCCGCCGGTACGGAAGAGAGGGGCCGAGCCGGCGCTCGCCCCCTCTCCTCCTTGCCTGAGCTTTCCTCCGCGCTCAGCTGCCGCTGCGCGGTCCCGGCAGCAGCCCCACCGCTCCGGCGGCGGCCCGGCGGGCCTGCATCGGCACCCCGCCGTCCCGGTGCTCGTACGGCAGGCCGGGCGGCGGACCGCCCACCGGGCCGGACAGGCCCGCGGGCGCGCCGTGCTGGCCGGGCTGCTGCACCGCCGTCTCCGGCTCACCCGGCTTGTCGCCCTGCGGCCGGCGGGCCCGGTAGGCGGCCCGGTAGGCGGCGGGGGACGAGCCGAGCTGGCGGCGGAAGTGGCCGCGCAGGGCCACCGGCGAGCGGAAGCCGCACCGGCCCGCCACCTCGTCCACGGAGTAGTCCGACGTCTCCAGCAGCCGCTGCGCCTGCAGCACCCGCTGGGTGATCAGCCACTGAAGGGGTGCGCTGCCCGTCAGCGAGCGGAACCGGCGGTCGAACGTACGGCGGCTCATGTAGGCGCGTGCCGCCAGTGTCTCCACGTCGAACTGCTCGTGGAGGTGTTCCAGCGCCCAGGCGACGACCTCGGCGAGCGGGTCGGCGCCGATCTCCTCGGGTAAAGACCGGTCGAGGTAGCGCTCCTGCCCGCCGGACCGGCGCGGCGGGACCACCAGGCGGCGGGCCAGCGCGCCGGCCGCCTCGTTGCCGTGGTCCGTCCGCACGATGTGGAGACAGAGATCGATTCCGGCCGCCGTCCCCGCCGACGTGAGCACGTCGCCGTCGTCGACGAACAGCTCGCGTGGATCCACGTGGACCGACGGGTAGCGCTTGGCCAGCGTCGGTGCGTACATCCAGTGAGTGGTCGCCGGGCGGCCGTCCAGCAGTCCGGCCGCCGCGAGCACGAACGCGCCCGTGCACAGCCCGACGATCCGGGCGCCCTCCTCGTGGGCCCGACGCAGCGCGTCGAGCGCCTCCTCCGGTGGTGGTGAGGTGATCGAACGCCAGGCCGGTACGACGACCGTCCCGGCGCGCGAGATCGCCTCCAGCCCATGCGGTGCGGTCAGTTCCAGGCCCCCTGTGGTCCGCAGCGGGCCTTCCTCGCCGGCACACACCAACAGGCGGTAGCGCGGCACGCCGGCGTCCTGGCGGTCGATCCCGAACACCGACAGCGGAATGGAACTCTCGAAAATGGGGCCGCCGCTGAACAGCAGCACCGCGACGATCTCCTTGCGGCGTCGCCCGGACAGTTTCCGGGCCGTGGCGTCCGGCGAGGCAGTGGAGTCGTGGCTCATACTGCTAAGCCCCCCTCGGTGGTCGCGGCTCCTCGGTTGTGTCGCTCCTGCACGTTTCCCCTCGGTCCTGCACGAGTCCCCCGCCGTAAAGACAGTCAAGATCGAATTTACTGGCTCCCGCGATCGCACGGTGACCAGCTCCCCACGCGGCACATTGTCGACATGACAACTTGGCGTGAAGCATTCGATCACGAAGCGTTGCACTCCCGAGGCGCGCAGGGAAGTGCGCCTTGTCGCAGTGGCCAAACCGCGTAGGGTGCGCAGCGGCCCGTAGACCCTTTCCGTGCAGGTGGAACGGGGGTTGGAGGGTGGTTCGGACCCCTCCTGGCCGATATCGAGAAGTTGGCTGAAAAGAAACGTTCGAAGGCGCGGAAACAGGTCAGTCGACCGGTGTCTGCTCCCGGGTGTGACGTCCACCTCTTTGCGCCTCGCAACGCCGGGCGCACCGCTCGGAGCGGCGCAGCAGCACCCGGCAGACCGCCGTGACGGCGGCGAGACCCAGCGCGCAACCCGCGGCGCCGGCCAGCGAGGTGCCGTACCAGACCAGTACCACGGGGACGAGTACGCAGCTGAAGGCGGCCCAGCGGATCACCTCGCTCGCGGTGTCCGGCACGGGGCGCGGGTCGGCACTGGGGCGGGGTGCGGGCATCTCGTACTCCCTGGGGCGGTGGCTCACCCCGATTCAACGCCCGTCCGGCCGCTCGGTCACCGCAGGCGCATCTGTGAACGCTGTGCAAACCGCCTGTACGGGGCAGCAACCATTGCGTTACGGGCGTGGCTCGTGCATGCTCCGGTGAACCCCTACGGACGTCGGGGGGCCGCTCACGGAGCGTGCGCGGTGTCTGGGCTCAGGAGGAGTGCCGCCGTACCCTTGGGGGTATGGGCTTGGGAAGATGTTTCCCGGACACAGCTCCGCCGCACACTGTCGTCCCACCCGATCAAGGATCACAACGCCGAGACAGCCATGGCCGGTCACGAATTCTTCGAACCCGCGGACCGCAAGCGGCCGGTCGCCGACCCCACGGCGGCCGATCCCCTGGCGGCGGAAGAGGCACGTCCCTCCTGCGACCCCGCCTTCCGGCACGGAGTCGTCGTCGGCTTCGACGGCTCCACCTCCAGTGAGCGCGCCCTCGCGTACGCGATCGGCATGGCCCACCGGTCCCACTCCGGCCTGATCATCGTCCATGTCGCCAACCGGCTGCCCACCACCGTGTGGGCCGGCTGCGAGCCGCCGGTCTTCGTCGACGTGCCGGACCACCGCACGGAGGTGCTGGGGCTGGAGCTGGCCTGTGCGGACTACCTGGCCGAGGTGCCGTGGATCCTGGTCGAGCGGGGCGGTGACATCTGCCACGAGCTGGAGGAGGTCGGGCGGGAGTACGAGGCGGACGCGATCGTCGTCGGCTCCACGCACGGCATCGTCGGCCGGATCTTCGGCTCCGTCGCGGGGCGGCTCGCCAAGCGGGCGCGGCGGCCCGTGATCGTCATTCCCTGAACTCCCCCCTCGACTCCCTCGGTTCAGCCGGGGGCGGCTCGAAACTACTCGCGCGTAGAGGTGGTTCGTGCCCTTGTGAAGGGCATATAGCGCTCACCGCACCACCGCACCGCACGAAGGGGGCACGGGTCGCCCTCTTGTGCGCGGCGGCGGCGCACTGGCCCACGGCCCCTCCGGGACGTGCCGCAGGCCGGGGGGTGACGGCCACCGGCTGAACATCCAGCGGCACGGGAAGGACCCCCACGTGACGGGTGGCACACGTGGGGGTCCGTTCCGTCTCCTACTCGACCGTCACGGACTTCGCGAGGTTCCGCGGCTTGTCGATGTCCCGGCCCAGGGCCTTCGCCGTGTGGTAGGCCAGCAGCTGGAGCGGGATGCCCATCAGGATGGGGTCCAGTTCGTCCTCGTTCTTCGGGACGAGGATCGTCTGGTCGGCCTTCTCCTGGTGCTGGTGGGCCACGGCGAGGATCTTGCCCTCGCGGGCCTTGATCTCCTCCAGGGCCGCGCGGTTCTTCTCCAGCAGGTCGTCGTCCGGGACGATCGCGACCGTGGGGAGGGCCGGCTCGATGAGGGCCAGCGGGCCGTGCTTCAGCTCGGAGGCGGGGTAGGCCTCGGCGTGGATGTAGGAGACCTCCTTGAGCTTCAGGGAGGCCTCGCGGGCCACCGGATAGCCCCGGACGCGGCCGATGAAGAGCATCGAGCGGGCGTCGGCGTAGGTCTCCGCCAGCTGCTTGATCTCCTCTTCCTGCTTGAGGATCTCGGTGATCTGCTCGGGCAGCCTGCGCAGGCCCTCGATGATCCGCTTGCCGTCGCGCACGGAGAGGTCGCGGGTGCGGCCGAGGTGCAGGGCGAGCAGGGCGAAGGCGACCGTGGTGTTGGTGAAGCACTTCGTCGAGACGACGCAGACCTCCGGGCCGGCGTGCACGTAGACGCCGCCGTCGGCCTCGCGGGCGATCGCCGAGCCCACCACGTTGACGACGCCGAGGACCCGGGCGCCCTTGCGCTTCAGCTCCTGGACGGCGGCCAGGACGTCGTACGTCTCACCGGACTGGGAGACCGCGATGTAGAGGGTGTCGGGGTCGACCACCGGGTTGCGGTAGCGGAACTCGGAGGCCGGCTCGGCGTCGGCGGGGATGCGGGCCAGCTCCTCGATCATCTGGGCGCCGATCATGCCCGCGTGGTACGAGGTGCCGCAGCCGAGGATCTTCACGCGGCGGATCTGCCGGGCCTCGCGGGCGTCCAGGTTGAGACCGCCGAGGTGCACGGTGGAGAACCGGTCGTCGATGCGGCCGCGCAGCACGCGGTCCACGGCGTCGGCCTGCTCGTGGATCTCCTTGTGCATGTAGGTGTCGTGGCCGCCCATGTCGTACGACGCCGCCTCCCACTCCACGGTGGTCGGCTCGGCCGAGGTGCGGGTGCCCTCGGTGGTGTACGTGCGGAAGTCGTCGGCCTTGAGGGTGGCCATCTCGCCGTCGTCCAGCGTCACTATCTGGCGGGTGTGGGCGACCAGCGCGGCGATGTCCGAGGCGACGAACATCTCCTTCTCGCCGATGCCGAGGACGACGGGGGAGCCGTTGCGGGCCACCACGATGCGGTCGGAGAAGTCGGCGTGCATGACCGCGATGCCGTAGGTGCCCTCGACCACCCGGAGGGTCTCGCGGACCTTGTCCTCCAGCTTCTCGGCCGTGGAGCGGGCGATCAGGTGGACGAGGACCTCGGTGTCGGTCTCGGACAGGAACTCGACGCCGTCCGCCTCCAGCTTGCGGCGCAGGTCGGCGGCGTTGTCGATGATGCCGTTGTGGACGACGGCCACCTTGCCGTCGGCGGACATGTGCGGGTGGGCGTTCACGTCGGAGGGGGCGCCGTGGGTGGCCCAGCGGGTGTGGGCGATGCCGGTGGTGCCCTTGAAGCGCGCCGGGACCTTGGCCTCCAGGTCGCGCACCCGGCCCTTGGCCTTGACCATCTTCAGACCGGGCGTCTTCGGGGAGGTGACGACGATGCCCGCGGAGTCGTAACCGCGGTATTCCAGCCGCTGGAGGCCCTCCAGGAGGAGGGGCGCCACGTCACGCTTTCCGATGTATCCGACAATTCCGCACATGTACAGGTATCTCTCAGCCTGGCGTCTCAGCCGTAGACCATGCGGCGCAGCTGCCTGAGCGTCAGCTCCGGCGGCGCCACCGCCCGGTATTTCAGGTCCGCCTCGATCCGTTCGAAGATCTCCGCGTTCACCAGGCCCTGGGCCTGGAGTTCGCGGTGGCGGCGACGGACGAAGTCCTGGGTCGTCTCGTCGAAGTAGGCGAGCACGTCCTGGACCACCCGCAGCGCCTCGCCCCGGTTCAGGGGCGTGGACCGCGTCAGGTGATCGACAAGTTCCTCGTGCACCCGGTAGATCCTGGAGTACCGGCGCCTCTTTCGCAAGAATCGTGCCCGATTCCGGGCAGGCGCCTGTTGGATCTCTCATGGTGCGCTGTTCGCACGTTGTCCATCCTGCGTCTTGTGTCCCGTCGCCCGGGCGGACGAGTTTCAGACGCCATGGACATTCCTCGTATGGGAGTACCCGAGAAGCTGGCCGAGCGCATGAGCATGGCCGAGCAGCACGAGTACCTGCGCGCCAGGTTCTCGCGGCGCACCATGATCCGGGGCGGCGCCGTCACGCTGGGCGCCGTCACGGGCGGCGCGTTCGTGCCCGGCGCCACCGCCCGGGCGGCCGTGCCGACCCGGCGAACCGTCACCTCCGCCGCCACGGTCGACGGTTCCCTCGTCGCCCCCTTCGGCCGCCACCTGGCCTGGGGCAACGACCCGCGCACCGAGATCACCGTCTCCTGGCAGGTCCCGGTCGCCGTCAAGAAGCCGTTCATCCGCATCGGCGCCCACCCCTGGGACCTCTCCCGCAGGATCGAGGCCGAGGTCCGCACCCTGTACACCCCGGCCGGTGTCGGCGCGAGCGGTGACCACACCCAGTACTACCTGCACGCCAAGCTGACCCACCTGCGCCCCGGCAGGACGTACTACTACGGCGTCGGCCACCAGGGCTTCGACCCGGCCCAGCCGCACCTGGCGGGCACCCTGGGCACCTTCACCACCGCCCCCGCCCACAAGGCGCCGTTCACCTTCACCGCCTTCGGCGACGAGGGTGTCGGCTACCACGGCCTGGCCAACAACGCCCTGATCCTCGGCCAGAACCCGGCCTTCCACCTGCACGCCGGTGACATCGCCTACGGCGACCCGTCCGGCGCGGGCAAGCCCACCGACGCCGGGTTCGACTCGCGCACCTGGGACCAGTTCCTGCACCAGACCGAGTCGGTCGCCAAGCAGGTCCCGTGGATGCCGGCCTACGGCAACCACGACATGGAGGCCTGGTACTCGCCCAACGGCTACGGCGGCGAGGAGGCCCGCTGGACGCTGCCCGACAACGGGCCGGACCGCAGAAACCTGCCGGGCGTCTACTCCTTCGTCTACGGCAACACGGCCGTCATCTCGCTCGACGCCAACGACATCTCCTTCGAGATACCGGCGAACCTGGGCATATCGGGCGGGACTCAGACCACATGGCTGGAACGCCAGCTGAAGAAGTTCCGCGCCGCCAAGGACGTCGACTTCATCGTCGTCTTCTTCCACCACTGCGCCTACTGCACCTCCACCGCGCACGCCTCCGAGGGCGGCGTCCGCCAGGAGTGGGTGCCGCTGTTCGAGAAGTACACGGTGGACCTGGTCATCAACGGCCACAACCACCAGTACGAGCGCACCGACGTGATCAAGGCGGGCAGGGTCACCAGGAAGCTGCCGATCGGCGGCACCGCCTATCCCGAGACCGACGGTGTGGTCTACGTCACCGCGGGCGCCGCCGGTCGCAGTCTGTACGCCTTCTCCGCCCCGGACTCCTACGAGGGCCACGAGCACGAGACCGACTCGGTCGCCTCGTTCGTGAACACCAAGGACGGCAAGGTCGACGAGACCGTCGCCTGGTCCCGCGTGCGCTACCTCGACTACTCCTTCCTCCGCGTGGACGTCACGCCCGCCGCCAAGGGCCGGCAGACCACGCTGAAGGTGTCGGGCATCGCCGAGACCGGCGACCGCATCGACCACTTCACGGTCTCCCGCAGGGCCAAGTAGCCAAGGCAGCCCACGCGAGCAGGCGGCCCTCACATGCGCCGGAGGACCGCCTGCTTGGCCAGCGCGAACTCCTCGTCGGTCAGCACACCGTCGCGGTGCAGCTCGCCCAGCTCGCGCAGCCGGCGCAGCAGCACGTCGTGGTCGTCACCGGCCGGCTCCGCGGCCCGCTGCGGCGGGATCTCCGCCACCTCCGGCCCGGCCGCCGAGGGGTGCGGCAGGCGCGCCTGCACGGCCGCCGCCACCAGGGCCATCAGCGGGTCCTTCCGGAAGCCCCACAGCTCGACCGCGTTCGGGTCGTACTTGGGCGGCACGGCGTCCGGGGCGCCGCGTACCAGGAACCGCAGGTACCCGTTCTCCAGGCCGGCCGCCGGCTGCCACTCCACACCGGTGATCTCCGCGAGGGGGATCGTGCGCGGACCGGCCGAGGCCTTGGCGTCCTCCGTCTTCCAGTTCCACTCCAGCCGCACCCGCTCCCCGTCGAAGCCCGCCGTGCCGTCCCCGGCCGACACGGACACCGGCACCGGCGGACCCGGCAGCAGGTAGGCGGTGACCGGGTCCGCCGGAACCCCTTCCAGCAGCAGGGCGTTGCGGACCTCGTCGGCGACGTACTCGGCGACCCCGTACCGGTCGGGCTCCACGGTCAGCCGATACGGGTCCTGCGCCTCGGCCAGCCGGCCCGCCGTGGCCTGGAGGAGGGGATCGGCACCGTCGCGCAGCCGCAGCCTGAGCCGCCCCGCCTTCCGGCCCTGCTCGAACGAGATCCCCGCCAACGCGCCGAGCGGTACGACGAGTTCGCCCAGCTCGCGGCGGAGCGGGCCCACGGTCTTGTCCCGGCCCGGGGTGAGGCGCAGGGCATCGCCGTCGAAGGCCCAGGTGCCGTCCTTCTGGATGATTTCCGCCATGCGGGGATTGTTCCACCCGATCTGCGGGACAGTTGGTCTCGACCACGTCGGACGGTCAGCCCCCGCCGACGGTCGACTCCATCCGAAGGGAGCGCATGTGAGACGGAACCACAGCACGACTCCCCGAACGCCCCGCGCCCTCGGCGCCCTGCTGCTGCTCGCGGCGGCCGGCGCCTTCACCCTGGGCGCGGCCCCCGCGGCCCCCGCGGCCCACGCCGCCGCCCCGACCCCGCTGAACCGGGTGGTCCCGGCGCCCGCCTCGGTCGCCCCGGGCGGGACGCCGTACCGCATCACCCGTGCCACCGCCGTCCGCGTCGACGGCTCCGCCGAGGTCCGCCGCATCGGCGGCTACCTGGCCGGCCTGCTGCGCCCCGCCACCGGCTACCCGCTGCCGGTCACCGACCGCGGCACCGGCGGCATCCGACTGCGACTGGCCGACGGCGACTTCGGTGCGGAGGGGTACCGGCTGCAGAGCGGCGCCGGCGGTGTGACCCTCACCGCGCGCACCCCCGCCGGGCTCTTCCACGGCGTCCAGACGCTGCGCCAGCTCCTCCCCGCGGCCGTCGAGAAGAAGAGCGTCCAGCGCGCGGCCTGGCAGATCGCCGGCGGCACCGTCCAGGACCGCCCCCGCTACGCCTACCGGGGCGCCATGCTGGACGTCTCCCGGCACTTCTTCACCGTCGCCCAGGTCGAGCGCTACATCGACCAGCTGGCGCTCTACAAGGTCAACGAGCTGCACCTGCACCTCAGCGACGACCAGGGCTGGCGCATCGCGATCGACTCCTGGCCGCGCCTGGCCTCCTACGGCGGCTCCACCCAGGTCGGCGGCGGCCGGGGCGGCTTCTACACCAAGGACGACTACCGGGAGATCGTCCGGTACGCGGCCTCCCGCTACCTGGAGGTCGTCCCCGAGATCGACATGCCCGGCCACACCAACGCCGCCCTCGCCTCCTACGCGGGGCTCACCTGCGACGGCGTGGCGCCCCCGCTGTACACCGGCACCCAGGTCGGCTTCAGCTCGCTGTGCGTGCCCAAGGAGGTCACCTACGACTTCGTGGACGACGTGGTCCGGGAGCTGGCCGCCCTCACCCCCGGCCGCTATCTGCACATCGGCGGCGACGAGGCGCACTCCACCAGCCACACCGACTACGTGCACTTCATGGACCGCGTGCAGCCGGTCGTCGCCCGGTACGGCAAGACGGTCATCGGCTGGCACCAGCTCACCGGCGCCCACCCGGCCCGCGGCGCCCTCGCCCAGTACTGGGGCCTGGACGGCACCGGCGCGGCGGAGAAGGCCCAGGTGGCGCAGGCCGCCCGGAACGGCACCGGACTGATCCTGTCCCCGGCCGACCGGATCTACCTCGACATGAAGTACACGAGCGGCACCCGCCTCGGCACCAAGTGGGCGGGCCTGGTCGAGGTCAGGCGGTCCTACGACTGGAACCCGGGCGCCTACCTGGCCGGAGCACCCGCCTCCGCGATCAGGGGCGTCGAGGCGCCGCTGTGGTCCGAGACCCTGACCACGTCCGCCGACATCGAGTACATGGCGTTCCCGCGGCTCGCCGGCGCGGCCGAGCTGGGCTGGTCCCCGGCGGCCACGCACGGCTGGAACGCCTACAAGGCGCGGCTCGCGGCACAGGGTCCGCGCTGGGACGCCCTCGGCATCCGCTACTACCGGTCGCCGCAGGTGCCCTGGCCGGCACGCTGACCCGGAAGCCGACGGGCACCCCGCGGGACCGTACCGCGGGGTGCCCGTCGGGTCCGTGGCCCCGTCAGAACCCGGCGATCGGGTTCCTCAGGGTGCCGACCAGCTGGAGCGCGCCCGACGGATCGGCGAGGTCCACCATCTGCCTGTTGTCGCGCAGCTGGAGCCGGTTGAGGCAGGACAGCGCGAACTCGGGGGCGAACATGTCGTACCGGCGGAACCGGTCGGCCAGCTCCGGGTTCGCCTCCTGGTACGCGCGGGTGACCTCGGCGACCGTGCGCCAGAAGTCGTCCTCCGTCAGGACGCCCTCGGCGGCG
This sequence comes from Streptomyces sp. NPDC029151, assembly GCF_055564315.1. Lineage (NCBI taxonomy): Bacteria > Bacillati > Actinomycetota > Actinomycetes > Kitasatosporales > Streptomycetaceae > Streptomyces > Streptomyces sp. NPDC029151. The sequence goes on from NZ_JBVHWQ010000009.1 coordinate 229,391, forward strand.
AGGTGGGCGGCGAGGAAGCGGAAGAAGCAGTCGAAGACGTCCGTGAAGACGGACAGCAGCTTCTTGTCCTCCGGGACCTCGACCCGGATCCGCCGCACCTCCGGCGGCAGGGCCGCGTCCGGGTCCATGACGGCGATCTCCTCGGCGATGTCCTTGAAGACCGCCCGCTGCACGGCGCCGTCCTTCAGCACCAGGATGACGTTCTCGCCGTGCGGCATGAACACCAGGTCGTAGGCGTAGAAGCTGTGCAGCAGCGGGACGTAGTAGGCCCGCAGGTACCGCCGCAGCCACTCCGCCGGGGCCAGACCCGACCGCTCGATCAGCGCGCCCGCCAGCGAGGCGCCCTCCTGGTCGACGTGGAGCAGGCAGGCCATGGTCGCCAGGGTCTCGCCGTCGCGCAGCGAGGGCACCGGGCTCTCCCGCCACAGCGCCGCGAGCATCTTGCGGTACGGCGAGTAGCGGTCGGTGGCCGCCTCGTACTCCAGGTGCCGGTAGCCGACGGCCGCCCGCTCCCGGATGACCGACAGGCCCGTCGACCTCAGCACCGGGTCGCTGTCGACGAGCCGGGCCAGCCAGTCGTTGATGGCCGGGGTCGCCTCCATGTAGGCGGCGGACAGGCCCCGCATGAACCCCATGTTGAGGACCGACAGCGCCGTCTTCACGTAGTGCTTGTGCGGGTCGCTGGTGTTGAAGAAGGTCCGGATCGACTGCTGGGCCAGGTACTCGTCGTCGCCCTCGCCGAGGCAGACCAGCAGCTCACGGGCGACCTCGGCGGCGAACGTGACGCTCAGCTTGTTCCACCACTGCCAGGGGTGGACCGGGATGAACAGGTAGTCGGCGGGGTCCAGGCCCCGGCCGGTGAGGACGCAACGGAACCGCTCCACCGTCTTCTCGCCCAGCTCCGCCCGCAGGAAGGACTCGTACTCGATGCCGGCGCCGGCCGTGAACGCGGCCCGCGAGCGGTGGGCGGCCAGCCACACCAGCCGCACCGGGCTCGCCGTCTCCGGCGCGTACGACAGGTACTCGTGGATGCCGAAGCCGAGCCGCCCGTTGTTCGCGACGAAGCACGGGTGGCCCTCGGTCATCCCGGTCTCGACGGCCTGGAAGCCGGCACGGGCCAGCTCGGCGGAGGTCACCCCGGGCTTGGCCAGCTTGTAGCAGGTGCTCGACAGGGTGGAGGAGATCTCCTCCAGGTACACCGGCAGGATCTCGTCGCTCAGCCCCAGCGACTCCCTCAGCTCGACGAAGAAGTCCAGCGCGGCCGGCGGGAGGTCGGCGCCGTCGCGGTGCCGGGTGACGGAGTCCGGGTCGATGTCCCAGTGGTCCAGGGCCCGCCGTACGGCGCTGAACCGGTAGCTGGTGAGCCCGTCGTCGCTGCGGACGACGTACCGGCCGCCGCCCTGCTCCTCCGGGGTGATCAGCCGCTCGTGCGCGAACTCGGCGAGCGCCTTGCGCAGCAGCAGCCGGTTGGCGGTCGCCCAGCGCTCGGGGGACAGATGGGCCACGGCGTCGGCGAGGGTCATGCGGTAACCGCCTTCTCGAACTGCTCGCGGGTGCAGAAGCTCAGCAGCGCCCGCTTCTCCGGCTTGTCGATCTCCCGTGCGGCCACGAAGCCGACGGCCTCGTTCAGGGCGTGCACGGCCGTGTTGCGGACGTCCGGCTCGACGACGATCCGCCGCACCGACGGGTCCTCGAAGAGGTGGAACATCACGGCGGTGAGGACCGACCTGGTGAAGCCGTGCACGGGGGTGTCGGTGGCCGGCACCAGGAAGTGCATGCCGACGTCCCCGGACCGCGGCTCGTAGAGCCCGGCCAGCTCCCGGTGCGCGGGGTCGTACCGCTCCATCAGGAACGCGGGCGTGCCGTCCTCGGCGAGACCGAGCAGCGCGTGGTGGTGCTCGTCCGCCGCGATCTCCATGTAGGCCCGCTCGACGTCCTCCGGTCTCGCGTCCTGCATCATCCAGTACGCGGCCTTGGGGTGCGTGACCCACGTGTGCAGCAGCCCGGCGTCCTTCAGGGGGTCGACGGGCCGGAACGTGAAGGTCATACGGCGAACTCCTGGAAGGCGATGCTCTTCTCGACCGGGTAGTACTCGGTGCCGAGCAGCTCACGGATGATGTACGCGTTGCGGTACGCGCCCATGCCCAGGTCGGGGCTGGTGATGCTGTGCGTGTGGACGCCGGCGTTCTGGAGGAAGACGCCCCGGCCGGTGACGTCGACGGCGTAGTTGCGGGCGACGTCGAAGTTGCCGTGGGAGTCGTAGACCAGGCGGTCCTTCACGGGGTTCAGGAACTCCGGCTCGGCGTACCGGTAGCCGGTGGCCAGCACCAGGCCCTGGGACTCGATCCGGAAGTCCTTCTCCTGCTCCTCCTGGCGGAAGGAGAGGGTGTACGTGCCGTTCTCGTGGGCCGCGCCGGTGAGCGCGGAGTTGGTGAGCAGGCGGGTGGGGACCGGGCCGGCCAGGCTCTTCTGGTAGAGCAGGTCGAAGATCTCGTTGACGAGGTCGCCGTCGATCCCCTTGAACAGGCCCTTCTGCTCGGCCGTGAGGCGGTAGCGGGTGGCCTCGGGGAGCCCCCGGTAGTAGTCGATGTACTCCGGGGACGTCATCTCCAGCGTCAGCTTGGTGTATTCGAGGGGGAAGAAGCGGGGCGAGCGCGTCACCCAGTTCAGCCGGTAGCCGTGGACGTCGATCTCGCCGAGGAGGTCGAGGTAGATCTCGGCGGCCGACTGCCCGGAGCCGACGAGGGTGATGGACTCCTTCTTCACCAACTCGGCCCTGTGGTGCACGTACCGGGAGTTGTGGATGAAGTCGCCGCCCAGATTCCGGCAGGCCTCCGGGACGTACGGCGGGGTGCCGGTGCCGAGCACCAGGTGGCGGGCGCGGTACACGTCCCCGGAGTCGGTGCGCACGAGGTAGTGCTCGTCCTCGTACGTCACCTCCGTCACCGTCGTACCGAAGCGGACGCTGCTCAGCTGGTGCGCGGCCCAGCGGCAGTAGTCGTCGTACTCGACCCGCAGCGGGTAGAAGTTCTCCCGGATGTAGAACGAGTACAGTCTGCCCCTCTCCTTCAGGTAGTTCAGGAAGGAGTACGGCGAGGTCGGGTCGGCCAGGGTGACCAGGTCCGACATGAACGGGGTCTGGAGGTGGGCGCCGTCCAGGAACATGCCGGCGTGCCACTCGAAGTCGGGCTTGGACTCCAGGAAGACGCCGTTCAGTTCGGCGATCGGTTCGGTGAGGCAGGCGAGCCCGAGGTTGAAGGGGCCGAGCCCGATCCCCACGAAGTCACAGGTCGTGGTCGGGGCTTCAGGACGCGCGGTCAAGGGACTCTCCCAGGTACTGCTCGGCGTGGCCGGCGATCAGATCGAGAACGGCGGCGATGTCGGCCGCCCGGGTCTCGGGGTTGAGCAGGGTGAACTTCAGGTAGTGGCGGCCGCCCACCTTGGTGCCCGCGACGACGGCGTCACCGGAGGCGAACAGGGCCTTGCGGGCGTAGAGGTTGGCGCGGTCGATCTCGGCCGGGTCGGTGACGGCGGCCGGGATGTAGCGGAACACGAGGGTGGACAGGCTGGGCCGGACGACGACGTCGTAGCGCGGGTCGGCGGCGAGCAGCTCCCACCCCTCCCGTGCCAGGTCGCACACCTCGTCGAAGAGCTGCCCGATGCCGTCGGCGCCCATGGTGCGCAGCGTCATCCACAGCTTGAGGGCGTCGAAGCGGCGGGTGGTCTGGAGGGACTTGTCCACCTGGTTGGGGATACGTTCCTGCACCATGCGGCGCGGGTTGAGGTACTCCGCGTGGTAGGTGGCGTGCCGCAGGGTGGCCGCGTCACGGACCAGGAGGGCGGAGGAACTGACCGGCTGGAAGAAGGACTTGTGGTAGTCGACGGTGACCGAGTCGGCGCGCTCGATGCCGTCGATGCGGTCCCGGTACTTCAGGGAGGCGAGCAGTCCGCAGCCGTAGGCCGCGTCCACGTGCATCCACACGCCGTACTGGGCGCACAGGCCGGCGATCTCCGGCAGCGGGTCGATGGAGCCGAAGTCGGTGGTGCCGGCGGTGGCGACGACGGCCATGGGGACCAGGCCGTCGCTCGCGCACCGCTCCAGCTCACGGGCGAGCGCGACGGTCTGCATGCGCTTGTCGTGGTCGACGGGGATCACGACGACGGCGTCCGGCCCGAGCCCGAGCAGCTTCGCGGACTTCTTCACGCTGAAGTGGCTGACCTCGGAGGCGAAGATCCGCAGTTTCGCGAGCGGGGCCCCCTCTTCCCACCCCTCCCGGCCCGGCTTGGCCTCCTCCCGGGCCAGCAGCAGCGCCTGGAGGTTGGACTGGGTGCCGCCGGAGGTGAACACGCCGTCGGCGGCGGGACCCAGGCCGGTCCGCCGGGCCGTCCAGTCGATCAGCTTGCGCTCGATGAGGGTGCCGCCGGCCGACTGGTCCCAGGTGTCCAGCGAGGAGTTGACCGCGGAGAGCACGGCCTCGCCGAGCACCGCCGGGATGACGACCGGGCAGTTGAGGTGGGCGAGGTAGCGGGGGTGGTGGAAGTAGACCGCGTCCCGGAGGTAGACGTCCTCCAGTTCGTCCAGCACGGCGCCGGTGTCGCCCAGCGGGCGGTCCAGGTCGATCGCGTCGATGGCGGGGGAGAGGGCGTCCACGGTGACGCCGGTGAACGGACGGTCGGTGGTGGCGAGTTTGGCCGCCACCCGCTCGACTCCTTCGGTCACGGAGCGACGGTAGTGCTCCGCGGTGAGGCCATTGAGCAGGTGCGAGCGCATGTGGGGGTCCTCCGAGGGGACGGTCCGTGCGAGATCAACTTAGGTTAGCCTAACCTAATTTCTCTGGTCCAGGGCACACCTCTGCCGTGACGGGGCCACGAGCAGGGGAGCGGCCGGCGCCTACTCGGCGGCCCGGAGCTGCTCCTCCGTCATGCCCTGCCGCCAGTACCCGACGAAGGTGACCCGCCGCCGGTCCACCCCGCGCTCGCCGACGAAGTGCCGCCGCAGCGCCTTCACCTGGCCGGACTCGCCCGCGAGCCACACGTACGCCCGCCCGGTGTCCGGCAGTTCGGCGGCCCGTACGGCGTCGACGGCCATGGGGGGCCCGTCGTGCCGTACGAGCCACGTGATCTCCGCGTCCGCCTCCGTGCGCACGTCCTGGATGTCCCCGGCGTGCGGCACCTCCAGCCAGGCCCGGGCCCGGGTGCCGGCGGGGAGGGATTCGAGGATCGCCGTCGCGGCGGGTACGGCGGTCTCGTCTCCGCACAGGACGACCAGCCCGGTGTCCTCGGGCGGGCGGAAGCGGATCGCCCGGTTGTCGGCGAGGGCCGGCCCGAGCAGCAGTACCCGGTCGCCGGCGGCCGCCCGGGCGGCCCAGCGGGAGGCCGGTCCGGCGGGCGTGGCGGCGTCCGGCCCGACGCCGTGCAGGGCGAAGTCGATGTCGATCTCGTCGGGTGCGCCGGGTTCGCGGCGCAGTGCCCGCAGTGTGTACGAGCGCATCACGGCCCGTACGTCGTCCGGGAGTTCCCGCCACCCCTGCCACCAGCCGTCCCCCAGCTCCAGCGGCACCACGGGCTCGCTCTGCCCCGGATGCGGCAGGAACAGCGACAGGGACTGGTCCCGCCCGAGCGAGTGGAAGGCGTGCAGGTCGGGCCCGCCGAAGGTGACCCGGACCAGGGACGGGCCGAGCCGCCTCGTCCGCACGACCTGAAGGGAGAAGAAACGGAACGGGGCGGCTACGGCCGTCGTCATCTGTGGCTCCTGAGGGTGGGGTTCAGGGCGTTGTGGGCAAGCTCCGCCGAGGGGCCTCGCCGGAGGTCAGCTGACCTTCTCGGCCTTCTCCAGGGCCTCGGCCAGGTTCGTCAGCAGCGGCACGCACTTGTCGTACGACAGGATCGGCTCGGGGGAGCGGGGGATGACCTGCCCGGCCTTGACCGCGGGCAGCTTCTTCCAGGTGGCCTTGGTGATGTCGGCGGGCTGGATGGCCGAGGAGCGGTCGTCCATCATGATGAGGTCGGCCCGGTACTTGTCGACGTTCTCCCAGCTGAGGGACTCGTACCAGCCGCCCTTCTCCTTTGCGCTCTCCGGCGGCTCCACGAAGTTCACGCCGAGGGCCTTGAAGTACTCCAGGTCGATGGAGAGGTTGGTGCCCGAGACGTAGAACAGCTGGTCGCTCGCGGAGCCGGCCATCACCTTGATGTCGGGCTTGGCCTTGGCGGCGGCGCGCAGCCGGGCGGCCGCGTCCTCGAACCGCTTCCTGGCGTCGGTGACCTTGGCGGCCTTCATGTCCGCGCCGAGCGACTCCGCGAGGTCCCACATGCGCTGGAGGGGCTGGGTCAGCTGGCGGTCGTAGACGGAGACGCCGACACTGGGGGCCAGCTGGGCGATCTTCTTCTTCGACTCCTCCGGGACGTACCAGAGGGTGCCGGCGTCGTCGAACATCGTGCTGATGAGCACGTCCGGGGCGAGGGAGGCGTACTTCTCGATGCTGAACTGGCCCCAGGCGTTGCCGAGGACCGTCACCTTGCTGATGTCCATGTCGCCGGCCTGGACGTCGGCCTTGCCCGCGGTGGTCCTGGTGGGACCGAAGACGCCCTTCACCTGGATGCCGTAGTCGTACAGCGCGGCCCCGACGCCGGTGAACGCGACGATGTTCGCGGGGACCTTGTCCAGCTTCACGGTCGTGCCGCGGTCGTCCTTGAAGGACCAGGGGCCGGACGTGCCGGCCTTCCCCGCCGAGCCGGCGCCACTGTCCTTGCCCTTGTCGTCCCCGCAGGCGGCGAGCGCGGCACCGAGTCCGAGGGCGCCGCCGGCGGTGAGCAGGCCGCGGCGAGTGAGGTGGGTGGCACGGGCAAGGGGCATGGGTATGACTGCTTTCGACCGGGGCGGAGCGCCCGCCGGACACGTTCCAAGGTAGGTTAGCCTAACCTCAGCTGATGTCCAGGGGGGCGACTCCGTGCCGGTCCTAGGATGAGCCCGTGATCACCTCGTCCCGAAGGCTCGCACGTCGGGCCGCCGTTCTCCTGATGCTCCTGATGCCGGCCGCCGGATGCGCCCTCGTGGACGACACGGCCACGGTCTCGGTGCGCCAGGTCGTCGGCACCTGGAGGGCGGCGGACGGCGAGACGCTGACGTTCGCCGGCGACCGCACGTTCACGTCCACCGGCCTCGACTCCAAGAGGCTCGTCGACTACTCCGAGCTGTGCCCCGGAAAACGGGCCACCGGCACCTGGTCGTTCTTCGCCGACCAGGGCGATGGCGCGTACGGCACCAGCGACAAGGCCGGCTCGGGCTCCGAACTGGGTCTCGACTTCGACGAGGAGCCGTCCGGATCCTGCTCGTTCTCGCTGCTGGTGATCGACGGCGGCGCGACCCTGTGCGCCACCGTCGACCCCGACGACCCCTGCGGCCCCGACGTCCGCTTCACCCGGCGGAAGTGACCCTCGGCCCGCCGGCCCTCAGCCCGCCAGCCCCAACTCCCGTGCGATCAGCATGCGCTGGACCTCGCTCGTGCCCTCGCCGATCTCCAGGATCTTGGAGTCGCGCCACATGCGGGCCACCGGGTACTCGTTCATGAAGCCGTAGCCGCCGTGGACCTGGGTGGCGTCGCGGGCGTTGTCGACGGCGACCGTGGAGGAGTAGAGCTTGGCCAGGGCCGCCTCCTTCTTGAAGGGTTCGCCCGACACCAGGCGGGAAGCGGCGTCGCGCCAGGCCAGACGGGCCGTGTGGGCCTTCATCTCCATGTCGGCGATCTTGAACTGGATGGCCTGGTTGGCACCGATCGGCCTGCCGAAGGCGTGGCGTTCCCTGGCGTACTTCACCGACTCGTCCACACAGCCCTGGGCCAGGCCGGTGGCGAGGGCCGCGATGGCGATCCGGCCCTCGTCCAGGATGCGCAGGAACTGGGCGTAGCCGCGCCCCGGTTCGCCGAGCAGGTTGGCCGCGGGGACGCGGACGTCGGTGAACGACAGCTCGCGGGTGTCGGAGGCGTTCCAGCCGACCTTCGAGTACGGCGCCGCCACCGTGAAGCCCGGTGTGCCGGAGGGGACGATGATGGCCGAGATCTGCGGGCGGCCGTCCGGTTTGCGGCCCGTCACGGCGGTGACGGTCACCAGGCCCGTGATGTCCGTGCCCGAGTTGGTGATGAAGCACTTCGTGCCGTTGATGACCCATTCGTCCGTGTCCGGGTCCAGGCGGGCCGTCGTACGGGTCGCCCCGGCGTCGCTGCCGCCGTCCGGTTCCGTCAGGCCGAACGCGCCCAGGATCTCGCCCGAGCACAGGCGCGGCAGCCACTCCCGCTTCTGCTCCTCGGTGCCGAACAGGTGCAGCGGCATCGCGCCCAGCGAGACGCCCGCCTCCAGGGTGATCGCCACCGACGAGTCGACCCGGGCCAGCTCCTCCAGGGCGATGCCGAGCGCCAGGTAGTCGCCGCCCATCCCGCCGTACTCCTCCGGGAACGGCAGCCCGAACAGGCCCATCCGGCCCATCTCGCGGACGATCTCGTACGGGAACTCGTGCCGCTCGTAGAAGTCGCCGATCTTCGGCGCCACCACGTCGTGGGCGAACTGCTCGACCGTACGGCGGAGTTCCTCCAGCTCGGGGCTGAGGCGGTGGTCCATGCTGATCACTGGTCCTTGTGGGAGAGAGCGCGGACGGTACGGGACGGGCTGGGCCGGTCCAGGTGGGCGGCCATCCACACGCTCGTGGCGGTCAGACGGCCGAGGTCGACCCCGGTCTCGATGCCGAGGCCGTGCAGCATCCAGACGAGGTCCTCGGTGGCGAGGTTGCCGGTGGCGGACTTGGCGTAGGGGCAGCCGCCGAGCCCCCCGGCGGACGCGTCGACCGTGGTCACGCCGTGCTGCAGCGCGGCCAGCGTGTTCGCGAGCGCCTGGCCGTAGGTGTCGTGGAAGTGCACGCCGATCTCGGGCGTCGGCACCCCGTTCTCGTTCAGCAGCGCGAGCAGTTCCAGGACGTGCCCCGGGGTGGCCACCCCGATCGTGTCGCCCAGGCTCAGCTCGTCGCAGCCCATGTCCCGCAGCGCCGTGCAGACCCGGGCCACCTGGTGCAGGGGGACGGCGCCCTCCCAGGGGTCGCCGAAGCACATCGAGACATAGCCCCGTACGTGCACCCCCTCGTCCTTCGCCCGCCGCACCACCGGCGCGAACACCGCGAGGGACTCGTCCAGCGTGCGGTTGAGGTTGGCCTTCGCGAAGGACTCGGTGGCGCTGGCGAACACGGCGACCCGCTCGGCACCGAGGGCCAGCGCCCGGTCCAGGCCGCGCGAGTTGGGGACCAGGACCGGGAGTTCCACCCCGGACAGGTCGCTCACCAGCGGGTACAGCTCCTCGGCGTCCGCCAGCTGGGGCACCCACTTGGGGTGCACGAAGCTCGTCGCCTCGATCGTCGTCAGGCCCGAGTCGGCCAGCCGGCGGATGAACTCCGCCTTGACCGACGTCGGTACGGCCATCTTCTCGTTCTGCAGACCGTCCCGCGCCCCCACCTCGTGGATCCGCACCCGCGCGGGCAGGCCCGGGGCCGGTACGACCATGGGCAGACCGTCGGCACTCATTCCGCCGCCTCCTTGGGGGCGATGACGGCCAGCACCTGGTCCATGGCGACCGTCGCGCCGGGCCGCACGTCCAGCTCGGCGACCGTGCCGGCGTGCGGGGCGGAGATGACGTGCTCCATCTTCATCGCCTCCACCACCAGCAGGCTCTGTCCGGCGGCTACCTCGTCACCCACGGCGACCTTCACCACGGTCACCGTGCCGGGCATGGGGGCGGTGAGGGAGTCGGCGCCCGCGTGGGCCGCCTGGTTCAGCGACGCGGCCACCGGGTCGTGGTCGCGCACCAGCCAGGCGTCGCCGTCCCGGCCGATCCAGTCACCGGCGCGGTGGAAGGTGTGCCGTACGCCGTCCAGGGTGACGCTCACCCGGTCCCCGGTGACGGTGTGGGCGCCCCGGGGGGCGTACGTCAGGGGTTCGTGCACCCGGAGGGGGAAGGCGGGCGGCTTCGGGGTGCCGCCGAGGCGCCAGCCGCTCGGCACCGAGAAGGGGTCCGTCCAGCCCTCCGCGCGCGGCTCCAGCGCCTCCATCCGTACGGCCGCCGCCGCCTCGTACACCTCCTCCGGCACGTCCGTGGAGACCAGCTCGTCCACCACCCGCTCGACCAGGCCCGTGTCCAGCTCGCCCGCGACGACCGCCGGGTGGGCCAGCAGCCGGCGCAGGAAGCCCGCGTTGGTCGGCACCCCCAGCGTGACCGTCTCCGCCAGGGCCGAGCGGAGCCTCCTGAGCGCCGTCTCCCGGTCGGGGCCGTAGGCGATCACCTTGGACAGCATCGGGTCGTACAGGCTGCCCACCTCGGTGCCCTCGCTGAGCCCGGAGTCGGTGCGCACGCCGTTCCCCTGCGGCTCGTTCAGCAGCAGGACCGTGCCGCCGGAGGGGAGGAACCCGCGCGCGGGGTCCTCCGCGCAGATACGGGCCTCCACCGCGTGCCCGGTCAGCCGCAGCTCCTCCTGCGCGAAGCCCAGCCGTTCCCCGGCCGCCACCCGCAGCTGCCACTCCACCAGGTCGAGACCGGTGACGAGTTCGGTGACCGGGTGCTCCACCTGGAGACGGGTGTTCATCTCCATGAAGTAGTACTGCGTGGGGTCGCCGCCGGGGACGATGAACTCCACCGTGCCCGCGCCCCGGTACCCGCACGAGCGTGCCGCCTGTACGGCCGCCTCGCCCATCGCGGCCCGGGTCCTGTCGTCGAGCAGGACGGACGGCGCCTCCTCGATGATCTTCTGGTGCCGGCGCTGGAGGGAGCACTCGCGCTCGCCGAGGTGGACCACGTTCCCGTGGCCGTCGGCCAGCACCTGGATCTCGATGTGCCGGGGCCGGTCGATCCACCGCTCCACCAGCAGGGTGTCGTCACCGAAGGAGGCGCGGGCCTCGCGGCGGGCGGCGGCGATCTCCTCCTCCAGGACCGACAGGTCCCGGACCAGCCGCATGCCCTTGCCGCCACCGCCCGCCGAGGGCTTCAGCAGCACGGGCGCGCCCAGCTCACGGGCCGCCTCGGCCAGTTCCGGGTCGCGGCCGCCGGGCACCACCGGCACCCCGGCCGCCTTCACCGTCTCCTTGGCGCGGATCTTGTCGCCCATGAGGGCGATCGCGTCGGCCGACGGGCCGATGAACACCAGCCCCGCCTCCTCGCAGGCGCGCGCGAAGGCCGCGTTCTCCGCGAGGAAGCCGTACCCGGGGTGCACCGCCTGGGCGCCGGTGCGGGCGGCGGCGTCCAGCAGCCGCTCCACCGACAGATAGCTCTGGGCGGCCGGCGCCGGGCCGATCCGTACCGCCGTGTCGGCCTCCCGGACGTGCCGCGCGTCGGCGTCGGCGTCGGAGAAGACCGCCACCGAGCGCACGCCCAGCGAGCGGAGCGTACGGATGACGCGTACGGCGATCTCGCCCCGGTTGGCGACCAGCACTGTGTCGAACACGGTTCCCCTCCTCACATCCGGAAGACGCCGAACTGGGGATCTCCCAGCGGCGCGTTGGCGCAGGCCGTCAGGGCGAGTCCGAGCACCTGACGCGTCTCCAGCGGGTCGATCACGCCGTCGTCCCACAGGCGGGCGGTGGCGTAGTAGGCGTTGCCCTGGCGCTCGTACTGGGCGCGGATGGGGGCCTTGAAGCTCTCCTCGTCCTCGGCCGGCCAGTCCTCGCCGCGCGCCTCGAGCTGGTCGCGCTTGACCGTGGCGAGGACGGACGCGGCCTGCTCGCCGCCCATGACGGAGATCTTGGCGTTGGGCCACATCCACAGGAAGCGGGGGGAGTAGGCCCGGCCGCACATCGAGTAGTTGCCCGCGCCGTAGGAGCCGCCGACGACGACGGTCAGCTTCGGCACGCGCGTACAGGCCACCGCCGTCACCATCTTGGCGCCGTGCTTGGCGATGCCGCCCGCCTCGTAGTCCTTGCCGACCATGAAGCCGGAGATGTTCTGCAGGAACACCAGCGGGATGCCGCGCTGGTCGCACAGCTCGATGAAGTGGGCGCCCTTCTGGGCGGACTCGGAGAACAGGATGCCGTTGTTGGCGACGATCCCGACCGGGTGGCCGTGGATCCGGGCGAACCCGGTGACCAGGGTCTGCCCGAACTCGCTCTTGAACTCGGCGAACCGGGAGCCGTCGACCACGCGCGCGATGATCTCGCGTACGTCGTAGGGGGTGCGGGAGTCGACGGGGACGGCGCCGTAGAGCCCGTAGGGGTCGACCTTGGGCTCGACGGCCGGCCGGACCTCCCAGGGGAGGGACTGCCGGGCGGGCAGGGTGGCCACGATGTCCCGGACGATCCGCAGCGCGTGCGCGTCGTTCTCGGCGAGGTGGTCGGTGACCCCGGAGACACGGGAGTGCACCTCGCCGCCGCCCAGCTCCTCCGCGGTGACGACCTCGCCGGTGGCCGCCTTCACCAGCGGCGGGCCGCCCAGGAAGATCGTGCCCTGGCCCCGGACGATCACGGCCTCGTCGCTCATCGCCGGGACGTACGCCCCGCCGGCCGTGCACGAGCCGAGGACGGCCGCGATCTGCGGGATGCCCGCGCCGGACATCCGCGCCTGGTTGTAGAAGATCCGGCCGAAGTGGTCCCGGTCCGGGAACACCTCGTCCTGCATCGGCAGGAAGGCCCCGCCGGAGTCGACCAGGTAGACGCACGGCAGCCGGTTGTCCAGGGCCACCTCCTGGGCGCGCAGGTGCTTCTTCACCGTCATCGGGTAGTACGTGCCGCCCTTGACGGTGGCGTCGTTGGCGACGATCACGCACTCGCGCCCGCTGACCCGCCCGATCCCGGCGATCACGCCTGCCGCCGGGGCCTGACCCTCGTACATCCCGTCGGCCGCGAGCGGTGCCAGCTCCAGGAAGGGCGAGCCCGGATCGAGCAGTGTGTCCACCCTGTCCCTCGGCAGCAGTTTGCCGCGCGCGGTGTGCCGGTCCCGTGCCTTCTCCCCGCCGCCGAGGGCCGCCGCGGCCAGCTTGCCGCGCAGCTCCTCCACGAGCGCGAGATGGGCTCGTTCATTGGCCCGCCAGGCCTCCGACGCGGGATCTGCCGCGCTGTGGAGCTCCGGTGCCTCGTGCATCCTTGCGGTCCCCTCACCCGGTGATCGAACCTGTGATCCGGTGTTAATGAGCGTTAACCATTGCGACCAGGTTAACGACCGCTAACCTCGCTGTCTAGAATTGTCTGCATGGCCAGCAGAACCGACGCCCCCACCCGCCGCGAGCAGATCCTCAAGGAGGCCGCGCGACTCTTCGCCGAGCGCGGATTCCACGGCGTCGGCGTCGACGAGATAGGCGCGGCGGTCGGCATCAGCGGCCCCGGCCTGTACCGGCACTTCCCGGGCAAGGACGCGATGCTCGCCGAGCTGCTCGTCGGCATCAGCGGGCAGCTGCTGACCGGGGCCAGGCGGCGGCTGGCCGAGGCCGACGGGGTGCCCGCGGCCCGTGTCCTCGACTCCCTGCTCGAGGGCCACATCGACTTCGCCCTGGACGACCGCCCTCTGATCACCCTGCACGACCGCGAGCTGGACCGCCTGCGCGACAGCGACCGCAAGCTGGTGCGGCAGCTCCAGCGGCAGTACGTCGAGCTGTGGGTGGAGGTGGTCCGCGAGGTGTACCCGGGCCTGACCGAACCGGCCGCCCGCTCGGCGGTCCACTCGGTCTTCGGCCTGCTGAACTCGACCCCCCACCTGGGCCGTGCCGGCACGCTTCCCGGCCGGGGGGCCATGGGGGCCCTGCTGCACCGGATGGCGCGGGGCGCGTTCGAGGCCGCGGGCGAGGAGTAGTCCGGCCGGACCGTCCACGCGGGTCGGCCCCAGGACCCGATGCCCCTTCGCACCCGAGGGGAGGGGGAGCCGTGACGACCGGCACGGCCGGAAACGCGACGGCGCGAGAGCACCGCGAGCGGTGGCCGTGCTCGCCGTCGCGGGGGTGCCGACCGCGGCGGCCGGGGGCGACCGGGTGCGGGACTGCGCCGAGGGGCGGGCCCTGGCCGGGACGGGCGACGCGATCGGCTTCGAGCACGCGCGCGGCCGTGAGTACCGGGTGGGCCCGCCCCTGCGGACCGGTGTCGGCGGAGCGCCGCTCACGGTGCTACGACGCGGTGGCTCCACGCGCCGCGGGGTGTGAAGGGGCTGCGCTACGGCGTGCTCACACCGCGGGAGAGGGGGCTGCGGCCTCCTCGTCGCCGACGACGAGCGGCTCGCCCAGGACGGCCCGGCACGGGTCGGCGCCGAGTGCCCCGTCGTGGTGCCGCCGCACGTGAGCGCGCGTGCCTGTGTCCTCGCCCCCGTCCGGGTGACCGGCCCCGTCCGCGACGACCCTTCCGGATACCGCGTCCGGTACCGCCGGGGATCGGCCGAGTGCCGCCAGGGCCTCGCCCGGGACGCCGGGCTCCGCCTCCGGCCGGAGGATCCCCGGGCGTGACGAGCGTTACGGCGGGATCCCCCTGGACGGGCTTCCGTACTCGCCGGTACGGTTGAGTGAGCAAGCGCTTAGACATGCCGAGGTACGTGGAGGTGGCGGCGTGCGCCGTACGGTGTTCAACGAGGATCACGAGGCGTTCCGGGAGACCATCCGCGCCTTCATCGAGGCCGAGGTCGTCCCGGTCTACGACGAGTGGTTCGCCGCCGGCCAGGCGCCGCGCGACTTCTACTACAAGCTCGGCGAGCTGGGCGTCTTCGGCATCAGCGTGCCCGAGGAGTTCGGCGGCGCGGGCATCGACAGCCACAAGTTCGAGGCCGTCCTCTACGAGGAGACCGCCCGCGCCGGCGTCCAGTTCGGCGGCTCCGGCGTGCACGTGCTGCTCGCCCTGCCGTACCTGAAGATGCTGGCCACCGACGAGCAGAAGAAGCGCTACCTGCCGAAGTTCGTCACCGGCGAGGAGATGTGGGCCATCGCGATGACCGAGCCGGGCACCGGCTCCGACCTCGCGGGCATGAAGTCCACCGCCAAGCTCTCCGAGGACGGCACGCACTACGTCCTCAACGGCGCCAAGACCTTCATCACCGGCGGTGTCCACGCCGACCGCGTGATCGTGTGCGCCCGCACCGCCGCGCCCACCGCCGAGGACCGCCGGCACGGCATCTCCCTGTTCGCCGTGGACACCAAGTCCGAGGGCTACTCCGTCGGCCGCAAGCTGGACAAGCTCGGCCTGAAGACGTCCGACACCGCCGAGCTGGCCTTCGTCGACGTCAAGGTCCCGGTCGAGGACCTCCTCGGCGAGGAGAACAAGGGCTTCTACTACCTCGGCCACAACCTGGCCTCCGAGCGCTGGGGCATCGCCTTCGGCGCCTACGCCCAGGCCAAGGCCGCCGTCCGGTTCGCCAAGCAGTACGTGCAGGAGCGCACCGTCTTCGGCAAGCCGGTCGCGCACTTCCAGAACACCAAGTTCGAGCTGGCCGCCTGCCAGGCCGAGGTGGACGCCGCCGAGGCCGTCGCCGACCGCGCCACGGAGGCGCTGGACGCCGGCGAGCTGACGCCCGCCGAGGCCGCTTCCGCGAAGCTCTTCTGCACCGAGGTCGCCCACCGCGTGATCGACCGCTGCCTCCAGCTGCACGGCGGCTACGGCTACATGAACGAGTACCCGATCGCCCGCCTGTACGCGGACAACCGCGTCAACCGCATCTACGGCGGCACCAGCGAGATCATGAAGACGATCATCGCCAAGGACATGGGCCTGTAGGACGCCGGGCACCACTGGCCGGTACAACCCACCCATGAGCCAGGCACTCCAGGATCTCCTCGATCTGCTCGACCTGGAGCAGATCGAGGAGGACATCTTCCGCGGCCGGTCCCGCTTCGCCGTCGTACCCCGCGTCTTCGGCGGGCAGGTCGCGGCGCAGGCGCTGGTCGCCGCCGGGCGGACGGTCCCCGCGGACCGGCCCGCCCATTCCCTGCACGCCTACTTCCTGCGCCCCGGCGACCCCGGCGCGCCGATCGTCTACACCGTGGACCGCATCCGCGACGGACGGTCCTTCACCACCCGCCGCGTGGTCGCCGTCCAGCACGGCAAGCCGATCTTCCACCTGTCGGCGTCCTTCCAGGCGCACGAGGAGGGCCTGGAGCACCAGGCGCCCATGCCGTCCTCGCCCGACCCGGCGTCCCTGCCCACCTCCCAGGAGCGGCTGCGCGGTTACGGCCACCTCGCGCCGGAAGTGGTGGAGCGGTTCCTCGAGGCCCGCGAGGCGATCGACCTGCGGTACGTGGACGAGCCGCCGTACGGGCAGTTCGGCGAACCGCGCGAGCCGCACAGCCAGGTCTGGTTCCGCACCAACGGCAAGCTGGACGACGATCCGCTGCTGCACGTCGTCCTCGCCACCTACGTCTCCGACATGACCCTGCTCGACTCGGTGCTGCTCGCACACGGGCGCGGCGGCTGGGCCGTGGGGGACGTCGTCGGGGCCTCCCTGGACCACGCGATGTGGTTCCACCGGCCCTTCCGCGCGGACGAGTGGCTGCTGTACGACCAGGAGTCGCCGTCCGCGCACGGCGGCCGCGGCCTCGGCCAGGCCCGTATCTACACCCAGGACGGGCGGCTCGCCATCTCGGTGATCCAGGAGGGCGTGGTCCGCGTCCCGCGGTGACGGTCCGCGGCCCCGCCGTACGCGCCAGGAGGCGGACGGAAACCCCTTCCGGGGTCCCCGTCCGCCTCCTGCCGTGTGCCGGGTCAGTCGAGGTAGCCGCCGACGTGGGCGCAGCCCGCGTCGCCCCAGACGGCGTGCGTGTCACCGGCCGAGGCGCCGCCGCCGGACTGCCAGCAGTAGCTGATGTCGCCGCCGTCGTCGCCGCCGTGTGCCGCGGCGGGGGCGGCGGCCACGAATCCGGCCGCGAGCAGACCGGTGAGAACGAGGGATATGCGCCTGAGCATGGAGTGTCTCCTTGTCGTCGGGGGACCTGTCCCCGACTCTCCGGCAGGGGCCGCCGGCCCGCACGCCGGAAGGTACGACCGGGTGGTGCCGCGCCGTATCGCGCCGTAGCCCTCCGTTTCGCGCCGTTTCGCTTCTGGTTTGCCCCGAGATGACGTGTGACCTATGGGGCATTAGGCTCTCTGAGTGAAAGCCGCAGCGAACGGCATGCCCTGTGTACCCCGGTACCACGAGGAGCCTGAGGCCGTTCCGTTCATCCGGCTGCGGTGACACCTGAAGACCGCGCCGCATCTTCCCCTTCTCGCAGCGGCGTGGCCATCCGCCTCGCGCCTTCCCCCGGGAGCCGCGAGAGACGATGGAGATGGAAGGTATTCCCATGCGATCACAGCGCACGAGGCGTCTTGTCGCGTTGTCCGCCTCCGGCCTGCTGCTGGCCGGCGGAGCCGCGATCGGCACGGCCGGGACCGCCTCTGCCGCGGACCACAGTGACCACAGCTCCTACAGCAGCAGCTGGGGAGACGACGACAACGGACGTCACCACGGCGACTACGGCTGGTGGGGCGACGATGACGACGACTACGGCTACGGCGGCGACCACGGCGGTTACGGCGGCGACTACGGCGGCGACCACGGCGGTTACGGCGGTGGGGACCACGGCGGCTACGGCGGTGGCGACCACGGCGGTGGCGGCTACGGCGGTGGCGGCCATGGCGGAGGCGGCAACGGAGGAGGTGGCCACGGTCACTGACCGATTTGGACCGAACGCGAACTGACGAGACGTCGAACCGGCAGGACGTGCGGCCCCGTGTCACGGGACCGGACGTCCTGTCACCGCGTCAGGCACCGCGGGGTGCGCGGTGCCGGGCGACGGTTCAGGCCAGGCCCGCCTCCGCGAGCAGGTACGCCGTCATGGGGTCGTAGTGACGCGGGCTGACCACATGGTCGTCCATCGGCACCACGACCTGCACGGTGCCCTCCGACTCGGCCAGGAAGAGCGCCGGGTCGTTGCTGTCGGCGTACCCGACGGAGTCCACCCCGTGCTGCCCCGCGTACCCGGCCCAGCCGTGGTCGGCGACCACGAGGTCCGGCAGCGGGCGCCCCTCCCGCTCAAGTCCCGTCAGAACGGCCCGCATCGGCTCGCCCGAATGGGTGTGCCACAACGTCGCCCCGTGCTCCAGCACGGCGACGTCCGCGAACTGCATGACATACCCCTCGTCCGTCTGCAGCCCGTCCGGGATGACGACGATCTCACAGCCGGCGGCGCGCAGCGCGGCGGCCGTGGCCCGGTGGACGTCCAGCAGGCCGCCCGGGTGCCCGGTCGCGAACAGCACCCGTTGCCGTCCCTCGGCCGCCTTGCGCAGCCGCGCCGCCATCCTCTCCAGCGCGTCCACGGTCAGCTCGGGGTCGATGGTGTCCTGGCCGTACCGGTGCTGGGGGTCGTCGTCGACCCCCACCCGCTCGGCCATGACGGCGAGCACGTCCTGCTCGTCCGTCCAGCGGTCGCCCAGCTCCAGGCCGAACCAGTAGCCCCGGACACCGTTGGCGAGCTGGCGGTAGTGGGAGAGGTTGTTCTCGCGGGGCGTGGCGACGTCCCCCGCGATTCGGGTGCGCACCAGGTGGTCGACGAGCTGGGCGCGGCTGGGTGTCCCGGGTATCGGCATGCCTCCCATTGTGGAGCAGCACCCGTCCCGCGTCCTCGGCATACCGCCCGCTGGGACCGGGGTCACTCGGTCCCCGCGCTCAGCTCTGCCGCAGCGCGAACCACAACTCCATGCGCACGTCCGGGTCGTCCAGATCGGCGGTCAACAGCGCGGCACAGCGGGCGATCCGCTGCCGCACGGTGTTGCGGTGCACGCCCAGCGCCACCGCCGTACGGTCCCAACTGCCGTGCAGGGACAGCCAGGTGCGCAGCGTCTCGGCGAGCGCCGGCTGACCGTCCAGCGGCGCCAGCAGCGTACGGGCGTGCGTCTCGGCGTCCGCCCGCGGCACCAGGTCCTCCAGCGCCGGCCGGGCGGCGTGCCGGACCAGCGCGGTCCGGGTGGCCCGGGCCCGGGCGAGGGCACGGGCGGCCTGGGTGTCGGCGGCCGGCCACTCCCGCGGCCCGGTCGCGGCACTCACCCCGAGCGTCCAGCCCGGCTGCGGCCCGGGATCCCGGTCCGCCGGCACCAGCACCCGTACGACGTCGCCGGCCAGGTCGACCAGCGGTGAGCCGAGGGCGGCGCCGAGCGCGGAGGCGGCGACCGCGTCCGGGGCCTGCGCCTCCGGTCGTGCGCGCACGACCAGCCACTCGCCCGGGCCGAGCAGGGGGGCCACCTCCTCGGGCGGCGCGCCCAGCAGCAGCCGTACGAGCGCGGAGGACCGGGCCGCGCCGGTCCCGCTCTGGTGCTCGCCCGTCAGCAGGGACAGCAGCACGGCGGCGACGGAGGCGATGGTGTGGTCGCCGGGTTCGCGGCGCGGGGTGGCCACGCCGAGCACGAAGCCCTCGCCGGCGCCGAGGGCGTAGACGGCGAGCTGGGTGGCGGTGGCGCCGTGGGTGTCGGTGGCGGAGGCGGGGGTGGCCGGTGCGGCGGCGGGCTTCGTCCGGGCCGGCGGGGTGGCCGGTGCGGTCGCGGAGCCCGGTGCGGGGTCCGGGCGGCCGGGCCGGTCCGGTGCCGTCGCCGCCCTGCCCGCCGGCCGCACCACCCCGGCCAGCTCCGCCAGCGCCGTGAGCGCGCTCCGCGGTGTCTCCCGGCCCGCCCCCGCGATCTCGGTGCCGTCGGGCCCGTACAGCACGGCGCGGCCGCCCAGGCGCTGGGCCAGCTGGCGCAGCACGGAGGGGACCGGATCCGGCCGGGACGCGGCCGCCGCCAGGCTCTGCTGGGCCTCCGTGACCCGGCGCAGCTCGGCCAGCCGGGCCTGTGCCATCAGCTGCCACACCGCGCGGGCCACCCCGGAGAACGTGGTCTGCGGCGGGACCTCCAGCAGCGGCAGGCCGTACCGCTCGCAGGCGGCGACCAGGGCGCGCGGGACCGTGTCGTGCACCGGGGCGAGCCCGAAGCCGAGGGCCGCGCCGCCCGCCGCGACGATCCGGGAGACGTAGTCGTCGAAGTAGGTGCCCGAGCCGGCGGCCTCCGGGATGTGCACCCCGGCCGTCAGCAGCAGCTCGCCGCCCAGCAGGTACGGGTACGGGTCGGCCATCTCCGAGGTGTGCGCCCAGTGGATCACCGTCCCCGGGCCGTCCGGCCCGGCGATCTGCCGCAGGGCGAGGTCCTCGCGGGCCAGCAGCGCCTGGAGGGGTACCGGTGGGGTGGGTGGGACCGCTGGGGCGACCGGCTCCGGCATGGTGTGCGTTCCCTCCATCCCGTCCCGTACGTATGGATGAAACGTACACTTCGCAGTCGCTTTCCGGCCACCTACTGTCGAGTGAGCACGGCAGCCGCGGGTACGGGCGGATGTCCCCGCGAGCCGCTGCCGACCACCCCCGTAGCACCTGCACGACACGCCACCGGACAGTGAGCGAAGGAGGGCCGCCCCATGGCCGTCGACTACACAGTGATCGTCGTCTATCTCGCCGGCATGCTGGCGATGGGCTGGTGGGGCATGCGCCGCGCCCGGTCCAAGAGCGATTTCCTGGTGGCGGGCCGGCGCCTCGGCCCCGCGATGTACTCCGGCACCATGGCGGCGATCGTCCTGGGCGGCGCCTCCACCATCGGCGGGGTCGGCCTCGGCTACCGGTACGGCCTCTCCGGCGCCTGGATGGTCTTCACCATCGGCCTCGGCCTGCTCGCCCTGTCGGTCTTCTTCTCGGCCCGCATCGCCCGCCTGAAGGTCTACACCGTCTCCGAGATGCTCGACCTGCGCTACGGCGGACGGGCCGGCGTGATCTCCGGCGTGGTCATGTGGGCGTACACGCTGATGCTGGCCGTCACCTCGACCATCGCCTACGCCACGATCTTCGACGTCCTCTTCGACCTGAACCGCACGGTCGCGATCATCCTCGGCGGCTCGATCGTCGTCGCGTACTCGACCCTCGGCGGCATGTGGTCCATCACGCTGACCGACATGGTCCAGTTCGTGGTCAAGACGATCGGCGTGCTGCTCCTGCTCCTGCCGATCGCGGTCGTCAAGGCGGGCGGCTTCGGCGAGATGAGGGCGAAGCTGCCGACGTCCTACTTCGACCCGCTGGGCATCGGCGGCGAGACGATCTTCACCTACGTCCTGATCTACACCTTCGGCATGCTGATCGGCCAGGACATCTGGCAGCGCGTGTTCACCGCCCGCAGCGACAGGACCGCCAGGTGGGGCGGCACGGTGGCCGGGACCTACTGTCTCGCCTACGCCCTGGCCGGCGCGGTGATCGGCACGGCCGCCAAGGTGCTCTACCCCACGCTCGGCAGCCCCGACGACGCCTTCGCCACCATCGTCAAGGACGAACTCCCCGTCGGCGTGCGCGGCCTGGTGCTGGCCGCCGCCCTGGCCGCCGTGATGTCGACCTCCTCCGGCGCCCTGATCGCCTGCGCCACGGTCGCCAACAACGACATCTGGTCGCGGCTGAAGGGTGCCGTGCGGCGCGACGGCGCGGAACACGACGAGGTCAGGGGCAACCGCGCCTTCATCCTCGTCATGGGCGCGGCGGTGATCGGCACGGCGATCGCGCTGAACAACGTGGTCGAGGCGCTCACCGTCGCCTACAACCTCCTCGTCGGCGGACTGCTCGTGCCGATCCTCGGCGGTCTGCTGTGGAAGCGCGGCACGGCCCAGGGCGCGCTGGCGTCGGTGGCCGTCGGCGGCCTCGCCGTGATCGGCCTGATGGCCGGCTACGGCATCCTCGCCGACGAGCCCGTCTACTACGGCCTGGCGGCCTCCCTCGTGGCCTACCTCGCCGTCTCCCTGGCGACCCGGCCCACCGACGAGACGATCCTCGCCGTCTGGCGGGAACGCCTCGCCGGTGGCCGGTCCTCCGAACTCCCGTCCGAACCGGCCCCGGCTCACCAGTAGAGTCGTAGGGATAGCAGTACATGCGCGACGAAGCGCAGGAAAGAAGGCATTTCATCATGAGCAGCAACGAGACGCCCCGCGGCCCCGTCGACTCCTCCCGCATCCCGCGGTACGCCGGACCCGCGACCTTCGCCCGGCTGCCCCGCCTGGACGAGGTCGGCACCGCCGACGTCGCCGTGGTGGGCGTGCCGTTCGACTCCGGCGTCTCGTACCGTCCGGGCGCCCGCTTCGGCGGCAACGCCATCCGCGAGGCGTCCCGGCTGCTGCGCCCGTACAACCCGGCGCAGGACGCCTCCCCGTTCGCCCTGGCGCAGGTCGCGGACGGCGGCGACATCGCCGTGAACCCGTTCAACATCAACGAGGCCGTGGAGACGATCGAGGCCGCGGCCGACGACCTCCTCGGCACGGGCGCCCGCCTGATGACCCTGGGCGGCGACCACACCATCGCCCTGCCCCTCCTGCGCTCGGTCGCGAAGAAGCACGGCCCGGTGGCCCTGCTCCACTTCGACGCCCACCTGGACACCTGGGACACCTACTTCGGCGCCGAGTACACCCACGGCACCCCGTTCCGCCGCGCGGTCGAGGAGGGCATCCTCGACACCGAGGCCCTCTCCCACGTCGGCACCCGCGGCCCGCTGTACGGCAAGCAGGACCTGACGGACGACGAGAAGATGGGCTTCGGCATCGTCACCTCGGCCGACATCTACCGCCGGGGCGCCGACGAGGTCGCCGACCAGCTGCGCCAGCGCATCGGCGACCGTCCGCTGTACATCTCCATCGACATCGACTGCCTGGACCCGGCGCACGCGCCCGGCACGGGAACGCCGGAGGCGGGCGGCATGACCTCCCGCGAGCTGCTGGAGATCCTGCGCGGTCTGGCGTCGTGCAACCTGGTCTCGGCGGACGTGGTCGAGGTGGCGCCGGCGTACGACCACGCCGAGATCACCTCGGTCGCCGCCTCCCACACGGCGTACGAACTGACCACCATCATGAGCCGCCAGATCGCGGCGGCCCGGAAGGACGCGGAAGCGAAGTGACTCACGACCACGACCTGGTACTCCGCCCGACCGACCAGCAGACGGCGGCCGCGCTGAACCCCCCTCCCGGCCGGAACGGCGGAGACCTGGTCGTGGAGACGCTGGCCGGGCTCGGCGCGACCACGGTCTTCGGCCTGCCCGGCCAGCACGCGCTCGGCATGTTCGACGCGCTGCGACGTTCCTCCCTGCACTACGTGGGCCTGCGGGTGGAGAACAACGCGGGCTTCGCGGCGGACGCGTACGGCAGGGTCACGGGAGAGGCGGCGCCCCTGCTCCTCTCCACGGGCCCGGGCGCCCTGACCTCCCTGGCCGCGCTCCAGGAGGCGGCGGCCGCCTCCGCCCCCGTGCTGGCGATCAGCAGCCAGGTCCCGACGGCGGGCCTGGGCGGCGGCCGCCACGGCTACCTGCACGAACTCCCCGACCAGTCGGCCTCCTTCCGGGGCGTGGTGAAGTCCGTCCACACGGTCCGCGCCCAGTCCCAGATCCCGTCGGCGATCGCGGCGGCCTGGAAGTCGGCCCTGACGGCCCCGCACGGCCCGGTATGGGTGGAGATCCCGCAGGACGTCCTGCTCGCCGAGGCGTCCCTGCCGGTGGTGACGGCGATGGACGCGACACCCGAGGACGTGGTCCCGCGCCCCGAACTGACGGCACTGGCCGCCGACCTGCTCTCGCACGCGGCCCGCCCGGCGATCATCGCGGGCGGCGGGGTCGTACGGTCGGACGCCTCCGGGAAGCTGAGGGCGCTGGCCGAGAAACTGAACGCGCCGGTGGTGACGACGTTCGGCGGCAAGGGCGCGTTCCCGTGGAACCACCCGCTGTCGTTGCAGTCCTGGCTGGAGGACCGGCACACCACGGACTTCCTGGAGGACGCGGACGTCCTCCTGGTGGTCGGCTCGGGCCTGGGCGAACTGTCCTCGAACTACCACACGTTCAAGCCCCGTGGCCGGGTCGTCCAGATCGAGGCCGACCTCGGCAAGCTGGAGTCCAACCACCCGGCCCTCGGCATCCACGCGGACGCCCGCCTGGCGCTCCAGGCGCTGCTGGAGACGGTGGAGGAACGCCCGGACGACACGGCGCCGCAGCGCGTACGGGAGCTGCTGGCCCGCGTCTCGGCGCGCATCGCCTCCCAGGACCTGGCCCTGGAGCAGCAGGTCCTGGCCGCGGTCCGCCGCGCCCTCCCCTCCGACTCCCCGTCGTTCTGGGACATGACGATCCTGGCCTACTGGGCCTGGTCGGCCTTCGACGCCCAGGGGCCCAACACCATGCACTCGGCCCAGGGCGCGGGCGGCCTCGGCTACGGCTTCCCGGCGGCCCTCGGCGCGGCGACGGCGGACCCGACCCGCCCGGTGCTGGCGGTCTCGGGCGACGGCGGAGCCCTGTACTCGATCGCCGAACTGGCCACGGCGAAGCAGTACGACCTCCCGGTCACCTGGCTGATCATCGACGACGGCGGCTACGGCATCCTCCGCGAGTACATGACGGACGCCTTCGGCCGGCCGACCGCCACGGAACTGACCCGCCCGGACTACGTGGCCCTGGCGGAGTCCTTCGGCGTACCGGGGGTGCGTACGACGCCGGAGACACTGGAGGCCGACCTGACGAAGGCGCTGGCGACCCCGGGTCCCTCGGTGGTGGTCCTCCCGGCGGTCCTACGGATGTTCGCGCCGACGCATCTGGGCTGATCAGGCGACCTCCACACGCAGCAGTGGCGTCAACTTGACCAGTTTTCACGTGACTTGATGGCCGGAAGGTGCCGACTTCGTCAGCCGGTGGCCAGTATGCTCTGTGCCGCTGGTGCTTCGATCGCCGTCCAGTGCTCCGGTCCGCCAGGGCCGGATCCCGCAGTGCGGGACGCTACGGCGAGAGGAGCGCTGGCATGGCAAGGAGAAGGCGCGGTACCACGGAGCGCGAGCTGGAACCGCTTCCCCGGTGGGTGCGGGTCACGGTCGCGGTCCTGACGCCACTGGCCCCCCTTGTCGCGGTGTGTGTGCAGGCGTTCGCCAAGTAGGGCGACGACGGGAATGAGGTTCGGGCCGAAGGGACGACTTCGCTTCATGGCGAGGCGAGTCCGACCGGCCTCAGATCGGCCGGACCCACCCGGCGCATGCACTGCGGTCTGGCTCCGGTGGCCGCCGGGGCCAGACCTCGCCGCGCGTCCGCGCACCGACGCATCCGTACCCGTGTCCTTGCGGCACGAAGGAGTGCGGTGCACGCCGTCAGCCACTGTAGGCCAACCGCGCTGTACGGTTTTCGGAATCAGGCGAATGCCCTGCCGGCCGCACCAGCCTTCAGCAGCCGCCCGGCCCCACCCCGTCCATCCGGCCGCCGAAGTCGCCCCGGTACTGGGAGCGCCAGTCGCCGTTGAAGACGTCGCGTTTCTCCACCGGGCCCCAGTTGATGAAGCAGGCGCGGGTCGAGGCGACGAAGGAGCCGACGTGGTCGTGGAGGTTCGGCGGCAGGTCGCGGTAGCCGCTGCGAGCCGTCCACTCCCAGTAGTCGCCGCCGAAGCCCTCGCCGCTCCAGAAGCAGACGGAGCCGTCGGGGCAGGCGGGCTGGGCGGCGGCTGACGCGGCGTGCGCGGGCAGCAGTACGGCGGTCAAGGCGAGGGCGGCGGCCGGCGTCCAGGAGCGGAGCTTCTTCATGGGCTCTCCAGAGGGGGAGTCGGAAGGCCCGGCAGCGCGGTGCGCCGGGCATCGCCATGGTGGGGGCCGGCCGCCGGGACACGCCCGGGGGCAAGATCGCCGTCGCCGGTGTGAGGGAAGAAGTGGGACTAGTCGGACCGGCCCGGCCGGTCACCTCGCGGCTCCGGGACACCGGAGGTCGCTCGGTGACGGGCCCTTGAGGCGGGCCTCCCCGCCGGACCGTCTCCCGGCTGTCAGAGACCGCGGGTGACGAGGTCCTTGCCGCTCTCGGCGCGGACGATGAGGTTCCACGCCCTGGCGCCGCCGTCGTCGCCGTCCCACCAGGTCACGAACGCCCCGGCCAGCACCTTCACTTCGGCCTTCGCGCTGGTGTCGGTGTAGGAGGTGGCGAGTTCGACGTCGTAGTCGTGCGGCCCGAGGTGGACGAGGACCACCCGGCCGGCGTGCTCCGCCGCCTGCTTCTTCCCGTGCGCGGCGGCCCAGGACCGGAATCGGGCGAGGAGGTCCGGGTCCGGTTCCCGGCGTGTCACCCGAGCGGTCGGCGGATGCCGGTCCGTGTCGTGTCCCACGCCCTGCTGGCAGCCCAGTACCCAGGCCCCGCGGTCCTTCTCCACGACCTCGCGCGGCTCGGCCTTCAGCGACCGGTGGACGCAGCCTCCCCAGACGACCTCGCGGACAGCGGCACCCTTCCCGCCGTCCTCGAAGAGCTTCTCGCCCTCACGCCGGCCGGCGTCGTACGCCGCCGCGTAGCCGGGTTCGGCGGTGGTACCGGACGCGTGCGACGCTGGCGCGTCGCCGCCCCCGCCGCCGCAGGACACGGCGGCCATGCCGAGCAGGGCCGCCGCGAGAGCACGCCTGAGCGGCCGTGCCTGTGTGAGTGCGCGCATGGCCCGTTTCCCCTCCCGATGCCTTGACCGTCCAGCCGGTTAGAGGGTTTTCGCGGTCCCTTGGTTGCCTCATTAAATCGCCTTTACGTTCGAGAGCGGGCGGGGCTAGGGTGCGAGATCGCGATTCGACGGGCCGGACTGACCACCGGCCCGTCAACATGCCGAACAAGGGGGAAACTTGAGGCTGAGACGCAGCCTGTTCGCCGCTGCCACCGCACTGGTGGCCACCTTGGTCCCGACGACCGCCTGGGCCGACTCGACACCGTCGGTGACGGCGGGACCGACCACTTCATCCTTCAGTCCGTCACCCTCCGCCTCGCCTTCGGGTGACACCGCGTCCACCGGTCCGGAGAGGCCGGCCACGCCCTCGGCGAGCCCCGGGACGGCCACGGCGTCACCCTCCGCCTCCGAGACGCCGGGCACGCCCAGCGCATCGCCCAGCGCGAGCGCCACCACGGACGACACGGAACCGGCTACGGAGCTGGAGAAGTTCTGGACGCCGGAGCGCATGGCGCAGGCCGAGCCGGTCGAGGAGGACCAGCCGGTCGGGGACGACCAGCCCCTGCCGGAGCAGACGGCCCCTTCCGGAAGCGGCAAGGCCGTCGCCCGGACCTCGCCCTCGCACACGTTCGAGGGCATCAAGGAGGTGGGCACGTTCTTCTGGCAGGACAGCGACCTGAAATACCGGTTCTGCGCCGGCACGGTCGTCCCGTCCCCGGGCAAGGACCTGGTGCTGACCGCGGCGCACTGCTTCGACAGCACCGACCAGCACAAGAAGCTCGTGTTCGTACCCAAGCACCACCGGGCGGACCCCAAGCCGTACGGTCTGTTCCCGATCAAGGTCGGGCAGATCTACGCCGACCCCCGCTACCTGCGCAAGGGCGGTGACCACGACTACACCGATCTGGACTTCGCCCTGCTGAAGACCGAGCCGCGCTCGGACGGCAAGAAGGTCCAGGACGTGGTGGGAGCCATACCCATCGGTTACGGCACGGGCTTCGACCATCCCAAGACCCGGGTGATCGGCTACCCGTGGCTCCCGGACGACGACGGCAAGTACAAGCCGCACCAGGATCCGCTGGACTGCACGTCCCCGATGAAGAAGTTCACCGCCGCGAGCTCCGGCGGCTGGAAGGGCGGCACCTTCTCGCAGATCGACTGCAAGGGCTACGTCCGTGGCACCTCCGGCGGGCCCTTCATCATCGGCGGTGACGATCCCAAGGTGATCGGCGTGACCGGCGGCTGGCAGACCGGGGGACACAGCGACGACACGTCGTACTCCTCGTACTTCGACACCGACCTGAAGCGCATCTACGACGCTGCGGTGGCGGGGAAGAAGCCCGCCCCGATCGTCCTGCCCGCCGCTTCCACGTGGAAGCACGCGAAGGACATCGCCTCCGGCTACTTCGCCCTGGACGGGCCGGTCTCCGACGACCGTATGGACATGTTCGTCCTCTGGTCGGACGGCGAGCTGACGATCTACCGCGGAGCGGACAAGGGCCTGAACTACTTCGACAAGGAGATCAGGGTCCAGAAGCCCAACAAGCTGTGGGCGGAGCACGCCATGCAGGTCGTGGCCGGCGACTTCACCGGCGACAACGGTTCCGACCTCATCGTCGTGTGGACGGACGGCGAGGTCACGCTGTACCCCTCTGTCGACGAGAAGGGTTTCCACGGCGAGACCCAGATCGTCGCGCCCAATCCCACGTGGAAACACGCCACGGCGGTGACGGCCGGCCGGTACGGCGGCAACAAGTGGCAGGACGACCTCGTCGTGCGCTGGTCCGACGGCGAGCTGACGGTCTACCAGAACACCGGGACGAAGCTCGGCAAGGAGATCAAGGTCGTCGGCAAGAACGACCACTGGACACACGCCGTCGAGATCGGGTCCGGCGACTACACGCAGGGCGACACCTGGGACCTCGTCGTGCGCTGGTCCGACGGCGAACTGACCTGTTACGACGACTTCACCGGCACCGGTGACTCCTGGGGCGAGCACAAGTGGAAGGCGCCCAACGACCTGTGGGAGCACGCCATGCTCGTCACGGGCGGCGACTTCAGCGAGAACCCCTGGCCGGACGACACGCTCGTCCGCTGGTCGGACGGTGAGTTGAGCCTCTACACGGAGGGCAACAAGTCCGGCATCGGGACGGAACACCAGCTGGTCGCGCCGTAACCGGCGGCACTCTCCCCGGCGCCGTCCGACGCCGTCGGGCGGCGCCGGTCCCGATCACAATCCGCATCCGCGGAAGGAGCACCATGAGCAGCGCGCCGCGCGCCCTCGTCGTCACCGCACTCACCGCCGGCCTGCTGGCCGCTCCCATGACGATCAGCGCCGCGAGTGCGGCCAGTGCCGCCGGTTCGGCCGGCGGGGACTGTACGACCTGGGTGAGCAACTCCGGGCAGACCGGGAATGTCAGGTGCACCAGCCCGGGCACCGCCATGCGCCAGCACCGAGCCATCGTGACCTGCGTCAACGGTGCCGGTCACACGTTCACGGTCACCGGTGGGTGGGTGTACGCGGGCCACACCTCGTCCGCCACCTGCTCGGCCGGCGGTACGGCTGGAGTGCTCGACATCTCCTACGACCGCAGGACGAAGGGCTAGCCACAGGGTCATCCGGTGGGCCGAGGGGCGGGATCGCAGGGCCGCCCCCGGTCCACCGGGTCACGTCCGGCCGGGTCCTGCGCGGAACCCGTGGGCCGGTGGGAGCCGGCGGGGAACTCCCGTCCACCGAACGCGCGTACAACTATCGAGTGTCCTGGTGAGTCCAGTCAGGTAGCGCACGGGTGCGCTCAACGGCGTTCAGGGGGACGCCCGTACGACCACCAAGGGGACTTTCCATGAATTACCGGACATCCGGCCGAGCGGGCGTGCTCGCGGCCGCCGTCAGTGCCGCGCTGCTCATACCGGCCGTGACCGCCGCGACCCCGGCCGCCGCGACCACGCCCGCCGTGAGCTGCACGTCCGCCAAGACGGGGCTGGCCGCGAAGCTGAAGAAGGACATCACGGCCGCCCTCGCGAACCGCAGGGGCACCGTCGCCGTCGGCCTGTACGACCGCAGCACCAACACCACCTGCACCCTGCGGGCCACCAGCGCCTACGACTCGGCCAGCACCGTCAAGGTCACCGTGCTCGCCACGCTGCTGTGGGACGCCAAGAAGCACGACCGGTACCTGACGAGCACCGAACAGTCGCTCGCCAAGGCCATGATCACCCAGTCCGACAACACCGCGACCAGCAAGCTCTGGAAGCAGCTCGGCATGACGAAGATCAAGGGCTTCCTGTCCGCCGCCGGCATGACCAAGACCGTGCCGGGCACCGGCGGCTACTGGGGCCTGACCCAGGAGAACGTCACCGACGAGCAGAAGCTGCTCAAGCTGGTCACCGCCAAGAACAGCGTGCTGACCGACAACGCGCGCTCCTACATCCTCAAGCTGATGGGCCAGGTCGTCTCCTCGCAGCGCTGGGGCACCCCGGCCGGTGCGCCGTCGTCCGTCTCGGTGCACGTGAAGAACGGCTGGCTGCAGCGTTCCACGCACGGCTGGCGGGTGCACAGCCTGGGCACCTTCAACGGCGCCGGCCACGACTACACGATCACCGTGCTGACGCAGGACAACAGCACCATGAGCTACGGCGTCACCACCATCCAGAACGTCGCCAAGGCGATCCACAAGGACCTGGTGCCGACCACCTCCGGTGTCACCCGCTACGCCCCGACCAGCCGGCCGAGCGAGGCGTTCGTCGCGGTGCCGCCGCAGGGCTGAACCCGGGGCCCCGCGGCCGTGTCCGCCGGGGCCCCGCCCCTCCCCGCCGGCGTCCTCAGCCGGCGGGGACGGTGAGCGCCACGGTGTCTCCGCCCGTCACGGCGAACGTGCCGGACTTCCCGGCGGCGACCGTGTCGCTGTGGACCACCGCGCCCGCCGGGGTCCTCTCCGTCAGGGTGAGGGTCCGGTCCGTGAGGTTGGTGACCGCGAACCGTGCGGCCCCGGCCTGGACGCCGTCGACCTGCTCCGTGATGCCCGGCAGGAACACGAACGTCTGCACGGACACCAGGTTGCCCGCGCTGCCCTGCTGGGTGATCAGCACGTCTCCGGTGGCCGCCGCCGCCGGGCCCGCCGAGGCCGCGGCGGCGCCGAGTCCCGCCAGCAGCGTGAGAACGGCTCCGACCGCGGCGCGGCGTCTGCCCGTTGTGGTGCTCATCGTCTTCCCCTCCCTGGTCGTGCCCCCGGCCCGCACCGGGACGGTGGCCGTGGCGCAGAGCCTCGCCGGACCGGCCGCGGTCGTGGAAGAGGCACGGCAGGGCGCACGAGGGCACACGGGCGGCGTCGAGCCCGCGGGAACCCGCCGCCCCCTCGGGTTCACGGCTTGCGGCCATCCCCCTGATCGCTCCAACTCCCGTACTGCGAACATGCGTACAGCCGTCGTACGTCCCCGGTCGCCGCGCCGAGCGGTGCCGGGCGCGCCCGACGGTGTCCGCAGGACCACCGAAAGACCTTCAAGGGGGAAGCACTTCATGACCCACCGGATATCCGGCCGAACCGGGGCGCTCGCGACCGCCCTCGGTGCCACGCTGCTGGTCTCGGCGGTCGCCGCCTTCCCGGCCGCGGCGGCACCCACGACCGGCGTCGGTTGCACGTCCGCGAAGGCGGGGCTGGCCGCGAAGCTGAAGAAGGACATCACGGCCGCCCTGGCCGGTCGCACGGGCACCGTCGCCGTCGGCCTGTACGACCGCTCCACCGACACGACCTGCACGCTGAACGCCGACACCGCGTTCGACTCGGCCAGCACCGTGAAGGTCACCGTGCTCGCCGCGCTGCTGTGGGACGCGAAGAAGAGCAACCGGTACCTGACCGACACCGAGGACGAACTCGCCACGGCCATGATCACCGAGTCGGACAACGACGCGACCAGCAAGCTGTGGAAGCAGCTGGGCACGGCGAAGATCCAGGGCTTCCTGACGGCGGCCGGCATGACGAGGACCGTGCCCGGTGCGGACGGCTACTGGGGCCTGACCCAGGAGAACGTCACCGACGAGCAGAAGCTGCTGAAGCTCGTCACCGCCAGGAACGGCGTGCTGAGCGACAACTCCCGCGCCTACATGCTGAAGCTGATGGGGCAGGTCGTCGCGGACCAGCGCTGGGGCACCCCGGCCGGTGCGCCGTCGTCCGTCTCGGTGCACGTGAAGAACGGCTGGCTGCAGCGTTCCACGCACGGCTGGCGGGTGCACAGCCTGGGCACCTTCAACGGCGCCGGCCACGACTACACGATCACCGTGCTGACGCAGGACGACAGCACCATGGACTACGGCGTCACCACCATCCAGAACGTCGCCAGGGCGATCCACAAGGACCTGGTGCCGGCCGCGCCCGGTGTCACCCGCTACACCCCGACCGACTCGCCGAGCGAGGCGTTCGTCGCCGTACCACCGCAGGGCTGAGGTCCCCCGGGACGGTCCCCGCCGCGGTGTCACCGGGGCCGGACCCGGCGGAGCGGTTTGTTACGGGGGGATGAAATCCGCTCCTCGTGGCGTTGGTGTCTTCCGGCAGAGCAGGTCGAGAGGAAGGCACCGGCGTGGCAGCGGAACGGGGATGGGCCAGGCGTCTGGCGGCGTACGCCTGGCGGTATCCGAAGGACGTGGTCCTCGCCCTCGGCTCCTCGCTCGCCGGCATGGCGGTCATGGCCGTGGTCCCGCTGATCACCAGGGTGATCATCGACGACGTGATCGGCGGCCACACCCGGTCCA
Organism: Streptomyces sp. NPDC029151; assembly: GCF_055564315.1. Taxonomy (NCBI): domain Bacteria; kingdom Bacillati; phylum Actinomycetota; class Actinomycetes; order Kitasatosporales; family Streptomycetaceae; genus Streptomyces; species Streptomyces sp. NPDC029151. Next base: position 261,564 of record NZ_JBVHWQ010000009.1, read on the forward strand.
TGGCCCCCTGGGCCGGCGCCCTCATAGGCGCCGCCCTCCTCGTCTACGCCCTGGCCTACCTACGCCGCTTCCACGGCGGCCGGCTCGCGCTCGACGTCCAGCACGACCTGCGTACCGAGATGTACGGCACGATCACCCGGCTGGACGGCCGCCGCCAGGACGAGCTGTCCACCGGGCAGGTCGTCGGCCGCGCCACCAGCGACCTCCAGCTGATCCAGAGCCTGCTCTTCATGCTCCCGATGACCATCGGGAACGTCCTGCTCTTCCTGATCTCCCTGGTGATCATGGCGTGGCTGTCGCTGCCGCTGACCCTGGTCGCCCTGGCCGTCGCGCCCGCCCTCGGCTGGATCGCGGGGCGCAGCCGCCGCAGGCTGCACCCCGCGACCTGGTACGCCCAGGCCCAGGCCGCCGCCGTGGCCGGTGTGGTCGACGGCGCCGTGAGCGGGGTCCGCGTGGTGAAGGGCTTCGGGCAGGAGGACCAGGAGACGGAGAAGCTGCGCGAGGTCGGCCGCCGGCTCTTCGCGGGGCGCCTGCGCACGATCCGCCTGAACAGCAGGTACACCCCGGCCCTCCAGGCCGTCCCGGCGCTCGGCCAGGTCGCCATGCTGGCGCTCGGCGGCTGGCTCGCCGTACGCGGTCACATCACCCTCGGCACCTTCGTCGCCTTCTCCACCTACCTGGCCCAGCTCGTCGGCCCGGTCCGCATGCTCGCGGTGGTCCTCACGATCGGCCAGCAGGCCAGGGCCGGCACCGAGCGCGTCCTGGAGCTGATCGACACCGAGCCGACCCTGAGGGACGGCATCAAGGAGCTGCCCGCCGACGCGCCCGCGACCGTCGAGTTCGACGGCGTGTCCTTCGGCTACGACCGCGAGCGCCCGGTGCTGGAAGGGCTCAGCTTCGAGATCCGGCCGGGCGAGACCCTCGCCGTCGTCGGCTCCTCCGGCTCGGGCAAGTCCACCCTCTCCCTGCTCCTGCCGCGCTTCTACGACGTCACCCACGGCGCCGTCCTCATCGGCGGCCACGACGTCCGCGAGCTGACCCTGGACTCGCTGCGGGCCGCGATCGGACTGGTCCCCGAAGACTCGTTCCTCTTCTCCGACACCGTCCGCAACAACATCGCCTACGGCCGCCCCGACGCCACCCAGGAGGAGATCGAGGCCGCCGCCCGCGCCGCCCAGGCGGATCGTTTCATCGCCGAGCTGCCCGCCGGCTACGACACCAAGGTCGGCGAGCACGGCCTCACCCTCTCCGGCGGCCAGCGCCAGCGCGTCGCACTGGCCCGCGCCCTGCTCGCCGACCCCCGCCTGCTGGTCCTGGACGACGCGACCTCCGCCGTGGACGCCCGCGTCGAGCACGAGATCCACGAGGCGCTGAAACACGTCATGCGGGGCCGTACGACCCTGCTCATCGCCCACCGCCGCTCCACCCTCAACCTCGCCGACCGCATCGCCGTGCTCGACGGCGGCCGGCTCGCCGACGTCGGCACCCACGAGGAGCTCCAGCAGCGCTCGGCCCTCTACCGCCGCCTGCTCACCGACCCCGACGAGCTGGGCGGGGTCTCCCCGGGCCACACCCGCCCCGCCGAGCCGCCGGAGGACACCTCCCTGCGCGACGAGCTGGACGCCGAGTTCGACGCCGAGCGGGGCGTGACCCCGCGGCTGTGGAGCGGCGACCGCGCGCCCAAGGACACCGCGCTGTCCGGCACCCCGGCGACCCCCGAGCTGCTCGCGGAGGTGGCGGCGCTGCCCCCGGCCACCGACACCCCCGACATCGACGAGGGCCGAGCGGTCCTGCCCGAGGACTCCTACGGCCTGCGCCGCCTGCTGCGCGGCTTCGGGCTGCCGCTGCTGGTCAGCCTGCTGCTGGTCGCCGTGGACGCGGGCGCCGGGCTGCTGCTGCCGGTGCTGATCCGGCACGGCATCGACTCCGGCGTCACCAAGGCGGCGCTCGGCGCGGTCTGGACGGCCTCCCTGCTCGGCCTGCTGACCGTGCTCGTGCAGTGGGCCGCGCAGACCGGCGAGACCCGGATGACCGGCCGCACCGGCGAACGCGTGCTGTACACGCTGCGGCTGAAGATCTTCGCGCAGCTCCAGCGGCTCGGCCTGGACTACTACGAGCGCGAGCTGACCGGCCGGATCATGACCCGGATGACCACGGACGTCGACGCGCTCTCCACCTTCCTGCAGACCGGCCTGGTCACCGCGTTCGTCTCGGTCGTCACCTTCTTCGGGATCATGGTGGCGCTGCTGGTGCTCGACCTCCGGTTGGCGCTGGTCGTCTTCACCACCCTGCCCCCGCTGGTCGTGGCCACCTTCTTCTTCCGCCGGGCGAGCGTGAAGGCGTACGAACTCGCCCGCGAGCGGGTGTCCGCGGTCAACGCCGACCTCCAGGAGACCGTGGCCGGACTGCGGATCGTGCAGGCCTTCCGGCGGGAGCGGGACGGCCGGCGGCGGTTCGCCGAGCGCAGCGACGGCTACCGGCGCGCCCGCGTCCACGGCCAGCGGCTGATATCCGTCTACTTCCCCTTCGTGCAGCTGCTGTCCTCCGTCGCCGCCGCGGCCGTGCTGATCGCGGGCGCCGGCCGGGTCGAGGCGGCCACACTGACCACCGGCGCCCTGGTGGCCTACCTGCTCTACATCGACCTGTTCTTCGCACCGGTCCAGCAGCTCTCCCAGGTCTTCGACGGCTACCAGCAGTCCACGGTCTCCCTGCGCCGCATCCAGGAGCTGCTGCGCGAGCCGACGTCCACGAAGTCCGCCGACGCGCCCCTCGACGTGCCGTCGCTGCGCGGGGACATCGCCTTCGAGGGCGTCCACTTCGCCTACGGCGACGAGGAGGAGGCGCTGTCGGGCATCGACCTGACGATCCCGGCCGGACAGACGGTCGCGTTCGTCGGCGAGACCGGCGCCGGCAAGTCGACCCTGGTCAAGCTGGTCGCACGGTTCTACGACCCGACGGCCGGGCGGGTCACGGCCGACGGCACCGACCTGCGCGCCCTGGACCTCACCTCCTACCGGCACCGGCTCGGGGTCGTGCCGCAGGAGGCGTACCTCTTCCCGGGCACCGTCCGCGACGCCATCGCCTACGGCCGCCCCGACGCCACCGACGCCGAGGTGGAGGCGGCGGCCCGCGCGGTCGGCGCGCACGAGATGATCGCCATGCTGGACGGCGGCTATCTGCACGAGGTCGCCGAGCGGGGCCGGAACCTCTCCGCGGGCCAGCGCCAGCTCATCGCCCTCGCCCGCGCCGAGCTGGTCGACCCGGACATCCTGCTGCTCGACGAGGCCACGGCCGCCCTGGACCTGGCCACCGAGGCCCAGGTCAACCAGGCCACCGACCGCCTGGCCGGCCGCCGTACCACCCTGGTCGTCGCCCACCGGCTGACCACGGCCGCGCGGGCGGACCGGGTGGTGGTCATGGACCACGGCCGGGTCGCCGAGGACGGCACCCACGCGGAGCTGCTGGCCCGCGGCGGCCGTTACGCCGAGCTGTGGCGGACCTTCCTCGGCCGGTCCGAGCCGGAGGAGCCGGTGGGCGCCTCCCGCTGAGCCCCCCGGCTGACTCGTCCTGATGACGGTCGTGCAACCATCCGGCACAGGTGTGCGTCCGTACATCAGTACGGGCGCGGTCGTGACCGCGGTGACGGGGAGGACGACAGTGGACAGTGGTGCGATACGCCGGCGGTTCGCGCTCGGTGCGGCCGTACTGGCCGCGTCCGGCGCTTTGGCGTTCACGGCGGCGGGTACCGCGCAGGCCGGCCCGGCCGGCGGCTGCGCCGGGCGCGAGGTGAAGACCCTGCCCTTCAAGACCGGGATCACCCACGTCTACCGGCACAGCGGTTTCGTGTGCGCCGTCACGGTCGCCAGGAAGCCCGGTGCCGTCCAGACCATGTCGGTCAGCGTGCAGGCCCGCGGCAGCCGGCCGGCCGTCGACAAGGGCCGCTACCGCCACCACGCCGGCCCGGTGACCGTGCTCGCCGGCCACCGCTGCGTCCTGATCAGGGGCGCGGTCGGCCGCCACTCGACCGACTCCGGCTGGATCCTGTGCTGAGCACTCCTCAATTCCCTCTGGTGGGGCAGCAGTTGCTGGGATAGCTTCCGGCGCACATCTGTCTCACAGGGGAGAGTGCGCATGCGCAAGGCGCTCAGATGGCTGCTGGCGCTCACGGTCTTCGTAGGCACGCTGAGCACGGCGGCCGGGGCGGCCACCGCCGCCGGGTCCGAGCCCACCGACATCAAGGACCGGCTCCTGTCGATACCCGGCATGAGCCTGGTCCAGGAGAAGCCGTACCCCGGCTACCGCTACTTCGTCCTGAACTACACCCAGCCCGTCGACCACCACCACCCGGAGCGGGGCACCTTCCAGCAGCGCATCACCGTGCTGCACAAGGACGTGAGCCGCCCCACCGTCTTCTACACCAGCGGCTACAACGTCTCCACCACCCCGTCCCGCCGCGAACCCACCCAGATCGTGGACGGCAACCAGGTCTCCCTGGAGTACCGCTTCTTCACCCCGTCCCGCCCCGACCCGGCCGACTGGTCCAAGCTCGACATCTGGCAGGCCGCCAGTGACCAGCACCGCGTGTACGAGGCGCTGAAGCCGCTCTACTCCGCCAACTGGCTGGCCACCGGCGGCTCCAAGGGCGGTATGACCGCCACCTACTACAAGCGCTTCTACCCGCACGACATGGACGGCGTGGTGGCCTACGTCGCCCCCGACGACGTCGTCAACGACGAGGACTCCGCCTACGACCGCTTCTTCGAGCGGGTCGGCACGAAGGAGTGCCGGGACCGGCTGAACGCCGTCCAGCGGGAGGCGCTGGTGCGCCGCGAGCCGCTGGAGAAGCGGTACGCGCAGTACGCCGCGGACAACGGCTACACCTTCACCACCATCGGCGGCCTCGACCGGGCGTACGAGGCGGTCGTCCTCGACTACGTCTGGGGTTTCTGGCAGTACAGCCTGCTCAAGGACTGCGACACCGTCCCGGCGCACGCGGCCACGGCCACCGACGACGAGATCTGGACCTCCGTCGACACCATCTCCGGCTTCTCCGCCTACACCGACCAGGGCCTGGAGACGTACACGCCGTACTACTACCAGGCGGGCACCCAGCTGGGCGCCCCGACCATCCACTTCCCCGCCGTCGAGGACAAGCTGATCCGCTACGGCTACCAGCCCCCGCGCAACTTCGTGCCCCGCTCCATCCCGATGCGCTTCCAGCCGCGGGCGATGCGCGACGTGGACAGCTGGGTCCGCCACCACGCGGCGCACATGCTCTTCGTCTACGGCCAGAACGACCCCTGGGGCTCCGAGCGCTTCCGGCTCGGCAAGGGCGCCCGTGACTCCTACGTCCTCACCGCACCCGGCATGAACCACGGCGCCAACGTGGCGGGCCTGGTCCCGGACCAGAAGACCCTCGCCACGGCCCGCATCCTGAAGTGGGCGGGCCTGTCCCCGGCCGCCGTGGCGCAGGCGAAGCCGCTGGCCCGGTACGACGCGAGGCTGGACGTCCGGGACGCGGAGCGGGAGCCCGCGCTGCGGCCGTAGCGTGTACCGCTCCTCCCCGGTGGGGTCAGGCCCCGAATCCTCGGAGCACGACCCCACCGGGCACCATCCCGCCGCCTTCCGCCGTGCCGGCTAGTACTCCAGCCCGTACCCGATCGGGTACAGCACCCCGGCCGGGTCGTCCGCCCGCCGCACCGGCACCGGCAGTTTCCCGCGCGGTGCGACCCGGCCGGCGATGACCCGGGCGGCGGCGCGCAGTTCGACGTCCGTCCAGCAATAGGTGGCCAGGCAGGCCCGGACGGAGGGGAACTGCGCGACGTCGTACGGGTTGCGGATCGCCACCACGGCCACCGGCCTGCCCGTCGCCAGCAGGCGCTCCACCAGGGTCCGCTGGGCGTTGCCCGCCGTCACGTTGTGCGTGGCGACGACCACCGCGTCCGCGTCCCGCGCCGCCGTGACCGCCTTGTCGACGGTCGCCGCGGAGGGCGCGGTGCCGGTGGACAGGGCGGTGGCGTCGAAGCCCAGCTCGGTGAGGGCGGCGGCCAGGACGCCGGTGGGCGGCCCGGTGGTGCCCGACGGGGAGGCGGGGTCGGCGCCGACGACCAGCAGCCTGTGTTCCCTGCGGCGGTCGAAGGGCAGCGTGCCGTCCTCGTTGACCAGCAGGGTGGTGGTGCGCTCGGCGATGCGGTCGGCCATGGCCAGGTGGGCCTTGGTGCCCACCGTGCGGTCGACACCGGCGTGGCTCGCCCAGGGGTCGTCGAACAGCCCGCGCCGGGCCTTCAGGCGCAGGATGCGCAGGACCGATTCCTCCAGCCGGTCCTCGGTCAGCTCGTCCTCCTGCACCGCCTTCAGCACCGCGTGCCAGGCCACGTCGAGCGAGGGCGGGTTGAGCAGCTGGTCCACGCCGGCCTTGAGGGCGAGCACCGGCACCCGGTCGTCGCCGTACTTCGTGCGCACGCCCTGCATACCGAGGGAGTCGGTGACGACGACGCCGTCGTAGCCGAGTTCCCCGCGCAGGATGCCGGTGAGGACGGGGTGGGAGAGGGTCGCCGGGTCCCCGGAGTCGTCCAGCGCCGGGAACTGGATGTGCGCGGTCATGACCGAGTCGATCCCCGCCGCGATCGCCGCGCGGAAGGGCACCGCGTCCAGCCGCTCCCACAGCTCCCGGCTGTGCGTGATGACCGGGAAGCCGTAGTGGCTGTCGACGGCGGTGTCCCCGTGGCCCGGGAAGTGCTTGGCGGTCGCCGCCACCCCGGCCGACTGATAGCCCCTCACCTCGGCGGCGACCAGGGTGGCCACCGCGTCCGGGTCGGCGCCGAAGGAGCGGACGCCGATGACCGGGTTGGCGGGGTTGACGTTCACGTCGGCGTCGGGGGAGTAGTCCTGGTTGATGCCCATCGCGCGCAACTCGGCGCCCGAGATCCGGCCGAGGGCGCGGGCGTCGGCGCGCGAGCGGCCCGCGCCGAGCGCCATCGCCCCGGGGAAGAGCGTGGCGGGCTTGCCGACCCGGCACACCGCGCCGTGCTCCTGGTCGGTGGCGATGAGCACCGGCAGACCGCGCGGCTGGTCCAGCGAGGCCCGCTGGATGCCGTTGGACAGGTCGGCGATCTGGTGCGGGTCGCGGGTGTTGTGCGCCCAGGCGAAGTAGATGATGCCGCCGACCCGGTACCTCGCGACCAGCTCGGCGGCGGTGCGGACGCCGATCTCCTTGAGGTTGGCGTCGACGTCCGCCTGGTCGGGGGCGGTGGCGGAGTGGCCGTACACCCGCATCACGAAGAGCTGGCCGACCTTCTCCTCCAGCGTCATCCGGGAGATCAGGGCGCGCAGCCGGCGCTCGTCGGGGACGGAGCGGTCGGTGCCGTGGGCGGTGGCGTGGGCGGTCGTCGGGGCGGTCAGTGCGGCGGTGAGGCCCGCGGTCGCGGCGAGGACGGCGCGTCTGGACGGCCGTGCGGTGTTTCCCGTGCTGTCCGTGCCGGTGTCGCTTCCCGTGCTGGAGTCGTGCACGTGCGCTCCTTCCAGAGGAGAACCGCTGAAGGAAACTTCCGAGGAGTCACGAATATCCGGGAAGTTTCTTTCCGTCAAGGGAATGCACACTAACCAGGAAGGGGGGCGCGACCGTGCATTCACGGGGGCGCGTCCAGCCCCTGGAATCCGTCCCCGGCACGCACGACGGGCCGTCATGATGGCTGTCATGCCCGCAGTCGACATCCCCGGATCCAAGTCCATCACCGCCCGCGCGCTCTTCCTCGCCGCCGCGGCCGACGGCACCAGCACCCTCGTGCGTCCGCTGCGCTCCGACGACACGGAGGGCTTCGCCGAGGGCCTGACCCGGCTCGGCTACCGCGTCGCCCGTGAAGTCGGCGTCTGGCGGATCGACGGCCGCCCGCAGGGGCCGGCGCACACCGAGGCCGACGTCTTCTGCCGCGACGGCGCCACCACCGCCCGCTTCCTGCCCACCCTGGCCGCCGCCGGCCACGGCACCTACCGCTTCGACGCCTCCCCGCAGATGCGCCGCCGCCCCCTCGGCCCGCTCACCCGCGCCCTGCGCGACCTCGGCGTCGACCTGCGCCACGAGGACGCCGAGGGACACCACCCGCTCACCGTCCGCGCGGCCGGCGTCGAGGGCGGCGAGGTCGTGCTGGACGCCGGCCAGTCCTCCCAGTACCTGACCGCGCTGCTGCTGCTCGGCCCGCTGACCCGCACCGGCCTGCGGATCCGGGTCACCGACCTGGTCTCGGCGCCGTACGTGGAGATCACCCTCGCGATGATGCGCGCGTTCGGCGTGGACGTCGTCCGCGACGGCACGGTGTACGACGTCCCGCCCGGCGGCTACCGCGCCACCACCTACCCCGTCGAACCGGACGCCTCCACCGCGAGCTATTTCTTCGCCGCGGCGGCCGTCACCCCGGGCCGCGAGATCACCGTGCCCGGCCTCGGCACCGGCGCCCTCCAGGGCGACCTGCGCTTCGTGGAGGTGCTGCGCCGGATGGGCGCGCACGTGGAGGTCACCGAGGACGCCACGACCGTACGCGGCACCGGCGAACTGCGCGGCCTCACCGTGAACATGCGGGACATCTCCGACACCATGCCGACGCTGGCCGCGCTGGCGCCCTTCGCCTCCGGACCGGTCCGCATCGAGGACGTCGCCAACACGCGGGTGAAGGAGTGCGACCGTCTGGAGGCCTGCGCGGAGAACCTCCGGCGGCTCGGCGTGGACGTGGACACCGGCCCCGACTGGATCGAGATCCGGCCCGGCACACCCGCCCCCGGAGCCGAGATCAAGACCTTCGGCGACCACCGCGTCGTGATGTCCTTCGCCGTGACCGCCCTGCGCACCCCGGGTCTCACCTACGACGACCCCGGCTGCGTGCGCAAGACCTTCCCCGGCTTCCACGAGGCGTTCGCGGCCCTGCCCGCCGCCGGCTGACCGCGGCCGTGACAGAGGAACACAGGAGAGGCTCACCCGCATGACCCCGCGCTCGTACCTGATCCTGCACGGCTGGCAGAACCACCGCCCCGAGGGGCACTGGCAGCACTGGCTCGCCGGCCGGCTCACCGCCGCCGGCCACCGGGTCGACTACCCGCAGCTGCCCGACGCCGACGACCCCGACCTGGACGTGTGGCTGGCCGAACTCGCCCGGCACCTGGAGGAGCCGGACGCCCCGGGGGAGCGGGTCGTGGTCGCGCACAGCCTCTCCGCCGTGCTGTGGCTGCACGCCGCCGCCCGCGGCATGAAGCAGCAGCACCACGCCGACCGGGTGCTGCTGGTCGCGCCGCCCTCCGGCTCCGTCCTCGCCCGCCACCCCGAGGTGGCCGCCTTCGTCCCGCCCGCGCCCGGCTTCACCCTGCCCGGGCCGACCCGGCTGGTCGCGGGCGACGACGACCCGTACTGCCCCGAGGGCGCGGGCCCGCTGTTCGCCGAACCCCTCGGCGTCCCCGCCGACATCCTGCCCGGCGCCGCCCACCTCGACCTGGACGCCGGGTACGGCCCCTGGCCGGCCGTCCTGGACTGGTGCCTCGACGGCACCGCACCGCTCACGGCCCGTCCGGCGCCCCGGTAGTCCGGGCCCGCAGCTCCGGCGTCGACGTCGCGACCGCCGCCACCGCGAGGACGCACAGCAGACCGCCGCTGATCAGCGCGGTCGTGCCCGAGGTCCAGCCGGCCAGCAGTCCGCCGCGCACGTTGCCGAGGCTCGGGCCCGCCTGACCGACGATCTGCTCGGCCGCCGTCACCCGGCCGAGCAGCGCGTCCGGGGTCCGGGTCTGCACGATCGTGGAGCGGGCGACCACCGCCGTGGCGTCCGCCGCGCCGGCGACCGTGAGCAGGGCGAGTCCGAGCCACGGGCTGCGCACCAGACCGAACAGGACCAGCGCCGCTCCCCAGCCGGCGGACGCGCACATCATCACCGGCCCCGGCCGGGCGAGCCGGGTCAGCGGGCCGGACAGCGCGGTCGCGGCGACCCCGCCCACCGCCAGCGCCGACAGGAACAGGCCGAGGGTGCGCGGATCGTCGCCGAACCGCTCGGCGTTGACCAGCGGGAACAGGCTCACCGGGAACGACAGCACGGTGGCGGCGAGGTCGGTGAGCAGCGCTCCGCGCACCACCCGGTGCCCGGCCAGGAACCGCAGCCCGTCCAGCACCCCGTGCACCCCGGCCCGCGACGGCTCCCCCTGCGGCGGCAGCGCGGGCAGCCCGCGGGCGCCGTAGAAGGCGAGGCCGAAGCTGAGGGCGTCCAGCAGATAGCAGACCCCGATGCCGAACCAGCCCAGCAGCAGCCCGGCCAGGGCCGGCCCGAGCAGCATCATCGACTGCCCGGTGACCTGCTGGAGCGCCAGCCCGGCGGCCACCTGTTCCTTCGGCAGCAGCCGCGGTACGAACACCCCGGCGGCCGGGGCCCCGAGCGCGCCGAAGGCCGACTGCACCGCGACGAGCAGCAGGACGACCGTGACCGGCACGTGTCCGCCGAACCCCTGCACGGCGAGCAGCAGCGAGCACACCGCCTGTCCGACGGTCGCCGCGAGGAAGATCCGGCGCCGGTCGGCCCGGTCCGCCCACGCCCCGGCGAACAGCCCGAAGACCACCAGCGGGAGCGCCTGCGCGAGCCCCACCGCCCCGGTCCAGGCGGTGCTGCGGGTCATGTCCCACACCTGGTACATGACCGTCACCATCGTCATGAACCCGCCGAGCACGGACACGGTCCGGCCGATCAGCAGGCGCCGGAAGACGGGCGAGGTGCGCAGGGGGCGGACGTCGACGAGCGAGCGGGCGAGGCTCATGAGGGGAAGCGGGCGCACGGCCCCGGTGGCTGGATCACCGGGGGAGGGTAGCCGCCGGCCCGGAGGCCGGCCAGTCCTTTTTACGTGCTACGCCGCCTCGCCCAGCAGCCGCGCCAGATGCTCACGGCCGGCGTCCAGCAGCCCGGGCAGCGGTTCGGCGGCCTCGTACCAGCGCTTCTCGTACTCCCAGCACAGCCAGCCGTCCCAGCCCCGCCGGCACAGCACGTCCACGCACTCGGTGAGCGGCAGCACGCCCGTGCCGAGCGGCAGCGGGGTCGTGTCCTCGGCGGAGGCGATGTCCTTGACCTGGACGTAGCCCAGGTGCGGGGCGAGGGCCGCGTAGCTGTCCGACGGCTGCTCACCGCCCAGCCAGGTGTGCATGACGTCCCACAGCGCGCCCACCTGCCGGTGTCCGACCGGGCCGAGGATCCGGATCGCGTCGGCGCCGGTGCGGTGCGAGTCGTGGGTCTCCAGCAGGATCCGCACGCCCAGCGCGGCGGCGTCCTCCGCCGCGGTGCCGAGCCGCCGGGCGGCGACCGCGTCCGACTCCTCGCGGGGCCGGTCCGGGTCGGCACCGGGGAAGACCCGGACGAAGGGCGCGCCCAGGTCGTGGGCGAGCCGCAGGAGGTCCCGGATCTCCGCGAGCACGGGCGCGTCGTCACCCGGGGCGGCGACGCGCGCGTACCCGCCGAGACCGAGCACCTCGACCCCTGCCCCCCGGAACAGGGCCGCGGTCTCGGCCCGTTCGGCGGGCGACAGGCCCGGGTGGACGGGTTCCTCGGGGTGGGCGCGCAGTTCGACGCCGTGGTAACCGTGCGCGGTCGCGAGCGCCAGGACCTCCTGGACGGGCAGACCGGGGACACCGAGAGTGGAGAACGCCAGCTTCATGGAATCGGAACCTACCCCTCAGTCACCGCGGGCATGCAGCTCCAGCCGCCAGTCCTGGCCGACGAGGTCGCGACCGAAGGAGCGGTGGGGGCGCTCGGCGGTCAGGACGAAGCCGTGCCGCTGGTACAGGCGGCGGGCGTCCGCCAGGACGTCGTTGGTCCACAGCACCAGCTCGCGGTAGCCGGCGCCGCGGGCGAAGTCGATCACCGCGCGCACCAGCCGGTCGCCGATGCCGTGCCCGCGTGCCACCGGCTCCACGAGCAGCAGCCGCAGCCGCGCGGTGCCGGGCGCGTCGTCCCGTACGCACATCACACAGCCCACGGGCCGCCCCGCCAGCTCGGCGATCCACACCCGCTCCAGACGCGGATCGTGATGCTCCGCGTAGTCGGCGACGATCCGCGCCACGAGTCCCTCGTACGCGGCGCTCCACCCGAACTCCGACGCGTACAGGGCCCCGTTGCGCTGCACGATCCAGCCCAGCTCGCCGGCCCGCGGCTCCCGCAGCACGACGTCCCCGGCCGGCTTCTCCGCGGCCGCCTTCCGCCGGGACGGCTCCTTCGTCCCCAGGATCTCCCGGATCGTGCGCATGGCCTCGGCCAGCCGGGACCGGTCCGCCGGGGCCACGCCGTCCAGCAGCGCGCCGACCGAGTCCCGGGCCCGTTCCTCCAGCAGCGCCGCGGTCGCGCGTCCCTCCGCGGTCAGGGTGATGCGGCGGCGCCGCGGATCGCTGTCCGAGGGGCCGCGCGCGATCAGCCCGCCCTCCTCGAACCGGTTGAGGATCCGGCTCAGGTACCCGGCGTCCAGACCGAGCCCGCCGCGCAGGTCGGCCGCGTCCAGCCGCGGCGCGTGCGCGAGTTCGTAGAGCACGCGGGCCTCGGTGAGGGTGTAGGGGGCGTAGAGGTGGCGCTCGTAGTCGAGCGCCCCGATCACTCCCGTGTAGAACCGGTTGAAGGCGCGAACGTCCTCGACGGTCATGGTCGCCCCCGGACACTTGACCCGGTCAGGGATCCCGCTTCCGAGCCTAGGCCGCCCGCGCCGCCGCGTCCACGCCTACGACCGCCCGGCGGGCCGGTAGACGTTCACCTGCGCGCCGGTCTTCGCGGTGGCCGAGGACACCAGCTCCCAGCTCCGCCTGGCCCCGTCCGCCGGGAAGATCGACTTGCCGCCGCCGAGCAGCACCGGCATGACCACGAGCCGCACCTCGTCCACCAGGTCCGCCTCGATCAGGGCCCGCACCAGCGTGGGGCTGCCCATCATCGCCAGGTCCCCGCCCTCGGCGGCCCGCAGCTCCCGCACCTTCGCCAACGCCTGCGCCCCCGGGATCCGGACGGTGTTCTCCCAGCTCAGCTCGGAGTCCTCCAGGGTGTCGGACACGACGTACTTCCGCATCGCGTTGAGCCGGTCGGCGAAGGGGTCCCCGGCCCGGTCCGGCCACGCCTCGGCCATCGTCCGGTACGTCCGCCGCCCGTACAGCAACGCCTCGGCCTTCTCCAGCCCCGCGGCGAAGGCCCCGCCGACGACCTCCGGATCGAAGAACGGATGCGACCACCCGCCGTGCGCGAACCCCCCGTCGGTGTCCTCCTCCGGCCCGCCCGGGGCCTGCACGACCCCGTCGAGACTGATGAACTCGGTGACGACGACACGCATGGACTGCTCCCATTCCGTTGTTCTCGGTTCCTACGGCGGTGCAGACCGGCCCCGCCCGGAAAACTCATCGTTCCCGACGCGCCGGCCCGAGCCCACCGTGCCCCGCACGGCCACGGCGCCGGCCCCGCGCGAGCGGCCCGGTCCCGGGCGGCGTCCCGTCGTACCCCCGCTCCGGTACGGCCCGCACCTCCTCGACCCCCAGCCCCCGGGTCGGGCCGCAGCATCCGCGTCACGGCCCCCCGCGGCCGGTCGGCGGGCCCGGCCGCGGTTCCGCGCGCCCGTGCCCGGCGGGCAGCCGCTCCCGCGTCCCGTCGGGCACCTCGGTACCGCACACCGCCGTCGCGGACCCGCGCCCCCGGCACACCGCGCCGGTGTCCCACCGCGGCGAGCCGTCGTCCGACGGCACCCGGGCGCCGGCCCCCGCGTGCCGCGGCCCCCGCGCGAGCGGCCCGGTCCCGGGCGGCGTCCCGTCGTACCCCTGCTCCGGTACGGCCCGGACCTCCCCGACCCCCAGCCCCGGGTCAGGCCCCGGCGGGCAGCCGCTCCCGCGTCCCGTCGGGCACCTCGGTACTGCACACCGCCGTCGCGGACCCGCGCCCCCGGCACACCGCGCCGGTGTCCCACCGCGGCGAGCCGTCGTCCGACGGCACCCGGGCGCCGGCCCCCG
>NZ_JBVHWQ010000009.1:275644-346636 GCF_055564315.1 Streptomyces sp. NPDC029151
CCGCGCGAGCAGCCCGGTCCCTGGCGGCGTCCCGTCGTACCCCTGCTCCGGTACGGCCCGGACCTCCCCGACGCCCAGCCCCGGGTCGGGCCGCAGCATCCGCGTCACGGCCCCCCGCGGCCGGCCGGCGGGCCCGGCCGCGGTTCCGCGCGCTCGTGCCCGGCGGGCAGCCGCTCCGGCGTCCCGTGGGGCACCTCGGTACCGCACACCACCGTCGCGGACCCGCGCCCCCGGCACACCGCGCCGGTGTCCCACCGCGGCGAGCCGTCGTCCGACGGCACCCGGGCGCCGGGCCATGCGGCCGGGGCGCCGCGGTCCGGGCAGGGAACCGCGTCACTCGGCGGCGCGGACGGACCCACGCGGCACCCCCGTGGACCCCCGCACCATCAACTCCCCCCGCACCGAGGCGATCCCCCCGGGCGGGGGCTCCTCGCGGCCCATCGCTATGCGGCCGGCGCGGGCGCCCGCCTCGGCCAGCGGCAGGCGGACCGTCGTCAGGGACGGCACCGCGTCCACGCTGAACGGCAGGTCGTCGAAGCCGGCTACCGAGACGTCCCCGGGGATGCGCAGGCCCGACTCGCGCAGGGCGGCGCAGGCGCCGAGGGCGACGGAGTCGTTCGCGGCCACGATCGCCGTCAGGGACGGATCACGGCGCAGCAGCTCCAGCGTGGCCTCGTAGCCGGACCGGCGGTCGTAGCGGCCGTGGACCGTCCAGCGCCGGTCCTCCTCGATGCCCGCCGCCGAGAGCGCGGCCCGGTGGCCCTCCAGACGGTGCCGGGTGGTCGTCCGTTCCTCGGGGCCGGCGATGTAGCCGAGCCGGCGGTGGCCGAGGCCGATCAGATGGTCGGTCAGCGCGCGTGCACCGCCCCGGTTGTCGAAGGTGAGCGCGATCGCCTGGGTGTCCGGCGCCGGCGGGCGTCCGCACAGCACCACCCGGGTCCCCGCCTCCGCGAGCTTGCGCAGCTTCGCCGCGACCGCCGTCGCGTGCGGCTCCTCCTCCACCGCCCCGCCGGTCAGCACCACGGCCGCGGCGCGCTGCCGCTGCAGCAGCGTGAGGTACGTCAGCTCGCGCTCCGGCGAGCCGCCCGTGTTGCAGACGACGGCCAGCCGCTCGCCGCCCGCGCGCCCGCCCGGCCCGCCGATCTCGGACTGGATCGCGCCGGCCATGATCCCGAAGAACGGGTCGGCGATGTCGTTGACGAGGATGCCGACCAGATCGGAGGTGGCGGCGGCGAGCGCGCTCGCCGGGCCGTTGAGGACGTAGTCGAGCTCGTCCACCGCCCGCAGCACCCGCTCGCGCGTGGACGCGGCGACCGGGTAGTTGCCGTTCAGCACGCGCGACACCGTCGCGGGGGAGACCTGGGCGCGGGCCGCCACGTCCGCCAGGGTCACGGTCATCTCGTCCTCCGGTCACGCGTCATGTCGTACGCCCTGGTAGACAACCGGGCACACGTCCTGGTTCCGAGCAGACCTTAAGGCCACGACCCCCCGTTGTTCGCCCCCTCGAACAACTCGAAGCAGACACGGTCTTGTACGGGCCACGTCCAGGGGCTAGTTTCTCCTCGTCCAGAAAGCGCTTGCTAGGGAGTGCCACACCGGCCCACGAAGGGAACACACGTGACACGCAAGACGGTGCGTATCGCTATGAACGGCGTCACCGGGCGCATGGGCTACCGCCAGCACCTCGTCCGGTCCATCCTCGCCCTGCGCGAACAGGGCGGCCTCGACCTCGGCGACGGCACCGTGCTCTGGCCCGAACCGGTCCTGCTCGGCCGCCGCGAGCACGCCCTGCGCGAGATCGCCGAGCGGCACGGCCTGGACCAGGTCTCCACCGACGTGGACGCCGTCCTCGCCGACCCGTCCGTCGACATCTACTTCGACTCCCAGGTCACCTCCGCCCGCGAGGAGGCCCTCAGGAAGGCGATCGCGGCCGGCAAGCACGTCTACACCGAGAAGCCCACCGCCACCGGCCTCGACGGCGCCCTCGCCCTCGCCCGGCTCGCCCACGACAGGGGCGTCAGGCACGGCGTCGTCCAGGACAAGATCTTCCTGCCGGGCCTGCTGAAGCTGAAGCGGCTCGTCGACGGCGGCTTCTTCGGCCGGATCCTCTCCGTGCGCGGCGAGTTCGGCTACTGGGTCTTCGAGGGCGACTGGCAGCCCGCCCAGCGCCCCTCCTGGAACTACCGCGCGGAGGACGGCGGCGGCATCGTCGTCGACATGTTCCCGCACTGGGAGTACGTCCTGCACGAGCTGTTCGGCCGCGTGAGGTCCGTCCAGGCCCTCGCCACCACCCACATCCCGCAGCGCTGGGACGAGAGCGGCAAGCCCTACGACGCCACCGCCGACGACGCCGCCTACGGCATCTTCGAGCTGGAGGGCGGCGCCGTCGCCCAGATCAACTCCTCCTGGGCCGTGCGCGTCCACCGCGACGAACTGGTCGAGTTCCAGGTCGACGGCACCGAGGGCTCCGCCGTCGCCGGCCTGCGCACCTGCCGCGCCCAGCACCGCGGCGCCACCCCCAAACCCGTCTGGAACCCGGACGTCCCCGCCACCGAGGCCTTCCGCGACCAGTGGCAGGAGGTGCCCGACAACGCCGAGTTCGACAACGGCTTCAAGGCCCAGTGGGAGCTGTTCCTCCGGCACGTCTACGCCGACGCCCCCTACCACTGGGACCTGCTGGCCGGCGCCCGCGGCGTCCAGCTCGCCGAACTGGGCCTGAGATCCTCCGCCGAGGGCCGCCGCATCGACGTACCGGAGATCTCCCTGTGACGATCCGACTCCCCGACGCCCGGGGCGGGCTGCGGGCCTACGAGCCGCGTGCCGAGCCCCTCGCCCTCACCCCGGGCGCCCCCTTCACCTCCCGTACGGTCTTCGCCGCGGCCCACGTCGTCGCCGACCCGCACGCCGACACGAGCCCCGACGCGCCCCCCGCCGTCGACTGGGACGCCACCCTCGCCTTCCGCCGCCACCTGTGGTCCCACGGCCTCGGCGTCGCCGAGGCGATGGACACCGCCCAGCGCGGGATGGGCCTGGACTGGGCGGGCGCGGCCGAGCTGATCCGGCGCAGCGCCGCCGAGGCGCGCGGCGTGGGCGGCCGGATCGCCTGCGGCGTCGGCACCGACCAGCTCACCGCGGGCACCCTCACGGAGATCCGGGCCGCGTACGAGGAACAGCTCGCCGTCGCAGAGGAGGCGGGCGCCCAGGCCGTCCTGATGGCCTCCCGCGCGCTCGCCGCGGCGGCCCGGGGACCCGAGGACTACCTGGAGACCTACGGCCACCTCCTGCGCCAGGCCGCCCAGCCGGTCGTCCTGCACTGGCTGGGCCCCGTGTTCGACCCCGCCCTGCACGGCTACTGGGGCTCGGCCGACCTGGACGTGGCCACCGGCACCCTCCTCCAGGTGATCGCCGCTCACCCCGACAAGGTCGACGGCGTCAAGGTCTCCCTCCTCGACGCCCGGCGCGAGGTCGACCTCAGGCGGCGGCTGCCGCGGGGCGTGCGCTGCTACACCGGGGACGACTTCCACTACCCGGAGCTGATCGCGGGCGACGACCAGGGCTTCAGCCACGCCCTGCTCGGGATCTTCGACCCGCTGGGCCCGCTCGCGGCGCAGGCCGTACGCGTCCTGGACACCGGTGACGTCCAGGGCTTCCGGCACCTCCTCGACCCCACCGTCGAGCTGTCCCGCCACCTCTTCCAGGCCCCCACCCGCTTCTACAAGACCGGCGTGGTGTTCCTCGCCTGGCTGGCCGGCCACCAGGACCACTTCACGATGGTCGGCGGTCTCCAGTCGGCCCGCTCCCTGCCGCACCTCACCCGCGCCTACGAACTCGCCGACCGCCTGGGGCTGTTCCCGGACCCCCGGCTCGCCGAGGAACGCATGCGGACCCTGCTGTCCCTGTACGGGGTGGACCAGTGACCGGCCTCGCGCGTCTGTCGATCAACCAGATGACGGTCAGGCAGCTGTCGCTGCCCGAACTGGCCGACGCCTGCGAGCGGTCGGGCATCACCCACGTCGGCCTGTGGCGGGAGCCCGTCCAGGCGTACGGCCTGGAGGCGACGGCGCAACTGGTCCGCGACGCGGGCCTCACCGTCACCACGCTCTGCCGGGGCGGCTTCCTCACCGCCGCCGACCCCGCGGAACGGGCCGAGGCGCTCGGCGACAACCACGCGGCCATCGAGGAGGCGGCCACGCTCGGCACGGACACCCTGGTCCTGGTCTCCGGCGGGCTCCCCCGCGGCAGCAAGGACCTGCACGGAGCCCGGGAGCGCGTCGCCGACGCCCTCGCCGTCCTCGCCCCCCACGCGGCCGACCGCGGGGTCCGCCTCGCCGTCGAGCCCCTGCACCCCATGTACGCCGCCGACCGCTGCGTGGTCTCCACCCTGGCCCAGGCTCTCGACCTCGCCGAACGCTTCCCCGCCGAGCAGGTCGGGGTGGCCGTGGACACGTACCACGTCTGGTGGGACGACCAGGCCCCCGCCCAGATCGCCCGTGCCGGCGCGGGCGGCCGCATCCACTCCTTCCAGCTGGCCGACTGGACCACCCCCCTGCCCGCGGGCGTCCTTGACGGCCGCGGCCAGATCGGCGACGGTTCGATCGACATGCGGGAGTGGAAGGGCCACGTGGAGGCCGCCGGCTACACCGGCCCCATCGAGGTCGAGCTGTTCAACGAGGCCCTGTGGGCCCGGGACGGACGGGAGGTGCTGGCGGAGACGGCGGAACGGTTCGTGGAGTACGTGATCCGCTAGCCGGGACGTCCGCCGGCGCGGAAAAAAACCGGAACGGGCGCAACCGATCGCCCGCCCCCGGTGTCGTAACTGTCGTCGGAACCACGGGGGACCCGGGGGGATCGGGGTTCCGGCAGGGGAGGGAAGCAGGGGGGCGTACCCAGGCCGTCGGGCCGGGAACGCCCCCCGAAGCGTCCCGGGTGCCGGGCCCGCTAGAAGAACACCCCGCACCGCAGCAGCACGTTCGCGTACGGCCGGGCCTCCCCGGTCCGCACGACCAGCCGGGCCTCCGCCGACAGCTCCTTCAGCCGCTCGTGCGGGACGAGGGCCAGCTCCGGGAACCGGTCCGCCAACAGCCCGGCCGCCACCGGATTGGCCGCCCGCACCTCCTCCGCCGCCGTCGCGCCCTCCACCACCAGTTCGGCCAGCAGCCCGTCCAGCACCTCGGCGAAGGACGGCACCCCGGCGCGGAACGCCAGGTCCACGACCCGCGGACCGTCGGGTACCGGCATGCCCGCGTCGCACACCAGCACCCCGTGCCCGTGCCCCAGTTCGGCCAGCGCACCGGACAACCCGCGGTGGAGGATCCCCGCCTTCTTCACCGTGCGTCCCCCCGCCCGTCGGTTCCGGGTGCCGTGTCCGGCCCCCGGCCGGGGGTCCGGGGGCCGTCCCCCGGGTGGGCCCGGCACAGCGCCTCGACCTCCGCCGCCGTCGGGTACGACTCCTGCGCGCCCCGCTTCGTCACGGCCGCCGCGCCGACCCGGGCCGCGTACGCCGCCGCGTCCGCCGGATCCGCTCCCGCGCCCAGCCGCCAGGCCAGGGCCGCCGTGAACGCGTCCCCGGCGCCCGTGGTGTCCACCGCGTCCACCCGCACCGACGGCACCCGGGTCACACCCGAGCCGTCGGCCACGAGCGCGCCCTCCGCGCCCAGCGTCACCACCACCGACCGCGGTCCCTTGGCCAGCAGCAACCGGGCCCAGTCCGCCGGCTCCTCGCTCACGCACGCGTCACCGAGGACCACCCGCGCCTCGTGCTCGTTCACGATCAGCGGGTCACAGGCCGCCAGCACCTCGGCGGGCAGCTCCCGCGGCGGGGACGGGTTCAGCACGAACCGGCTGCCCGGCGCCAGGTTCCGTACGACCTCCACCACCGTCTCCAACGGGATCTCCAGCTGCGCCGACACCACCCGGGAGGCGTGGAACAGGCTCACCGCCGCCCGCACGTCCCGCGGCAGCAGACGGGAGTTGGCGCCCGGCGACACCACGATGCTGTTGTCGCCGGAGGGGTCCACGGTGATCAGCGCCACGCCCGTCGGCGCCCCGCCCACCAGCACACCCACCGTGTCGACCCCGGCCGCGCGCAGGGAGTCCAGCAGCAGCCGGCCGTGGCCGTCGTCACCGACCCGCGCCAGCAGAGCCGTACCGGCGCCCAGCCGGGCGGCGGCGACCGCCTGGTTGGCGCCCTTGCCGCCCGGGTGCACGGCCAGGTCGCCGCCGAGCACCGTCTCGCCGGCGGCCGGCCGCCGCTCCACACCGATCACCAGGTCGGCGTTGGCCGATCCCACGACCAGGAGGTCGTAGTCGTACATCAGTTGACTCCCCTGAGAGATGACGTCAGGCGGGCCGGCCCCGGAAGTGCTCCCGGGGCCGCCCGCCCGACTCGCCCGTCGTCAGCCGCTGAAGCCGGCCACGTTGTCCTTCGTGACCACCTTCACCGGCACCTTCACCATCGGCTCCACCTTCTCGCCGCGGACCGCCTTCAGGGCGTTGTCCACGGCGATCCGCCCCAGCCGGCTCGGCTGCTGGGCGACGGACGCGTACAGCGTGCCGTCCTTCACCGCCGTCAGCCCGTCCGGGGTGCCGTCGAAGCCGACGACCTGCACCGACTTGCCGGCCCTGGAACCGAGTGCCTTGATCGCGCCCAGGGCCATCTCGTCGTTGGCGGCGATGACGCCCTGCACGTCGGGGTGGGCCTGGAGCAGGTTCGACATCACGTCGAGGCCCTTGGTGCGGTCGAAGTCGGCGGGCTGCTGGGCCAGCACCCGGATCCCCGGGTAGGCCTTCAGACCCTTGGCGAACCCGGCCGCCCGCTCCCGCGCCGCCGACGTGCCCGCCTGCCCCTGCAGGATGACGATCCGGCCCTTGCCGCCCAGCTTCTCGGCGACGGTCTTCGCGGCCAGCTCCCCGCCGGCGACGTTGTCCGAGGCCACCAGCGTGTCCACGGACGCGTGGTTGACACCCCGGTCGACGGCGACGACCGGGATCCCCGCCTTGCCGGCGGCCTTCACGGAGTTGCCCGCCGCGTCCGAGTCCACCGGGTTGACGATGACCGCGCCCAGGCCGGAACCGGTGAAGTTCTGCAACTGGTTGGCCTGCTGGGAGGCGTCGTTCTGCGCGTCGGTCACCGTCAGGTCCACCCCCAGCTTCTCCGCCTCCGCCTGGGCACCGGCCCGGATCTGCACGAAGAAGGGGTTGTTGAGGGTGGACAGGGACAGACCCATCCGCGGGGTCGTGGACGACGGGGAGCCGCTGTGCAGGAAGGAGGTCGCGCCGACGATCGCCACGGTGACCACGGCGGCCAGCGCGTACGTCGCCGCCTGCCGCCCCTTCGGCCCGCCCGCACCGGCGGCCACCGGGGTCGCCCCGGCCTTGCGGCGCACGGTGTCCAGCAGCACCGCCAGCGCGATCACGACACCGATCACGACCTGCTGCCAGAACGCCGAGACGGACAGGAGGTTGAGGCCGTTCCTGAGCACCGCCAGGATCAGCGCGCCGATCAGCGTGCCGGACGCCTTGCCGGTGCCGCCCGCCAGCGAGGCACCGCCGATGACGACCGCGGCGATCGCGTCCAGCTCGTAGCCGTCGGCCGCCTGCGGCTGCGCCGAGGACAGCCGGGCGGCGAGCACGATGCCCGCGACGGCGGCGAACAGACCGGACAGGGCGTAGACCGCGAGCTTCTGCTGCGGCACGCGCAGGCCCGACAGCCGCGCCGCCTCCTCGTTGCCGCCGATCGCGTACATGGACCGGCCGATGTACGTCCGCCCCAGCACCAGCGCCGCGACCAGCCCCATCACCACCATGACCAGCACCGGCACCGGCAGCCAGCCGCCCAGGGTGTCCCCGAGCCGGGAGACCGGGTCCGGGAAGGCGATGGGGGAGCCCTGCGAGATCACCAGGGCGAGGCCGCGGCCCACCGACAGCATGGCCAGCGTCGCGATGAACGGCGGCAGCTTGCCGTAGGCGACGAGGAAACCGTTCACCAGACCGGCGACGACACCCGTGGCCATCGCCAGCAGAACCGCGAGCACCACCGGCACCCCGTGCCGCGTGGCGCTCCAGGCCAGCATCGTCGCCGACAGCGCGGCCACCGAGCCGACCGACAGATCGATGCCCGCGGAGACGATCACGAACGTCACACCGAAGGCGAGGATCGCCGTCACGGCCGCCTGGACACCGATGTTCAGCAGGTTGTCGGTCGTCAGGAAGTCCCCGGACAGCGCCGACAGGGCGATGACCAGGACGATCAGCGCGGTGAGCGCGCCGTTGTCGAGGAGCAGGCGGCGGACGGCCCCCGGGGCGCCACTCGCGCCCGCCCGGCTCTTGAGCGTGTCAGTGGCCACGGACGGCCTCCTTCTCGGTGTCCTTCTCGGTGGTGGGGAGGGAGACGGCGAGGGACATCACCGCGTCCTGCGTGGCCTCGTCGGCGGAGAGTTCACCGGCGATCCGGCCCTGGGCCATCACCAGCACCCGGTCGCTCATGCCGAGCACTTCCGGCAGATCGCTGGAGATCATCAGGACGGCGGCACCGGCGGCCGTCAGCTCGTTGATCAGCTGGTAGATCTCGACCTTCGCGCCGACGTCGATACCGCGCGTCGGCTCGTCCAGGATCAGCACCTTGGTGTCGGCCAGCAGCCACTTGCCGATGACGACCTTCTGCTGGTTGCCGCCCGACAGGGTCCGCACCTGCTGCCCGAGGCCCGTCATGCGCACCCCCAGCTGCCCGGCGATCCGCTCGGCGGCCGCGTACTGCCCCCTGCGGTCGACGAGCCCCGCCCGGGTGGCCGCGCGCAGGGTCACCAGCCCCAGGTTCTCCGCGACGGAGGCGTCCAGCACCAGCCCCTGGCCCTTGCGGTCCTCCGGTACGAGTCCGATCCCGGCCGCCAGCGCGGCGTTCACGTCGTGCCGCCGGACCGCCTCCCCCGAGACCCGCACGACCCCGCGGTCGTACGGGTCGGCCCCGAACACGGCCCGCGCGACCTCCGTCCGACCGGCTCCGACGAGGCCCGCGACACCGACGACCTCACCGGCGTGCACCTCAAAGGTGACGTCGTGGAAGACCCCGTCCCGTCCGAGCCCCTCGACGGACAGCAGGGCGGGCCCCTTCTCCGGCCGCTCCCGCGGGTACTGCTGCTCGACGGGCCGCCCGACCATCAGCCGGACCAGCTCGTCCTCGTCGGTGGAGGCAGGCACCTGCCCGACGCTCCGCCCGTCCCGGATGACGGTGACCCGGTCCCCGAGGGCGGCGATCTCCTCCAGGTGATGGGTGATGAAGACGATCCCCACCCCGTCCCGGCGCAGCGCCCGCACGATGGAGAAGAGCTTCTCCACCTCCTCCGAGGTGAGCACGGCGGTCGGCTCGTCCATGATGAGCACGCGCGCGTCCAGGCTGAGCGCCTTGGCGATCTCGACCATCTGCAGCCGCGCGATCCCGAGCTCCCGCACGCGCGCGCGTGGCGACACGTCGACCCCGACCCGCCGCAGCAGCGCCCCGGCCTCCGCCTCCATCCGCTTCCGGTCGATCAGGCCGAACCGGCGCGGCTGCCGCCCCAGGAAGATGTTCTCGGCGACCGTCAGATCGGGAACGAGGTTGAACTCCTGGTAGATGGTGGCGATCCCCAGGCGCTCGGAGTCCTGCGCCCCGTGGATGCGCACCTCCTCACCGCCTACGAGGATCCGGCCGGCGTCGGGGGTGTAGGCCCCGGAGAGCATCTTGATGAGCGTGCTCTTGCCGGCGCCGTTCTCACCGAGCAGCACATGGACCTCACCCCGGCGCAGATCGAAGTCGACGCCGTCGAGCGCGACCACGCCGGGGAAGGTCTTGCGTATGCCCTCGATGCGCAGCAACTCGGCCGGGTTGCTCACGACGTGCTCCTTTGCACTGGGGAGGGGGACTGCGTGGGGGAGGGGGTTCCGGGTGCGGCTTCTCCGCAGGAGCGGCGTACGACGAGCCGGGCGGGCAGGGTGACGGAGCGCGGGGTACGCCCCTCGATCCGGTCGACCAGGGCCCGTACGGCGGCCCGCCCCAGCTCACCGGTCGGCTGGGCGATCGCGGTGACCGGCGGGTCGGTGTGCACGAACCAGCGGATGTCGTCGAACGCGGCCAGCGCGAGGTCGTCCGGCACCCGCAGCCCACGCGCGCGTACGGCGTCCAGCGCGCCCAGCGCCATCAGGTTGTCGGCCGCGAAGACCACCTCGGGCGGCTCCGGCAGATCGAGGAACCCCTCGGTGACCCGCCGCCCGCTCTCGGCCTGGAAGTCACCCTGCCCGATATAGGCGTCCGGCAGCGGAAGCCCGTACTCGGCGAGCGCGGCCCGGAAGGCCTCGACCCGCTCGCTGCCGGTGGTGGTGGCGGCGGGCCCGGCGATGATGGCGAGCCGCCGGTGCCCGAGCCGGTGCAGATGACCGACGAGGTCCCGCACGGCACCCCGCCCGTCGGCCCGCACGACAGGCACCTCCACCCCGGGGATCCACCGGTCGACGAACACCATGGGAGTCCCGGCCCGGACCGCGTCGAGCATGAGGGGCGACCCGCCGTCGGTGGGCGAGACGAGCAAGCCGTCGATCCGCCGGTCGAGCAGATTCCGCACGTGGTGGTCCTGCAGCTCGGGCCGCTCGTCGGCGTTCCCGATGATCACGCTGTACCCGAGCGCCCGGGCCTCCTCCTCGACGGAACGGGCCAGCTCGGTGAAGTAGGGGTTCAGCACGTCGCTGATCACGAGCCCGAGCGTGTGGGTCTGATCGGTCCGCAGCGACCGGGCGACGGCGTTGGGCCGGTACCCCAGCTCCGCCACGGCCCCCCGCACCCGCTCCCGCGCCTCGGCGCTGACGGACGGATGCCCGTTCAGCACCCGCGACACGGTGGCCACGGACACCCCCGCCGCAGCGGCGACATCCTTGATGCTCGCCATCGCCGGCGCCACCTCCTCGTGACTCGTGGAATCGATTACATCCCTCGGCTAGGAAGGATTGGAATCGATTACACGGGGTGCGGCAAGAGGCGGCGGGTGGCCGAGACCCAATCGTGACCGGCGCGCCGGCCACCACCAGGGGGCGCCCGGTGCGGGGTCCCCCCCGCCGCCGGGCTACGCGGAGGGGGAGGAGGACGGAACCGGCGCCTTGCGCGACCAGAAGTCGGAGTGGACGTACGGAAGCCCCTCGGACTTGAACGCCTCCGGGTCGACGGGCTTGCGCGAGGGCTCGGTGACCTTGGATTCGGTGACGCACGGAGAAACTACGACGAAGTTGGCTTGACCCGCGTACCCGAATTCGAGGGCGACTCGAAAACCGTTCGGGGCGGTGGCGTAGATCGCCGGCATCTCCTTGTTGTCCACCACAGAGGTGATCTTGTAGCCGTGCTGCTTCCAGTAGCGTTCCACGACACCGAGGAAATTGCCCCGCCGCTCGCTCGAGATGATCGTCACCACGGCACGCCGGCGGGTCACCGATCCGGTGCCGGTGCTGTCGTTCTTGAAGTCGGAACACATGGATGCGCTGGACGCTCCGGGGATCACCTCCACGGACGGATGGACCGCACCAAGGAACGCGTCCAGCATGTCCTCTGCCCGGTCACCGGCCTCCTGCATGTTCATGTGGTTCTCCTTCGCTGTCTCCCCCTGCCGCCCTTCGTCGGCGCCGTCGCCGACGAAACCACAACCGGAAACGAGAAGTGCTGCGGCCAGCAGGGTCACGACGCGCTTCTTCATCGGTGTTCGTCCCACTTCACGAGCTCGGGCCGGTTGGCAACCAGTGCCGCGATGTTGGCGGCGGACCTCGGATCCTCCTCCGGGTTGAAGTAGTTGGAGTGGGCTGGTGTCGGGCCCTGCCCGTCGATCAGCGGCCTGGGCCCGTCGGCGACCTCGAAGCGCCTGGCCCCGAACGCCTCGCTGGCCGGATCTTTCCCGAACCAGAGGTCGTCGTCCCCCTGGTCCGCTATGTCGCCGAAGAGGTACGCGCCCAGCGGACCGCCGCCGAAGAAACCCATGGTTCCCGCGACGGCCTCCTTCTTCGACGGCAGGTGGCTGACCGGGTCGTTCTCGGCGGCGCCCACGAATACGTGGTCCCTACCGACTCCGAGATCCTCTGCCTTGTCCACACCCGTTCCCGGGCTGCCCAGAAGAATGATGTCGTCCGCCCCCGGAATGCCTCCTGGTTCCTGCGTGGCCGCGCCGACCAGGCGGGAACCGTACGAGTGTCCGATGGCCACGAGGTGAGGATCCTCGTGGTCGTTGGTCGCGGCGAGCCCGGCCATGAACGAGTTGTAGGCCGGTGCGCCCTCCGTCGCCTTGTCAGCCGACATGACGTCCGTGTCGGAAGCCAGTGTAGGGAGATCGCCCGGCATGGAAAGCTGCGGGGCGTCGTAGCCCAGCCACACGATGGACGCAGAGGAAGGGTCCTTGCTCCGCGCACCGGCCGCTGTGTCGTACGCACGCCTCAGGTCGCTCGTGGCGAAATGCGTGTCCAGGGCTGTGCTGAGACCGGGCACGTACGCGGACACATTCTTGGACGTGTCGGGGTTGCCGTACGAGACGATGGCCCGTCCCAGACCCTCATCGCCGATTCCGAGCAAGTACATGGGTGGAACCTTCGGAGTCGTCAGCCGGCTCGCAGCGTTTTCCTGGAGCTGCTGCCGAATGCTTGTGAGCGCGTCCAGCTGCGTTTTCGCCTTCTCCCCGTCCTCACCCGAGAGCTTGCCGATGAGGATGTCGAGGTTCTCCCGGTTCACCTCGTCGCGCACGGTGGACGGGATACCGTCCAGGTTGCCGATGAACTCGGGGAACGCCCTCTTGTACTCGTCGCGTTCCTCCTCGCTGAGGCCGTCCCACCACTCCTTGCGCTCGGCGGGCGACTTGTCCAAGGGGATGTGGTCCTGGATGTAGTCCAGCGCGGCCGTGCCTACGGTGTCCGCGTCCGCGGCCACATCCGTCCATGTCTTGGCGTCGACCGTCAGCCCCGGAGCCGCCTTCAGCTTCCCCAGCGCGGTGCTGTACCGCTCGTCGATCCCCGCTGCGTCGCGCAGGGCACGGGCGATCCTGTTGGCGATGTCCTGGGCCTTGGCCTGGTGCGGATTGGGATGGATGAAACGGGAGGTGTCCGGCCCCAGTCCGGGTCCGTGGTACATGCCGTCATTCCCGATGGCCGTTCCGCCGGGGATGTCCTCGCCGGTCAGCTCGTTCTTCCCGTCGGCGGGGAACGAGACGCTGCCATCTGAATGGACGGTGTACGACAGTGCCTTGGCGTCGTCCAGTGCCTGCAGCAGTTGACGTCGTGGGGCGGTGATCTCGGCGAAAAAACCGTTGAGGGCACCGCTGATCAGCCCGCATTCGAGCTGCGCGTAGTGGAAGTTGTCGGAGAGTTGACGCAGCTTCTGCTGCGCGGCGTCCGCCGCTTCTCCTTCGTTGGCTTCGCGGATGGCCTTGGTGATCTCCTTGTCGACACGCTCTCTGGCGGCATCGGCTGTGTCACTGATCGCACGGTAACCGTCCGCTGCTTCCGCGTACTCCGACGGCTTGATCGACTGCAGGGTCTTGAGGTCCACGCTCGCTGTCACCGACCCTTGCCCGTGCCGTCGCCGGCGCTTTCGGAGCGGACCTTGAGCGCCGAGATTTCGGCTCTGATGGCCTCATCGGTCCTCAACTGGTCGTGCCCTGTCTTGTTCAGCACCTCAGCCAGCCCCCGGCACAGCTCGCTGACGTCGGTGACGCGGCGCTCCCAGGACTCGTACACACCCTTCTGGGTAGCCGCGGTGAGACACACGGACTCTTTGTCGAGGCCGGTCTGCCCCTGCTGCAACTTCGTCAGCGCCTTGCCAAGAGCGTCCCCCAGCGAGCCGACCCCCTCGCCCGCCGCGGACCACGCCGCCTTGTCGGACCGGAGCCGGCCCTGGGCCCCGCCCCCACCGCCCGGGCCCATGGGTAATTGGTTGAGCTGCATGCGCGCGCAATGTCGATCGGCAGCGGCGGCCTTGAGCTGCTCCCACTCGTCCCACGCCACGTGCAGACCCCCCAGGTCGTCAAGAGAGACGCCGTGCCCATGGGCTCGACGGCGGTGATCCACTCCCCAAAGGAGGCTACTTCGCCGGTGGGCGGAGCCCATCCGTAACGAGCACCAGCAGTCCCTGAGTACCTGTACTCAGACGGTATCCAGCCACCCGTCTCACCCTCACCCCCGAACCGGTCGGGATCCTAGGCCGCTGATTGGTCATCAGCTACGGAGATCGCCACGGTGCCAGTCGACCACGACCACCTTCCACCAATCACCGCCGGGAACCCCGGCTGCGGCTCCCTTTTGGCCCCTCACGTCGCACTCCAGCGGCGATGGCGCATTCGGGCCACCTCGGCCGGCCGGCCCACCCCCGATACCCAGTTCACCTCGGCCGCGCTCTTGGCCCAAGTCCGCCTTCCCTCCGGGTGCGAGCCGGGGGAGGCAGCCCCATCAGCGGTGCGGGGTAGGTGCAGGGCGCACGGCCGATGACCGGCGCGCCGCGAGCCGCCCGTGACCCAGCCGGCCGGATCCTCCGAGGCGGTTGGATCGGGGCCGCGCGTCCGTCTGCCGGCGGCGGCTTGCCTCCCTACCCCGACAGCTTCGGAAGCCAGTGATCCCTCACTTGGCGGAGGCGGTGCCGGTGGTCGGCGATCCAGTCGTCCGGCGGGACGAGCGGCACCCGCACGGTGACCATGGACCCGGACTCGTCCTCCACGACCACCTCCGGGCAGCCGCGCTCGCCGCTAAGCCGGACGAAGAGGGAAGGCCCTCTGTCCATCTCCATCCAGGCCATGTCCTCGCCGGCGTCGAGCCTGTCCAACGCGGTGGCCCAGCTTTCCAGCTTCGAGGCCGACAGAGCCAGGTCGATACGACCGGACACGAACGGCGTCTTGACGACGATCTCGGCGGCGAGCCCGGCGCTCCATCCGGGGGCGAGCCCCAGAACGTCGACGGTGACGCTGTTCCCCTCGTCGTCGGCCAGGGAGACGAGTTCCCTCGAAGCGGTACCGCCCATAACTGCCCCTTCATCGGCGAGTGCCGGGAGATCGTCCCCCCGCCGGCGGTACGACCGCCACTCCATTCCGCCAGGGGGGTCTGCGGCTTGCGGCTCGCGACCCGTCGGGGGCGGGGGCGGGAGATCCGGGGCGAGAGCCACCCGTCCGGCGCTCCGTGCCGGCGAGGTGCTCCCGGACCCGCCCACCACCCGCAGCCGCCGACGCGCGCGACGCGCCCGGCGCGCCCGCGAGATGAGAGTGCGCCCCCGCCCACGCCACGAACGCGGGCGGCCTCGGTGCCCGAGGCCGCCCGGGGCCACCGCCTTGCTCACTCGCCCTTGTTCACTCGTCGGTGAACAACTCCGTCGCCTCGGTGGCGTGGACGGCTCGCTGGGCCCAGGTCTCCAGCCGGTCCAGGTCCGCGCAGCCTTCGACGCGCTCGCGGACATCCTCCGGGACGGGGACACCGCGCCACTCCAGGATGCGGAGGATCATCTCGGCCTTGGCCTCCGCCCGGCCTTGCTCCCGGCCCTCCTCGCGCACCTGCTCGGCCAGCGGGTGTCGCCAGAAGTACTGGATGGCCGTCATCGAGTCCCTCCACATCTGCTCCGCCTGGGGATCGGCCAGGCACGAGTCGACGAACTGCACGAAGACCGCGGCACTGTCGGGGTCGATGGTCCGCAGGGCGGATGCCGGGGATTCCCGTATGGCCGGAGCCTGCGGCCCACGCCCGTGTGTCATCGCCGACAGCACCGCAAGGGGGACGTCCCGCTCGGCCTGCCGCTCGTCCGCGATCACCGGCACGTTGTCCGGGCTCAGCACCAGCGGACGTACCGTCAGCGAGTCCCAGCCCGGGAGGCCGAGCCGGATCGGACGCGAGGCCCACTTCGCCGTGGCACTGCTCTGCGTGATCACGATCAGCACCGGCTCGCACCGGTACTTCTCGTACAGGTACGACAGGTAGTGCGGCCGACTGCCCCGCTTGCGGTCGTCCACCTTCCCCTGCGACTCCACCACCAGCAGGTACGTGCCCTCGTCCGTCTCAGCCCGCAACAACGTGTCCACCCGGCGCTCGACCGGCTCGATCTCGGTGAGGTCCACGTTCAGCGCCGCGATCTCCCTGGGCTCCGGGAACGGCACGCGCAGCACCTTCTGGAACGCCTTCGTCAGCAGCGTCGGATCCTTCTGGAAGATCCGGTGCAGCGCCTCGTGCGACGAGCCCACCATCACGCCACTCCCAGCTCACACCACACGTACTTCCCCCGGTCCCCGAACCGGGCCGACGGCTGCCACCCCCAGTACTCCGCGCAGGCCGTCACCAGTCCCAGCCCCCGTCCCTCCTCCGACTCCAGCACCTGCTCCAACGGCACGGGCGGCTCGGGCGGCGCCGGGTCCGTGTCCCACGCCCCGATCCACACCAGCCCCTCCTCCGACCTGCGCACCCGCAACGCCGCCGGCCCCTTGGTGTGCCGCACCGCGTTCGACACCAGCTCCGTCGCCAGCAGCTCCGCCGTGTCCGCCAGCCCCGTCAACCCGTGCAGGGCCAGAATCGCGCGCAGGGTCTGGCGGCAG
Organism: Streptomyces sp. NPDC029151; assembly: GCF_055564315.1. NCBI lineage: Bacteria > Bacillati > Actinomycetota > Actinomycetes > Kitasatosporales > Streptomycetaceae > Streptomyces > Streptomyces sp. NPDC029151. Next base: position 292,198 of record NZ_JBVHWQ010000009.1, read on the forward strand.
ACCGTCACCGCTCTCGGGTCGTTGGGGACGTAGAGCGTGTAGTCCCAGGTGTCCCCGGTTTCAGGGTTTTCGGGCATGCCTCGTCAACTCCGGTCAGTGAGGGAGGGAATGGGGCGTGCGGTGGCATTGCCGCGGCCGTCATGGCAGGACGACGCGGTGCGCTTCCGCTGCGTGTGCGTTGCGTCACCGACCGTAGGGCTAACTGTTTAACCGTCGCAAGCCGATCCCGTAGGGTGACGCCCGAACGAGTAACGCGGGCCGACGCGTTGGAAGGACCGCCGATGGCGTTGAGAAGCGAGCCGACAGCGCGTCAGCTGCGTCTGGCGGTCGAATTGCGGAGACTCCGCGACGCGGCAGGGCTCACCGCCCGGCAGGCGGCTGCCCTGTTGGGGGTGACCGCCCCGGTCATCAGTCAGATCGAGTCCGGCATCGCAGGTGTCAGCGAGAATCGGTTGCGTCGCCTCGCCTCCCACTACGCCTGCACGGACGACGAGTTCATCGATGCGCTGGTCGCCATGGCCACCGATCGCACGCCTGGCTGGTGGGAGAAGTACCGGGGCCGGTTGCCCACGCCCTTCCTGGACCTCTCGGAGCTGGAGCACCACGCCCGTTTTCTGCACCACGTGGCGATCCTGTACGTGCCGGGCCTGCTGCAGACGGAGGACTATGCCCGTGCCGTCTTCTCGTCCCGACTTCCGGAACTCGCGCCTGAAGAGCTTGAGTTGCGCATTCAGCACCGAAAGGAGCGCCAGCGGATCAGCATCCCGTACGAAGCGTTGATCCACGAGGCGGCCCTCCGGATCAGGGTCGGTGACCGCGCCACCTCGAAGGCCCAACTCGCCAGGCTTCTGGAGCTTTCCGAAGCAGATCACGTCACCTTGCGCGTCATTCCCTTCGATCTGGACGGCTTCGCCGCTTCCAGCACGATGACGTACGCGGGAGGCCCCCTGCCCAAGCTGGACACCGTCGTACGGGACGCGCCGCACGGCACCGTCCTTATCGACTCCGAGGCCCAGCTCAGCATTTATCGAACCCGCTTCCGTATGGTGGAGGCCGTGTCACTCGAACCGGTCGAGTCCCGTGACTTCATCCACAGACTGGCGAAAGAGCTGTGAGGCACCCCATGGACAACTGGCGGAAGTCGTCCTACTCGGGCGAAGGCGACGGCAACGAGTGCGTGGAGATCGCCACCACCCCCACCCACACCTCCATCCGCGACTCGAAAACCCCCGCCCGCGCCACCCTCACCTTCCCCACCCCCGCCTTCACCACCTTCCTCCGGGCCCTCAAGGCGCACCCCCGTCCCTGACCCGGTGACCCGTTGTCACACCCCACGGGTACCGTCGGATCATGGCGCAACAGGCGGGGACCCAGACCGGTGAGCGGCGGCTTGCCGTGGTCGAAGGTGTGCTGGAGCGGATCACGTACGCCAATGAGGAGAACGGGTACACGGTGGCCCGGGTCGACACCGGCAGAGGTGCCGCGGATCTCCTCACCGTGGTCGGCGCGCTGCTCGGTGCGCAGGTCGGGGAGTCCCTGCGCATGGAGGGCCGCTGGGGGTCGCATCCGCAGTACGGCAAGCAGTTCCATGTCGAGAACTACACGACCGTGCTGCCGGCCACCGTCCAGGGCATCCGGCGTTATCTGGGGTCCGGGCTGGTCAAGGGGATCGGGCCGGTGTTCGCCGACCGGATCACCCAGCACTTCGGGGTGGACACGCTCAGGATCATCGAGGAGGAGCCCAAGCGGCTGGTCGAGGTCCCCGGTCTCGGTCCCAAGCGCACCAGGAAGATCGCCGAGGCCTGGGAGGAGCAGAAGGCGATCAAGGAGGTGATGCTCTTCCTCCAGACCGTCGAGGTGTCCACGTCCGTCGCCGTGCGGATCTACAAGAAGTACGGGGACGAGTCCATCTCCGTCGTCAAGGAGCAGCCGTACCGGCTCGCCGCCGACGTCTGGGGTATCGGCTTCCTGACCGCCGACAAGATCGCCCAGTCCGTCGGCATCCCCCATGACAGCCCCGAGCGGGTCAAGGCCGGTCTGCAGTACGCGCTGTCGCAGTCCGCCGACCAGGGGCACTGCTTCCTGCCGGAGGAGCGGCTGATCGCCGATGCCGTGAAGCTGCTCCAGGTCGACACCGGGCTGGTCATCGAGTGTCTCGCCGAGCTGGGGAAGGAGCCGGAGGAGGGGGCCGATCCGGGGGTCGTACGCGAGAGGGTGCCGGGGCCCGACGGCGGGGGTGACGAGCCCGTCAGCGCCGTCTACCTCGTGCCGTTCCACCGCGCCGAGCTGTCACTGTCCGCCCAGCTGCAGCGGCTGCTGCGCACGGACCAGGACCGGATGCCGGGCTTCCGGGAGGTGGACTGGGAGAAGGCGCTCGGGTGGCTCAAGACGCGCACCGGCGCGGAGCTCGCGCCCGAGCAGGAGGCGGCGGTCAGGCTGGCGCTGACGGAGAAGGTCGCCGTCCTCACCGGCGGGCCGGGATGCGGAAAGTCGTTCACCGTCCGGTCCGTCGTGGAGCTGGCCCGGGCCCGGCGCGCCAAGGTGCTGCTGGCCGCCCCGACCGGGCGGGCCGCCAAACGGCTGGCCGAGCTGACCGGGGCCGAGGCCTCCACCGTCCACCGGCTGCTGGAGCTGAGGCCGGGCGGGGACGCGGCCTACGACCGGGACCGTCCGCTCGACGCCGACCTGGTGGTCGTGGACGAGGCCTCCATGCTGGACCTGCTGCTCGCCAACAAGCTCGTGAAGGCCGTACCGCCGGGCGCGCACCTGCTCTTCGTGGGGGACGTGGACCAGCTGCCCAGCGTGGGGGCGGGGGAGGTGCTCCGGGATCTGCTCGCCGACGGGAGCCCGGTCCCGGCCGTCCGGCTCACCCGGGTCTTCCGGCAGGCGCAGCAGTCCGGGGTCGTCACCAACGCGCACCGGATCAACGCGGGGCAGCATCCGCTCACCGACGGGATGAAGGACTTCTTCCTCTTCGTGGAGGACGACACGGAGGCCGCGGGCCGGCTGACCGTGGACGTGGCCGCACGGCGGATTCCGGCCAAGTTCGGGCTGGACCCGCGCCGGGATGTGCAGGTGCTCGCGCCGATGCACCGGGGGCCGGCCGGTGCGGGCGCGCTGAACGGGCTGCTCCAGCAGGCCATCACGCCCGGGCGGCCCGATCTGCCGGAGAAGCGGTTCGGCGGCCGGGTCTTCCGCGTCGGCGACAAGGTCACCCAGATTCGCAACAATTACGAGAAAGGGAAGAACGGTGTCTTCAACGGCACCGTGGGCGTCGTCACCTCGCTCGATCCGGTCGACCAGCGCCTGACCGTGCTGACGGACGAGGATGAGGAGGTTCCGTACGAATTCGACGAACTGGACGAACTGGCACACGCGTACGCGGTGACCATCCACCGCTCGCAGGGCAGCGAATATCCCGCCGTGGTGATTCCGGTCACCACCGGGGCGTGGATGATGCTCCAGCGGAACCTGCTCTACACGGCGGTCACCCGGGCCCGGCAGCTGGTCGTCCTCGTCGGTTCGCGCAAGGCGATCGGACAGGCGGTGCGCACGGTGTCCGCCGGGCGCCGGTTCACGGCCCTGGACTTCCGGCTGCGGGCCTGAACCCCGGGTCCGGCTCCGGGGAACTCGGACCCCGGGGCCGTCGGATGCCGGGCGCGGGCCCGTCAACCGCGGGTCTGTACAAAAAATGATCGATCAAATGAGTCACGAAGGTCACAGAGCACTTCCAGTTGCCCCTCCGAGGGGGCAGGATGAGCAGGTTGACGGCACTGAGTGCCGCCAATAGGCCCAATGGTCGACCCCGAGTGCACTCTGCTGAGCCAAATGGGGGATGGTAGAGACAGTCAGGGCACCTCGAAGATGAGGCACTACGTCGGTGAGGGAAGACGTGAGCGACAACTCTGTAGTACTGCGGTACGGCGACGGCGAGTACACCTACCCGGTGGTCGACAGCACCGTCGGTGACAAGGGCTTCGACATCGGGAAGCTCCGCGCCCAGACCGGTCTGGTGACCCTGGACAGTGGGTACGGCAACACGGCCGCCTACAAATCCGCGGTCACCTACCTCGACGGCGAGGCGGGCATCCTCCGCTACCGCGGCTACCCCATCGAGCAGCTGGCCGAGCGTTCCACCTTCCTTGAGGTGGCGTACCTGCTGATCAACGGCGAGCTGCCGACCGTCGACCAGCTGACGGCGTTCAAGACCGACATCACGCGGCACACGCTGCTGCACGAGGACGTCAAGAACTTCTACCGGGGCTTCCCGCGCGACGCCCACCCGATGGCGATGCTGTCCTCGGTCGTCTCGGCGCTGTCCACCTTCTACCAGGACAGCCACAACCCGTTCGACGAGAGGCAGCGCGACCTCTCCACGATCCGGCTGCTCGCGAAGCTCCCGACGATCGCCGCGTACGCGTACAAGAAGTCGATCGGCCACCCGTTCGTCTACCCGCGCAACGACCTCGGCTACGTCGAGAACTTCCTGCGGATGACCTTCTCGGTGCCGGCGCAGGAGTTCGAGCTGGACCCGGTCGTCGTCGCCGCGCTGGACAAGCTGCTGATCCTGCACGCCGACCACGAGCAGAACTGTTCGACCTCGACGGTCCGCCTGGTCGGCTCCTCGCAGGCCAACATGTTCGCGTCGATCTCGGCCGGCATCAGCGCGCTGTGGGGTCCGCTGCACGGCGGCGCCAACCAGTCCGTCCTGGAGATGCTGGAGGGCATCCGCGACTCGGGCTCCGACGTCGACACCTTCATCCGCAAGGTGAAGAACAAGGAGGACGGCGTCCGCCTGATGGGCTTCGGCCACCGGGTCTACAAGAACTTCGACCCGCGCGCCAAGATCATCAAGGCCGCCGCGCACGACGTGCTCTCCGCGCTGGGCAAGGAGGACGAGCTCCTCGACATCGCCCTGAAGCTGGAGGAGCACGCGCTGTCCGACGACTACTTCGTCGAGCGCAAGCTGTACCCGAACGTGGACTTCTACACCGGTCTGATCTACCGGGCCATGGGCTTCCCGACCGAGATGTTCACGGTCCTGTTCGCCCTCGGCCGTCTGCCGGGCTGGATCGCCCAGTGGACCGAGATGATCAAGGAGCCGGGTTCCCGCATCGGCCGCCCGCGCCAGATCTACACGGGCGTCGTCGAGCGCGACTTCGTTCCGGTCGAGGAGCGCTGAGCGGACCGGACGCAAGGGCCTGCCTGTCCGGGCAGGTCCTGAAGCGGTGATCCGGCGCCCCCTGGCGCCGTGATCCGCGGCAGCCCCGCGCCGCGATCCGCACGGTGAACAGCAGAAGGCGCCCTGAGTCGCCGGTCCCCCCACGGGCCGACGACCAGGGCGCCTTCCCATGTCCCGGTGCGGATTCCCCCCACGGGATCCGGCCGGGCGCTCGGAGAGGACAGCGCCTGAATCGCTGTCGGTGAGCACAACGAGCAAAACTCGCCGTACTCCAGTGATGTGGTGCGATCTGCCGGGACAGCGCACGCTGGGAGGGCCGCTCAAAGCTTCCCGGTGTACGTGCCCCGGCAACGCATCTCTGAGGAAGTCCCCCAAGACATCCCCAGATGCCAGTCAGCGCCCCCCAAGACGCTGGTCTGACACCGCCAACTTAGACCTTCGAAGCCCTTCGATGGTTACGTTCACATCACTGTGATCTGCGTCTCTTGCATATGTCCTTTAAGTGCGCAAGAGCCCCGATACGGCAATCGGGACTCAAGCGTAAGGATGATGCGCGAGCCTTGTGAAGAGCTTATGTGAGGTCCGCGTCGGACTCCAGGGGGGCTCCGACATCGGTCACGGCGATCGCCGCCGGCCGCCGCGGCTTCGCCGCAGGCTCACCACCGGCTCACCGGAAGGCGCGCAGCCGCAGGCTGTTGGTCACCACGAACACCGAGGAGAAGGCCATGGCCGCCCCCGCGATCATCGGGTTGAGCAGCCCGGCCGCGGCCAGCGGCAGCGCGGCGACGTTGTAGCCGAAGGCCCACACGAGATTGCCCTTGATGGTGGCGAGCGTCCGGCGGGACAGCCGGATCGCGTCCGCGGCCACCCGCAGGTCCCCGCGGACCAGCGTCAGGTCGCCGGCCTCGATCGCCGCGTCCGTGCCGGTGCCCATGGCCAGGCCCAGATCGGCGGTGGCGAGCGCGGCCGCGTCGTTCACACCGTCGCCGACCATGGCCACGGAGCGCCCCTCGCGCTGCAGCCCTCGTACGACGTCCACCTTGTCCTCGGGCAGCACCTCGGCGTGGACGTGCGCGGAGTCGATGCCGACGGACCGCGCGACCGCCTCGGCGACGGTCCGGTTGTCGCCGGTGAGCAGCACCGGTGTCAGCCCCAGCGCGCGCAGCTCGCGGACCGCCTCGGCGCTGGTCTCCTTGACCGCGTCGGCGACGGCGAGGACCCCGCGCGCCCGCCCGTCCCAGCCCGCCACGACGGCCGTACGGCCCTCCCGCTCGGCCTCGCGGGCCGCGCGGGCCAACTCCTGCGGCAGTACGTCGTACAGGCGCCCCACGGCCACCTCACGGCCTTCGACGCGCCCGCGTACGCCCCGTCCGGGCACGTTCTCGAAGTGCTCCACCGGCGGCAGCGCCCCGACGTGTTCCTCCGCTCCGGCGGCGATCGCACGGGCCACCGGGTGCTCGGAGGCGTGCTCCAGGGCGCCCGCGAGCCGCAGCAGCTCCTTCTCGTCCTCGCCCTCGGCGGCGAACACCGCCTGCAGGCTCATCCGGCCGGTGGTGACCGTGCCGGTCTTGTCGAGGACCACCGTGTCGACGCGGCGCGTGGACTCCAGTACCTCCGGGCCCTTGATCAGGATGCCGAGCTGGGCGCCGCGGCCGGTGCCGACCATCAGCGCGGTCGGGGTGGCGAGGCCCAGCGCGCAGGGGCAGGCGATGATCAGTACGGCGACGGCGGCCGTGAACGCGGCGGCCGTGTCGCCGGTGACGCCCAGCCAGACCCCGAAGGTGCCGAGCGCGATGAGGATGACCACGGGGACGAAGACGGCGGAGATCCGGTCGGCGAGCCGCTGCACCTCGGCCTTGCCGTTCTGCGCGTCCTCCACCAGCCGCGCCATCCGGGCGAGCTGGGTGTCGGCGCCGACCCGGGTGGCCTCCACGACGAGCCGGCCGCCCGCGTTGACCGTGGCGCCGGTGACCCGGTCGCCCGGGCCCACGTCGACCGGTACGGACTCGCCGGTCAGCATGGAGGCGTCCACGGCGGAGACGCCCTCGGCGACGGTGCCGTCGGTGGCGATCTTCTCACCGGGCCGTACGACGAACCGGTCGCCGACGGCCAGGGACGACACCGGCACCCGCACCTCGCGGCCGTCCCGCAGCACTGCCACGTCCTTGGCGCCCAGCTCCAGCAGCGCCTTCAGCGCGGCACCCGCGCGGCGCTTGGAGCGGGCCTCCAGGTAGCGGCCGAGCAGGATCAGCGCGACGACCCCGGAGGCGACCTCCAGGTAGATCGTGGAGGCGCCGTCCGTGCGGGAGACGGTGAGGCGGAACGCGTCGTGCATGCCGGCCATGCCCGCGTCGCCGAAGAACAGTGCCCACAGGGACCAGCCGAAGGCGGCCAGCGTGCCGACCGAGACGAGGGTGTCCATGGTCGCGGCGCCGTGCCGCAGGTTGGTCCAGGCGGCCCGGTGGAAGGCCGCGCCGCCCCAGACGACGACCGGTGCGGCGAGGGTGAGCGAGAGCCACTGCCAGTTGTCGAACTGGAGCGCCGGGATCATCGCGAGCAGCACCACGGGGGCGGCGAGCAGCGCGGAGACGAGCAGGCGGTGGCGGAGGGCGCCGAGTTCGGCGTCCGGTGCGGGGGTTTCCGGTCCCGCTGCGGGCGCGGGGTCGGGCGGCGGGGGTTCCTCGGCGGTGTAGCCGGTCTTCTCCACGGTGGCGATCAGGTCGGCGACCTGGACGCCGCCGGCGTAGGCGACCTTGGCCTTCTCGGTGGCGAAGTTGACCGTGGCGCTGACGCCGTCCATCCGGTTGAGCTTCTTCTCCACGCGGGCGGCACAGGAGGCGCAGGTCATCCCGCCGATGAGCAGCTCGACCTCGCTGGTCGTACCCGCGTCGGCGGCCGTCTCTGCGGTGGTGCTGGTCATGTCCGGACTCCAGACATCGGACCGGGCCGTACGGATCCAGTATCAGCTGGTCGGCACGGCCCGGTCGGGGGATCGGAGGGTGTTCCCGGGTTCTTCCCGGGGTTCCCCGGGTTCGTCCCGGGTCTTCCGGGTTTCGTCGTCCCCGGGGTCCCCGGGTTCTTCCCGGGCGTCGCGGGCTGCGTTCCCGGGTTCCCGGCTTCGTTCGGGGTCTTCCGGGCTTCGTCCCCGGGTTCCCGGGCTTCTTCCCGGTTCTGTCCCGGCTTCTTCGTCAGGCCCGGCCGGCCAGCTCGAAGCCGGCCTCGTCCACGGCGGCGCGCACGGCCTCCTCGTCCAGCGGGGCCGCGGAGACGACGGTCACCTCGCCGGTCGACGCGACGGCCTTCACCGAGCTGACACCCGGGATCTGCGAGATCTCGCCGGAGACGGACCCCTCGCAGTGGCCACAGCTCATGCCGGTCACCTTGTAGACGGTGGTGACGGGGCCCGTGGTGTCGGTCTGAGCGGTCATGTCGTTACTCCTCGTCGAGGCGTGTGGGGCCAGTGGGGTCCCGCGGAGCGCCGCGGGGGGGTTCCCATGCTCTCCACACTATACCCCTAGGGGGTATTAATCCACCGCAGGGGCGCCGGCCCGGCCGCGGGCCAGCGGCTCCAGGTAGCGGACCAGGACGTCCTTGGTCTCCTGGACGTACGCCGCGCGCTCGGCGCCCTCGTGGGCCAGGACCAGTTCCAGGCCGGCCTTGTAGATGCCGAGGCAGACGTGGGCGGTGCGGGTGACCTCGGCCGCGGTGGCGTCCGGCATGAGCGAGTCGAGCAGCACCTCTATCCGGCCGATCACGGTCGTGTGCAGCTGGTCGTGCGCCTCCGCCATCCGGCCCGGGATGTCGGGGCCGTGCATGAGCGCGAAGAAGACCGGGTGGTCGGTGTTGAAGGCCATGAACCGGTCGACGGCCGAGCCGATCGCCTCCTCCAGCGGGGTGGCGGGGTCGACCGGTGCCAGCGCCTCGCCGTAGGCCTCCCGCATCTCGTGCATCAGGCGGTCGCCCAGCTCGATCGCGATCGCCTCCTTGTTCGGGAAGAACTGGTAGAGCGTCCCGGGTGAGACGCCGGCCTCGCGGGCGATGGCGTTGGTGCTGGCGGCGGTGTAGCCGGAGGTGCAGAAGACCTGGGCGGCGGCCTGGAGCAGCTGTGCGATGCGGCGCTCCCCGCGGGCCTGGCGGCGGCGCGGCTGCGGCTCCTTCTCCGTGGTGTCGGACACGCGTTATCCCCAGCTCTCCGAACGCGATTGACAAACGCGAGCGGTCACTCGCATTCTGATGAAACGCGAGCGATCTCTCGTGTTTTTCAGTCTATGGCTATGACTGATCCATGCTGCCGTGCCCGCGCGCGGCCGCGCTGGTCAGGGTGAAGGGGACACCGCACGATGACCGAAGTCAACAAGGCGCCGCGGCCCGCGGACGCACCACCCCGGATAGGCGGCTGGACGCGGTTCGTCACCGCCCGGCCCCGCCTGTCGCTGCTGGTGGCACTCGTGCTCACCGCCCTCGCCGTGCTGGCCGGCAGCGGAGTGGCGGACCGGCTCGGCAGCGGCGGCTGGGAGGACCCGGCCGCCGAGTCGACGTACGCGACGAAGGCTCTGGAGCGCGAGTTCCCCGGCTCGCAGCCGAACATGCTGCTCCTGGTGGACGCGGGCCGAGCCTCGGTGGACGACCCGGCGGTGGCCGCGCAGGCCCGCGCGCTGGCCCGGCGGCTGGCCGGGGAGCCCGGCGTGACCGGCGTCGGCTCCTACTGGCAGGCCGCCCCCGCCCAGGCCCCGGCCCTGCGTGCCGAGGACGGCCACGAGGCCCTGATCGCCGCCCGCATCACCGGCGACGAGAACGCGATGGGCCGGACCCTGGACCGCATAGCGCCCCACTACCGGGGCACCCACGGCCCGGTCCAGGTGAAGATCGGCGGCATCGTCGCGGTGCGGCACGAGATGCAGACGATCATCAAGGAGGACCTCACCCGCGCCGAGCTGATCGCCCTGCCGATCACCCTGGTGCTGCTGGTCATGGTCTTCGGCAGCGCGGTGGCGGCCCTGCTCCCGCTGGGCATCGGCGTCGTCGCCATCCTGGGCACGAACGCGGTGCTGCGCGGCCTGACCACCTTCACCGACGTCTCCGTCTTCGCGCTGAACCTCACCACGGCCCTCGGCCTCGGCCTCGCCATCGACTACGCCCTCTTCATCGTCCGCCGCTACCGCGAGGAGCTCTCCTCCGGCGCCGACCCGCTGACCGCGGTGGGCACGACCCTGCGCACGGCCGGCCGCACCGTGCTCTTCTCCGCCCTGACGGTCGCGGTCTCGCTGGCCGCGATGATGCTCTTCCCGCAGTACTTCCTGCGGTCCTTCGCCTACGCCGGCATCGCCGTGGTCCTCCTCGCGGCGGCCGCCGCCCTGATCCTGCTCCCGGCCGCGCTGGTCCTGCTCGGCCACCGGGTCAACTCCCTCGACCTGCGCCGCCTGTTCCGCCGGGGCCGCGAGCCGGAACCGGTCGCGGGCACCGCCTGGGGGCGCGCGGCCGGCCTGGTGATGCGCCGCGCCCCGCTCTTCGCCCTCGGCACCACGGCCCTGCTGATGCTGCTCGGACTGCCCTTCCTGGGCGTGACGTTCGGTACGGCCGACGACCGGCAGCTGCCCTCGGCCGCCGAGTCCCACGTGGTGCAGCAGCACATCCGCGAGGGCTTCCCCGGCAGCCCCGGCGGCGGCCTCGAAGTCCTCGCCGAGGGCCGGGCCACCCCCGCCCAGTACGCCGCCTACAAGCAGCGGGTGGCCGCCCTGCCCCAGGTGGTCCGCGTCGACGGCCCCCTGATCGAGGGCGACACCGCCTACTTCACGGTCCAGCCCAGGGGCGAGGCGGTGGACGACCCCGCGCAGCGCCTGGTCGGCGACCTGCGCGCGCTGCACGCCCCCTTCGACACCGAGGTGACCGGCACGGCCGCCGTCCTCGTGGACACCAAGCACGCGATAGCCGAGCGCCTGCCCTGGGCGGCGGCCTTCATAGCCGGTGTCACGCTCCTGCTGGTCTTCCTGCTCACCGGCAGCGTGCTGATACCCCTTCAGGCCGTGGTGCTCAACGCGCTCAGCCTGACGGCGATGTTCGGCGCGGTCGTCTGGGTCTTCCAGGACGGCCACCTGTCCGGCCCGCTCGGCTTCACCAGCCCCGGGTCCATCGAGACCACCCTGCCCGTCCTGATGTTCTGCGTGGCCTTCGGCCTCTCCATGGACTACGGCGTGTTCCTGCTCTCCCGCATCAAGGAGGAGTACGACCGCACGGGCGACCACGAGCGAGCGGTCCGTCTCGGCCTCCAGCGCACAGGCGGCCTCATCACGGCCGCGGCGGTCATCCTCGCGGTGGTGATGGTGGCGATCGGCACCTCCCGGGTGACCAACACCAAGATGCTGGGCCTCGGCATCGCCCTCGCGGTGCTGATGGACGCGATGGTGGTCCGCAGCCTCCTGGTCCCGGCCGTCATGCGGCTGACCGGGAGGGCGACCTGGTGGGCGCCGGGGTGGCTCAGGCGCTTCCACGAACGGTTCGGCCTGAGCGAGGGCGAGCGGGAGGAGCCCCGAAGCGGCCCGGGGGCGGGCGCGAGCGGTCACGAGGAACCGGCACTGGCCGCACCCCCGGGCGGCGCCCGGAGCGTCTAGCCTGCCCGCAGGGTTCCGCGGGTTTCCGAAGGGAGCGGGCATGCGAGCCGTGGTGTTCGAGGAGTACGGAGAACCGGCCGAGGTGCGGGACGTACCCGACCCGGAGCCCGCGGAGCACGGCGTGGTCGTCCGCGTCGAGGCCACCGGTCTCTGCCGCAGCGACTGGCACGGCTGGATGGGGCACGACCCGGACATCACGCTGCCGCACGTGCCGGGGCACGAACTCGCCGGTGTGGTGGAGGCGGTGGGCGCGCGTGTGACCGGCCGGCGGCCCGGCGACCGGGTCACCGTGCCGTTCGTCTGCGCCTGCGGTGGCTGCCCGTCCTGCGCGGCGGGCGACCAGCAGGTGTGCGAACGCCAGACCCAGCCCGGCTTCCACCACTGGGGCTCCTTCGCCGAGTACGTCGCGCTCGACCACGCCGACGTCAATCTCGTCGCGCTCCCCGACGACATGGCGTACACCACCGCCGCGGCCCTCGGCTGCCGCTTCGCCACCGCGTTCCGCGCCGTGGTGCAGCAGGGCCGGGTGGCGGCGGGGGAGTGGGTCGCGGTGCACGGCTGCGGCGGGGTCGGCCTGTCGGCGGTGATGATCGCGGCGGCCTCGGGGGCCCGGGTGGTCGCCGTCGACGTGGCACCGGGAGCGCTGGAGCTGGCGCGGACCTTCGGTGCCGCCGTGTGCCTGGACGCGGCCGGCGTGCCCGATACGGCCGCAGCGGTCCGGGAGCTGACCGGCGGCGGCGCCCATCTCTCCCTGGACGCCCTGGGCTCGCCGGCCACCTGCGCGGCTTCGGTGAACGGCCTGCGCCGCCGCGGCCGGCACGTCCAGGTCGGCCTGCTGCCCTCGGCCGACGGCACCACCCCGGTGCCGCTGGCCCGTGCCACCGCCCTGGAGCTGGAACTGCTCGGCAGCCACGGCATGGCCGCCCATGCCTACCCCGGCATGCTGGACCTGGTCCGCTCCGGCGTGCTGCGCCCCGATCTCCTGGTGACCCGGACGCTCACGCTCGACGCGGCCCCGGCGGCGCTCGCGGCGATGGACACGGCACCGGGCGCCGGCGTCACGGTCATCGAACCCTGGGGCTGACACCCCTCCGCCGACAGCCGCACCCCGCCCCGCGGGCCGACAGCGTCACCCAGCCGAGAACCGCGCCCCGCCGACACGCGCCCCGCCGACAACCGCGCCCCGGGGGCCACCGCCCGGTCGCCGCCTCCCGGGGACCCGCCCGACCGGCCCGCGCCGGCGGCGGCTCCCCGGGGGCGACCGCCCGGCCGCCGCTTCCTGCGGGGCGGAGGTCAGCCGTCTCCGCGGCCGCGGTTGCGCGGGCGGGAGGCGACCCAGGCGCGGACCGTGTCGGCGTACCAGTAGGGCTTGCCGCCCTCGACGTGGTCGGGCGGGGGCAGCAGCCCGTGCTTGCGGTAGGACCGTACGGTGTCCGGCTGCACCCGGATGTGCGCCGCGATCTCCTTGTAGGACCAGAGCCTTCGGTCGGCCATGCGTTGCACCTCCCTGCGCGCACCGCGGCGACGAGCCGGGAACGGCCGCCGGGGGGACCGGGCGCTGCGCTGATCACCCACCCTGTGCCCGGTGAACGACGCTCCGTGACCAGGGGCCCACTCCTGTCGATCAGGTGTGACGGAGCGTCCTCGGACATGCAACATGTGTGACAGGAAGGGGTTTTTTGTGACGAAGGGGTCACGGTCGGCGATGCCCGGCGCCGCGGCGGGGCCCCCGCCCACCCTGGGGCGCAACTGGTCCGAATGTCCGGACAAAACATTGACAGGGCTCGCCGTGCGGGACTAGAAAGCCGGGGAGAGCCGTGACGAAGGGAAGCCGATGGCCTACGACCTGATCACCATGGGGCGGATCGGAGTGGACCTCTACCCGCTGCAGACCGGCGTCCCGCTCGCCCAGGTGTCGTCCTTCGGCAAGTTCCTCGGCGGGTCGGCGACGAACGTCGCGGTCGCCGCCGCCCGGCTCGGCCGGCGTACGGCCGTGATCACCCGCACCGGCGACGACCCGTTCGGCGCCTATCTCCACGAGGCGCTGCGCGGCTTCGGCGTCGACGACCGCTGGGTCACGCCCGTCCCCGGCCTGCCCACCCCGGTCACCTTCTGCGAGGTCTTCCCGCCGGACGACTTCCCGCTCTACTTCTACCGGCAGCCCAAGGCCCCCGACCTGGAGATCGACGCCCACCAGCTGGACCTGGACGCCATCCGCGAGGCCGGGATCTTCTGGGTCACCGGCACCGGACTGAGCGAGGAGCCGAGCCGTACGGCGACCCTCGCGGCCCTCGCCCACCGGGCCAAGGCGGGCATCACCGTCTTCGACCTCGACTGGCGCCCCATGTTCTGGGCCGACCCCGGCACCGCCCGCCCCTTCTACGCCGAGGCCCTGCGCCACACCACCGTCGCCGTCGGCAACCTGGACGAGGTGGAGGTCGCGACCGGGGTGCGCGACCCGTATGCCGCCGCCCGCGCCCTGCTGGACGCCGGTGCCGAGCTGGCCGTGGTCAAACAGGGGCCCAAGGGAGTCCTCGCCGTCAGCCGGCGGGGCGAGACAGCCGAGGTGCCGCCGCTGCCCGTCACCGTCCTCAACGGACTCGGCGCCGGAGACGCCTTCGGCGGCTCCCTCTGCCACGGCCTGCTGGCCGGCTGGGACCTGGAGGCGGTCATGCGGCACGCCAACGCGGCCGGTGCCATCGTCGCCTCCCGTCTGGAGTGCTCCTCCGCGATGCCCACCCCGGACGAGGTGGCCGCCGCGCTCGACGCCGGAGCGGTGCTGTGAGGGCCGGCCGGGTCGCGGGCACGCACCAGGAAGGCGGCTCGGGCGGCCGGACGTCCCGCGTGGACGTCGCCGAACTCGTCCGCCTCCGCACCCGCCACCCCGAGGCGATCGCCGAGGCCGCCGCGCGCCGGGCGCGCAGGCCGCTGCTCAACGAGACCGGCCGGCTGATGATCGTCGCCGCCGACCACCCGGCGCGCGGCGCGCTCGGCGTCGGTGACCGCAAGCTCGCCATGGCCAACCGTGCCGACCTGCTCGAACGGCTCTGCCTCGCGCTGTCCCGGCCCGGCGTCGACGGCGTCCTCGCCACCGCCGACATCCTGGACGACCTGCTCCTGCTCGGCGTCCTGGACCACAAGGTGGTCATGGGCTCGATGAACCGCGGCGGGCTGCAGGGCGCCAGTTTCGAGCTGGACGACCGGTTCACCGGCCACCGCCCGGAGGACATCGAGCGCCTCGGCTTCGACGCGGGCAAGCTGCTGCTGCGCGTCGACTACGCCGACCCGGGCTCCCTGACCACCCTGGAGTCCACCGCCCGGGCCATCGACGCCATGGCCGAGCGCCGGCTGCCGGTGTTCGTGGAGCCGTTCATCAGCCGCCGCACCCCGGAGGGGAAGGTGGCGAACGACCTGTCCGCCGAGGCGGTCACCCGGTCCATCGCCATCGCCTCCGGCCTCGGCGGCTCCTCCGCCTACACCTGGCTGAAGGTGCCGGTCACGGCGGACCCGGACGACATGGCCCGGGTCATGGAGACCTCCACGCTGCCCGCCGTGCTGCTCGGCGGGGACATCGGCGACTCGCCCGCGGACCAGGTCGCCGCCTACGAGAAGTGGCGCGGCGCGCTCCGACTCCCCACCGTGCGCGGCCTGGTGGTCGGCCGCTCGCTGCTGTACCCGGCGGACGGCGACGTGGCCGCCGCCGTGGACACCGCCGTAGGACTGCTGTGAGGGCCGTATGACCAGCACCGATCTGCATCTGCCCAGGGGCGCCGCCGCGAACGCCCCGTACGCCGTCGACATCGGTCCCGAGCTGGCCGGCTGGACACACAGCAGCCTGCGGGTGGTCGAGGTGGCGCCCGGTGGCCGCCATGAGTTCACCGCCGGGGACAGTGAGTGGATCGTGCTTCCGCTGGAAGGCGGATGTACCGTACAAATTGAAACTGCGTCAAGCGAGCCGAGCGAGTTCCAACTCCTGGGCCGGGAGAGCGTGTTCGCGAACGTCTCCGACTTCGCGTACGTTCCCCGGGACGCCCGGGTCCTGATCGCCTCCGGCGCGGGAGGCCGCTTCGCCCTGGCAGGAGCGAAGTGCGAGCGACGACTCCCCGCCCGCTACGGCCCCGCGCCGGAGGTCCCCGTCGAGGAACGCGGCAGCGGCACCTGCGCCCGCCGGGTGCGCAACTTCGCCTCCGCGGACTCCTTCGACTGCGACAAGCTGATCGCCGTGGAGGTGATCACCCCGGGCGGCAACTGGTCCTCGTACCCGCCGCACAAGCACGACGAGCACCGGCCGGGCGAGGAGTCCGAGCTGGAGGAGATCTACTACTTCGAGATCGACGGGCCGAACGGGCTGGGGTACCAGCGGGTGTTCCCCTCGCGCGAGGGCGGGGCGGACGTCCTCGCCGAGGTCCGCTCCGGCGACGCGGTCCTCGTGCCCGACGGCTGGCACGGCCCGTCCATCGCCCAGCCCGGGCACGACATGTACTACCTGAACGTCATGGCGGGCCCCGGCCAGACCCGGGAGTGGCGGATCTGCTTCCACCCCGGCCACACCGACACCACAGGGGGGTACCGATGACGATCCGGCTCACCGTCGCCCAGGCGCTCGTCCGCTTCCTCGCCGCCCAGTACACCGAACGGGACGGCGAACGGCGGCGGCTGATCGGCGCCACCTGGGGCATCTTCGGGCACGGCAACGTCGCCGGCATCGGCCAGGCGCTGATCGAGCACGGCGACGTCATGCCGTATCACCAGGGCCGCAACGAGCAGTCCATGGTGCACGCGGCGGTCGGCTACGCCCGCCAGTCCAACCGCCTGTCCACGCACGCGGTGACGACGTCGATCGGACCCGGCGCGACCAACCTGGTCACCGGCGCCGCCCTCGCCACCGTCAACCACCTGCCGGTGCTGCTCCTGCCCGGCGACGTCTTCGCCACCCGCCCCGCCGACCCGGTCCTGCAGCAGCTGGAGGTGCCGTACGCGGGCGATGTGTCGGTCAACGACACGCTGCGCCCGGTGTCGAGGTACTTCGACCGCATCACCCGGCCGGAGGCGCTGATTCCGTCAGCTCTGCAGGCCATGCGGGTCCTCACCGACCCCGTGGAGACCGGCGCGGTCACCCTCGCCCTGCCGCAGGACGTGCAGGCGGAGGCGTACGACTGGCCGGAGGAGTTCTTCTCGGCGCGCGTGTGGACCGTACGGCGGCCGGGCGCGGATCCGACCGAGCTGGCGGAGGCGGTCCGGGCGATCCGCTCCGCCGCCAGGCCGCTGGTGATCGCGGGCGGCGGGGTCCACCACAGCCGCGCCGAGGAGGCCCTCGCGGAGTTCGCGGCGGCGACCCGCATCCCGGTCGCCTCCACCCAGGCCGGCAAGGGCTCGCTGCGACACGACCATCCGCAGGACGTCGGCGGGATCGGCCACACCGGCACCGCGACCGCCGACGAGCTGGCCCGCACCGCGGACCTGGTGATCGGCGTCGGCACCCGCTACACCGACTTCACCACGGCCTCCGGCACCCTCTTCGAGAACCCGGACGTCCGCTTCCTGAACCTCAACATCGCGCCCTTCGACGGCCACAAACTGGCCGGCCTCCCGCTGGTCGCCGACGCCCGCAGCGGCCTGGGCGAACTGACCGAGGCGCTGGTCATGCACGGCCACACCGTCGCCGACGCCTACGTCGGCCGGTACAGCGAGGACAAGGAACGCTGGGAGGAGCGCGTCGACGCCTGCTTCGCGGCCGGGGAGCCGGACGTACGGCCGTCCCAGCCGCAGGTCGTCGGTGCCCTGGACGCGCTGGTGGACGAGTCGGACATCATCGTCAACGCGGCCGGTTCCCTCCCCGGCGACCTGCACAAGCTGTGGCGGGCGCGGTCCCGTGACCAGTACCACCTGGAGTACGGCTACTCCTGCATGGGCTACGAGATCCCGGCCGCCCTCGGCGTGAAGCTCGCCGCACCCGAGCGGAACGTGTGGGCGCTGGTCGGGGACGGTACGTATCTGATGATGCCGACGGAGATCGTGACCGCGGTCCAGGAGGGCATCGCGATCAAGATCCTGCTGGTGCAGAACCACGGGTACGCCTCGATCGGCGGGCTCTCGGAGTCGGTGGGGGGCGAGCGGTTCGGCACCGCCTACCGCTTCCCGACCGAGGAGGGGACGTACACCGGCGCCCCGCTCCCCGTGGACCTCGCCGCCAACGCGGCCAGCCTGGGCATGCGGGTGCTGCGCGCGACGACCGTACGGGAGCTGCGCGCGGCGCTCGCGGAGGCGCGTGCCGCCGACACTCCCACATGTGTCTACGTGGAGACCGAAACGTCCGACACTGTGTCGGGCGCGCCTCCCGCGCAGGCCTGGTGGGATGTTCCTGTGGCCGAGACCGCGACCCGACCGTCCGCGGTGAAGGCACGTGAGCTGTACGAACGGCACGTCTCGACCCGACGCCGCCATCTGTAGAAGGAGTCTTAGGGCATGACGAAGATCGTCAACCACTGGATCGGCGGCAAGACCGTCGAAGGGGCGTCGGGTACGTACGGGCCGGTCACCGACCCGGCCACCGGCGCGGTCACCACGAAGGTCGCGTTCGCGTCGGTCGAGGAGGTGGACGCGGCGGTCGCGGCGGCCAAGGACGCCTACCTGACCTGGGGCCAGTCCTCGCTGGCCCAGCGGACCTCGATCCTCTTCCGGTTCCGGGCGCTGCTCGACGCCCACCGCGACGAGATCGCCGAGCTGATCACCGCCGAGCACGGCAAGGTGCACTCGGACGCGCTCGGCGAGGTCGCGCGCGGCCTGGAGATCGTGGACCTGGCCTGCGGGATCAACGTCCAGCTGAAGGGCGAGCTGTCCACGCAGGTCGCGAACCGGGTCGACGTCTCCTCGATCCGGCAGCCGCTCGGTGTCGTCGCCGGCATCACGCCGTTCAACTTCCCGGCGATGGTCCCGATGTGGATGTTCCCGATCGCCATCGCCTGCGGCAACACCTTCGTGCTGAAGCCGTCCGAGAAGGACCCGTCGGCGTCCGTCAGGATCGCCGAGCTGCTGGCGGAAGCAGGCCTGCCGGACGGTGTCTTCAACGTCGTGCACGGTGACAAGGTGGCCGTCGACCGGCTGCTGGAGCACCCGGACGTCAAGGCCGTCTCGTTCGTCGGCTCGACGCCGATCGCCCGCCACATCCACACCACCGCCTCCGCCAACGGCAAGCGGGTGCAGGCCCTGGGCGGCGCCAAGAACCACATGCTGGTCCTGCCGGACGCCGACCTGGACGCGGCGGCCGACGCGGCCGTCTCCGCCGCCTACGGCTCCGCGGGCGAGCGCTGCATGGCCATCTCGGCGGTCGTCGCCGTGGGCGCCATCGGCGACACGCTGGTGGAGAAGATCCGCGAGCGGGCCGAGAAGATCAAGATCGGCCCGGGCAACGACCCGACGTCCGAGATGGGCCCGCTGATCACCGCCGCCCACCGCGACAAGGTGGCCTCGTACGTCTCCGGTGCCGCCGCCGAGGGCGCCGAGGTCGTCCTGGACGGCACCGGTTACACCGTCGAGGGCTTCGAGGACGGCCACTGGATCGGCATCTCGCTGCTGGACAAGGTGCCGACCAGCGCGAAGGCGTACCAGGACGAGATCTTCGGCCCGGTGCTGTGCGTGCTGCGCGCCGACACCTACGAGGAGGGCGTGGCCCTCATCAACGCCTCGCCGTTCGGCAACGGCACCGCGATCTTCACCCGGGACGGCGGCGCCGCCCGCCGCTTCCAGCTGGAGATCGAGGCCGGCATGGTCGGCGTGAACGTGCCGATCCCGGTGCCGGTGGGCTACCACTCCTTCGGCGGCTGGAAGGACTCGCTCTTCGGCGACCACCACATCTACGGCAACGACGGCACGCACTTCTACACCCGCGGCAAGGTCGTCACCACCCGCTGGCCGGACCCGGCCGACGGCCCGGCGGGCGTGGACCTGGGCTTCCCGCGCAACCACTGACGGCCGGACGGCACGGTGCCCCGCCCTCCTCGCACGAGGAGGGCGGGGCACCGCCGCGTTCACCCCCGGAGTCCTGGCGCGGTGGGCGCTCCGTCGGCCGGTACTGGCATGGACGCGACCGGTTTGCCCGTCCGGATAGCGGACGGTTGACATTTTTTTGAAACGTCGACTGCGGTTCCCGTTTCCGGTGGACGAAACGGGTGACGAAGGAGCTGAGTCTAGTTGGCCTTTGAAACCAAGGTCACTATCGCGATGGGCTTGATGAATGCGCCTATAGGGCGTCGCAACCTGGGAAAGTGATGCTCCGGCCGATCATCCGGAGCTGCGGATTCCGAAGGTAAACGGCCATTGACGTGGCGGTTTTCGTCGGGGTTCTCTATGCAACGCCGGGAGCGGACGAAACGAACGTACGACGATCCGCCGGAGGCGATAGCGCTCCCGTCCCCCACCTCAGTCGCACGAGTCGATCGGAACCGCCGTATGACCGACACGCTCCAGAAGTCCGTGGCAGACACCGCTTCGGCCCCCGCACCGGGACTCAAGCGTTCCATCGGTGTCGTCGGCGGTACCCTGCTGACGCTGTCCTGCGTCACCCCCGCCTCCACGCTCTTCGTGGTCGTCCCCGATCTGTTCGGCTCGCTCGGCACCGCCACCGCCCTGACGATCGCCATCGGCTCCCTCCTCTGTATCGCCGTCGCGTTCTGCTACTCCGAGCTGGGCACCCTCATCCCCAGCGCGGGCGGCGAGTACGCCATGGTGTCGACGATGGCCGGACGGCTCGCGGGCTGGCTCGTCTTCGTGCTCTCCCTGCTGGTCGTGATGATCGTGCCGCCGGTGATCGCGATGGGCACCGCGGACTACCTCGCCCCGATCGTCCACCTCGATCCGTCCATGACCGGTGCCGGCGTGATGCTGCTGGCCACCCTCGCCGGCCTGCTCGACCTGCGCGCCAACGCCTGGATCACCGGCATCTTCCTGGTCCTGGAGGTCATCGCGGCCGGCGTCGTCGCCCTGCTGGGCTTCTCGCACGGCCACCGCGGGGTCGGCAGTCTGGTCTCGATGCAGGTGGCCGGCGCCCACGGCCACACGGACACCGTGACGGCCATGCTGGTGGTCTCCGGCCTCGCCATCGCCCTCTTCGTCACCCAGGGCTTCTCCACCGCCGTCTACCTCTCCGAGGAACTGGAGAACCCGCGCCGCAACGTCGCCCGCACGGTCCTCGCCACCCTCGCCATCTCCACCGTGGTCATCCTGGTGCCGGTCGCCGCGATCACCATGGGCGCCTCCGACCTGAAGGAACTGACCGGCGGCGACATCAGCTCCATGGTCACCGCCTGGTCCAACTCCGCGGTCGGCACCTTCGTCAGCCTCTGCGTAGCCCTCGCGATCATCAACGCGGGCATCGTCATGGTCATCCAGAACTCCCGCGTCCTGTTCGCCTCCGCCCGCGACAAGGCCTGGCCCGGACCGGTCAACACCGTCTTCTCCAAGCTGGGCCGCTTCGGCTCCCCCTGGGTGGCCACCCTCGCGGTCGGCGTCCCCGGCGCGATCCTGTGCTTCGTCAACCTGGACACCCTGTACGGCGTCACCGGCGTCTCGGTGACCGGCATGTACCTGCTGGTCGCGGTCGCCGCCCTGCTCGGGCGCCGCGGCTCCCACAAGCACACGGCCGCCTGGCGGATGCCGCTGTGGCCCGCCGTGCCGGTCCTGCTCATCGCCGTCCTGGCGTACGTCCTGACCCAGCAGGAGACCACCTACCTGCTGTGGACCGGCGGCATCACCGCCGCGGCCACCCTCTACTGGGCCCTGTACCTCCGCCCGCGCCGCGAGACGCACTGGCTGGTGTCGATCCCGGAGGACGCGCAGGTTCCGGAGGTCACCGCGCGCATCCCCGCCCAGGGCGGCCCGGCGCCCGCCCCGGTCGCCGGCGAGGCCCGGGACTGAGCCGCGGCCGGGGGTGCGTCCCCCGACACCCCCGGCCCGCAGCCGCCGCCCCCGTCACCCACTGCCAGGTGGGGTGCCGGGGGCGGCGGCGTCGCCACGGTCCGTGCCGGCCCGGTCCCGCAACTCCCACGCACCACGGTGCACGTGCCGTCGTCCGGCCGCCCGCACTGCGACAGGCGGCAAGGGCGGCGTCGTCCCCGGCGTCGACACCGGCCCGCATGCCGTAGCAGCCCCGCCCCCCGTGCCGGCGCGGCCAGCCGCCGGACCAGGGCCCGGCCGGCGCCCCGGCGGCGGTACGGCCCCGCGACGGCCGGCTCGTACAGGAACATCTCGGCGCCCTTGTGCGGGGGTGCACGCTCTCGCCCCGCTGGCGAACCCGCTGACGGCCTCCTCCGCGCACGCCGGCAGCGGATGTGCCCGGGAACGGTGAGGTCTTCGTACCGCGGCCGAAGTACGCCCGGACAGGCCCGTACACCCCAGGGAGGGCGCACGGCTCCGCCCCACGGCAGCAGCGCTTGTCAGCGGCGGCCCGTACCGTTGACCCATGGATCTTCCACTTCCCGCCCTGCGCGGCCTGCTGCGGCGGCCCCGGCGGCTCCTGGCCGCCGGGGCCGCCGTCGTGGTGCTCGCCGGCGCCGGGACGTGGACGGCGGCCGTCGCCTCAAACGACACGCGGTCCGTGCGCCGCAGCGACCAGGTCATGGCGGTCGACGGGGTGCGCCTGGACACCTCGTACTTCACCCCGGCCGACGCCGACCGCCACCCCGCCGTCCTCCTCGCGCACGGCTTCGGCGGCAGCAAGGACGACATGCGGCGGCAGGCCGAGGACCTCGCCCGGGACGGGTACGCGGTCCTGACCTGGTCCGCGCGCGGCTTCGGCGGCTCCACCGGGAAGATCGGCCTCAACGACCCCAAGGGCGAGGTCGCCGACGTCTCCCGGCTCATCGACTGGCTGGCCCGGCAGCCCCAGGTGCGGCTCGACAGGCCCGGCGACCCGCGCGTGGGCGTGGCCGGCGGCTCCTACGGCGGCGCGGTCTCCCTGCTCGCCGCGGGCCACGACCGGCGGGTCGACGCCATCGCCCCGGCCATCACCTACTGGAACCTCGCGGACGCCCTGTTCCCGAACGGCGTGTTCAAGAAGCTGTGGACCGGCGTCTTCTTCAACACCGGCGGCGGCTGCGCCAGGTTCGAGCCCGCGCTGTGCCGGATGTACGACCGGGTCGCCGAGTCCGGCACCCCCGACCAGGCCGCCCGGAAGCTGCTCCAGGAGCGCTCGCCGTCCGCCGTCGGCGACCGCGTCAAGGTGCCCACCCTGCTGGTGCAGGGGCAGACGGACTCCCTGTTCACCCTGGACCAGGCCGACGCGGCCCAGAAGGCGATCCGTGCGAACGGCGCGCCCGTCGACGTCGACTGGATCGCCGGCGGGCACGACGGCGGCGACATGGAGACGAGCCGCGTCGAGGCACGCGTGCGTGCCTGGTTCGACCGGTACCTGAAGGGCGACAAGGGCACCGACACCGGCCCGGCGTTCCGGATCACCCGCACCGGGGGCATCGACTCCACCGACGGCAGCGCCCAGCTCCGCGGCGCGAGCGCCGCTGCCTACCCGGGCCTCGTCGGCCACCGGCGCGCCGTCGCCCTCACCGGCGGCACCCAGCACGTCACCAACCCGCCCGGCGCCAGCCCGCCCGGTGTCTCCGCGCTGCCCGGACTCGGCGGCTCCGGCGGCCTCGCCCAGCTGTCCGCGCTGGGCGTCGGCGTCTCCCTGGACTTCCCCGGCCAGTTCGCGAGCTTCGACTCGGCACCGCTCACCCGGGACCTGCGCATCACCGGCACCCCGACCGCCACCGTCCACATCACGTCCACCCGCGACGACGCCGTCCTGTTCGGCAAGGTCTACGACGTCGGCCCCGACGGCACCCGGCAGGTGCTGCCCGCCCAGCTCGTCGCCCCCTTCCGGGTGACCGGCGCCAAGGCCGGCAAGGACGTCACCGTCACCCTCCCGGCGATCGACCACGAGGTGCAGAAGGGCCACCGGCTCCGCCTGGTCCTCGCCTCCACCGACCTCGGCTACGCCTCACCCGCCGCCCCGGCCGACTACACCGTCTCCCTGAGGGGCGACCTGAGCGTGCCGACGGCGCCCGCCGTCACCACCGCCGCCGCGCCCCTGCCCGCCTGGGTGTGGTGGCTGCCCGCGGCCGGCGCGGCCGTCGCCCTCGCCCTGCTGCTGACCGCCCGCCGCCGCACGGCCGCCCCCGCACCCGACCCCGAGCTGGCCGAGGTCCCGCTGGTGATCGAGGGCCTGAGCAAGCGGTACGCCCGCTCCACCGACCGGTACGCCGTCCGGGACCTCTCCTTCCGGGTGCGGAAGGGCCAGGTCCTCGGCCTCCTGGGACCGAACGGCGCGGGCAAGACGACCACCCTGCGCATGCTGATGGGCCTGATCCGGCCGGACGACGGCGAGATCCGCGTCTTCGGCCACGCGGTCCGGCCCGGCGCGTCGGTGCTGTCCCGGGTCGGGGCCTTCGTCGAGGGCGCCGGATTCCTGCCCCACCTGTCCGGCCGCGAGAACCTGGAGCTGTACTGGCGGGCCACCGGCCGTCCGCCCGAAGACGCCCACCTGGACGAGGCACTGGAGATCGCCGGCCTCGGCGACGACGCGCTCGCCCGCGCGGTGCGCACCTACTCCCAGGGCATGCGCCAGCGTCTGGCCATCGCCCAGGCCATGCTCGGCCTGCCCGACCTGCTCATCCTGGACGAGCCCACCAACGGCCTGGACCCGCCCCAGATCCGCGAGATGCGCGAGGTGATGATCCGCTACGCGGCCGACGGCCGTACGGTGATCGTCTCCAGCCACCTCCTCGCCGAGGTCGAGCAGTCCTGCACCCACCTGGTGGTCATGGACCGCGGCCGGCTGGTGCAGGCGGGACCGGTCCGGGACATCATCGGCTCCGGCGACACCCTGCTCGTCGGCACCGCCGTACCCGTGGACGAGCCGGTGGCGGGAAAGGTGGCCGCACTGGCCGGCGTCGCCTCCGCCGTGCGCACCGACGACGGGCTGCTGGTCCGGCTGGAACCCGGCGGCACGGCCGAGCGACTGGTCGTGGAGCTGGTGCGACTGGAGGTGCCGGTCGTCTCGGTCGGCCCGCACCGCCGCCTGGAAGACGCCTTCCTCACCCTGATCGGAGGTTCCGCATGAGCACGCTCACCGAGACGGCCTCCGGCTACCGGGCGGGGCGCACCCTGCCGCTGCGGGTGGAGCTGGCCCGCCAGCTCAAGCGGCGCCGCACCCTGGTGATGGGCGCCGTCCTGGCCGTCCTGCCGTTCGTTCTGCTGATCGCCTTCGCGGTCGGCGGCGACCCGGGCGGCCGGAACAACCAGGTCACGCTGATGGACACGGCCACCGCCTCCGGCGCCAACTTCGCCGCCGTGAACCTCTTCGTCTCCGCGGGTTTCCTGCTGGTCATCCCGGTCGCCCTGTTCTGCGGGGACACGGTCGCCTCCGAGGCGAGCTGGTCCTCGCTGCGCTACCTGCTGGCCGCGCCGGTACCCCGGGCCCGGCTGCTGTGGTCCAAGCTGGTCGTGGCGCTCGGCCTGAGCCTCGCCGCGATGGTGCTGCTGCCGCTGGTGGCGCTCGCCGCCGGCACGGCCGCCTACGGCTGGGGCCCGCTGGAGATCCCCACCGGCGGCGCGCTGGACACCGGTACGGCGGCCCAGCGGCTCCTGGTGGCCGTGGCGTACGTCTTCGTGTCCCAGCTGGTCACCGCCGGGCTGGCGTTCTGGCTGTCGACGAGGACGGACGCCCCGCTCGGCGCGGTCGGCGGCGCCGTCGGCCTGACCATCGTCGGGAACGTCCTGGACGCCGTCACCGCCCTCGGCCACTGGCGGGACTTCCTGCCCGCGCACTGGCAGTTCGCCTGGGCCGACGCCGTCCAGCCCCGCCCCGAGTGGTCCGGCATGATCCAGGGCACCGCTCTGTCCCTCACGTACGCCCTGGTGCTGTTCGCGCTGGCCTTCCGGGGTTTCTCCCGCAAGGACGTCGTCTCCTAGGGCGTTCCCCACCGCCGCCGACACGCCGAAGCGGGCCGCCGGACCACCCGGCGACCCGCTTCGGACGGAAGGTCAGCTCTCGCTGTTCTGGGACAGGATCGACACGTCCTCCAGCAGGTGCGCCAGCGCGCCGTCGCGCTTGACGTTCGAGGAGTTCTCGGTGCACTGCTGCTGCATGTGGTCCGACAGGATCGGAATGTCCTGGACATTGACACCGATCAGGGCGCCGACACCGATCGGAATGTCGTTCAGGGCGATGCACGGCTTGTTGAAAGAGCCCTGGATCAAAGCGATCTGCGGGCTCATGTTCCCGTACGTGGCCGAGTTGCCGTAGCTCTGCCAAGCGCCGTTGCCGTTGGCGGCGGTCGGCCCGCTGTCGTTTCCGATCGCCAGCGCCTGCGGTGCCGCGGCAGCGGAGGCGCCCATGGCCGAAGCGGCGACGGCCGCAGTGGCAACAATCTTCTTGATCACTGGCCAGTCCTTTCTGAGAAACCCCGTCCACCGGAGCGCTTTGGTCAACTCCCCGGGCCCCTCTTGGTTTCTGCCGTTCACCCCGTCGGCCGATCCGGTGGACTGGTGGTGTGTTTGTCCGATTGATGCTTTCTCGTCACCTCTCAGGCGTTTGGGCTCCAACCGAGTGAATCGGCGGAACCATTCCCGGTGCACCGGGTTGATGAGGCCGTAGGGCATGCGTCGCTACGAGGAAAGGAACGCGAAGTGCTCAAGAAGGCAATGGTCGCCGCCGCGACCGCCGCTTCTGTCGTGGGAATGGCGGTGGCGGCCGCGCCGCAGGCGCTTGCCATCGGCAACGACGACGGACCGACCGTCGCGAATGGCAACGGCGCCGCGTCGTCGTGGGGCAACTCGGCGACGAAGGGCAACATGAGCCCGCAGCTCTCGCTGGTGCAGGGGTCGCTCAACAAGCCGTGTGTCGGTATCCAGGACGTCGATGTCGCCGTCGACGTGCTCATCGGCATCACGGCCCAGGACATCCCGATCCTGTCGGACCACCTGCAGCAGCAGTGCAACGACAACTCCACCAACGCCAAGCGCGACGGTGCGATCTCGCACGTCCTGGAGGACCTGTCGGTTCTTTCGGCCAACGGCGAAGGCTGAGCCGACCCGGCGTGGCCCGGGCCGTCCGCTGCACCGTCTGCGGGCCGCCCGGGCCTTTTTCCACGGAATTCAGGCGAGGGAAAAACGCGCGAGGAAGCGGTGCGATCGAGTGATTATCACGCGATTCGTGTTCCGCGGTCTCCTGTTGTGTCAATCCCTCGTTCCGTGCCACGACCGTTCACGTCGTGCTCGCACGGTTCTGGCCGTCATCGGGGCATGACCCCAGAGAAGGGAACACTCATGAAGAAGACCGTCGCTGCCGTCACGGGCGCCATCCTGGCCCTGGGCCTGGGCGGAACCGCCTTCGCCGACGCCGGTGCGGGCGCTGTCGCCGCCAACTCGCCGGGCGTCCTGTCCGGCAACGTCATCCAAATCCCGATCCACGTGCCGATCAACGTGTGCGGCAACACGATCGACATCATCGGGCTGCTGAACCCCGCGTTCGGCAACGTCTGCGTCAACAACTGAGGTTCGCCCGCGCACTCCACCAGCTTCCCCGGCTGAGTACAGGCCGGCCCCGGACCGTCGATTCTTCGTTCCGGGGCCGGCCTTCCCACTTCTTCGAGCAGGAAGACCACGAGATTGCGACAGACTCTCAGCAAGGGCATGGCCGTGGCCGCCGCCGCGACCGGCATGCTGTCCTTGTACGGCGGCGCCGCCCTCGCCGACTCGCGTGCGGAAGGTACCGCCCAGGGTTCCCCCGGGGTTCTGTCCGGGAACAACGTCCAGGCCCCGGTCAGCGTCCCGGTCAACGTCTGCGGCAATTCCGTGGACGCGGCCGCGGCGCTGAACCCGGCGTTCGGCAACTCCTGCGTCACCGCCGGACACGGACCGAACGGCCGGACCGGCAGCGAGTCCCACGAGGAGTACGGCACCCCCGGGGAGCACCCCGGCTACGGCGCCCCCGCCGGCCACTCCGGCTACGGCACCCCGTCCGGCCACTCCGGTTACGGCACCCCGGGCGACACCGCCGACCTGCCTGGTCCCGGTGACTCCACCGGCCGGCCCGGCCCCGGCGCCGACCACTCCACCCCACCGGCCGGCGGCGGCAGGACGACCGCACCCCCGTACGGCGGGAAGGAGACGACCCCGCCCCCGCACGGCGGCGGCAGGACGACCCCGCCCCCGTACGGCGGGGAGGAGACGACCCCGCCCCCGCACGGCGGCGGCAGGACGACCCCGCCCCCGTACGGCGGGGAGGAGACGACTCCGCCCCCGCACGGCGGCGGCAGGACGACCCCGCCCCCCTACGGCGGGGAGGAGACGACTCCGCCCCCCTACGGCGGTGGTGAGACGACCTCGCCCCCCTACGGCGGTGGTGAGACGACCCCGCCGGGCGGAGGGCACAGCACACCCCCCGGTGGCGGTCACAGCACCCCTCCCGGCGGCGGTCACACCACACCCCCGTACGGCGGTGGCGAGAGCACACCCCCGGGCACGGGCCACACCCCGCCTCCCGGCGGCGGTGGCGGTGGTGAGGAACACCCCGGGCAGCCGCCCGTGCTCGCGCACACCGGTGGTGACGGCCCCGCGATGATGGCGACCTCGGCCGCCAGTGCCGCGCTGATCGCGGCCGGAGCGATCCTGTACCGGCGAGGCCGGGCCACCGCCCGCCGATGACGCGCCGGGTGCCGGACCGGGCGTCCGGCACCCCGCCGCACCCTGCGCGCAGGGATGCGTCCGGGAGGAAGGGAGCGGGTATGGCTGCACGCCGGCGCAGGGGGCGGTCCGGGCGGCTGGCCCTCATCGCGGGGTCCCTCGTCGCGTCGGTCGCCCTGGCGGTCGGTCCCGGTTCCGACGCGCGACCCGCGACGGTGCCGGCCCCCGCCCCGCCGCCCTTCGGCGCGTTCATCGACTCAGGGCCCCCCGGGGTCGCGCGGCTGGCCGAGCTGAGCGAGTGGCTCGGCGGGACCGAGGTGAAGGTCGCGCACACCTATCTGCCCGGCGGCACCTGGCAGGACATCGAGGGCCCGCCCGGCTTCCTGGACGTGTGGGCGCAGTGGCGGCGCCAGAAGGCGGACCGGACGCTCGTCCTCAACGTGCCGATGCAGGAACGCAACGAGGAGGACCTCCCCGACCCGGAGGTGCGGTCGCTGCTGGCGCGGGCCGCGGCCGGCGCGTTCGACGGCCACTTCCGGTCCCTGGCGGAACAGCTGGTGCGGCTGGGGGTGCCGGACACGGTGATCGTGCTCGGCTGGGAGATGAACGGCACCACCTACACCCACCGCTGCGGACCCGACCCGGAGGCCTGGAAGACGTACTGGAACAGGATCGTCGCCGCCATGCGCTCGGTGCCGGGCCAGGCGTTCCGGTTCGACTTCACACCGAGCCGCGGCCGGGACGCGGTGCCCTGGACCGAGTGCTACCCCGGGGACGACACGGTCGACATCGTCGGCATGGACGCCTACGACCAGCCGAGCGGAGTGCCGTTCGAGGAACAGGTCACCGAGCCCTACGGTCTCCAGCAGCACGTGGACTTCGCGAAGGCCCACGGCAAGCCCCTGTCCTATCCGGAATGGGGGCTGTTCAGCAACGGGGACGACACCGTGTACATGGCGGGGATGCTCGCCTGGATCGAAGCGCACAGACCGCTGTACAACACGGTGACCGACTACTGCCCGCACGGCGTCTGGCAGTGCTCGGACAACCCCCGCTCCTCGTGGATCTACCGGGCCGCCCTCTTCGGCCGTACCTCCGCCTCCCCGGCCGGCTGCCCGTCGCCGCGCTCCCGCCACCGGTGCAGCAGCTCCCTGCCCCGCTGCCGGGCGGTGACGTCGCACAGCGCGGCCGTCAGCAGCGGGGAGGTGCGCCGCCGGGCCATGAGCAGCCGCCGGTTGACGACCCGTTCGGGCCGCCAGTGGTGCTTGTACGGCTCGTCGCCGCGCAGCAGGCTCAGCGTGCCCCGCTGCCCGTCACCGCTGTGTTCGGCGCACGCCTCCAGCAGCATCACCGCCACGTCCGCCCTGCGCTCGCGCAGCACCGGGTGGGCGCCGTAGAGGTAGCCGCCGGCCAGGCTGCCCGACAGCAGCGTCAGGTCGACTGCCAGCACCTCGCCGTCGACCAGGAACTCGGTGACCACCGCGTCCCCCGAACGCACCATCCGCCCCGCCGCGCGCACCAGGTGCTCACGGAACCGCGGCCGCAGATGCTCGCCCGTCACCTTCCGCCCCTGCCACTGCAGCCGGTGCAGCTCCAGCAGCCGGCCGAGCGCCGCCTCCACCTCCTCCGGGCCCACCGCCCGCCGCCGCACCCCCAGCGCGGCCAGCCGGCGCAGCTTGGCCCGCACCCGCTGCCCGGACTTGCCCGACGGCAGCCGGGCGATCAGCTCCTCCATCGGCAGGGCCGGCAGCTCCAGGCACAGCGAGTCGCGGACCGTGCGACGCGGCCCGGGCCAGCGGTCGTAGACCCGTTCCACCGCGCCGCCCGGGCGCACCTCGCGGAAGTCGACCAGCGCGGTGCGCGCCGCGTCCGCGAGCGCCTCGGTGAGCGCGGCGGCCGCCGGCCCGTCGTCGGTGTCGTCCAGCAGGACGTCCGTGTAGTCGGAGATCGGCCCGCCGAGCGGCACCAGCGCGGGCCACGGCCGGCGGACCAGCATCAGCGGCGCGGCGGCCACCAGTTCGGGCCCGGCCCGCACGACCAGCAGCCGGAGCCGGCCGCGCCGGCCGTACGACAGCCACCACGAGTGCAGCCAGGCGTGGCTCTGGAACGGGGTGGCGGCGGCGCATCGCCGGAACAGCCGCCCCCAGGCGGGCGCCAGCGCCGCGAAGGCCTCCTCGTCCGTGATGACGTCCGTGGTGAGGGCGGGGCCGGTGCCGGGGCCGGTGGGCTCTGTCGCGGGGCGCGCGGTGCCCGCCGGGTAGAGGGCGGTCACCGCCGGCCGTGCGCGTCGGCGGGGACGGCCGGTCCGGGCACCGAGCGCGACAGGAAGGTCTCCCGCTCCGGGCGGCGTCTCGGCCGTACCAGCAGGGCGAGGGCCCCGAGCAGGCCGCCGGCGCTCGCGCCGACCAGTCCGGTCACCCCCGGCGACGGCGAGGACGGCTCGTCCGGCCGCGCCGCGCGGGAGAACTGCCGCAGCTCGACGTGCGTGCCGGCCTTCGCGGCGGCGGCGTGCCGGGTCAGCGCGCGGGCGACCGCGTCGGCCATGGCGGCGGCCTCGGCCGGGTGCTCGGAGGTGGCGGAGACGGCGACCATCGGGGCGTCCGGCGAGGTCGCGGTGCGCACTCCGGCGCGCAGGGTGCTCACCGGCACCCCGGCCTGCTCCTGGGCGTCGCCGAGCACCGCGATCTGGGTGGCGACCCGGCCGTAGACCTGTGCGAAGCCGAGCGCGGTGGCGGTGTCGGCCCCTGCGCTGGGGACGGCCACGACATAGCTGGTCGCCGTGTACTCGGGCGGCTTCAGCACGCCGTACCCGCCGCCCAGCAGCCCGCCGGTGAGGACACCGGCCGCCACCAGCGACCAGGGCGGGAGCGTGCGGAGCCGGGAGGGGCGGGAGCGGTGGTGGTTCTCGGTCATGACGGGGTGACTCCCTGCGGGGATCGGGACGGGGGGACCGGGTGGGCGAGCGCCGCCGTGTAGACGTCCATCAGCCGGGCGGCGCTGCGGGTGATGCTGTAGTGGCGGGCCGCCTCGGGGGCGGTGCGCGGGCCGGGCACGGCGGCGCGGACCTCGGCGAGCGCGCGGGTGTAGGCACCGGCGTCGCTCGACACCCGGACCGCGTCGGGGGCGGCCCCGGACGGCAGGTCCTCCAGGGCCGGGCAGGAGCTGTAGCGCACGGGAAGCCCGGCCGCGAGCGCCTCCACGACCGCCAGGCCGAACGCCTCCTCGGGGGAGGGCGAGGCCAGCACGTCCATCGCCGAGGCCAGCGAGGGCAGGTCCGGGCCGGCCGAACCGTCGGGCAGGTACGGCCGCTCCCCGGCGAACAGCACCCGGCCGGCCACCCCCGCCTCGCGCGCGGCCCGCCGCAGCGCGGGCTCCTCCGGGCCGCCGCCGACCAGCAGCAGCCTGCAGTCGGCGGGCAGCCCGGCCAGGGCGCGGATCAGGACGTCGAAGCGTTTGCCGGGGGCGAGCCGGCCGATGCCGCCGATGACGAACGCGCCGTCGGGCAGCCCGAGGCGGGCGCGGGTACGCAGCCGGGCCGCGGGGTCGTGGGCGAACCGCGCCAGGTCGATGCCGTTGGGTACGACCGCGATGCGCGGCTCGGGCACCCCCCAGCGGGCGAGCCGGCCGGCGACCGTGGGGGAGACCGCGACGGTGCGCCGGCCCAGCCGTTCGCCCAGCAGGTACAGCGCGCGCACCCCGGCGGTGAGCGGCCGGCCCTCCATCTGCGAGTCCCCCAGGGAGTGTTCGGTGGCGACGACCGTGCGCACCCCGGCCAGGCGGGCGGCGATCCGGCCGTACAGGCAGGCCCGGTACAGGTGGGTGTGGACGAGGTCGTACCGGCCGCGCCGGACGATCCCGGCCAGCCGGGGCAGCGCGGCCAGGTCGCGGTTCCCTGCCATCCCGAGGTGGGTCACCCGCACCCCGTCGGCCGCCAGTCCGTCCGCCACCGCACCGGGGTTGGTCAGCGTCACCACCTCGGACTCGACCGGCAGATGCCGCAGCAGCAGCCGGAGCTGCTGCTCGGCACCGCCCACCCCGAGCCCGGTGATGATGTGCAGGACCCTCACCGCAGCCCCTCCACGGGCCGCCGCCGCAGCCGGTGCAGCCGGTGCTTCAGGAACAGGCGTACGGCGGTGTCCCGCTCCCCGACGTACACGCGCGGCAGCACGTGCGGGCCGCTGAGCCGGCCGGGGTCGATCGCGCAGGCATAGCCGTAACCGGCCTCCCGTACGGCCGCCACGGCGCGCGGGTCGACCGTGCCGTACGGGTAGCAGAAGCCGGTCACCGGGGCGCCGGTCAGTTCCTCCAGCGCCGCCCGGCTGCCGGCGGTCTCGGCCCTCAGCGCGGTGTCGTCGGCCCGTGTCAGATCGACGTGGGTGAGGCCGTGCGAGCCGATCTCCACGCCCGCGGCGGCGGCCCGCCGGATGCCGTCGGCGGTCAGCAGCGGCTTGCGCGGGCCCAGCGGGTCCCAGACGTTGTCGCCGCCGAGCCGGCCCGGCAGCACGAACAGGGTGGCCGTGCACTCCCAGCGGGCCAGCAGCGGCAGGGCGTTGCCGAGGAAGTCGGCGTACCCGTCGTCGAAGGTGAGCCCGACCAGGCCGCGTCCCCCGCCCCGGGCGCGGGCGGCGAGCAGCTCGGCCACCGACACCCCGCGCAGGCCCCGCCGGCGCAGCCAGCACAGCTGCCGGTCCAGCCGGCCGGGGCTGACCGTGACGCGGTACGGGTCGTCGGAACAGTCGCCGACCGAGTGGTACATGGCGATCCACGGGACGGGACCCGGGGCGGAGGCCCGGACGCGGGCCGGGGACTCGACGGAGGACGGCATGGGCGAGCCTTCGGGAGAGGGGGTACGGAACGGGGTGCGGGGGCGGGGTGCTGTCGTCTCACTCCCGTCGTCCGCGCGGCGGGCGGGCTCGGCGTCCGGTGCGTGCGGCCGCGAGGCGCCGGAGCGTCCCCGTGACGGAGCCGCGCGGGCGCTCCGGCGACGCGGCCGGGGGTCCGCCCGCCGGAGGAGCGCCCGCCAGGCGTCGCCGAGCGGACGGGAAGGGCACGACACGGCCCGGCCCCCGGGCGCCCAGGGGCCGGCCGAGCAGCACGAAGACGACGGTCACCGTGGCGCCGCCCGCGGCCAGCCCGGCGAGCGGCGCCGACGGCAGGCCCGCCACCTGCCCGCCGGCCACGGCGGCCGCCACCGCCGCCCACAGCGGCCGGCTCAGCCCGTGCAGCACCGGCCCGGTCCGGATGGGCACGCCGCGCCCGCGCATCCCCGCGAGCAGCAGGGCGGCGGTGAGGGTGATGCCGGTGGCGTTGGCCGCGGCGATCCCGGTCACCCCCCGGGAGCCGACCGTCCCGGCACCGATCCAGCAGGTCACGGCGATGCCCACGGCCATCGCGGCCACCGGGTACCAGCTGGCGCGGCCCGCCGAGAAGTAGGAGCGGACCAGGACACCGGTCAGGGTCTGACCGAGCAGGCCCAGCGCGTAGACCCGCATCACACCCGCGGTCGCCGCGGTGTCCCCGGCGGTGAACGCGCCACGCTGGAACAGCAGCGCGATCAGCTGCGGGGCGCAGGCCACGATCGCGGCCGTACCGAGCAGCACCACACAGCCGGCCACCGCCAGGTCCCGCTCGACCCGGTCCCGGGCCCGCTCGGTGTCGCCGTCGGCCAGGGCCCGCGCGACCGCCGGGAAGGTGACCGTGCACAGCATCGTCGACAGCGTCATCGGGATCTGGGCGACCTTCTGCGCGTAGTTCAGGTGCGAGATGGCCCCGGCGGGCAGCCCGGCGGCGAGGAACCGCTCGATCAGCACCTGCGACTGCCGGCACAGCGCGAACAGCAGCACGGTGGACAGCAGCGGCACGTCCAACGGCTGCCCCTCGGCGACGGCCCCGCTCACCCCCCCGCCCGCCCGCCGCAACCGCCGCACCAGCGACGGGACCTGCACCGCCACCATGAGGCAGCCGCCCACCGCGACCCCGAACGCGGCCGACCGCACGCCCCAACGGCCGCCGAGCGCGTACATCGCCGTGATGATGCCGACGTTGTACGCCAGGTAGATCGCGGCCGGCGCCAGGAAGCGGCGGTGGGCCCGCAGGGCCGCGCTGCAGTACCCGGCGAGGCCGAAGCTCAGCACACAGGTCGCGGTCAGCCGCGTGCAGTCCACGGCGAGCGTCCGGTCGGGCAGCCCCGGCGCCAGCGCGGCCACGAACTGCGGCGCGGCCAGCGCCAGCAGCGCCCCGACCGCCGTGAACGCCAGCGCCAGCCGGGGCAGGGTCCCGGCGACCAGCGCCCGCACCGGGTCCCCCGGCGCCCCCTGCGCCCGGCGGGCCAGAGCCAGGCTGAACGCCGGGACCAACGCGAAGGCCAGCCCGTCCTCGATCAGCAGCGTCGCCGCGAACTCCGGCACCGTCCAGGCGACCAGGAAGGCGTCGGTGTCCCTTCCGGCCCCGAACAACCGGGCCAGCGACTGGTCCCGCACCAGCCCGAGCAGCGCCGCCGCGACGGAGAGGGAGGCGGTGAGGAGGGTGGCACGGGCGAGGAAACGGGAGGTGAGGAGGGCGGGTCCGGGAGCTGGGGCCGGGGTGGTGGGGGGTGCCGGGGCGATCCGGGCGGCGGCGGTGGCGGGGGGTGCCGGGTACCGGGCCGGTTCCGTGGGCGGCCGGGCAGCGGTGCACGCCGGGCTGCCGGGGCCCGCGAGGGCCGGCGGGGGTACGGCGGGCCGGGCGCCCGGAAGGGGGAACCCGCCGGGGCCGGCCTCCGGTCCCGGCGCCTCGCCTGCCCTGGGGTGCGTCATCCCGCCGGCCTCCGGCTCGGGCGGGACGCCGGCGCGGCGGACAGCTGGTCGGCGCCGGCCAGGGCCCACCAGGTGATCAGGCCGAAGGAGACCGCCGTCAGGACGGTCGCGGGGCCGCCGATGTCGGCGTAGGCGAAGTCCACGAGCTGCCAGACCAGCAGCCCGCAGGCGACCAGCGCGCAGTCCAGGCCCCGGCCGCCGGCCGCACGGGTCCGCCACAGCCCGCGTAACCCGCACACCAGCAGGGCGAGCCAGCCGCCCGCCAGGCAGAGCAGCCCGATCAGGCCCTGTTCGGCGAGGACCAGCAGGTACATGTTGTGCGGGGAGAGCAGCGGCTGCCGGCGGAACGCGGCGCCCGCTCCCTCGGTGTCGCTGCCCGAGGACAGCGCGAGCGAGGCGTGCCCGTCGCGGTACTCCGGGAAGCCCTTCAGTCCGACGCCGGTCAGCGGGCGGTCGCGCCACATGTCGGTGGCCGCCGCCCACATCGTGTACCGGTCGGTGACCGACTGGTCGGGCGCGTCGGTGACCCGGGTGATGCTGTCGATCCGCTCCTGCAGCATCGCCGTACCCACCCCCAGCCCGCCCACCAGCACCACCCCCGCGGCCACCGCGGCCGCCCCGATCCCCAGCGCGCGGCGCGGACCGGCCAGCACCAGCTGGACGGTGAGGGTGACCACGGTGGCGATCCAGGCGCCCCGGCTGAAGGACAGGGCGAGGGGGACCAGCAGGGCGAGTGCGCAGCAGACGGCGAGCGTCCGCTCCCGCACCGAGGTCCGGCCGAGTGCCAGGCCCACCGCGCACACCAGCCCGAAGGACACGACCGTGGCCATGCCCATCACGTCCGACACCCCGAAGGTGCCGACCGCGCGGACGTCCTGGCCCTCGTACGAGGCCCCGGTCCCGGTGACGTACTGGTGCACGCCGACCGCCCCCTGCCACCCGGCGAGGGCCACCAACGACCAGGCCAGCAGCCGGAAGTCGGCCCGGTCGCGGACGAGGAGCAGCACGGCGGCGGGGACCAGCACGAACACCTGGAGGTAGCGGCCGAGGCCGGTGATCCCGGCGCCCGGCGAGACCGCGTGCAGCGCGGCGAGCGTCAGCCCGGTCACCGGCAGGCCGAGGAGCAGGGCGGCGGTCCGGGTGAGGGGACGGCGGCGCGCGCGCAGCAGTCGTACCGCGCAGAACACGACGACCAGCGCGGACAGCGCGTCGGCGGGACCCGCGCCACCGTCGCCGCCGGGGGCGACCGGCAGCGCGAGCAGCGCGACCACGGCCAGCACCGGCAGCACCGGCGACAGTCGCGGCGAGGACAGGCGTACCGGGGACGGTCGCGGCGGGGACGGTCTCATCGGGGACGGCCGGGCTGGGCGGCGCGGCGGCAGGGCGAAGGCCATCGGTCAGCTCCCCGTGGACCGCACGAGCGCGGCGGCCGTGCGCAGCAGGATGCAGACGTCCTGCCACAGCGACCAGTTGTCGATGTAGGCGTTGTCGAAGCGGGCCCGGTCCTCGATGGAGGTGTCGCCGCGCAGGCCGTGGATCTGGGCCAGCCCGGTGATGCCGGTCTGCATGCGGTGGCGGGCCGCGTAGCCCGGATAGGTGTGGCTGAACCTGCTGACGAAGTACGGCCGTTCGGGGCGCGGGCCGACCAGGCTCATGTCCCCCCGGAAGACGTTCCACAGCTGGAGCAGCTCGTCCAGCGAGGTCTGCCGCAGCAGCCGGCAGAAGGGGCTCATCCGCGACTCGCCGGCCACGCTCCACCGGGTCGCCGCCTCCTGCGGGTCGGCCGGGCGGTGGGTGCGGAACTTCAGCAGCGTGAAGGGGCGGCCGTCCTTGCCGATGCGCTCCTGCCGGAACACCACCCCGGGCCCCTCGGTGAGCCGCAGGGCGACCGCGCACCCGAGCAGTACCGGACTGGCCAGCACCAGCAGCGCCCCGGACACCGAGACGTCCAGCAGCCGCTTGGCGACGCCCGTGCGCCGCGGCAGCCCCGGGTCCAGCCGGCGTACGGCGAACCCGGCGAGCTGGTCGCGCATCTCGTACGCCGGGCTGTCCGCGTCCACCTCCCACAACGCGCAGCCGGACGCGGCGAGCGCCCGCAGCAGCGGCCCGTGCGCGGTGCGCACGGCCGGGTCGACGGTGAGGACGACCCGCACCCCGTTCTGGATGAGCGCCCGCTCCACCTCCTCGCCGGTGGTGAGCACCGGCAGCCCGCCGGGGCCGTCCGGGCGCTGCGCGACCACGCCCACCGGCCGTACCCCGCAGCGCGGGTGCCGCAGCAGCGCGGCGGCCACCCGCTGCGCGGTCGCCGCGGGCCCGATCACCAGGGCGGTGCGCGGGTGGCGTCGCAACAGCACCCGGCTCCGCCAGTGCACCGCGCCGCGGGCCGCGCCGGCCGCCGCGGTGTGCAGCGCGCAGCCCAGCAGCAGGGTCCGGGCGGTGAGGGCGCGCCCGGGGTCGTACGCGGCGAGCAGCGCGGCCAGGCCCAGCCAGACCACCACGATCCGCCCGCACACCACGGGCAGTTCGTCGAGCACACCCGGCACCGGACGCGTGGAGCGCGGGCGCAGCAGCAGCGCGCCGGTCAGCAGCGCGGCGACCAGCACCGGGCGGCGGGCGGCCGTGTCCAGCGCGGCCGCGCCCGCCAGCGCGGCGAGCAGGTCGGCGGCGAGCAGGGGGAGCGGTGGTGAGGCGCGCCGCGCGGGCGGCCGCCGCAGCGGGAACCGGAAGCTGCCGGCGGTACGGGCCGGCAGGACGGAGACGGCCGGGAGCGGCGAGACCGGATGGAGTGGTGAACCCGGCGGGACGGGCGGGACTTCGTGGTCCCGTGGCTGCGCGCCGGGGGAGGGGACGGTGCTTTCCGCGGTCACGAGGGGATGGACTCCCTGTACTCGGAGGGCACGAGCCGGGCTGTTCCGCCGGCGTCGTCCGCCGCCGGGGCGCCCCGGTCCGGGCCGGTGCGGCCGAGGAGTTCGCGGTAGAGGTCCGCGACGCGTTCGGCGGTGTGCCGCACGTCGTGCGTGTCCAGGACGTGCCGGCGCCCTCGGTCGGCGAGCGCCGCGCGCAGCGGCGGATCGGTCAGCAGCCCGGTCACCGCCCGGGCCAGCGCCACGGGGTCGTCGGGAGGCACCAGGCAGTGCGCGGCGAGCGAGGGCGGCAGGCTCTCCCGGGCGCCGTCGACGTCGGTGAGGACGACGGGTGTCCCGCAGGCCAGCGCCTCCAGCGGGGCGAGCGCCATGCCCTCCCAGCGCGAGGGCAGCACCACCAGGTCGGCGGCCCGGTACCAGGGCGCGGCGTCGGGGACGGCGCCGGTGAACCGCACGGAGGGGGGCGCCTGTCGCCGTAAGACCTCGCGGTCGGGGCCGTCGCCGACCAGCACGAGCCGTGCCCGCGGCAGCCTCGCGCGGATGTCCGGCCAGGCGGCGAGGAGGACGTCCTGGGCCTTCTGACGGCAGAGGCGGCCTACGCAGACGACGAGGGGGCTCCCGTCGTCGGCTGCCGGTGCGCCCTGTTCGCCCTGTGCGCCTTCCGCGTCGTGCGAGGTGCCGTCCGGGGCCTGCGGAGCGTGCGGGTCTTGCGGGTCCTGCGGGCCTTGCGGGCCTTGCGGGCCTTGCGGGCCTTGCGGGGCGAAGTGGGTGGTGTCGATGCCGTTCGGGACGACCGTGTACGCGGCGCGCACTCCGGCGCGCAGGCCCGTCGTGCGCTCGGCCTCGCTGACGCACACCACCCGGTCCGCCCAGCGCGCCCCCCACCGCTCCCAGCGCAGGGCGAGCGCCGCGGTGGGGCCGCCGACCGCCTCGAACGACCAGGCGTGCGGCTGGAACACGGTCGGGACGCGCCCGCGGACGGCGAGCCGCGCGGCCAGGCCGGCCTTCGCGCTGTGCGCGTGCACCAGTTCGGGCCGCACCTCGCCGATCAGGCGTGCGAGCCGTCGTACCTCGCCCGGCAACCCGGGCCCCGGGGACCTGCCCGCGCGCCAGTCCCGGACGTCGGCGCCCAGCTCCCGCAGGCCCGTGGCCAGCGGGCCGCCGGGGCAGGCCGCCGCGACGTGCAGGCCCGCCGCGAGCTGGGCCCGGGCCAGGTCGAGCACGACCCGGGCGACACCGCCGTCGACGGGTTGTGCGAGGTGCAGGACCCGGGGTCGACGGGCGGGTGCTGACTGGTGCATTCGCGGGTTACCTCGCTCACGGGGGCGCTCGGGCTGCGGTCGTGAACGCGCCTTCCGGTTCCGGGCGTCCACGGCGGCGAGGAGCACGCCGGCCCACGCCGCGTCCGCGTGGGGAACGAGCCGGAGGCCGGGTGGTCACCGCCGCTCCGCGGAGCCGAGCCGTGATCGCCCAGGTCGGAGACGTGGCCGGGTGTGTCGGCGTAGGAAGGAATCCGTCGGATCGGTACACCACCCGGTGCACTGTGCGTGGACTTCCGTACGTCGTCCGCAGGACGGGCGGGAGCCGCTTGGTGCGGCGGGCGTACGCCGGGGCGGGAGGAGAGTGTGCCGGAGAGCGCGGAGGAAGGCGCGGAGGAGAGGGGGAGGAAAGCGTGGGCGTGGCGCCCGGGACGGGGAGGGGCGCGGGTGAGAACGCGCCGCGTCCTCTGCCCGGATCACTCCTTTGGCGGCACAACCCCCGGGTGTGCCGCGCGTTGACACAGCGCCGGGCATCCCGCCCGGATGTTTGTGTCGATCCCCAAGGAGCACCTCTCCATGTCGCGTATCGCGAAGGGCCTGGTCCTGACCTCCGCCGCCGTCGCGGCCGTCGCCGGCGGTGCCGGCGTGGCCTCCGCCGACGCCGGTGCGGGCGCCGTCGCCGCCAACTCGCCGGGCGTGCTGTCGGGCAACGCCATCCAGGTTCCGATCCACATCCCGATCAACGTGTGCGGCAACACTGTCGACATCATCGCGCTGCTGAACCCGGCGTTCGGCAACACCTGCGTCAACGACTGACATCGCGACGCAGCCCTTCGGCCGGCCGTCCGCCCCGTACGCATCCGTCGCGGGGCGGACGGCCGGTTTTCTGCCTCGGACGGATCACGAACAGTGGGTGAGCGGTTGCGCAGGGCGACCGGTGAACTGACGGTGGGCTCAGGTCCCACTGTTCACCGAAAGGAACACCCATGCGTGATCTGCCTGCCCGGCGTCTCGCGTCCACCGTCCTCTGCGCGGCCGTCCTGGTCGGCATCACCGGTCCGGTCGCCGTGGCCACGGCCCGGGAGCACGACCGCGCCGCCTCCCGGGCGCCCGTTCCGGCGGCGGAGAAGGAGAGGCTGCTCGCCCAGGTCAGAGCCCTGAGCACCACCGACTCCGCGCTCAACCCGGTCATCGACCTGCTCAACCAGTCGCTGGAGAAGGGCAGGCTGCCCGCCGGGGAGGCAAAGAAGCTCGGCGAGGCGGCCAAGGCGGCCATCGCCAAGGCCGCCACCGCCCCCGTCCAGCCGGCGGCGCCCGCACGCCCGGCGTCCCTCACCACGCCCACGGCGCCCGCGACACCCACGACGCCTGCGACACCCACGACGCCTGCGAAGCCCGGGGTTTCCGCGTCGCCCGCGGCGACGAAGCCGACGGCGTCCGCGTCGCCCACGGCCCCTGCGACGTCCTCGGCGTCCTCGGCGTCCGCCAAGCCTGCGGCGCCCGCCGCCGCCACCCCCACCGCGCCCGCGACCGCACCGGCACCGGCGAAGCCGGCCACACCCACGGCGCCCGCGTCACCGGCGACCCCCACCGCCCCCGCGGCCTCCGCCGTCCCCGCGGGTCTCACCGCGCAGGCGGCGATGCGGCATGCGGGCATCGCCCACCGGCCCTCGGCCCGCGATGCCACCAGTGACCTGCTCTCCTCGCTGCAGACCGCGATCGACAATCTGGTGAAGGCGGTCACCGACCAACTCGACCAGATCCTGTCGTCCGCCACCGACGTGGTGTCGGGCCTGGTCGACCTGCTGGGCGGCACCCTCCTCGGCAAGGACGTGGCCGAGCCCGGCGTCGAGTCCCTGCCCTCGCTGCCCGCCCTCCCCTCCCTTCCGGCGGACCCGACCCAGTCCACGACGACGACCGGCTGACCGCGGCCGGCTGACCGCGATCGCTCCCGGCTGACCGCGACCGCGACCGGCTGAGGGCGACCGCGGTCGCCCTCAGCCGGTCGCGGCAGGCCGGCGCACGGGGATTTCATATGTCTTCTCGGTGCCGGGTTTCCGGCCCGGCCGGAACTCGTTAGGCACGGCGTCAGAAATCCGGGGTGACGTGAGTTGCCGGAGAAAGGAACACGATGAAGTCCCTCAAGGCTGCCGCCGTTGTCGCTGGTTCCGTGGCCCTCGTCGGCGTCGCCGCACCCGCG
Source organism: Streptomyces sp. NPDC029151 (assembly GCF_055564315.1). Lineage (NCBI taxonomy): Bacteria > Bacillati > Actinomycetota > Actinomycetes > Kitasatosporales > Streptomycetaceae > Streptomyces > Streptomyces sp. NPDC029151. The sequence continues at coordinate 333,782 of NZ_JBVHWQ010000009.1, forward strand.
TTCGCCTACGACGCCCAGCACCTGCCGCCGATGAGCCTCAACGGCGGGCTCGCCCAACTCGCCGAGAAGCCCCCCACGGTCAAGGACCTGTTGCCGGTGCAGCACCAGTCCGACGCGCTCGACACCGAGAACAAGGACTCCGTGCTGAGCAGCGTCAAGGGTGCCACCACGACCCTCAACAAGCAGGGCCTGCTCGGCGGCCTGCCCCTGCAGCACTGAGCAGCCTGACGCCCGGCACTCCCGCCCGGGACCGCGTCGCTCGTTCGTGTGGCGCGGCCCCGGGCACTGCTCCGGAAGGGTGAGAAGCCGCCGGGCGGCGCCACGGCCCGTCGATATGGTCGCGCGGTGACCTCAGTATCAAGCGAACCCCGCCTTTTCCGCCCCGCCGACCTGGGCACGCTCGCCCTGCTCGCCTGGATGGCCAGGAACGAGGAGGGCGACGGCAGGACGCCCTGCCTGCTCGCCTGCTCCCTGGGCGACGGCCCCGGCGGCCCGGAGGCCGCGTCCGCCGCCGTCACCCACCTCCTGGAGGACATGGACCTGACCGCGGGCGGCGAACCGGTGGACGGCACCACCCGGCCGAGCCTGAAGGTCAGCATGCTGGTCGTCGCCGGGCAGATCGTCCTCCAGCTGCCCCACAACATCAGCAGCCAGGTCACCCCGCCGGCGGACTGGCTGGAGGCGGTCCAGGAACTCGGCTACACCTACTTCATGTTCACCACCCGGGTCTGCCCCTCGACCGGCCCCCGCGAGCCGGCAGGGGGAACCGAGCTGGCCGAGTTCGCCGGCTCCCCGGAGACCACCGACGCCGCCGCGCACGTCTACCTGCCCGCCCGCGGCCTGCGGGCCTGATGCGCCGGTACGCGGGCGCCGGCCGCGGCCTCGCCCTGCTGACCGTGCTCACCGGGGCGGCCGGACTGCTCGCGTCCTGGGTCATCACCCTGGACGAGTTCAAGCTGCTCAAGGACCCGGGCTTCGTCCCCGGGTGCAGCCTGAACCCGGTGGTGTCCTGCGGCAGCGTGATGAAGAGCGCCCAGGCCTCGGTCTTCGGGTTCCCCAACCCGATGCTGGGCCTGGTGGCCTACGGCATCGTGGTCTGCGTCGGCATGAGCCTGCTGGCCGGCGCCCGCTTCCCCCGCTGGTACTGGCTGCTGTTCGAGGCCGGCTGTGTGTTCGGCGTCGGGTTCGTGTCCTGGCTGCAGTTCGAGTCGCTGTACCGGATCAACGCGCTGTGCCTGTGGTGCTGCCTGGCCTGGGCCGCGACCATCCTACTCTTCTGGTACGTCACGTCCCTCTGCGTACGCGAGGACTTCCTGCCCGCGCCCGCCCCGCTGAAGACGTTCCTCGCCGAATTCACCTGGGTGCTTCCGCTGCTGCACATCGGTGTGGTCGGAATGCTCGTACTGACGCGTTGGTGGGACTTCTGGACGAGCTGACTATTACGGCACTCGGGGGAATTGTGAAATGCAGGCGTTTTCCGCTCGTTACGCGGTAAGGACGTCGAACCCCCGCATCCTGAAAGGGACCGTAGCTGACATGAAGCCGACCACCCGAGGAACCCTTGCCGCCGTCGTCACGGGCGTCGCGGCCACCGTGGGGGCCGCCGGTCCCGCCGCGGCGGCCGGTACGGTCCCCGTCCCCGTGCCGCTGGGCGGCGTCTCCCAGTCGCTCGACATGGAGCTGCCCCGACTCGGCGCCGAGCTGCCGCTGATCAAGCCCGGCGCCCCCGAAGGCCCCCGCTACGTGACGGGCCGGCTCCTGCCCGACCGGGCCCTGCCCCAGCTGCCGGTGAGCACCGGGCTGCCCGGCCTGGACGCCAGGGCCCCGCTGCCGCACATCATCGGCGACAACGCCTTCGACCACCTCGACGTGGACGGCCCCGGCGGCGACATGCGGGCCCTCGCCCCCGGCCTGTCCCTGGACGCCCCCCTGACCCAGCCCGGCGGCGGCAACTTCGGCCTCCCGGCCACCAAGCTCCCCGAGGCCGGCGTCATCGCCCCGGCCGTGCAGACCGTCGCCGGCGGCAACCTGGCCACGGGCCCGGGACTGTAGCCGGACAGGACCCGTATCCACGGGCCGGCAGTATCCGCCGTACGGCGGACCCGCGTACGGCCGTACCCGTCGTACGGCCGTATGCCTTGTACGGCCGTACGCCTCGCACGGCGGCCGTACTCGCCGCGGGGCCGCGTCCACCGTACGGCTGCCTCACCCCCGCGCGGCGGCTCCCCCGCTTGCCCGTAGGGCCCCCGGACCCGTGACCCGCACGGTCCTCCCCGGACCCGGACCCAGACCCGGACCCGGACCGGACCCGGACCCCGAAGAGGCCCTTCCCGCCCCCTGGAGGGACCCTCCCCGATCCCCGAACGGGTTGTTCCCGATCCCCGAATGGCTCCTCGGCCGGCCCTTCGGCGGTGACCGCGCGCGTCCTCGATCGGTTAGCCGTTACGGACATCTGAACCCGGACGAGGAGCGAACATGGTCGTCGGTGTCGGCGGAGTGGCGGTCGGTGCGGAACAGCAGGGCGGAGCGGGGACGGCCAGACCGTCGCGGAGGGAGGTGGCCCGGGGGCTGCTGGCATCGGCAGCCGCGCTGGGGCTGGCCCCGGTCGTCGCCGCCTCCCGTCCCGTACGGCAGCCCGCGGATCCCGGGGGCAGTTCCTTCGACGAGACGTACCGGGGCCGCCGAATCCAGGGGGTGCTGGTGCCCGCCGTGGGGCAGAGGGCGGCCGGCGGCGAGTGGCGGATCACCGTCGACGGCCGCCCGCTGCACCTGATGCGCCGGGCCGACGGCACCTGGCTGAGCATGGTCGACCACTACACGTCGTACCGGACACCGCTGGAGGCGACCCGGGCGGCCGTGGACGAGATCGGCCCCCGTCAGCGCCTGCGCGACCTGGCGCCGGGCCGGCTCGACGGCGAACACGGCGGCGCGCACACGGGGGGACGGCATGGCGTACGTGCGTAAGAACGTCAGGGCGCTCACGGCGGGCGAGCGGCGGCGGTTCGTGAACGCCCTGCTGGCCCTCAAACGGCGCGGCGAGTACGACGAGTTCGTGCGCATGCACATCGACTTCTACACCGCCGACGGCGAGGACGGGCTGCGCACCGCCCACATGGCGCCCTCCTTCCTGCCCTGGCACCGCAGGTTCCTGCTGGAACTGGAGCGGGCGCTGCGCCGGGTCGACTCCTCGGTGACGGTGCCGTACTGGGACTGGACCAGGGACCGTGGGACGACGTCCGTGCCGTGGACGAAGGACCTGCTCGGCGGGAACGGGCGGCGCTCCGACCGGCAGGTGATGACCGGGCCGTTCGCCTACGCGGCGGGCCACTGGACGATCAAGGAGGGTGTCACCGACGGCAGGTTCCTCACCCGGGACCTCGGCCGCTCCGCCGCGCCCCTGAAGCTGCCCACCCGCAGCGAGCTGCAGCGGGCCCTGGACGACCCCGTCTACGACGCGTGGCCCTGGGACTCGACCGTACGCAAGGGATTCCGCAACAAGCTGGAGGGCTGGGGCGCCGGCAGCGGAAGCGCCTCCTGGAAGAACCACAACCGGGTGCACCGCTGGGTCGGCGGCGCGATGCTCGGCGGCGCGTCCGTCAACGACCCGGTGTTCTGGCTCCACCACGCCTTCGTCGACCTCCAGTGGTCGCGGTGGCAGCGGGCCCACCGCGACCACCGCTACCTGCCGGCCCAGCCCCCCGGTGTCACCGACGACCAGCACCAGCGGGTCGTCGCCCGGCACGAGAAGCTGCCCCCGTGGGACGAGACACCGGACCAGCTGGAGGACGTGAGCCGTATCTACCGGTACGCGTGAGCGCACACGCCGTGCCGGACACGGGAAGAGCCCCGGCGCTCGGAGGCCGGGGCTCTTGCCTGGGGTGCCGGTCGGCTCAGTTGCCGTAGCCGCTGTTGCCGTAGCCGCCGTGGCCCGGGCCGGGGTTGCCGTGGGTGTCCTTGCCCTTGCCGCTGACGTTGGCGCAGGTGTTGCCGAAGGCCGGGTTCAGCAGGGCGATGATGTCCACGGTGTTGCCGCACAGGTTGATCGGGACGTGCAGCGGGACCTGGATGACGTTGCCGGAGACCACACCGGGCGATCCGACAGCCGCGCCCTGGGCGTCCGCGTCCGCCAGGGCCAGTCCGGCCCCGCTGACCACCACGGCGCCGGCGCTGACAGCGACAGCGGCTGCCTTCGCGATGCGAGACATCACGTTCTCCTTCTGTAGCTCGGATAGCGCAGCGGCAGACCAGCCGCCGCACTTCCCGTTCAACGGCGCGACGCGGGCGTGGTCACGGTGATCACCCGGGGATCACTCTTTTAACGGCAGGGCCGGCGGGCTCGCGGCGGGAGCGCAGCTCAGGCGGGTCGGGCCTCAGGGCAGCCGGCGTACCGGGGAGCCCGCCAGGTACGCCTGGATGCCCTCCACGGCCTGGCCGAAGTACGTCGTGTAGTTGGCGTGGGAGACGTAGCCGAGGTGGGGTGTGGCCAGGAGACGGGGAGCGGTGCGCATCGGGTGGCCGGCGGGCAGCGGCTCGATGTCGAAGACGTCGACCCCGGCGCCGGCGATGCGGCCCTCGTGGAGCGCGGCGAGCAGCGCGTCCTGGTCGACGATCGCGGCGCGGGAGGTGTTGACGAGGTAGGCGGTCGGCTTCATGAGGGCGAGTTCGGCAGCGCCGAGGAGGCCGCGGGTGCGGTCGCCGAGGGCGAGGTGCACGGAGACGAAGTCGCTGTCACCGAGCAACTCCTCCTTCGAACCGGCGAGTTCGACACCCACCTCCTCGGTCCGCTCCTTGGTGAGGTTCTGGCTCCACGCGCTGACCCGCATCCCGAAGGCGAGACCGACCCGGGCCACCCGGCTGCCGATCTTCCCGAGACCGAGCAGGCCCAGCCGGCGGCCGTGCAGATCGGCGCCCACGGTCGACTGCCACGGCCCGTCGCCGCGCAGGGCGTTGCTCTCCTGGACGATCCCCCGGGCGAGACCGAGCAGCAGCGCCCAGGTCAGCTCGACCGGCGGGGTGCTCGAACTCGCCGTGCCGCACACGGTGACGCCGTGCGCCTCCGCGGCGGCGTAGTCGATGACGCTGTTGCGCATCCCGGAGGCGATGAGCAGTTTCAGCCGGGGGAGCCGGGCGATCAGCGATCCGGGGAAGGAAACGCGTTCGCGCAGGGTGACGACGATGTCGAAGTCGGCGAGCGCCGCGGCGAGGGCCTCCTCCCCGTCGAGGTGCTCCCGCAGCGCGACGACCTCCACCCGATCCTCGATCACCGACCAGTCGGCCAACTCGGTTGCCACACCCTGGAAGTCGTCCAGCACCACACAGCGAAGTCGCACGTCGTCTCCCTTCCTGCCCCGACTCTAACGACCCCCACCCACCCCCTCGCCGGACCCGGTCAGCTCCGGCACGCACGCCACGAGCGGCCCGTCGAACTTCGTACCAAGCACGTAACGAGCCGGCGACCCCGGCAGGGCGGGGATCCTGCTGGGGAAGCATGGCGGTACGGCCTGACATCGAAGTCTGGGGGGACTGATGGCTGGAAAGGATGCGCAGATCGGCGCGGCCTGGATCGGGGGAGGGGCCGTGGTGATAGCCGCGATCATCGGTCTCGTAGCTGCTGTGCTGTCCGACAGCGGCCAGGACGGCAAGGGTGGCGGACCACCTCCGCCCCGTTCCACGACCCCGGTGAGTCCCGCACCGCGACCGAGCGCCGTTCCCCCCGAGGCGGGGTCGGCCAGTCCGTCCACGGCGTCACCAGCGGATCCTGAGCGCTTCGTCCGCTGGAAGGGCACCCTGCGCCTGTCGGACGGGAGCGTCGACTTCGACTACAACCCGCCCCAGCACAGCGATGTGTACCGCGGCGGCACCTTTGGTCTCGCCTTCGAAGAGCCGGACAAACTCGCGTGGCAGGCACAGGTGCAGGTCGCGCCCTGGAGCGGCAAGGGGAGCCCCGACCGCGACGCGTGTGCCCAGGCGATCGTGTCGAATCCCCTCAGCTCCGGGGAGATGGAGGGGTACCGGTACCGGGTGGGGGACTCGTTCTGCAGCACGACCTACACCGGAAAAGCCCTCGTGTACTTCAAGGTCACAAGCAAGGACGAGCGGACGGCCAGGGTCGCGGTGATCGCCTGGGACGCGCCTGGAGACCAGCCCTGAACACTCGACCGGCGACACGATCGACTCGACGTGAGGCCTCGAAAGCCGGCGCTGCCCCCCGACGGCTCCAAGTGACCGATGTCGGTGTTGCGCACGAGGGTCTCGCAGATGGCACCAGGCCAGAGTCGTCGATTCCAACGGCGAGTGGGGCGGGCTGGGCGGGCTGGGCGGCCTCCTTCAGGTAGACCCCCACGCCGGGCACCTGGAATCGTCCGCGCGACGATCCGAACCGTCACAGCGGTGCCCGGCCGACAGCCGGACACCGCAACCGCCCACGTCCACCGCCCACGTCAGGCCGGCACGGTGACCGCCCCGCCGAAGTGCCGGGCGAAGAACCGCACCGCGCTGTCGGCCTCGAACCTGGGCAGCTCCTTGTGCCTGCCGGAGTTCACGTGCAACGACTTCTCCTTCGAGGCGAAGGCGTCGAACAGCGCGAGACCCTCCTCGCGCGAGATGTGCTCATCGTCCCACTGCAGGTCGAACTCGATGGGGATGGTGATCTGCTTCGCCTTCTCGGCCAGGACGTCGGGCCAGTGCTGACCGAAGACCGCAGCGGTGATCCTGGGGTCGATCGCCACGAACGGTACGCCGATCGCGGTGCCCATGTTGAGGCCCCAGAAGCCGACCGGTCCGTCAGCGCCGATCTCCGGGAGTTCCTGGAGGGCGTCCAGGGTGGCCTGGTACTCGGGCACGCAGAGCTCTGCCAGGTGGGCGTTGTAGCGCACGACGACGGGGCCTTCCGGCTCGCCCGCCGCCCGGGCCCGGAACAGTTCGGTGATTTCCGCCTCGTCGTGTGCCGTGCGCGGCCGGTCGCCGTGACCCGGTGCGTCGATGACGGCGACGTGAAAGCCGCCCCCGGTCACCAGGAGCTTCGCGCGGCCCGCCATCGCCGGGTGCTTCTTGTGGTTGCCGCCGCCGTGGGCCATGAGGATCAGGGGTGCGCGATCGGACGCACGGGAGGCCGGCGACCAGAGAACACCGGGGACCCCGCCCACGGTGAAGTCGCGCTCGAGGATGCCGTCCGACGAGACCTCGGCGGTGAACTGCAGAGAGTGCATGGTGTTGCCCTTCGGGAGTGCCTTGTTGTCGAGGCGCTCCCGGCGACACCTACGTCAATCGCCGGCCGTGAAGGGAAGGGGGAGCACCCACGTCGATACAGCGTTCACGGGTCTCACCTCCTCGGGCGGTGTCACGGTCGGCTGGAAGCTACCAGCTTGATCATCACCCCTACAACCGTTATCCCCGCCGCGTGATCACCACTCAGCCCAAGTCGGCCACAATGATCAGGCAGACGTTCACCGCCGAGTGCGTGGACGCCCGCTGACCCCGACTCGGCTGCAACGGCCGCGGCAACAGACACTCGATCAGCCTGGTCAGGGAGTCGGCCGCTGCCCCGCTCGACGTCAGACGCCCGGCCGAGCTGTCTGCGGCAGGCCGCCACTGGTCCTCAGGCGGAAGTCGGAACGAGTAGTCCCGTACGAGTCACGGGCAACGAGGCATGTGTAACGCAGGCCAAGGAGCGAACCGGCGTCAATGCCCAGGTTGGTGGCGAGGACCTGAGTGGGCAGCGGATGCTTGTCATCGGGGTCACGGACCGCAACCGAATCAGCCAGTACGCCGCGAACCCCGACGACCTCGTACTCGACCCGGGTTCCGGGAGTCGCCGTCTCGTGGGAATGATCCCCGCCGAGCGGTTGGTCGCACAGGCCACAGGTGGTGGCATGAGGGGCAGCATCGGTCACGTTCGCCAGGCTACCTAGAGCACCCTCCGACGGCCCGAGGACGGTCCGGAGGGAGAGTCTCAAGAAGCACGGTGGTGCCTAGTCGGCAAGGAAGGGCCTCTCGACTGCTCGATGAGAGGCCTTATTGCGTTCGATTTCAGAGGGTGCGGCTGTGGCTGCGATGCCCTACCGCACAAGATCGTGTCCCACTCGAGCGGTCTGTGGTCTGTGGTCTGTGGTCTGCGGTCTGTCCGCCGGCCGAGGGCCTTTGGGTGAGTACGAGGACGGTTCCGGTCTCAAGCCGGGTGCGGCAGTCCGGGTCCGTGAGCCAGAACCTCAAGCGGAGCCCGTGACCCTCACTCGGTCAGAGGCGATTGGATCGATTCTTCTTACGACGTTTGCGTGAAGCAGCGCATCTACGCCGCTGTGGTGTGGAAAAAACGGATATCGTCCATCGTTTATCCGGAAGGTCGTCATGAAACGCACCCGCCTCGTAGGTCTGGCCGTCGTGACGGCCCTCAGCGTCGGCGCCGGAGTCGTCGCTGTAGTTCCACTGGCGTCTGGCCAGGCAAGCGCTCAGGGGGCCGCCGTAACGCACGTGGTCGCGGGCGGGGCACGGCTGGGGCCTGGGCAGACCGGGTTCGCCCAGACCGGTGAGTGCCCGCCCGGGGAGCTGGTTACCGGGGGCGGCAGTTTCGTCTCATCGAGCACCGGCAACGCGGACAGCACCTTCGTCCTGAGCCGCAGTGGCCCTCGGTTCCCCCATGACGGTCTGCCCCTGCAGTGGTTGGTCGCGGGCAGGAACACCGGTAACTTCCCGGTGGACATCACTGTCCTCGGCCTGTGTTCCCAAAGTACCCTCGGCGCTGCGATCAAGGGGTCGAGTGCGAGCCTGCCGCCGGTCCCGCCCGGGAAGTCACCTGGCACACACTGACCGTGGAGGCATCGTGTGGCCATGCGCACACTGCGCGCTGGCTGTCCTCCCGTGGCATCCGACACCGCCTCGCCCGCAGGGGTGTGGGCGTCGGCTGTCGCCCCGCATGGTCCAGTACCTTCACGCGGTGCTGCGGAACGCCCTCCAACACGCCCTCCGCGAGGAGCTGGCGCAGCGCAACGTCGCCAAGCTGGTGCAGGTTCAGACCCCTCGGTACCGCGCCGGTCCTGGCCTGTCCGTCACCGAGGCGAAGAACCTCCTGGCCGACGTGTGCGACGGCCGGCTGAGCGCGGCCTACGTGCTCGCGCTGTTCCTGGGTCCCCGCCGCGGCGAGTTGCTGAGGCTCCACTGGTCGGACGTTGACCTGGACGGGGGATCGCTGGAGATTCGTACGGCCCTGCAGTGGGTCGATGGAGAGCCGACGCTGACCGCACCCAAGACGCGTCGCTCGGAACGGCCCGTACCGCTCCCGGCCGTGTGTGTCGACGTACTACGCCGACACCGCGCACGCCAGGCCAAGGAGCACGGGGCCGCTGGCGATCAGTGGGTGGAAACCGGCCTGGTTTTCACGACCCGGCGGGGGACTCCGATCGAGCCACGGAACCTGAACCGGCACTTCTACCCGATCCGCGAGCGCGCTCGGCCTGGACGTGCGCTTCCACGATCTCCGGCACACCCGCGTGACGCTGCCGCACATCGTCCGGGACATCGTCGGGCACAGCGCGCTGGACGTGACCATGAACATCTACGCGCACTCCGACCTCACCGAGAAGCGGGCCGCCCTTGATCGGCTGGGGAGCCTGTTGGACGAGTGACGGGGTCGTTGCCGTCAGCGTTGCCGTCAGAGACAGGAAACGCCCTGGAGGGAAGATCCCCTCCGGGGCGTCTTTGCAGGTAGGCGGTGGCGCCCCCGGCAGGACTCGAACCTGCGGCCAAGCGCTTAGAAGGCGCATCTCCTGTTCGCCCGTGCTGGGCCGCTGACCTGGGTGTTCATACGGCTTGGCGACGCCGCGCCCACCGACTTCGACACCCATTCGACACGCTGCCTCCGGACCATACGGGCGGTCCTCAGTAGCTGGTCTACTGATCACGCGCCTCACCCACCAGCAAGGCTGAAGAAGCCCACGGCTCTGAACTGCTCAGATACCGTGGGCTTCTGTCGTTGCCGGTCGGCGTCGGGTGACCTCGCACGGCCCAGAGACGGCCCAGCTTGCACCATCACGCCGACCTGCCCGGGTGGCTGTTGCGATCATCGGTGGCGTCCTGTCATAGTGCCTGCAGGTAGCACAAGTGCGCCTGAATTCAACACCCTTCGCGGATGCGGAGGGTTTTTGCATGTCTGGGAGGGCTATGACCACCAGGGCAAGCGACGAGATCTTCAACGTTCGTCCACGACAGTTGATCAACACCGCCGAGGTAGCTCGTCGGTGTGGTGTGCAGCACCTAACCGTGTTGCAGTGGGTTCGTCGAGGGAAGTTGGTACCGGTCCTCACGGACCAACAAGGCCACCTCTTCGCTGACTACCACGTAGAGGCGCTGATTGAGCAGCGCAAGCGCCACGCATCCTCGGCCGGTCAAGAAACGACATGAGTTCGCTGGGTTGGAGCGACCGCGGGCATCTGCTCCATAGCTCGTCCCCAGCTGTCTTGTCTGCAGACACCGACTCGGTTCGATGTGGCCGAACCTCTCCGTGGCCTGAGGCATAGGCCATCTTGGCGTGCGCGAATACTTAGAAGGCGGAGACAGCAAGCAGTCTCCGCCTGTTTGGTTGCCCGAACGTGTTTCGGGCCTCTCTGGGACCAATTCTCATGCACTCGTGATGAGTGGTGACACTGAAACGGCTGGAACGAGTTAGCTAGCCCCTATATCCCAGGAGCCTTAGGTGCAAATCCTTGGTGGCCTGGCTTCGTTGGGAGCGATTCCTGGAGTTGGATGGGTGCTGCGGTGCATTATCCGCGACATCCTTGACCACAAGCACAAGCGGGAAACGCTTGCGCTGAAGCGGCAACTACTTCAGCGGATCCCTGACGACCAGGTGGCTTCTGTCCTCTCTGAGCTGGGTGTCGATCAACGCCAAGCATCGGAATAAGTCAGACAGTTGCAAAACCAGAGATCACCTAGGGTGGTGCAGAGCATCCGCGTTGCAGTCTTAAAACTGTAAGATGGCACGATGGCTGAAGCTGATGGAGTCCGCGTGACCTTGGCTGCACAGCACCAGGTGCTCCTTGAGGCCCTGGCTGGCTCTCGGCCTGTCCCGGCCGGCCGTCTGCTTGGGTTGCCGGAACTGGACGCCGATGATGTATGGGTAGACACCGCTGGTGCAGCGGCATTGGTGCGCGTCAATCCCAAGACCATTACCGGCTGGCTGGCGCGTGGAGGGCCGAAGAAGCGACCGTTCCCGTCACCGCATCGGCTGCTGTATCGCCTGTACTGGCAGAGGAGCGACATCGAGGAGTGGCTCCGCGGCGGCAGTTCTGAGCACCGTAGTTGACCGGTCGATCTGGTACGCGAGTGGAATACGGCAAGAAACAGCCCATCTTGCCGTACGGCCACCCTGGGCGAAAACGCTTATGGTCCGGGCGCGCTGACCTGGGGTTTCGCTGCTGCGGGCTGCGGCTCGCCTGTCACTGTCGGTCGCTGTTGGTCGGCGTCGGGCATCTTCGGTCGGCCCAGAGACGGCCCAGAGACGGCCCAGAGCTGATCACCAGGAACCGGCCGTCGACCGGCAACCACAAGACGGGGCGCATGAACCTCAGCCGCCGACAGCCAGCCACGGCGGCGGACGCGTCGACCGACCAGGCGCGCCTAGGTCTCGCTGCACCCCCACCGGCCTCAGGCACGGTGCAGTGCCGTCGACGGGAGCAGCCACGCCGGCCGGGCCCGTGGAGGCGAGTCGGAGTCGATCACCCCCAGGGCCTCAGCTTGGGAAGCTTGGGCTTCTTGGCGGCATTTGCTGCACTGACCTGCGGCGAGGCAGCGAGGCGGCGTGCCTGACCGCCGACTTGTTCCCCGGCATTCCCCGCGGTCCCCGCTCATGCGAGTCGCTTCGCCGCACACGACGCTCCCGGACCGCTGGAGTCGGTTGCCGTCGGTGGCTGACTACATGTGACCGGCTTGCTTGCGCCAGGCACAAAACTCGTTGAACAGAGTCAGCCAGTCCTTTCCGCTCTTCTTGGAGGCGGCGTCCATGTCTTCAACGCCGTACGTGTTCTGCAACCATTCGCGTTCGTGCTGTTTCCGGATTCTCCGGGACGCCTCCCGGTGTCGCAGAGCCTGCAACTCCGCTTGCCGTACCTCCTCGGCACTCAGAGCCTTCGCACGCACACTGGCTTGACTCAACCTGGTCAGCTTCGCAGCACAGTCCGTCCCAACGTAGTAGGGATGCCTCTCCGGGGTTCCGCCCAGGTCCAACGGTGCCAAGATGATGGCCTGCTTCAATTGTGATCCACACTTGTCACACGTGGCTTCGCCTTGCTCAATGCCCTTGATCTGGTAGTCGGTCATCAGCCAGTCTTGTCGTCCGTTGCAACCCGGACAGTCTTGCGGACCTTGCATGGCGCCGACTACCGAACTACCAAGCTGGCGGTATACGGGGACCGCGCGGATCCGAAGGCTCCCTGACTGTAATACAACACCACTGGTCAGGGCCCTGCAGATCCTGCGTCGGCCTAGACACGTCAACGGATAGTCCACGAGGCCTGACCACCGCTTCAGGGATCTGCCAGAAGGCGCAGCATACGGACAAGTCAGTGCCCGTGGCTGGGGTGCTATGCCGTCCTGTCGGTGCGCTGACCTGCGTGGATGCCTGGTCGATCTACTAGTCTGGGACGAAGTAGTAGGTCGCTAGTAGTTGGGGCGAGCGCAATGGGGTGCTGTGGCGGGCGTCTGCGGCAATGCCTGCCGGCGGGGCTGCCGCTTTGAGGTCAGTGCCCGTGGCTGGGGTGCTATGCCGCCCTGTCGGTGCGCTGACCTGCGTGGATGCCTGGTCGATCTACTAGTCTGGGACGAAGTAGTAGGTCGCTAGTAGTTGGGGCGAGCGCAATGGGGTGC
>NZ_JBVHWQ010000009.1:346733-354168 GCF_055564315.1 Streptomyces sp. NPDC029151
TAGTAGTTGGGGCGAGCGCAATGGGGTGCTGTGGCGGGCGTCTGCGGCAATGCCTGCCGGCGGGGCTGCCGCTTTGAGGTCAGTGCCCGTGGCTGGAGTGCTATGCCGCCCTGTCGGAGCGCGCGGTATGACGCAAGCGCATACCGGCGAAACCGCACATGACAATGGGTGCCGCACTGAACGACAGGAGGGATTCGCGTGAGAAGGCCGATGCCGCCTCCTCCTCCGGAGGAGACTATGCAACTCATCGTAAAGTCCGAATCGGGAAAGCTAGCGCGGATCCTCACTGCCCCTGGTGCCGGTCCTACTGACCCATACCTTCCCTGGGATAAGCTTCGATATAAGAACCCGCCCGACGGTCTAACGCACGAGGAATGGTGGGCGGGCATTAAGCTTGCGCGCCGCAGAGTGCAGCGTACCCTGCCGTTGACAGATGTTAACGATGAGCCGTTCGTTTTCGCTCTCCCGGACGTCGTCCTTAAGTCCTTGGAGGAAGTAAGTCGAGATGCTAGCGGGAAGATCACTATCAGCGAGCAGGTTACTAACCCTGCGACGCGGGACCGTTATCTGATTAACTCCCTGATCGAGGAGGCGATTAACTCTAGTCAGCTAGAAGGTGCTTCTACGAGCCGCAAAGTTGCTAAGGAGATGATCCGCACACAGCGTCAGCCTCGTGACCGTGATGAGCGGATGATCTATAACAACTATCAAGCGATGCGCATGATTGGAGATCTGCGCAACCAGCGGCTGACGCCGGAAATGATCTGCGAGATCCACCGAGTGGTTACGGATGGAACCCTCGATAACCCGAGCGCCTCGGGCCGCTTCCAGTTGCCGGACGAGGATCGTGTGGGCGTCTGGAACGGTGACCTGCTGCTGCATAGTCCGCCACCTGCTGCAACGCTGCCTGAGCGTGTGCAGAGGCTATGCGACTTCGCAAACGGCGAATTGGACGAAGTTTATATTCCCCCAGTCCTCCGTGCAATTACAGTGCACTTCATGATCGGGTATGATCATCCATTCGAGGATGGGAATGGTCGGACGGCCAGGGCTCTGTTCTATTGGTCGATGCTGAATCAGGGCTACTGGCTCACCGAATACGTAGCCATCTCGCCCATCCTGAAGAATGCGCCTTCCAGGTACGCTCACAGCTATTTGCACTCTGAGGATGATGAAAACGACCTGACGTACTTCCATTTGTATCAACTGGGTGTGTTGCAGCGGTCTATTTCTCAGTTGCATGACTACCTCTTCAGGAAGGCGGAGGAAGTTCGTGAACTGCAGCAGAGCATCTCTGGTGCGCAAAAGCTCTTCAATCACCGACAGATCGCCCTGCTGAATCATGCGCTAAAGAATCCAGGTGCATCCGTAACTGCGCAATCGCATATGGCGAGCCATAATGTCGTCTATGAAACGGCACGGCAGGATCTACTCGGCCTTGAAGATTACGGACTGCTGCAAAAAAGTAGGGCTGGCCGATCGTTCGTTTGGACGCCAGTTGAAGACTTGGGGCAGCGATTGCGAGGGATGAATAGCGCAGGTGAGAGTGTGCCCGACTCGGACTGACTCCTATCGCAAAGGTCAACCTTATGTAGGGAGCGCCAAGGCGCTAGGTCGGTGGAGCGGGTTTGGGCTGGAGCTGCTTTGGGGCGAGTGATCATGGCCCCGTAAGCTTCCGGCGCGTCGGGCAGTCTGTGGACCTGCCCGGTAAAGCACGACGTTGGGGCCATGATCTTAGAGGCTCGCCCCAAAGTGGCTGCCTAAAGCCGTGGAGCCGGCCGCCCCAGCCACCAGGGTGTTTTGACCTTGGCGGCGCCGTCTCACCCTTACCCCGACCTGGTCGTTACCCCCTTGCGGGCGCGGGCGGGCGACGGCGCGCGGCCCCGGTGACGAAGGCAAGGAGGGGCGGCGCGACGGCGCCCGGCCGACGCCGCCGCGCTGTGCGCGGCACCTTCGATCTTCGATCGGACTGCTTGCAGTTCAGGAGGCCGAAAGCAACGGCGAGCGAAGCGAGCCCTTGATGAAGTAGGGAAAGTCTTACCGCGCTGTGATCACAGAGCGAACGGCTCGTAGGCCAGGGCTCGGTCCACGACCTTCTCAGCCGTCAGCTGCGGATCGAAGTCCCAGAAGATGTAGTCACTGATGTGTGGGCAGTCGAGGCCGCGTCTGAGTGCCTCGATGAGCTGGTCGGCTTCCGTCTCGTCGGGGTAGTCGCCGTCCATGAGCCGTTGCACGAGCAGGATCCCTTCCTCTCGGCTCATGGTCCGCGGCGTCGTCATGCCGCCTCGTTGCCGGGCTTCTGCCCGTGTTCGAGGTAGACCGGTGCACCTCCGTTCCGGGCCTCTGCGGCTGCGAGGATGCGTCGGGCCAGTCGCGGGATCGTACGCTCGGTGATCTGCTCCGGAGACACGAACGCGAAGCTCTTCAGCTCCTCTGGCTGCAAGGTGATCGCTTCCAGGTGGTCCTGCGTGAGCTGGCCGCCGTCGAACAGGTACAGCACCTTGTCGCCCTCGGCCTCGCTGGGGGCCCAGTCGACCGCGAGTAGGCGTCCGATGGGCGGGGTGATCCCCAGCTCCTCCTGGACCTCGCGGATGGCGGCGTGCAGCGGGGACTCGCCGGTCTCGACGTACCCGCCGGGGATCTCCCAGTAGTCCTTGTAAGAGGGCTCCACCATGAGGACCCGCCCGGCGGCATCAAAGAAGAGCGCACCCGCTGCCATGCGCGGGTGCGCCATCTTCGCTTCGTGTGCATTCGGCGCCATGCAGCCGAGGGTACCCAGGTCAGACCACGCGCAGCCTGTCGGCCAGGTCGGCCAGGTTCCGGCTCGGCCGGCCGCGCTGCCCTCGCACCCAGGTGAGCACCAGCTCCCGCGCCAGGTAGTGGCTCCGCACCTGCTCTGGTGCCCAGCTCTCTGCTTCGAGGACCTTGGCGAGCGCGTCGTCCATCCGGTTGTGGGCGCTGAGAGCCCGGGCTACTTCGAGGTTGTGCCGCGTACGGCGTTCCGTCGGCAGTCCTGTCGTGTCGATCTGCGGGCCAAGGTCGACCGCTACCTGCATGTCGCCCAGCTCGGCCGCCGTGGCCACCCGATGAATGGCGACGTTCGTCGGCCCGAAGGCGGTCCAGACGTGGTTGGCGTCGGTGCCCAGTCGGTCGGCTGCCCGTCTCGCCTCGTCCAGGAAGGCCCGCGTCGTGGCCCGGTCGTCGGCACGGGCTGAGGCCATGGACCCCGCCAGGAACAGGGTCCCGTAGATGGACAAGAACTCGGGCGTCGCCTCCTGGAGACCCGGCCGGAGGTAATCGCCCGCGTCCCCGACCAACTGCACGGCTGCGTCGAACCGGCCGTTGGACAGCAGGCAGTGCGCGACGGACCGGAAGAGAGAACCGGTCACGACCGGGTTGCCGGACTGCTGTGCTGCTGCCAAGCCGCGGTCGGCTGCGATCCATGCCAGGTCGGTCTCACCGAGCTTGGTGAGCACCATGGCCGCGCCCTGGTACGTCATGGCCATCAGCTCGTGCGCCCGCTCTCGCTCCCGTCCCTGGTACGACTGGGCGGCGATGAGTGCATCGGCCAGGAGCAAGGGCAGACGCCGGGTCGCGAAGCCGTAGCGTGATTCCTGGTAGGCATCCCAAACCTCTCCGACGTTGCGGCTCAGCTCGGCGAGCGACGTCGGCTCGCCTTCGGTGGCGACGCCTAGCAGCGGTGTCAGCTGGCGGTAGTTCATGAGGGCTGAGCGGAGTGCCGGCACCGTGCGGGCGCCGCTGTCGGGCGTCCACTCCAGAAGGGTGGGCTCGGCCAGCAGGTCGCCGAGCGTCACGTCCAGGGCGTCGGCGAGCGACTTGATGACCGAGAGCCGGTCCAGCTCGATGCGGTTGTTCTCCGCCTTGCTCAGCCAGTCCACCGTGCGGCCCACGAGTCCGGCCAGGACCTCTTGGGAGATCCCCCGCCTTCGGCGGTACCAAGCGACTCGTTCACCGATCGTCAGGTTCGTCGTCATTCCTCGCATGGCTAGAGCGTCTTCCCATCTCCCTATGGGACCCCGGAGAAATTTTCCGGGGTAGTGCGCTGCCTCGCTCCTAGCGTCGTAACTACCCCGAGAGGTGGCCAGGCCGAGGAGGTGAACGTCATCGCACGTCGTGCCGACGAGCTGGTCAGCCGTCTTGCGGCTGCTTGCGCACCAGTTGCTCAAGCTGATCCATCCGCTCCGCGAGCCGACGCACCTCGCGCCGTACGTCGGACAGATAACCGGCGATCTCCTCGAACTCCGGGCTGTGCTTCGTCTGACGGGGCTCCTCGGGGAGGGTGACGAAGCTGCCCTTGCCCTGGTGGGAGATCGCGTACCCGTCTTCCCGCAGCCGCGAGATCGCCTGGCGGGCCACGGTCCGAGAGACGTCATGCTCGTTCATCAGCTCCGTCTCAGACGGCAGCTTGGTGCCGGGTTCCAGCTCTCCCTGCCGGATGCGCCTCTTGAAATCGTCGGCGATCTCCAGGTACTTCGCCCGCCCGGTGAACTCGGCCATAGCCCCTCTCAGTGCTTGTCGCACTAAGTGCAGCACATCCAACCGACACCCGTCGAGAAGTACTTGACGTACTAAGTATGTCAGGTGCGCTCTCGTGGCAGGTCGACGTACTAAGTACGTCAAGTCCAACCCTGAGGAGCGCGCTCATGCGTCAGATCCCCGTCGACACCTCCGCCGCGACCGTGATGGTTGCCAAGCCCCCGCAGCCCAAGGTGAAGGACCGCCGTACCGGCGAGATCGCCACCGACGTCGAGACCGGGGCGAAGCTGATGACCGTGGACGTGATGTTCGCGGCGAACGACGAGGTGGAGATCCTGTCCATCACCGTTCCGGAGCCGGGCATCTCCGGTGAGCTGACCATGGGTACCCCGGTCGCGCTCACGGGCCTGATCGCCCGGCCGTGGGAGAACGACTTCAACGGCCAGAAGCGACACGGCATCGCCTTCCGCGCCGTCGCGGTCACGTCCCTCGTCGCCGCTGCTGCGAACTCCAAGGCAGCCTGATCATGGTCGCGTTCACGGTCGCTCTGGTGCTGGTCGTCGCCGCTGCGGGTCTCCTGCGGTGGCGGCGTCCCGCCTGGTACTGGATGACCTTCGGCGTCACCCTGGCGAGCCTGCGGGTCCTGGTCCGCTACGCCTCCGCCATGGACGCCTGCGGGCTGACCGTCCCGCCCTCACGCTGGCGACTGGCCTTAGCCCGCATGACCAACCGGCCGGTCCCCGAGTCCCGCCCACCGCGCATCCTGCGCTTCCGCCCGACCCGGACCGGCCTGGTCCTGAGGCTGGGACTGCGGCCCGGCCAGGACGCCTTCGACGTCGCCGCCGCCTCGGACCGGCTCCGGCACTCGTTCTCGATGTACGGAGTCACCTCGCGTGAGGTGCGCTCGGGGGTCGTGGAAGTGCGGATGACCGGCTACGACGTCCTCAAGCGGGTGCAGATGCCTGCCAAGGTCGACATCCGGCCGATGCGGGTTCCCGTCGCCCTGCGCGAGGACGGCTCGGTGCACTACCGCGACTACCGCGCCGTGCCACACGCTCTCACCCTGGGCGCCACCGGGTCGGGTAAGTCCGTCTATCAGCGCAACCTCGTTGCCGGGCTGGCCCCGATGGACGTCGCCCTGGTCGGCATCGACTGCAAGCAGGGGGTTGAGCTGTCCCCGCTGGCCCGCCGGTTCTCAGCCCTCGCCGACAACCCCGACACCGCCGCCGAGCTGCTGGACGCGCTCGTGTCCCGCATGGAAGGGATCTACCAGCTCATCCGCGCCGAACAGCGCATCACCGCCGCGGTGCCGGACGCGGAGATAGCCGCCGACATCTGGGACCTGCCCGACCACCTGCGACCCGTGCCGGTCGTGATCCTGGTCGATGAGGTCGCCGAACTCGCCCTGTTCGCCACCAAGGACGAGGAGAAACGGCGCGACCGCATCATCACCGCCCTGGTCCGCCTCGCCCAGCTCGGCCGCGCGGCCGGCATCTACCTGGAAATCTGCGGCCAGCGCTTCGGCTCCGAACTCGGCAAGGGCATCACCATGCTCCGCGCCCAGCTCACCGGCCGCACCGCGCACCGCGTCAACGACGAGACCAGCGCGAACATGGCCTTCGGTGACATCTCCCCGGACGCCGTTCTTGCCGCTATCCAGGTCCCCGCAGAACGGCGCGGCCTTGCCATCTCCGGGGATGTCACTGGGGGCTGGCACCGCATCCGTGCCCCGCACACCTCGCTCCGGCAGGCCGTCAACACCTGCAACCGGCATGCCGACCGCACCCCGGACCTGCCCGAGCTGGCTGCCTTCCGGCCCGAGTTGACCGCCACCGCCGCTACCGCAGTGCCGCTGTCCAAGACGGCTCCTGCCACGGCCTGACCACCCCGCTCCCCGGTCGGCGCGACCGCTTTCGCGCCAGATCCCTACCCCTGCCATGCCTGATCCCAGAAAGGCCCTCCCGATGTTCTGCGAGCACTGCGGCGACCTCGACGGCGCCGAGACCGGTATCGACCACGACGAACGCGACTGCCCCTGGTACGAGACCGCCGACGACGAGACCCCGAAGGACTGACGCCATGTGCCCCGACTGCGAGGACTTCGCCCGGACCGTCCTGCTGCTCGGACAGCTCGCCCTGTACGCCGACACCACCGGCGCCGACGTCGACTTCGTCGACGCCGTCAGCCCGTCCCTGGCGGCCTCGCTCCCGCAGCCGCCGACCGGGGAGGAGTCCTGATGGCCGGCCGTCACGGTCTGCGCGTGGACGCCGTCCTGGTCCAGGCCGTCATCGCCGGAGCCTTGTCCTTCGCCCACCTGCACGACCTGGCCGCCGCTGCCGGACAGGACGGCTGGAAGGCCTGGGCCTACCCCGTCTCCGTCGACCTGCTCCTGGTCGCCGCCTGGCGACGGCTCCGCAGCGAGGGCCCGTCGCGCTTGGCCTGGTGCTGGTTCCTCATCGCCCTCTTCGCCTCGCTGGGCGCCAACGTCGCCACCGCCGGATTCCTCGACCTGACCGACCCGCCCGCGCTGCTCCGCCTCGGCATCGCCGGATGGCCCGCGCTTGCCTTCCTCGGCGGCACCCTTCTCGCCCACTCCGCCAAGCAACCGACGACCGAACCGCCGGCACCCGACCCGGCCACGGCAACCGACATCGCGGACGACCGCGAACGGGCCCCCGAACCCGCCCCGGACCCGGAGCCCGCTACGGCCACCGAGCCCGTCCCGGCCCCGGTGGACGAACCGGCGGCGCTCCCGCCCGCCGACCCGGCGCCCGCGGTTCCCGCCGTTCTCATCGACCACGCCCGCAAGGTCGCCGCCGACTACCGCGACCGCACCGGCGCCCCCATCGACACCGACACCCTGCGCGCCCGCCTCGGCGTCCCGCCCCACCTCGCCGACGCCATCGCCGCCCAGCTCGCCTGACCCGGAAGGAGAAG
>NZ_JBVHWQ010000010.1:0-271417 GCF_055564315.1 Streptomyces sp. NPDC029151
ACCCCCGAGCAGGGCGTGGCCGGGGACACCGACCGGTGCGGGCTGGTTGTGGTGGTCCACCACGTAGGCGGTGGTGTTGGTGATCGGCCGGCCCAAGGTGGTGGTTGCCCCGTGCGGGTCGGGCGCCGTGGTCAGGCTCATCACGTTCGCCACCGAACCCTCGGTCGCACCGTACTCGTTGCTGATCGTCGTCCGCGTACTGCCGCTCTCCAGCAGCCGCGCGACCAGCTGCGGGGTCAGGTTCTCACCACCGGCGACGATCGTGGAGATGCGGTGCCGGGCCCCACGGCTGTCCAGGTGAGCGGCGAGCACCTCCAGGTGGGAAGGCGTGGCCTTCAGGAAACTGATCGGGGTGTTCGTGCAGATCAGGTCGATGGCCGCGTCGAACGCCGTCCGCTCCGGCCCCGTCACGGGAATGACGAGCTGCTGGCCCTGGATCAGCGGCAGGAACAACGCCGTGATCGTCAGATCGAACGTCACCGACGAGTACAGAATCGTACCGATCCCGCCGTCCGGGCCAGCGGGATAGTTCTGGTCGCACCAGTGCAGGTAGTTCACGACACCCCGGTGCTCCAGAGCCACCCCCTTGGGCCTGCCGGTGGAACCGGACGTGTAGATGACGTACGCCAGATCATCCGGCGAAGCCACCGGCTCAGGATTGCTCTGCGGACCGGCCGGCCACTGCGAGTCGACCAGAAGCCGCGGGAACCCTTCCGGGATGCGCCCCTCCAGAGCCGTACTCGTGATGACGAGCGGAGCATTCGCGTCCTCGACCATGTACGTGATGCGGTCGGTGGGATACTCCGGGTCCAGGGGAACGAACGCGGCACCGGCCTTCAGAATGCCCAGCAACGTCGCGATCAGGTCGGCAGAACGGTCCAGGCAGACCGCGATCAGCGTGTCCGGGCCGACACCGGTACCGCGCAGGTGATGAGCCAGCCGGTTCGCACGCGCGTTGATCTCCCCGTACGACCAGTCACGGTCGCCCCAGGTCACCGCGATCGCGTCGGGGTGCGTGGCGACCCGCTCCTCGATCAGCTGATGGATCGTCGCCGTGTCCGGGTAAGGGCCCGTGACACCGTTCCAGTCGGCGAGGATCTCCTGCCGCTCCCCCGCCGTCAGCATGTTCAGCTCGGACAGACGCGCCCGCGGCGCCGCCGCCACCGACGCGGCCAGCGTCCCGAAGTGACCCGCCAACCGCTCGATCGTCGCCCGCTCGAACAGATCCGTCCGGTACTCCAGCACCGCGCGCAGGCCGTCCGCCGACTCGACCGCCGTGAGCGTCAGGTCGAACTTGGCGACGCCCCGCTCGATTTCGACCGGTTCGATCCGCGTGCCCGTCAGCTCCCATGCCCGGCCCTCCGCGCTGCCGGGTGCCTGGAGGACGAGCATCGTCTGGAAGAGGGGGTTGCGGGCGAGGTCCCGGTCGGGGGCGAGTTCCTCCACGAGGCGTTCGAAGGGGAGGTCCTGGTGGTCGTAGGCGCCGAGGGCGGTCTCCTTGACCCGGGCCAGCAGCTCGGTGAACGTCGGGTCGCCGGACAGGTCGGTCCGCAGGACCAGCGTGTTGACGAAGAAGCCGATCACGTTCTCGATCTCGGCGCGGTTGCGGCCGGCGATCGGGGTGCCGACCGCGATGTCGTCCTGCCGGCAATAACGGGCCAGCACGATCTGGAACACGGCCAGCAGCGCCATGAACAGACTCGCTCCCTGCCCGCTCGCCGTCGCCCGCAGTGCCTCCGTCACCTCCGCCGGCACCGAGAAGGTGACCACGTCTCCGTCGCCGCTCGGCAGCGCCGGACGCTGGTGGTCGGTGGGAAGATCGAGCGGTGCGACACCGGCGAGGCGCTCGCGCCAGTACGCCAACTGCGCCTCCAGGACGTCACCGCTGAGCTGCTCCCGCTGCCAGACGGCGAAGTCCGCGTACTGGACCGCGAGTTCCGGCAACGACGTCTCACGTCCGGTGACAGCGGCCGCGTACAGCTCGCGCAGCTCGCGCGCCAGGATCCCGGACGACCAGCCGTCCGACACGATGTGATGCAGCGTCAGGAGGAGGTACTGGTCGTCGTCCTCCAGCCGGATCACTGCGGCCCGCAGGAGCCGGCCGGCGGCCAGGTCGAACGGTCGCGTGGCCTCGGCGCGCAGCAGCTCGCCCGCGCGGGTCTCCGCGTCCGGTTCGGCCCGCAGGTCGTGGACCGTGACGTCCACCGGCCACGGCGTGGTGATCACCTGCCGCGGTGTGCCGTCGTCGTCCGCCGGGAACGCCGTCCGGAGCACCTCGTGCCGGGCCACCAGACCCGTCAGTGCGGTGCCCAGGGCGGTGACGTCCAGCGCGCCACGCACCCGCAGTGCCGTCGGCACCAGGTAGTCCGCGCTGTCCGGCGTCAACCGGTCCAGGAACCAGAGCCGTTGCTGCGCGAACGACAGCGGCTGCGGTTCGGCCTTCCGGTCGGCGCGCACGATCCGGGTCGCTTGCGCGCGCCGCCGCATGCGGGACAGCAGCCGTGCCTCGACCGAGTTCTCGCCCATGGTGTTCCGTCCTCTTCCGTCTTGTCGCGTGGGCAGTGGGCCGCTGGTTCAGGAATCCTGTTCCTGCGCGTCGAACGATTCGATGAGCTGTCGCTTGATGCCGATGACGGTGGGCGACTGGAAAAGGCGTCGCAGTCCGATACGGACCCCGGTCACCGACTCCACCTGGTTGACGAGCTGGATGGCGAGCAGGGAGTGACCGCCGGCGTCGAAGAACCCGTCGTGGACTCCCACGCGTTCGACGCCGAGCACGGCGGCCATGATTCCGGCGATCTCCGCCTCGATCTCGTCCTTCGGCGGGGTGTATCCGGCCGCGCTGTCGCCGCCCTCGAGGGCGGGCAGTGCCGCGTGGTCGACCTTGCCGTTCCGGTTGAGCGGCAGTTCCGGGAGGACGGCGAACGCGGACGGCATCAGGGCGCGTGGCAGGCGTGCGGCGGCCCACTCGCGCAGTTCGCCGGCGTCCAGCGTGCCGCCGGGCGCGGGCACGCAGTAGGCGACGAGCCGCTTGTCGCCGGGTGTGTCCTCCCGGACCACCACCGCGCAGGCTCCGACGGGGTCATGGGTGAGCAGTGTCGCCTCGATCTCGCCGAGTTCGACGCGGACGCCCCGCAGTTTCACCTGACGGTCGATGCGTCCCAGCAGGTCAAGTTCGCCGTCCGCGGTGAACCGGCCGAGGTCGCCCGTGCGGTACATCCGGCCGCCGCGGAACGGGTCGGCGACGAAGCGCTCGGCTGTCAGCTCGGGCCGCCGGTGGTAGCCGCGTCCGACGCTGTCGCCTCCGAGGTACACCTCGCCGAGCACCCCCGCGGGCACGGGACGGCGGTCCGGGTCGAGGACGTACACGGTCTGGTTGACCATGGGCCGGCCCGCGCGGACCGGTCCGGCCGGGTTCGTGCGCGATGCCCGCCAGTACGTCGTGTCGACCGAGACCTCGGTGGCGCCGTACAGGTTGACGAGGTCGCCGGGGAAGCGTTCGGTGAACCGGCTCACCAGCGTCGGCTGGAGCGGCTCGCCGCTGGCGAAGGCATACCGCAGGTGGGTGCAGTCCTCGGGCCGTACCCGGGAGACGAACAGGTCCAGCAGGCTCGGCACGAAGTGGAGGCCGACGACGCGGTGGGCGCGCATCAGGCGGGACACCTCGGCCATGTCGAGCCGGTCCGAGCCGGGCACCAGGACGACGGTGGCGCCCTGCCACAGGGGCCAGAAGATCTCGTACGCCGAGACGTCGAAGGACAGCGGTGTCGCCTGGAGGAACCCCTCGCCCGGGGCGAGCGGGAATGCGTGTTGCATCCCGGCCAGGTAGTTGACCACTCCGCGGTGTTCGATGCGGACGCCCTTGGGGCGGCCCGTGGAGCCGCTGGTGTAGATGAGGTAGCAGAGGTCGCCGGGTTCCGCGACGGGTTCCGGCGCGTCCGCGGGGAGGGTGTCCGGCAGGTCGGCGGGCCGGTCCACGGCCAGCAGTTCCGGGCCGTCGGGCAGCAGGGCGGCGTGCGCCGTGTCGGTGACGATCAGCGGCGCGCCGGAGTCCGCCACCAGGTACGCCAGCCGCTCCGCCGGGTGTTCCGGGTCGAGTGGCACGTACGCGGCGCCGGCCTTGAGGATGCCGAGCAGTGCCCACACCATGGCGGGCGAGCGTTCCAGGCAGACGCCGACGGGTACGTCGGGACCGATGCCCGGCACGGCGCGCAGCCGATGGGCGAGGCGGTCGGCCCGCTCGTCGAGCTGGCGGTACGTCAAGGTCTCGGTGCCGCAGACGACGGCCACCGCGTCCGGCTTCTCTGCCGCCCGCTGTTCGAACAGTCCGTGGAGGGTCGCCGACGGGACGGGCGAGGCGGTGTCGTTCCACTCGGTGAGGATGCGGTGCCGTTCGCCGGCGTCCAGCATCTCCGTCTCGGACAGCGCGCCGTGCGGGCGAGCCGTGGCCGCGGCCAGCAGGTTGGTGAAGTGACCGGCCATGCGGCGGGCGGTGTCCTCGGTGAACAGGTCGTCGGCGTAGACGACGGCGCCGTCCAGCGTGCCGTCCGCCGCCTCCGCGAGGTACATCGACAGGTCGAACTTGGCGTCCCGGACCGGCGCTTCCACTGGTTCCGCCGACAGGCCCGGCAGGTTCCAGGCGTCCGCGCCGGGTGCGTTCTGCAACGCGAACATCGTCTGGAACAGCGGGTTGCGGGACAGGTCCCGGTCGGGGGCCAGTTCCTCCACGAGGCGTTCGAAGGGCAGGTCCTGGTGGTCGTAGGCGCCGAGGGCGGTCTCCTTGACCCGGGCCAGCAGCTCGGTGAACGTCGGGTCTCCGGACAGGTCGGTGCGCAGGACCAGCGTGTTGACGAAGAAGCCGATCAGGTCCTCGGTCTCGGCGCGGTTGCGGCCCGCGATCGGCGTGCCCACCGCGATGTCGCGCTGCCCGCTGTAGCGGGCCAGCAGCAGCTGGAACGCCGCCAGCAGGGTCATGAACAGGCTCGCGCCGCTCTCGGCGGACACCGCGCGGGCGCGGGCGGCGATCTCGGCGGGCACCGAGAACCGGACCGCCTCGCCCCGTCCGCCGCGCTCCGCGGGCCGGGGGTGGTCGGTCGGCAGTTCGAGCGGCTCGAGTCCGTCCAGGCGCTCGGTCCAGTAGGCGAGCTGGCGCTCCAGCGGCGCGCCCGACAACCAGGAGCGCTGCCACACCGCGTAGTCGGCGTACTGCACCTTCAGCGGTCCGGGCCCGGACGTGCCGGACCGGTCCGAGACGGCTTGCGCGTACCGCGCGGACAGCTCGCGCACCAGTACGCCCACCGACCAGCCGTCGAAGGCGATGTGGTGCACGGTGACCGCGAGGACGTGCTCCTCGTCGGCCAGCCGGACCAGCAGCGCGCGCAGCATCGGTCCGGTGCCGAGGTCGACCGGCCGCAGGGCGTCCTCGCGCAGCACCTCCGCCAGGGCGTCCTCGCCGGTGGTGGCGTCACCCGTCCCGCGCAGGTCCCGTACGAGCGTCCGCACCGGCTCGGCCGGGTCGATCAGCTGCACCGGCGTACCGGCCTCGTCCGTGCCGAACCGGGTGCGCAGGATCTCGTGGCGTGCCACCACCGCGGTGAGCGCGGCGTCGAGGGCGTCCACGTCCAGCGGGCCGCGGATGCGGAAGGCGAAGGGCAGCAGGTACTCGGCCCGGCTCGGCTCCAACTGGTCGAGGAACCACAGTCGTTGCTGCGCGAAGCTGAGCGGCGGCGGACCGCTGTCGCGCGGTGCCGGCGGGATGCGGTCCGCACCGGTGCCGTCGAGCTCCGTCACGGCCTCGGCCAGCAGTGCCGGGGTCGGCGCGCTGAACAGCGTGCGCACCGGGACGTCGGCGCCGATCCGCCGGCGCAGCCGCGAGACGACCCGGGTGGCCAGCAGCGAATGTCCGCCCAGCGCGAAGAAGTCGTCGTGCACACCGATCCGGTCGACGCCCAGCACCTCGGACCACACCTCGACCACCGTGCGTTCGACCTCCGTGCGCGGCGCGGTGTACACGGCGCCCAGCCCGGACCGGTCGGAGGCGGGGGCGGGGAGCGCCCGGCGGTCCGTCTTGCCGTTCGGGGTGAGGGGTATGCGCTCCAGCGGTACGAAGGCCGTGGGCACCATGTAGTCGGGCAGGTCGCGCCGCAGGTGGGCGCGCAGCGCGCTCGTGTCGAGGGGGCCCACGGGCACCACGTACGCGACCAGCCGCTGTGCTCCGGGGACGTCCTCGCGGAGCATGACGGTGGCGCCGGTGACCGCGGGGTGGGCGAGCAACGCGGTTTCGATCTCGCCGAGTTCGACGCGGTAGCCACGCAGCTTGACCTGGTTGTCCGCGCGGCCCACGAACTCCAGCCGTCCGTCCGGCAGCCATCGGGCGTGGTCTCCGGTGCGGTAGACGCGCCGCGGTGCGCCGTCCACGTCCACGACGGTGAACTTCTCGTCGGTCAGCTCGGGCCGGTTGAGGTAGCCGCGGGCCAGTCCGGGGCAGTCGATCCACATCTCGCCCGGTACTCCCACCGGTACCGGCCGGCCGTGGCGGTCGACCACGAAGACCTTCGCGTTGGCGACCGGCCGGCCGATCGGCACCCGTTCGACGGGTCCGGTGATCCTGGCCGTCGTCGCCTCCTGCGCGGCCTCGGTGGGGCCGTAACCGTTGACCAGTGGCACCGCGCAGTGCAGGAACCACTCCCGGACCTGCTCCCGCTGGAGCGCCTCGCCGCCGAGCCGGACCAGCCGCAGCTCGGGACCCAGCGCGTCCGGCCCGTCCAGGTCGGCGGCGAGCGCCCCGAACGCCGACGGGGTGAGCCAGGCCACCGTGACCCGGTGCTCGCGCAGCGCCGCCGCCAGCCGGCCCGGGTCCCAGGCGTCGTCGCGCAGCACGAGACCGGCTCCGGAGACGAGCGGGGCGAAGATCTGGCCCACCGACGAGTCGAACGCGATCGACGCGAACTGCAGGACCCGGTCTTGGGGCGTGAGCTCCAGCTCACGGCACGTCTCGCGCATCCGTGCCCGCAGGGCGCCGTGGGTGATCTGCACGCCCTTGGGACGACCGGTGGAACCACTGGTGTAGATCACGTAGGCCAGGTCGTCCGGACCGGCCTGCGCCACGGGACCGGCGGAGGGGACGCGTGGCCGCTCCGGCCAGGGCCCGTCCAGCAGCAGCGTCGGCGTACGGGCGGGCAGGCGGCCGGTGTGCGCGGACTGGGTGACGATCAACGGGGCGCCGCTGTCCTCGACCATGTGGGCGAGCCGGTCGGTGGGGTACGCGGGGTCCAACGGCACGTACGCCGCGCCCGACTTGTGGATGCCGAGCAGCGCGCACACCATGTCCGTACCGCGGTCCAGGCAGACCGCCACCAGGGTGCCCGGCCCGGCGCCGCGCTGGCGCAGCCACCCGGCGATCCGCTCCGCCCGCTCGTCGAGCTGCCGGTAGGTCAGCCGGTCGGTGCCGCAGGTCACGGCCGGCGCGTCCGGGTGGCGAGCGGCCCGCTCCCCGATCAACCGGGTCACGGTCAGCGTGTCCGGAGCGTCGGTGTCGGCGCCGTTCCACTCCGCCAGGATCGTCCGGCGCTCGGCGGCCGTCAGCATCTCCAGCTCGGACAGCCGGGCGTCCGGGGTGGCGCAGGCGGCGGCCAGCAGCGTCTCGAAGTGCCCGGCGAGCCGTACCATCGTGGCCTCGTCGAACAGGTCGGTGGAGTACACGACGGTGCCGTCCAGAGCGCCGTCGGCGGCCTCGGTGGCGTAGAAGGTGAAGTCGAACTTGGAGTCCTGGGCGGTCACGTCGAGCTGACGGACGGTCAGGCCGGGCAGCTCCCACGACCGGCTGTCGGGGGTGTTCTGGAGGACGAACATCGTCTGGAACAGCGGGTTGCGCGACAGGTCCCGCTGCGGCGCCAGCTCCTCCACGAGGCGTTCGAAGGGAAGGTCCTGGTGGTCGTAGGCCCCGAGGGCGGTCTCCTTGACCCGGGCCAGCAGCTCGGTGAACGTCGGGTCTCCGGACAGGTCGGTCCGCATGACCAGCGTGTTGACGAAGAAGCCGATCATGTTCTCGATCTCGGCGCGGTTGCGGCCCGCGATCGGGGTGCCGACCGCGATGTCCT
Organism: Streptomyces sp. NPDC029151; assembly: GCF_055564315.1. Lineage (NCBI taxonomy): Bacteria > Bacillati > Actinomycetota > Actinomycetes > Kitasatosporales > Streptomycetaceae > Streptomyces > Streptomyces sp. NPDC029151. The sequence goes on from NZ_JBVHWQ010000010.1 coordinate 8,100, forward strand.
CCTGGCCGCTGTAGCGCGACAACACCACCTGGAGGACCGCCAGGAGGGTCATGAACAGGCTCGCTCCGGTCTCCTTGGAGAGCCTGCGGGCGCCGTCGGCGGTCTCCGCGGGCACGCGGAAGGTGAGCATGGCGCCCCTGCCGCTGTGCCGCGCCGGCCGCCGGCGGTCCGTGGGCAGTTCCAGCGGTTCGATCCCGGCCAGCCGCTCGCGCCAGTAGTCCAGTTGCCCGTCCAGCACTTCGCCGGTGAACCACCGGCGCTGCCAGACCGCGAAGTCCGCGTACTGGAGAGGGGGTTCGGGCAGGCCGGCGGCTCTGCTCGCGACCCGCGCGCCGTACAGCTCGGTCAGCTCCCGCGACAGCACTCCCGCCGACCAGCCGTCAAACGCGATGTGATGGACCGTCAGGGACAGGAGGTGTTCGTCGTCGGCCAGCCGGATCAGCAGCGCGCGTACCACCGGTCCGGTCCCGAGGTCCATCGGGCGGAAGCCCTCGGTGTCCACGAGCGCGGTGGCCGCCTCCTCGCGCGCGTGTTCCCCGGCGACGGACCGCAGGTCGTGGACGGCGAGGGGAAGCGGCCGGGGCGGGTCGACGACCTGGCCCGGGTTGCCGTCCGCGTCGCTGACGAAGCGGGTGCGCAGCACCTCGTGCCGGGCCACCAGCTCCGACAGCGACGCACGCAGCGCCGGGACGTCCAGCGGGCCGCTGATGCGCAGCCCCATGGGGATCAGGTATTCGGCCCGGCCGGGCTCCAGCTGGTCCAGGAACCACAGCCGGCGCTGCGCGAACGACAACGCCAGCGGACGCCCTTCGCGGGGCGCGCGGGGTATGACGGGCGCGTCGTCCGGCGCGCCGGCGCCCACCAGGGCGCCCATGGCGTCCACCGCCTCCTGGTCGTCGGAGGCACACGACTCGAACAGCCGGCGGGCCCTCAGCAGGGCCTCCTCCGCGAGGAAGGACGCCACCGACCGCACCGTCAACGGTTCGGGCAGCGGTTCCGCGCCGAATTCCGAACCGAATTCCTCCGCGATCCGGCGGGCCATCTCCGCCGCCGTCGAGCGGGTTCCGCCCAGTCGGAAGAATTCGTCCTCCGCCGCGGTCACCTCGGTCCCGATCACCGCGTTCCACACCGCGGCGATGCGGGCTTCGGCCGGGGAGAAACCGCCCTGCTCGGCCACCTGTCCGGAGGCCGCGGCCGTCATCGGATTCGTCGTCATGTGTCCACCAGTTCCTCGTCGTCGACCGTTCGCGAAAACCCCTCGGAAACTCAGCCGAATCCGATGCTCGCAGAGCGATCTTGACGAGATAACTGGTTACTTCTGCCCGCCGGACGTGGACACTTCCGCCCCTCGGACGTGGACACTTCCGCCCCTCGGACGTCGACGCTTCCGCCCCTCGGGCGTCCATGCTTACGCCCTCGGCCCCGGGGAGATGTGGAGGTTCGCCTCCGGGCGGAGCCCCGCGGGCCTCGGTGAGACGGGTGCGGGGAGCGGGCGTACCGAGCCGGCGGCCGACCGGGGGAGCAGGAAACGAGCACGCCGGCCGGGGTGGACACAGAGAAGGGGCACACCGGCCGGGACGGGCGCGGGAAGCCGTCTGCCGGCCGGGGCGGTCCCCCGGTCGGCGCCGGTTCCGTACCGCGGCTCAGGCGGCCGCCCCGGCCACCTCCGCTCCGGGGGCGGGCACCGTACCGGCCGTACTCCCGTTCTCGTGCGCGGTACCGACAGGGCTCGCGTCGGTCACCGTCCGCTTGCGCATGTCCGACCACCCCCGGTTCAGGGCCGGCACGCCGATGGCGACGAGGTAGAGCCCGCCCACGATCCACAGCGCGCCCGAGGTGCCCGCCACCGTGACCAGCCCCGCGCCCAGCAGCCCGCCGAACGGGATGCCCGCCCAGGTGACGGCCTGGGCCAGCGTCTTGACCCGTCCCAGCAGCGGGGTGGGGATCAGCTCGTACGTCACGGCACCGACGATGGGGTTGACGAAGCCCGACCCCAGGCCTCCCATCGCCAGCACCGCGAGGACCAGCCACAGCGGCGCGCCCGTGGCCATGGCCACGAAACGCGGGACGCCACCCAGTGTGAAGCCGATCAGGTAGACGGCACGCCGGGGCAGCCGCTCGCCCACTCCCGCGGCCACGAGCGCGGCGACGATCGATGTCGCGGCGAAGACGCTGACCACCAGGCCCACGGCCTCCGCGCCGTTGCCCGTCTCCTTCGCCCAGACCGGCAGCAGCACGGACATGAACGCCTGGTCGAGCAGGTTGGTCGCGGCGAGCATGCACACGATGGACCGCAGCAGCCTGGCGTCACGCAGGAACACGGCGCCCTGCCGCAGCCGCGAGAGGTAGCCCTCGGCCTCCTCGACCGGTGTCTCGTGCGGCTCGGGAGCGGGGTCGCTGAGGGTGGTGGAGACGACGAGTGCCGATACGCCGAACAGGCAGGCGGTGATCCACAGGGCGTAGAGGCTGCCGAAGGAGGCGACGACCACGCCGGCGATGGCGGGCCCGATCGTCGTCGCGGTTCGCTCGACCGCCGTCGACAGGCCGGTTCCCCGTTCCAGTGGTACCCGGGCCGCGCGGGTCGCCGCCGGCACGAAGAGCCCCTTGGCCCCGTTGGCCGGGCCGTCCGCCGCACCGACGACGGCGAGCAGCCCCAGCAGCAGGCCGAAGGACAGGTGCCCCGTGAGGTAGAGCAACGGGGCGGTGGCCGTCGCGACGGTGGAGGCCAGGTCGCCGGCGACACTGATGCGCTTGGGGCCGATCCGGTCGATGATCGGCCCGGCCAGCGCCTGGGCGATCACGTACGGCACGATCTGGCAGAAGGCGACCAGACCGGTCTTGCCGACGCTGCCGGTCGTCGTCAGGACGAACCAGGGCAGGGCGATGGAGAGCACCCGGTTGGCCGACAGGGCCGCCGCGTTGGCCGACAGCATGCCGACCAGTCCGCGAAGGACCCGGGGTCCGTCGGCCGGAGCGTCCGGGGAGGGCGTGCGTGTGACGCTGTCCGCCGCCCGCTGGGCGGCCGCGTGCCGAGAGGTCATCTTTCTCACTCCGAGTCCGGGGGGTGGGAGACGTGCCGGTCCGCACTGGTCGGGAACAACTGGAACTGGAAGGCGACCCGCGCCGCACCCTCGGGCAGCGGAGAACCCGTGGGTTCCGGGCCCGCGTTGCGTCGGCGGAGCAGTCGGTGGATGTCGGCCGACAGCTCCTGGGCCTCGGCGGGGGTGAGTGTGAGCACGTAGTCGCCGAAGTCCTGGGCTTCGCGCCACTCCGGCGGCAGCGAGGCGGTCGCTTCGATGGCGGTCGTCATCGCGTCGGACCAGACCTGCCCGAGCGCTTGCAGGTAGGCGGTACCGAGGCCCTCTCCGCCGGTCAGCACCGAGTCGTCCAGTACGACCGTGTTGACGTGCGCCGCCTGCCACCAGCGCTCACGGCGTCCGCCCCGGGACGGTGCCTCGACGATGAAGCCGTACTCGGCGAGCTGGCGCAGGTGATAGCTGGTCGCGCCGGTGTTCTGGTCGAGCCGCCGGGCGAGCGTGGTGGCCGTGGCCGGCCCCTCCGTCCGCAGGACCGTCAGTATCCGCACCCGTAGCGGATGCGCGACGCCTCGCAGGTTGCGAGCGTTCAGTTGGACCTGGGAGGGCTGCTCGGGATGTTCCATGCGGACCAGGCTAGTTGGCAAAGACTTCTGTGCATAGATTTCTGTGCACAGACTTCTGTGCAGTCGAGTATGTGGCTTGGAACCGTCGGTACGTGGCCTGATGCCGCGTCGGCTGGAGCCCCGCCCCGCCATGGGCCGGTCCGCGTCCTGGGCCGGTCCGCGCCCTGGGCCGGTCCGCCCCGGTACGCCGACTCGACGGGCGCAGGCGCCACTTGGGCAGTCCCGCAGCGCCATCGGTCCCCGGCGCACTCGGACGGTCGCTCGCCCGGGGACCCGCTGCCGGGAGGCGAACGCGGCGGCCGGACCGGGCCGGCCCGTCGTGGGAAGGCTGGACCGTGCGGCGTTCGGCAGAAGCTGGTCCAGGGCGGCGAGACGCGCGGTCGGCCTCGGCCGCAATGCGGCCGGGGCGCGCGAGTTGGCCAGTGCTCAGCCGAGGGATCCGTCCGTACGGGACGTCCGCGGGCGGGACCTCGTGACCGCCTGCTCACCACCGGCGGGGCTTCGCCGTCGTCGTGGCCTCCGACGCGGAGCATGCGCAGCGGCTCTCCGGCCACATGGCGCAGCAGGGCCCTGACGGCGGGCCGGCTCGCCACCAGGCCATCGTCCGCGGGGCATCACTCGCACACCGTCCGCGACACCGCCCGGGCGCAGCCGACCGCAACGCCGGGGCCTCCCCCTACGACCCCGCGCGCGGGCGTGGGCCATCCGATGTGCCCGGAGCCGGTCGCGTCGGACACGGTGGTGACGAACGCGCGCGGGATCGCCGACCGGCCGATCACCGAGTACGTCGCGGCCCTGGTGCCACGGCGGTCGCCAAGGACCTGCCGCGGACGCTGGAACATCAGGGGGAGCGGGTCTGGCGGCACCGGGAGACCCGGCGGGTGGCGGGCACGCGCGCGTGCGTGGTCGGCTCGGGCCCGATCGGCCGCACACTGAAGGCGCTGGGAGTAACGACAGCGCTGGTGGACCGTGGGTGCCGCTCACCGGCTTCCACGGCCCCGACGAACCGAACCGGCTGGTCTCCCGCGCAGATTGGGTGATCGCGGGGGCTCCGCCGACCGCGCAGACGTTCGTCCGTGCGGACGGTGAGCGTCATGATGTCGAACTCACGGCCGTCGCTGAACTCGCGGTGCGGTACCCCGAGTTCGTCGTCCGGCTACTGCGCTGCGGTGTCGCGCTCCCCGCGGGAACGCCACCACGAACCCAGACACCAGAAGGCCACCACCGACGCGGCCGTCACCGCGGTGGCCCACCAGCCCTCGTAGATGCCCGCGAACTCGGTGACGAACCGCATGACGACGGTGAACACCGCCCACACCGCCAGCCAGCCGGCCGCCTTGACCCATCGTTCCTGCCGTCGCATGGCGCAAGCATAGGCCCAGGTCCGCGGGAGAACAGACGAGGGCTGCGGCTCGTCCGGGCGGCCGACTTCAGTGGGATGGGTCAGGGCTGCTCCGGGTCAGGAGCCTGTCCGTGCGGCCGGGGCCCGTGCCTGGAGATCGTCCGGCCCGGGGGGAAGTTCTAGGGTTCAAGAGCTTTGAGCAGGCACGTGCGGTCGTCCGTGCCGATCAGTCCGTCCGGAAGGGTGTCGTCCTCCAACAGTGCGCGCAGCGCGGCAGCGTGTGCGGCGAAGGCGGCCCTGCATGCTGCGCGTTCCGGGTGATCGCGTTCGCTGCCCAGCAACCGGACTTGGCCCTCGTTGTCCGTGTCGACAGGCTGGGACAGCTCCGCCGCGACGACCAGGAGATCGACCAGGCCGGAGCGCACGGCGATGTCGGGGAGGGCTGCCAGACGGATCACGAAGGGCAGGGCTGCTGCCATCGCGGCGCTCACGTGGAAGACGCTGTTCATCAAGACGTTGTTCAGCGCGCGCAGGGCCTCGGGGGCGGCTTCCCGGTCGAGGAGCCCACGGAACAGGACCGGTATCCCGGCGGGACATCCGGGAAGCTGCGACCAAGCGACATCTGCGCAGCCCAGCAGGGCGGGGTGGTCACATCCCACCTGCTCCAGACGTGGGTATGCGCAGAGGAACCGGGCAACGACGGCTTCCTTGGCCGCCGCATCCATCACGCACATCTCTCTGCCCCGCCCCGAGCTCGTACGACATCACGCCGAAGGGCGTTCATCGGATGAGACTCTTCCCGGGACGGGCGCCGAACGCAAGTGCAAGCATCAACAGCTGACGCCGGAAATCTCGGCTACCGGAATTGATCCCGCCGCGCCGCTCCCCCGGACTCCTCAGGCGCACGGAGATGGAGAAACCTCCGGCACAAGTCGCCCGGGCGCGGTCCCCGACCCGTGGGAACCGGCCCGGAGATCCGCGGCCGGCTCACCGGAGCGCGACTGGACCGCCCGATTCGACGAGCAGGTCTGTCGACACCTCTGTGAAACCGTCAGGACAGGAGCCGCAGCCGCAGTTTGACTCATCCCGGCGAACGTCGTGCGGTCACAGCGCTAACTGCGCCCACGGATCAACGACATGAGCGTCCCGTGGGTCTCCTCGTCGGCGGCGGCCACGAGCCCACGCCCCGCCTCACCGATCGGGGCGCCGTCGATCCCGGTGACAACGCAGCCGGCGGCCCGGCACAGAGCGATACCGGCCGCGAAATGAACACTTCCGGAGAGGTCACCTCCGTCGGTGACGTACGCAGCGCGCCTGCCGGCGGCGACCCAGGCCAGCGCCAGCGTCGTGGAGACGACGCGCGGCCGGAAACGTTCGACGAACTCAGGGTGGGCCAGCAGGTCCACCGCCCGGAATTCCGGCGCACTCGGGAACGGCGGGTCCAGGTTGACGTCCACCAATCGGGTAGCGGACGAGGGTGTCAGCAGAGCGTCGTCGGACCCCTCGTTCCGCACCCGGGCAGTCACCCCGTCGGTGAAGAAGACTTCGCCGCTGAACGGGTCGGCCACCGCCGCGGCCCCGTTGCGCAGCGCTACGTTGACGGCCACCAGCATGTCGCCGGCGGCGTAGTTCAACGTGCCGCACAGGGGATCCGCCAACCACTGGCGCACTGCGTCGGCGCCGCCCTGCTGCCCGCTCTCCTCGCCGAGCACCGCGTCATCGGGCCGTGCGGCACGGATGACGTCGAGGATCGTCTTCTCGGCCTCCACATCGGCCGTGGTGGCGAAGTCCCCGCCGCCCTTGTCGATGCGGGTGAGACGGCGGCCGTACAGGGCGCGGACCACGTCCGCGCCGGCCCTCGCCGCGGCTGTCGCCACTGCGGCATCGTCGGAGCTCACATATGAGTTGATCACGCCGTGAAGATTATCGGGGCGAAGCCCACGCCCCGGCGAACTTTCCGGTCAGCGCACCCAGCCTGCGACGCCGCACGGACCGCCCTCGGCCTCCGGGGGCAGGAAGGCGGCTACCACTGCCCGGGCCGGACACTGCCGAGGAGGGCGGCAAGGCGGAGCAAAGGCACCGCGGCTGCCGCGTGGCCGCCCGGCAACGCCGATCCGCGACCGCTCCCCCGATCCGGAGCCCGGCGGCCACGTGCCGCGCACCGCCCGACGCCACCGCCGCTCACCAGGGGCTCGCCGCCGGTGGCGCCCCCGGGGATCCGACCCGCGGCCCACCACTGGGCCGCGGCGACAGGACGACTCGCGTCGATGCCCTGCCCGTGACCCCGGGAGCAGGCCGGCTCAGCGGGTCGTGCTGCCCGCGACCCACTTGCTCCACGGCATGTTCCAGTCGCTGAGGCCGTTGTCCGGAGCCAAGGTGGCCTTGTCCCCGGAGTTCTTGACGATCACGACGTCACCGGTCATCGAGTTGTCGAAGAACCACGCGGCGGGCTGCTTGCCGTCGCCGCCGCCCCTGACGTCCTTCAGGCCCACGCAGCCGTGGCTGGTGTTGGCCTTGCCGAAGACGGAGTCCGCACCCCAGTAGTTGCCGTGGATGAACGTGCCCGAGTCGGTCAGGCGCATGGCGTGCGGGACGGCCTCGATGTTGTACGAGGGCTTGCCGTCCTTCTCCGTGAGGCCGACGCTCGCGCCGTTCATACGGATGTGCCAGAACTTCTCGGAGATGACCATCCGACCGTTGTACGTCGGATGCTCGAGGCTGCCGGACGAGATCGGGATGGTCTTGATCGTCTTGCCGTTCCGTACGACGGTCATCTTCTTCGTCGCGGCGTCGACCGTGCTGATCTGACTCCGGCCGATCTTGAACGTGACCGTCTTCCGGATACCGTCGCGATCCAGCTTCACGGTGACGGTGGAGCCGGGCTTCCAGTACTTCTCGGGGCGGAAGTCCAGGCGGCCGTCGTTGAGCCAGTGGCCGACGACCCGCTGGCCGCTGCTGGAGCTGACCTGGATCTTCGACTCCACGGCGGCCTTGTCGCTGATCGCCGTGTCGAAATTGAACGTCACCGGCATGCCCACGCCGACGGTAGAGCCGTTCAAGGGCGAGAGGTGCCCGATGAGGTCGTTGGCCGGGGAGACCGTGGAGATCGTCGCGTTCTCGGTCGCGGAGCGGCCCTGGGTGTCCACGGCCTCGGCGGCGATCTGGTACTTGGTGGCCTCCGCCAGCCCGCTGTCCGGCTTCCAGGACATGCCGTCCTCGGACAGGGTGCCCGGGATCTCGGCGCCTGTCGCGACGGCGGTCATGGTCACCTTGGTGAGCTTGCCGTCACTGACGGTGACCCGGACGGGGTCCTCGGTGCCGACCTGGTGAGCGCCCTGCCCGGGCGTGATCTTTATTCGGGCGTCCGAAGCATCCTGGGCGGCCGTCCGACCCGCCTGACCCGCCTGACCCGCCTGCGTCTGCGCCTGGGGTTCCGGGCGATTACCGGTGTCGTCGGGGCCGGTCGCAGCGTTGCTGGTACCGCCGAGGGCCGTGACTGCGAGTACGCCGCCGAGTACGCCGGCCGCGGCCATCAGTCCGGTGCGTCGTTTACGTACCGTGATCAAACGCTTCTCCCATGCCACTGGTTTTTGCACAATTGCGAACTGAGCGCCTTGCAGCGCAATTAGTCCCAAACCAGTTATAGGCGTGCATCCATCCGGAAACGAGTTGTTTGTGTTGAAGGACACGATGCGCCGAGGGCTTCGTCAAGGCCACGATGGACGGCCGACCTGAGGGCTTCGCCGGGGCCACGATGGAGGGCCGGCCCGGAGGACTGGGGCACCACGACGCGGTCCTGCACGCGGTGCGCGAGGGGGTGCTCGGGCGTCGGCGTCGGCGTCGGCGTCGAGAGCAGGGCACGGGCAGTGTCGTCGGTCCGTGTGCGTCAAGGCGGCCGTCGGCCCGGAGCGGCGGTGCAGGTGGGTGACGTGTGGGCGTCGCTACAGCGGCGACGCGGTCCCGGGGGTTCGCGTGGGTGCCCGCTGCCGCCCGTGTCGCACGCGTAGGGCAGGACCGCCTGCCACGGCCTGATCACCTCCGCAGTCGGCGCACATGGGTGCGTCGTGCAGGCCGGATCCTGGGTTCCTCCCGTGCGCGAGAACCGGCCCGTGCTACGTGGTGCTTGTCACAGTGCGCAGACCTCCCGCCCCGGCACCGGCGTCGTTCCGACGACGGCAGCGCACCGGTGCGGGGCGGGCGGGAGCCTGAGGTGTGCGCGCCCTCACCATGCCGGTCTGTCCGGCGTTGCGCGGGCGGGCAGGTCGGACGCGGGCACCCAGGGCATCACCCGGGCCAGGTCGCGGTGTATGCGGTCGGCTTCACCGCGTACCTGGGTGGGGATGTCACCGCGTTCGGCGACGAGGCGGCTGAAGATGGGGGTTTCCTGGAACACGGTGGATTCTGCTTTCTACGGGTGGCCGGCTGCGGATCGGGCGGTGCAAGCTGAGCCGAACTGGTTTATCACATGGGTCAGTTCCTTCATGATCCGGCCTCGACGGCGCGGGCGCCCCGCTGTTCCTCGTCGGACGTGTGGGGCAACGAGGACCCGGCGTTCGGCCTTCGTCGCGGGGCATGAGACCGTCTGGTCGTGCCGGAGATGACGAGAGGACTGAAGGCGGCCTTGGCCGAGGCGTCGTCTCCTTCATGGGCGCGACGTGCCCGCGCCGGGCGAGCCCTTGCTTCCCACGCCGATGCTCCTGAGGCCGCGGAAGCGCTGCTGGGGCTGCTGCTGGACGTCGAGGACACGGCGGTGACGCGGCACACGGCAGACGCCCTGGCCCGGGTGGGCACCGTGGCCGCCGTGAGGCTCATCGCCCTCGCGGTTGCCGAGGCTGACGACAACCAGGCCGACTGGCTGCGGGCCGGGGTGCACGACGCGCTCGCGGGACCGGACGGTGTGCCGGACGTTGCGGTGGCCTGCGAAAAGCTCGCCCGGGACCGGGAAGAAGCGGTCCGTCGGGGCGCCATGGAGGTCTCGGCGTGGACGGACGGCACAGGGGGCTGAGCCGAATCGGCCCGCCTGCGGATGCGGCCACGGCCATGACGCCGTACGCACACGTCCACGTCGTGCGGGCCTGCCGCCCGCGGAATGCCGGGATGGGTCGGCGCCCGGCCGGCGGGGCCCGGGGTTTGCGCTCGACGAAGTACCGCACGAGGTCCATGTCACGTACCAAGTGCCGCCGGCCGGGCGGCCGGGCCGGCCGGGACTGGCCGGAGTGGCCGGAGTGGCCCGCGGGAGCGGCGCGCCCCCGGCCGGTCGGCTACCCGGCTGTCATCGACACCGCCCGAACGCCTGCCATCTCACCTGCCTCGCCGCCCCGTGGAAGAGTACGGGCCATGCTGCAAGTCTGTCTCAACGGATCGCGTCGGACGAGCGAATGCCCCTGGGTGCCCGTGAGCGCCGAAGACCTGGCGGCCGAGGCCTGCCGAGCGGTCGACGCGGGAGCCGAGGACATCCACCTGCACCCCAAGGACGCCGACGGCCGGGACACCCTGGACCCCGCCGCCGTGGGGGCCGCCCTACGGGCCGTCCGGAAGTCCGTGGGCCCGCACGTCCGTGTCGGCGTCACGACCGGGGCCTGGGCCGAACCGGACCCCCGCCGCCGCGCCGACCTCGTCCGTGCCTGGACGACCCTGCCGGACCACGCGTCGGTGAACTGGCACGAGGAGGGTGCCGAGCTGGTCGCGGAGGCGATGGTGGAACGCGGCATCGGCATCGAGGCCGGCCTGTACTCCGGCACGGACGCCGTGCGCAGGTTCGCCTCGTCTCCCTTCGCGGGCCGTGTCCTGCGCGTCCTCGTGGAGATCACCGGCGTTCCCGTCCGTCAGGCGCCCGGCACCGGCCGTCGCATGATCGAGGAGGTGGCGGCCCTGGCCCCGGCCCCTGTCCTGCTGCACGGTGACGACGACACGGCCTGGCCGGTGCTCGAAACCGCCGCCGTCCTGGGCGTGGACACCCGGGTGGGCCTGGAGGACACGCTGTTCCTCCCGGACGGAGAGCCCGCTCGGGGCAACGCACCGCTCGTCCGGGCCGCCCGGAGTCTGCTGCGACGCCACGGCTCCGGCGGCCACACCCGCTCCGGGGAGAGGCAAGGGTGAGCGCGGGCCCGGGTGTTCCGCGAAGATACACGGCGCTCTTCAGACGCGCCGTGACGCACGCCGCGGCGCTCTTGGGACGCGCCGTGACGCGCGCCCTCGTGCGTGGGCACAACCACCGTCCACCGGTGTGCGGCCGAGGCCGTCGAGGTCCTGTCCCCCACCGCACCGGGTCCTGCCCGAGCCTCGCGTACGGCAACTCGCGCAGTGGGCGGGATGCTTGACGGCACGCTGCCGGCCGTCGACCGCATCGCCGCCCCGACCGTCCGCGGAAGTGGTCCCGGGCCGCGGCGCGGTACTGCGTCACCAGAACGTCGGCGGCCCCCTCCGACAGGCCGTCGAGGGCTGAGGACGCGTCACCTGCGGCGCACCCGGGCTGCCACGCGCGTTGCCCGATCGGCCTCCACGAGCTCCTGAGGGCTCCCGCGGCACCAAGGTGTCCTGCCCGGGCCGTGGGGCGCGTGCCGCCGCGGCGGACCAGTCGGCTCGCCGACCACGCACCCGGCCTGCTCGACGCCCTGTCCGCAACGGCCCGGCAGCCCCACGACCACGCGCCGGCCCCGCCACGGGCGCCGGTCGAACACCGCGTGCCACGACCGGAGTTCTGGCGCACTCTCCACAACTCCCCCGCCACCGGAGACATGCGTGCCCGGCCTGGGGCGCGAACCGGCACGGCCCGCGGGCGACCGGCCTGGACCGCGCTCACACGGGGCGGGAGCCGAGCGTCATGCCTGCGACCGGGTGAGTTGGGCGGCCACGGCGTCGAGGACCCAGTCAAGGCCGGTCGTGAAGGACTCCTCGGCTTCCACCTCCGTGCCGTCGTACACGGCCTTGGTCAGTGCCGGGAAGCGGCCCGTGGCCAACATCCTCGTCAAGTACGGGCCGGAGGCCCGCTGCCAGTCGCGTTTGGACAGGCCCGTGTCGCGCTCGGCCCGCAGGTTCGCGATCTCCCGCCTGATCGCGCCGGTGAAATAGGCGCTGACCGTCTCCACGGCGCGCATGACCGTGTCGATGTCGGCGAGGCCGTCGAAGGCGGACAGCGTGGCCTCGGCCACGGCCAGGCCGTTCGGGCCCAGGCGCGGACGGCCACCGAGCAGGTCGGCCAGCCATTCGTGGCGGAGAGCGGCCTGCCTGGTGCGGTGGGCGAGGCCGCGCAGCGCCTCCCGCCAGTCGCCGGGCTGCTCCTCGGGGAGGATCTCGGCGTTGACCTCGTCCACCATGAGGTCGAACAGCTCTTCCTTGGCGGAGATGTATCCGTACAGCCGCATCGGGCCGGCGTCCAGCCGGGCGGCGACCTTGCGCAACGACACCGCCTCCAGGCCGCCTTCGTCGGCCAGCGCGATGGCGGCGGCGACGATCCGCTCCCGGTCGAGAGGCACGGGTCGAGTCGGCGGCTCAGGACGGTCCCACACAGTCATGCCAACACCGTACCGTTGCGATACACCGTACGAATCAATACGGTGTATCGACATGAGACAACGTATCGCGGTGGTCGGGTGCGGCCCCGCCGGCCTCACCTTCGCCCGGGTCCTGCACCGCCATCAGTACCCGGTCACCGTTCTCGAACGGGATCCCGCCCCCGACGCCCGGCCCCCGGGCGGCACGCTCGACCTGCACGAAGGGCTGGGTCAGCTGGCCCTGGACAAGGCGGGGCTGCTGACGCGGTTCCAGGCGTTGTCCCGCCCCGAGGGGCAGGCCATGCGCATCCTGGACACGGACGGGACCGTCCTGCGCGACTGGCGCCCCCGGCCGGACGACCGGGCCAATCCCGAGATCGACCGCGGGCAACTCCGAGACCTGCTGCTCGGCCCTCTCGACGTCCGGTGGGGACGGCGTGTGACACACGTGGTGCCGGAGGCCGGACAGGGCGTACGGGTTCACTTCGCAGACGGGCGACAGGAGACGTTCGACCTGGTGGTCGGCGCGGACGGCGCCTGGTCCCAGGTCCGCCCGGCGGTGTCGTCCGTGACGCCGCACTACACCGGCGTCACCTCGGTCGAGACCTCCCTGGACGACGTCGACAGCCGCCATCCCGACCTCGCCCGGTTGATCGGCGACGGTTCCGTGGCCGTCCACGGCGCGAACCGGAGCCTGGTCGCCCAGCGCAACAGCGGCGGCCATGTCAAGGTGTACGCCCGGTTCCGTGCGCCGCTGGACTGGCACGCGCACCTGGACCTGGCAGACGCCGAGGCCGTGCGTTCGAGCTTGCTGGCACTGTTCGACGGCTGGACCGCCCCCGTCCTCGACCTCCTCCGCCAGGGCACCGCCTTCGTCCACCGCCCCCTCTACGTCCTGCCCGTGCCCCACACCTGGCCGCACGTCTCCGGGGTGACGTTGCTGGGCGACGCCGCCCACCTGATGCCGCCGTTGGGGGCGGGCGCGAATCTCGCGATGCTGGAAGGCGCCGAACTCGCCGAGTCCATCGCCGGCTGTCCCGGAGACCTGGACGAGGCCGTCCGCGTCTTCGAGGTACAGATGTGGGCACGGGCCGAGAGGTGGGCGAGGATCACCACGGCCGGCCTGGAACGCCTCGTGAGCCCGGACCCCGCCCAGGCCCTCGCCCTCTTCGACCGGGTCCATCCGTCCTGACGGCCCGGCGCACCGCCCGGACGTCCGGGAACCAAGGGCCACAGGGAGAACCCCTACCGGTTCGCCGCTCGGCGCCGGGCAGCCGCATGACGTCGAACCAGGCGTCCGGACCGGACACGCCTTCCTCGTCGTGGTCCGTCCGGTAGTCCCGCACCACCGCGAGCGTGCCAGGCGGGAGTGCCACCCGAAGTGCCGTTTCCTGCCGTTTCCCCTGACTCGACCCCGACCGTTGTCCTCCTGCGCACCGACCGCCCCTGAGGGGTCCCCCAGCCGACCCGGAAAAGCCCCTGACAAGGGCCCCGCATGGGCGTCGGTCCACCTAACGTGACGGTGTCCCGGCCGGGCCCGCACATCCGACGCAAGCGTCTTCGTCACGAGGAGGATCCATGCCGTTCAGGGGGAGATCCGCATTACGGCGCATCGCCGCGCGCGGCACGGCCATGACCGCCGGGGTCGCCATGGCCGTCACCACCGGTCTCGCCGCCGCCCCGTCGGTTCACGCGTCACCGTCCGCCACCGGGGGTCTGCGGTGGGCGGCGTGCGACGGCCCGGCGGAGCCGGGAGCCGAATGCGCCACGCTCTCGGTGCCGGTCGACTGGGCACGTCCGGAGGGGCCGAGGTTCGACCTGGCCGTGGCGCGCCGCAAGGCCACCGATGCCAGCGCCCGCGTCGGCTCGATGGTGTTCGGCCCCGGCGGGCCGGGTGACTCGGGTGTGGACATGGTGGTGCGCCGTGTCGACCGGTTCAGCCCCGAGGTCCGCCGCAGGTTCGACGTCGTCAGCTTCGACCCTCGCGGCGTGGGTGCCAGCAATCCGGTGTCCTGCTCCGACGACCTGCTTGCCGAACGGCCGTCACCGGAGCTGAGGAACCAGGCGGACTTCGACGCCACCATGGCGTACAACAGGCGGCTCCGGTCCGACTGCCGGGCCCGTACCGGCCCGGTGTTCGACCACCTCGACACCGCCCAGACGGTCCGGGACCTGGACGCCCTGCGAGCCGCCCTCGGCGAGCGGGAACTGACCTTCCACGGCAGCTCGTACGGCACCCTGCTCGGCGCGCAGTACGCCGAGACCTACCCGCGCCGCGTACGCGCGATGGTGCTGGAGAGCGTCATGGACCACAGCGTCCCGACCACCCGTGACTTCCTGCGGTCAGAGGCGGCCACGGCGGAGGATTCGTTCCAGGAGTTCCTGAAGTGGTGCGACGGTGCCGCGGACTGCGCGCTGCGCGGCCGCGACGTCCGCGCCGTCTGGCGGGACCTGTTGGCCCGGGCCGGGCGCGGCGAGCTGGAGGATCCGGCGAAGCCCGGCACCCCGCTGTCGTCCTCCGACCTGGTGAACAAGGTCGCGTTCCGGAAGTTCTACGGGGCCGACTACGCGGGCCTGGCCACGGCGATCGCGGGGATGGACGCGAGCAGGCCGCTGCCCGCCTCGCCCACCTCGACGGCGCCGCTGCATCCGGCCACCCCGGTGTTCTGCTCGGACTGGCACCTGCCCGTGCGCGACTACCCGGAGTACGCCTCGCTCGTCGCCATGATGAACAGGACCGCGCCCGACCTCCCCTACCTGCTGCCGATCCACATGACGGCAGCGTGTCTGGGCGCACCGACCGCCAACCCGCAACACCGCCTGGACGCACACGGTGCCCCGCCGATCCTGGTGTCCAACGCACTGCACGACCCCGCCACCGGCTACCCGTGGGCGGTGTCGGTGGCCCGGCAGCTCGGACGCAGCGGCGTGCTCCTCACCTACGAGGGCCGGGGTCACGGAAGCGTCACGAGCGGCCCGTGCATGGAGGACACCGTGAGCACCTACCTCACCGATCTGGCAGTCCCGCCCCGGGGCACCAGCTGCCCCGCCGTGCCGTCCTGACAGGCGGCCGATCCGGATCCGCCCGGAAGCGGAGCCGGCGGGAGAACGGTGGTGACGCGCAGGCACGTCACCGAGGAGCGGGGAAGTCGATCGGGCCGTTCCTGCCGACAGGCGGGAACGGGCCCGGACGCCGAGCGGCTGCGGGAGCGGTCCGAGGGGGGATCCGGCCGTTCGCGGCCCGCCCGGCACCCGGGACCACCCCTGCACTGTCCGGGTTCGTCCGCGAGCTGGGCCCGTGCGGTGTCCGTCCGCGGTATGACCTCCCACAGAGCGGAAACGTGGAGGTCATGAGGTTGCTGATGAGGTTGCACGAGACGGACCGGGTGCTCACACAGCAGACGGCGGCCCGTGTCCCCGAACGGGTGGGCAGAGTGCTCTCGGCTGTGGAGGAGGCCGCGGAGAGCACGAAACTGTGGTGTGCCTCCGCGGCGGTGATGGCCGCGCTTGGCGGGCGGCGGGGCCGTCGGGCAGCTGCCACGGCGCTGGTCGCCCTGGGCGTGGCCCAGATCGTGTCGAACGGACTGTGCAAGCAGCTCGCCGACCGGGACCGGCCGCCCAAGGAGTGGATCCCACACGACGAGGTCGAGGACCGCCCTGATTCCTCGTCCTTTCCGTCCGGCCACACCGCCGCCGCGGTCGCGTTCACCGCTGCGGCCGCTGCCGTCTGGCCGACCGCGGGCATGCTGTGTGCGGTGCCGGCGGTGATGGTGGCGGTGGAGCGCGTGCAGTCCGGCGCCCACTATCCGAGCGACGTCGCGGCTGGAGCGGGCATCGGCCTCGTCAGCGCGTTGTCCGTACGGCGTGGGTCACGGCTGCTGCCGCGGCGCGGGGTGTAGCAGCGGACGCCGGGCGCGGACGGGTCGTGCGGCGATGCGCGTCCTCTTCCACCCGAGGACAAGTGGGCCGGGTGGCCCGGAGCAGCGTCCGCCTGCGCGTTTCCTTTCGTATCGGCAACGACTGATGTCGGTGGCCCGGCTGAACCGACAGCGTCGGGGTACTCGCGCGGTCAGCCGATGCCGGGCACCTCGAGCCCGGTTCGTATCAGAGAGCGACGGGAGGTGATCACCGTGTCGAGTACCCAGCCGTCTTCCGCGGACCGTCCTGGCCACGGGCCCACGGGCCCTCTTGACCAGGAGCCGGTGAGCGAGCTGGTGCAGCGTGCCTCGCGGCAGCTGACGGAGCTGGTCCGCACGGAAATGCGCCTGGCGCAGGCGGAGATGAAAGAGAAGGGCAAGCGGTACGGCAAGGGCGGTGGCCTGTTCGGCGGAGCCGGGTTGGTCGGCTTCCTGATGCTGCAGGCTCTGGTGGCCACCGTGATCGCCGCACTGGCACTCGTGCTCCCGGTGTGGGCCGCCGCACTGATCGTCACCGCGGTACTGGGTGTGATCGCCGCGGTCATGGCCATGAGTGGGAAGAAGCAGGTCGAGCGGGCCGCACCGCCCGCGCCGGAACAGACGGTAGAGAACGTGAAGGCCGATGTGGCCGAGATCAAGGAGAGCGCACACCGATGACGCAGCCGCCCCACGACGAGCCCACCGCCGACAGCCCCGAGGAGCTGCGCGAGCAGGCCGAGAAGACCCGCCAGGAACTCGGCCAGACCGTCGAGGCCCTCGCGGCCAAGACCGACGTCAAGGCCCGCGCCCAGGAGAAGGCGACAGAGGTCAAGGAACATGTCGCCGCCAGGGCGGACGAATTGAAGGAACAGGCCTCCCTCAAGGCCGCGGAGCTGAAGGACAAGGCGGCGCAGGCCGCCGGCCAACTGCAGGACAAGCTGCCCGGTACGGTGAAGGAGAAGGCGGCTGAGACCGCCGGACAGGCTCGGGCCGCAGCCGCTCAGGCCGGCCAGGTGTGGCAGGAGAAGGCGCCCGAGCCGCTGAGGGAGAAGACGGCCCAGGGCGCGCGGATGGCCCGTGACAAGCGCGGCCTGCTCCTGGCCGCCGCCGGTGTGGCGGTCGTCGCGTGGATCGTCTGCCGCCGCCGCGAGGGCTGAACGGGCTGAAGGTCCCCGACCCGGCCCGGCTGACGAGCGAGACCACGGGGTGCCGGTACGCGAGTACCGGCACCCCGTTCGCGCACCGCCCTCCGCACCTCCGCAGGGGACAGGCCGAGCAGTATGTGCGCCGCGGCTCCGAGCAGCCGGGGTGAGCACCCCCTGCCGGCACTGCACCGCGGCCGCCTCCGATGTGCGGCGCCGCCGTCTCCGTAGGCGAAGGGAGCCGGTTCGGCCGGTTCAGCGCTCACCACGACATGGGCGTCGAAGCCAACCCCCGGCTCCCACCACCGTCTCCCCCCCGTCTTCGTTCAGGTCGCGATGGTGGCGAGTCCCGCGATGCCGACGAGATAGACGATGACGGCGGTGACGCTGTCGATGCCCATCCGCGCGTACTGGCGGCGCGGACGGAAGACGAGTCCCGCCATGTAGACGACGGTGAGGATGATGCCGAGCGCGGTGAGGTAGATGTCGGTGTCGTGCGCGGCCGGCAGGACGGGCTTGCCGGAGATGATCGTGGCCGGGAGGAACAGCACGGGCAGGAAGGCGTTGCCGCCGAAGATGTCACTGACGGCGAGCTGGTAGTCGCCGAGCTTGGTGGAGGTCAGGCCCGTGCTGACCTCGGGCAGGGAGGTGGCCGCGGCCAGCACGGTCGCGCCGAACAGCACACCGCTCAAGCCCTGCCGGGCGAAGAACTCCTCACCACTGCGTTCGATGACCACGCCCGCCACCAGGGTCGCCAGCGCCGCCGCGGCGAACACGAACGCGGCGCGGCGGGTGCCGACGCCCTGGTCCGTGGCGGCCTTCTCCTTCTTCCCGCGGGAGTGGCCGCGCGGCTCGGGCTGGCTGTCCGGGGCGTCACCGCCCTCCCGCCACGGCAGACCGCGGCCGGCGCGGTTCAGGAGCACCAGGCCGATCACCCACAGCACCGCGATCGCCACGGACGCCGGGGCCAGCCGGGCGGCATGCAGACCGGGGGAAAGCTGGGTCCCCATGACCACCACGGCCAGGACGACCACCACGAGCGCGCCTTCCAGCACCAGTTGCAGGCTCGCGGCCAGACGGGTCAGCGGTGCGCGGGGACGGACCCCGGCCGCGTCCAGGACGGCCAGGACGACGGTCTGGATGGCGATGCCCCCCAGGATGTTGCCGACGGCGACGTCAAGCTGGCCCGCCAGGGCCGCGGAGACGGTGATGGCGATCTCGGGCAGGTTGGTCGCGATCGCCAGGAGGACGAGCCCGCCCAGGGCGCTGCCCAGATGGAGGCGTTCGGCCAGGACGTCGGTGGTGTCGGACAGTTTGATGCCCGCGTACCAGATGACGGCCGCACTGACCACGAACAACCCCAGCAACACCGCAGAACTCGAAGATCCCATGCGACGGCGAGTACCCGCCGAAGGTAGTGACCTGGCATGCGCAGGCCCATACGAAGGTCAAGCAGTCCTGCCGACACGGACGGGTGCGACGGCGTCGTCACCGCGCCGGGTCCGAGATCGACGGCGGTCTCCCGCACGACGCCCCAGGAGTTCCACGCTTGCGAGCCGGCCGTGAAGGGCCCGCGTCGTCGCCTGCGGGACGGACGAGACGGTGGACGTCCGCGCCACCGGCGTCACTCTCGGCGGGCACGGCAGCCCGCCCGCACCCTGCACACGCCGAAGGCGCCGCCGCGTTCCGGCTGCGGCTCGTCGGCCGGCCGCGGGTGCCCACCGGCCACGCCACGGCCGCCGTCGCCGTCGGCCGCCGTCGCGGTGGGCCGCCGGGAAGCCGGGCCTTGAGGTCGCCGTGATCACCGGGATCGCCGAGCTGCCGTCCACCGCCTCGTCCGGTCGCCGTGGCGGGCGGAGACCCGTCCCCGGGCCGATGACGAGGCCGAGACGAGGGGGTGGCCGACGGCCATGATCACCGCTGCACCACCGGCCTGGTGCGGATGGATAAACTCGGTCACGACGCGCGTACCGCCACGATCACACGTCGGTCCGCACGCCACCGGGGGCGCTCAGGCCGTGGCCCACGAGGTGTGGCACGCCCGGCTGCCCCCCGCGGGCGGCACCCGATGCGTCGGCCGGAGATGTCCGATGCCGCCCGTCCGCACTATCGTGTGGGCAGCCTGCCGGGAGCGGCGCCGTGCGGGTCGGCCGGGACCGACCGGTCGGCTGGAGCACATGTGCGTCGTCGGTGACCCGGCAGCGTGCGCGCAGCCGCCGGGCCCGTGGTCACCTGGGCCGGGCGGATCGTGTGCGGAGGAGTCGGAACAGTGAGGGTTACGAGGGTGATGGCAACAGCCAGTGACATCGAGAAGGCCGCCGAGGTCCTGCGTGCGGGGGGTCTGGTGGCCCTTCCCACGGAGACCGTCTACGGTCTGGGCGCCAATGCCGAGGACCCTGCCGCCGTCACCCGTATCTTCCAGGTCAAGGGCCGCCCGCCCACTCACCCGCTGATCGTCCACATCGGCGGCGCCGAGCACCTGGACGACTGGGTGGAGGAGGTGCCCGCGACGGCGCGTCTCCTCGCCGAACACTTCTGGCCGGGGCCCCTCACGCTGGTCCTGCGGCGCGGCCGGAAGGTGCCCCTCGAAGCCACCGGTGGCCTGGAGACGGTGGCCGTGCGCGTGCCCGACCACCCCGCTGCCCTCGCGCTGCTCTCGGCCTTCGGCGGCGGGGTCACGGCTCCGTCCGCGAACCGCTTCGGCTCGGTCAGCCCCACCACGGCGGACCACGTGCGAGCGGAGCTCGGTGATGCCGTGGACTTCGTCCTGGAGGGCGGGCCCTGCGGGGTCGGCGTCGAGTCGACCATCGTCGACGTCACGGGCGAGACCCCGAGCATCCTCCGGCCCGGCGGGGTGACCCGCGAGAGCCTCGAAGCGGTGCTGGGGTGCCCGGTCGAGGTGCCCTCCGCGAGCCATGTCCGGGTGCCGGGTCAGCACCCGTCGCACTACGCGCCGCGGGCTCGGGTCGTCCTCGTCGAGCCGGAGGAGGTCGTCGCCGAAGCGGGGCGCGCGCAGGAGCGGGGGCACCAGGTGGGTGTCTTCCTTCCGCCCGCCTTCGCCGACGCTCCGGTCAAGGCGCACGCCGTGGTGGCCGTGCCCGAGTCCATGGACGCCTACGCGCGGGGGCTGTACGGGTACCTGCGCGAGCTCGACCAGCAGGGGTGCGACCTCATCGTCGCGTCCCTGCCGGCGGACGAGGGACTGGGGCTCGCGATCGCCAACCGGCTCCGACGCGCCGCGGGGCCCCGGTCGTCCCAGTGAGCAGGTGACGTCCCGGGTGGCCTGGGTGCGGACCACCGCACCCAGGTCGCCGGCCGGGACGACCTCCGAGCTCCCGTCGGCAGGCCGGTGACACAGGCCCGCGACGGCGTCCCGGACGGCCTCGACACCTCCGGCAGCACGCACGGGCAGGAGCCGAGCCCGCGCCGCCCCCGGACCCGGCCCCTTGCCCGCCCAGGGTGGCCACCACCGTCCACCGGTTCCTCCAGCAGAGGCCACGGCGACGTCACCACCCCCCGGACACGGACACCGTCACCGCCCGCAGCCCGGACACCGTCACGGTCGTCACCACCCTTCGCGCCGGGCGCGTACGCCCCGGGCGGTCGGCATACGCCGTAGCGCCTAGCTCCGCCCACGGCCCCGCCTGGCGAGGAGCCGACCCCGCCGGGGACGAGGCGCCGGCCTCCTGCCCGGCGCCCCTCCAGGCGTCCGTCCCGTGACCGACCCCATGACGGCAGTACGCCGACCTGCTCATGCTCCCCCAGGAGAACCCCAGCCCCGCGCCCCGCCGGCGGTCCGGGCCGCCCACCTGACCGCGATGGTCACGGTGCCGACCGGCGTCTGGCGCATCGTGCTCGCGACCGGCCACCCGGCCGGATACACGGAAGCCTGTTACGCGGCCCTTGGCGTGACTGGGTGGGGCGTGGCGTACCTGACCGGCCTCGGTCCGTCCGGCGAGGCGCTCGCACCGCTGACGCTCGGTCCGGTCCGGCCTTGGGGCGAGGTGGTTCCGCGCTGGATCCCGCGGTTCGGTGACCGCCCGGTCCATCGCCCGGCCGTCACGCTGGTCGCCGGACTCAGCGCCGTCGCGTCGACTGTGCCGTGGGCACCGTTCGCCGTGTGGAGGGCCATCCCTCATCGCGATCTGACCGGCCTCGGCGCCACCGTCATCGGGTTCCTCCACCGCCCCTTGGTCGCCTTGGTCGCCTGGGGACGCGGGGAAGTCGAAGAGCGCCGCGTGGCCGTCACCCCGGCGCAGATAGCCTGTGCGGATGGAGCGGATGCAGCGGGCCGCCGGCGTCGTCGTCGGCTCAGCGGTGGGTGACGCCCTGGGCGGCCCCTTCGAGTTCGGTCCCCAGGGAGCGTTCTCCGCGCGGTTTCCGGTGCCTGGTGCCGGCGGCGAGATGAGCGGAGGCGGCGGCTGGGATCCCGGTGAGGCCACGGACGACACGCAGATGGCCGTCCTGGTCGCGGAGTCCCTGCTGGAGCGGGGCGGACTGGACCTGCCGGACATCTTCGCCCGGTTCCAGCGGTGGGCCGTATCGGAACCGAAGGACATCGGCCTGCAGACCGAAGACGTCCTGACCAACGGCATGCCCTGGGACCTCGCCGCCGCGGCCCATTTCCAGGTCAACCGACGGGCGGCCGGAAACGGCTCCTTGATGCGGGCATCGACCTCCGCGGTCCGCTTCGCGGCCGCCGGCCCGGAAGCCACCATGGACGCCGCGCGCCGCATCGCCGCTCTCACCCACGGTGACCGCGCGGCCTGGGAAGGAACCGCGATCTTCCACGAACTCGTCCGCCTCACGTTCGAGGACACCGATCCCCTCGCCGCGCTCCCGGACATCCTGGCCCGTGTCCACCCCGAGCACCGCGGTCGCTACGCCACCGTCCTCTCGCCCGACTGGCACCCCGATCAGGCGACCGAGTTCAACGGTGCCGTCTGGCCCTGTCTGGGCTCCGCCGTCTGGGCCCTGCGCACCACCACGGGCTTCGAGGACGCACTGCGCGCGGCGATCGACCTCGGCGGTGACACGGACACGGTCGCAGCGGTGACCGGGGGCGTACTACGGGCTGGACGCGATTCCCGCCCGCTGGACCCAGCCGCTCCACGTCCCCCTCCCCGGATTCGACGGACGAGTGCTGCGCCTGGCGGATCTGACCCGCCTCGCACACCGTCTCGCGGACTGCTGAACCGGGGCCTGTGCTCTGCCCGTCGGCCCCCGCCCCGCCCCGGTTCGGCGGACGGATCCGAAGACGTGTCCCGGCGCACCGGCATCGAGAAGGATCTCGTCGTACGACGTCACCGGGTCGGGTCGGCGGCCTCCATGGCCCCCTGCGCGCTGCGGACTCTGCGCGAGGTCGCACCGGTCTGCGGGAGGACCACCGCCGGAGACGACAGCGACTCGTCGCGGCCGAGATCGTCGGGATGTGTGGCGTTCTTGCTGATGTTGCAGCGTCGGTGGGCGGCGCGCATGTTGCCGCGTACGTGGTGACCGCCGAGGGCCAGCGGTAGGTGGTGGTCGACGCTCGCCGCCTGCGGGTGGTAGCGGTCGACGTGCTTCGGTATCCCACCGCCGCACAGCTCGCAGCGCCAGTCGGCCGCTTCGACGACGGCCAGGGGGTCGACGTCCTCGAAGTACGTTCCGGGCAGGGCGCGAGCGGCCGAAGTCAGTCGGAAGCCGTGGATCCGGGCGGCCGGTGTCCTGGTCACGTACGCGGGGACCACGGGCCTGTCGGCGGGACGGCAGGACTCCCGGCAGTAGTCGTCGAGGACCGACGGATCGAGCGTGGAGTCGCAGCCCCGGCAACGGCGTTCGCACCAGGCGATCTGTGCCGTGTCGGCCAGGTGTCTGTTCAGCCGCTGGAGGAAGGGAACGGTCATTCTTCTCCTCCGTCCTCCCGCATCCGCAGCGCCGCGTGCCGGCCGCAGTCGCAGGTGCGGGCCCGCCGCAAGCGGATCCCGAACCGACTGGGGCGGGGAATCCGGACGATGGCGCCGCCGGAGCCGAACTGCCGCAACACGCAGGTCCCGCCGAACACTTCGTCGAGCCGCTGCAACGCCGTCTCGGCGGTGGCATCGGAGACGGGCGGGTCGAGGAGCACGTTCCGTTTGCTTCGGAGGCTGTGCGGGATGCCGTCCAGAGCCTCACGGACCTCGTCCTGTACGTGCTCCAGGTAGTCGACCTCGCACATCGTCTGGAGCTTGCGGCCGGGCAGCGCCTCGCGGACCTCCTTCGCCGCCGCTTCGGAGGCCTCTCGCAGGTCGACCGCCTGCCGCGCCCTGTCGCACGCTGCGAGGACCTCTACGGCCGTCTCGGTGGTGAGGCGGTCCGAGTTCTCGCGGGCGATCGACACGTGCACGTTGACGAGGTGGGCGGCACGGCTCTGCGGGGTCTCGCGCTCCGTGTCGGCTGCGTGCTGTTCCAGCCTGGCGGCAGCGTGCGACAGGTTCCGGAGTTCCTCGGAGGTCAGCGAGGCGTCCCCGGCCTCGAACCGCGAGCGGAGGAGGGCCAGGCGCGCCGCGTCCAGGCCGGCCGCCCGAGCGGCGTCGTTCTCCAACTCGGTGATGAGGTCACGCTCAGCGGTCGCGGAAAGCACGTGCGGTCGTACCGACGCGTCCTGCTCCTGCGCCGTGTCGCCCCACAACGGCGCGGCCCACCGCTGTTTGTTCCGGGTGCGACGGATGAAGTACTCGATTGTCTCCCTGTCGTCGGCCGGTCCGGCCAGATCTTCCTCGGCGGCTGTCAGCAGCCCCGACTCCTCGGCCTGTCGCAGTACTTCCCGTTGGGCCTGCACGGGCGTGGCACGGGACATCGACAGCGCGACAGGCACGAGCCCGCGCAGCGAGAGGCCCGGCACCTGGTCGAAGATCGTGCTTCTGGCGCCCTGATGGGGTTCGGGCGTGGCACGGCGGCTGATCCGGGAGAGCTCCGGTGCCGAGTGGCGCATGAACACCAGCGAGGTCCACACGGCCTCTTCCTCCGCGTCCACGCCTTGGCCCTGGGACGCCACCGTGACCAATCGGGCCAGTCGATCCGACTCGTGGAGCAGGTAGGCGAGCACCCCGGCAGGCCCCTGCCGTACGGGGGCGACGCGTGGCTTCAGGCGGAAGTCGGGGTCGATACGCCTGAGGGAGGCGGCCAGCGCCTCGCGGAGTTCCCTGTGCACCGCTGGAGCATCGGCGCGGGACACCTTCTGGGCCTCGGACAACAGCCGTACGGCATCGGTGAGTGCAGCGTAGAGAGGCGGCGCGCCTCCCATGACGGGTACGTTCAGCATGGCGGACAGATCATGACAGGTCCACGACGCACGCGCCCAGCCGGTGGCTGCTCCAGTCCCACCCGCTGGGAAGCCGGCGGGCACTGCGGTCGCCGGCCCGCTCGCCGCGGCTCCGTCACCGAGCCTCCGTCGCGCCGGTGTGTGGTCAGCGGTCCAGTGCGGGCAGGTGGGCCAGACCGGTGTCGTGCATGATGCGGTCGATCGTCTCGTGCAGGGCGCTGTCGGCACCGATGACGGTCTCGATGCCGCCGGGCAGCAGATCGCACGGCCGGTACCAGTCGCGCAGTCGCGTCTCGTCGACCTCGTCCGCGATCGGCTTGGTGGCATGCCGGGCGAGGGTCTCACCGAACGGTACGTCCAGGTAGTAGCCGTGGGTCGGGCCGCGGTGGTCGGCGCGCAGTCGGGCGAGCATGTCACCGTAGCGGTCGGCGTGGAGGATGCCCTCGACCACGACGTGATAGCCGGCGTCCAGGGCGTACCGTGCCGTCAGGTCGATCAGGCCGATGTTCGCCGCTCCGGGCCGGTCGTGCTCACGCAGGACGATGCGGCGAAGGTTGTCCTGGCCGACCAGGGCCAGGCCGCGGCCGAACCTCTCGCGGAGGCCGGCCGCGACGGACGACTTTCCCGAGGCGCTGTTGCCGCGCAGGACGACCAACCGGGTTTCCTCAGTGCCCACCCTCACAGCGGTCACGCTATCGTCCGCCGGCACCCTCGCCCGGGGAGTTGCGGGACACCGTCGGTTCCGACGCCTGGACGAGTGACTTCTCTCCTCGTGCGCGGGGCTCAGCCCCGGTGGTACCCAGCCAGTTCTGCCGCCCCGGGGTGGCTCGGTCGCTCGCCCCGGGGCGGCCCGGTCGAGCCGGCCGGCACGAGCCGCGGCGCAGTAGTCCGCGTACGGCACAGTCGTCCGCGTACAGGACAGTCGTCCGGCGTACGGGACGGGCCCAGCCGGCGGGTGACCTGACCGGCCCGGTTACGGCCGGGAGGCGGGGACTGCAAGCCCAGGGGGACCGGCCTCGCGGCTGGTGCGGGACCCCGCGCGGTCGCAGTGCACCCAGCTGCGAGCGGCGGCGGTGACGGCGGTCGCCCGCCATCACGAACGCTCTGCGACAGCCTGCCTGGCCGACAGCACCGGAGGCGGCCGGGTCGGCACGGAGACTGCCGCTGACGATGGAATGGATGCGGCCGCTCCCGGACCTCTGAGGCGAGTCGCACGCCGGCGGAGGCTCGGAGGCGCCCCGGTCTCAGGTGCTGCGCGAGTCCGTGACGAAGGGCGGCGGACGGTGGGCAGCGGCATTGCGCATGGCTCACGGCGCATGCCGCAGTGTGTTCGGCGCCGGATCCGGCTGCGGCGTCCTGCGGTCGAGGTCGTCTCCCCGGGCCGTGTACCCGGCCTCGCCGGGTCGTTGCCGTGCTGATCCCCGCTCTCTATGCTGTGGCGGCTGTGCTGCACGCTCTGGGGGGAGACACGTATGGCGCTGGAGTCCGGTAGCGAGACCCTGACGGTCAACGTCCTTGTTGTCGGGCCGTCCAAATCGGGCAAGACGGTCTACCTGGCGAGTCTGTTCAAGTACATGGGGGTTCAGGACCGCCGGGTCGGTGCCATGCTGACCACGGACCTGGACACGCGGAAGTACCTCCTGGACGGTGTGTACGCCATGGTCGCGGACCCGGCCAAGGACTGGCCGGCGTCGACCCGGCCCGCGGACGCGCGTGAATACCTCTTCGACTGCAAGACCAGGTACAAGGGGCGCAACTGGCCGCTCCTGCGGATCCGTTACCTGGACTACGCCGGTGAACTGTTCACCGACGCGTCGGCCGACGAGGACAGTTCCGATCGCGCGCGGGAGCTCGAGCAGCGCGTGGAATCGGCGCACACCGTCCTCTGTCTCCTGGACGGACAGAAGATCCTCGGCCTGGTCCGGGGCGAGGAAGAGGGCCTCCAGCACTTCCACACGCGCATGTCCACGATCTTCGGCCTCCTGCAGCAGGTGGAGAAACCGGTCCACTTCGTGGTGACGAAGTGGGACCTGCTCAGCGGTCTGGAGGCGTCCGAGAAGGAGAGTCTCGCCCGCGTCCGTGACGAGCTGATGAGGGTCAGGGATTTCGCCCTCATCGTGGACAACGCGGTCCTGCCCGGCGCGCTGGCCGTTCCCGCGGTCAGGTTGATTCCGGTCAGCGCCGTGGGAAACGGTTATGTCCGGCCCCGGGAGAACGGCCGGATGGAGAAGATCCGGGGGAGAATCCCCCGACCCCTGCACGTGGAAACGCCGTTGCTCGCGGTTCTGCCCGATCTGTTCAGCCAGGTCTTCGACTCGCTCGACGAAGCGACGCGCAGGCATCTGCTCAAGGCGCTCCAGAGCGAGACGCGGCTGACACCGGCCGAGAGGGTGAAGTGGATCGCGGGAATCATCGGTGACCGTCTCACGAAGGTGATCACCGGTACGGTCGGCACCGTCACCGGCAAGGGTTTCGAGAAGGCAAGTGAGACGGCCGTGCACGCGATCACCGCCAGCCTCAGGGAGCGAGGCGACCTGAAGCTCGCCAAGCGTGTGGAGGGCCTCGGTGAGGTGGAGGCGCTCTCCGAGGAGGCCGCAGCGGCGCGGCGGATCGCGGTGGACCGGATGAACTCCGCCTTGACCGACTTCACGGCGCAGTGGCCCGCGTCCGTGCTCCGCGACGGACAGCCGTTGTGAGTCCGGTGGCCGGCGGGTGGCCGTTCCTCGTCGCGCCCGGCCGTTCCGTCGGTCACCGGACCGTCCTGGTCCCCCGGTTCCTGGCGGAGGCCGGGCAGTCCGGAGTGCTGCGCGACGCGATCAGCGGCAGCGTCACACCGAAGGACCGAGTGGTGACGACCGTCATGACACGCGGGCACGCCCGCCACACCCTCGTCTACCGGATCGCCCACATCGCGGAGGCGGAGTGTGCTCCCGACGCCCCCCGTCCTGCTCCGGCCGACCCGCCGTTGGGTCCGGACGAGCTGTTGCGCGATGACGCCGGGCGGCCGATCGAGATCGCCTACGGCCTCCTGTTCCGGCCCGGGGCTGCCCCCGGAGGGCAACTCGTCCCGGCGGACCTGGCGGACGCGCGCGCCGAAGCCGTCGTAGCGTTCCGTCGGTTCCTGAGGGAGGAGGGACCGGGCTTCCGACCGCAGACGTCCGTGCCGACCGGCGCGGCCGGCCTGGCGGGGTCGTCCAGTTCGCCGCCTCCCTCCCAGGCTCCCCACTCCCCCGCCGGGCCGTCGACCGCCTCCTCCGGTCGGGAAGAACGCTGCGTGACCTCGGCTTCCGTCCCGACCAAGCCTGCGGACCGGCGCGTTCTCTGGTGGCTGCTGGGCGCGCTCGTGGTGCTCGTCGCCGTACTGGCCGCCTTGCTGTGAGGCCGGCCGGCGGACCGGACGAGCAGCTCGATCCGGTCTCCCTCGTCGCCCGCGTCTCCCTCGTCCCCCTTGTCTGCCTTCTCTGCGTTATTGCAGTGCGGGGTGCAGCCTCTCGCGTACGCTCCACGGTTCCTGGTCGACGCCCACTCCGTCCAACGTCATCCCCGCGAAGAGCCCCAGGGCCCCCGAGAGCACGCCCAGCAGGAGGCCGGCCCAGTACGGGACGACGTCCAGCAGGAAGGGCAGCGCGAGGAGGGCACCGGCCGCCGCGACGCCCAGGTGCCGGCCGTGCACCTTCGGGAAGTAGCGGGACGGCCGGGGAAGCGGCGTGACGGTCAGCGTGGTATCGGTCGCGCACACCGGGGCGCCACCCTGCCGCAGGTAGGGCGTGTAGTCCTCCTCCTGCGTCACGCCCCAGACCACATGGCCGGAGTCGGAGACGAACGCGGCGGAGACCTTGCGCTCCTTCTCCGTGCCCGCGATGTCGCGCCACCGGGTCGGCCAGCACAGCCAGCCGCCGTGACCCACGAGCCGGGCAGCGGCATGGGTCAGGTGCTTCTCGCTGACGATGACGCTGTGGCCGGCGTGCGTCGTACCGAGCCGGACGGTCCCCAGGCCGTCGGACTCGCCCTCGGGGACCAGCTCGATGTAGTACGAGGACCTGACGCCGATCCGGCCGACACCCTTGCCTGTCGGGTACCGGTACGTCTCCCGCACGGGGGTGCCGAACCGGACCCGAACCGCGTGCACGGCGCCCGCGGCGGCGTCCTCCCTGAGCATGCGCTGCGCGGGATCGAGATGGCTCTGGAGCAGGGAGAGACCGCACAGCGACAGCGCGGTACCGAGGAGGAAGGTGAGCACGACGAGCAGGTCGCCCAGCAGCGACTCGCGGCCCTCGTTGGCGGCGCAGGCGGCCGCGTAGGGTGCCCACACGGTGAGGTAGGCCGCCGCGATGAGCCCCCAGTCCCGGCGCAGCGCTCCCAGCCTGCCGGGGACCGTCTTCCGGACAGGCGCCGTCGCCGGCAGCGGTTCCGCGAGCGGGGCCGCCCGGGAGGCCAGCACCCAGCCCAGGGCGAAGAGCGAGGCCAGGGCCAGGGACACGACCATGTCCAGACGCGGCCCGGTGGCGCTCCGGAAGGTCGCCGCGCCCCATGCGACGGCTGTCGACAGCAGGGCCGCCGCCCCCAGAGTCGTGGCGAGCGGTGTGGAACGGTGCTGCATGCGGTCTCCCCCTGACCCCGGTGTGAAGATCCTGTGCGCGGCAAGGAGAGTACGCCCTCGTGATCAGCCTCCGGAAGGGCGTCGCACCGGTGGGCGTGCGTGACCGGCCCCGGCCCTCGACAGTCCGTCGCCTGAGGGCCCGGTCACCGGCGCTCAGGCAGGCCCGCCGGCCGAGCCCGCCGTCGGAGGCGGCGAGTTGCGCGGCCACGGCGCGCCCAGCTGCTCCGACGCGGCGGCGCGGAACGTCTCCACGAGCGCGGAACCCGGATACGTCCCGAACACTCGGTACTGCCCGCGGTAGTAGCACGACCAGTAGCTCACCACGCGTCGCTCCGTACGCGCGAAGAAGAGCGGGTTGGCCCTGATGAACTCCCCGTAGAGCCTGCGCCGGGCCGAACCCGGGACGGCGAGGTCGGCAAGCCCGTGCCTGATCACGTCGACGATCTCCACCACGTACTCGCCGGCCAGCTGCAGCACGAACGGGACCACCCACGGCTCCCTCGATCCCACGATCCGTTCGAGGTGGCGCTGACGCACCCGGCCGTCGTGATGCCGGGTGTACAGGCAGTGCAGAATCACCTGCTGCGTTCCGGTCAACAGGTGCTCCCAGTCCGCGACCGGCTCCTCGTTGTAGATGCGCGAGGGGATGGCGACGGTCTCGCCCTGCACCTCGACCTCGAAGGCGTCCGCCGGCTCGAGTCCGGCGTGAGGCACCAGTGCCAGGACGGTTTGCACGTCGCCGGCGAGGTGGGCCGGAAACGCCGCCACCAGGACACGGGCGACGTTCGAACGACTCCAAGGCCACTTCACGTCACGAGGATAGGCGGCGAACCTCTGCGATCGTGGCCGCGTCACCACCGGGTGACGATTTGCGGGCGCCGGCGGAGAGCGAGGCGCCCAGCCCGCCGCGGGCGACCAGGCCGGGTCGTGACTCGGCGAGTTGGGTGGCGGTCTCGATACCGGTCGGCCCGTCCCCGACGACCCATACGCCGCCCCCTTCACCCCGCTCCTCCAAGCCGTCCGACCGACAGGGTCCGTCGGTGAAGAACGGACGGGCCTCGGTCAGTCGACGCCTTCGACGATGCGGAAGTCGCGCTCGACGCCGTCGGAGAGAGCGGCCAGCGCCTCCTGGTAGGCCGCACTCTCGCGCGCCGCGACGGCCTGCTCGAAGCTGTCGAACTCGACCAGGACGGTGCGCTCGGCGATGCCGGCGTCATGCGCCGTGACCCGTCCGCCACGGACGAGGGTCCGACCACCCCCGGCCTCTACGGCCTGACGGGCCAGCTTGTTGTAGGCAGCCAGCTTCTCGGGGTCGGAAATGGTGCGGTAGACGCTGACCCAGTAGCCCTTGGGCATGGAACCTCCAGTGTGGGGATGAGTGCATCCGACTTACGGGGTGGTGTCGGACGAGCGTCGGCGGGCGAGGGCGAGTCCCGTCAGCGTTGTGAACGCCATGGCGCCGATGCCGGCCAGCGCCGCGGTGGTGTAGGCGCTGTCGTCGGGGAAGAGGTGGCCGGGGCCGGTGCCCGCGGCGAGGATCAGGCCGCCGATGGCGCTGCCCAGGGAGTACCCGACACTGCGGACGACGTAGTGGAAGCTCATGGCGCTGGACGTCTCGCTCTTGGGGGTGACGGCCAGGATGACGCCGGGCATCGCGGCCGAGAAGCCGCCGACGCCGCAGCCGAGCACGCCCATCGCCGCGAACAGTTCTGCCAGGTCCGACCGGGCCGCCGCGAACAGGGCGAACCCGCCGCCGACCACGACGGCGCTGCCGGCCAGGAGCAGGGGGGCGGCGATCCGCTTCCCGGCCCGCGGTGTGAGCTTGCCGGCGACGAACCCCAGCACCGAGAACGGGATGAGGACCAGCCCGGCGACGAAGGTCGTCAGCCCGAAGCCGTAGCCGGCGCCGTGCGGCGTCTGTGCGTACCGGGTGATGAGCGTGAGCAGGAGGTACATGCCGATCCCGCCGACGAACATGGCGAGGTTCGCCCCGGCGACCGCCGGGTGCCGCACCGCCCGCACATCGACCAGGGGCGTCGTGCTGCGCAGTTCGATGACGGCCCAGGCGCAGAGCAGCACGACCGCGACGACGGCGAGGCCCGCCGCCACGGCGAGGTGCCGGCTCCACAGATTCCGTTCGCCGGCGAGGAACAGCACCAGGAGCAGCGCAGCGGCCAGGACGACCGCGCCTGCCACGTCCACGCGGGCGGAGCGGCCTTCGGGGGCTTCGGGCATGGAGCGCCACGCGGTCAGGAGGGCGGCGGCGGTGACGACCAGACCGAGGCCGTAGGCGGCCCGTACCCCGCCGAGCTCGGCGAGCAGTGCGGCCAGCGGGTAGCCGACGCCGGCCCCGATGATCGAGACCACCGAGATCAGGGCGATCACGGCCGCGCCGCGCTCCTCGGGGAGGTGGTCCCGGGCGACGCCCATCATCAGTGCCGTCAGCCCGAGTCCGACGCCCTGGGCCGCCCTGCCGGCCAGCAGCCACGCGAACGGCAGCGGCAGCACGGTGAGGGCGCTGCCGGCGACGACGACCGCCAGCGTGGCGAGGATGGTGGCCCGCCGGTGCGGGCCTGCTCCGAGCCGGCCCAGGACCGGCGTGGCGACGGCGCCGCTGAGCAGCGCGACGGTCAGCGTCCACTGCGCGCTGCCGAGCGAGACGTGGAACGAGGTCGCCACGCTGGTGATGAGCGGCGTCCCGAGGCTGGCGACCGCCGCCACGACCAGAGCGATGAACATCAGGGCGGGGACCAGCAGCCGTGCCTCGGTACGCGCCACCGGGAACGCCTTCACCTCGACTCCGTCGACCGGCTGCCCGGTCACTGTTTCGGCCCTTCGCGGTCCCGGCTTTCGAGCTCTGCCAGATGCTCCAGCGCCGGAAGGGCCGCCACCAGCGCCTCGACCTCGTCGCCGGTGAGCTCGCCGATCAACCGCTCGAACGCGTGGACGCCCGCCTGGCGCCGCGTCCGGACATAGGAGGCGCCGGCCTCGGTCAGACACACCAGCGTGACCCGCTTGTCGGACGCGTCGCCCCGCCGCTCGACCAGGCCGGACTCCTCCATCACCCGGACCAGGGCGGTCATCGCGGGCTGGGTGACGCCCTCGACCGCGGCCAGATCGGTGATGCGCCGGGGGCCGGTCCGGTCGAGGGTGGCCAGGGTGGCGGCGGATGTCAGGCTCATGTCCCGGGGCAGGCGTCTCGCGGCCCTGGTGGCCAGGCCATAGAGGGCTGCCCCGATGGCGGCGGACGCGCCAGGAGTGGTGTGTTGACGGCTCACGCATGAAGCATAGCCTTTTTATATTCACGGCTTATGTAAATGGCCGACCGGCGCCGACTCGGGGAGCTGCGAACGAGGACGCCCGCCTCCTGGCCGGACGGGAGGAACGACGGGCACGTTGGCACGGGGAGCCGGGCGAGGGGCATGGGGGGTCGCTCGGCCCTGGGCGGTGTCCAACCCGGTGGCCGGGGGGCCGGGTGGCCCTGGTTCGCGCGGTGCGTGGCGCTGGATGTGGTGCGCGACACACCCGGTTCGCGCTGTACGAGGTACGACCTGTTCGCCCCCCGACCGCACCGTCAGGCGTCGGGCGCGTCGGGGCGCGCGGGCGGGACGGCGTCCTTGACGACGGCGGCCAGGTTGATTTCGAGGCGTTCGAGCACGGCGAGGCTCTCGCCGCGTTCGGCGTCGGTGAGGTCGCCGGCGGCACAGCCCTCAAGGCGCGCCCAGAGGTCCTCGACCTGTTGGCGCAGGGCCTGGCTGGCGGCGGTGGGTTCGACCAGGACGGAGCGTTTGTCGCTGGTGGAGCGCACGCGGCGCACGAAGCCCGCCTTCTCCAGGCGCTGGATGGTGCGGGTCATGGTGGCCGCGTCGGCGCCGACGTGCCGGGCCAGGTCGGTCTGACGCATCCGGCCGCGGTCCCAGAGCTGCATCATGACCAGCTCCTGGGCCGGGTGCAGTCCGACCTCGCGCAGCAGCTGGCCGGCGAGCATGCGGTGCAGTCGGGCCACCCGGAAGATCGCATGACTGATGGGCCCCCGGCGTGCGGCCTCGGGGAGTTCCCCGGCCTCGGGGACCTGGGGCGTTGCCTCGGTTTCCATGGCGCCTTCCGCTTCCTCCCGTGCGGCCTGACCACCGGGGCCGACCGCGGCGGCCGGCGGTGGGGCCGACCGCCGCGTGCGCCCCTCGGCCGCATCCTGAGGGCAGGATATGCGCTGCTCAGGCGCGGCATGCCCGGCGGGCTCGGGTCTGCCGCCGAGCCGTCAGGCGTCGGCTTCCTCCAGCGCGGGGTAGTCGGTGTAGCCCTTCTCGTCGCCGCCGTAGAAGGTGGCGGGGTCGGGGGTGTTGAACGGGCCGCCCCGGGCCAGGCGGGCGGGCAGGTCGGGGTTGGCGAGGAAGAGGGCGCCGTAGGCGAGCAGGTCGGCGGTGCCGTTCTCGAGGAGTTCCAGCTCGGCCGGTCCGGTGGGTTCCCGGCCGGTGAAGGGGTTGAGGACGAAGGTCGTCGGCCATGCCTTGCGCAGCCGGAGCGTCAGGTCGCGTACGCCCGGGGCCTCCAGCTGGTGCAGGTAGGCGAGGTTCAAGCTCAACTCACCATTACTTGGCCGAGCAATTTTTCCGCGAGGATCGGCGCCGCTTGCCGGGTCGGCCTCAGCGGTCGGGTGAAGGCGACGTGCTCGGTGAGCCGCTCCTGGTCGGAGAGGGGATCGGCGCCGCTTGCCGGGTCGGCCTCAGCGGTCGGGTGAAGGCGACGTGCTCGGTGAGCCGCTCCTGGTCGGAGAGGGGCTGGCGCCGCCCGAAGGGCTGGCGGAGGGCCGTGGGGTGGGGGTTGCCGTTCGCGCGGGCGGACTGGGACGACGGCTGGCGGAAGGGCGGGGGGTGGGCTTCTCCTTCGCCGGTGACGGCGCACTGGCGGTGGCGGCGGGAGGCGGCACGACCGGCCGTCGCGCGCGCGGTGGGGCCGGTGCAGGACGCCCGTTCCCGTCCCCGTTCCGGTCTCGGACGCCGCTTCGCGCCGGATGCGTGGGCTCGCGCTCCGGTGACGCCGGGGAGTCCGTGACGGGGACCTCGGGTTCCGCGGAGACGGACTCGGTCGGTGACGCTGCTCGCGGGGCTGCCGGCTGGAGCAGCACCGACGCGGTGGCCACGCCACCGAGGACGGTGAAGGCGACGGCGACGACGGAGTGGACGGCGTATTTCCTCAGCCGCGACGGGCGGTCGTACCGGTCTGCCGACAGGTCCTGCGGCGGAGTCGGCGGGCCGGGGAGGGCGGGGCCGGAGGAGCCCGGTTCCCCGTCGAGGCGGACGGGCGGCATCGCCCCGTCGACGGCCGGAGCGCCGTCTCTCCGCTCGCCCGGCTGTGCCATGCCGAAGTCGTAGGCCCCGCACTCGGGGCAGGTGACGGCACCGTTGAGCGTGCGGTTGCACGGAACGCAGTAGTCCATGAAGCGGCCGTTCTCCGTTGGCGGGTTGACGGAAGGCAAGGGGTGACCCGAGCCGGGCAGCGGTCAGCAGCTACCGGGGTCAACGGGGCGGATCGAGCGCGTGCTCAATCGTCGGCCGACATGTGGGGTAGGTAACGCCGCGGCAAAGACGCGGCGCAGGGGGCGGCCCTCCGCGGTGATGCGGGGCCTCCGGAACGACCGGGGGCCGGGCCCGTGCGGCCCGGCCCCCGTGAGGTGCCTCGTCGATGCGTACGTCGTGTCTACGGCGCCATCTCGTACGCGCCGGAGAGCGCCTCGACCAGTCGCCAGACCCGCTCGGTGCGTGCCTCGTCGACGACCGGCCGCCGGATCGACCCCAGCGCCCATTCCTGCTGCTGTTCGGTCGCCGAGTCCTTGCCGTGCAGTTCGACGGCATGCGCGGAGAAGTCCCGCACGAGGACGGCGAAGAGTTCGTCGAGCACGTCCTCGTCGAGTCCGGTCAGGGCGACCTGCTCCAGGATGAGCTGCCCGTGCACGACGAGGGCGAAGAGCTGACCGACCGCGAGGACGAGGTCGAGGTCGCGGCTCTGCTCCGCGTCGGGAGCGGCGGTGGCCACGAACGCGCAGAGGGCGTCGGCCTGTTCGCGGAAGCGGCTCACGTTGGGCAGGTGCGCGTACGCGTCGAACGCGGGCCGCCAGTCGTGGAAGCGCACCGCTCCGAGACCGCGCGCCGGCCCCTGCCGGAACAGGAAGTCGTCGTCGGCCGCGTCGAGACGGGTGGGGACGTCCGGGTACTCGACCGGGTCGAGGAGGTGGCTGCGCATGAACTTCAGGATCAGCGCCAGGTTGACGTGGACCGTGCCCTCCAGCTTCGGCAGGCCGCGGATCTCCACGGCGGCCTGGCCGAAGTAGTTGTCCTTCTCGAAGCCCTTGGCCGCGATGACGTCCCACATCAGGTCGATGACCTTCTCGCCCTCCGTGGTCACCTTCATCTTCGTCATCGGGTTGAAGAGCAGGTAGCGGCGGTCGTCGGGGCCGGCGGACCGGAAGTAGTCCACAGCGCGGCCGCTGAAGAACTTCATGCCGACGAGCCTGACGTACGCGTCGGTCAACTCGCGCCGCACGTGCGGGAAGCTCGTCACGGGGCGGCCGTAGAGGATGCGGTTGTGGGCATGGGTGACGGCCTCGTACATCGCGTGCTCGCAGA
Source organism: Streptomyces sp. NPDC029151 (assembly GCF_055564315.1). NCBI lineage: Bacteria > Bacillati > Actinomycetota > Actinomycetes > Kitasatosporales > Streptomycetaceae > Streptomyces > Streptomyces sp. NPDC029151. Next base: position 44,139 of record NZ_JBVHWQ010000010.1, read on the forward strand.
TGCCGATCGAGGCGGTGCACAGGTTGAACTTGCCCACGTTGACCGTGTTGAGGGCCGCGTCGAAGGCGGCCCGACCGGTGTGCAGGACGTCCTCGGCCGCCACGGGGTAGTCCTCGAGGCGGAACTCGCTGACGAACTTCGAGGAGTCGACGACGTTCTTGACCAGGTGGTAGGCCGGGTGACGGCTGTCGGCGGCGAAGAAGACGTAACCGTCGGGGCCCTCGACGTCGGTACGGCGGCCGAAGACGGAGACGAGTCCCGCGGCGTTGCCGTTGCCTATGTAGTACTTGGAGCCGGTGGCCCGGAAGCCGCCGTCGCCGTCGGGTTCGAGCAGCATGTCGGTGGAGTAGATGTCGGCGCCGTGGGCCTTCTCGGACAGGCCGAACGCGAACACCTCGCCCTGGTCGAGGAGTTCGGCGGCGCGGGCGCGGGCGGCTGCGTTGTCGCTCTGCCAGACCGGGCCGAGGCCGAGGATCGTGACCTGCCACGCGTACCAGTAGTCGAGGCCGTAGAAGCCCAGGATCTCGTTGAGCGCGGCGATGCGGGCGGTGTCCCACCGCTTGTCCGGTTCCCCCTCCCCCGCGGCGGACGACGGTGTCAGGAAGGTGGCGAACAGGTTCTCCTTCGCCGCGAAGGCGAGGAAGTCGCCGAGCCACGCGCGGGTGCGGTAGTCCTCGGTCAACCGCCGCTTCCCGCGTTCCTCGAACCAGTCGACGGTGGCCCGCAGCAAGCGGCGCGTCTCGGGGTCGAAGTGCGCGGGGTCGTAGGTGCGCGGGTTGAACAGCAGCTGGTCGGCCATGGGGATGACGCCTTTCGGCTGGTGGACGGGGGGTGGATCGGATCGGATGGGGGCGTGACGGCCGGACCGGCCGAGGCGGGTCGGGTCCGGCCATCGGTGCCGGGTGGTCGGGTCCGGCCCATCGGTGCCGGGTGGGTCGGGGCTGGGCGGATCGGTGCGGGGGCGGGCGGATCGGTGCCGGGTGGGTCGGGGCTGGGCCGATCGGTGCGGGGGCGGGCGGATCTGTACCGGGTGGGTCGGAGCTGGGCCGATCGGTGCGGGGGCGGGCGGATCGCTGCCGGCGGGCGGGGCGCGAGTACGGCTGCGGGTGCGGCGGTGATCAGCGGGCCGGGCCGAACCGGGCCAGTGTGGCCAGCACGTCGTCCAGCCAGTCGATCATCATCCGCTCGTACGCGATGCCGCCGCGCAGCACGACGTGCTGCAGCTCCCGCTCCGCGTCCGGCGGCACCCCGGGGCCGGCCCCGTCGGCCCCGGGCGCCGGGAAGTCTCTTTCCTGGCCGGCGAGGTAGTGCGCCAGCCGGTTCCGGTGCGCCTGCCGGTGCCGTTCCACCTCGTGGATCAGGGCGGACGGGTCCTCGTCGAAGGCGGCGCCCCGGATCTTCACGGCCAGGTCGTGACGGACGCTCTCCGGCTCGGTGGGGTCGTGCAACCAGGAGGTCAGCGCGGCCCGGCCGAGGTCGGCGACGGAGTACTCCTTCTTGTCCGGCCGGCCCTGCTGCGGGACGTCCCGGACGTCGACCCAGCCGTCGTTCTCCATGCGCTTGAGCACGCGGTAGATCTGCTGGTGGGTGGCGGTCCAGAAGTAGCCGATGGACCGTTCGAAGCGCCGGGCCAGCTCGTAGCCGGAGCCTGGCTTCTCCAGAAGCGACACGAGGATCGCGTGTTCGAGCGCCATGACGACGATCATTCTATGCAACTCGTTGCATAGCAAGCCTGCCCGTCCCGATGCGACGCGGCTCACCCATCGGACGGGCCCGCGCCGGCCACTCGCCCGTGCCGGCCGCCGGGCTGCGCCGGCCACGGGCCCCCGCCGACCGCCGGGGCGTCGCGATCGCGGGTGCGGTTGTCGTCCGTCCTGCGGCACGGGATCCTGAGGGGGCACGGAGGGAAGCGGTGCCATGGATCGTTTTCCGCATGCCGCCAACGTCGATTTCCACAGCCCCCTGGACCTCTCCAAGGCCGCCACCGCGGTACTGGACGCCGAAGGCCGCGTGTGCGGTTGGGGACCCTCTGCCCGGCGCCTGCTCGGGCACTCCCCCGAGGACGTGCTCGGGCAGCCGGCCTCCCGGCTGCTGGCGGCGACCCCCGAGCAGCGGCTGTCCACCCTCTGCAAGCTGTGCACGGCGCACAGGCCCCGCAGCACGGTCCTCGACCTCTGCTGCCGGGACGGCCGTACCCTGCGCGCGGCCGTGACGTTCAGCCCGCTCGCGCACCGGGGTGCCGCCGCGACCGTCGTGGTCGCGGCCGACCTGACGGCGCTGCGCGGCTGGGAGGCGCAGCTGGCGCTGCTGCAGGGGCTGGCGACCGAGTCCGACGTGGGCCTGACGATCTTCGACACCGACATGCGCGTCCTGTGGGGGAACGTCTCCACCGATCTGGAGCTGGCGGGGATCGCCCAGTACGTCGGCCGGCCGGCCGCGGACCTGTTCCCCGAGGGCGAGTTCATCTCCCGCCACCACCCTCCGGACGAGGACCAGATCATGGAGCACGTGCTGACGACGGGGGAACCGATCATGGGCATGCACTATCGCGGGCGTGCCCCTGCCGACCCGGGGCGCGAGCACGTCTGGTCCTGTTCGTACCACCGCCTGGTCGACGCCCGGGGGGAGCTGCTGGGGCTCTTCGAGGAGTCCCTCGACATCACCGAGCGCTACCGGGCCCAGGAGCGGCTGTCGTTGCTCGTACGGGCGGGGAAGCGCATCGGCGCCTCGCTGGACGTGCGGCGTACAGCCGCGGAACTCGCGGACGTCGCGGTACCGCAGCTGGCCGACGAGGTGCTGGTGGACCTGGCGCCGGCGGTCATCGAGGGGCGGCAGCCGCCCACGGGCTCCGCGCCGGGGCACAGTCTGCTGCGGATGCACGGCCGGACAGCGGAGGAGTTCCGCACCAGTCCCGTCTCCTACCCGCCCTCGTCACCGCAGGCGCAGAGTCTGGCCTCCAGTCGTCCCGTCGTCGACTTCTCGCGCCCCGGGGCACCGGTCGGCACGGGCCCGGCCGTCGCGCCGGCCTCCCGTTCCGCGCACTCCTCCCTCTTCGTCCCGCTGCTCACCCGCAACGCGGTCCTGGGCCTCGCCACCTTCCGGCGCAGCAGCAACCCCGACCGCTTCGGGCCCGAGGAGCAGACGCTCGCCGTGGAACTCGCCGAGCGGGCCGCCGTCGGCATCGACAACGCCCGCCGGTACACCAGCCAGCACGCGGCGGCACTGGTGCTCCAGCGAAGCCTGCTGCCGCAGCACCTGCCCGAGCAGAGTGCGGTCGACGTGGCGTACCGCTACCTGCCCGCCGACAGCCGTGTGGGCGTGGGCGGTGACTGGTTCGACCTCATCCCGCTGTCCGGTGCCCGGGTGGGCCTGACCGTCGGCGACGTGGTGGGCCACGGAGTGCACGCGGCCGCGACCATGGGCCGGCTGCGCGCCACCGTACGGACCCTGGCCCTGCTGGACCTGGACCCGGCCGAGCTGCTCACCCGGCTGGACGGCCTGGTCGCGCAGGACGCGGAAACCGACGCCGACGACGGGCTCGGCGACGAGACGCTCGGGGTGACGTGCCTGTACGCGATCTACGACCCCGTCGGCGGCCGGTGCGTCTGGGCGAGCGCGGGCCATCCCCCGCCGATCGTTGCCGACGCGAGCGGCTCGGTGGCCCTGTCCGCGCTGGCGCCGGGACCGCCCCTGGGGCTGGGCGGCCTGCCCTACGAGAACGTCGAGCTGAGTCTGCCCCGTGGCAGCGTCGTGGCGTTCTTCACCGACGGGGTCGTGGAGGACCGGCACACCGACATCGACAGCGGGATCGACCGTCTGGCCCATGTGCTCACCTGGCAGCGGTGCCCACTGGAGGAACTGTGCGACCGTGCCCTGTCGGCCCGGCCGCCGGGCCCGCAGTCCGACGATGCCACGCTGCTGCTCGTGCGCACCCGGCGGCTCGGCGCCGACCATGTGGCGGACCTGGAGCTGCCGCCCGACCCGGCCATGGTGGCGCGGGCCCGCACGGACACCGAACGCCAACTGGCGGACTGGGGCCTGGCGGAACTGTCGTTCAACGCGGCACTCGTGGTGAGCGAGCTGGTCACCAACAGCATCCGGTACGCCTCCGGGCCCGTCATGCTGCGGTTGATCAGGGACCGCTCCCTGCTGTGCGAGGTCTCCGACAACGCGCACACCGCGCCCCACCTGCGGCGAGCACGCCGGGACGACGAGGGGGGCCGCGGCCTCTTCCTCGTCGCCCAGATGTCCCAGCGCTGGGGCACGCGCTACACGGCGTCGGGAAAGACCATCTGGGCCGAGCTGGCCATCGCCTAGCGGCGCGGCGGCGGACGCATCCGGAAGCCGGCCTCCTCCGGGTCACGGCCTCGCCGGCGCACGCGAGCGCCGGGCGTCAGGGACGGACGGGCCGGGCCGGTGCGCGCCCCGGGAGGCCGGCCCCCTCCAGGCGGTACGGGCAGACAGCCCCGGCTTCCGGCGGCCTATGCGAAGTCCTGTCGGGCCCCGGCCTGACCACAGCGGACGGCGACGGCCGCGATGTCGTCGTCGAGCCGTCCGCCGCTGTAGTGGAGCAGGTCCCGGTGAAGTCGGTCCAGCAGCTCGCGGGGTGCCGCCGGGCCGAGCTGCCGGACCCACTCGGGCAGCGGGAAGAAGGTGCCGGTGCGGTCCCGGGTCTCCGTCACTCCGTCGGTGTAGAGCAGCATCTGGTCGCCCGGGGCGAAGGGGACGGTGTCGATGGTGTAGTCCTCTCCGAGGAGCGTCGCCAGGTTGAGGGGCGTCGAGGGGACGGTGGGTTCGAGGACGCGGATCTCTCCGCTCCGCATCAGCAGGGGCGGTGGGTGCCCGCAGTTGAGGATCCTCACCTGTCCTCCCTCGTACCGGATCTCGGCGATCAGGGCGGTGGCGAAGTGCTCAGGCTGGTCGGGGTCGAGCAGCGCGACACTGTAGCGGCCGATGCTGGTCTCCAGACGGTGGATGATGCTCCTCAGGTCCGGCTGGTCGTACGCGTTCTCCCGGAAGCAGTTGATCACCGCCGAGGCGGCCCCCACCGCGGACAGCCCCTTACCGCGCACGTCGCCGATGAGCAGCCGGACGCCGTAGGGCGTGTCGGCCACCTCGTAGAAGTCGCCTCCGATGCGGGCCTGCTCCTGGGCGGCCAGGTACAGCGACTCGATCTCGACGCACTGGACCCGGCGCGGCAGCGGGCGCAACAGCACCTGCTGGGCGGCGTCGGCGACGAGCCGGATCTGGAAGAGGGCCTCCTCCCGCTGGAGCCGGAGACGGCTCGTGTAGGCGGCCGCCAGGGTGACTGCGGCGATCGCGGCCGCCGTGTAGGGTGTCCCCAGGTCGGAGTAGACGAGGCTGAGCCCGATCATGACCAGCAGGCAGAACGCCCCCAGCAGGATCGTGGGGACCACGGGCCACATCGCGGCGGCGATGGCGGGCGCGACGGGCAGGAGGCGGCTGAAGGCGATCTCCCTGGGGGTGGCGAAGGCCAGGGCGGAGATCACGATGGTGAGGAGCACGGGGGACAGCATCACGGGCTCGCGTCGGCCACCGTGGGGAAGGCGGTGGCGCCGAGGCCGTCCTGTCCTGATCACAGAAGTATCTTATCGGGGCATAACGGTCTACGTTCCGTGAAAGCGCCCGCACCCGAGTGCACCGGCCATCCGCGGCGTCCGCCGACGCCGGCCGCCCACAGTGGTGTTATCAAGGGTGTATGAAGGTATTTTCCGGGCGCCTTCGGGGCCCGGAACGTCATCCGCCCGCCGGGCGTCCGCGTGCAGGTCGCGCTTCCCTGCTGAACCTGCGCAGTGCGGCCGGTCAGGTGTTCCTTCTCCAGGTCGTCATCGTGGTCCTGCTGGTCGTGGCCGCGATGGTGGGCATGGTGCTCCAGGCGGCGCGTGACGCTCTCCAGCAGGGGCGACGGGCGTCGGTCATCGCGGCCCAGTCGTTCGCGAGCGCCCCCGGCACGGCCGCGGCCCTGCGGAGCCGGGATCCGTCGGCGGTGCTCCAGCCGCGGGCCGAGGAGGCCCGCAAGCGCACGGGCATGGATTTCATTATTGCCATGAGCACGACAGGCATTCGCTACACATACCCCTACCCGCGGGAGATCGGGAAGAAGTTCGTCGGCACCATCGAACCGGCGCTGCACGGCCGTACCGTCGTCGAGCAGGCCGGCGGACCCCCTCTGCCCGAGGGCAGGGGGACGGACGTGCAGGCCGTGGTCCCGGTGACGGACTCGCGCGGCAAGGTGGTCGGCCTGGTCTCCGCCGGGCTCACGGTCAAGAACGTGGCGGCGCTGTGGCTGCCGCAGCTTCCGATCATCCTGGGCAGCGGCGCGGCCGCGCTGACGCTCGCCGTGACGGGAACGACACTCGTGTCCCGGCGGCTGCGACGGCACACCCACGGCCTGTCCCCGGTGGAGCTCGCGCAGTTGTACGAGCACCACGACGCGGTCCTGCACGCGGTGCGCGAGGGGGTGCTGATCACCGGTGCCGACGGCCGGCTGCTGCTGGCGAACCCCGAGGCGACGCGGCTGCTCGGGCTGCCGGAGGACGTCCGCGGGCGTCCGGTGCGGGAGCTGGGGCTGCCGGATCCGGTCATGCGCCTGCTGTCGTCGCCGGAGGCGGTCACCGACGAGGTGCATCGAGCAGGGGACCGGCTGCTGGCGGTGAACAAGCGGCCGACGTACCCGCGGTCCGACCGGGGAGGCAGCGTGGTGACCCTGCGGGACACCACGGAACTGGCGGCGGTCTCGGGACGGGCCGAGGTCGCACGGGAGCGGCTGAAGCTGCTGTACGAGGCCGGGGTCGGGATCGGTACGACGCTGGACGTGGGGCGTACGGCCCAGGAGCTGGCCGAGGTGGCGACGCCGCAGTTCGCCGACCTGGTGACGGTGGATCTGCTCGCCGCGGTGCTGCGCGGATGGGAGCCGACCGCGGAGGGCTGGCGGCAGCTGCGCCGGGTGGCGATCGGCGGTGCCCAGCCCAGGGTGCCGGTGTATCCGCTGGGCGAGGTGATCGCCTTCTCCCCCCGGAGCCCGCAGCTGCGCACGCTGCAGGAGGGGCGAGGCGTGCTGGAGCCGGATCTGCGGCAGGCGCACGGCTGGCGGGAACAGGATCCCGAGCGCTCCCGCAAGGCCCTGGAGTGCGGGCTGCGGTCGCTGGTGGCCGTCCCGCTGCGGGCGCGGAACGTGGCCCTGGGCGTGGTGAACTTCTACCGCACGGCGGATTCCCCGGCGTTCGAACCCGAGGACCTCGCCTTCGCGGAGGAACTGGCCGTGCGGGCGGCGGTGGCCATCGACAACGCCCGGAGGTTCACCCGGGAACACGCGATGGCGGTGACACTGCAGCGCAGCCTGCTGCCCCGGGGGCAGCCGGAACAGGACGCGCTGGAGGTGGCCTGGCGGTATCTGCCGGCGGAGGCCGGTGTGGGCGGGGACTGGTTCGACGTCATCCCGCTCCCGGGGGCGCGCGTGGCCCTGGTGATGGGCGACGTCGTCGGGCGCGGCCTGCACGCGGCGGCGACGATGGGCCGGCTGCGCACCGCGGTGCACAACTTCGCCGTCCTCGACCTGCCCGTGGACGAGGTGCTCGGCAACCTGGACGACCTGGTCGTCCGCATGGACAACGAACAGCACACGGGTGACACGGCGGAGGACCACGAGGGCGAGGGCGTGACCGGAGCGACCTGCCTCTACGCGGTCTACGACCCGGTGGCGGGGGTCTGCACCATGGCCCGTGCGGGACACCCGGAACCGGTCGTGGTGCGCCCGGACGGGACGGTCGCCTGTGCCGGGGTGCCCGCATCGGCGCCCCTCGGTCTGGGCGGCTACCCGTTCGAGACGACCGAGCTGTCCCTGCCGCAGGGTTCACAACTGGTGCTGTACACGGACGGGCTGGTGGAGGACCGCAGCCAGGACATCGACGTGGGGCTGGAGCGGCTGCGCCGGGCGTTGGACGGATCAGGGAGCCGCAGCCCGGACGAGACGTGTCAAGCGGTGATCGACGCGCTGAAGCCGTCGCACTCCTCCGACGACATCGCGCTGCTCACGGCACGCACCCGGACGTTCCCGCCCTCGCGCGTGGCCGAGTGGGAGGTGCCGCCCGACCCGGCGCTGGTCCCCTCGGTACGGGCGCGCTGCAGGGAGATGTTGCGGCAGTGGGGGCTGGAGGAGATCGGGTTCGCCACGGAACTGATCGTCAGCGAACTGGTCACGAACGCGATCCGGTACGGCTCGCCGCCGGTGCGCGTGCGGCTGCTGCGCGGACGCTGTCTGATCTGCGAGGTCTCGGACGGCAGCGGCACCTTGCCGCGCCTGCGGAGGGCGGCGACGACGGACGAAGGCGGACGGGGGCTGTTCCTGGTGGCACAGTTCGCTCAGCGATGGGGGACGCGGTACACGACCCGCGGCAAGGTCATCTGGGCGGAACAGCCTCTCCCCGACGGCACTGCCGCCGCACCACGGCTGACCCCGGTCGACTTCCTTCTCGACCAGTTCGACCTCGACCAGTTCGACCTCGACTGACTCGATTCGCCAGGTCCGATTCCTCGGGGTCGACTCCTCAGGTCTGACTCCTCAGGTCCGATTCGGCAAGTCCGACTCGGTGGGTTCGGCCTCGGCCCGTTCACGGTCCCGGCTCGTGCGACGGCGTCGCCCCGCGAGCGTCGGCTGCCGGAATGCGCGTCCTGCGCGGACGGGCCGCCGTCACCCGGACGCCGGTGCCGACGGTTCGGGGTGGCCGAGTCCGCCGCCGGGCTGACCCACCGCCAGATCCGGTCGACCGCCATACCGGTGACGGTGGCCGCAGCCCGTGGTCGTGCTCGCCGACGCCGCCGACGCCGTACCGCTCGCCCGGGCGCGTCTTCAGCGGGCCGGGCCCGGCCACCACACGACCCGCTGACGCCTCCCCGCTCCCCGGACCGCTCCCGCGCGTCCTCGGCGCGTCGGCCCCTTCGACGGCGGGGGACCGCGCAGACCATGGACGCACAGAACACGTCGCCCGTCGAGGAGCTTGAATGATCTTCATTACCGCGAAGTTCCGGGTACTGCCGGAGCATGCCGACCAATGGCCGCAGATCGCGGCCGCGTTCACCGAGGCGACACGCGCCGAACCGGGTTGCCTGTGGTTCGACTGGTCCCGCAGCGTCGACGATCCGACCGAGTACGTGCTCGTCGAGGCCTTCCGCGACGAGGAGGCGGGTGCCGCGCACGTCCACTCGGCCCATTTCCGCACGGCGCAGCAGACGTTGCCGCCGCACCTCGCCGAGACGCCGCGCATCGTCAACATGACGCTCCCGCAGGAGGACTGGTCCCTGCTCGCGGAGATGGCCGTACAGGGCCGCGGCTGATCGTCTCCCGTCCCCACGGGCACCGGCGGCAGGCCCGGGTGAAGCGTCACCCGCCATCGGGTCCGGCCACGCCACCGGAGCACCGCCGGTGCCCGCCCTCCGGCTCTCTCCGCCCCCGTCGGCCCACGGTCGTGGCGGTGTCGTCGGCACAAGCGGCCGGCACGCCGGCCACCCGGGCGGCATCGGCCGCCTCCCCGAGACCTGGGACCCCCTGAGGGCTCGTCGGCACTGTGTCCCGTGTCACGCATCCCAAGGGCGCATACGTTGCCTGCGTCACAGCGGAATTGTCCGTTTATCGCCCATCCTCGAAACGGATACCAAATCCCAAATCGGGCTAATCGGCATCGCCTTGGGCTCGCTGTTCCGAAGTGACCCATGACACAGCACAAGTGACGTTCCCCCCTCTCACCCGTCTCAGGTCCCCCGAAAAGGTGCCCCATTATGGCCGCTTACGTCTGCCCTCCTGCCGTCATACACGGCGAGCACACCGTGAAGACCAGCCAGATCGTGACGGAGGTGCGCGACCGGCACCCGCACGCGGCGTGGGCGCCGCGGATCGACGGCATCGCGGCCAGTACGGGCATCGAGACCCGCGGGTGGATGCTGCCACTGAAGGCCGCCGTCGCGCCCGGCAACGGCAGTGGCCTGCGGGCTGTCGGCATCGAGCCTGCCCAAGAGGCCCTGGCGCGCGACGGGTTCACCCAGCACGACGTGGACCGTGTGATCGCCGCCCTGGAGACCATACCCGCGCCGCAGACCGTGCAGGAGCGCACCGCACCGGCCTGGGAGGCCGTGCAGTCGTACGGGGAGCGTGCGGCTCGCGGGGCCCTGCAGGCAGCCGGGCTGGACCCCACGGACGTCGACTGCCTGATCACCAGTCACTCCACCACCCCGGCGCTGCCGGGCCTGGACGTGGCCCTGGCCAACCGGCTTCCGCTCCGTGGCGACGTGATGCTGCTGCCGGCCACGCAGTGGGCCTGTGTCGCGGGAACCCGCTCCCTGGCGCTGGCGGCGGACCTCGTGGCGGCGGACCCCGACCGGGTGGTCCTGGTCGTCATCGCGGAGGCGCTGAGCACGACCTACCAGCCCGCGGACGACACCCTCGAGTCCCTGATCGTCCGGCTGCTGTTCGCGGACACCGCGGTCGCCGCGGTCGTGACGGGCCGTCCGAGGCGCGAGTCGGTGCTGCGGCTGGACGCCGCCTGGCACCACACCCTGCCCGGCACCCAGGACCTGCACCGGCTGGAGACGCGGGCGGACGGCACCCACTTCGTGATGGACCGGCGCGGGCCGCGGGCCGTGCAGGAGACGGTCACCGCGATGTGGGAGTGGCTGCGCGCCCGCTACCAGGACACCCCCGACTCCTGGCACCCCGACGTGCTGCTCGCGCACCCCGGAGGGACCCGGGTGCTGGAGTACATGGAGCAGACGATGCCCGACACGTGGCCGGCGGGACTGCTGGACTACAGCCGGGACAGCTACACCACAGGCAACCGCGGGGGCGCCGCCGTGTTCGACATCCTGCGGCGGGCGTACGACGCCGGGAGGCAGAAGTCCGGCGACCGGGCCGTCCTGTACGCGGCGGCACCGGGCCTCACCGCCACCGCCCTGGAAGGGGAGTGGCTGTAGAACCAGCCCGCGCACGCGGGCGCGTCCGTCCCGGCCGGGGCCGCGTCACCGTCGCACGTCGCCGCGTCACCGTGCACGTCGCCGCATCACCGTCGCACGTCGCCGCATCACCGTCGCACGTCGCCGCATCACCGTCGCACGTCGCCGCGTCACCGTGCGACTTCGGCCCAGACCACCTTCCCGGCGTCCGTCCACCGCACCCCCCACCGGGTCGTGAGCCTGTGCACGATGTGCAGGCCACGCCCGCCGTCGTCGAGCAGGCCGCCCCGCCTGAGGAGCGGCCTGCCGTTGCCGGTGTCGCCCACCTCGCACAGCAGGCCGTGGCCGACCCTGATCAGCCGTACCGTGACGGGCCCGGTGGCGAAGCGCACCGAGTTCGTGACCAGCTCGCTGACCAGCAGCACCACGGTGTCGCGGGTGTCGTCCCTGGTGGCCCATCGCCGCAGCAGGGCGGCGACCTGCGCGCGGGCGCGGGCGGGGGCGTCGTCGCGGGCCGGCAGCCGCCAGGTCGCGGTGTCCCCCTTGCGGTAGCCGATCATCCGTGCGAGCAGCAGGGTGACGTCGTCGCGCTGGTGCGCGGGAGCCAGCACCGAGACGACGTGCCGTGCGGCCCGCTGCAGGGTGTCCCAGGGGTGCACCGCGGACACGGCGTCCGCCAGCCTCCCGATGCCCTCGTCGATCGATACGGCCGGGTCCTCCACCAGACCGTCGGTGTACAGGGCGAGCAGGGACCCCGGGGGCGCGCCGAAGGTGTGCACGTCGAACGGTTCCCGCAGCGCGAACTCGGCGCCCAGACCGGGGTGGGGGCGGACCGCGAGCGTGTCCGCGTGGCCGTCCGGGGAGACCAGGACCGGGGGGAGGTGACCCGCGCTGGACAGCGTCACGTGGTGGCCGACCGGGTCGTAGAGGGCGATGCAGCAGGTCGACCCGAGGGCGCTGTAGCCGGCCGTCAGCCCGGACTCCGCGTCGTCCAGGAGCGCCACGGTCTCGTCCAGGTGCTCCAGTACCTCGTCGGGCGCGAGCCCCGCGGACAGCAGCGCGCGGGCCTCCATGCTCAGCTGTCCCATGGTCGCCGCGGCTCCCAGGCCGTGCCCGACCACGTCACCGACCACGAGTGCGGTCCGGCCGTCCGGCAGCGGAAAGCTGTTCACCCAGTCGCCGCCGACGCCCGCACTGTCGGGTGTGGCGGGCTGGTAGACGCTGGCGATCTCGATGGTGTCGCCACCGGTCCGGGGCAGGAGCCGGCGCTGCAGGGCCAGCACCTGCGTGTGCTCGCGCTGGTGCTGCCGGGCGAGGTCGACGTGGTGGGCGGTCCTCGCCACCAGTTCCTGCAGGTCGAGCAGCTCGCTGTCGCGGAAGGGGCAGTCCGCTCGCCGCCAGACCTCCGCCACGCCCAGTACGACGGGCGGTGTGCCGTCCAGGACCAGCGGTATGCACGCCACACCCGCGGACCGGTCACCGGGCACCAGGGCCCGCACGACCCGTGGACTGCCGAGGACCCGCTCGACCGCCTCCCGGTCGGGTATGACGATCGTCTGCGGGGCGTCGTCGCGCAGCACCGCCTGGGCGAGCAGGCGGCTCGCGTCGCCGGGAAGATCGTCGCCCGGAGTCACGTAGCCCTCGGGCCACGCCCGGTCCGGCACGAGGGCCGCCCGCCGCAGCCGGATGCGTCCCTTCGTCCGACCGCTGACCCCCTCCCCCGTCCACACCGCGAAGTCGAGGTCGACGGCGGCGACGTCTCCCCAGGCCAGCAGGGACTCCGCCAGCGACTGCGCGGTCTCGCCGATGTCCAGCGAGGTGCCGATCGCGGTCTCGGCGGCGTACAGGTGCAGCCTCCTGGCCATCGCGATCAGGGAGACGGTCAGGCCCTCCTCGGGTGGTGCGGCGGGCAGGATGCTCATCGAGACCACCAGCTCCGACCTGTCGCGGCGGCGCAGGCGCTGGATCCGGGCGACGTGCGCCTCGCCGGTCTCCACGACCTGCCGCAACCGCCGGGTGACCGTCGGTACGTCCCCCGGCGGGAGGAGATCGACGAACGGCCGCCCGACCACGGCGTCCAGGCCCGCGAACACGGGGGCGTCGAGATTGCAGCGGGTGACGACCAGATCCCTGTCCAGGTTGACCGCGCCGAGGATCTGCTCCTGCCGGCCGGCCGCCGGGTCCTCCGGTGCGCGCCGGCGCGTCGTGCGGTCGCCCCGCGCGTCGCCGGAACCGGCGCCCGCCGCCGCTCCGCCACGCGGGATGTAGCGCCCCAGGGCGCTGCTGACCAGGTCGAACGCCGAGGAGGACGAGGGGGAGGGTGTGGAGTCCATGCGGCTCTCTCAGCAATCCCCGGCGCCACCGCCGGGGCCGTACTCGGACCCGTGCGACCGGGCCCCCGGGATCCCTGACCGCACACCTCATTGAATAACAGCACGGGTCGCTTCGCCCACACCAGCGACCGCGCGGGCAGCGCGGACGCACCGGCGCCGACCACGGCCTGATCAGTACGGTCAGGTGCCTCGGTCCAGGCTGACGACGACGATGGCGATGTCGTCGGTGGCGCCGCTGGCGACGCCGAGGCGGGCCAGAAGCGCGTCGGCGAGGTGTTCCGCGCCGAAACCGGTGCAGGTGGCGAGCGTCGAGGTCAGACGGGCGAGGCCGGTGTCGATGTCCTCACCGCGGCGTTCGACCAGGCCGTCGGTGTAGAGGACGAGGGTGTCGCCGGGTGTGTAGGTCACGTTGGCCTGCGGACGGGGGACGTGTTCGGGGCGGGCGCCCAGGGGTGGGTCGGTGGCCTGGTCGAGCAGTTCGCAGGAGCCGTCCGGGTGCAGCAGGACGGGCGGGGGGTGCCCGGCGCTGCTGTAGATGAGCAGCTGGCTGTGGCAGTCGACGAGGACCTGGACGGCGGTGGCGGCCAGTGCACCGTCGACCGAGCGGGCGTACAGCCCCAGGACCTCCAGTGCCTGGGCGGGGCCGTGGACGGTGCGGGTGGCGGCGCTCAGCGCGCTGCGGAGTCTGCCCATGACGGTGGCGGCCATGAGCCCGTGGCCGACCACGTCGCCGACCGTGACGGTGAAGCGGTCCGCGGGCAGGTCGACCGCGTCGTACCAGTCGCCGCACACGTTCAGGGATCCGGTCGCGGGCAGGTAGCGCACGGCGATGTCCGAGTGCCGGGACAGGTCCGGGGAGTGGAGCATGGCTTCCTGGAGGGCCACGGCGATGCGCCGTTCACGGGCGTGTGCCTGCCGCAGATCCTCGTTCAGCTGCTGGAGTTGCCGCGCCCGGGCGTACAGCTCGGCTTCCATGGCCGCTTCCCTGCCGGTACTGGCCGACAGCACCTGTGCCGTGCGACGGGCCTGGACGACCTCGGTCATGTCCTCGGACCGGTGGAGGATCCAGGCGACCTTGCCGTCCGGGCCGAGGACGGGCACGTTGATCGCGGTCCACCAGCGTTCCTTGAACACCTCCGGGTCTCCGGCGACCGGGATGTCGTACTTCTGCAACGCCATGTGATCGGTCTGGCCGGAGGACAGGACACGGTGCAGCGACGTCTTCAGCGTCTTCACCCCGGTGGCCTCCTGGTCGGCGGGGTTGTCCGGGAAGGCGTCGAAGAGGTACTGCCCGACCAGCTCGGCCCGGCTCCGCCCGGTCACCTCGCAGAAGGCCGCGTTGACGTCGGCGATCGCCAGGTCGGTGCCGAGTATCAGGCACGGGCTCGGGAGGGCTGCGAACACCCCTGTGTAGTCGATCTTCGGCGTCACACGCGGTACCTGCCAGTCGCTCGCTCTTCAATCTACGAAAGGTCCAGCTCCGGCGCCCACCGGACTCCGCCGGTCCGGGGTCCTGCGGCGCGGGCCCGCAGGCGTCGGGCCTGCGGCGTGGGCCCCGCGGCCCGCCTCCTCCGGACCCGGCCCGAGGCCACGGAACCCCGTCCTGGCGCCCACCCCGCACAAACCCGTTGCGCCACCCACCGCAGCACCGGCAAGGTCTACCGTGTCCCGGCCTTTGCGGCTGCCGGACCCGCCCGAGCCCCGGCGACCTCGGACGGGCGAGGGCCGGTCGGCCCCCATCGCATCGAAGGAGCCTGCGGCCATGGCCGAGGTCCACGTCACCTACGACGAGACGGCGGATGCCGCCTATGTGTACTTCACGGATCCACAAGCCCGCCCTTCCGTGGCGCGCATGTACCCCTGTGACCCCGTACAGGTCGACGGCATGATCAACCTCGACTTCGACGAACAGGGACGCATGATCGGAATCGAGGTGCTCGGGGCCGGTGCGAAGCTGCCGACACACCTCCTCGCATCAGCGCGGCGTCTGGGTACCGATGGTGCGTGACGCGGCTGGACCCGGCACCTCGCACTCCCGTGCGCCCGCCGGCGGAGGGCCGGCCCGCCCACGGGCAGCGGCCGGGGCCATGGCGACGGGGGCGTCTTCGGACGGGCCTCGGAAGACCCGTTCGACAGGACCCACGGGATTCAGGTAGCCCGCCAGGAGATACCTGGCGGTCGCTGCGATCGGAGTCCCATGGCACGCACCGCTCACCACCTTCCTCCTTCACGCATCCGGCGTTCAGGTGACCACTCGTCAACGAGGCCTTGGCACTCGGTGGTTCTCCACGACCTCAGGTACAGCGCGGACTGCTTCGCCGACGCGGCACGAGAGGGCAGAAGGCCCCAACCCCGCGCGGTCCGTCGCACGGTGGAGGTCTACGCGTTCCCCCGGCACCAGCGGGACCGCTCCGTCGCCGAGTGGTCCGCACTGGAGGAGCGCCGGGCTCGACAGCGGCTACGAGCCCGAGTGGGGACCCTCCTGAGGCTGGTGAACTCCACCGCCGACGAGCTCGCACTCGACGCGGCGGAAGCGGTGGACGTACCGCCGGCACGTCATCGGCGCGGCTCGCTCTGGCTCGCGTGACCGCCACTGGACAGACGTCTCGCCCGGAAGCCAGGCCGGCCGACGCCCCTCACGTCGGCCGGCCACGGAGACCGCCCCGCTGCCGATCCGCGGCCATCCCGCACGACGGCTCGCGCAAGCGGTCCGCCGTGGTTGAACCGTCCCGCGCCGGCCTCTGATGCTCCTGCATTTTTTGGTGCGCGAGTGAATTCACCCAATCCACCGCGACGGCGCGGCGGGGGCGCGAACCGTTGCCGGACCGGAGCGCGCCGCTTCGCAGGACGCGATGTCAACGGATCCGGGTACACCAGGCAGCCCCTTTCGGGCGGTTGCCGTGCAGTGCGTGACGGAGGCTGGTTGCGGAGCCTGTCGGGCGCGACGGGCCGGGGCCGGGTGACGATGGTGTCGGATTCCTGCCGGACAGGAGGCCGGGATCGTTGGTTGGCTGACCGTGTGACCACAGCACACATGGACAAGGCCCTGCTCTTCCGCTCCCTTCACAGTTCCGCGCGCCCCCTCGCGCTCGCCAACGCCTGGGACGTCGCCAGTGCCCGTGTCATCGAGGCCGCAGGGGCACCCGCGATCGCCACCACCAGCGCCGGGATGGCCTGGTCACTCGGCCGTCCGGATGGGCAGGCCCTTCCTCCCGGACAGGTGGTGGAAGTGATCGCCCGCATCGTCGCCGCGGTCGACGTACCGGTCACCGCCGACATCGAGGGCGGATACGGACAGGACGCGGCCGGCGTCGCCGAGACGGTGACACGCGTGCTCGAAGCGGGTGCCGTGGGCGTCAACATCGAGGACGGCACCCGGCCTCCGGCCGAGCTCGGGGCACGGCTGGCGGCGGCCCGGGCTGCGGCCGAGCGAGCGGGTGTGCCCCTCTTCCTCAACGCCCGCACCGACACCTACCTGTTCGGCCTGGGCGACCCCGGCACCCGGCTCAAGGACACCCTGGAGCGGGCGCGCGAGTACGTGGACGCGGGCGCCGACGGCATCTTCGTTCCCGGCGTCACCGACGCCGCCACCATCGCGGAGCTGGCCGCGGGCATCTCCGTACCGCTGAACATCATGGCCGGCCCCGGATCGCCGGACGTCCCCCGGCTGGGCGCCCTCGGCGTCTCCCGCGTCAGCCTCGGCTCCGGCGTCGCCCAGACCGCCTACGCCGCCGCCCGCCTCGCCGCGCGGCAGTTGTTCGACACCGGTGACTACCAGCCGCTCGCCGGCGCCATCGCCTTCCCCGAACTCAACAGCTTGTTCCCCCACTCGCGGTGAGGTGAGGCCCGGCAGGCCGAGGCGCTCCCCCGCCGGCGCCCGCCGGACGGCGTTGACGACAGGTGAACCGGCTTGTTCTGGAAGAGCAGAACGACTGGGGGCCTCTCGCGTCGCGTGCACTGCGTGCAGCAGCCGCTCGTGGACATACGGCGGCCAGCTCGGCCGGTTCCCGTGCGAGTGGGCGAGGCGTGCAGCGCCGGGGAGCGCGCCTGCTCAGGCCGGCTGACCCGGAACGGCGGTGGTCCCGGCTCTTGCACCCAGGATGCGCCGGCCGCCGCGCCGGCTCCCGTCCGTGTGTTGCCGGCGGACCGCACCACGCCCAGCGTCGGTGCGCGGAGCCGGCGGCCGGGTCGGTGAGGTCGTATCGGCGCGCGTGAGGGAAAGCCGCCCTTGACCGAGGCCTTCCGCCGGCGTGAGCCCCCGCCCCCTCTGCTCCAGGGCCACGGCCGGCGAGCGGGACGGCGGTCCGGTTCCAGGAGGCGGTCGATCGCGTGCGTCGGAAGCGACCCCGTCTGGCGGCGCCGGCGCGGGCTCCGCCCTGCCTCACGCCACGCCGCAGCTGACGTCTACGCCGAGGCCTTTCGTTCGTCGGCCTGGAGTCCGCGCAGTGTCCAGAGGCCGTACGCAGCCAGCAGCGGTTTGACGACCGTCCACTCGCCAGGCCGGTAGTCGTCCGCGCGCACCAGCCTCCGCGCGAGATCGGGGCGCTGCCTCCGCAAGTACGCACGGGCCTTGAGCGCATGAGCCGGCTGGGAGACGATCTTGATGCGGTCCGCGTCTTCCAGCAGCGGGATGACGTTGGTGATGTTCTCCCACGTCGTCGCGCTCTGGTCTTCGAGAAGCACCGTACCGTCGAACGCGAGCGCCCTCTTCGCGTAGTCGGCCATCAGCCGGGCCTCCGACACGCCGCTGCCGATGGCACCGCCGCTGAAGATCACGCGGGTCTCGTGCGCACCGTCGGCGGCGACGGAACGAATTCCCGCACGGACGCGCCAGCGGTTGATCAAGTTCGCCCTCGTCCGGGGATTCCGGTACCCCAAGACCACCACGGCCTCGGAAGCGCCCCCGCTGTGCCCCACGAGGGCCCGCGACCAGCGCCAGTTCAACCACTCGCCCCAGGCCAGGGCCGCGACCCCGGCCACCGCCAGTCCCGTTCTTCGCCGCATGCGGTGACTCTAGGGCACCTCGGCGCGGGACCGCGCAGGAACCAGCCGCGCTGCGAACGACAGGTCCGTCCGGGGCGGCGGCACCCGTACCGTCACCCTGCCGTCCGCCGGCCCGAAGCAGCGCACCGCCGGGAGGCAGGCCCCGCGTGGCCTCTGGGCCATGCCAGCCTCCCGCCCGCACCGCGTCGCCGTCCTCGTGCTGGAGGGCGCCAAGCCACTCGATGTCGGCATTCCCGCGCAGGTCTTCACGACCCGCGCGAGCATGCCGTACGAGGTGCGGGTCTGCGGGGCGGCGCCCGGGCTCGTGACCGGCGGTGACGGCCTGTCGTACTCCGTCGCCCATGGTCTAGACGCACTGGCGTGGGCCGACATCGTCTTCGTCCCCGGCTACCGGTTCCCGGACCGCGAGGACCCGCCGCAAGCCGTGGTCGACGCACTGATCGCCGCCCACGGCCGGGGCGCGCGGCTCGCCGCCATCTCGACGGGTGCCTTCGCGCTCGCCGCCACGGGCCTGCTCGACGGCAGGCGCGCCACGACGCACTGGCACTACACCCGGGAACTCAAGGCCAGGCATCCGCTCGTCCAGGTCGACGAGAACGTGCTGTTCGTGGACGAGGGCAGCGTGCTCACCTCGGCCGGCGCCGCCTCCGGCATCGACCTGTGCCTGCACATCCTGCGCGGCGACCTCGGAGTGGCCGCGTCCAACCACGCGGCCCGCCGTCTGGTCGCCGCCCCCTATCGCAGTGGCGGCCAGGCCCAGTACGTTCCGCGCAGCGTTCCCGAGCCGCTCGGCGAGCGCTTCGGCGCCACCCGCGAGTGGGCGCTGCACCGGCTGGGCGAGCCCCTCACCCTGGACGTACTGGCACGGCAGGCCGGGGTGTCGCCGCGCACGTTCTCGCGACGCTTCGTCGAGGAGACCGGGTACACGCCGATGCAGTGGGTGATGCGCGCCCGTGTCGACCTGGCCCGCGAGCTGCTCGAGCGGTCGCAGCGCAGCGTCGAACAGATCGCCGCCGACGTCGGCCTCGGCACCGGCGCGAACCTGCGCCTGCACTTCCAGCGCGTCCTCGGCACCACCCCGAGCGACTACCGGCGCACCTTCACCCGGGGCGCGTGACGCCGGGGCGGGACGGCACCGTCATCCCGGGTGACGTCCTGGGCGCCGCAACGGGACGGGACCGTCACCGATCGACGCTGTGGCGGGATCCTTTTGAACGCTGGCGATCTCGCCACTGTCAGCGGCGCGCGCCGCGGGCGAGCCTGGTGGCGAACGGAAGGGACATCACTCATGACTCGCATCGCCGTCAACGGATTCGGCCGCATCGGACGCAACGTGCTGCGCGCACTGCTCGAACGCGACAGCACCCTGGAGATCGTCGCCGTCAACGACCTCACCGAGCCCGCCACGCTCGCCCGGCTGCTCGCCTACGACAGCACGGCCGGCCGGCTCGGACGTCCGGTGACCGTCGACGGGGACTTCCTCGTGGTCGACGGCCGCCGGATCAGGGTGCTGGCCGAGCGTGAACCGGCGCAGCTGCCGTGGGCCGAACTCCGCGCCGACATCGTCCTGGAGGCCACCGGACGCTTCACCTCGGCCAAGGCGGCCCGCTCCCACCTGGACGCGGGCGCGAAGAAGGTCCTCGTCAGCGCGCCGTCGGACGGCGCCGACGTCACGCTCGCGTTCGGGGTCAACACCGACGCCTACGACCCGGCCGTGCACACGATCGTCTCGAACGCCTCCTGCACCACCAACGCGCTCGCGCCGCTGGCGGCGGTCCTCGACGAACTCGCCGGCATCGAGCACGGGTTCATGACGACGGTGCACGCCTACACGCAGGAGCAGAACCTGCAGGACGGTCCGCACCGCGACGCCCGTCGGGCCCGGGCCGCCGGCGTCAACATCGTGCCGACCACGACCGGTGCCGCCAAGGCGATCGGTCTGGTGCTGCCGAACCTCGACGGCAAGCTGTCGGGCGACTCGATCCGCGTCCCGGTGCCGGTGGGTTCGATCGTGGAGCTGAACACGACCGTCTCCCGCGACGTCACGCGCGACGACGTGCTGGCGGCGTACCGCGCCGCGGCGGAAGGGCCGCTCGCCGGCATCCTCGAATACTCGGACGACCCGCTCGTGTCGTCCGACATCACGGGCAACCCCGCCTCCTCGATCTTCGACTCGGCCCTCACCCGCGTCGACGGCCGCCACATCAAGGTGGTCGCGTGGTACGACAACGAGTGGGGCTTCTCGAACCGCGTGATCGACACACTGGAACTCCTCGCGACCCACTGACCGGCGCAGGGGCGGTACCGCCCCTGCGGCGACCGTTCCGGCCGGCCCCTGTCGTGAGCGCTCCGGCTGTGGAACCCGGTCCGTTCGGTGCCTGGTACGGGCAGGTGGGAAGCTGTGTCCGAGGCAGCGGCTCCGTGGAAGCGGGGTCGCCGCAAGCGCCTCGGTCCGCGACGCTGTCGTCGTGACCGCTCGCGTCCGTCAAGAGTCCCCCGGCGCCCGCGCCGCCGCCGAGTCCGGAGTTATGGCAGTGCTTTTCGACATCACCCGCGAGAAAGTCGCCGCCGTGTTCGGCGAGGACCGGCTCGCGACCCTGCCCGCCACCGCCTTCCCGCCCGCCGCCGCGGACACCGAGGGCGCCCGGCTCCTGCGGACGGTCGGCGTGCCCACCGGGACGCTGTGGCTGCGTGAGCCCGACGAGGATTCCGGCCGGCTGCCCGTCGTCCGGGACGTCGTCGACGTGGAGGACTTCGAGGACGCCTCGGAGGGTGCCGGCGAATGGCCCGTCGTCGGCTGGCTGCTCAACGCCCACCTCGCCCTGGACCCCGGTTCCGGCAAGGTGCACGCCTTCGACGCCGACGAGGAGACCGTGCGGGAACTGCACACGGACGTCTCCTCTTTGATCCAGGTCACCCTTCGGTTCCAGCGCCTGCTCGAAGAGTTCACCTTCGGCGGCGGCGACGACGGCGGCGACGAGGAAGCCGGCTTCAAGCGCTTGGAGCGCGAGGTGGAACGTATCCGTCAGGAGACGAGCGGCATCGACCCGCTGCCCTTCCAGGACGACGAGTCCGTCTGGTCCGTGGTCGGCGAGGAGATCGCCGCGGGCCAGCGCTTCACGGGCGACAGCCCGGGAGCCCGCTCCCTCTACGGCTGATCAGCCCCGATGTCGCGGGGGTGCCGCGGCGACGGCCCGCGCGGTGCGCGTCAGCCCGGCACTCGCGGACACCGTCCGCTGCGTTCTCGTGACCGGCACCCGTTCCGGGCGATGACCTGGGTCGTCAGTCGGCTGCTTCGACGTACGACGCCAGGTTGGCCAGCGAGGACGCCATCCCGGCCTCGTGGACTGCTCGGTCGATTCCCGGTGGCACGCCCATGGCGGTGACCGTCACCTCGGTTCCCTCACCGGCGGCAGTGAAATTCCAGGTCATCGTCATGGTGCCCGTGTACGACGGGTCGTCCGCCTCGAACACCGCCCGCTGCACCACGCGCTCCGCCGGCACCAGCTCGGCGAACTCGACGTCCACGACGTCCGTCGCATCCGACGTCTTGCCGGGGCCGTCGGTGGGACGGAGGTAGGTGAGGACCATGCGGAACCCGCCACCAGGCCGGGGGTCCCATTGGGCGACCCGACCGCGCATGCCCTCCGGCGGCAGCCAGATCTCCAGCGCGTCCCGGTCGAGGAGGGCGCCGTACACGGCCGCCGGTGGGGCCGCGATCATCCTGCCGGCGCGGTCGGTCCTTCCCATGGCCCGATTCTAGGACCGGACCGACGGCAAGCGGTCCGGGCCTACGAATGGCCGGGCTGCGGCGGAACCGAGGCCCCCGCCGGATGGCGGAGGACCCGCTGAGGCTCCCGGCAGCCGGTGACGGTGCGCCCAGCGCTCGGCGGTGCCGTTCACGAGCGGATGCCGGGTCCCGGGGCAGGCGACAGGGGCTCGTCCCGGGCCACTTCGGCGTGGGCGCCGGCACCGTCCTGGTGGAGCCCGGCCACGAGGGTTCTGGGGGAACTGAGCCCGCGCGCGGCGGCTGTCGCGGTGCGGGGCGCGGTGACGCGGCCCGCACCGCGGGGTGGGTCAGATGCCGAACGGCGCGGCGTAGCGGACGGTTCCGCCGGGCAGCGGGTGGTCGGCGTCGAGGCCGAGTGCCATGAGGGCCTCGTCAGGGACGTCGATGGTCAGGCCGATGCCGTGGGCGGAGGCGCGGGTGAAGCCGAACCGGGGGTAGTAGGCGGGGTGACCCAGGACGACGACGTAGTGCTCGCCCCTCTGCTTGGCCGTCGCCAGAGCGGCGCGGACGGCCGCGGAGCCTGCGCCGCTCCTTTGGTGCTCGGGCCGTACGGCGCAGGGGGCCAGGCACAGGGCCGGCTCGTCGCCGATGTGGCAGCGGGTCAGCAGGGCGTGGCCGACGGGCCGGCCGTGCCCGTCCGTGGAGACGACGGACAGGCCGTCGATCCAGGAGGCGTCGGCGCGCAGGGCGTCGACGAGGTCGGCTTCCTCGGAGGTCGCGAACGCGGTGAGGAGGATGTCACGGATGGCGGGGATGTCGGCGCCGGTCTCGGCGCGCGTGATCCAGTCGCGCATGGTGGAGGAGGCTCCGTTCCGGAGGGGGTTCGTGTGGGTCCCTCGCGAGCTCACGCTCCCAGCGAGGGCGGGCAGGACGAGGTCAGGCCACGGCCCGGGACGTGAGGGGCGCCCGGACGCTGCGCAGGGTGGCCTTGCACGCGGTCATCCGCCTCACCTCCCTGTCTCTCCGCTCCGGGTCGCACACGAACAGAGACCACGGTACAGCGGTCCGATGTCCGCCCCGCTCGTCAGGTCCCCCTCGAGATCGCTCATGCGGGGAACCGGGAGGCGGTCTACCGGCGGACCGCCGAGATCAGCCCGCCGGGCCGCTCATCGGGCCGTGGTGGGGTGGGGACCTGCCGGCCGTACGCGGCAGCGCGCTCGCGCAGGGTGTGGCTCTCCGCCTGCCAACCGTGTCCGGCCAGCCAGCCGACCGGGTCGTCGGGCATCTCCGAGACCCACATGGACGCCGCCGACCCCGGCGCGGCGTCCGCGCCGAAGCGCTCGATCACGCCGCGCGAGCCCAGCGTCAGTCCCAGTCGGCTGCCTGCCGCCGACTGCCTGCTGATCCGGTCCAGCAGGAGATCCACCGCCTCATGGGGCAGGTAGATCAGCAGTCCTTCGGCGATCCAGGCGGTCGGCACGGCGGGGTCGTGTCCCGCGGCGGCCAGCGCGGCCGGCCAGTCCTCACGCAGGTCCACCGCGACGGTGATCCGCTCGCAGCGCGCGACGGCCCTCTCCTGGCGCAGCACCGAATCCTTGAACTCCATTGGGACCGCGGTGTCGACCTCGAACAGCCGGGTTCCCTCGGGCCAGTCCATCCGGAAGGCCCGGCTGTCCATGCCTGCGCCGAGCAGCACCACCTGCCGGATCCCGGACGCGGAGGCCTGCCGCAACAGGTCGTCCAGGAACTTCGTCCTGATGACGATGGAGAACGAGACGGCCAGCCGGCGGCGTCGCGCGGCCTCGTCGTCGGGAAGGGGCGGCGAGGAGGGCCACAGGCCGCCGGCGGCGGCGAAGGCCTGTGCCAGCGGGTCGCGGAACAGAGCGTTCTCCCGCTCGGTCTCCAACGCCCGCACCCTGGCCACCCCCACCGCCGTGGCCCACACTCCCGACGGCTGCGCCCGCTCCCGCTCATCAGTCACCGCGCCAGCCTAAGGCTGTACCCGTAAGCGATCCGTGAGTTGACGGCGGTGAGGGCGGTCGCTGTGCGGACCACGCCGCTACCCGAAGGGCGCTAGACCGCGACCAGCAGCACCCCGTCGGCGGCCGAGCGCCCCGGTCCGGTCCCGTCAAGAGCCGGCCCGGGGGCCCTGCCGGAGAGGGCGACGACGCCCCCGAGAGCCCGGGTTCCGCCACGGTCGCCCGGGGTTCAGTAGCCGATGGTGAAGCGGCGCTGGACGAAGCGGGGCAGCTCCGCCTCGTCGACCAGGGCCACGGCCGCGTCCTCCACCGAGATGCGGCTGCGGCCGTCGGCGTCGAGGACCGGCTGGTCACCACCGATCCTGAAGCGACCGGTGCGCTCGCCGGGGGCTATCTCCTCCGCCGGGCTGAAGTAGGTCCACAGCCGGTTCGAGGTGCGCAGGACGTTCAGGGCGTCGCGGTGGCCCCGTACCGCCGCCGCGTACGCGCGGGGCAGCCCCAGCCCGTCGAGGGTGGTGTGCAGCAGCTCGTCGGAGTCCGCGCGCACCACTCCCGGTTCGATTTCGAGGCTCCCGGCCCCGCCGATCACGATGAGCCGGGTCCGCGGATGGCTCTCCAGAGCCTTCAGCAGGGCCCGCGCCGCCGTGGCATAGACGGTGGGGTCGGCGATCGAGCGCCGGACGGTGTCCGCGAAGTCCGTGGCGGCATTGCCCGGCTGGAATCCGCTGATGAGGACATCGAGTCCCGGGAGGACGCCGGCGACGCTCTGGGGGTCCAGGACGTCGACGCTCGCCCAGGTGACGCGGTCCCGGCTCTCCTCGCGCTGTGCCTGAACGGCGTTCCGGCTGAACGCCCTGACGTGGTGGCCCCGTTCGAGGGCCTCGGTGACGACCCGGCCGCCGATGGTTCCGGTGGCTCCGATGACTCCGATGTGCATGGCTATCCCCTGTTCATGCGGACGCGGGACGCCACGGAAAGTGACGCCGTCACGAAACTATACGCCGTGAAGTTTCTGTACGGCGCTCACTAAACGAACGATGTAGAGTGCCCGGTGTGACAGTCACGGGAAGCAGGGGAAGGCGCGAGCGGCTGCGGGCCGAGACCACGGCCGAGATCAAGAAGGTCGCACTGGACCTGATGGCCTCGGGCGGCCCGGACGCCATCACACTGCGGGCCATCGCCCGCGAGATGGGCATGACCGCCAACGCGATCTACGGCTACTTCGCGACCCGCGACGACCTGGTCACCACGCTCGTCAACGACGTGTACACCGCCTTGGCCGACGCCGTCGAAGCCGCCTGGGACGCCGCCCCCGCCACGGATCCCGCCGTCCGCATCGACGCATGGGCCACCGCCTTCCGTACCTGGGCCCTGGCCAATCCGCAGGGTTTCCGGCTCGTCTACGGCGACCCCGTGCCCGGTTACCGCGCCCCCGAAGGCGGCCCCGCCCCGGACGCCGCACGCCGGGTGTGCACCGGACTCACCGCGCTCGCGGCAGCCGCGTGGCCCCACGCCCGGCACCTCTACGAGGACAGCGCCTTCGACTGGTCCGACTTCGACCCCGGGCTCCTGGCCAAGGTACGGCCGGCGTTCCCGGACCTGCCGCCCGCCGCCGTCGCCCTCGCCCTGCGCATCTGGGGACACCTGCACGGCCTAGTGTCACTGGAGGTCTACGGCCACATGCGCACCCAGACCACCAACCCCGGGAAACTCTTCCAGGAGGAACTGGCCGAGCTCCTGCGCATGCTGGGCGTTCCCCGCCGGAGCTGAACACCCCGGGCTCCGGCCGCCACGTCAGGGGCACAGCGCCGCGGGAGACGACGGCCGAGCCGCACTGCCGCGGGATCTCGCACCCACTCCCACCTGACCGGGTGGGCGCCGCTCGTCGGCCAGGAGAGCCTCGTCGCCTTCGCGGGCCCCGGTCAGTACGCCAGGCCGGCCGCCGCGCCGAGGGCGGCGGCCGGAGGGGCTGCCCCGCTACGGAAACCCGACGGACGGAGCGGTGGCCAGTGCGGCCGCCCTTTGACGTGCCGGGACCCGGGCGGGAGCCCGCGTGACGAGGGCCGGAGTGACGGCCAGATCATCGAAGCGCATCGACTTCGTCATCGTCATGGGCAGATCTCGTCAAGAGCCCTGTAATAAAGAGACTTTCGTTGTGCGCACCCTCTTGTTTCGCGCGAAACGCGTCCGTTAGCTTCGCCTGTTGAGTGAAGCGCTTCGACTGCCCCCTGCTTACTTACTCACAACCCGCGCCTGCCATGACGGTGCCCTGCCCACCGCGCTCTCCGCCGCCCCGCTGCCGCCCAGCGCCTGAAGGCGCCTCCCTTCGGACGACACCCCCGCCGGACCCACGTGCCCGTACAGCGAAAGGACCTGGTGGCTTGTCAGACACCGGCCCCGCCAACCCCGTCATCCCGGGCTTCCACCCCGACCCCAGCATCTGCCGGGTGGGCGGCGACTACTACCTCGCCTGCTCCAGCTTCGAGTACTTCCCCGGCGTACCCCTCTTCCACAGCCGCGACCTGGTGCACTGGACGCAGATCGGCAACGTCCTGGACCGGCCGAGCCAGCTGCGTCTGCCCGCCGACGTTCCGTCCTCCGCCGGGGTCTACGCCCCCACCCTGCGCCACCACGACGGACGCTTCTGGCTGATCGTCACCGATGTCCAGGAAGGCGGCGGTCACCTGATCGTCACCGCGACGGACCCCGCGGGCCCCTGGTCGGATCCCGTCCGGCTCGACGGCGTGCCCGGCATCGACCCCGACCTGGCCTGGGACGAGGACGGCACCTGCTGGTGCACCGTCGCCGGGGTGTCGCAGGTCCGCATCGACCCGTACACCGGGAAGACGTACGGGCCCCTGCGGAGGACCTGGTCCGGCGCGCCCGGCGACAAGGCCCCGGAGGCGCCGCACCTGTACCGGATCGGCGACTACTGGTACCTGCTCATCGCCGTGGGCGGCACCGAGCGCGGCCACGGCGTGGCGGTCGCCCGTGGCCACAGGCCCGACGGCCCGTTCGAGCCCTGTCCGGCCAACCCGATCCTGACCCATCGCAGCACCGACCACCCCGTGCAGAACACCGGGCACGCCGATCTGGTCCAGGCCCCCGACGGCTCCTGGTGGATGGTGCTGCTCGGCGTACGACCGCGCGGCGGCACCCCCGGCTGGCACGTGCTCGGCCGGGAGACCTTCCTCGCCCCCGTGACCTGGGTGGACGACTGGCCGGTCGTCGGCGAGGTCGCCCTGGACCTGCCGGATCCGCCGTGGCCGCTCGTCCCCGGCCCGGAGGAGGAACGGCGGGACGACTTCGACCGGAAGGCACTGCGGCCGGCGTGGATCTCCGTGCGGGACCGCACGGCGGAGCACTGCACCACCGAGGTGCGCCCCGGCTGGCTGACGCTCCGCGCGCGGGACGGCGGCCTCGACACCCCCGGCGTCGTCTTCACCGGCCGGCGCCAGCAGCACCTGTCGTGCCGGGCGCGCACTCTGGCCGACCCCTCGGAGGGCCGCGGGGGCCTGGCCGTGCGGCTGGACGAGCGGCACCACTACGCGGTCGAGGCGTCGGGCACCGAGGTGCGGGTCGTCGCACGCGTCGGGCCGCTGCGCACGGTCGTCGCCACGCACCCCGTTCCCGAGGGACCGGTGGTCCTCGGCCTCACCGTCACCGACCCGCCGCCCCCGCACGGGCCGTGCACGGGACCCGACGTCGTCTCCCTCGGCTTCGAGCGGCCGGACGGCACCTTCACCGTGCTCGCGACTCTCGACGGCCGCTACCTGTCGACCGAGGTGGCCGGCGGATTCACCGGTCGCGTCATCGGCGTGTACGCGGCCGCCGGCACCGTCCACTTCGACTGGTTCGACTACGAACCCCTCACCTCGTGACCACCTGTCCGACCACCGTCCCGACCACAGGTCCGGCAAACGGCCAACCCCCTGTCCGGCCACCCTCCCGACAACCCGCCGAAAGGAACAACAGGTGAAGGACACACGGCACCCCGCGCTCCGCCGCAGCCGCGGCCCCGGGCGCCTCGCCGCCCTGGTGCTGGCGCTGCTCGTCGTCGTGGGCCTGTCCAGCGGCGCCACGACGGCGGCGACCGGGAACCCGGCACACGCGGCGCGGTCGCAGGTCCGCGTTCCGGCCTCCGCCATGGGCGCCGTGGCGGCCATGCAGCCCGGCTGGAACCTCGGCAACACGCTGGACGCGATCCCCGACGAGACGTCCTGGGGCAACCCGCCGGTCACCAAGGCCCTGTTCGACACCGTGCGCGCGCAAGGCTTCCGCAGTGTCCGCGTCCCGGTCACCTGGACCGACCACCAGTCCGCCACCGCCCCGTACACCATCGACGCCACCTTCATGAGCCGCGTCAAGCAGGTCGTCGACTGGGCGCTGGCCGACGGCCTGTACGTCGTGCTCAACGTCCACCACGACTCGTGGCAGTGGATCGCGGACATGCCCACCGACCACGACGAGGTCCGGGCCCGCTTCGACGCCGGCTGGTCGCAGATCGCCACCACGTTCCGGGACGAGCCGCGCTCCCTCCTCTTCGAGAGCGTCAACGAACCGCAGTTCAACAACACCACGGACGCGCGGAAGACCCAGCTCCTCGACGAACTCAACCGCTCCTTCCACACCATCGTCCGCACCTCGGGAGGCGGGAACACGAACCGTCTGCTGGTCCTGCCCACGCTGGGCTGCACACCCTCGCAGGCCCTCATGGACGACCTGTCCGCCACGATCGGCACGCTGCACGACCCCGACCTGATCGCCACCGTGCACTACTACGGCTGGTACCCGTTCAGCGTGAACATCGCGGGCGGCACCCGGTACGACGCCACCGCCCAGAAGGACCTGACCGACGCCTTCGCCCGCATGCACGACTCGTTCGTCGCCCGGGGCGTCCCCGTCTACCTCGGCGAGTACGGCACCCTCAGCTGGCCCGACCACACCCACCCCGACTCCATCGAGCGGGGCGAGGGCCTGAAGTACGTGGAGCAGCTCGGGTACCAGGCGCGTGTCGCCGGGGTCACCACCGCGCTGTGGGACCCCTTCTCCTACCTGAACCGCTCCACCCTCCAGTGGCGGGACCCGGCGCTGTTCGCCTGGGTCAGGTCGAGCTGGACCACTCGCTCGGGCACGGCCTCCTCCGACCGGGTCTTCGTGCGGAAGTCGAGCCCGGTCACGGCCCGGACACTCACCCTGAACCCCAACGGCACCTCCTTCCGGGGACTGTGGCAGGGCGGCACCCGGCTCGTCGTGGGACGGGACTACACGCTGTCCGGCGACCGGCTCACCCTCACGGCCGCCGCTCTGACGCGGCTGACCGGCGATCACGCCTACGGGGTCGACGCGACGCTCCAGGCCCGGTTCTCCCGGGGGCTGCCCTGGAACGTCGACATCGTCACCTACGACCCTCCGGTCCTGTCGAACGCCGCGGGTACGACGGCCTCGTTCACCGTTCCCACGCAGTACCGCGGTGACCTGCTGGCGACCATGGAGGCCACGTACGCGGACGGAAGCAACGCCGGCCAGGCCGACTGGACCCCGTACCAGGAGTTCAACCGCGCCTTCTCGCCGGACTACGCGGGCGGCGGGATCAATCTGACGCCCGACTTCCTGGGCGCGCTGCACGACGACGCACCCGTGAAGCTGACCTTCCACTTCTGGAGCGGTGCGACCGTCACCTACCACGTCACCAAGTCCGCGGGTTCGGTCACCGGCACGGCGTCCTGACCGAACGGCCGTTCGCCCTGGTTCCGCGCTCCCCCGGGCAACCAGGGCACATCCCGTGGGCCGGCCCGGTCCTCGCCGGTGAGCAGCGCCTTGGAGGCCGTGTGGACGCCGAGGCGTCCGACCGCGGAAAGGCATGATCCAATAGGTCCGGTGGACAAGGGAGTTTCGGACTGATGGGCGGATTGATCGGGGCGGGTGTTCCGCTGCTGCTCGGGGCGGTGTTCATGGCCGTCGGCCTCACCCTCCGGCGTCGTACGCGAAGGCTGCGGCAGCAGGGGGCGAAGGCCCGGGGGACGGTCGTCCGGTTTCACATCGGGCGCGACGTCGACAACAGCGCCACGATGTACAGCCCGGTGGTCCAGTGGGTGACCGGTGACGGCCGGACCGTGGAAGGCGTGTCCCCGATCGCCAGGAACACGGTCGGTGATCTCCGCACGGGTTCGGTGGTGACGGTCTTCTACGATCCGCACAACCCGAAGCGGATGCTCATCGACGGGCACGACGGCGCCGCGCTGGTCACCGTCTTCTGCGTCGTGGGGGCCGTGTGCCTGGCGGCCGGCCTCCTCGTCGCCGGGATCCTGGTCGCTGCTTGACGGGCCTGCGGTCCCCGGGAGCGTGCACGTGGGGACACGCGCACCTTGCCCTGGCGTCGGGAGCCGCCTGGATCCGGCTCGTGCGAAGTGAACGCCCGGGAGCGGGGCCCGGCGGCCATCCGGGCGGCCGGGCGCGGGGCGGCGGGCGGTTCGGGGTCCGGCAGGGGCACGCGGCCGTCCTCACCACCCTGGTCGAAGACCTTGGGGCGGTCAGTGCGCCGTCGGCGCCCGGACGGACCGGCCGACGCTGCCGACGCGGGCGCCGAGGCGTCTCGACGCGGGCCAGGTGACGTCCCGGCAGGCGGCGGTGACCTGCTCGATGTGCTCGGTGTCCCGGTCGCGGCTGTGCTGCGGTTCGTCCATGGAGGGATCCCGTAGCCGGTGATCATCCGGCCGGGGTTCCCGCCGGGGCGGGTGCAGCGGCTGACGGGGCACGGCCGGGGCTGTGGGTAGCATCGGCGTTCATGGCGCTGACGAAGCGGTACACGGCCCGGGTTCTCCTGGTGGACGAGGCCGGTCGTCTGCTCCTGCTCTGCGGGCGTGACCCCCGCAGGCCAGGGGCGAGATGGTGGTTCACTGTCGGCGGCGGCGTCGAGCGGGGCGAGACCTACCCCGAGGCCGCCGTGCGGGAGGTGTGGGAAGAGACCGCCCTGTGCCTTCCCGTGGAGCGGCTGAGTCCCGTCGTCTGGACCCGGCAGGCGACCTTCACCGTCGACGGCCGCGTCTTCGACCAGTACGAGGAGTACCGTCTCGCCCGGGTCACCGCCGAGGAGGCCGGCGGGATGGACATCCGGACCGAGGAGGCCCGTTACGGGCATCACTGGTGGTCGACGGCGGAACTGGCCGGCACCACGGAGACCGTCCGGCCCAAGAGGATGGCTACCCTCCTGCCCGGCGTACTGGCAGCCGTCGACCTCGACCGGCCGCCCGTCCATCTGGGCGACTTCGACGAAGACACGGATCCCGACCAGTTCGCCCGCGCGTCCGGCTGAGGGCCGGTGAAGGTGCGGCCTCGCCGACCGGGCCGACGCCGCCGTACCCGCCGGAGGGGGACGGGCCGGCACGCTCAGCCCACCAGCCGGGGAGTCCTCTCCGCGGGCGGGGTGCGCATGGTCCGGAGCGGCGACAGGAAGGTGGGGAGGACGCTCAGCGTCATGCCGGCCGCGCCGATCCACAAGGTGGCCGCCGCGCCGAACACGGAGCCCAGCGCCCCGCCCAGGACGCCTCCCAGAGGAACGCCACCCCAGGACACGAACCGAGCCGTGGCGCTCACGCGGCCCAGCAGCCGATCCGGGGTGAGCGCCTGCTGCAGGCTTGACTGGGCCACCACCCGGACCACTCCCCCGAGAGACAGCGTCGCGAGACCGATCGCGGCGACGCACACGCTCCAGCCCGGCCGGGCCAACGGCATCAGGACGGTCCAGGGGCAGGTGAGCAGCGGGGCGAGCCAGATGACAGGACCGTGCCCGACGCGCCGGGAGGCCCGGGTCGCCGCCAGCGCGCCGAGCAGGGCGCCGCAGCCCATCCCCGACAGGATGAGGCCCACGCCGAGGGAATCGAGTCCCAACTCCCTTTCCAGATACACCAGCAGCATGGTCTGGTAGACGACGAGGGAGAGGTTGAAGAGGGAGTCTCCCAGCATCATGGCCCGTAGAGCGGGTCGTCGGAGAACGTATCCCAGTCCCTCTGTGATCTCCCGGCCCAGATGAGGGCGCTCACTGGACTCGGGCTTCTGCTCGCGTCCGCCGATGGTGCCCGCGAGCAGGGCGGACATGGCCATTCCCGCCGAACTCACCAGCAGTGTCGCGGGCGCACCGATCAGGCCGACCATCGGTCCGGCGATCGACGGTCCGCCGATACTGGTCACCGAGCGTATCGCCGAGAGTCTCGCGTTCGCTTCGACGAGGCCGCCCCGGCCTACGAGGTGTGGCAGATAGCTGACGTAGGCGACGTCGAAGAAGACGGTGAGGACTCCGTGGACCAAGGCGACCGCGTAGAGCCACCAGACGGTGAGACGGCCGGCCCACCAGGCGAGCGGTACCGTCACCAGGACCAGCGAGCGCGCGGCGTCGGTGCTGATCATCACGGACCGCTTCCGCATGCGGTCGATCCACGCGCCGGCCGGTAACCCGACCAGGAGCGAGCCTGCCGTGGTCATCGCCGTCAGCAACCCGACCTGGAAGTCGCCGGCGTCCAAGGCCACGATCGCCACCAGGGGCAAGGTGAGGAAGAGGATGCGATCGCCCAACTGCCCGAGGGCGGTGGCGGCGAAGAGGCGTCCGAAGTCGGGGTCACGCAGAAGCCCGGGGCGGGAGGGTGTCGGCATACGCGTCTCCTACGGGTGTTCGGGGCGTCGCGGTGCCGGTTCCCGTGGCCGCGGCACCTCGGCCGCGAACTCGTACACCACTTCCCGGCGCGCGTCGGGGATGACGATGTCGGCGGTTTCGACCGGGCGTCCGTCCGTGTCGTAGATGGTCCGCTCGATGTGCAGCATCAGGTCGCCGGTACCGATCCCCAACAGGTACGCCTGCGTCCGGGTGGCCCGAGCCGGGCGCGGGGTCTCGGCCACCGTGTCGA
Source organism: Streptomyces sp. NPDC029151 (assembly GCF_055564315.1). Classification (NCBI taxonomy): domain Bacteria; kingdom Bacillati; phylum Actinomycetota; class Actinomycetes; order Kitasatosporales; family Streptomycetaceae; genus Streptomyces; species Streptomyces sp. NPDC029151. Next base: position 77,047 of record NZ_JBVHWQ010000010.1, read on the forward strand.
CGAGCACGCCGATGGAGCGCATGCGCTCGACCACCCCCTTGCCCGCCAAGGGGCCCGTCTCGGGCAGCACGATGGGTGTTCCGCCGGTGATGGCCATCGGTTCCCAGGACTCGGAGAGCTGGACGGGCTGACCGTCGGCGAGGAACTCGTAGTCGGTCCGGACGCAGAGGTCTCCGGGGCGGACGGCGAGCCGCTCGGCGATCGCCTTGGGAGCGGGAACGCGCACCTGGCTGTACGCGTCCCAGGCGTCGGCCCTGCCCCGTTCCCTCGTGCCGGCGCCGTACGGGAATCCGCCCCGGCGTTCACGGTGGCGTGAGCGGAGCAGCCGCAGGCGCTCGCGCGGTGTGCGGACGTAGGTGCCCGAACCGGCGCGGCCTTCGAGAAGGCCGTCGGTGATCAGACGGTCCATGGCTCGCTGCACGACGTTGCGTCCGACGCCGTACTCCTCCGCGAGCCGCACGCGGGACGGCAGCCGCTCTCCTGCCTCCCACTCCCCCGCGAGGATCCGCGTGCGCAGCATGTCGGCCACGGCACGGTAGGGCGCTTCTCTGGGCACGGCTGTCTCTCCGGTTGTTCCGTTGCGGGGCAGGGGGGGTGATCCGGGCTGCGTTGGCAATGTACTGAGCGCGCCGAAAGCTACTGGAGTAGAAATACGCTCGGCGTCCGGGAGTTGCCGGGCGTCAGGCGACCGGGTCAGCGCGCGCGTTCCCCGGTCTCCGACTCGGCCGGCACCACGGCCGGCCGGCCCGGCGCCGCCAGGTGCTCCTCGTCCCGAGCAGCGGCGCCCACGTGCACGGTGTGGTCGAGGTCCTCGGACCGGTCCGGGTCCTGCCACACGTCTCGCTGCCGTGCGGGGCTCGCCGGACCGGTTCCCGGCAAGTGCCTCGGCAGGTTCTGTCCGCGCCGGCTCGCAGCCGCGCCTGTCACGGGCAGGGCGGGGCAGGCAGGATGATCGGCATGACCCACTTCTCGTATGAAACCGCCGTGTTCCACGACCGGTTGGCCGGACACCCCCGCCTGGCGGACTTGGCTCTGGCGCCCGATGGGACCCGTTTGATCCTCACGGTGTACTCGGTCGACGACGAGGGCACGGGGCACGACGCGACGCTCTGGGAGGTCGACCCCTCGGGTCAGGGTGAGAGCCGGCTCGTGACCGGGGCCGTCGAAGGGGACTTCGCCCCGGCGTTCGCCGCGGACGGAACGCTGCTGTTCCTCTCTGACCGCCAGGACCGTCAGGGCCCTCAGGACCCTCAGGGTTCCGACGCCGCCGGTGACGACGGAACGGGTACCTCGCTGTGGGCGTTGCCCGAGAGCGGTGAGGCCAAGCGGATCGCCGGCCACCCGGGGGGCATATCCGCCTTCACCGTCGCCGCGCGTGTGGGCACGGTCGCCTACACCGCCGACCTCCTGCCCGGCGCCGCGGACACCGAGTCGTACGCCGCCTCTCTGCGTGCGCGCGAGAACGCCATGGTCACCGCGGCCCTCTACGAGGAGACCACGACCGGTGTCTGGGGCGCGGCCCTCGGGCCGGACGAACCGCACACGTTCGTCCTGCGCCCCGACGGGCCCGCGGTGAACGCCGGCAGCCAGGGCCTGGCGGGCGAAGCGGACATGGCGGTCTCACCGGACGGCTCGCTGGTGGCCTACACGCGGGCCGCGACCGGCCGCGCCCCGGACACGAACACGGTGGTGGTCGCCGACGCGGCCACGGGTGCCCGGCGTCGCGTCTTCTCGCGCCCTGGTCACCAGTACTACCGCCCGGCGTTCACCGCCGACGGCTCGACGCTGGTCTGCCAGCGCCAGCGGGAGGAGACGTACGACACCGAATGGCGCGTCACCCTGGTCGCGTTCGACCTCGCCAGCGGTGAAGAGGCCGACCTGCTGCCGGAGTTCGACAACTGGCCGTGGCCCGGACGGGCGGTCCTTTCGCCGGTTCCCGGGGACTCCACCTTGTGGTTCACCGGGGACGAGCGGGGGCACTGCCCGGTCTTCCGCCGCGACACGGACGGCACCGTCACCCGGCTGACCGCATCCGGTGCCTACACCTCGCTGTGCGTGACACCCGACGGGACCGCTCTCTACGCGCTGCGCAGCGCGATCGACAGCCCTCCCCGGGTGGTCCGGCTGGATTCCGCGACGCCCGATCAGCGACCCGGCTTCCTCAAGGCCCCCGGCGAGCTCCACCGGCTACCCGGCACCCTCACCGAGGTGCGCGCCCACGCGGACGACGGCTTCCCGCTGCGAGCCTGGCTCGTTCTGCCCGAAGGCGCCTCGCCCGAGCGTCCGGCGCCTCTGCTCGTCGTTCCGCACGGGGGGCCGCAGGCGTCCTGGAGTGCCTGGACCTGGTCGTGGAACCCCTGGCCGTTCGCGGCCCGGGGCTACGCGGTACTGCTGCCGGACCCGGCCCTGTCCACCGGCTACGGGCAACGGATGCAGGAACGCGGCCGGGGGCAGTACGGCGGTCAGCCCTACCGTGACGTCATCGCGCTGACGGACGCCGCACTGGCACGCGCCGACCTCGACGCGACCCGGACGGCCCTCGCCGGCTGGTCCTACGGCGGCTACCTGGCCAACCGGGCAGCGACCCTCACCGACCGCTTCAAGGCCATCGTCTCCGCCGCCGGGATGTGGAACCTGGAGGCGTTGCAGACCGACACCGACATGCGCGCCTACTTCCACAAGATCTTCGGCGACCCGCGGACGCGACGGGAGCGGTACGAGGCCGACTCGCCGCACCTCGACGCGGCGAGGGTGACGACGCCCGTGCTCATCGTGCACGGCGGCAGGGACCACCGTGTGCCGATGGGCCAGGCACTGAGCCTGCACCACGATCTCCAGCGGCTCGGCGTGCCGGTCCGGTTCCTGCACTTCCCGACCGAGGGCCACACCATCGGAGCGCCGAACCACATCCGCGTCATGTACGAGACGGTGCTGAACTTCCTCGACCACCACGTCCTCGGGCAGAAGTGGCGACGTCCCGCGATGCTCTGACCGGTCCGGCCACACGAGCGGAGGCGTCGATCACTTCTGGACGGCGGCCCGGGCGCCGTCGGACGGCGGTGTGGGTCGCCGCGGTCACTGCTCACCGACAGGTGGCCGGCGGGCGAGGAACTCCTCGAACGCCGCCTTCTGCCGTGGGTCCATGAAGCCCTGGCGGACGTTGCGCGCCTGTTCCCGGAGCCAGTGCGCCTCGTCGGGGTCCAGCAGCTCGGCCACCACCACACCTCCGCGGGCGACCGCGGTGCGCCCTCCCACGCGACGGCGGAAGAGCGTGAACGGTCCGTGTTCCGCTGGGTGGGCCAGTTCCGGCTCGTCCGTCCCCGGCTGGTCCTCGTCCTCCGCGTCGCCCGTCGGGTAGGCGGTGGGGGCCCAGTGCTCCCAGAGCGCCAGCGTGGCCGCGGGCACGAGCACGGCGCGCTCCGCCTCCGTACGTCCCTCCCACAGGAACGCGACGTCGACGGGCTCTCCGACCGCCTCGGCCAGCCCGAGCACCCGCTCCATCTCGTCGTTGACCGGGTAAGCCACCTCTACGTCCATCCGAATCCCCATGGCGTTCGAGGCTACCGGCCGCTTCCGACACGCCCGCCCGCGGAGCGGGCGGGCATGCCGCCACCGATGTCCGCTCCGCCTGGCGATCCCCCGGTGCGAGGATGGTGACGTGCTGGATGCGATCGAGTCGGTGAACTGGGGTGCCGTACCCGGCCACCCCCGCTGGTACGACCCGGCGCGTGCCGCCCGGGGTCTGCGCGCCCTGGCAGACGCGGCGAGCCTGAAACAGGCGGCCGAGGCAGGCACGCTGCTGGACGGTGGCGGCATCGTCCACGGCCACAGCGCCGCGGTGTTCCCGGCGGCCGTCGTCGCGGCGCCCCTGCTCCTCGACATCGTCCGGCAGGGTCACCCGGCAGCGGGGGACACCGCGTTGGGCCTGCTCGACCAGGCCCTGTCGTGCTATCCCCACGCCGGGTACACGCGCGTGACGACTCCTTACGGCGCGGCGGTGCCGGTCTGCTGCGCCATCGCCCACCACCTGCGGGCCCGTGCGGATCTCCTCGCGGCGCTGGGCAAGAGGGGGAGGGCGCTGCTCGCCGAGGCGGCCGGGCACTGGCGCTTCGAGATCCGCGAGTGCGTCGCCGACGGCGACGACACGGCGGTGTTCGGCACCTTGGCAGGCTGTCTCCCGGACGGCGTGTGCGCGGCGGAACTGCATGTTGGCGACGACTTCGGCGTCCTGAACGAGGTCGCCCTCGAATACCCGCCCGTGGAGGGCTCCCGTGAGGCGTGCCTGCGCGTGAGGGGATGTCGTCCCGGCGAACTGCCGCCGCGTGCCGTCCTGTTGTCGGCGGAGTGCGGGGAACGCGTCCACTGACCGGCCTCCGGGGCGGTACGAGGGCTGACCGGAGGAGTCATCGCGACATCCGGCGTTCTCCCTCGCCCACGCCGGTCAGTGGTCGTCCGTGCCGGACTGTCCGTTGCCGGCTCCGGGCGTTTCCCCCTCCGGCTGCGGTGCGGGGCCCAGCAGGACCTCGATGCCCGCGCGCAGGTAGCGTTCCAGGGCGGCGTCCGGTGCCGAGAGCAGGGCCGGGGGGCGGATCTCCGTACGCATCAGGCTGGTGCCGAGCATCCAGGCCGCCAGGAGTTCCGCTCGCAGGTCGGCGTCGGGGCCGCCGAGGCGGGAGGCCAGGCGCTTGGTGAACACCTCCGTGAAGTCGGCCCGCAGCCGGGCGACCGCCTCGTCCCTTCCGGAGGACCGCAGCACCGACAGCACCGGATGCGGGAAGTCGCCGTCCTTGGGCGCCCCCAGGAGCAGCGCGCAGAACCAGTCGGGGATCGTCTCGACGGGCTCCCGCAGCAGCGGCTCGAATATCTTGCCGGTGCCCGTCACATCGTTGAAAAGCGCTTCCTTCGAGCCGAAGTAGCGGTAGACGAGGGCGGCGTCCACGCCCACGTCGCCCGCGATGTCGCGCACGCTGGTGCCCTCGTAGCCGTACTTGCCGAAGCGGAACGCCGCGGCGGCCCTGAGCGCGGTGCGCGTGCGCGAGGCCGATCGCCTGTGGGCAGGCCGGCACGCCTCCGCCTCCGAGGCCTCGCCGTCGTGTGCTGCCGTCACGTCACCGCACCTTTCGTCGTCCGTCGAACGTCCCGTCGTCCGCCCCATGTTCCAGTCTGGAGCGACTGTCTCAAAGTCACCGACCGATGTCACCGGTCGTTGACTTGTGTTCGCGCCGCATGCCATACCTGAGGCAGGTCAACGATTGATGACTTGAGAACTCGCAGTACCGGGCCGTACGACGGAGCCGGCCCGTTCCAGGTCGCCCGCACGGCACGACGGCGCACGTCCCCGACACGCGCCCGGCGCCGCGCGCGGGCCCCACCGACCGGAAAGGGTGATCCCCTGTGCCTGCTCGTCATGTCGCCGTGATCGGAACCGGCTACGTCGGACTGACCACCGGTGCCTGCCTCGCCTCCCTGGGCCACTCCGTGGTGTGCGCCGACGCCGACCCGCACAAGGTCGAGCGGTTGCGCGCGGCCCGGGTCGACATCCTGGAGCCCGGTCTGCCGGAGACCGTGCGGGACGCCCTGGAGGCGGGCCTGCTGGAGTTCACCGGCGACACCGCGGCCGCCGTCGCCGAGGCGGAGGTGGTGTTCCTGTGCCTGCCCACACCGATGGGAGCGGGCGGCGCGGCCGATCTCGCGGCAGTGGAGGCCGTCGCCGGGCAGATCCGCGAGGTGCTGCGCCCCGGCTGTGTCGTCGTCAACAAGTCGACCGTGCCGGTCGGCACCTGCGAGCGGGTCACCGCGCTCCTCGGCCGGGCCGACGTGACCGTGGTGAGCAACCCGGAGTTCCTGCGCGAGGGCCGCGCCGTCCACGACTTCCTGCACCCCGACCGCATCGTGATCGGCGCCGCCGACCGGGACGCCGCCCGCCAGGTCGCCGACCTGTACTCCGCCCTGGACGCGCCGTTGGTGCTCACCGACCCGGCGAGTGCCGAACTGACCAAGTACGCGGCGAACTTCTTCCTCGCGATGAAGCTGTCGTTCGCCAACAACCTCGCCACTCTCTGCGAACGCCTGGGCGCCGACATCACCGACGTCACCGAGGGCATCGGGCAGGATCCGCGCATCGGCGCGGCGTTCCTGCGGCCCGGGCCGGGCTGGGGCGGCTCCTGCCTGCCCAAGGACACCCACGCCCTGTTGACGGTGTGCGACCGGTCGGGGGTCGACTTCCCACTGCTGCGCGCCACCATCGAGACCAACGTCACCCACCAGCGCCGGCTCGTCGAACGCGTCGCCGTGGCGTGCGGGCGCGGTGAGGGCGGCTCGCTGGACGGCGTACGGCTCGCCCTGTACGGCCTGACCTTCAAGGCCGGCACCTCCGACCTGCGTGACTCGCCCGCGCTCGCCGTCGCCCGGCTGCTGCGCGACCGGGGCGCCGAACTCACCGCGTTCGACCCGGCGTTGCGCGAGGGGCGAACCGACCTGAGCGACCTGGTCGAGCTCGTCGACGACCCGGTGCGGGCCGCCGAGGGAGCGGCGGCCTGTGTGGTCCTCACCGAGTGGCCGGAACTGCGGGACCTCGACTGGGCGGCGATCGCCGCGCGCATGACCGGCCACGAGGTCCACGACTTCCGCAACCTGCTGGACGCGGACCTGCTCGCCCGGGCCGGGCTGACCCTGCACGGCATCGGACGTGCGAGCACCGCGGCGCGGGTGGCGTGACGCGGGAGCCGCACGACTGCCGTGAAGCGGGAACGGGGCGGCCGGGGATCCGCCACCGGCACCCCGGCCGCCCCGCCGCCCCCTGACCGCGCCACTCCTCCCTGTGCCACTCCTGCTGTCCAACGAGAGAAAGGCCCCGCTCATGCGCGTTCTGTGCACCACGCTCGGAAGTCCCTCCCACGGGCGTGCCCAGCTGCCTCTGCTGCGCGCCCTCGCCGAGGCCGGGCACCAGGTGCTGGTGGTCACCACCGACGCCCTCGCCCACGTCTTCCGTGACGACGACGTGACGGTGAACGCCGCCTTACCGCGGTTCGACCCGCTCGCCATGATCAGTTCGTACGCGGCCGAACTCCCGGACACCATCGACCTGACCGGCCCGGCGCCGGCGCTGTCCCGGTTGCTCATGCGGGCCTTGGCCGGGCCCGGCGCCAAGCCCCACCTGGACATCCTCCTCCCCCTCGCCCGGGAGTTCCGCCCCGATCTGATCCTGCGGGACGGCATGGACATGAGCGCGGTGCTCACCGCCGAACTCCTCGGTGTGCCCCAGCTGCCGACGCCCTCCGGGTTCAGCAACATCATGGACCCCTCCGAAGTGCTGCCGCTGCTCAACGAACGGCGGCGGGAGCTGGGTCTGCCCGAGCGGGACGATCCGCTGTCCGTCGTACCGCACGGCCGCGTCGACTACGTACCCCCCGCCTTCTCCTTCTCCCGGCACCTGCCGCCGACCTGGTCGTACCGGCAGACCGTGGACGTCGAACGGCACGCGGTGCTGCCCCGCTGGGCCGCCGAACTGCCCACGGACCGGCCCCTGGTGTACGCCGCCATCGGCACCGCCCTGCCTACGCTGCGGGAGCAGGCGGCGGACCGGACCGCCCCGTCGCCGGTGAAGATGCCGGACACCGCCGAAAGCCTGCGCGCGATCGTGGGGGCGGCGGCCGGCCTGGAGAACTGCACCGTGATCGTGTCGACCTCCGGCATCCCCGTGGACACCGGAGATCTGCCCGGGCACGTACACGTCACCGAGCGCATACCGCAGCCGCTGCTGCTGGAGTCGGTGGACCTGTTCGTCACCCACGGCGGCTTCAACAGTGTGCGCGAGGCCCTGCGGACCGGCACGCCGCTGGCGGTGCTGCCGCACTTCGGTGATCAGCACGCCAACGCGGAGCGCGTGGAGGAGCTGGGCGTGGGCCGCCACATCACCGACCGCAGCGCCGAGGGCATCGCCGGTGTGTGCCGCGAGCTGCTCGCCGATCCCGCTCCCCGGGCCCGGGCCCGGTCGGCCCAGCTGGAGATGCTGACACTGCCGGACGTCGGGCAGGCGGTCACCGACCTGGGCGGCCTCACCGGATAGCCCGCCTGCCTCCGCGCACGGGTGGCCGTACCCGTCACCCTGTCGGTACCCGTACCCGGAAGACGGGCAACGGCCCCCCGGCGCCTGTTGCGCGCCCCGGCATAAACCCCGATCTCCCACCCCTCAGGACGACTTGTGACCTTCTCCGACACCCGGCAGCAAGGCGCGGCCGGGGACGTGCCGGGGCGGCTCAGCCACCGGCAGATCACCACGGTCATGTCCGGTCTGGTCCTCGGCATGTTCCTGGGGGCCCTGGACCAGACGGTGGTCGCGTCCGCGCTGCGGACCATCGCCGACGACCTGCACGGGCTGACGGCCCAGGCGTGGGTGACCACCGCCTACCTGATCACCGCGACCATCGCGACACCGCTGTACGGCAAGCTCTCCGACATCCACGGCCGCCGGCCCGTCTACCTCGCCGCCATCGGTCTGTTCACGGCCGGCTCCCTGTTGTGCGGATGCGCCACGTCGATCCACGAACTCGCGGCCTTCCGTGCCGTGCAGGGGCTCGGCGGCGGCGGGCTCATGTCGTTGGCCATGACGATCGTCGCCGACATCACCACCCCGCGGGAACGAGGCCGCTACCAGGGCTACTTCATGGCCGTGTTCGGGGGCGCCAGCATCGTCGGACCGCTGGCGGGCGGGGCCCTCGCGGACCGGGGGACGCTGCTCGGCATCGACGGCTGGCGCTGGATCTTCCTGCTCGACGTGCCGCTCGCCGCGGTGGCCGCCGTGGTGATCGCCCGCGTCCTGCGGTTCCCGCACCGGCGGATACGGCACCGGCTCGACCACCCCGGAGCCCTCGCCCTGGCCGCCGGGATCGTGCCGCTGCTGACCGTCGCCGAGCAGGGCCGCGCCTGGGGGTGGGGTTCACCCCGGGCGCTGCTCATGTACGCCGTCGGGGCGCTGGGGCTCGTCGTCTTCGTGCTGGTGGAGCGGCGGAAGGGTGACGCCGCGCTGCTGCCGCCGCGGCTGTTCCGCATCCGCGCCTTCCGGCTGGGTGTCGCCCTGCACTTCATCGTGGGGATCGGCATGTTCGGTGCGATGACGACACTGCCGCTGTACCTCCAGATCGTGCGCGGCATGAGTCCGATGGCGGCGGGGCTCGCCACCCTTCCCACCGTCGCCGCGAATCTCGCCGTGACGCTCCTTGTGGGCCGGTTGATCGCGCGGACCGGCCGGTTCAAGACGCATCTCGTCGCGGGCATCGGCTCGTTCACCGCCGCAATGCTCGTCTTCGCCACCCTGCGGGTGGACAGCCCGCTGTGGTACGCAGCGCTCGGGATGGCGTTGATGGGCGCGGGGCTCGGTGCGTCGATGCAGACGCTCACCACGCTCGCGCAGTCCGAGGTGCCCCGCACGGAGATGGGCGCGGCTACGGCGTCGGTCAACTTCTTCCGGTCCAACGGCGGTACGGTCGGCACCGCCGCCTTCCTCTCCCTCCTGTTCTCCACGGCGGCCGGCCGGATATCCGAGCGGCTGGCCGAGGCCCGCCACGACCCCGCCTACCGCCGTCTGCTGGCCCGGCCCGACAACGCCCACGCCCTCGCGGGTGTCCTGCGCCCGGGCGGCGGCGCCGACCTGGAGGACTCGGCCTTCCTGCGCGCGCTCGACCGGGACGCGGCGCTGCCGTTCCTGGAGGGGTACGTCGCCTCCATGCGGGTCGTCTTCCTCGCCGGTGCCGCGGTGACCCTGGTCGCGTTCGTGATCGCGTCCTGGAGGGTGCCCGACGTGACGCTTTCCGACGAGTAGCCCGCGGGCGGTGGTGCCGGCCCGGACGGTCGGCCGGAGATCGGACCGTCCGACGGCACGGGGGCGGTCGCAGGGTCCGTCGACGCCTGGAACCACGGCCGGCGCGGGCGCATCGAGGCCGCCCGCGGGTTCGCGGGTCGTCGTACCCGGGGTCAGGCCTCTGCCCTGCAGAAGGAGCGTCAGCCGACGCTCCGAATCCGCCCTTCAGTCGCGGCTGAAGACATAGGCGCGTTCCACCCGTGCGATCTCCACGCTGTACGACGAGTACCAGCGTTCACGTCCGAGCCGCTGCGCTTCGAGATGCTCGGGATGGGCCTTCCACGCCGCTATCGATGCCTCGTCCGCGTAATAGATGACGACGATGTCCCGGCCGGCCTCGTCCGTCAGCGACTCGCGTCCGAGATAGCCGGGCTGTGCCTCCCCGAGTTCGGCCATGCGCTCACTCATCGCCGCGTAGCCTTCGAGGTCCGCGGACGGCCGGGTGGTGATGATCACCGCGTAGTAGGGCGGTCGGGGGCGGACGAACGGGGTGGTCATACGAGGAGCCCTCCGTCGGTGAGGCGCACAGGACGCCCAGGCTACTGTCAAGATCCTTTGTTGGCCACCGGGTTGGGCGACCAGGCCCGGCGGATCTGGCCGTGGACGGTGGCGGTGGGGGTGGGGGTGGCCGGGGCGGGGCGGACTCCGCACTGGACGAGGCGGTTGCCGTGATCCGTGCGGCGAGAGCCGAGCCCGGGAGAGCGTGGGAGGGCTCGGGCGCGGTGGCGACGGCGTGTACCCGCTGTCCCGGCTGGTCCGTGCCGTAGGAGCGGGGGGATCAGGGCTTGAGGAGGGTCTTGATGGCACGGCGCTCGTCCATCGCCTTGTAGCCCTCGGCGACCTGTTCCAGGGGCAGGGTGAGGTCGAAGACCTTGCCGGGGTCGATGCGGCCGGTCAGGACGCGGTCGATGAGATCGGGCAGGTAGCGGCGTACGGGGGCCGGGCCTCCGCGCAGGCCGACGTGGGAGAAAAACAGTTCCTGGCCGTCGATCCGCACCTCGTGGGGTACGCCGACGAAGCCGACGGTGCCACCGGGGCGGGTGGAGTGCAGGGCCTGCTGCATGGCCTGGGCGGTGCCGACGCACTCCAGGACGGAGTCGGCGCCGATGCCGCCGGTCAGCTCCTTGATCCGGGCGACGCCCTCGTCGCCGCGCTCGGTGACGATGTCGGTCGCGCCGAACCGGCGGGCGAGCTGCCCGCGGGTCTCGTGGCGGCTCATGACGATGATCCGTTCCGCGCCCCTCTCCTTCGCGGCGATCACCGCGCACAGGCCGACCGCCCCGTCCCCGACGACCACGGCGGTGGAGCCGGGCCCGACCTCGGCGGCGTCGGCGGCGTACCAGCCGGTGCCCATCACGTCGGAGACGGCCAGCAGACCGGGCCAGAACTCCTCGTCCGGCACCTCGTCGGTGGCGACCAGCGTGCCCTGGGCGTTGGGGATACGGACGTACTCGGCCTGGCAGGTGCTCATGAACTCGCGGTCGAGGCAGTTGGACTGCCATCCGTTGCGGCAGTTGGCGCAGGTGTTGTCCGAGGTCGCGAAGGAGCCTACGACGAACTGGCCGGGCCTGACCGCGGTGACCTCGGCCCCGACCTCCTCGACGAAGCCGACGTACTCGTGGCCCATCGGGTGCGCCGCGTCGGTCGCGTCCAGGCCGCGCCAGGGCCACAGGTCGGAGCCGCACACACAGGTGACGGCCGTGCGGATGATCGCATCCGTCGGCATCAGGATCTTCGGGTCGTCCAGGGTCTCGAACCGCACGTCGCCGGGGGCGTGGATCACTGCTCCGCGCATGGGGGGAAGTCCTTCCTGTTCGCTGGAGGGCCCGGGGCCTGGGGGGCGGTCCTCGGACAGTCGTGTGTATGCAGGTGCGCATCAGGTGCCGGCGGGGCCGCCGCTGTCCTTCGCGCGCTGCCGGCCGGGTGTCCCCGGGGGGCGGCGGCGCCGTCCCGGGGAGTGCCTCTGTTCCAGGTAACCGCGCATTCCGGCGGGCAGCGAGTCACCGGCGAAAGGGCTGGCGGGTCCCCTCGGCGCGTGCCGGGGTGCGCCGGAGCGAGGTCGCCTCGTCTGCCGACATGAGCGTGGTGTACGACGCGAAGCCGGAGCGGGGCAACCTGGCCGGCCCCTCCCCCGCCGTCCTCGAAGCCGTCGCCCGCGCCCTGCGACGGGACGCCGCCGAACGCGCCCGCCCGCTGCTCCCGGCCCAGGCCGCCGACGGCTCCGGCACCCTCCCCCGGCCCCCGGCGCCGCCCCACCGCCCGGCGGTGGACCCCGCACCGTGGCCTGCAACGGATGGCGGTGGCCATCCTGCGCCGTGAGGCCGGCCGCGACCCCCACGACAGGGACCTGCACGACCTCATCGGGGGCCTTTCCACCCGCAGCGAGGAGTTCCGCACCCGCCGGAGCGCCCATGACGTCCGCCGCCACGGCACCGGAACCAGCGGTTCCACCACCCCGCGGTCGGCGACGTCACCCTCGCCTGCGAGTCCCTGGACCTGGCCGCCGAACCCGGCTCCCCAGCGGGGCTGCGCCTGCTCGCCTCCCTGGCCGCCACCAAGGACACCGACCCAGGGGTGCGGCACCCCACCGTCCGAGAGCCCCGCGCACGGGACCGCGCCCCCGTGGGCCCGGCGAGCCCGCGCTGCTCGCTCAGAGCGCGGTGCCCGTCTCCCGTGCCGGCGTCCGCAGGAGACGGTCCTGGAAGGCCTGGTCGTGGACCGCGGGGTGCGGCTGCACGCGTCGACGGTGGTACCAGTACCCGCCGGTGGCCAGGGCCTCGGGCTCGTCGCTGCAGGCCAGCCACACCTGTGTCCGGTGGCCGAGTGCGAGGTCGTCCGGGGCGTTCGGTCCGCCCATCCTGGTCGGCACCCAGCCCGGGTCCACGGCGTTGCTGAGCACGTCGGGGCGCAGGCGGGCCACCGCGGCCGCGAGCGTCGTGACGAACAGCTTGCTGTCGGCGTACGACCCCGCGCTCCGCCCCAGCCAGTCGACCCCGTCGAGCGAGGGACGCCCGCCGAGGTGCGAGCCGCTGCTCAGGTACACCAGGCGTCGAGGGCCGCGGAGCAGGGCCGTGAGCAGGTACGGGGCGACGATGTTGACCGGGATGACCGCACGCCCGCTCCACACTCCGGCGTTGTGGATCACCGCGTCGAGGGGTGCGGCGTCGTTCAGCTCGGCGGCGACGCTCCGTACGGCGTCACGGTCCTCGAAGTCGCCGACCACGAGGTGCGCCCCCCGGTCGACCAGTGGGTGGAGGGTCGTCGCGCGCTCCTGGTTGCGGGCGTGCACCACGACCTCGTGCCCGGCGGACAGGAGCGCGTCGGCCGCGGCACGGCCGAGGCCGTCGGTGGAACCGGTCACCAGGATCCGACTCACGGTCGCACCGCCTCTCGTCCGCGCGACGTCCGGCGCGGTGTCGGGAGGAGGCCGGTGCCGGGACGGTGAAGGTCGTTTCGGCCCCGTCCATGACTGTACTCGCGCCGGAACGCTTACTTCCGTTCGGACGTGTCACCGCTTCACCGTCCGGCGGATGCCGTGGACCGTCGGGGGCGCACGGCCGGCAGGCACCACTTCCACGGCGGCGGCCGCCTCCCGCGGATCGGCGAGAAGGGCCCCGCCCGTGGCCCCCCGACCGCGGGCAGGGGGCAGGCGCGCGGTGCACCGGCCGGTCGTCCGTCCGCCATGAGGGCGAGTCCCTTGGCGGGGCAGCGAAGAGGCACGCCGACGGCAGCCTGGAGGGTTCGTTCACGGCCGTTGGCCGGTGGTGCATCCGTCTGGTCACGGGGACCGCTTGTCGAGAACGCCGAGGAAAGCCGACGCCACGAGGGCGACAGCGCGGTCGTCGTCGTGGGCCAGTTCGCGCAGGATCTCCAGCGCGGTGTTCCCCGGCAGTTCGACCAGGGCCTGGGTCAGGCGTATCCGCGTCGCCGAGTCCGCGGTGGGCGCGGCCAGTTGCCCGGCCAGTGCGGTCGTGATCCGTTCCGCGCACCGGGGGTCCTGGGACAGCGCTCCCAGGACCTCCGCCGCGTCGACGTCATGGGAACCCTCGAGCACCATGCCGACGAGGGTCGGCACGGCCGCGGTCACACCGCGCCTGCCCAGCGCGAGAGCGGCCTGCCCGCGCACCGCCGCGTCCGGGTCCCCGAGCGCGTCGGCGAGCACCGCGGTCGCTCCCGGGACCTCGGCCATCCCCACGATCGCCAGCACCGCCCGCCGCCGGATGCGGACGTCCTGCGAAGCCATGCCGGCGGCCAGTACCGCCACGCCGTCGCCGCCCGACCGGGCGAGCGCCCAGCGCAGGGCGCCTGCGACATGGGGGTCGGATTCCGACAGGACCGCCCCGGCCAGGAGTTCGGCGGGCACCGACACGCTGTGCGGGCGGGTCAGGACGGCCTGCTGTCTGCGTGCGGGGCTGGTCGAGTCGAGCCCCTGCATCAGCTCGACGATGCGCAGGACGTCCTGCCAGCCGGTGGGTTCCGAGGCGTCGACGGCACGGAGCCGTTCCAGCAGCTCCTGCTCCCGCCGCAAGCGGTCCTCCGTCCACCGGATGAGGTCGCCGACCAGGGCCGACGGTGTGAACGCCGGGTCCTGGAGCGCACGGCCGATCTGCTTGAGCGAGAGCCCGAGGGACCGCAGGCTCTCCACGTGGAAGATCCTGCGGACGTCCTCGGCGGAGTACTCGCGGTAACCGCCCACGGTTCGGCCCGTGGGGCGCACCAGCCCCAGGGCGTCGTAGTGCCGGAGCATCCGGCTGCTCACCCCGGAGTGACGGGCCACTTCACCGATCAGCAATCCGCGGCCTCCGCAATCTCCGCGACCTCCGTGGTCCCGGCGGCGCTCGCCGTCCCGGCGGTTCCCGGCGCGGCCGAGGCGGCGGCAGCGGCTCCTTCCGGGCCCAGTGCGACGACTCGCCCGGCCTCCTCGACAGCAGCGTCGAAACCGGCCTCCGGGTTCTGCCGGAGCAGTTCGGTGGCACGAGCGTGCGCGGCCACCACCGGGTCGGGATGCGCCTCCGCCCTCCGCACGACGGGCTCGGTCACGTCACCGAGGTCCACCAGGGCCCGGCTCAGGCTCAGCCGCGTCTCACGTCCTCCGCGCCCGAGTTGCCGGACCAGTTCGTCGGCCAGGACCTCCTTCGCCTCCTCGGGCACGAGGACGACGGCGACGCGCCACGCGGTCCGCGCGACCTCGTCGTCGGCGTCACGCAGCAGGTCGCGCGTGATCCAGGCCCACGCCCTCTTGTCGGCGATCTTGGAGAGCGTGTGCAACGCCTGGCTGCGGGCCTGAGTGCGCTCGGAGTCGAGGTCCCGCCGGATCCGGGGAAGGGTGATCTCCGGCGGGAGGCGGGTCAGCGCCCAGGACAGCATGTCCCGCACGAAGAAGTCCGGCTCGATCGCGCACCGTTCGATGAGGGGCTCCAGGAACCCGGGGTGGGGGTTCGAGCCGGCCGCCAGGGCCGCCTGTAGCCGGACCGACGAGTCCTCGGCGCTGAGAGCAAGGGTGATGCGGGTGTTCCGCGGGGTTCCGTCTGTCGTGTTGATCGGGACCACCTCCAGCACCCAGGGCACACCTTATCAACGTGTCAAGGTCAAGCCCGGTCCTGGACGGTCGGTGCGCCGGGAGCGCACGCCCCGCCGCGCGCTCCCCCATGGACCGCGCCAAGACGACCGAAACGCGGGTGTTCGCGGTTCCGGCCGGGTCGTTGAGCCGTACGCAGCGGCTTCACCACCGACGAGGGGGACCACGTTGACTTCGCCCACGACACGAACACCCACGCCGACTGTCCGGACGCCGAGCCGGCCCGGGCCGGGAGGTGCCCTGTGAAGCGGTTCTTCGGGCGTGTGCAGATGGCCGAGCCGGAGGTCTCCGACGCCGAGAAGGAACTGTTCGGCGGCCCCTTGCGCTACGACTTCGGCTGGTCGGAACACGAGCGCGCCTGGCTCGACCTGACGATGGCGTCGGCTCTGCGCTCCATGCCCGGTCTGGTCGCAGCGACCTTGCGGATGGCGTGGCGGGCCGACCGCCGCGCTCTCCTGGTGGTCGCCCTGAGCGAGATCGGGCAGGGTGTCGCCGCCGCGGTCGGGCTGCTCGCGGTCAATGCCGTCATGCACGCGCTGCTCGGCTCGGGCACCCCCGGGCAGCGGTTGCACGCGGTGCTGCCGGGCTTGTTCGCCGCCGCCGCGGCGGCCGTGGTCAACTCGGGCCTGGCCGGCTGGTCGACCTCGCGGGCGGGCCGGCTGGAACCGCTGGTCGAGCGGATCGCCACGACCCGGTACCTGGCCGCCGCCGCGTCCGTCGAGCTGGAGGCCATCGAGGACCCGGAGTTCCGGCGGCTGATCGACGTCGCCCAGTTCGGCGCCGGATCCGCCCGCCGCATGATCAGCGCCTGCGTGCCTGAACGGGACCATCTCCCTGGTCTCGACGGCCGGCGTCCTCACCATCCTCCACCCGGTCCTGTTGCCGATGCTGCTCCTGATCGCGGCGCCTCGCGGCTGGGGTGCGATGCGGGTGGCGCAGGAACGGTACGTGTCGGTGATGTCCTGGGTCGAGCATGTGCGGGCCAGCCGCCTCATCGGGCAGCTGCTCACCGAGCGCACGGCCGCGCAGGAGGTGCGCATCCACGCCGTCGGGCCGTTCCTGCTCAGCCGCTACGAACGCATGGCGGAGAGCGCCGAGGCCGAACAGGAGCGGCTGGCCGCCGGCAAGGCCGTCACGGAGTGGGTGGCCGCCGCGCTGTCCGGCCTCGCCATGGCGGCGACGTACGCGGCCATGTACCTGCTGATCACGAGCGGGCACATGAGCCTGGCGGTGGCCGGGACCGCCGTCATCGCCGTCCGCTCCGGCTCGGCCAGCCTGGGAGCGCTGGTGATGAACGTCAACCAGCTGCACGAGGAGTCCCTCTACGTCCGCGACCACGCCCGGTTCCTGGACGAGGCGGCACGACGCACCATTCCGAGCGGGGGCGATCCCGTACCGGCACGCGTGGGTCAGGTCGTCCTCGACCGGGTCACCTACCGCTACCCTGACCGGGAAGCTCCCGCGCTCGACGAGGTCTCGCTGACGCTGCCCATGGGCGCGGTCACCGCCGTGGTCGGCGAGAACGGGTCCGGCAAGAGCACGTTGATGAAGGTGTTGTCGGGCCTGCTGCTGCCGCAGAGCGGGACCGTACGGTGGGGTGAGGCCGATGCCGCCTCCCTGGACCGCTCCCAGATCTTCGACCGCGTCTCGCTGCTCACCCAGGACTTCCAACGCTGGCCGGTGACGGCGGCGTTGAACATCCGGATCGGCCGGCCCGCCCGCGAGGCCGGCCCCGACGACCTGCAGCCGTCCGTCGACTACGCGGGGGCCGGGCCGGTCGTCGCCAAGCTCCCCGACGGACTGCGCAGCCTGCTGGCGCGGATGTTCCGCGGCGCCAGCGAACTCTCCGGCGGCGAGTGGCAGAAGATCGGCCTCGCCCGCACCCACTGGCGCAGCTCCACCTCGGACGACGACGGCGTGCTCATCGTGGACGAGCCCACCTCCGCCCTCGACCCGGAGGCCGAGATCGCCGCGTTCGACCGCATCCGCCGGCTCGCCGCCCCGGACCGGGCCGTCGTCCTGGTCACCCACCGCATGTCCGGTGTCCGCCACGCCGACCGCATCTACGTCCTGCACCAGGGACGGCTCGTCGAACAAGGGGGCCATGACGAACTGATGGCCGCCCGGGGCCGCTACGCCTCGATGTTCGACGCGCAGGCCGCCCAGTACGCCCCCTCGGGCACCGTCCCCCGTCCTGGCTCGCCCGCCGTCGCCGATCCCGCGTGACGGTCGGGCACGATGCCGGCGCGGTGCGGGACCGACGGGACCGGCGCGTCAGCCGGTGAGGGTGCGGTCGAGGAGGGGGAGCAGGCGGTCCCAGTGGAGCCGGAGTGCGGCGGGGTCGAAGGCGTCGGTGTCGGCCATGGTGAAGCCGTGGACGGTGCCGGGGTAGATCTCGGAGGTGTGGTCGACGCCCGCGGCGTCCAGTGCCCGGTTGAGCCGGGCGAGGGCCTCGGGCGTCATGTCGGTCGCGGCGTGGCCGAGGTGCACCCGGGCGGTGATCCGGGAGAGGAGGGAGTGCGGGCCGTCGGGCTCGTCGGCGCCCACGGGGCCGTGGAACGCGGCGACGGCGGCCACCTGGCCGGGATGGGCCGCGGCGGTGCGCAACGCCACGAGGCCGCCTATGCAGTAGCCCGTCACCGCGACCGGCCCGGGAGCGACCTCGGGCTGGGTGGTGAGGAACCCGAGGTAGGCCTCGGCGTCGCGCAGGACGCGTTCGGTGGTGTGCGCCTCGATCAGGGGCATCAGCCGGGCGAAGACCGCGGGCCTGGCGTCTTCTCCGATGTGCTCGGGGAGTTCGATCACCGGCGCCGGGCCGTGCCGGTAGAAGAGGTTGGGGACGAGCACGTAGTACCCGTGCCCGGCCAGTTCGCGGGCCAGCTCCCGCAGCACGGGCCTGATGCCGAAGCCGTCCGCGTACATCAGCACGCCGGGGTGCCGCTCGTCGTGGTCGGGGAACGCGGCGAAGGCGTCCGCCCGGCCGTCCTCGGTGGGGATCAGCAGTGTCTTGGTGCGCATGAACTCTCCTGTCGTGGTTGATGTGTCGAGCCTGTGATCAACACGACGGAGGTGGAGCACGCGCGGCCGCGGCGTGGGCTCCTCTGCCGGACACCGGGCCCCCACCGGCCCGTACGGCGCTCAGAGGAGCACCGGGTCACCGATCCGTGTGTGGCGTGATGCCGTCCCGGTTGTCATCCCGCCAGCCTAGTCCGCCGAGCAGAGCCTGCGCGACGCCTTTACGCACCGCGGGCGGCAGGCCCGGCGCCGCCGGTGCACGGTGATCGCGGTGGAGCCGGGGCCAGGGGCGGCCGATGGAGCCGGAGACGGCCGAGAGCCGGAGACGGCCGGAACGATCAGCCGCTTCCCCGCTCTCCCCGGGTGAACTCACGGATCCCGGGCGGCCGGCCGCCCTCACCCCCGCGAGCGCGAGGTCATGACACTGGTCTCCGCCGGCCTGTCCGACGACGAGATCGCCGAACGCCTCTGCGTCACCCCGGTCACCGTCGGGACGCACGCCAACCGGGCCATGGCCGAACTCGGCGTCCGGGACCGCGCCCGACTCGTCGTCACCGCCTACGGGACCGGCCTCTTGCGCGCGGAGGAGACCGGTCTGAGGGCGCCTCGCCCGCGCCCGGACCGAAAGCCGTTCAGTCACCGCTTCGACCTGCGTGCGTTCAGGCAAGGGAGCGACTGTCGTCGGTTCCCTGGCATGCCCGCCCGTCAGGCGGCGAACACCTGTGAGTCGTCGGCGAACGCCTTGAACTCCAGGGCGTTGCCCGCCGGGTCAAGGAGGAACATCGTCCACTGCTCGCCCGTCTGGCCCTCGAAGCGGACGTGGGGCTCGATGACGAACTCGGTGCCCGCCGCGCGCAGCCGGTCGGCGAGCTCGTGGAACTCGGCGATCGTCAGGATCAGCCCGAAGTGCGGCACGGGGACGTCGTGTCCGTCGACCGGGTTGTGCACGCGCCGGCCGCCCCCGGGGGCGAGGTGCGTGACGAACTGGTGCCCGTGCAGGTTCCAGTCCACCCACGTCTCCGCGCTGCGGCCTTGCGTCAGGCCCAGGACGTCGCCGTAGAACCGGCGGGCGGCGGCCAGGTCGTCGACCGGCACGGCCAGGTGGAAGCGCGGGATCGGCGAGTCGAGAACGGTCATGGCAACTGCCTTCCTGGTGGCAGGCGAAGGGCCGTGGTCCAGCTCACCTGTCCCCACCCCCCGCCTTTTGTCCTGATGTTGACATTCCGACAACGGGGTGAATGTTAACGTCGGCACATCGGGGAGGTGGGCAGGTTGAGCGAACGGGGTCGTGTGGCTCCGGCCCGGCGCCGCGGTCTGGCCGAGGAGGTGGCGGACCGCATCAGGGAGGCCGTCTTCGACGGGACGTACGCCCCCGGCGCGCAACTGCGCGAGGTCGAGCTGTCCGGCGACATGGACGTCAGCCGCGGTCCGGTCCGCGAGGCCCTGCGCCTGCTGGAACGCGAGGGCCTGGTCCACTGCGCCTGGCACCGCGGTACGACGGTGACCACGCTGTCGGCAGCGGACGCGGAGGAACTGGACAGCCTGCGCGGCGCGTTGGAGGACCTGGCCGTCCGCCGGATCGTCGCGCGGGCCTCGGACGAGGACCTCGCCTCCCTCGCGAGGGCGGCCGAGACGATGGAACGGGCCGTGGACCCGCATGAGTTGGTGCGCTGCGACATCGCCTTCCACGACGCGGTGTTCGCCGCCGCCGGCCACCAGCGGCTCACCGATGCGTGGAACGGCATCCGGTGTCAGGTCCACCTGTTCCTGCTGACCCGGATCGGGCACCGTACCGAGGACTACCTGGACCGCATCCCGGGCGAGCACCGGGAGCTCGTCGCCGCGTTGCGCGCCCGCGACGCCGGCACCGCGCTCGGCCTCTTCGCCGTACACCGGCGCCACGCGGTGGACGTGGTCAGGGGCACCACCCAGCCGGGCTGAGCGTGCCGTCGTGGGCGAGGGTGGTGGTTCCGAGAATCGTCCAGCCCGTCCGCCGCGACCAGCGCCTCACCGGGGTCCTGCCGGGTGCTCCGGCCGGGCGGACGGGGTGCGCCGAGTGGGCGGCCGCATGGCGACGACCGCAGCACGGTCCCCCTCCCGCGCTCCTGCCCGAACAGTCCACACGCGCGAACGCCGGCCGTTCGCGATGGGCCGTCTCGACGCGCGTCCCAAGAGGCTGAGCCCGGGCGTCGGTCCTCCCGCACGCCCGGGACCAGCGTCCGGCGCGACCCGGTCGTTTCCGCGTACCGGCCGAGGGCGCCGGGACATCAGCCGGTCGGGGCGCCCTCGTCCGGTGTCGTCCCGGGCCGCGGGAGACGCGGGGCAGGCCAGGCCGGATCCCACCGCCAGGCCGACCATGCGTCGGCGTCGGCGAACGGGCCGGAGCGCTCGGCGAGCATCGCGAGGACCTGGGCGCGGGCGGCGTCCACGGCCTGGTGCTCGGTGTCGGTGACGATGCCGAGCCGTCGCACGTGCGCGTACTCGTCCTCGTCCTTCCACTCCCAGCTGCTCAGGTCGGGGGCGACCACCAGATCCACGGTGAGGTCGAAGGTCGTGAACCCGTCCGCCGTCCGACGGGTGGGACGCTCGAAGTTGACGTACCAGTTCCGCAGCCCGGCGCGGGTGTAGAAGGCGTTGACGCTGAACCACGCCGTCGGCGGCTTCCACAGCAGCAGCTCGGTCTCCTGCCAGTGCGCGGCCGCGAGTTGCCACGCACCGTTCGCCATGGCGTCGAACGCCTCCGTACGCATCGAACGGTCACCGCCGGCGCGGGCCTTGGCATACAGCACGGGCCAGCGGACCTCGGCTCCCGGCGGGCACGCGGTCACCAGGGCTTCGTCCGTGTCGGCGACGACGCGCAGGGCGTGCTCGCTCCACACCCGGCCGCCACGGTGGACGTCACGCCGTACGACCGTCTGTCCCGTTCCGAAGCCGCGCACCGCTCCCCTTCCGCCCGCCACCACCGGCCGGCGGCCCGCCAGGCCGCCTCACGGAGAAGCATGCCCCGGGGCGGCCGCGACGCGCCGCTCACGGTCGGGCGCATACTTTCCGTGAGGACACCCGGCAGCGGAACGGGAGCCGCACGTGATCACTCCGCAGATCGACTACCAGGCGCTGTTCGCCGTGACGCCCAGCCCGTATCTGGTCCTCGACCCCCATCTGGTGGCCGTCGAGGTGAACGAGGCGTACCTGCGCGCGACGGGCCGGAGCCGCGAGGAGCTGATCGGCCGGTACATCTTCGACGTCCATCCCGACAACCCGGCGGACCCCGCGGCCGACGGTGTCCGCAATCTGGCCGCCTCCCTGCGACGGGTGCTGTGCTCCAAGAAGCCGGACACGATGGCGGTGCAGAAGTACGACGTCCCGGTCTCCGGCCGCCCCGGAGTGTTCCGGGCCAAGTGGTGGTCGCCCGTCAACACTCCCGTCCTGGGGCCCGACGGAGAGGTCGCGTGGATCATCCACCGGGTGGAGGACATGACGGAGTTCCTGCAGACCAGCCCTCCGCGCGCCGGGCCGGAGGGCCCCTGCGGTGACAGGGCCGCGATGGAGGCGGAGCTGTACTCGCGCGCGCAGGAACTGCAGCGCCTCAACGAGGAACTCCGCGAGGCCCACCACCGGGAGCGCCGCACCGCCGTCACCCTCCAGGAGGCCATGCTGCACTCCCCCGATCTGGCCGGGCACCAGGACATCGCCGTGCGTTACATGCCGGCCGCCCGGTCCCTGAACGTCTGCGGCGACTGGTACGACGTGGTGGACCTGACCGAGGGCCGCTTCACCGTCGCGGTCGGTGACGTCGTCGGCCACGGCCTGGAGGCCGCCGCCGTCATGGGCATGCTCCGCAGCACCCTGTCCGCCGCCGTCCGGGCCCTGCACGAACCGGGCACGGCGATGGACGTCGTGAGCCTGTACGCCCGGACCTGCGAGGGCGCTCTGGCCGCGACCGCGCTCCAGGCCGTCATCGACACCCGCCGCCGGCGCATCACCTACACCAGCGCCGGCCACCTGCCGCCCGTCCTGTCCCGGCCGGACGGCACCACGGTCCTGCTCGACCAGGCCACCGACCCTCCCCTGGGCGTCCCCGTCGGCCACGTCCCGCGCCCTGAGGCCGCACTCCCCTACGCCTCGGGCGACACCCTGGTGCTCTACACCGACGGGCTCGTGGAACGCCGCGACGAGGACATCGACGCCGGTCTGCACCGGCTCGCGGACACCCTCGCCCGCCATGCCCGGTCCGGCCCCGAGCAGCTGGCCGACACCCTGCTCACCCGTCTCGGCGTGGCGGACGGAGGCCGGGACGACATCGCTTTGATCGTCGTCCGTCTGTAGGCGGTGGCGGTGCGACCACGACACCCACCGGGGGCGCCCAAGGGAATGCGGCGGGTATCCGCGCCGTACTTCGCTAGGGTCGTCACGGCCACCGGGACGGCCGGCCGTCAGCCCGTGAGGAGTTCGCAATGCGCGACTACGACTACGACCTCGGCGGCCACGGCCGACGCGTGACGACGGCGTCCCCCGAGGCACAGACCTGGTTCGACCGCGGCCTGACCTGGACGTACGCCTTCCACCACGAGGAAGCCGTCCGCTGCTTCGAGGCCGCTGCCGCGGCTGATCCCGGCTGCGCCATGGCCGAGTGGGGCCTGGCCTACGCCCTGGGGCCGAACTACAACAAACCGTGGGAGTTCTTCGACGAGGACGACCTGGAACGGACGGTGGAGCGTGCGCATGCCGCCGTGCGGCGCGCGCGGGCGAAGGCGGCCGGTGCCACGCCGGTCGAGCAGGCGCTCATCGGTGCCCTGCAGGCCCGCTACCCTCGGGCCTCGGCGCCGGACGCCGGGGACTGTCCGGTGTGGAACACCGCCTACGCCGACAGCATGCGAGCCGTGCACCGCCTGGCCGGCGACGACCCGGACGTGGCCGCCCTGTACGCCGACGCGCTGATGAACCTCACCCCCTGGCGGCTGTGGGACATCCGCACCGGCCGGCCGGCCCGGGGCGCCCGCACCACCGAGGCCAGGGCCGTACTCGAAGAGGCGATCGCCACGGAGGCGGGCGAGCGGCACCCCGGGCTGTTGCACCTGTACGTCCACCTGATGGAGATGTCCCCCACCCCCGAGGCCGCCCTGTCCGCCGGGGACCGGTTGCGCGGTCTCGTACCGGACGCGGGTCACCTGCTGCACATGCCCTCGCATCTGGAGGTGCTCTGCGGCGACTACCGCCGTGTGGTCGACGGCAACACGGCGGCGATCGCGGCCGACGAGAAGTTCGCGGCCCGGGCCGGCGCGATGAACTTCTACACCCTGTACCGGTGCCACAACCACCACTTCAAGATCTACGGCGCGATGTTCCTCGGCCGCTTCCAGGACGCGCTCGACGCGGCGCAACGGCTGGAGGCGTCCGTACCGGAGGAACTGCTGCGCGTGGACAGCCCGCCCATGGCCGACTGGCTGGAGGGCTTCCTGGCGATGCGGGTGCACGTGCTCATCCGCTTCGGGCGCTGGGAGGACGTCCTGCGCCTCGCGCTGCCCGCCGACGCGGAGCTGTACTGCGTGACCACGGCGATGCTCCGGTACGCGCGCGGGGTCGCGCTCGCCGCCACGGGCCGGATCGGCGAAGCGGAGCGGGAACGCGAACTGTTCCGGGACGCGGCAGCCCGGGTCCCCGCGACTCGGATGCTGTTCAACAACACCTGTACGGACATCCTGGCGATCGCGGCGCACATGCTCGACGGCGAGCTCGAGTACCGCAAGGGTGCGTACGAGGCCGCGTTCGCGGCGCTGCGCCGGTCGATCGAGCTGGACGACGGCCTTCCGTACGACGAGCCGTGGGGGTGGATGCAGCCCACCCGCCACGCCTACGGTGCCCTGCTCCTCGAACAGGGCCTGGTCGAGGAGGCCGAGGCCGTCTACCGTGCCGACCTCGGACTGGACGGCACCCTGCCCCGCCCGCTGCAACACCCGGGAAACGTCTGGGCGCTGCACGGCCTGCACGAGTGCCTGGTACGGCTGGACAGGCAGGGGGAGGCACAGCTCGTGGCCCAGCAGCTGAGGTTCGCCGCGGCGGTGGCGGACGTGGAGATCGAGGCGTCCTGCTTCTGCCGGCTCCGGTCCTCCGGGCACCCGGCCGGGGACGGCGGATGCTGTGCCGGGGACTGCGGATGCCGTGCCGGGCAGGGCTGAGGCCGGAGCACTCACGTACTCCGGCCCCCGGCCCCTCACGCCGGCCCGGAGCCGGGGTCACGACCGGATCAGCGGGGCTGTTTCCGGGGGGAGCAGGGGTCGCAGCAGGAGGGGGCCGGTTCGACGCAGACGGTGACCGCGTCGGTGTTGGCCGTCAGGTCGGGGTCCTTCTCGTTCGCGGTGGCGGTGGCGGTGTTGGTGATCCGGCCGGATGCGGTGGCCTTGGCCCGCAGGGTGAGGGTCGCCGTGGATCCGTCGGGCAGGTCGCCCACGGCCCACTGTCCGGTGGCCGGGTCGTAGGTTCCGGACGTGCCGTCGGCGGACAGGAAGGTGAGGCCGTCCGGGAGGCGGTCGGTGACGGTGACGCCGGTGGCCTGGTTCGGGCCGGTGTTGCGGACGGCGACGCGGTAGGTCACGGTCTGCCCGACGGTGACGGTGGTCGCGTCGGCCGCCTTCGCCACGGAGAGGTCGGCGGCCGGCTCGACGTCGGTGACCTGCTCGTCGGACGTGGCCGTCAGGGGCTCCGGGGACGGGCCGAGCCGGTTCTCGTAGGAGGCGGAGGCGGTGTTGCTGATCTGCTTGCCGCCGCTCGCCCGGTCGATGACGACCCGGTACTCCACGGTGGTGCCCGACGGTAGCGTCTCGGTGCTGGGCAGGCTGCCTCCCTGGGCGCCGGACGCCCCGTTGCCCAGATGGAAGACGACCTGGTCCGCCTGGGTGTCGTAGTACGCCTGGTCGTCGCCTTTCGCGTCGCTCTTGGCACCGGCGTTGGGGCCGTCGACCACGCGCAGGGACCCGGGCACGTACGTCGTCCCCTCCGGGACGGTGTCGGTCAGGACGACGTTCTCCGCGTTGCCCCCGCCCTCGTTCCTGGCGGTGACGCGGTACGTGACGACGTCACCCACCTCCAGCGGTCCGGCGGGCACGGCGGACTTGGTGAGCACCAGGTAGGGGGCGGTGCCGAAGAAGATGCCGTCGAGGAAGTTGCCGATACCGCGGTTGCCGCCGGCGGCGGAGACGGACCGGAAGGCGAAGCGGGTCGTGGTCTGGCCTGCGGGGACGGTGTAGGTGCCGGTGTAGTAGCCCCACGCGGTGTTGCCGTCCGTGAAGCGTCGCTGCTCCACCGGGGAGCCCGGTGCGCCGATGTCCAGCGCCATGGTGTCCTGTCCCAGGCGGCCGCGGTGGTAGAGCCGCCAGTAGAGCTTCGACCCGGGCGTGGTCGGCAGGTCCTGGTAGAGGGTGGCGACCTCGTTGGCGTTCAGTTCGGCGAACTGGGCGCCTTCGGCCGACGGCACGCCGTTGAACCCCGACCGCCATAACTCGATCCTGTGGTCGGACGCCGTGGTGAGCCAGCCCGGGACCCGCTTGGGCGCCTGGGTCTGGGAGGCGTCCGGAAGGATCTCGTAGTCGGTGACGGCGGGCTGTTCGAAGCCGCCGTTGACCAGGGCGACGCGGAGCGGTGCGGCGGTAGGTGTACTCATCGGTCTTCTCCTCGGAGTCGACGTGGTGGGTGTGCCCCATCGCCCCGCGCGCCTGCGCGTCCGGTGACGGAGCCGGAATCGCCGGACAGCTCACCGCATCCGTGCACACACGGAAAGTGACGTTCACGCGTGTCCGGCCAACCCCGCGCCGCGGGTTTCGCCGGCTCCCGCCCGCACCTGACGCCTCGCTCCGGCACGTGTACCCGGGCTCCGCGCCGCTCGGGTCACACACGCATCGCCGACCTCATGGGACGCGCCCGTCGTGGCTGAAACCGGCTGGCCATTTCTCCCCGCTCACCCTTTCGCCGGGTGAATCACCCGTCGTGAAGTTGACGGCCTCTGCGTCGTACGACAGCGGGAGCAGGCAGGTGGGGGCACGCGCCGCACGGGTGAGGCGACTGGGCGAGGACATCACCGCGCCGAAGCCGGCGGCTCGCGCCGTCACGATCCGCTCGTCCGTACGTCGATCACCGCGGGAGGGTCGGCGGCGCCGGTGGGAGAGCGGCGCGTCGGCCGCGCCTCCATGGGAGGTGGCATACCTCCCGCGCACTCCTGTTGATCATATGACCAATTCGCTTCCGCGCTTCGGGACGTGTGCCGTGCGGACATCACAAGGGTGGTTCCGTCTTCCCCGGTGAGGAGGCCGCATGGTGCGAGTGGAGCGTCTACTGGCCGACTGCCTGGACGACGCGCGGACCGAGCCGTTCGGCACCGTGCCCGTCGCCGCCCAGGACGCCGGTTACGCGGCGGCGCGCAGGACCTTCCTCGCAGCCGGTCTGCACGCCCTGCGCACGCACACACCCGACGCCGGATGGGTGCAGGTCAACCTGGCCTGCGCACCCGCCGGGCGCGGGCCGCTGCCGTACGGGAACCTCGCCGCCACCGCACGCGCGATGCTGGACTCCGGACAGGCGCGCGAGTTCTTCTTCGTGCACAAACCCCCGGGGCTGCGCGTGCGGTTCCTCGCGGCCCAGCCGTCCCGGGCGGGCGAGCTGCGCGGCGGGCGCCGCCGGGATCCGCGGCTGGTGGGAGTGAGCCCCTGCGCCCGGGCCGAAGCGCTGCCCCAGCGGTGGCGGGACGTCGTGGGTGAACACGTCCAGGCGGTGGGGCGGGCCGCGGAGCACTGGCGTACCCACTACTTCAACCGAGGTGCCCGCCGGCCGCCGCGGTGTTCGGTGCGGCGATGATGTGCCGGTGTTCTACGAAGATCTCAGCGAGTACACCTACCGGGACGAAGACGCGTTCGAGGACCGGGAGGGTTTCCTCGGGCTGTCGTACCGCCCGGCGTACACCCGTGTGAACATCGGCTGGCTGGAGGCCGGAAGGCCGTACGTGACGGGGCCTGTTCCCGCGGAGTTCGTGGAGAAGCTGAAGGCTGTCCAAGAGGTTCAGTGGATGAACGTCTGCCTCGGCTTCCACGCGTGCGACCTGTGCCCCGCGGAAGCGGCCCCGGAGGGGAACGGGGAGATCCGGATTCCCGGTGAGCCCGGTACCGCCTACGCCGCTCCGTTCCTGATCAGCCATTACGTCACGGTGCACGGCTACCGGCCGCCCCGGGTCTTCGTCGATGCCGTTCTCGCCGTCGATCTCGACGCCTGGGCCGCCGCCCGATGGCCCGACGTGCCCTTCCCCTGGGTCCCGGACGACGCCGAACGGCTGCTGGAGTAGACGGGCGAAGGCGCCGACCGGTCCGCCGTAGTGGGCCACCGGCGACCGCGCGGCTCCCAGGCCGCGGATCGTCGTGAGGCCGGGCGGGGGGCGGCCGGCGGGGGGTGTTACGCCGGCGCGGCGGCCTCCAGGTCGGCGATGCCGCCCGACATGATCGTCCGCACGTGCTCGGTGATGTGCTCCGCCGGCCAGTCCCACCAGGCGACGGCCAGCAGCCGGGCGATGTCCTGCTCGCTGTAGCGGGTGCGGATCAGGCGGGCCGGGTTGCCGCCGACGATGCCGTAGTCGGGCACGTCACCGGTGACCACGGCGCCGGTGCCGATGACGGCTCCGTGTCCGATCCGCACACCCGGCATGATCGTCGCTCCGTGGCCGAACCAGACGTCGTTGCCGACGACGGTGTCCCCCCGGTTCGGCAGGCCGGTGAGCAGGTCGAAGTGCGCGGACCAGGCGCCGCCCATGGTGGGGAAGGGGAAGGTCGACGGGCCGTCCATACGGTGGTTGGCGCCGTTCATGATGAACCGTACGCCCGTGCCCAGCGCGCAGAACCTGCCGATGACCAGCTTCTCCGGCCCGTAGTGATAGAGCACGTTGCGGGTCTCGAACGCGGTGGCGTCGTCGGGGTCGTCGTAGTAGGAGTACTCGCCGACCTCGATCAGCGGGGACTTCACCAGCGGTTTGAGCAGCACCACGCGCGGCTGCCCGGGCATCGGGTGAAGGACCGTCGGGTCGGTGGGGAAGGGGGTGGCGGGTGTCGCGGGCATGGAGTTCCTCAGTGGTTGCGGTTCGGTGACCGGTCCATGGTCCCGCCGCCCGCCCGTCCGGGCCCACCGGTTTACCGCCGGTCCCGCGACCGCTCCCCCTGCGTCGGCCCTGGTCTCGCCCTCGTACCCTCGTCGGCGTACGACGGTTGACGATGTCCGGGAGGCGACGGGGGTATGAGCGGGTTCGGGACTGCGGCGGGGACCGTGCCGTCCGGCGGGGCGGTGAGCGGGAAGCGGGCGGGGAGCCCGGCCCGCAGGGCGGTCGGCTCGTCGGCGTGGGCCCTGGCGGTACCGGTGCTGCTGCTGTTCGGGGCCGGGGTGGCGCAGTGGGTGACGCTGCTCGGCGTGATCGTCGTGCTGGCCGTCCTCGCGGTGGCGACGTGCCTGGTCGGTGGGGTGTGGCACCGGGCCGGGGCGGCCACGCTGGTGGCGGTCTCCGGTTTCGCGCTGACCCTGTTCGCCGGGCCGGCGGTGTACGAGGGGTACATGCGGGCGGTCGGCGAGCCGGTGGACGCGGTCGTCGTGGACGTCGCCGACCAGCACCGCGGGCACGGCGCCGACATGCTGTGCACGGTCCGCGAACTGGGCGGTGAGCGGCGCACGTTCGAGGTCTCCCAGATGCAGAACTGCTTCGGGCAGGCCGGGAAGGGCGACCGGATCACGGTTCGCGAGGACCCGCTGGGCCTGCTCGATCCGTGGCTGCCGTACGGACCGGGCGACCAGGACACCGGCGAGATCACCGCCGCCGCGACCGCCGGGCTGACCGTGGTGGTCGGGGCGTCCGTCTTCTACGGCGGCCTGCGGCGGCGCCACCGTTAGCCGCCGTGGAAGAGGGCGTCATCGGCCGTCGCGGCCCCACTCGTAGCGCCATGCCGCGCCGAGGTGACGCTCCTCGTCGGGGTGTTCGGGGTGCGGCGGGCCGAGGCGGCGGGCGCCTTCCACGCAGCGTTCGTCGTCGTGGAGGGCGAGTCCGTACACGGCGACGACCTGGACCCGCCGGTCCGCGTCGTCCAGCAGGGCGGCCAGGGCGTCGGCGAGGGCGGGGTCCCGGTCCCCGCCCACGGCGACCGTGTGACAGGCGTACTCCCGTACGACCGCCTCCTGGTCCGCCATCAGCTCCCGCAGCGCCGCGCGGGCGGGGCGGGAGAAGGCGGGCGGAAAGAACCAGGCGCCGAGCCCCTGGGCCACCGCTCGCCGTACCTGGACGTCGTGGTGGCGGGCGTGGGGCAGGAGCGCCGCCTCCGCGCGGGGGCCGGGGTGTTCGCCGAGGGCGACCAGCACCTCGGTGAGCACGGCGAGGTCCGCCTCCTCGGCCGCCCAGTCGGTGAAGACGTCCAGGGCGGGCCCGGCGAACACGTCCTCGTCGCCGTCGTCGAAGAGATGCGTCAGCCGCAGCACCTCGGCACCGAACAACCGGCGGACCGGGTCGGGATGGGCGCGCAGCGCCGCGGCGGCCGTCCAGGTCTCCTCGTCGCGTCGGTGGGCCAGCAGGATGGTGGCACTCGCCCACGCGGTGTGGTCCTGGTCCGGGTGGGCCAGCGCACGGCCCATCAGCTCCTCGAAGCCGACGCGGATACGGAGGAGTTCCTCCAGGCGGGTGAGGATCGCCGCGTGCCCGTCCCGTACGGCCGTCCCGGCGAGGGAGAACTCCTGGACGCTGTGGAACTCGTCGTCCTGGACCCGGGTACGGCCGACGGAACCTTCGGCCCCGGTGCGGCGGCGCAGCTCGGCCTCGACGCCCGTCTCGTGCCAGTGACGCGCCAACTCCCGCATCTCCAGCAGCTCCTGCCTGGTGTACCGTCCGCGCGCCCTGCTGTCCAGCAGCACCTCCACCAGCGCCGGCGACCCCAGGTCGACCGCCGCACGCAGTGGGAGCGGCCCGTCCGGCCCGCTCCGCCCGGGATCGGCTCCGTGGTCGAGCAGCAGCTGCGCGACGGTCGCGGAGCGGGCCCGGACGGCCAGCCAGAACGCGGGCGTCCCACGGGCGTCGCACACGTCGGCGTCGCCGCCCTCTCCGAGAAGCCTCTTCACCAGGTCGGTGTCGCCGTCGCGAGCCGCCGCGACCAGGGCGGGCTCGCCGTCCCCCGCACCGCTCGTGCCCCCACCCCTGCTCATGTCTCTCCCCCGTCGCGTTCCCGTGGCCCGTGAAGTCTAGGGACGCTGGACGCGTACCCGGACACCTTTTCCGGCAGGCAGCAGGCGGTGACGCGGCGGGGCGTGTCCGTGGCGAGGACCGGTGGACGGTGGTGAACCACCGGTCGTGGTTGGGTCGGTGTCCTCCGCGCTGAACCGGTCGCCGGCGCGCCGGCTCGGGCTTCGGCGCCGACCACCCCGGGGGGAACGAGTGCGCCACGCCCCGGTGCCGCCCGGCACCTGGACGCTCGCCACCCGCCCCACGCCTCTACGACGGCTCCGTCATCCTGGCCGACGGGCCCGCCCTCCCCAGCGGCTCGGTGCCGTGTGACCCCTCCTGCGCCGGTGACGGTCCCACGGGGCGCCGGGCGGTCTCCCTCCCCCGGCGCACGCCGATGTCGGGCCGGGTTCCGCCAGGCGTCGAGCCGGCGTCCGACGCGCTGTGCGGATGCGCTTCCGCGCACCCCCGTCGCGCCGCCGGCCGAGGCCGTGCCGTCACCGGGCGAGCGGGCCCGGCGTGTCACTGTCGCGGGGCCGGCGGGTCGGCGACAGCGTGCGCCGGGCGGGCGTTCTGTGGCGGGCGGGGGGAGCGGCGCGTGTGCAGCCGGGACCTCGACGCGCCCGTCGTGGTCGCCGGCTTCCACCTCGGCGTCCCCGGTGGGCAGCCCGTTCCCCGGGAGGCTGTGGAGGCGTACGTACGGCGGCACTTCAGCGACCGTGACGGCGACGGCGACGGCGGATACGCCATGCGCCAGGACCAACAGGCGCTACGCGTCGAGCGCGGCCGTCGACGCGGCGGGGTGTCACACCCCGTCGGCCGGTGGCTGCGGCGGGGGAAGCTCCCACCTGGTCTCGCCCTCGTGCCGGTGAAGGGTGGGAACGAGGCCGGCGGCGGCGGCAACGGCAGCGGATGCCTGGTGGTCCGGATGGATGTGGGCACGGATCGTCCGCACGCCTTGCTCCCGCAGCCAGGCGACGAGTCCTCGTGCCGCCTCGGTGGCGATGCCTCGCCTCTGCCACGGAGTTCCGACCACCCAGGCCACCTCGGCCACACATCCGTGGTCGGCGGCAGTGAGCGTGGCCTGGACGGTTCCGGTCAGGCGTTCCTCCTCGCGGAGCCTGATCACCCAGTTCCACCACGTGAGGGAAGGATCGGGTGAGCCGGCGACCAGGCGTTCGTACCGGGTGCGCAGGCCCTGCGGGGTGTGCGGGGTACCGCCGATGAAGGTGTGCAGATCCGGGTCGGAGAGCACCTCGGCCATCTCGTCCGCGTGCTCGACGGCGAGCGGCACGAGGCTCAGTCTGCCGGTTTCCACCGCCTCGATCTCCATGCCGTTCACACCATCTCCCGTCCGAGCGCTCCATCCGCCGAGGCCCGCCCGACCCTACAGCGCCGGGGGGGCCGGTTACTGGCCGGTTCACAAGTCTTTGTAAGATCCACTCCGACCAACTCAAGCCCTATCTGGGGGATTACCACTTATGACCAAGCGCATGTCCGCCCTGGCCGTCTCCGCGGTCATCGCCGGCGGCTTCCTCGTCACGTCGGTGCCCGCTCACGCGGCCACGCCGGCCGGCCACGGCGCGATCGTGTCCAAGGCCACCGTCACGTGCAACGAGCGCCAGATGCGCCAGCAGATCGCGCAGCTCAAGACCAAGGCCGCGGAGCTGAAGCGGCTGGGCGAGGACGCGGCGGCCAGGAAGGCCCTCGCCGACGCGGCCGCCATCCAGCGGCGTCTCGACCAGTGCCGGAAGGCCGATGAGGACCAGAGCAAGCCGTTCCCCGGCTGAGTCTCCGTTTCCCGTGTGGCGCCGCCCGCCCCGTTCCGGGGGTGGACGGCGCCACACGCGCGTTGTCGCCGGGCGGTCTTCGGTCCGTCGAGGTGCGCGTACGTCCCCGGACGGCCGGAGGGCTCGGCAGGCCTGAGCGCGAACGGGCTCCGGTGCGCGTGCGCTCAGAACGCCCCTGCCAAGGAGGCCGCACCGCCGCCGCGTGCGCGCTTCAGCCGCTCCCGGTAGGCCGGTGCCTCGTGGGCGACGGTCCAGTAGGCCTCCTCCAGTTCGGGGAAGACGTCGTCCAGTTCGGTCTCCGTGCGGGCCGCCAGCAGGAGGCGTACTCCTATGGGGTCACCCTTCAGCGGGCGGATCGCCAGGTCGGGACGGGGGTGAGCGGTGGGCTGGCTGACCGTGACGACCTCTCCGCTGGCGGCCAGGGAGTAGGCGGTGAGGTAGTCGCCGTGCAGCATCTCGGGGTCGAGGCCCGCCGCGCGCAGGACCCGGCACAGGCCGTCCCACTCGCCGTCGACCGTGGCGTCCACCATCCAGCGGTCGCCGGCCAGATCGGCGAGACTCACCTCCGGCCGGGACGCCGCGGGATGGTCCGCGGCCAGCGTGACGAACTGGGGTTCGCGCTCGACCAGCACGCGCAGGCAGAGGCCCGGAGGAATGCGCAGCGGACTGCCCTCGACCTCGTGCACGAAGGCCATGTCGAGCCGGCCGGCGGCGACCATCCCGAGCAGGGCGTTGGCGGACACGTTCATCTGCAGGGTCGGTTCGAGGCCCGGTCCCCGGGCCCTGAGCAGGCGCAGCCAGCCCGGGATGGCACGGCTCGGGGTGGCGCCGATACGCAGCCGGAATCCGCCGGCGGCACGGGCGGCTGCCGCCCTGGTCTCGGTCACGATCGCCGCGAACTCCGCGACCAGCGGCCTGGCCCGGCTCAGCACGGCCAGCCCCAGGGGGGTGGGGCGGCAGCCGGTCCGGGTGCGCACGAAGAGCGGGGCGCCGAGAGCCCGCTCGATGCGTCGCAGCTGCGTGCTCAATGTGGGCTGCGTCAGGCCGAGTTCCCGTGCAGCTCGGTGCAGGCTGCCGGTGTCGGCGATGGCGCAGAGCACGCGCAGATGCCTCACCTCCAGCTCCATGGGAGGAGCGTAGGGGCGGCGCCCGGCACCGCACCAGATGTTCAACTTGCAATGAAAGTGGACGAGTCGGCCGAGTCGGCCACCGATAGCCCGGTGCTATCCCCGATTGCCATCATCCGTCGCCCCGTTGGTCTGCCCGAGACTCACTGGCAACCGATCGTTCAACCCCACAGGACGAGAAGGAGCCCCCATGGCGTCGTTCCGCAGCAGCACCGGGCCGAAGAGATCCAGGAGTCTCGTGGCCCTGGCGCTCGGCCTCGGACTGGCCTCCGCCGCGCTCGGCACCGCGAGCCCGGCGAACGCGAACAGCACCACCCCGACCTCCGCCCGCACCGCCGCCTCCGGCTACGTGGGCACCGCCGACAAGAGCGGCAGCAAGGCGTTCTTCGACGCCGTGCTGAAGTCGGTCGCCAAGAGGCAGGCCGAGCAGCCGTCCCTGAAGTCGGTGACGGTCTACTACAACGCCTCCCAGGCGCCGAGCTTCCGCTCCCAGATATCGAGCGCCGCCTCCATCTGGAACAGCTCGGTGTCGAACGTCAAGCTCCAGGCCACCTCCGGCGGCGGCGACTTCGCCTACTACGAGGGCAGCGACCCGCGCGGGTCCTACGCCTCCACCGACGGCCACGGCAGCGGGTACATCTTCCTGGACTACGCGCAGAACCAGCAGTACGACTCCGTCCGGGTCGCCGCGCACGAGACCGGCCATGTGCTCGGCCTGCCCGACCACTACAGCGGCCCGTGCAGCGAACTGATGTCGGGCGGCGGCCCCGGCCCGAGCTGTACCAACCGGTACCCGAACTCCACCGAGCGGGCCCGGGTCAACCAGCTGTGGGCCAACGGCCTCGCCAAGGCTCTGGCGCAGGTGGGCAAGGCGGGCTGACCCCCCGCGCCACAGAGCGGCGGCTCCCCCACAGCCCGGCCGCTCGTCACGGTACGGACCGCGGCACCGGGCCGCGGTCCGTACTCGTGTGCCACCCCTCCACGTCACCCCTCCGTGCCGCCCTCCGCCGGCGCCCCCTGCCTCGCCACCGTCCGCAGGAAGGCGCCGAGCCGGGCGACCGCCGACGGGTTGCGGGGGCTCTCCACCAGGTCGGCGTAGTCGAGGACGACGATCCGCCGGTGCCTGATCGCGGAGACTTCGCGCAGCGGGGCGTAGGACAGCAGGAACCTCTTCTTCTGTTCGGCGCTCACGTCTCCGTAGTCGCAGATCACGATCACGTCGGGATCGCGCTCGACGACGCTCTCCCAGCCGACCGTGGTCCAGGAGTCCGCCACGTCGTGCATGACGTTGACGCCGCCGGCCTCGGTGATGATCTGCTCGGGGGCGGCGTAGCGGCCGGAGGTGAAGGGGGTGTCCCGGCCGCTGTCGTAGAGGAAGACCGAGGGGCGGTCGGCGCCCTTGGGGGCCTTCGCCCGTACGTCCGCGATCTGCTTCCGGAAGCCGTCGACCAGCGCCGCGGCCCGTTCCTCCACGCCGAAGAGCCTGCCGAGGTTGGTGAGGTCGGTGTACAGCGCGTCCAGGGGCGGCATGATGCCGCGGGAGGAGCGCGTACGGCCGTTGCGGCAGGACTCGGTGAGGATGTACGAGGGGATGCCGAGCTCGTCCAGCGCATCGGGCGTGAAGCCGCCGTCCTCGCGGAAGCCGTAGTTCCAGCCGGCGAAGACGAGGTCGGCGCGGGCGTCGAGAACGTTCTCCTTCGTCAGCTGGTCCTTCGACAGCCAGGTCACCTTGTCGTAGCCGTCCTTCCAGGGCACGCGGCTCAGGTCGCCCCTGTCGTCGGGCATGGCGAAGCCGGCCATGCGCTCCTCCAGACCGAGGGCGAACATCAGCTCGGTGATGCCGACGTCGTTGGTGACGACGCGCTCGGGGGTCCTGTCGTAGGTCACCTCGCGGCCGCAGTTGGTCAGGGTGACCGCCCGGGACGGCGTGTCCTCGGCGGACTCGACCGAGGCGCCGCAGCCCGTCGCGGTCGCGGCGAGACAGAGGGCGGCGGCGAGCAGCTTGCGCATGGGAGGGTCCTCAGGGTGTGGTGGGCGGCAGGTCGAACAGGAGTTGGACGGCGCCGGTGACGGGATGCCGTACGCGGTGCACGCGGACGCCGAACACCTCGGCCAGCAGGGCGGGTCGGAGCACCTCGTGCGGTGGGCCCGAGGCGACGATGCGGCCGCCGTCGATGACGTACAGGACGTCGCAGTGGGCCGCGGCGAGGTTGAGGTCGTGCAGCGCGGCCAGGACGGTCAGACCGCTGCCCCGCACGAGGGCGAGGACGTCCAACTGGTGGGCGATGTCCAGGTGGTTGGTGGGCTCGTCCAGGACCAGCACCCGGGGTTGCTGGGCGAGCGCGCGGGCGATGAGGACCCGCTGCTTCTCTCCCCCGGACAGGCTGAGGAACCCCCGGTCGGCGAGGTGGGCGACGCCCGTGCGGTCCATCGCCCGGGCGCGGATCCCGTGGTCCGTGGCGGAGTCGCGGTTCCTGTGGGGCAGCCGTCCCATGGCGACCACCTCGGCCACGGTGAAGTCGAACTCGGCCGTCGACTCCTGGGGCAGCGCGGCCACCGCGCGCGCGGCGGACCGCGGTCGCATGGCGTGGAGGTCGTCGCCGTCCAGCCGTACCGCCCCGCCCGTCGGCCGCAGCGCCCGGTACACGCTGCGCAGCAGGGTGGACTTGCCGCTGCCGTTGGGGCCGACGAGTCCGGCGAACGTCCCGCTGCCGACGGTGAGTCGGACGTCGTCCACGATCCGGGCCCCGGCGGTCTCGATGGTCACCCGGTCGATGTCGAGCCGCATGCTCAGCGCCCCCCGAAGGCGTCGCCGCCGCGCCGCATCAGCAGGAGGAACGCGGGGACCCCGACCACCGCGGTGACCACGCCGACCGGCAGCTCGGCCGGGGCGAGCAACAGCCGGGACAGCAGGTCCGCCCATCCCAGCAGCACCGCGCCGGCGAGCGGGGCCACGGCCAGCACCCGGCGGTGTCCGGCACCGACCAGCATCCGCACGACGTGCGGCACCATCAGCCCCACGAAGCCGATGGCCCCGCTGACCGCGACGACGGTTCCCGTGACAGCGGCGGTCACCAGGAACAACTCCCGTCGTATCCGGGACGGTCGGACGCCGAGGGCGGCCGAGGTCTCGTCGCCCATGGCGAGCGCGTCGAGTGTCTCCGCCCGCATCAGCAGCCAGGCGCAGCCGGCCGCCACGGTCACCGCGGCGAGCGGTACCTGTGCCCAGGTCGCGCCGCCCAGGCTGCCCAGCAGCCACATCATGGCCGACCGGGCCGCCTCGCCGCGGGCCGCGCCGAACACCATGACGGTGGTGACGGCCTCGAAGCCGTACGCCAGCGCCGTGCCGGTGAGGATCAGCCGCAGCGGGGCCAGTCCGCGGGGCGAGCGGGCCACGGCGTACACGAGCCCCATGGCCGCGAGCGCCGAGGCGAACGCCGACACCGACAGCGCCCACACCCCGAGTCCCGCGAGTGCTCCCAGCAGGATGACGGCGTTGGCGCCGACCGCCGCGCCGGAGGAGATCCCCAGGACGAACGGGTCGGCCAGGGCATTGCGGACCATGGCCTGCACGGCGACACCGACGGCCGCGAGCCCCGCCCCGACGACCGCGCCGAGCAGGACCCGGGGCAGCCGGATCTCCCAGACGATGGTGTAGGCGGCCGCGTCGGGCGCGTGCACGGTGCCGCCGGTGAGCCCGGCCCACAGGAAGCGGAGCGAGTCCCCCCAGCCGATGCCGGCGGCCCCGAGCCCGACTCCGCACAGCAGCGACAGCACCAGCAGGGCGCCGAGCCCGAGGCCGAGGGGCAGTACGGGTATCCGGCGGAGGGCCGTTCTTCGGCGCACGGTGGGGGCCGTCCTTCGCATGGGCCGCCTGCTGGATGCCGAGCAGGGGACGGCCCGTACGGCCGTGCCGGCCGCGCGGCCCCTTCTCGCAGTCCACGGCGAGCAGTCAACGGGTCGCTCAGCCCTCCGCGGGCGACCGGACTCGCGCGACGGACCACGGGGCCGTCGCGCACACCGTTGCGGGTCAGTGCCGGACTCTCACCGGGCTTCCCCCACGGAAGGCAAGGTGAGCCTAACAAAACGATCAGCTCGCCACGAGCCCGGACTCAGGCGACCGCCGGCCTGCCGCCCTCTCCGGTCTCGTGATGGATCGGCGTGTCCGAGCCGGTCAGCGGGACGCCCGTGCCGCCCCGCCTGGCGGCGACGATCTCCGCGGCGATCGACAGGGCGGTCTCCTCCGGTGTGCGGGCGCCGAGGTCGAGGCCGATCGGTGAGCGCAGCCGGGCCAGTTCGCGTTCGGTCACGCCTTCCGACCGCAGGCGCCGGTCGCGGTCCTCGTGGGTACGGCGCGAGCCCATCGCGCCGACGAACGCGACCGGCATCCGGAGGGCCACCTTCAGCAGGGGTACGTCGAACTTGGCGTCGTGGGTGAGCACGCACAGGACCGTACGGGCGTCGGTCTCGGTGCGCCGCAGGTACCGGTGCGGCCAGTCGACCACGACCTCGTCGGCGTCCGGGAAGCGGTCGCGGGTCGTGAAGACGGGGCGGGCGTCGCAGACGGTCACGTGGTAGCCGAGGAACTTGCCGGCCCGGGCCAGCGCCGAGGCGAAGTCGACCGCACCGAACACGATCATGCGCGGGGGCGGCACGTTCGACTCGACCAGCAGCGTCAGGCCTCCGGGGCAGTGCGAACCGTCCGCGGAGAGGTCCACCGTGCCGGTGCGGCCCGCCTCCAGCAGGGCCCGGGCCTCCTGCGCCGCCGTACGGTCCAGGTCCGGATGGCCGCCGAGGCCGCCCTCGGACGTGCCGTCGGACCGGACCAGCAGGGCCTGCCCCAGGAGTTCGGCCGGGCCGTGGGCGACCCGGGCGAGGGCTGCCGGCCGGCCCCCGGCGGCGGCCGACAGAGCCGATGCGACGACCGTCCGGGCGGGCGACCCGCCGGCCACCGGCGTGATCAGCATGTCGATGGTGCCGCCGCAGGTCAGGCCCACGGCGAAGGCGTCCTCGTCGCTGTAGCCGAACCGTTCGCGGATGCTCTCTCCGGTCCGCAGCGCCTCGTGGCACAGGTCGTACACCGCGCCCTCGACGCAGCCGCCGGAGACCGAGCCGATGGCGGTGCCCTCGCGGTCGACGGCGAGGGCGGCGCCGGGGCCGCGCGGTGCGCTGCCGCCCACGGACACCACGGTGGCGACGGCGAACTCGCGTCCCTCCTCGATCCAGCGGTGCAGTTGCGCGGCCAGGTCAAGCATCCGTCGCCCCCGTGGCGGCCGACAGGACACGGTCCGGCCGGATGGGCAGACTGCGGTGGCGCACACCGGTCGCGTGCCAGACCGCGTTGGCGACGGCGGCGGCGGCGCCGACGATGCCGATCTCGCCGATGCCCTTGATCCCCACGGGGTCGTCGGGGTCGGTGTCGTCGATCCAGTCGGCCTCGACGCGGGGTACGTCGGCGTGGGTGGCGACGTGGTAGCCGGCGAGGTCGGCGCCGACGTGGCCGCCGGAGGCGCGGTCCCGGGCCGCCTCCTCGTGCAGGGCCATGGAGATGCCCCAGATCATGCCGCCCCGGAGCTGGTTGCGTGCGGTGAGCGGGTTGACGATTCGGCCGGCCGCGAAGATGCCGAGCATGCGCCGCACGCGTACCTCGCCGGTGGTGACGTCCACGGCGACCTCCGCGAACTGCGCCCCGAAGGAGTGCCGTTCGGCGGGGGTGAGGGCGCCGAGGGCCGCGGTGGTGTCGGAGTGCACGGTGAGGCCCTCTTCGGGGACGTCGGCGCCGAGGGCCAGCCGTTCGCGGAGTTCACCGGCCGCGGTCTTGACGGCCCAGGACCAGGAGCGGGTGCCCATGGAGCCGCCGGCGATCATCGCCGGGCCGAAGTCGCTGTCGCCGATACGCATCCGGATGCGCTCCGGGGCCACCTGGAGGGCGTCCGCGGCGACGAGGGTGAGCGCGGTACGGGCCCCGGTGCCGATGTCGGCCGCGGAGATCCGCACGGTGAAGGTGCCGTCCGGATGCGCGGTCGCCGTCGCGGTGGAGGGTGCGGCGCCGGCCGGGAAGGAGGCCGCCGCCGTGCCGGTGCCGAGCAGCCAGCGGCCCTCCCGGCGCAGTCCGGGCCGCCGGTCGCGGTCCGCCCAGCCGAACCTGCGGGCGCCCTCACGGAAGCAGGCGGCCAGGTCGCGGCCGGCGAACGGCAGGCCCGACACCGGGCCCGTCTCCGGTTCGTTGCGCAGGCGCAGCTCGATCGGGTCGAGCCCGCACTTCTCGGCGAGTTCGTCGAGCGCCGCCTCCAGCGCGAACGATCCGGGCGCCTCGCCCGGGGCGCGCATGAACGTCGGGGACGGCACGTCGAGCCGTACGACGTGGTTGGCGGTGTGGTGGGCGTCTGCGTCGTACATCACCCGCGCCACCCCGGCGCTCGCCTCCACGAACTCGTACACCGTGGAGGTGCGGCTGACGGAGCGGTGTTCCAGGGCGCGCAGGCGTCCGTCGGGGTCGGCGCCGAGCCGGATCCGCTGGGTGGTGGGGCTGCGGTACCCGGCCAGGGAGAACATCTGGCGCCGGGTCAGGACGACCCGCACGGGCCGCTGCAGCAGGGTCGCGGCCATCACGGCGGCCACCTGGTGGGCGCGGACGCCCTTGCTGCCGAAGCCACCGCCGACGTGTTCGGAGCGCACCCGTACGGACGCCGGGTCGAGCGAGAAGAGGTTCGCGAGTTCGCCGGCGACCCAGGTGACGCCCTGGTTGGAGTCGATCACCTCCAGCCGTCCGTCGTCCCAGCGGGCGGTCGCCGCATGGGGTTCCATCGGGTTGTGGTGTTCTTCGGGGGTGGTGTACTCGGCGTCCACGACGACGGCCGAGTCCGCCAGCCGGGCGTCGAGGTCCCCCTTCCCGGTCACCGCCGGCATGTGGCCGTCCACCGGGTGGGCGTCGGGGTGCTCGCCGGTGAACTCGACGTCGTGCGGCTCCTGTTCGTAGCGCACGACGAGGGCCTCGGCGGCTTCCCTGGCCTGCTCGGAGGTCTCCGCCACGACCAGCGCCACCGGCCAGCCCATGTGGGGCACCCGGTCGTGCTGGAAGACGGCGCAGGTGGGGTCGGGCTTGCCCAGCAGTCCGTGGTAGTCGGTGACGAGGTGCGGGGCGTTGCGGTGGTCCAGGACGGCGAGGACGCCCGGCATGGCGAGCACGGGGTCGGTGTCGAGGGCGACGATGCGTCCGCGGGTGATGGTGGACAGCACCAGCCAGCCGTGGGCGAGGTCGGCGAAGGGCACTTCCGCCGCGTAGCGGGCGGCTCCGGTGACCTTGTCCCGGCCCTCGACCCGGGTGTGGCCGGTGCCGACGGACGGCGCCCGCACGGAGGGCGCCGGGGTCGTTCCGGTGGTGACGGTGGTCATCGGGCGGTCTCCTCGGCGAGTTCGGTCAGGACGGTCACCACGAGGTTGCGGATGAGGTCCACCTTGTAGCCGTTGTCCGGCAGCGGCCGGGCCGCCGCCAGTTCGGCGTCGGCCGCGGCGGCGTAGGTCTCGGCGCCGGCCGGCGCGCCGGTCAGGACCCGCTCGGCGGCAGCGGCCCGCCACGGGCGGGAGGCGACGGCCCCGAAGGCCAGGCGGGCCTCCTGGACGACGCCGTCACGTACGTCGAGCGCGGCGGCGAGGGAGCCGATGGCGAAGGCGTAGGAGGCCCGCTCGCGCACCTTGCGGTAGCGGGAGTGTGCGGCGACCGGTGCGGGCGGCAGCGTGACGGCGGTGATCAGCGCGCCCGGCGGCAGGGCGGTCTCGCGGTGCGGAGTGTCACCGACGGGCAGGTAGAAGCCGGCGAGCGGCAACTCGCCGGATCCGCCCGCGGTTTCGAAGTGGACCACGGCGTCGAAGGCGGCCAGGGCGACGCCCATGTCCGAGGGGTGTACGGCCACACAGTGCTCGGAGGCGCCCAGGATCGCGTGGTTGCGGTGTTCGCCGGTGAGGGCGGGGCAGCCGCTGCCGGGCACCCGCTTGTTGCAGGGACGGCTGACGTCGGTGAAGTAGCCGCAGCGGGTGCGCTGGAGCAGGTTGCCGCCGACCGTGGCCATGTTGCGCAGCTGTCCTGACGCGCCGGCGAGCACCGCCTGGGCGAGCGCCGGGTAGCGGCGCCGGACCTCGGGGTGGGCGGCCAGGTCGCCGTTGGTGACGGTGGCGCCGATGCGCAGACCGCCCTCGGGTGTCGACTCGACCCGGTCGAGCGGGAGTTCGCGGATGTCGACGAGCCGTGCGGGTCGCTCGACACCGGTCTTCATGAGGTCGACGAGGTTGGTTCCGCCCCCGAGGAAGCGGGTGTCCGGGTCGGCGTCCAGCAGTGCGACGGCTCCGGCGACGTCATACGCCCGCTGGTAGTCGAACTCCCTCATGCCACGGTCTCCTTCGCGTCCGTCCCGGACTCCACGCTTGCCTCGTCCGTCCGGGCCTCGGCCGCGCGGGCCACGGCCTCGACGATCGAGACGTACGCGCCGCAGCGGCACAGGTTGCCGCTCATCCGTTCCCGGATCTCCTCGGCGCTCAGGGCCGGGGGCCCCGCCTCGGGCCGGACGTCCTCGGTGACGGCACTCGGCCAGCCCGCCGCGTGTTCCTCGATCATCCCGATCGCCGAGCAGATCTGGCCCGGGGTGCAGTAGCCGCACTGGTAACCGTCCAGATCGAGGAAGGCCTGC
Organism: Streptomyces sp. NPDC029151; assembly: GCF_055564315.1. Taxonomy (NCBI): domain Bacteria; kingdom Bacillati; phylum Actinomycetota; class Actinomycetes; order Kitasatosporales; family Streptomycetaceae; genus Streptomyces; species Streptomyces sp. NPDC029151. The sequence goes on from NZ_JBVHWQ010000010.1 coordinate 119,320, forward strand.
TGCACGGGGTGCAGCCGCTCACCGTCCGCCACGCCCTCGATGGTGGTGATCTCCCTGCCCTCGGCGGCCACGGCCAGCTGCAGGCAGGCGACGGACCTTCGGCCGTCGAGCAGGACCGTACAGGCCCCGCACTGTCCCTGGTCGCACCCCTTCTTGGTGCCGGTCAGGTCGAGCCGCTCGCGCAGGGCGTCGAGCAGGGTGGTGCGGTGATCGACGGGCAGTGTGTACTTCTCGCCGTTGATCTTCAAGGTGATGACACTGGACGTCGAAGAGGCCATGAGCAAGCTTCTTTCGCATGTCAGGACAGACGGAGGGCCTGCAGCCGGGTTCTTGGGCGGCTGGGGTGCGTCGTGCGGGCCTGTGGCGCGGGGGCTTGGCGAGGTGCAGGGGGCTGCGGCCGGACGGTGGAGCCGACGGCTGCCGCGGGGGCCCGTCCGTCGCTATGGTGGACGTGACCGGACAGCTGTCCGCTACTTGGGAAACTTAACGGACAGCTGTCCGCTTAGCAAGGGCGAGGTTTTGGCCACGCCTTGAGGAGGACGAGTGCCTCAGCAGAATGATTCACCCCGGCGCTCGGACGCGCAGCGCAACCGCGAGCGCATCCTGGACGTGGCCCTCACCGAGCTCTCGCACTGCGCGGACACCCCGCTGAGCGCGATTGCCAAGAAGGCCGGGGTCGGACAGGGCACCTTCTACCGCAACTTCCCCAACCGCGAGTCCCTCGTCCTGGAGATCTACCGCCACGAGATGCAGCAGGTGGCGGACAGCGCGCAGCGCCTGCTCGACACCCGGGCCCCCGACGAGGCCCTGCGCGCCTGGATGGACCGGCTGTCGGAGTTCGCCATGACCAAGGCCGGGCTGGCCGACGCGATCCGGCAGGTCACCGGCGCGCCGGGCGGCCCCGCCAAGCCGTCCCCCACCCCGGTGGCCCGTGCGGCGGAACTCCTGCTGCGCGCCAACGAGGAGGCCGGGACCGTACGGCCCGGTGTCACCGCGGACGACTTCCTCCTCGCCATCGCGGGCCTGTGGCAGCTCGACCCGCACGACGACTGGCGGCCACGCGCGACCCGGCTCCTCGACCTGGTGATGGACGGACTGCGCACGGGGGCCGTCGGCGCCTGAAGCGCCACGCGGCACCGGGAGCGGCGCTCCAGCCCTGCGCCAGGCTCGTACCCCAGGCACCGGCCGGCCGGGGCGAGGTCCTGCTGGTCTGCGCCTCGGGCGCGCGCTCGGAGAACGCCGGCAGGGTCCTCGCCGAGCACGGTGTCCCGACCGCCACCCTCACCGGCGGGACCACCGCGTGGGCCGCCGCCGGACACGCGCTGCGGCGGCCCGCGGCCTGCGGCACACGGGCCGGGTGGAGCATGGAGCGCCAGGTGCGCCTCACCGCGGGCACCGCGGTGCTGCTGGGCCTCGTTCTCGGCCTGCTGGTGCACCCGGCCTTCCAGGTCCTCTCCGCCGGCATCGCGGGCGGCCTCGTCCTCTCCGCGCTCACCGGCACCTGCGGCATGGCCCTGCTGCTGGCCAGGCTGCCCCACAACCGCCCCCGCCCGGCCGACCTCGCGGCGACGCTGGCCGCCCTGCGCCGACGCTGACGGGGACAGGAGGCCGAGCCGCGGGAGCGCGGCAGACGGCGCCGGGCGGAAGCCCTTGACCTTCCGCGGTTTCAGCGCTCCCTGAGGGCCGCGGCACTCCTCGGGCGGCGTTCGTCCGGCAGGGTCCCGTACACGCCGTCCGCCAGGGCCCTGGCGGGGAGTCGGACCGTGCTCTCGTGCGGGCTCCCCACGCCGAGGCTCCCGCACCGCCGTCGCGACACGCTCGGCGCGCCTATGCTTCTACTCGCTTGTAGAGAACGACTGGGGGCGCTCCCGGTCGTACTCACGGACGTGGAAGACATACGCACATGAAGGAGTGGACGCCTCGATGGTGTTCAAACGGCTGCTCGGCTCACTCGGTATCGGCGGCCCCTCGGTGGACACGGTCCTCGACCCCGGTCCCGCTCTGCCGGGCCACAGCCTGACCGGCCAGGTCCATCTACGGGGCGGGGAAGCCGACTTCGACATCGAGCACATCACGCTGGAACTGGTGGCGCGAGTCGAGGCCGAGCACGACGGCGGGGAGAGCGAAGGGGTCGTCGCCTTCGACCGGTTCACGGTCGGCGGCGGCTTCCGGCTCGAGGCGGGTGAACAGCGTGGCGTCCCGTTCAGTGTGACGCTGCCCTGGGAGACCCCGATCACCGAACTGCACGGACAGCCGCTGGGCATCGTGCTCGGCGTGCGCACCGAACTGGGTGTGGCCGGGGCCAGGGACAAGGGTGACCTGGACCAGTTGTCCGTCGGGCCGCTGCCCGCCCAGGAGGCGGTCCTGGAAGCCCTGGGCCGGCTCGGCTTCGGTTTCGGGTCAGCCGACCTGGAGTACGGCCGCATCGGGGGCACGGGCCAGCGACTGCCCTTCTACCAGGAGATCGAGCTGACTCCGGCGCCGCAGTACGCGCACCAGGTCAATGAGATCGAGCTGACGTTCCTCGCCTCCCCCGCCGGCCTGGAGGTCGTCCTGGAGGCCGACAAGCGTGCCGGCCTCTTCTCCTCCGGCCACGACGCGCTGACCCGGTTCACCGTCGGCCACCACGACACACGGGACTGGAACGTCGAAGTCGACGGCTGGATCCGGCAGTTGGTCGAGCACCGGGCCGCGTACGGCTCCCACGCCGCGTACGGGCACGGCGACCCGTACGCCGGCGGCCACGGGTATCACGGGCATGAGCACCACGAGCACCACCGCTCCGGACCGGGCATCGGCACGGCGGTCGCCGCCGGTGCGGCAGGACTGGCGGTCGGTGTCGTGGGCGGCATGGTCGCGGCCGAAGTCGTGGACGAGGTCGGCGACTTCTTCGAGGGCGACGAGGACGACGACAGCGACGAGGGCGACGAAGGCTGACGCCGCGCGAGCGGACGGCGCGTCAGGAACCGACCGTCTTCAGGAAGTGGTCGGCGTCCTCGCTGTCGGCCAGCCGCCCCAGGTTGAGCCACGAGCCGTCCGTGAAGCGCAGGAAGAAGTGGCGCCGGCCCGGCTCACGGTCGATCCGGGCCTCGCCGTGCGCGAACTCCGCGACGATGTCGAAGTCGTCGGCTTTGGTCGGTGACAGACGCCGTCCTCGCGAGGCGGCGAGGCAGATGCGGTCGGGAGTGAGCAGCAGCAGGCGCCTGAGGTTGGGCGACTGCCCGTACCAGCGCAGCAGCAGTTGGCCTGCCGTGAGGTCCCAGTCGCCGTCGAAGACGTCGTCGGACGGCTCCGGCCGGCGCCGGCGGTCGCCGTCGGTGCGCCGCGCCGCCGGTTCGCCGTCGCGTCGGCCGCGCGACTGCCGACGTCCGGGCACGGCCAGCAGGTCGTCGAGCTTGTCGATGAGGAACCACGGGATGACGACCGCCGCTGCCAGCACCAGACCGGCGTAGTACAGCCAGTGCCGTCCCGGCTTCAGCCGCTCTCTGCCCGCCGCCCGGTGGACGTCCTTGGGCGGCCGTGGAATCTCCTTGCGCAGTCCGCACCACACGAGGGCCGACGGCTCCTCGCCCAGGATCTTGCGTGCCCGCCGGTGCACCTTCCGTGTCGCCATGGAGATGATCATAGGAGTCGGGGGGGGCCTCATGACCGGGGCCGGGTCGCGGCACCACCGGCCGGGTGCTCCGCCGTCGGACGTCGACCGGACCCGGGCGCCGGCCCGCCGTCGCGGCGATGGCCGGGAGGACGGCGAGGGCGAGGACCGGAACTGGATCCTGGCCCCGGCAGGAGGTTCGGCCGGGCCCGGTGCGGCACCAAGGAGCCCCCCTCGGCCTGCGGCACAGGGACGTGTCACGTCGTGCCGAACCAGGCTTCCGCCAGCGACGGCAGCGTCGCGCCGTCCGGTACGCCGAGTTCCCGCATGTACCAGGGGAGGTCGCTGTACACGTGCAGCAGGGTGTACGCCAGCAGGTGGGACGGGTCGAAGGTGTGGCCGTACGCCTTGGTCAGGCGGGTCATGAGGGCGGGGTCGCCACGAGTGACGAACAGGCCGACCCCGACGAAGTCGTAGGCGCGGTCCCCGATCATGGCCGGCTCGAAGTCGAAGAACCCCGTCAGGCGCCATCCGCCGGGGTCGACCAGGAAGTGCTGCCGCATCACCTCCGTGTGCAGCAGGGAGCGTTCGGGGGCGCGCGGCAGCGGCACGGAGGTGAGGAAGTCCGGGATCTGTTCCAGCCACTCGGTCGGCAGTCCGCGGTCCCGCTGCTGTTCCACCGCACCGGCACGCCGGCGGTCCAGGAAGGCGCCCCAGTCCCCGGGTCCGACGACGCCGGCGAGGGGGCCGGGGTCGAGGGAGTGCAGCACCGCCAGGGTTTCACCGACCTCGGTGACGAATCGCTCACGGTGGCCGCGCGGTGCGCGGTCCCAGGCTCGGGCCAGGTTCTCGCCGGGGAGCCGGGACATCAGGACGTACTGCCAGCCGTTCTCGTACGGGCCGAAGTCGCGCACCCGCGGTGTCGGGATCGGCAGCCGTCCGTGCAGGTGGGTGAGGACGGTGCCCTCCGTGACGCCGTCCTGGGCGGCGGTGCCGGGGAACAGCTTGAGGACGTGCTCGTCACCCACCGCGTAGACCGGCTGGGACCCGTCCGGGAAACGGGTCAGCGGTGCGCCGGCCAGACCGAGACGTGCGCAGAGGTCCTCCGCGCCGGGTCGCATGACCGTCTCGTCGGGGAGGACCGCGTCCCGCTGTTCGTCTGTTTCCACCAACGGAAGCATGTCCGGGAACCTAGGCCACCGGCCGCACGCGGACAACGGAATTTCCCGGCCGGACGGAGGTCGGCTGCCGGCCCGCGACCGACCCGTCCTTCAGGGGGCCGCTGCGAGCCGGTCGGGGAGGTGCGCACGGACGCGGGCGTCCCGGGCCGGGTGGCTGCCGGTCAGCAGGTGCGGCCCGCGTAATGGGCGCCCTGGATCCTGTCGGCGGAGCCCAGCCAGGTCCGTCCCGGTGCCACGCACCGCTCGTAGTCGGGCGCCAGCGCCACCTCCACCTTGATCACCACGTGGGAGCCGTCCGAGGTGCAGTGGTTGTAGTAGGCGTCGGAGCCGGTCTCGTAGAAACCGCACGGATCGGCGGCCGCCGGGGTCGCGGTGGCCGCTCCGGCGCCGAGGAGGCCGAACGCGAGGGCGAGGGAACCGAGGGTACTGGTCAGCAGGCGACGTGCGTGCACGACGAACTCCTCAAGTGGAAGGAAGAGGGGAAGCGGTGCCGTCGGCCGCGGCGGGGCCGCCGGGCCGGGCACGGGCCCATGGTCACGGACCGCGGTCGCCCGGTCCGCCCTCCACCCGGCGGTTTCACCCGCCGAATCATTTCCTCGTTGCGCCATCCGTGGGCAGGCGGTTGCGGCCGGCCCCGGAACGGGTTCACCGGTCCCTTCGCCGCCGAGCGCGTCCAGGATCATCCACGATCTTGCCGGAAGCCTGCATTCCGTCCAGAAGCTGAGGGCGCTCTCCCCGACCAGCTCTCTTCCACGCCGAAGGAGACATGAACGTGGAAACGCACGCCCCCATGCAGTCCCCCCACGACCGGGACACGGCCCTGCGCGACGGCGTCCGGCGGGTGACCGTCGTCGGCGCCGGTTTCTCCGGCACGCTCACCGCCATCCGGCTGCTCCACTTCGCGGACACGCCGCTGGAGATATGTCTGATCGAACGGGAGGAGGGTTACCGCTACGGCGGCATCGCCTTCGGTCAGGCCTCCACCAACTGGGCGCACATGCTCAACATCCAGGCCGGCCGGATCACGCTGCGCCGGGAGCGCCCGGAGGACTTCCTGGAGTGGGCCAACGAGGAGGCGGACCGCTCCGGATGGCCGCGGAAGTGGCAGTACCACACCTTCGGCGTGGCCTGTGTCGTGCCGCGGCGGATCTTCCGGCAGTACCTGGCCGAGCGGCTGCGCGGCGCCGTCGCCGACGCGCACGCGGACGTGACGCTGCGGGAGCTGACCGGTGAGGTCTTCGACGTGCACGCGCAGGACGGCGGTTACGTCGTCAGGTACGCCGACGCCGGCCCGCAGGGCGCCGTGCACGAGCTGCCCTCGGACCAGGTGGTCCTGGCGACCGGGCACCTCTCCCCGGTGCAGGCGCCGTTCTACCACCGCGTCAGGGACTCCGACCGCTTCATCGCCGACCCCTACGCACCCGGCGCCCAGGAGCGGTTCCAGGCGGTCGGCCCCGAGGAGACCGTCCTCGTCACGGGTTCCGCCCTGTCGGCGTTCGACACGGTGATCTCGCTCGTGCACGCCGGGCACCGCGGCCGGATCCTGATCTGCTCGCGGGGCGGCCACCTGCACGGCACCTACCCCGTGGACCACGAGCACGACATCTGGCAGACCCGCCGCCCGCCCTTCCTCGACGCCGAGCGGCTCACCCCGGAGGTGGTCGTGGAGGGCATCAAGGCGGAGTACGCGCACCTGCGGGAGGAGCACGGGGTGGAGCCGGGCAGCGCGCTCGACGCCGTCTTCCCCGAGCGGGTGATGAAGGCGTGGGAGCCGTACGTCATCGAGCTGGTCTCGCGGATGGACGCGCGCGATGTGCGGATGCTGCTGGACCGGTACAAGAGCCTGATCGTCACCCGCCGCACCAGCACCGTGCGGGAGATCGGCGGTGTGGTGCGCAGCCGGATGCGCGGCTTCAACGGCGCGCCGAAGACCGTCGAGGTGCTGTCCGCCCGCATCCAGGACATGCGGCCGGTGGAGGACGGCACGAGGATCCGCGTGGTCTTCGCCGACCAGCCGGACGTCGTCGTGGACCGGGTCGTCAACTGCCTGGGCAACAACACGGACTACGAGCACCCCGGCCACCCCCTGTGGCAGGGCCTGGTCCACGGGTACGGGTACGCCCGGCCGCAGACCAGGACCCACCGCGGCATCGAGGTCGGCGCGCACGGCCAGCTCGTCACGGCCGACGGCGCGATCGCGCCGGGCCTCTTCGGCGTCGGCCCGATGCGCCAGGGCGACGAGACCACCCGGCGCGGCCGTCTCGGCGCGTTCGTGTTCAGCATCGGCACCCTGCGCAACCAGTGCTTCGACACGGCGATGGAGGTGCTGCGCCGGCTGAGGTCCGCGAGCGGCGAGGAGCAGATGGACATTCCCGACGGCATCCACCACTGCCTGATCCGCAGCAGCGACTGGATCGCCGCCGACCTGCTCACGGAGGAGGCGGACGCGGCCCGGCTGCGCGAGCGCCTGCTCGCCCACGCCCGTGAGAGCGCCTACCCCAACGCCGTCAACCACCTCCAGGCCCAGGACCGTACCGAGCGCGCCAAGTACCGCCGCATCCTGGACGACGACCTGGCCGAGTTGGGCGCCGCCCTGGCCCGCGAGTTCGGCCTCACCGCCCAGCAGGCCCGGCGGACCGTCTCGCTGCTCGCCACTCTGGTGGAGAAGCACGCGGTGCACACCCTGTGCGACATCACCAGGCTGGCCGGCTGGGACTCCGGCTACGCCGAGCAGGTCAGGTACGCACCGAAGAAGGGCGAGTGATGACCGACCAGGTCCGGCAGGAGATGCTGAGCCGGCTGTTCATGGTCCGGCACGGCGAGTCGACCTGCAACTCCGTGCACCGCATCGCCGGACAGCGCGACGCACCCCTGACGTTCCTCGGCCGCATCCAGGCCGAGAAGGTCGCCCAGGGCCACCGCGGCCGGCGCTTCGACCGCGTCTACGTCTCCCCGCTCGCCCGCGCCCACGAGACCGCCGGCCTCATCTTCGACCTGGAGGACCAGGGCCCCGGTGCCCCGGAGGTCGTGGTCGACGAGCGGCTGATGGAACGGGACTTCGGCAGCTACACCCTGGAGAGCAAGTCCATCCTCCAGCGCCGGCACGGCATCGCCGAGTACGAGCGGGCCATGAACGCCGACAGCCCCACCATGCACGGCGGGGAGACGTTCGCGCAGTTCCGGGGACGCGTCCACGCCTTCTACGAGCGGGAGTTGCTGCCCGCGCTGCGGCGCGGCGAGGTCGTCTGCGTGGTCTCGCACAAGTACGTGGTCGAGCTGATCTGCCGGTTCCTCCTGGACCGGCCGGCGAACGAGTCGTACGACCTGCGGCTGCCCAACTCCCAGATGCTGCAGGGCGACCGCATCCACGGCTACGTCAAGAACGAGAACAAGACCCTGAACATGGTCTACGACTGGATCGTCGTCAACCATCCCGTGGTCTTCTGCGCCGGTCTGGCCGTCGGCCTGCTGGCCAACCTGGCCGGGGTGCGTCTGTCGGCGTCCCCGTACGTGCTGCTCGCGCTCCTGGTGCTGGCCAGCGTCATCACCATGTGCCGCATCGAGCTGGAGAACGCACGGGGGTTCGTCACCGATCCGGGGACGCTCAGATCAGTCGCCCTGCGTTACCTGGCCCTGCCCCTGGTCCTCGCGGCGGCTCTGCGCCTCGCGGACGTCGGCGGTGACAGTACGGCGGCCATCGCGGCGGTGTTCCTCGCCACGCCCGGTTCGGTGGTGGCGATGACCGTCAGCCGCTGTCTCGGCGGGATGATCATGCCGGCGTTCGCGCAGGTGCTGCTCTCGTCACTGGCCGCCACCGTCTCCCTCTCCACGGTCCTGGCGCTGACCCTGGGCGAGGACGTCGGCCCGGCCGTCGCGATCACCGCCGCCACCTCCACGGGCGTCGTCACGGCGGCCTATCTGCTGGTGCGGCGGCTGCGGGAACGCTCGCCGATCCGTACGGCCAAGTACGGCGAGCGCAACGGCTATGTGGCGGTCCTCCTGCTCACCGCGTTCATCGTGCTGGTCTGCCTCAAGCTCGACCTCGACGGCTTCTCCCGCTACGCCCCGACGGCCGCGGGCGTCGCCGTCGGGCTGCGGCTGGTGGCCGCGCTGCTCAAGCGGCGCCGGCACGTGCAGACGCTGGACGACTACACCGCCATGACGTACCCGAACGTGTTCGCGGTCGTCATCATCGCCGCGTTCACCGGGCACACGGCGCTGGAACAGGTGGCCATCTGGACCCTGCTGCCGATGTTCGTCCTGTCCTTCTTCGACAGCTGGTACGCCCGGTTCCTCGTCGTCGCCCCCGACGACCCGCGCTGGCCCGGTGTCCTCGGCCTCCCGGAGCATGCCCCGGCCCGCGGACGTGCCGTCCCCGCCCCCTCGGTGTCCCCGGACGCCGCCTCCCGCCTGCCGACCAGGAGTTGACCTTGACCGCGCGACCACCTTCCCTGATACCCCGGCCGGTGCCGTTCTGGTCCGGCGTCGCCCTGACCTCGGCCGGTGTCGTCGAGCACCTGCGGATGTTCGCCGAGTCCGCGTCCATGGACTTCGACATGTCGATGATGGACATGTCGGGGACGATGTGGGCCGCCATGGCCGCCATCGTCGTCGGCGTGGTGATCTCCGGCTTCGCGGTGGTGCAGCCGGCCGGAACCGCTCCGGCCGTCTCCCCCGCTCCGGTGGGGACGGCCCCGGCGAGCCGGTACCGGCTCATCGCCATCCTGAGTTTCGCGCTGCTGGTGGACCAGATGAAGCCGGCCACCCTGGCGTTCATCTCGCCCGGTATGCGCAGCGAGTTCCACCTCAGCGCCGCCGAGATCTCGTGGCTGCCCACGGTGGCGCTGACCGGCACGGTTCTCGGCTCCCTCGTCTGGGGACGCGCGGCGGACCGGATCGGCCGCCGGGCCACCATCCTCATCTCGTCCCTGCTCTTCCTCGGCACGACGGTCTGCGGTGCCATGCCGAGTTTCAGCGGCAACCTCGTCATGTGCGCCCTGATGGGCATGGCGGCCGGCGGCATGCTGCCCGTCGTGTACGCCCTGATGACCGAGAGCCTGCCGCCCGGCCGGCGCGCGGCCGTCATGGTGCTCCAGGCCGGTCTCACCACCACCGGCGGCTACATGGCCGCCTCCGGGCTGGCCGCCGTCCTCATCCCGCTGGCCGGGTGGCGGGTGCTGTGGTTCGCCCAGCTGCCGCTGGTCCTGGCCCTGATCGCGCTGAACCGGTGGATCCCGGAGTCGGCCGCCTTCGCCGCGCGGCAGACGCGGCGCGCACCCATCCCGGCGTCCACCCTTTTCAAGCGTCCGCAGACGGCCAAGACCCTGGTGGTGAGCGCCTACGCGCTGGCCTGGGGCTTGGTCTACTGGGGCTTCATCACCTTCCTGCCCAGCCAGCTGGAGTCCACCGGCGGGCACGGCATGTCCGCCGCCACCCTCCTGTTCGTCTCGTCCCTGCTGTCCATCCCCACCTGCGCGGTGGCCGCCTGGCTGTACATGCGCTGGTCGGCCCGGGGCACCATGGTCGTCTACGCGGTCCTCACCGTCGGAGCCCTCCTCGCTCTGGCAGTCGTCGGCATGGACGGCAGCCGGCCCGTGCTGCTGACCGCCGTGATGCTGCTGTTCGCCGGGACCGCCGGTGTCATCGCCCTCATCGGCCCGTACACGGCCGAGATCTATCCGCTGGCCATCCGGGGCACAGCCGGCGGCTGGGCGGCGGCCGTCGGCAAGTCCGGCGGGGCCTTCGGGCCGCCCCTGATCGCCCTGGTGCTCTCGGCGCCGGGCGGCATGCGCACCGCCGCGGTGTTCGTGGCCCTCCCCATGGCCCTGGCGGCCATCGCGGTGGCCACCCGCGGCAGCGACCCGCGGGCAGCCGTCCGGCCGGCCGGGGACACCACCGCGCTGGACGCCGAACTGGACGACCTGGTGCACGGCCGGCCCGTGCCCGCCGTGGGCACGCCCACGACCGGCCAGGGAGGTACGGCGGCATGACCGGGGACGTCAACGGCGTCGCCCTCACGGTCTTCGCCCTCTTCTTCCTGGCCGTCACGGTCATGGGCTTCCTGGCCGCCCGCTGGCGCCGGACGGGCAGCGGCCACAGCCTGGACGAATGGGGCCTGGGCGGCCGGTCGTTCGGCACCTGGATCACCTGGTTCCTGCTCGGCGGCGACGTCTACACGGCGTACACCTTCGTCGCCGTACCCGCGGCGATCTACGCGGCGGGCGCGTCCGGCTTCTTCGCGGTGCCGTACACGATCCTGGTGTACCCGCTGATCTTCACCTTCCTGCCGCGCCTGTGGTCGGTCTCGCACCGGCACGGGTACGTCACCACCGCCGACTTCGTCCGCGGCCGGTTCGGCTCGAAGGGGCTGTCGCTGGCGGTGGCGTTCACCGGCATCCTCGCCACCATGCCGTACATCGCGCTCCAACTGGTCGGCATCCAGGCGGTGCTGGACGTGATGGGCGTGGGCGGTGGCGAGAACACCCACTGGTTCGTGAAGGACCTGCCGCTGCTGATCGCCTTCGGTGTGCTGGCGGCGTACACGTACTCGTCCGGCCTGCGGGCGCCGGCGATGATCGCGTTCGTCAAGGACACCCTGGTCTACGTCGTGATCACCGTGGCGATCATCTACATCCCGGTCAGGCTGGGCGGGTTCGACGAGGTCTTCGCGAGGGCGGGCGAGAAGTTCACGAGCACGGGGGCCGGCGGGCTCGTCACGGCCCCCGGGGGACAGTGGACGTACGCGACGCTGGCCCTGGGTTCCGCGATGGCGATGTTCATGTATCCGCACTCCGTCACGGCGACCCTGTCGTCCAGGAGCCGTGAGGTGATCCGGCGCAGTACGACGGTCATGCCGCTCTACACGCTCATGCTGGGTCTGCTGGCGCTGCTGGGCTTCATGGCGATCGCGGCCGGAGTGAAGGTCACCAACGGGCAGCTGGCCATCCCGCAGCTGTTCGAGGACATGTTCCCGGACTGGTTCGCGGGCGTCGCCTTCGCCGCCATCGGCATCGGCGCCCTGGTCCCGGCCGCCATCATGTCCATCGCCGCGGCCAACCTCTTCACCCGCAACATCTACAAGGACTTCCTCAAGCCCGACGCCACGGCCGAGCAGGAGACCCGCGTCTCCAAGCTGGTCTCGCTGCTGGTGAAGGTCGGCGCCCTGGTCTTCGTCCTCACCATGGACAAGACCGTCGCCATCAACTTCCAGCTGCTGGGCGGCATCTGGATCCTGCAGACCTTCCCGGCCCTGGTCGGCGGCCTGTTCACCCGCTGGTTCCACCGCTGGGCCCTGCTGGCCGGCTGGGCGGCCGGCATGGTCTACGGCACCGCCGCCGCCTACGGGGTCGCCTCACCGACGCAGCAGCACTTCGGCGGCTCGGCGAAGAAGATCCCGGGCATCGGCGAGACCGGCTACATCGGCCTCACCGCGTTCGTCCTGAACGTCGTCGTCACCGTGGTGCTCACCTGGGCGCTGAGGGCGCTGAAGGCCCCCGAGGGCGTCGACGCGACCCGCCCGGAGGACTACACGGCCGACGCCCGGGACATGCCGCCGACGGACCGGCGGGACCTGCGCCCCGGGGACTCGCCGGCGGCGTCGCTCGGTTGAGGAACCCCGGCCCGGCGCGGCGGCGCCGGGCCGGCCCGTCGTGTCATTCCTTGAGGCGGTAGAAGTGCACCGGCGAGTTCGGCCGGAAGCCGATGCGGGGATACACGGGTGCCCCGGCCTCCGTCGCGTGCAGGGTGGCCCGGGTCAGGCCGGTCGCCCGCGCCCCCTCGTACAGGGCCTTGCGGGTCACGGCTTCCCCGTAGCCCCTGCGCTGCCGTTCCGGGGCGGTGGCGACGAGCACGACGAACAGGCGGCCGTCCGCCTCCACCGTCGCCGCGCACGTCACCGGGTCGCCGTCCCGCAGCCCCAGGTAGGCGTGGACGTCGCTCTTCCACAGCGCGGACCCCAGGAGCCCGTCACGGCCGTCCTCCAGCGGGAAGCCGTAGGCGCGGGAGTTCAGGTCCGCGTAGGCCCGGAGCTGCTCGTCGGTGGTGACGCGCACGAAGGTCAGGTCCGGGTGGGACGGCTCCGGGAGGGGCGGCAGGTCGCCGGCCATGCCGGTGCCCGGGAACGCGTACTCCAGGCCCGCCTTCCCGGCCGCCGACCGCACCCCGGCGCGTGCCTCGTCACCGAGCAGGTCCTCGAACAGCCACAGGAACCCGGGGTGCCGCTTGGACCGCATGATGTCCGCCGCCTGGGCCAGCCGGTGCTCGACCAGTGCCGCGTCCGCGTCGACGTCGGTCAGCGTGACGCAGTTCCAGAACGCGAACCGGCAGTCGGCCCAGCGGACGGCGATCCCCGGAAGGTCCCGCACATCGGCACCGGGATCCCGGTCGAGCACCATGGCCCGCCAGGCCACGGCGAGTTGCTCCATCGATTCGATCGACTCCGTACGGCCCGGCATCCGGCCTCCCTGGTGGTGGATGGGTCAAGCCCTCCCAGTAATACGCCACTTCGCCGTGCCGGCGTTCGCCGGCGCGGCGCCGGAACACCGGCCGCGGTGCGGAACCCGATGGGCGCACGGCGGCGGACACCGGTGGATCTCGGTGTTGCCGGGCGGTGCCCGCGCCCTGTGCCGGTCGATTCCCGGCGCTGCCGCGACGGTGTGAGGTCGGAGTTCGGCCACGCGGGCAGGACCCTCAGGCCGCGTGTGTCGCGACGGAGCGGTGCGGCGCACCGGTGTGCCGGGGCCCGGCGCGCGTGAACCGCTGCCGGACCTGCGTCTTCTGCGGGCGGCGCGGCCCACGGCCGGGAGCCGGGCCGGGCCGCCCGGGCGCCCCGACGGTGACCGGGTAGCCGCTTGCCGTGCCCTCGGGGCCGGGACGACCATGAGGGACCCACCCGCTGTTCGCACAGGGAGTGGCCCGTGTCTCCGAGCGTGACAGCAGTGATCGAGGACCGCGCAGAGCCGGCGCCGAGCGGATGCCGGTGCCCCGTGTCTCCCCGGAAGGGCTGGTCGTGCCAGAGCCGCTTGACGCCGTGACCCCCGCCGCCGTCGGAACGCCCGTGATTCCGGCCGAGTCGACCGCGCCGCCGACGGTCGGTGTGGAGGAGGAGTTCGTCCTGGCCGATCGGCACAGCAGGGCCGCGGTGCACAGAGCCCCGGCCGTGGTGGGTGCCGCGCGCGGCCGCCTCGGCGCGCCGCACGTCACGGCGGAGGTGTCGCAGGCCCAGGTGGAGACGGTCAGCGCGGTGTGCCGCACGGCCGAGGGCCTGGCGGCGGAGATCGTCCGGCTGCGCGGCGGCGCGGCCGTGGCGGCGGCCGAGTACGGCTGCCTCCTGGTGCCCAGCGGCACCGCGGTGCTCGGCAGACCCGGCCCGCCGCCCGTCGCGGACAAGGCCCGCTACCGCGCCTTCGCCCGCCGCTTCGGGCCGCTCGCCCACGACCAGGGGGTCAACGCCTGCCACGTGCACGTCGGGGTGGACGACCGGGAGGAGGCCGTACGGGCGGTCAACCACCTGCGGGGCTGGATGCCCCTGCTGCTGGCCGTCACCTGCAACTCCCCGTTCAGCGACGGGACGGACACCAGATACGCCAGCTGGCGCTCGATGCTCTGGGGCCGGTGGCCGGTGGCGGGCCCGCCGCCCTTTCTGCACGGGGCGGCCCACCACGAACGGGTCGTCGGCCAACTCGTGGCCTCCGGGGCGGCGATGGACCCGGCGATGGTCTACTGGCACGTCCGGCCCTCACCGCACCTTCCCACCGTGGAGGTGCGCGTCGCCGACGTACTGCCGGATCCCGCGTCCACCACGGCCTACGCGCTTCTCGTCCGCGCTCTCGTGGGCTGCGCCGTGGACGCCGTACGCGCCGGTGAACCCGCGCCCGTCGTCCCCGACCTGCTGCTGCGGGCGGCGTGCTGGCAGGCCGCCCGGTACGGCACGCAGGGCACCCTGCCCGCCACCCACACCCCCGACTGCGCCCCCACGCCCGTGGGCCGGCTGGTGGACGAACTGTGGAAGCGGGTCGAACCGCACCTGACCCGCTACGGCGACGACCGGTGGGTCGGCGACTGGCTGAGCGACGTCCAGCGCGAGGGCACCGGCTCGGCGCGGCAACGGCGGATCGCGGAGGACCACGGGGGCCGCCTCCAGGCCGTCGTGGACGAACTCGCCGTCGTCCCCGGGTGAACCCGCGAGCGTGAGCCCGTCGGTCGTCGGCGCCCGCTTCGCCCTCTCGGCCCGCGCCCCGGCCGAGGCGGGCGTCCGGGCGCCCGGCCCGACTTGCCTTCGAGCGCACTCCAGCGGACACACTGGCCGTCACGAGGAGACGGGCACCAATGCCCAGGACAGAACGGCGGCAGCAGATGGAGACGACGAGCGCGGCGGGGCATCCGCTGCCCTACGACACCTACCGTGAGGCGATCGAGCGGGAGACGCGGCGGTTCGCCGAGGTGGTGGGGGGCGCGGACCCCGCGCGTGCCGTGCCCGCCTGCCCGGACTGGGCGCTGGCCGACCTCACCCGGCACGTGGGGTCCTTGCAGCGCTGGTTCTGCGCGCTGCTGACCCGGCGCGTGCAGGAGCCGCCGCGCAGCCGGGAGGTGGAGCTGGGCATGCCCGAGGACGTGCGGGACCTCGCCGACTGGGTGGCGGCCGGGGTGCCGGAGGTGGCGGCCGTACTGCGGGAGACGGATCCGGGTGCGGTGATGTGGACGTGGGGAGAGGACCGGCACGCGCGGTTCTGGGCCCGCCGGATGCTCCACGAGACGCTGGTGCACCGGGTGGACGCGGAGCGGGCCGTCGGCCGGGAACCGGACGTGGATCCCGTACTCGCGGCGGACGGGGTGGACGAGTTCCTGGTCAACCTGCCGTACGCGGGGATCTTCGCGCCCGGTGTGACGAAGCTGCGCGGCGACGGCGAGATCCTGGCGTTCCGGTGCACGGGCGGCGACGGCGCGTCCGGTGGGGAGTGGCGGGTGCGGCTGGACCCCGACGGCTTCCGGCTGCTGCCGCGCGCCGGCGGCGACGGCGACGGGGACACGGTCTCCGCGCCGGACACGGCGGCCGTGCACGGGCGTGCGGAGGACCTTCTGCTGCTGCTCTACGGCCGGCGCTCGTTCCAGGAGCCCGCCTTCGAGGTCTCGGGCGACGTCACGGTCCTCGACCGCTGGTTCGCCCACACCGCCTTCTGAGCCCCGGGCTTTCGGCCCGGACCGTCCGGGCCGCGGCCTGCCGGGCCGGCCCGGCTCAGACGGCCGGCGGCGGGGGCGGTACGGGCGGCGCGTCGGCGGTGAGGGAGACGGCGAGCGCCGCGATGTCGTCCTGCAGCCGCCCGCCGCTGTGGTCCAGCAGGTCGTGGTGGAGCCGTTCCAGCAGCTCCCGGGGCGGGAGGGAGCACCAAGACCGCAGGCGCTGCAGCAGGGGGTAGAAGGAGCCGGCCGTGTCGCGGGTCTCCGTGATGCCGTCCGTGTACAGCAGGAGCTGGTCGCCGGCCCGCAGGGGATAGGCGTCCACGTGGTACGGCTCCCGGACCAGCATGCCGAGGTTGAGCGGCGGGGCCGAGCGGCCGCTGTCCAGTTCGCGGACCTCACCGGCCCTGAGGAGGACCGGGGGCGGGTGGCCGCAGTTGACGACCCGGATCAGCGGCTCCCGCGGGGGGATCTCGGCGAAGACGGCGGTGACGAACCGTTCGCCGGCCTCGCTCCCGCCCAGCAGCATCGCCCTGCGGTTCATGCTCGTCTCCACCCGGTCGGCCAGCGCGGGCAGAGCCGGTTCGTCGAAAGCGGCCTCGCGGAACGCGCCGAGCAGGGCCGCGGCCGTCTCCACCGCGAGCAGGCCCTTGCCCCGGACGTCCCCGATGAGCAGCCGGACCCCGTACCGGGTGGGGACGGCCTCGTAGAGGTCGCCGCCGACGCGGGCCTCCGCCGAGGCCGACAGGTACAGGCTCTCCAGCTGGAGCGGGCCGATCCGGTGCGGAACCGGTCGGAGCAGGACCCGTTGGGCGATGTCGGCCACGAACCGGACGTCGGCCAGGGTGCGCTCGCGGCGCGTGCGGTGCGCGGCCAGGATCGTGCCGAGGACGCCCACCAGGGCGGTGCAGACGTAGGCGGCGACGTAGTGCCGGTCCCACAGGTAGCCCACCGCGCGGCCCGCGCAGCACGGTGTGCCGGCCAGGACGCCCTCCATGACGATGGCGAAGACCGTGGCGCCGGCGACGACGGCCGGGGCGTGGGCGAAGGCGGCCACGAGGGGAAGGGCGATCAGCGCGAAGCTCACCGGCCACTGCACCGGGGTCGCGGGCTCCAGCAGCAGCAGGACCACGACGTACAGGGCCGGCAGCCACCGCAGCCACGCCGGGGCCTCCGGCAACCGCGTCCGCGCACCGGCACCGTCCTCCGGCTCCCGACCGGTATGCCCGGGCTTCGGCCTACGTGGTCTGCGCACACGGACTCCTGTCAGAGGAACGCGACAAGACTCCCAGCCTGGTCCGCGCGGCGGCGACGCGCCGGTATTGCTCCAGTCGGCGGCATGTTCCGCCGGGCCGGGACCCACGGGTTCCGGACGACCCGCGCCCGCCTGCTCGCCGGTCCGGGCGCGCCGCCGATCCGCGCGCCGGGGGCCGTCGCCGCGTCGGCGGCGCGGCCCGGACACCCACCGCCGCCGCCCGTCCGCCGCGGACCTGCGCCACCGGTGGGTCAGCGGTCGCCGCCGACGGAGCTCCAGTGCTAGAAAAGGGAGATGAGCGGACGTTCCCGCTGGCCACGGGCAGGCGCGGCGCCGCCGCCCGGCACACGTGGGTCATCCGTTCCGTCCCGTGGACGAGGGCCCTGGCCGTCACGCGGACGGCGCTTCTCGTCGTCCCTGAGCGTCCGTACGCTCGCCGCGCAGGTCTTCCTGCTCCAGGCGCTGATCATGCTGGTGCTGGTCACGGTGGCCGCCGCCGCTCTGGTGGTCCAGGGCCGGTACGACGCCCAGCGCAACGCGGAGGACCGGGTCCTGGCGGCGGCGGAGTCCTTCGCGCACGCGCCCGGAACGGCCCTCGCGCTGCGCTCCCCCGACCCCATGGCCCGGCTCCAGCCGGCGGCGGAGCAGGCGCGCGTGGGCTCCGGCGTCGACTTCGTCACCGTCCTGGACCGCCACGGGGTCCGGCTCACCGACCCCGACCCCGCTCTGGTCGGCACCAAGGCGCAGGGCGTCGGCCGGGCCATCGCCGGCGAGACGTTCACCGAGACGTTCCACGGCCGGCCCGCCGACGCCGTACGCGCGGTCGTCCCCGTGACGGACGCGAGCAGGCGCGTCGTCGGCCTGGTCACCGCCGGGATCGAGTACGCCAACGTCAGCGAGGTGCTGAACCAGCAGATGCCGAAGCTGCTCGGCGCGGCCGCGGGGGCGCTCCTCCTCGCGACCGGCGGCGCGGCCCTGGTCAGCCGCCGCCTGATGCGCCAGACCCACGGGCTCGGCCCCGCCGAGATGACCCGGATGTACGAGCACCACGACGCCGTGCTCCACGCGGTGCGCGAGGGGGTGCTGATCCTGGACGGCGACGGGCGCGTCCTGCTCGCCAACGACGAGGCGCAGCGGCTGCTGGACCTGCCCCGGAAAGCCGACCAGCGGGAGGTGCGGGAGCTGGGCCTGGGGCCGCGTCTGACCCGCCTGCTGGAGTCGCAGGAGACCGTGACCGACGAGGTCATCCCGGCCGGGGACCGGCTGCTGGCGGTGAACATCCGGCCCACCGCCCCGTACGGCGGCGTCCAGGGACTGGTCGCCACCTTCCGTGACACCACGGAGCTGAGGGCCCTGTCCGGGCAGGCGGAGGTCGCGCGGGGCCGGCTGTCGTTCCTGTACGAGGCGGGCGTGCGGGTGGGCACCACCCTCGACGTACGGCGCACGGCGGAGGAACTGACCGAGGTGGCGGTCCCCCGTATGGCCGACGTCGTCACCGTGGAACTCCTCGACTCCGTGCTGCGCGGCCAGGAGCCCACGAGCGCGGTCCACGAGATGCGGCGCACCGCGCTGCGGGCCTCGCGCACGGGGCACCCCTTGCAGCCGGTGGGCGACGTGATCCGGTTCGTGATGGCCGACACGCCGATGGTGGCGGCGCTCCGGCAGGGCAGGGCCGTCCTGGTCTCCGACCTGCGCACCGCCCAGGACTGGCGGGCCCAGGACCCGGAGGGGGCGCGGCGGGCGCTGGACTACGGCATCAGCTCGCTGATCACGGTGCCGCTCCGGGCCCGCGGGGTGATCCTCGGCATGGTCAACTTCTGGCGCGGTGCGGTCTCCGGCCCGTTCGAGGAGGAGGACGTCGCCGTGGCCGAGGAGCTCGTGGCCCGGGCCGCCGTGGCGATCGACAACGCGCGCCGGTACTCCCGCGAGCACGAGCTGGCGGTGACGCTGCAGCGCAATCTGCTGCCGCTGGGCCTGCCGGAGCAGGCGGCGCTGGAGATCGCCTCGCGCTATCTGCCGGCGCGGTCCGGTGTGGGCGGCGACTGGTTCGACGTGATCCCGCTGCCCGGTTTCCGGGTGGCGCTGGTCGTCGGTGACATCGTGGGTCACGGGCTGCAGGCCGCGGTGACGATGGGACGGCTGCGCACGGCCGTACTGAACTTCTCCTCGCTGGACCTGGCCCCGGACGAACTGCTGGGCCACCTGGACGAGATGGTGACCCGGCTGGACGCCCAGGGCGCGGCCGACGGAGACGAGGACGACCGGGTACCGCTGACCGGGGCCACCTGCCTCTACGTCATCTACGACCCGGTCGGCGGGCACTGCACCCTGTCCCGCGCCGGGCACCTCGCGCCCGCCGTGGTGGACCCCCAGGGCAGGGTGACCTTCCCCGACCTCCCCCTGTCACCACCGCTGGGGGTGGGCGGGCACCCCTTCGAGGCCGGGGAGCTGGACCTGCCCGAGGGCAGCCGTCTCGTCCTGTTCACCGACGGACTGATCGAGAACCGGGGACGGGACATCGACGAGGGCCTGGAGCTGCTCTCCTCGGCCATCGCCCGTCCGGACCGGTCACCGGAGGAGACCTGCCAGGCCCTCGTGGAGACGATGCTGCCCGCGCACCCCAGCGACGACGTGGCGCTGCTGGTCGCGCGCACCCGGCGGCTCGCCCCCTCGTGCGTCGCGACCTGGGACGTCCCCTTCGACGTCGAGGCCGTACCCCGGGTGCGCAGGGAGGTCGGCCGGCGGCTCGCCGACTGGGGGCTGGAGGGGACGGCGTTCGCCACGGAGCTGATCCTCAGCGAACTCCTCACGAACGCGGTCCGGTACGGCGCCCCGCCCGTCCGGGTGAGACTGCTGCTGGGCCGGACCCTGGTCTGCGAGGTGTCGGACGGCAGCAACACCTCGCCCCGGCTGCGCCGCGCGGCCACGACCGACGAGGGCGGCCGCGGACTGTTCCTGGTCTCCCAGTTCGCCGACATCTGGGGCACCCGCTACGCGGCGCGCGGCAAGGTCATCTGGACCGAGCAGACCCTGGACAGCGCCGCGGAGCCGGACCCTTCGGCCCTGCTGGACGCCCTGGACATCTGACACGGCCGGTCCGGACATCCGCACGGCCGGTCCGGACATCCGCACCGCCGGTCCGGACATCCGCACCGCCGGTCCGGACGGGCGCGCGGGTGTCCGGTCCGCGCCCCCGGCACGGGAGACGCTGTGGGCCGGCTGTCGCCGGAGCCGTAATATCGGTGATCTCGTGGGGGGAGGTGGTCATGGGCAGGCGGCGCCCTGGCACGCCGACGCTGGAGGAGGTGGCCGCTCACGCCGGAGTGGGCCGGGGCACGGTCTCCCGCGTCGTCAACAACGAGGCGGGCGTGAAGGAATCGACGCGCCGGGCCGTACAGCAGGCCATCGCGGAACTGGGCTACGTGCCCAACCTCGCGGCCCGTTCGCTGGCCGGCCGGCGCGCCGACGCCGTCGCGCTCGTCATGACGGAGCCGGACTGGCGGAACTTCGCGGAGCCGTTCTTCTCCGAGATCGTCACCTCGATCGGCGACGCCCTGACGGACACCGGCATGCAGCTGCTGCTGACCCTGGTCCGCTCGGACACCGAGCGGCGGCGCTTCCTGGAGTTCGCCCGCGGCGGCCGGGTGGACGGGGTGCTGCTGATGTCCGTGCACGCCGACGACCCGCTGCCCGACATGCTCGCCGAGGCCCGGCTGCCCACCGTCCTGCTGGGCCGCCGTTCGGCCGACGAGCACGTCAGCTACGTCGACGCGGACAACGTCGGCGGCGCCCGCGACGCGGTCGCCCGGCTGCTGGGGTCGGGCCGTCGCACCATCGCGACGATCACCGGACCGCTCGACATGTACGTCACCCGGTGCCGGCTGCGCGGCTACCGGGAGGCCCTGGCGCAGGCCGGTGTGGAGGCGCGGCCGTCCTGGGTCGCCGAGGGCGACTTCACCGAGGAGAGCGGCCGGCGCGCCATGGCCCGGCTGATCGAGCGGCACCCGGAGATCGACGGTGTCCTCGCCGCCTCGGACACCACGGCCGCCGGCGCCCTGGAGGCGCTGCGCGCGGCGGGCCGGCGGGTGCCTCGGGACGTCGCCGTCATCGGCTTCGACGACTTCCCGCTGGCCGAGCGGACCGAACCGCGGCTGACGACCGTGCGGCAGCCGCTGGAGGAGATCGGGCGGGCCATGGTGCGGCTGCTCCTGGAGGAGCTTGAGGAGCCGTCCGTGGCGTGGCGGCACGTGATCCTCCGTACGGAGCTGGTGGTGCGCGACTCGGCCTGATCTCGGGAGCGCTCCCAAAGCGTCCTCGGCTCGCGTTGGCCCGCATCCTGACCTGGGGATTCGAAACTCTTTCGACACGCGTTCCCGCGCCGAGTCTTGTCAGGAACATGAACTCTCCCTACAGTCCCTGCCCAACGGGGGGAATGGGAGCGCTCCCACCCAGACGCCCTGGGAGCGCTCCCGCCCCCTCCCCCCACCGTCACGGAGAGGACCCGCATGCGACCGTCCAAGCACCATGCCCGTGGAACGCGCGGCCTGTTGGGCGCGCTCCTCACCGCCCTCGCCGCGCTCGCGGCGCTGCTCACCGTCGCCCCGGCGGCCCAGGCCGACACCACGATCTGCGAACAGTACGGGTCGACGACGATCCAGGACCGCTACGTCGTCCAGAACAACCGCTGGGGCACCGCCGACACCCAGTGCATCACCGCCACGGACTCCGGCTTCCGCGTGACCCAGGCCGACGGCTCGGTGCCGACGAACGGCGCCCCGAAGTCCTACCCGTCCGTGTACAACGGCTGCCACTACACCAACTGCTCGCCGGGGACCAGGCTCCCGGCGCGGCTCTCCAGCATCTCCGCCGCGCCCACCAGCATCTCGTACGGCTATGTGAGCAACGCGGTGTACGACGCCGCGTACGACATCTGGCTCGACCCCACGCCCCGTACCGACGGCGTGAACAGGACCGAGATCATGGTGTGGTTCAACAAGGTCGGCTCCATCCAGCCGGTGGGCTCGCAGGTCGGCACCGCCACCGTCGCCGGACGCACCTGGCAGGTGTGGTCCGGGAACAACGGCACCAACGACGTCCTGTCGTTCGTCGCCCCGTCGGCGATCACCAGCTGGAGCTTCGACGTCATGGACTTCGTCCGGCAGGCCGTCTCCCGGGGGCTCGCGCAGGACAGCTGGTACCTGACCAGCGTGCAGGCGGGCTTCGAGCCCTGGCAGAACGGCGCGGGCCTCTCCGTGAACTCCTTCTCGTCCACGGTGGAGACCGGCGGCGGCTCCGGGAACCCGGCGGTCTGCAAGGTGGCGTACGCGACGAACGTCTGGCAGGGCGGCTTCACCGCCGACGTCACCGTCACCAACACCGGATCCTCCCCCGTCAACGACTGGAAGCTGGCCTTCACCCTGCCCTCCGGGCAGCGGATCACCGGCGCCTGGGGGGCCGGCGTGACGCCGTCCTCGGGCGCGGTCACGGCGAGCGGTCTCACCTACAACGCGCAGATCGCACCCGGCGGCCAAGTGTCCTTCGGGTTCCAGGGCAGCTACACCGGGACCTTCGCCAAGCCCGCCGCCTTCAGCCTGAACGGGGCCACCTGCACCACCGCCTGACCCACACGTCCCTCGGGACGCGCCGTCGCGGCACAGCCCACCGGCTCGGCGCAGCACGGCACACCCCACCCGCCCCGGGACCCGCTCGTCCCGCCCCGCCGATCGGGCGGGTCCCGGTTCCACAGGCGCCGCCCTCCCGGCCGCCCCCAGGACTCCAGGAAAGGCCAGCCCGCATGAGCCTCCTGTCCACCCGCCGCCGTCCGCTGACGGCCCTGGCCGTGTGTGCGGCGGCCCTGGCCCTCACCGCGCCGGCCGCGGCCGCACCGGAGCCCGCGGCCGCACCGGCCGCGCTCCTCCCCTACCAGGACGCGTCCTTACCCGTGCCGGACCGCGTCACCGACCTGCTGTCGCGCATGACCCTGGACGACAAGCTCGGCCAGATGACACAGATCGAGAAGGACGCCCTCGTCCCGCAGTCCGACCTCGCCGCCTACCGCATCGGATCGGTGCTGTCCGGCGGCGACTCGACCGTCAGCCCCAACAACGCCCAGACCTGGGCCGACACCTACGACTCCCTGCAGCGCACCGCCCTGACCACACCGCTCGGCATCCCGATGATCTACGGGATCGACGCGGTGCACGGCCACAACGCGGTCCGCGGGGCCACCCTGTTCCCGCACAACATCGGCCTCGGCGCCACCCGCGATCCCGCGCTCGTCCAGCGGATCGGACGGGCGGTGGCCGAGGAGGTGTCGGGCACCGGCATCGACTGGGACTTCGCGCCGTGCCTGTGCGTCGCCCGCGACGACCGCTGGGGCCGCACCTACGAGTCGTACGGCGAGACGCCCGAACTGCCCTCCGCGCTCACCACGTTCATCACCGGCCTGCAGGGCGACACCCTGGGTGCGGGCCCGGCGTCCGTGCTGGCCACCGCCAAGCACTACCTCGGCGACGGCGGCACCGCGGGCGGCGTGGACCAGGGCGACACCCGGCTGTCCGAGGCCGACCTGCGCGCCGTCCACCTGCCGCCGTTCCGGGAGGCGGTGCGCCGCGGGGTGGGCGCGGTGATGCTGTCGTACAGCAGCTGGAACGGCGTCAGGTCGCACGCGAACAAGTACCTGGTGACCGACGTGCTGAAGGGCGAACTCGGGTTCAGCGGGTTCGTCGTGTCCGACTGGGCCGCGGTCGACCAGCTCGACGGGCAGAGCGGTTTCACCGGCGCCGAGATCACCACGGCCGTCAACGCGGGCGTCGACATGGTGATGGTCCCGCACGACTACAGGAAGTTCCTCACCCTGCTGCGCGGCGAGGTCACCGCGGGCCGGATCCCGCAGTCCCGGATCGACGACGCCAACCGCCGCATCCTCACCAAGAAGTTCCAACTGGGTCTGTTCGAGAAGCCGTTCACCGACCGCTCGTACACCGCCACGGTCGGCTCGGCCGCACACCGGGAGCTGGCCCGGCAGGCGGTGCGCGCCTCACAGGTGCTGCTGAAGAACGAGGGCGGTGTGCTGCCCCTGCCGAAGTCGGCCAAGCTGTTCGTCGCCGGCAAGTCCGCCGACGACATCGGCAACCAGAGCGGCGGCTGGACCGTCGGCTGGCAGGGCCGCAGCGGTCCCGTCACCGACGGCACCACGATCCTGCAGGGCATCCGCTCCGCCGTCACCGACCCGTCCCGGGTCACCTACGACCGCTACGGCAACGGCATCGACTCCAGCTACCGCGCCGCCGTCGCCGTGGTCGGGGAGACCCCGTACGCCGAGGGCAGGGGCGACCGGCCGGGCGGCCTCGGACTGGACCAGGAGGACCTGGGGACCCTCGCCCGGCTGAAGGCGAGCGGGGTGCCGGTCGTCGTGGTCCTGGTGTCCGGCCGTCCGCTGGACATCGCCGACCGGCTGCCCGACTGGAAGGCGCTGCTGGCCGCCTGGCTGCCCGGGACGGAGGGCGCCGGCGTGTCCGACGTCCTGTTCGGCGACCACGCCCCCACCGGGAAACTGCCGGTGAGCTGGCCGAGGACGTCCGCCCAGGAGCCCGTCAACGACGGTGACGGCAAGGACCCGCTCTTCCCCTACGGGTACGGGCTGACGTACTCCGGGACCGGTCCCGCGCCCACGCCGGCGCCGGGGGCGTGCACCGCGCGGCTGCGCACCACGTCGTCCTGGCAGGGCGGTTACCAGGCGGAGGTCACCGTCGAGAACACCGGCTCGGCCGCGCTGACGGGCTGGACGGTGGACTGGGACCTGGGTGGCTCCCGCGTCACCAGCCTGTGGAACGGTGCGCTGAGCACGGCCGACGGCCGGGCCACCGTGCGCAACGCCGCCTTCAACGGCTCCCTGCCGCCCGGCGGCACCGCCTCGTTCGGCTTCACCGCGGACGGCACCGCCGGCGCCCCCGGCCTCCACTGCGCCGGCAGCTGAGTGTCCGCCCGCCGGCAGCACCACCTCGTACCCCCGCGCCCACGAGGAGGACCCATGGCACCCGCCGTCCGCCGAGCGCCCGCACCCCCGCCGGGACCGGGGCGCCGACGGCGCCGTGCGGCCGCTGCCAGCGCGGTGCTCGCCGCCCTGGCACTGGGCCTGACCGGCCGGTTCACGGCGGACCCCGCGGCCGCCGAGCGGACCCACGTCGACACCCCGTTCGCCGGCGCCTCGTCCCACGCCGGCCCCGGCCCCACCACGACGGCCCCCCTGGCCCCGGCCACACCCTCCACGGCGAGGACACCACTGTCCCGTCCGTCGACCTGAGCGAGGCGACGGTGCCCCGACGTACACCGGCGCGCCCCGGCGGTCCCGCGTACCCCGTACGGCACCCGCCCGGGGCGCACCACCCGCCTGATCCACACCGGAAGGAGCAGAACGTGGCTCGACGCAACAGACTCGTCTCGGCGGCAGCGGCCCTCTCGACGCTGCTGGCCGCACTCGCCCTGACCCTGCTGGGGCAGACCAGCGCCCAGGCGCACGGGGTGGCGATGCTGCCCGGATCGCGCACCTACCTGTGCTATCTCGACGCGCACACGACGACGGGCGGGCTGGACCCGACCAACCCGGCGTGCCGGGACGCGCTGGCGCAGAGCGGTGCGACGGCGTTGTACAACTGGTTCGCCGTGCTCGACTCGAAGGCCGGGGGCCGCGGCGCCGGCTACGTGCCGGACGGCACGCTGTGCAGTGCGGGCGACCGGTCCCCGTACGACTTCCGCGCCTACAACGCGGCCCGGTCGGACTGGCCGCGCACCCATCTGACCAGCGGGGCCACCATCCAGGCCCAGTACAGCAACTGGGCGGCGCACCCGGGTGACTTCCGGGTCTACGTCACCAAGCAGGGCTGGTCACCCACCTCCGCGCTGCGCTGGGCCGACCTCGAACCGGTCCAGACGGTCACCAACCCTCCGCAGACGGGGTCGCCGGGCACCGACGGGGGCCACTACTACTGGGACATGAAGCTCCCGTCCGGCCGCTCCGGTGACGCGCTGCTCTTCATCCAGTGGGTCCGCTCGGACAGCCAGGAGAACTTCTTCTCCTGCTCGGACATCGTCTTCGACGGCGGCCACGGGGAGGTCACGGGCATCCGCGGCTCCGGCGGCACACCGACGCCCACGCCCACCCCGACCCCGACCCCGACCCCGACACCGACGGATCCGCACACCGGTTCCTGCATGGCCGTCTACTCCGTGGTGAACTCCTGGAACGGTGGCTTCCAGGCCTCCGTCGAGGTCATGAACCACGGCACGGAGCCGCTCGACGGCTGGGCCGTGTCCTGGCGGCCGGGAGCCGGCACCAAGATCAGCAGTCTGTGGAACGGCACGCAGTCCACCGCCGCCGACGGCACGGTCACGGTCCGCAACGTGGACCACAACCGGGTCGTTCCCGCCGACGGCAGCGTCACCTTCGGCTTCACCGCCACCTCGACCGGCAACAACGTGCCCGCCGGTTCGATCGGCTGCGTCACGGCACAGGGAACCACCTGACCCGTGCCGGGCTCACCGTCTCACCGGTCCGTTCCGGGTGGGGCGGTGAGCGTCGGACGGCTGCGGGAGTGCCCGGCGACCGCCGGGGGCACGCGGGTCAGCCGGCCTCCCGCGCGATCTGCTCGAACTGGGCGCCCATGGCCTCGGCCAGCGCCTGGGCGGCGGAGAGCGGGCGCACCATCACCGTGAACTCGTCGATCCTGCCGTCCTCGTCGAGATGCAGGAAGTCGGCACCCTGGAGCTGCTTCCCGGCGACGGTGGCGGTGAAGACGAGAACGTGGTCGCGGCCGTCGGGGTTCGCGATCTCGCGGACGTAGGTGAAGTCCTCGAAGACCCGGGACACCCCGCGCACGATCGCCGCGGTGATCGCCCTGCCCCGGTACGGCTTGAAGGCGACGGGACTGGTGAAGACGACGTCGTCGGCCAGCAGGCCGGCGACGGCGTCGAGGTCACCGCTCTCGACGGCCGCGCGGAAGGGATGCATACACCACTCCTGTCTAGTCAACGAATTGAATAGCCGAGCTGGCAGGCTATGGCCGTCGTCATGCGTTTGTCCATGGGCGGATCGCGCTACATCATCACTTCATTGACTACTCGCACTGGTGCTAGCTTGTGCCCCATGGCTTTGCGGAACGCGGTGATGGCCGCCCTCCTGGAGGGCGAGGCATCCGGCTACGACCTGGCGAAGGGCTTCGACGCGACGGTCGCCAACTTCTGGATGACGACGCCCCAGCAGCTCTACCGGGAACTGGAGCGCATGGAGGCCGAGGGGCTGGTCTCGGCGCGCGTCGTCCAGCAGGAGCGCCGCCCCAACAAGCGGCTGTTCTCCCTGACCGAGGCCGGGCGTGAGGCCGTACGCGCCTACACGGCCGAGCCCCCGGGCCGGCCGTCGGTGATCCGGGACGAGCTGCTGGTCAAGGTGCAGTGCCTGGACGCCGGCGACATCGCGGCGGTACGCGCGGCGGTCGCCGAGCGCATGGAGTGGGCCACCGCCAAGCTGGCCCGCTACGAACGGATCCGGCAGCGTCTGCTCGAAGGGCGCTCGGAGGAGGCGTACTTCGCCGAGGCCGAGCGCATCGGCCCGTACCTCACGCTGATGCGCGGGATGGCGTTCGAGCGGGAGAACCTCCACTGGGGCGACATGGTGCTCCGCAGGCTCGACCAGCGCATGGCGGTCCTGCGCGCCGACGGCTGACCCGGCCGCACGTCCGCGGCGCGCCGTCACCCCGGCGCCGAGGAGGCGTCCTCGGCGAGCGGGGTCACCGGAAGCAGGGACGGCCGTTTGGCCCGGCGGCCGTCGCCGGAGGAGCGGCCCCGCAGGCGTCGCAGCAGCCAGGGCCCGAGGAAGGTGCCGGCCCAGCGCAGCTCGGTGGCGACGGTCCGCGGCCAGGAGGACCGGGTGTCGTCCGCCGGCAGGGGCCGGGTCCAGCCGTCGTCGCTGCCGGGCAGGGCGAGGGCGTGGGCGACGGCGGCCGCGATACGGGCGTGCCCGAGCGGGCCGGCGTGCAGCCGGTCGGTGCTCCACAGCCGCGGATCGGTCACCACCGGGTGCGCGGAGGTCTCCGCCACCACGACGCCGTGGCGTGCGGCCGCCTCCCTGATGCGCTCGTTGAGCACGCGGACCCGGGTGCCGAGCGGTCGGGCGAGCGGCGTGATCCGGCCGACGTCGGGAAACGTCAGCGTGGCGACGGTGGCGCCCTGGGCGGTGAGGGCGGCGAACATCGCCTCCAGGTGGCCGGCCACGTCCTCCACGTCGTACCCCGGGCGCAGCAGGTCGTTCACCCCCGCCACCACGGTGGCGAGGTCGGGCCGCAGGGCGAGTGCCGGGGCGAGCTGCTCGGCCCGCACCTGGCCGGCCCGGCGCCCGCGCACCGCGAGGTTGGCGTAGAGCAGACCGGGGCTGTCCACCGCGATCCGCTCGGCGAGCCGGTCCGCCCAGCCCCGCAGCCCGCGCACGTCGTCACCGTCCCCGACTCCCTCGGTCTGGCTGTCCCCCAGGGCGACGTAACGCAGGTACCCACCGCTCGACACCGACCGACCGCCTCTCCACCAGGCATCCCACACCTAGGTGCATTGTTTAATAATAAGAGGTGGACATACAAGAGCGCTGGACTGTCTGCACGTGCACGAGCCGGCCGGCGACCGTCGGGCGCTCGCCGCCGAGCTGATCACCTCGGCCCACCGGCGGTTCCGCTCCCAGGGCATGACCCGGCTGCCGGACTTCCACCTCTTCTCCCGCAACGACGGGCCCCCGGCCCGGTCGGCGGCCGCGTTCGACTGGCGGATCAGGGCGGCCGCGGCGGCCGGCCTCACCGATGTGCTGCGCAGGCTCCGCCACGCGTGGACGGCCGGCCGGACACCACCACGCGCGCTCCCCGGGCGGCTGGCACTCCGGCCGGAACCGGACGACGAGGTGTTCCTCGACGCCGTCCGCCAGGTGGCCGAGGGAAGCCTCGACACCTCGACCCGGCGCGCGGTCGCCGGGCACGGCGTGGAGAGGGCCGCCCGGGACGACCTGGAGGGCTACCGGGCGATATCCGGCAACCGGGACTGGTGGCGTCTGGCCCACACCCCTGACGGCACCCTCGCCTGCCTCCTCGTCCCGTCCCGCAACGACCGGAGCTTCGTGGTCGGTTACCTCGGTGTGCTGCCGTCCCTGCGCGGCCGGGAACACGTGGACGAGCTGCCGGCGGAGACCACCCGCGTCCTGCTCGCCGCGGGCGCCCGCCGGATCACGGCCGACACCGACCTGGCCAACCGTCCCATGGCGGCCGCGTTCGAGCGCGCCGGCTACCGCCACTTCGCCTCCCGGACCGTGCTCGCCGCCCCACCGACAGCCGAACGGCCCGCCGCGCCCGCCCCAGGGACCTGCCGACCGAGGGTGGGGGACGTCCGTGGCGACGCGAGGGGATCACCTCGCCCGCCAACCGTCCTGCCTGTCAAGAGCGATCACAAGCTGGACCGCGGCACCCCACGGCTTCACGCGCCTGCGACGCGCGCCCCGTCACGCTCTGTGTTCACGCGCGCGACGTCTGTAAATTCCAGGGTGTGTCCTGTGGTGACGGGCGGCCGCGCCGGCGTGGCCGCCCGTCCGTGGGCGCGGGAGCCGGCGAGGACGTCACGGTTTCCTCGTCGCGCCGTGCGCGATCCGGGCGAGGTCGGTCATCAGCGAGTCCAGCCAGGCCACGGTCGCGTAGTAACGCCGCGGAGCACCGGGCGGTTCGGCGGTGAAACCGGCGAGGACCGGGTCGGTCAAGGAGGGGGCCGCGGCCGGAGCGTCGTCCGCCGGGTCCAGCGCGGCCGAGACGAGCAGCATGCGTCCCGCCACCCGCTCGCCCAGCGTGCCGGCCGACTCGGCGGCCTCCGGGCCGAGCGCGGTCAGCGGCGGCTCCAGCAGCCGGGCCGAGCCCCACAGGGTGTGGTGACCGGCGATGAGCGTCGCCTGCCAGTCCACCGTGCGCGGGTCCGCCCCGCGTGTACCGCCCCCGAAGGGCGTGGGTTCGCTCTGCACCTGCGCGTACGCGGACTCCGCGAGGACGACGGCCCGCTGCAGGGAACGGTGGCCGGGCACCCCCGAGGGCGTGGCCGGTGCCACGTCGGCCGCGACCGAGGCGCTGGTCGCCACGACGATCTCCGCGGCCCGGCGCAGGAGTTCCGCCGCGGCCCGGCGCAGCTCGTCATGCGCGCCCCGGGGCCAGGCCAGCACCCCGAAGACGGCGCCGATCGCGCTGCCGACCAGCACGTCCAGCATCCTGACCTCCGCCAGCCGCCACGTCGGCTGCGCCAGCTGCGCGAAGACCAGCGCGACGAGCACGGTGAACATCCCCTGCGCCCAGCCGACGCCCCGGACCGGGCCCACCGTGAAGGCGCACAGCATCCACACCGGCAGCAGGACGGCGTACACCGCGGTGTCGGACTCCACCAGGATCAGCACGCCCGCGCTGACCAGGGCCCCGGCCAGGGTGCCCGCGAGCGCCAGGCGGACGGTGCTCCACGTCGCGCCCAGGGTGGTCCGGGTGAGGGTGAGGGTCGCGAGCATGGCCCAGAACCCGTGCGGCAGCGTGTCCACTCCGGCGACGAACCGCACGGCCGTCAGGGCCAGGGCCATGCGCACCGCGTTCTGGAAGAACACCGACCGGCGTCCGGCGTGGCCGCGTGCCCGGTGCCACCACAGCAGCGGGGCCGGGGTCGTGGCGTACCAGAAGCGGCCGGGCGGCAGCGGCACCGAGGCGCGGCGGCCGCCCACCGCCAGATCGGCCGCCGCGCCCATCGCGAGCGCCGCGTCGGCGACCTCCAGCACGGCGGCGTGGCAGCGCAGGACCTCGGGCGGAAGGCAGACGCCGGTGCCGGTGGACGGGGGGCCGGCGGAGACGGCGGACAGGCGTGCGCGCGCCGTGAGCAGCTCCGCCCGCAGGGCCACCGGGGACGTCCCGGTGCGCAGGCGGCCGGCGGTGGCCCCGGCGAGGCGTGCCACCGACCGCAGAACGGCGGTCACGTGGGGTGCCGTCTCGTCGTCCCGTAGGGGGCGCAGCTGGGCGAGTCTGCCGAGCAGGGTGCGGGTGGCCAGTCCGGTGTGGGTGAGGGCGCGCTCGCGCACGCCGGGCCCCGCCGGGCGTTCGGCCTCCGGCACGTTGAGCGGGCGCAGCGCCTGGCCGGCGTCCTGGGCGGCCCGGATGTCCGTGCCGGTCAGGGCACCGCCGGCCGTGGCGAGCCGCGCCGCGCACCGCTCGGCGACCAGGGCCGCGCGGGCGGCCCGCTCCCGGTACGACGGCGGGGCGGGCTCGGGCAGGAGCAGCGCCTCGGCCGCGACGAACAGGGCGACGCCCGTGGTCGTTCCGAGCAGCCGGTCGCCGAGCGAGCCGGGATCGTACGGCGGGAACGACGGCAGGATGTACAGGAGCTGGAGGCCCGGCGCCGCGCCCGCCGGACGCGGTCCGCCCACGGCGGAGAAGGCCAGCGTGAAGCCGACCACCAGCATGCCGAGCACGGCGCTCCACGTCCGCACCGACAGACAGGTGCCGACGACGACCAGGACCCAGCACACCGGCAGCAGGCGCGCGATGAACGCGGCCCGCTGCGGGCCGGTGCCGGGGATCCTGGACAGTCCGCCCAGGGCCACCACGGTGAACAGCGCGTACGTCGCCGCCACGGGGCGGTCGAGGCCGTAGCGGAAGGCGTAGAAGCCCGCCGCCGCGACCAGCGTCACGCGCAGCGCACGACGGCCGGAGGCGGCGTAGGCCGTCGTCAGCCGGGCCGGGACACCCCACACCCCTACAGAATCGCCGACGGCCGGGGGTCCGGCACCTCACGGCCCGGCGGAACGGGCGGCTGGGAGGAGGGCGGGAAAAAAGGCGCGGAAAACAGGCGGAAAGCCGCGGAGAACGCGCAGAATTCGGCGACAAAAGGAAAGGCAAGGAGGTCACCCATTCCTTGCCACTCTTAACTTATAGCGCACTGGGGGGCTTGCGGCAAGGCCCCCGTCGTCCCGCAGAATTGCCGGCCGAGGCCAGGAAGCTGTGGAAATAGGAGATTCACCCAGTGCGTGTGCTTTTGTCGACGTTTGGTTCGCGCGGAGATGTCGAACCGATGGCCGGACTCGCGGTGCGGTTGCGGGAGCACGGCGCACGGGTGCGGGTGTGCGCGCCGCCGGACGAGGACTTCGCGCGGCGGCTGGCCGATGCCGGCGTGCCGCTGACACCGGTCGGCCCGTCGGCGCGCGCGCTCACCACGGCCCGTCCGGCGCCCGCCGCCCTGCCCGAGCGCGCGGCCCGGCTGATCGCCGGCCAGCTGGAGACGCTCCCCGCGGTGGCCGAGGGGTGTGACGTGCTGGTGGCGACCGGCCCGCTGCCCGCCGCGGCCGGCGCCCTGTCGGTGGCCGAGCGACTCGGCGTCCCCGCCGTGTCCGTGACCTTCCAGCAGCTCACCCTGCCGTCGCCGCACCACCGGCCCCTCGCCTATCCGGGCCGGCCTCTCCCGCCGGAGGTGACGGACCACCAGGCGCTGTGGGACCTGGACGTGCGGCACACGGACGCGTTGTTCGGCGAGGCACTCAACACGAACCGGGCCGCGATCGGCCTGCCGGCGGTGGACCACGTGCGCGACTACGTCATCGGCGGCCGGCCCTGGGTGGCGACGGACCCCGCACTGGACCCCCTGTACGAGCGGCCGGACCTCGACGTGGTCCAGACCGGCGCGTGGATCCTGCCCGACGAGCGCCCGCTGCCCGCCGAGCTGACGGCGTTCCTGGACGCCGGCGCCCCGCCGGTGTACGTGGGTTTCGGCAGCATGCCCCTGCACACCTCGCCCGACGCCGCCCGGGTCGTCGTCGAGGCGGTCCGCGCACAGGGCCGCCGCGTGGTCCTGTCCCGCGGCTGGGCCGGTCTGTCCCCGGTCGACGGGCAGGACGACTGCTGCGTGGTCGGGGAGGTCAACCAGCAGGCCCTGTTCGCCCGGGTGGCCGCCGTCGTGCACCACGGAGGCGCCGGCACCACGACGACCGCCGCGCGGGCCGGCGCGCCCCAGGTGGTGGTGCCGCAGGTGGCGGACCAGCCGTACTGGGCCGGCCGGGTGGCCGAGCTGGGGATCGGTGCGGCCCACGACGGTCCCACGCCGGCGGTCGGCTCCCTGTCCGCCGCGCTCGGAACGGCCCTCGCCCCCGCCACCCGCGCCCGGGCCGTCGCCCTGGCGGACCGGGTCCGCGCCGACGGGGCGGAGGTGGCGGCACGGCTGCTGCTCGACGCGCACGACTGAGACCACCAGGTTCGTCCCAGCCGTCCCGACGCCCTGCCGCACGTATGGTCGCGAGCGGCCTCGCCACGGAGCACACCGATATGACACAGTCCCTGACCACCGGCGCCTTCGACCTTCCCGAGCGCCTCGCCGCCAAGGCCGACCCGGCCCTCGTCGCCGGCGACGAGAGGCACTTCGCGGCCATCGCGGAGTGTCTCGAGCAGACGATCGCCGACCTGACCCGCCGCCTGGACGCCGAGCGCAGGGCGCCGGGTGGCATGGGCCGGCACGCGATGGACCGGGACGCGGAGATCCACCGGCTCACCGCCCGCCTGCGCACTCTGCGGCGGTTCGGCCTGGACCTGTGCCTGGGCCGCATGGTCGGTGCGGACGGCTCCGAGCCCGTGTACGTCGGACGGCTCGGCCTCACGGACAGCACGGGCCGCCGGCTGCTGGTGGACTGGCGCTCCCCCGCGGCCGAACCCTTCTTCGGCGCCACCCACGCCAACCCGATGGGGCTGGTGAGCCGCCGCAGGTACCGCTGGACCGACGGCAGGATCAGCGACTACTGGGACGAGGTGTTCACCCCGAACGGGCTGGCCGGGCACGCCGCCCTGGACGACCAGTCCGCGTTCATCGCCAGCCTCGGCGGCACCCGTTCGCCACGGATGCGGGACGTGCTCGGCACCATCCAGGCCGACCAGGACGCCGTCATCCGGGCGGGGTCCCGCGGCGCTCTGGTGGTCGACGGCGGCCCGGGGACGGGGAAGACGGTCGTCGCCCTGCACCGCTCCGCCTATCTCCTCCACTCCGACCCCCGGGTGGGCCACCGCCGGGGCGGCGTCCTCTTCGTCGGCCCGCACCGGCCGTACCTGGCCTACGTCTCCGACGTGCTGCCCAGTCTCGGCGAGGAGGGCGTGCAGACCTGCGTCCTGCGGGACCTCGTCGCCGAGGGGGCGGACGCGGTGGCCGAGACCGACCCGGAGGTGGCCCGTCTGAAGTCGTCGGCGGACATGGTGAAGGCGATCGAGAAGGCCGTGCGGTTCTACGAGGAGCCGCCGGCCGAGGGCATGGCGGTCAGCACCCCCTGGTCCGAGGTCTGGCTGAGCCCCGGCGACTGGGCCGTGGCGTTCGACGCGGCGGAGCCCGGCACCGCGCACAACGAGGCGCGCCACCAGGTCTGGGAGGAGCTGCTGACGATCCTGGTGGACAAGCAGGAAGGCGACGGCGACGGCGGTGCCTCGCCCGAGCCGCTGCGCAGGGCGCTGCGGCAGAACCGGGAGCTGCGCACGGCGTTCGACCGGGCGTGGCCGCTGCTGGAGGCGGCCGACCTCGTCGGGGACCTGTGGTCGGTGCCCGCCTACCTGCGGCTGTGCGCCCCCTGGCTGACCCGCGAGGAGGTACGGCGGCTGCAACGGACGGACCCCCACGCCTGGACGGTGTCCGACCTGCCGCTTCTGGACGCGGCGCGGCAGCGGCTCGGCGACCCGGAGACGGCCCGGCGCAAACGCCGGCAGGAAGCCGTCCTCGCCGCGCAGCGCGAGCGCATGACGCAGGTGGTCGACAACCTCGTCCAGGCGGTGGCCGACTCCGGTGCCGACGGTGACGACGGAGAGGGCCTGGTGCGGATGCTGCGCGGGGAGGACGCCAAGGTCAGCCTGGTGGACGAGTCGGAGCTGGCGGCCGTCGACCCGGACCGGCTCGCCGGCCCGTTCGCGCACGTCGTCGTGGACGAGGCGCAGGAACTGACCGACGCCGAGTGGCAGATGCTGCTGCTGCGCTGCCCGTCGCGGAGCTTCACCGTCGTCGGGGACCGCGCCCAGGCCCGGCACGGGTTCACGGAGTCCTGGCGGGAACGGCTCGAAAGGGTCGGCTTCGGCCGGATCGAACTGGCCTCGCTGAGCATCAACTACCGGACGCCCAAGGAGATCATGGCGGAGGCCGAGCCGGTCATCCGGGCGGTCCTCCCGGACGCCAACGTGCCGGTCTCCATCCGCGGCGGCGGTGTCCCCGTCGTCCACGGGTCCGTGGCGGACCTGCGCCCGCTGCTGGACACCTGGCTCGCCGAGCACGCCGACGGGATCGCCTGTGTCATCGGCGATCCCGCGTTCCGGTCGACGTCCCGGGTGCGCTCGCTGACCCCGGAGCTGGCGAAGGGACTCGAGTTCGACCTGGTCGTCCTGGTCGATCCGCGAGGGTTCGGCGACGGCGTGGAGGGCGCGGTGGACCGCTACGTCGCGATGACCCGGGCGACCCGGCAGCTCGTCGTCCTCACCAGCGCCTGAACGCCCGCGGGGCCCGGCCGCTCAGGCGGTGCAGGCCGGTACGCCGTCCAGCCAGGCCGGGCCTTTGATGTAGATGTTGGTGACCCAGGCGCGGTAGTCGGGGAGGTAGGACCAGGCGTCGTTGGTGTATCCCTCGGCGGTGACGGTCTCGGCGTGCTTCTGGCAGGCGACGCGGATCGTCGTGGGGCCGGGGAAGGCGTAGACGCGGGCGGCCCGGACGGAGGGCTGGGCCTTGGTCCACACGCCGGTGCCCCAGGTGCGGAGGACGGGGCCCTCGACGGTGCCGGTGTTGACGCGGACGGCCCCGAAGTAGTCGCCGCCGAGGCGGACGTCACTGACCATCAGCCTGGTCCCGGACTGCCGGGCCTCCACCATCCTGCCGGCGCCGAGGTAGAGGGCGATGTGGTGCAGGTCGGCCGAGGTGCCGTAGGCGAGCAGGTCCCCGGGGCGCAGCGGGGCGAGGCCCTCGGCCGCGGTGAAGCGGGCGGTGGTGCGGTGGGTGTAGTACTGGGCGCTGGCGTCCCCGTCGAGGATGTCGGCGCCGGCGGCCTGGGCGTAGGCGTAGCGGACGAGGCCCGAGCAGTCGAAGCCGAGGCGCTCGGGGTCGTGTTCGCTGGCCGGGTCGGTCGGGTCGACCTTGCCGTGGGTGGCGCCGGGCTGCGGGCCGTGGCCGCCGCCCCAGGTGTACCAGACGCCGGCCGCGACCTGTGCGCAGGCGGCGTCGACGGCCCGTTCGGCCGCGGCGGTCGCGCCCGGGGCGAGGACGGCGCAGCCGCCGTCGGCCGGCCCGGGGAGCCGGTCGGCGGCGAGCGCCGGCCGGGTGAGGAAGAGTGCTGTCAGCAGGGCGATGAGCGCGCCGATGACGCCGGTCCGCCGGAGCATGCCGGAACCCCCGTTTCCTTCTGTGGTGTGGTCGGTGCACAGCCTTCCCGGGTACGGCGTGCCGGTCGACGAGGACGCGCGGACCTTCTTCGACGGGCAACGGGAAACGTTCGGGAAACCCCTTCCGGACAGGCTGGTTGTTCAGTGCGGCGGGCACGCGGAGGCGCCGGGGGCGGGCTCGCCGGGGAGCAGGGAGCGGCGGGTCGCCGGATCCGTCTCGCGGTCCAGGCGGCAGATCTCCGCCAGCCGGGTGCCGGTGTCCAGGTTCCACAGCCGTACCGTGCCGTCGTAGCTGCTGCTCGCCACCGTCCGTCCGTCGGGGGCGAAGGCCACGCCCCACACGGCGTCGGTGTGCCCGGAGAGCGTGGCCCACGGCCGCCGTCCGGGCACGTCCCACAGCCGTACCGTACGGTCGTTGCCGCTGCTGGCCAGCAGTCGGCCGTCCGGTGAGAAGGCCAGGCCGCGCACCGAGCCGGTGTGGCCGGTCAGCGAGTCGAGGAGCCGGTGCCGGGCCACGTCCCACAGCCGTACGGTGCCGTCGTTGCCCGCACTGGCCAGGGTGCGGCCGTCCGGGCTGAACGCGACGCCCCGCACGGCGCCGGTGTGGCCGGTCAGCCTGGCCAGCGGACGGTGGGTCCGGACGTCCCACAGCCGGACCGTCAGATCGTCGCCGGCGCTGGCCAGTTGCCGTCCGTCGGGGCTGAAGGCGACGCCGTTGACGTAGTCGGTGTGGCCGGTGAGGACGGCGAGCGGGCGGCGGCCGGGGACGTCCCAGAGGCGGACGGTGCGGTCGGCGCCCGCGGAGGCGAGGGTACGGCCGTCGGGGGCGAACGCCACTGCGAACACGGCTCCGCGGTGGCCGTGCAGCACGGTGCGCGGGCGGCGGGCCGTGGTGTCCCAGAGCACCACCGTGCCGTCGGAACCGGCCGCGGCGAGCGTGTGCCCGTCCGGCGCGAACGCCACGGTGGTGACGCTGCCGGGCTGTCCTTCCAGGGTGGTGGGCGTGCCGCGCCGGCGGGCCGGGCCGGGGTCCCACAGCCGCACGGTGTGGTCGGCGTCCGCGGTGGCCAGCTGCCGTCCGTCGGGCCGGTAGGCGACGGCGGAGACCTCCGTGAACGGGCGGGCGGCCAGGGTGCGGCCGCGCAGGTCCCACAGGACCACGGACTGGTCGAACCCGCCGGTGGCGAGCAGTGTGCCGGTGGTGTCGACCGCCACGGACATCACGTAGTCGGTGTGTCCGCTCAGGACGGTGACGAGCCGTCCGCCGCGGACGTCCCACAGCCGGGTCGTGCCGTCCCCGCTCGCGCTGATCACGGTGGTGCCGTCGCGGGTGTAGGCGACCGCGTTGACGTCGTCGCTGTGCCCGCTGAGCGTCGCGGTGGCCCGGCGGCGGCCGACGTCCCACAGCCGTACGGTCCGGTCCACTCCCCCGCTGGCCAGGCCGCGGCCGTCGGGGGCGAAGGCCAGGCCGAGCACCGCGTCGGTGTGTCCGCGCAGGGCGGCCAGTTGACGGGCCCGGCCGGCGTCCCACAGCCGTACGGTCCGGTCGGCTCCGGCGGAGGCGAGCGTGCGGGCGTCCGGGCTGAAGGCGAGCGCGTCGACCTCGCCGGAGTGGCCGGTGAGGCGGGCCGTCCGCCGCGGGCCGCGGGCCGTGTCCCAGAGCTGGACGGCTCCGTCGGTGGCGGCGACGGCGAGGGTGTGCCCGCGCGGGGCGAAGGCGACCGCGCGGGCCGCCGCGGTGTCCGGCAGCAGCGTGGTGCGGGAGGGGCGGCCCGGGGACCACAGCCGTACCGGTCCGTCGGTCGAGGTGACCGCGAGGGTACGGCCGTCCGGACTGAAGGCGAGGGCACGGATGCGGCCGGGGACGGTGAGCGTCGCGGTCGTCCGGTGGTCGGTCAGGCGCCGCAGCCGGACCGTGCCGTCGGAGCCGGCGGTGGCCAGCAGACGGCCGCCCGGGGCGAAGGCGACCGCGTTGACCGGGCCGCGGTGACCGCCGAGCCGGGCCGCGAAGGGCTCGGCCTGGGTGCTCAGCAGGGCGCCGCGGGTGGTGGCGGTGGGCTGGGTGCGGTAGGCCTCGGCGGCGAGCAGCATCGAGGCCTCCGGGCGGCCCCCGGCCAGCAGGGTGGAGCGGACGGCCAGGGCCTGGGAGCGGGCGAGGCGCTCCTGGGCGAGCGCGTCGGTGCGCTGCCGGTAGGCGAGACCGCCGGCGGCCAGGGCGCAGCCGAGCAGGACGACGAGCGTGGCCGTCATCGCCTGCCGCAGCCGGTTCTGACGCCGTGTCTGCCGCTGACGGGTCTCCTCCTCGGCTTCGCTGGCGTGCAGGAACGCCTCCTCCACGGGGCCCAGCGGGCCGAGCCGGTCCGTGTCCGCCGCCCAGGAGCGCACGGTGTCGAGCCGGGTGCCGCGGTAGAGCGCCGACGGGTCGCGGCCCTCGCGTTCCCACGCGGCCGCCGCGTGGCCGAGTTGCTGGCGGACGAGCAGGCCCGCCCGGTCCGCGTCGATCCAGTCCCGCAGCCGGGGCCAGCTGTGCAGCAGGGCCTCGTGGGTGATCTCCACGCTGTCGCTGTCGACGGTGACGAGCCGGGCGCGGACGAACACGTCGAGCGCGGTGTCGGCGCCCGCCGCGTCGGACGGCTGTGCCACGAGGTCGGTGCGGCGGACCCGGCGCCGGGTCGCGCCGGTGTCGTCGGAGACCTGCACGAGCCGGGAGAGGATGCGCCGGATGGTCTGCTGCTCGGCGGGGTACAGCTGGGCGAAGGCGTCCTCGGCGGTGCGGGCCACGGCGCCCTGGATGCCGCCGGTGCTCTCGTACCCCGCGACGGTGAGGGTGTTCCCCTCGCGGCGGCGCCAGGTGGCGAGCAGGGCGTGCGAGACCAGGGGCAGCGCGCCGGAGGGCACCCCCCGCGCTCCGGGTCCGCCGGGACTGCCGGGGTCGGCGGGTTCACCGGGTTCGCCTGTGAGTCCGGCGTCCCGCAGCAGCAGCGGGACGAGCCCGGGCTCGAGGGTGACACCGGCGAGTTCGGCGGGGCGGGTGACGGACTCGATCAGCTCCGCGGTGGTCATCGGCGCCAGGACGTGCAGGCCGTCGGTGAAGGCGGGGGCGAGTCCGGGCAGGTCGAGGCAGCGCCCGGAGAAGTCGGCGCGCACACCGAGGACGACCACCGCGGGATCGTGGGCGGCAGACGGCTCGGGCGCGGCCAGCGCGCACAGCACGCGGGCGAAGGTGCGCCGTTCGTCCTCGTCGGCGCAGAGGGTGAACAGTTCCTCGAACTGGTCGACCAGCAGGACCAGTCGGGGCGGGGGCGGTGGCCGGCGCCCGGCCGGGGGTGTGTCCACGCGGGTCCGTACCGCGTCGAGGAGGGCCTCGGGCCGCTCGGCCAGCCGGGCGGTGGTGAGGTCCAGGTCGCCGCCGAGCACCTTGGCGGCGCGTTCCAGCAGCTCCCGCGACGGGTGCGCGGTGGGGGTGAGGGTGACGACCGGCCAGCGGTCGGCGCCGGCCATCGGGAAGCCGCCGGGCCGTCGGAGGGCGGGCACCAGGCCGGCGTTCAGCAGGGACGACTTGCCCGCGCCGGAGGGGGCGACGAGCAGCAGCGGCCCCTTGCCGACCCTGTCGAAGACCCGTTCCACGAGGGCGGCCGTGGCCCGTTCCCGGCCGAAGAACCGGCCTGCGTCCTGGGTGGTGAACGCCGACAGGCCCGGGTAGGGGCAGCCGGGGCCGGTGACATCGTTGCCGTCGGCGGGTCTCGCCGGGCGCGGTGGGGCGACCAGCGCCAGCAACTCGCCGTCCGCGCGCAGGATCCGGTCGCAGCGGCGGGCCACGTCGACGGTCGGGCGCTTCGCGCCGGTCTCGATCTTGCTCAGATACCCCTTGCTGTAGTGGGTCTGTCGGGCCAGGTCGGCGAGTGACAGACCGCGCTGCTGCCTCAGTCGTCGTAGGTGTGCGGGGAAGGACGGTGTGGTCGGCACCGCCCGGTCCCCGTCGTTCTCGTTCCGGTTGCCGTTGCCGGCTCCCTGTCGCGGTTCCCCCAAGGGTCCCCCATGGCAAGCGTGCCAGGCCGTGAGACGGCGGGAGCCCAGGTTACTGCCGGGGTCGGACAGGTGGCCCAGCCATGCGTGCACAGTGGCCGAAAACAAGCTTCCGGAACCGCGGTCGCGGTTCCGGAAGCTTCCCCCGTGCTGCCCCTCGGCCGGCCGTGGGTGGGGTGGGGCGGCCGAGGGTCCGTGGTCCTGTTCCGCCCCTCGCCTACGGCCGGTTGAGGGTGATGGAGTTGATCGGTGTCAGGTCGGCGTACACGCCCGTCCCCTCGGCGATGGGTCCGCCGCAGCCGACGCCGTTGTACCCCGTGCACAGGCTCGCGGTGGCCCCGCCGTACTGGTTGTTGAGGACCCAGTGCCGGCCGACCTGGTTGCTGAGGTTGTGCGGGCCGTAGCTGTAGAGGACCAGGCTCGGCGACCGGGCCGGGTCCTGGTTCTGCGGGTACACGCAGACCGCGCCGTCCGGGCAGCCGGCCCACGGGTCGGCCGCCGGCCGGGCGTGGGCCGCGCCGCTCATCGCCAGCACCGCTGCCGTGGCGGTCGCGAACGCGGCGGCCCCGCGAAGCATCGTGCGCATGGTTCCCCCTTGCCGTTCTCCTGCGTCGTCGTCGCAGGTCGTACCTGGTGTTGACGGATTGACGGTCCCGCGGCGCCTGGCCCGTGTCGACGGGTTTCCCGTCGTCCGTCCCGCCCTCGCCCGGGAAACCGCCCGTGACCAGCGGGAGGAGGAGCGGCGGGCAACGGCGTGCGGACGGGCCGGTGGCGGCCTTCCCGCGGGCGGGGCCGAACGGTCCAGCGCGGTCGCGCCGTCCGCCGTTCCCGCGCGCCCGCCCGGCACACTTGACGGACCCTTGCATCCACGCGTGTACGAAGGGACCCGTCCGCCCATGCAGATCGACCTGACAGGACGCACCGCGCTGGTCACCGGCTCGACGCAGGGAATCGGCGCCGCCATCGCCGTCGCCCTCGCCCGGGCCGGGGCCCGTGTGGGCGTCAACGGCCGCGACGAGCGGCGGGTGGCCGACAGCGTCGCCGCACTCGCACAGCAGGCCCCCGGCGCCGAACTGGTGCCGGTGGCCGCCGACGTGTCCGGCGACGAGGGCGCGGACCGGGTGGCCCGGCTGCTGCCGCAGGTGGACATCCTCGTCAACAACCTGGGCGTCTTCGGCGCCGCGGACCCGTTGGAGATCACCGACGACGAGTGGCGGCGCTACTTCGAGGTGAACGTCCTCGCCGCCGTACGGCTGACCCGGCTTTACCTGCCGGGCATGACCGAGCGCGGCTGGGGGCGCGTCCAGTACGTCGCCAGCGACTCGGCCGTGGTCGTCCCCGCCGAGATGATCCACTACGGCATGTCGAA
This sequence comes from Streptomyces sp. NPDC029151, assembly GCF_055564315.1. Taxonomy (NCBI): domain Bacteria; kingdom Bacillati; phylum Actinomycetota; class Actinomycetes; order Kitasatosporales; family Streptomycetaceae; genus Streptomyces; species Streptomyces sp. NPDC029151. The sequence continues at coordinate 161,339 of NZ_JBVHWQ010000010.1, forward strand.
GACCGCGCTGCTGGCGGTGAGCCGCGGCTTCGCCAAGAAGGCGGCGGGCACGGGCGTCACGGTGAACTCCGTCATCGCGGGTCCCACGCACACCGGCGGCGTGGAGGACTTCGTGTACGACCTCGTGGACCGGGAGCTGCCCTGGGACCAGGCGCAGCGCGCGTTCATGCGCGAGCACCGCCCGCAGTCCCTGCTGCAGCGGCTGATCGAGCCGGAGGAGATCGCCCACATGGTCGTCTACCTCAGTTCGGAGCAGGCGTCGGCCACGACCGGCGGGGCGCTGCGGGTGGACGGCGGGTACATCGACTCGATCCTGCCCTGACGCCGGTCGGCGGTGGTCCGGGGGACGGCGTGGGGGGTCAGCTCGGCTGCGACAGGTCGATGGCCCGGTCGACGTCGTCGGGCCGGAGCACGCGGAGGATGCCTTCGAGCAGGTAGTAGTCGGCGTAGGGCAGCGAGATCTCGATCCCGTCCTCGGCCGGGCGGTTGCGGGTGCAGCGGGCCACGACCGCGTCGGCGCGCGCCGAGTTCCTCGTCAGGCAGGTGTCCGCGAGTGCGGTGAGCAGGCGCAGCGCCACCTCCCGGTAGGTCCGGCTGCCCGTCGACGCGTGCAGGTCGAGCAGGCCGCAGGCCATGACGGCGCCGGCGGAGGCGTCCTTGACGTCGTACGGCTGCTGCGGCGCGCGGTAGTCCCAGACGGGGACGTGGTCCGGGCCCAGCGCCCCGATGGCGAAGTCGGCCAGCCTGCGTGCGGTGTCCCGGAACTCCGGGTTCCCGGTGCGCCGGTACATCGTGGTGAACCCGTAGATGCCCCAGGCCTGTCCGCGCGACCAGCAGGACGTCGGGCTGTACCCCTGCACCGTGCCGGGGCCGAGCGGTGCGCCGGTGTCCGGGTCGAAGTCGAAGACGTGCGGGGTGGATCCGTCCGGGCGGGGGAAGACGCGCTGCGCGGTCCTCGCGTGCTCCACGGCGATGTCCAGGTACCTGCCGTCGCCGGTCTCCCGGCTCGCGAACGCCAGCAGGTCGAGGTTCATCATCGTGTCCATGATGACGCGGCCCGCGTTGGCACGGTCCGTCAGCGCGCCCCAGGCGCGGATGAACCGTCCGCGCGGGTTGTACCGCCGGCTCAGGGAGTCGGCGGCCTGTATCGCGCCGGTCCGCCATGTCCCGTCGCCGGTCAGCCGCCAGGCGGTGACCCACGAGGGGGTGAAGAGGAAGCCGAGGTCGTGGGTGCTCGTGTCGTACTGACGGGGGGCGAGGCCGCGGGCCGAGTCGACCGCCCACGTGCGGAAGGAGTCGTCCTTGGTGTGGAGCCAGGCCATCCACAGCGTTCCTGGCCAGAATCCGCCCACCCAGTCCCCGGTGCGCGAGTACGTCCACTTCTCGAACTTCGTGCCGACCGGGAAGCCGGTCACGTCCGGCGCGACGGTGCGGACCTTCTCGACGGCGTAGTCCGCCGCCGCCCGGAGCGTCCGCAGGGTCGCCCCCGGGGCCTGCCGGTCCGTGGCTCCCGCGGCCGGCACCGCCGGGACTCCCGCGGCCGCCGCACCGGCCCCCGTGGCCAACAGCGCACGCCGGGACACGCTCATGGTCGCCCTCCCATTCCGCCTCGGACAAGAGAAGTCGGCCGAGCTTCGCACAGCACCGTCGGACGTGTACACCCACCTGAGTCATGTTCATCCACGTGAACGCACACCGGTGTCCGGCTCCACGCCCAGCTGCCGCAGCTGGGCCAGGACGTCCACCACACCCCAGATCTCGGCGACGCGGTCGTCCGCGAAACGGATGATGAAGATCTCGCCGTACCGGACGGGCTTCCCGGTGGGCGGCAGGCCCCGGTACTCGCCCAGGTGGGTGCCGGTGACCGTGTTGCGCAGGACCAGCCTGTCCCCTTCGGCGACGGTGTCCTCCGTGGTGACGCGCAGGTCGGGGAACGCGCGCAGCAGCACCTCCCACACCTGCTTGAGCGCCTGTGCCCCCGTCGTGCCCATCGGTACCGGCGCGTGGAACCGGACGTCAGGCGCGACCATCTCGTCGATCGTCTTCGAGACGGTCTCCAGGTCGCCGGTGTTGACGGCGTCGTGGAGACGACCGAAGGTCGCCTTGTTGCGTTCCGCCTGCGCTGTCGGCATGCGTTCCTCCCCGGGTCGGCATGAGGCCTGGGCCTCAAGGTCCGTTGTCGTCGCCTCACCCCCTACGACGGGACGGCCCACCGGTGTGTGACATGGCCGCCGCCGGCGGCCCGCCGCCTCTCACCCTCCCTCGCACGCGTCCTCCAGCCGGCGCCGCCACCACAGGTGCGCACGCCACTGGCGCCGGCGGGCGAACGGATCCGGCAGGGTGCGTGCCACGTACGCGGCGTCCAGCACCCGCACCCGGTGCCACAGCTCGACACGGGGACGGGGCGGCAACTGCCGCAGGACGTCCTCCAGTACGTCACGGGCATGCCGTACGTCACGGAAGGAGCAGCCCCGGCAGTCGCATCCCGAGGGCCGCGGGTACCGGGGGCGGCGTCCGGCGGGACCGAGGAACGCCCGGTACCGGCGCAGGGCCTGGTCGGTCGCACCGGGGTAGAGGTGGTAGTCGTCGGAGCGCCGCTCCACGTCCGCGATCGCGCGGCTGGTCCGCGGGGACAGGCCGTGGATGCGCTGGGCCGGGAGGCCTCGCGGGACTCGGGAGGGCTGTCGGGCGCGCAGCGCGCCGGGCCGCTTACGCGGCATGGGCCTTTCGGTCGGCGGTCATGACGGTGATGATGCCAGACCCGACACGGCCCGGCGCAGGCCCCCCGGCAGGCCCGTACGGCCGGGTGCCGGCTGCAGTCCTGGCGTACGGCGGGTGAGGACATGGCGGACGCGCCGGCCGCGGGGCAGTGGTCGCGGGGCGATGGGCGGAGGCTGTCCGTTCCAGGCGCGGTCGGGCGACAGGGGAGCGGCACGGGCCCCGTTGGTGAGTCCGGCGGGGGTGCGCAGGAACACCGTGGGGCCGGGCGGAACACCGACTTCCGTCTCCAGTCGGGAGATCTGCCGGGAGACGGGCCGTACGACAGGGCGGCGATGCCACGGCGGCGAGGGTGCCGCGGTGCTTCGGCTCGCACAGCAGCCGCGGTCGGTGCAGGACTGGTCGGAACCATTCGCTGGACCGGGGAAAGGGGGGCGCGGCAGGCTGAGGGGGTGCGAGAGAAGACTGTGTCGTCCACCGGGGCGCCGGCGTGGTTCGTACGGCCGGCCGCCCGCTCCTGGCGCTGTGCGCCGGCCCCCGCCGAGGTACGGGAGTTCCATGCCGCCCTGCCCGGTCACGCTCCTACTCCGTTGCGGGAACTCCCTGAGCTGGCAGACGAGTTGGAGGTGGGTCGCGTCTTCGTCAAGGACGAGTCGGCACGCCTGGGTTTGCCCGCGTTCAAGGTGCTCGGCGCGTCCTGGGCGGTGCACCTGATCCTGGCGGCACGCGCGCGGGGGCCGGTCACCCTGGTCTGCGCGACGGACGGCAACCACGGCCGGGCCGTGGCCCGGCTGGCCGGGCTGCACGGCCTGCCCGCGCACGTCTTCGTCCCGGACGGGGTTCACCCGGACGCCGTGGCGGCCATAGCGGCCGAGGGCGCGGCGGTGACGAGGGTCCCGGGCCCGTACGAGGAGGCCGTGCGACGGGCGGACGAGGCGGCCGGGGCACCGGACGCGGTGCTGGTGCAGGACACCGCGTGGGAGGGGTACGAGACGATCCCCGACTGGATCGTCCAGGGCTACTCCACCCTGTGCGCCGAGATCGACGAGCAACTGGCGGCCGCCGACGCCGGCGCGCCGGGGCTGGTGGCCGTCCCGGTGGGGGTCGGGTCGCTGGCACAGGCCGTGGTCACCCACTACCGCAGCCGTACGGCGACACCGGCCACGGCCCTGCTGGGGGTCGAACCGGAGTCCGCCGCCTGCCTCCTGACGAGCCTCGCCCAGGGCGTTCCGGTCGGCGTCACCACCGGCGAGACCGTCATGGCCGGGCTGAACTGCGGGGCGGTGTCCCGCACGGCCTGGCCCGTGCTGCGCGCCGGGCTGGACGCCGCTGTCGCCGTCACCGACGCCGACAGCACCCGCGCGGCGGCGGACCTCTCCGGGCTGGGCGTCTCCTCGGGGCCCTGCGGTGCCGCCGCGCTCGCCGGGGTCCGCGCGGCCCTCACCGGCGACGGCGCCAGGGAACGCCGGGACCTGCTGGGCCTCGGACCCGGCTCGGTGGTCGTCCTGCTGAGCACCGAGGGCACCGCCGCCAACCCGCACTTCCCCGCACCACTGTGCCGAACACCCCGCTAACCGAACGCCCCCGACAGAGACCCGCGTTGCGCGTCCCCCTCTCCGCGGCGGCCGCGGCATGTTGAGCCAGTGCGCTGCCGCCGTCGCCGTACTCGGCCTGCTCAGCCTGTGAGGCCCTGCGGACCGTCGGCGGGATCGCCGCCGGGCTGCTGGTGCGGGGCGCGCCGGCCGTCGCGGGGGCAGCCGTTCTGGCCGCGTCGCCGGCGGCACACCTGGCCGTCCGGCTGTTCGGGACCGGGAAGTGGCCGCCGTGGCCGCCCTGGACGAAGCACGCGCGCTGCTGCGCGAGTTCCCCGTGGTCGACGGGCACGACGACCTGTCCTGGGCACTGCGCGAGCACGCCGGCTACGACCTGGACGCCCTGGACATCGCCGGCGACCAGCGCACACGCCTGCACACCGACCTGGCCGCGGCTGCGCGCCGGCGGGGTCGGCGCCCAGTACTGGTCGGTGTACTACCTGGTCCTCCCGGGTGCCCAGGCGTTGTGCGGCACCGCCGAGGCCGGCCGGGGCCCGTCGCCCACGGCGAGGCCCGCTCGGCCGGCGGCGCGCCCTGGCGGACCGGTCCGATCGGCAACCTCCTCGACCCGAAGACCGCCGCGCTCCACACCGGGCTGCCGCCCGCCCCGTGCCCACCCGGCAACCCGCGGCGCGGGCCATGGCGCCGCTCGTGCCGCCGCACGCCACGCCGACCGCAGGGTGGCTGAGCGGCCGGGTGCTGCTGCTGTCCGAGGCGGGCCCGGTACCGGAACGGCCCCGCGTCCACGGGGCTCTCGGACGGGTCACCGGTGTCGCGCCCATCGGCTTCGGCGTCGCCCTCGCGGTCTCCTGAGGGAACGCGGCAGCCGTCCGTGGCCGGCGGGAACGGGCTCGAAGGAGCGGCGGTGTCCTGCTAGTTTGCGGCCGTGGATCTCTTCTCGCGCTCGTGGACGGCCCTGCGCGCGGCGGTCGCCGAGCTCCCCGCCGAGGACTTCGCGCGGCCGTCGGGCTGTGCCGGCTGGCTGGTCCGGGACCTGGTGTGCCATCTGGTCATCGACGCCCAGGACGTGCTGATCACCCTCGTGACACCGGCCGCGGCGGAGCCGACGCGGGACGCGGCGACGTACTGGAACGTCACCGGGACACCGCCGACCGGCGACGACCCACTGGACGCGCTGACCGTCCGGCTGGCCGCCGCCTACGAGGACCCGGAGCTGCTGAAGTTCCATCTGGACGACGTCGGTTCGGCCGCCGGGCGCGCGGCGCGGCTGGCCGACCCGGGGCAGCGGGTGAGCACCCAGGACATGGTCCTCACCGTGGGCGACTACCTCTCGGCGTACGTCCTGGAGTGGACCCTGCACCACCTCGACCTGATCGCCCACCTCCCCGGCGCGCCGGAACCGCCCGCCGAGAGCCTCGCCGGGGCCCGTGCCCTGCTGGAGGAGATCGCGGGAGCGCCCTTCCCGGTCTCGTGGTCCGACCAGGACGTCCTGCGCATCGGCACGGGCCGCCGCGCCCCGACCGCCCCCGAGCGGGCCGAGCTGGGCGAACTGGCCGCGAGACTCCCGCTCGTCCTCGGGTGAACGCCCGCCACCGGGACCGCCGCTACGGCGGACCGGCCGCGCCGGGACCCGACGCCCGACCCTGGCCCTACGTCGGCCACCTCGGCTCCGCAGCCGCGTTCGAGGCCCGGGCCGCGGCACGGCCGGTCGCCGGATTCGACGAACCGTTCACCTGGGGGAACGTGGAGCCCCCGGGCCACGGCCGTCTCCGGTGGCCGGTCGTCCGGCCGGCCGCCGCGCCCCGCACGTCGGGTAGAACGGTGTGAGGCCGGAGTGGGAGAGGGTGGCCGGGGGGTCGTAGCCCGTGTCCGGGGCGTCCGTGGTGTAGGCGCGGGTGCCGGGTGCGAGGCCGGTGTGCGGGTCGCCGAGGCGGGCCTGGGTCTCGTAGGTGCCGTCGCCGGAGTAGGTGTACGCCGCGAGGTCGGGGTAGCGGTCGTGGTCGTAGTCGGCCACGGCGATGTCCTTCGTGGTGCCGAGGTCGAGCCGGACGGTCCGCCGGCTGCGGCCGGTGCCGGAGAAGGGGCCGAACCTCAGCTCGGCCACGCGGGGCGGGACCGGGTCGTCGCCGCCCTGCTCCTCACCCGCCACGACGACCAGGTCGCTCCAGCCGTCCCGGTCGAAGTCCGCGACGGCGGCGCGCACGTACTGCTGCCGGCGGCCGGGGCGGTCGGCCAATCCCCGCGCGGAGACGGTCACTTCGCCGGGCGAGCCGAGGCGGAAGGTGACGGCCAGCAGGGCGCCGTGGTGGGACGGGTCGGTGATCCGGTCCGGCCGGCCGTCGTTGTCCACGTCGGCGATCAGGTCCCCGGACGTGGTCAGACACGCGGTGACGGCGGGCGGTGCGTCGGGCCGCGGCGGAGGTTCGCCCAGCGAGTCCTCGCCCCCGGCGAGCAGCAGCAGGGCCGCCGCCGTCAGGGCGGCGGGGCGGGTGAGGCGCCGGGACCGGCGAGCTCTGCTGTGTCCGCGCGCTGCCATGGGCAGGGATCGTAGTTCCTGGCCCCGCTCGGTGACACGGGCGCCCTGCGGTGCGCGGTCTCCGCGGTCGGTGACGGCGCGGAACAGCGCGTCGACGCCGGCCTGCCGGCGGCGGACCGGCGGGTGCACGTGGCCGTCACCTGCGGCTCCGGCATCACCGCGCGGTACGCCGACGGTCGCGAGGCGGGCCGGAACACCACGGCCCGCGTCGAGCCCGGTACGTCGGCAACGACTCGGCGTCTGCCCGCATCGCGCCGGTCCCGGCCCCGGGTGCGCTCCGCGCGGACGGGCGCGGACGGGCCCTTACAGGCGTCGGCCCCGCTACGCTCACCCTGCCGGTGACTGCGCCGACGGTGAAAACGGGTTGACCCGCCCGTATCATCCTGGTGTCGCACCGTCAGGAGCGGAGGGAAAGATGCCGGAAAGCGCTGGGCCCGTCACCGAGCTGGCCTCTCAGTACGTCAGCCAGGTGACCAACGACCTCGAACACAACCTCAAGGAGCAGGAGCGCATCACGGCGGAGATCGCCATCCTGCAGGAGCAGTTGACCACCCTGCAGCACGACCACGCCATCCTGCTCAGCATGCGGCAGGCCCTCGGCATCACCGCTCCGTCCGGTGGGGCGGTCGTCCCCTCCCCCCGGAAGAAGAGCGGCGGCACGCGGCGCGCCGACGCCCGGAAGCCCGCGGTGAAGAAGACGGACGTGAGGAAACCGGAGGCGAAGAAGCCGGAGGTGAGGAAGGCGGCGGCCAAGAAGCCGGCGGCGCGGAAGCCGGCGGCCGGGAAGGCGGCCTCCGAGCCGGCTCAGCCCACGCTCGTCGAACTCGTCCGCCGCCACCTGACGGAGCAGAGGGAACCGCGCTCCGCCGCCGAGGTCGCCGAGGCGCTGGTCCGGGCGCACCCCGAACGCGGCATCCAGACCAAGGTCGTACGCACCACTCTGGAGAACCTCGTGGCCAGGAACGGCGCCCAGCGCACCAAGCAGGGCTCGTCCGTCTTCTACACCGTGCCGGGGCAGGCGGCGGACGACTCGGCGGGGACGACGGCAGGGGAACCGGCGGCGGACGCGCCGGCGGAGAACGCGGAGGGTCCGCACACCTCCGCCTGACGGTACGGGGCTTCGCTCAGGCCGGCGGCCGGTCGCCGGTGTCGAAGCTGGCGAAGTAGGCCGCGGCCATGTCCTCGTCGGCATGGCCCTGTGCGGCGGCGCGCTCCAGGCGTGCGGCGCTCGCGGCGGCCACGTCCAGACGCACGCCGTGCTCCTCGCCCGCCCGGACGATGAGCCGGGCGTCCTTGACGGCCGTGGCCACCGCGAACTGCGCCGGGACGAGACGGCCCTGGAGGATGAGCTCCGACTTGGCCCGCAGGTATCCCATGTCCAGCGGGCCACCCTCGATCGCGTCGAAGAAGCCCTGGGGGTCCACGCCGAGCGCCTTGGCGAGGGCCAGCACCTCGCCGGTGGCGGCGGTGGCCGCGAGAACCCAGCTGTTGGCGACCAGCTTCAGCCGGGTCGCGGTACCGGCCGCGCCGTCCTCGCCGGTCCACACGGTGCGGGTGCCGATCGCGTCGAACACCGGGCTCACGGCGGAGCGGTGCTCGCCGGGGCCGGCGGCGATGACGAGGAGCCGGCCGGCTTCGGCGGGCTCGCGGGTGCCCAGCACCGGCGCGTCGAAGAAGACCAGGCCGTGCTCGCGGGCGAACGCGGCCAGGTCGTCGAGGGCCTCGACACCGGCGGTGCCGGCCTGCGCCCAGGCGGTGCCGGAGCGCAGGGCGGGAGCGGCCTCGCGCATGACGTCCAGGGTGACCGCGCCGTCGTGGAGCATGGTCAGGACGACGTCGGCACCCTCGACGGCCTCGGCGGGTGTGCCGGCGATCTGGGCGCCGTCGGCGGCGAGCGGTTCGGCCTTGGCACGGGTGCGGTTCCAGGCGCGGACGGTGTGTCCGGCCCGCAGCAGATTGCGGGCCATCGCGGCGCCCATGATGCCGGTACCCAGGACACTCACGGTGAGCTTGTCGGTCATGACCTCAACTTCCTTGACGTGGGGGGACTGCGCGGCCACTGGGGAGATCTTCCACCAGCCGGGCGTGCGGCGCACCGAGCCCCTCCCCCGGCGTGCCGTCCCACCGGACGAGGTCACACCTCCCCTGTCGTATTGCCGTGCAGTCGCCGCGGGAGAGGGGGAGGGACAAGGGCGGCCGCCGGCCCCGCGGTTTCCGTACAGTGGCCCGGTGACGACTCAGGTGATCCTTCTCAACGGTGGTTCCAGCGCGGGCAAGTCCGGGATCGTGCGGTGTCTGCAGACCGTCCTGCCCGATCCCTGGCTGGCGTTCGGGATCGACGCGTTCGTGGACGCGTTGCCGCCGGCCCTGCGCGAGACGGACGGCGGGATCGAGTTCGCCCCGGACGGCGGGGTGCACATCGGGGCGGGCTTCCGGGCGCTGGAGGCGGCCTGGATGGAGGGCGTCGCGGCGACGGCCCGTGCGGGCGCCCGGGTCGTCGTGGACGACGTCTTCCTCGGCGGCGCGGACTCCCAGGAACGGTGGCGGAAGGCCCTGTCCGGGCTGGCCGTGCTGTGGGTCGGAGTCAGGTGTGACGCGGAGGTCGCCGCGGCACGGGAGATCGCCCGGGGGGACCGGGCGCGGGGCATGGCGGCCGCCCAGGCCGACACGGTGCACGAAGGGGTGTCGTACGACATGGAGGTGGACACCACCCGCACCGAGTCCCTGGTGTGTGCCCGGACCATCGTGGCCCGCGTCGGGTGAGGAACGCGAAGCGGGTGCGGGTGCGGACCGGGGGTGATCAGGGACTCGGTGCCGGGCACGGTGACGGTTCCGGCTCCGGGCACGCGGAGCGGGGACCCCGGGCGGTGTGCTGTCGGATGCCGTGACGCCGGTCGGCCCGGTGCCGGATCCCGCGGCGACCAGATACCACGGCGGTGACCGCCGGCCCGCCCTAGAGACGGTCCGCGCCCTCTTCCGCGGCGCCCGGAGAGGCGGGCGGAACAGCCGTACCCGGAACCGGAACGCCCGAACCCGGAGCAGCCGAACCCGAAGCCGGAACGCCCGGAGCCCGGCCGGGCCGGTCGGTCCGCGGCGGGCCACCCGCCGTACCTGCGCCCGGCTGACCGGCCCACGGTGGGACACCACCCGTGCCGGCCCCGGGCTGGCCCGCCCACGGCACGGCACCGGCCGTACCGACCCCCGCCTGCCCCGCCCACGGCGTCGGTACGGGGGCGCCGGCCCCCGGGTGGGCCGGCCACGCGGGCGGAGTCGCGCCGGCGTACGGGTACGCCATGACCAAGGCGGGCGGCTCCGCCGGCTGCGGGGCCGGGGCCGTACGGTCCAGTCGGCGGCGGCGCAGCCACCACGCCACGGCCGCCGTGTACAGCGCGATCGCCGACACGTCGAGCGCGACCAGTTGCCAGCCGGCGTCGGCGGCGGTCTCGTCGCTGTCGAGCCCGCCCACGACGGCGGCCGAGACACCGAAGGAGAAGAGGTTGTTGACCGTGTGCAGGGCGATGGACGCCTCCAGTCCGCCCGTCCGCCAGGTCAGCCAGCCCGCGGCCAGTGCGAACACCACGAGATCGGCGAAACCCCAGGGGGTGCCCAGGCCGTGGGCGGCGGCGAACAGGACGGCCTGGGGCAGGATCGCGGCCCACGGCGAGCGCAGGAACGCCCCGGCCGTCTGCGTCAGCCAGCCGCGGAACACGTACTCCTCGGCGGCCGCCTGCACCGGCACGAGCAGCACCAGCATGGCGAGGGCCCGCGCGAAGACCGGCCAGCCCACCCACTGGGCGTCCGGCTCACCGTCCCCGGGCAGCAGGAACATCCCGGCCATCGACAGACCGAGGACGGGTACGGCGGTCAGCACGCACAGCAGCAACCAGCGCCATCTCAGCCGCCCGGTGACGGAGGAGACCGTGCCGGCCGGACGCTTGCCGATCCAGCGGACGACGAGCAGCACGACGGGTATGCCCATCGCGATCGAGAGCAGGTCGAGGGCGGTGCCCGAGACGGGGCCGAACTCCGGCCAGCCGTCGGCGTCCTCCCCGTATCCCATGGCCAGGCCCGCGACCGTGGAGAGGAGCGCGAAGGCCACCAGCGCGACCCCGTAGGTCACCGTCACGGCCAGGGTGCCCAGCAGGGGGCGCCACCACCGGTAGCGCGGGGAGAGCCTGGCCAGGCGGTGGTACGGGAGCTGCACGGCGAGCGGTGGCTGTGTCATGCGGCAAGACTGCCAAAGACGTGCGGATCCGCCGTCGCCCCGCGGCAGGAACGGCCTCTCTATCTCCGGGTGGGGACGGAACTCCTCCTCAGGTCCGGGATCCGCCGCACGGGGCGGCCTCTACGCTCGTCGGCGAGATGGAGACGATACGCAACTGGCTGCTGCCCCTGCTGCTCGCGACCGGACAGGCCGCCCTGATGTGGCCCGGGCTGGGCCCCGACAGCCCGCCCGGTGCCCCGGCCCTGTTCGGCGTGGTGGCCGCGCTGGCCCTGGAGACGGCCGCGCTGGGGTGGCGCCGTATCGCCCCGGTACGGGTGCTGGCCTGCACCCTGGGTACCACGCTGCTGGGTTCGCTCGCCTGGCCGGACGGCTATCCGTCCCTCGGTCCGCTGATCGCCCTGTACTCCGTCGCGGTCCGCTGCCCGGTGCCGGTGACGGTGCGGGCCGTGGCCGCCGGGGTGGGTGTCGAGTGGCTCCTGGCCGCCGTGCCGGCGGAGCCGCGGACCGCGCTGCTGTCCGACATGGCGATCGCCCTCGGTGTGTACCTGCTGTGCGCGGGACTCGGTGAGGCACGACGGCAGTGGCTCGCCGGCCGGCTCACCGCGGCGCGGCGGCTGGCCGGGGCCGAGCACGCCCGCCGGCTGGCGGGCGACCAGGAGCGCCGGCGACTGGCCCGCGAGCTGCACGATGTGAGCGCCCACCACCTCACCTCGGTCGTGGTGACCGTCGACGCCGCGCACCGGCTCCGGGGCGACAGGCCCGATCTGGCCGCTGAGGCACTGTCCTTCGCGGAGCGCACCGGCACCGAGACCCTGACGACGCTGCAGCGGCTGGTGGGGCTGCTGCGGGACACCGACCGGACCGACCATGGCCCGATGAGCGAGCGGATCGAGGAACTGGTCGCCGGTTTCGGCCGGCTGGGCCGTCCGGTCACCGCGCGGATCCCCGCCGGCCTGGCCGGGCCGTCGGCGGAGGCGATCCACGGCATCATCCGGGAGGCCCTCACCAACGCGTTGCGGTACGCCCCGGGCGCCGCCTGCCGGGTCCTGGTCCGGCGGGCGGACGGTCTGCTGGAACTGACCGTGGAGAACGCGCCGCCGCGCGCCGCGTCGCCGGTTGCCGGTGGTCTGGGCGCGGGGCACGGCGTGGCCGGGATGCGGGAGCGGGCCGCCGCGGCCGGAGGCGAACTGACGGCCGGGCCCACGGCGGAGGGCGGCTGGCGGGTGCGCGCGACGCTGCCCGACGGCGTCGAGTCGCGGCCGCACGAGCCGGGCCGGCGGCGTGACGTGCTGCGCGAGCAGCGGCTCGCCGATCCCACGCTGGCGCTGGCCGCGATGGTCCTGCCCGTCTCGTTCGCGCTGGCGCTCACGGAGGACTGGTCGGCCGCCGCCCGGCGCGCCGCGCTGCCGGAGCTGCTGCTCGTCTGCGGACTGCTGGTGCTGCACGCGCTGCCCCTGATGTGGCGCAGACGGGCTCCGTGGACCGTACTCGGCGCCGTGCTCGCGACGGCCTCGCCGGGGCCGGTGGCCGTCCTCGCGTGCCATGTGCCGCCCGGGGCCGCGCAGTTCCTCGTCCTGGGGACGCTCGTGGAACCGCTGGCGGTGTACGCGGTCGCCGGGTACGGCCACGGGCCCGGGCGCACCTGGCCGGCGCCCGTCGCGGCGACGCTCGTGACGGCCTGTGCCGTGACGGCGCTGGCCTGCGCGGACGGCGCGGTGGGGGACGAGCCGGTGGGCCCGGGGGGCGCCGTTCTGCTGGCCTTCCTGCTGGCCGTCCCGCTGGCGCCGGTGTTCGCCGCCGTGTGGGGTGCCGGTCTGTTCGTGCGCCGGCGCCGGCTGCGTGCCCTGGCCTACGACGACTTCGCGTTCGCCGCCTCGATGTGGCAGGCGGACCGGGCCGCCGAGGCCGAACGGCGGCGGCTGGCGGCCGTGTTGCGCGACGCCGTGCTGGAGCACACGCGGGCGCTGGTCGCCGCGGCCCGGCGCGGCGACCTGGCGGAGGTGGCGGACACGGCCAGGGCGGCGCTGGCGGCGATGCGGGAGATGCTGCACGGCCTGGGCGGTAGCGGGGGCGGCGGCGAGGGGCCCGGCGGCCGGCTCGCTCCGTCGCCGGCCGTCGCCGATCTGGACGCGCTGTGCGGCGCGCTGCGGTCCGGCGGACGTGACGTGCGGGTGCGGGGACTCGCGCGGGCCGCCCGGGAACTCCCGCCGTCCGTCCAGGTCTCGGTGTACCGGATCGTCGAGGCGGCGCTCGGCGCGGGCGACCTGGGGCCGGCCCGGGTGGCCCTGCGGCGGCGCCGCGGCGCCCTGCGGATCACGGTGACGGGGGTCCGGCTCGCCGTCGCGGGGCCGGTCGCCGAGCGTCTGCGGGTGCAGGTCGCGGCGGGTGAGGGGCGGATCCGGTGCGACCCGGCCGGTACCCTACGGGTGTCGTTGCCGGCCGGAGCCGTTCCGGCCCCCGCCCAGGAGGTGTTCCCGTAGCCGTACGCGTGATCGTCGTGGACGACCAGGCCGTGGTCCGGGCCGGATTCGCGGCCATCGTGGCCGCCGAGCCCGATCTGACCGTGGTGGCGGAGGCCGGTGACGGGGCGACGGCGGTGTCGCTCGCCGCCGGGGAGAAGCCCGACGTCGTCCTGATGGACATCCGGATGCCGGGCATGGACGGCCTCACCGCGACCCGGCTGATCACCGCGCCGGCCGACGCGCCGCGGGTGCTGGTGCTCACCACGTTCGACCTGGACGAGTTCGTCTACGAGGCGCTGCGCGCCGGGGCGTCCGGGTTCCTCCTGAAGGACGCCCGGCCCGAGGAACTGCTGTCCGCGATCCGGGTGGTCGCGGCCGGCGACGGCATCCTGGCGCCCGCCGTGACCCGCCGCCTCATCGACACCTTCGCCCGCGGCGGCCCGCCCCCGTCCCCGGCCGCCGGTCCCCTCGGCCGGCTCACCCAGCGGGAACGCGAGGTCCTGCTGAAGATCGCCTCCGGGCTGAGCAACGCCGAGATCGGCGCCGAACTCGGCGTCACCACGGGCACGGTCAAGAGCCATGTGAACGCCTTGCTGTCCAAGCTCGGGCTGCGCGACCGGGTCCAGGCCACGATCCTCGCCTACGAGACCGGCCTGATCAGCCCGGGTGGCGTCCCGCGGGGCTGACCGCGCACCGCCCCGGCCCGCCGCCGACGTCGATGTCCGTTGCCCGCCGGTGTTCGCCGCGGCCCACGGCTGGAATAAGGGCATGACTTCACGAACGGATCTGCAGGGCAGGACGGCACTGGTCACCGGCGGCAGCCGCGGCATCGGCGCGGCGACGGCACGGCGGCTGGCGCAAGAGGGCGCGGACGTGGCCCTGACCTATGTACACGGCAAGGACGCGGCCGACGACGTCGTACGGGACATCGAGGCGCTGGGGCGGCGGGCGGTGGCCCTGCGCGCCGACTCCGCTGACGCGGCGGAGGCGGCGGGCGCGGTACGGCGCGCCGCCGAGGAACTGGGCGGGCTGGACGTGCTGGTGGGCAACGCTGGCGTGGGGGTGCTGGGCCCGTTGGAGAGCCTCCCCCTCGACGACGTCGACCGGCTCCTCGCGGTGAACGTGCGCGGCGTGTTCCTGGCCGCCCAGGCCGCCGCCGCGGTCATGGGGCCCGGCGGGCGGATCATCACCGTCGGCAGCTGTGTCGCCGCACGGGTGCCGGGGCCGGGGGCGACGCTGTACGCGATGAGCAAGTCGGCCGTCATCGGCCTGACGAAGGCCCTGGCGCGGGAGCTGGGCGGGCGTGGCATCACCGCGAACGTCGTGCACCCGGGCCCGACCGACACCGACATGAACCCCGCGGACGGCCCGTACGCGTCAGGCCAGGCGGACATGACCGCACTGGGCCGCTTCGGCACGGCCGAGGAGGTGGCGTCGATGGTGGCGTTCCTCGCGGGGCCGCGGGCCGCGTACGTGACGGGCGCGGAGTTCTCGGTGGACGGCGGGCACAGCGCGTGACGGGCGGGGAGGGCCTGCGTGGCACGCCCGTCAGGGTTCGTCCAGGCGGCGCAGGTCCTCCTCGTCCCACTTCCTGGTGTCACGGGGCCGGGTGTAGGGCTCGGCGTCGGGCGGGTGGCCGCCGGCGATGGCCCGCTGCCGTACGGCTTCCGCGTCGAACTCCAGGCCCAGCAGGATGGCCAGGTTGGTGATCCAGAGCCAGACCAGGAAGACGATGACGCCGGCCATGGTGCCGTACGTCTTGTTGTAGGAGGCGAAGTTGGCGACGTAGAACGCGAAGCCGGCGGAGGCGGCCATCCAGATCAGCAGGGCGAGGACGCTTCCGGGGGTGATCCACCGGAAGCCCTTGACCTTGGCGTTCGGGGTCGCCCAGTACAGGATGGCGATCATCACGGTGACGAGCAGGACCAGCACCGGCCACTTGGCGATCGACCAGGCGGTCAGGGCGGTGTCGCCGAGCCCGATCGCCTGCCCGGCGCGGCGGGCCAGGCCGCCGGTGAAGACCACGATCAGCGCGCTCGCCACGGCGAGGATCACCAGCACGACGGTGACGCCGACCCGCACCGGCAGGATCTTCCACACCGGGCGGCCCTCGGGCATGTCGTAGACGGCGTTGGCGGCGCGCATGAACGCGGCCACGTAGCCGGACGCCGACCACACGGCGAGCACCAGGCCGACGAGGGCCACGACCGAGCCGACGCCCGCGCCGTTGCGCAGCTGCTCCACGGCCCGGGTGATGATGTCCCGGGCGGGGCCGGGGGCGAGGTTCCTCAGGTTCGCCAGCACCCGGTCCGTGGCCGAGCGGCCGGCGACGGCCAGCAGGGATACCAGTACCAACAGGGCGGGGAACAGGGACAGGACGGCGTAGTAGGTGAGCGCCGCGGCCCGGTCGGTCAGCTCGTCGTCCCGGAACTCGCGCACGGCGCCCCGGAACACCGCGGCCCACGCCCGCCGGGGCAGTTTCGTGGGGGTGTCCGGTGCCCGCCGCTCGACGTCCGGGGCGGGGCCGGCCTCGCCCGGCGTCGGGATGTGTGGTGCCCCGGTCTCGCCGGTGGCCTCGCGTGATGCCCGGCGCTCACCGGCGGTCTCGTGCGACGGCCGTGTCTCGTCGGGGTCTTTGTACGACGCCCGGGTCTCGCCGGCAGCCTCGTCCGGCACCCGGCGCTCACCGGGGGTCTCGTACGACGGCCGTGTCTCGTCGGGGTCTTTGTACGACGCCCGGGTCTCGTCGGCGGCCTGTCGGTGGTGCCGCCGGGGTACGTGCAGCTTCGCCATACCCGCCGGGTATCCCCGTCGGGCGGCCTCACGCCCCCGACCCGCGGTTCACTCCCCGCCCGTCTCACTCCCCGCCCGTCGGGGGCGCGGCCGCGGGGGCGCCGGCAGCCGCGGTGCCCGCAGCCGGGTGCCGGCAGTCACGGTGCCGGGGAGGGCGCCGGCGGCGACGGCGGTCGCGGTGGCGACGACGCCGACGGCGGCGATGGCGGTCGCGGCGGTGGATCCACGGTCGTGGGCGTGCCGCCGGCAGGTGCACGAGGCCAGGAAAGCGGAGGCTGCCGCCTCCACGGAAGCGAGCGGGGGCGCCGACGAGGGGCGGGAAGGGCCGGCGCCGCGGCCGGCAGGGCCCCGCCGACCGCCCGATGACCGGCGCGCCGCACGCCGGACGGCCCGCCCGGGCCCCTCCCCCGCGAGGAGGGAAGGCGCTCCGGACGGGCCGACGTGCCGCCGTCTCAGTGGGCGTTGGCGAACCGCTTGAACGCGGCCTTGGTGCCGGCGCCGGCGATCCCGTCGATGGGACCGCGGTAGCCGTAGCCGTCCTTCAGGAGACGCTGGAGCCCCTTGATCGTGCCCTTGCCGACGACGCCGTCGATCGGGCCGGTGTAGCCCCAGTACTTCTTCAGGCAGCGCTGGAAGGCCTTCCAGCTGTTGGTGCCGAGCTTGCCGTCGATGGAGCCCCGGTAGTTCCAGTACGTCTTCAGCCAGCGCTGGACCTTCTTCGCCTGGGAGGCGGTCAGCCCCAGGTTGTTCACCGCCTGCGGGGTGACGGCCTCGCTGACCGCGGCCGGCGGGGCCGCCGCGGGCGCGGGCGCGGCGAAGCTGGTGCCCGCGGCCGCGAGGCTGCCCGCGGCCAGCGCCACGGTGGTCGCGGCGGCGAGCAGGGTCCTGCCGAAGATGTTGTTCCGCATGTGTTTCCCCCTGGTTGACGAGTGCCTCACGGCACGTCACACAAGCTACGTGCCGGGGCACGGCGCGTCGCCAACCCGGGAGTTGACACCCGGCTCCACCGGCCGCGGTAGCTCCGGGCCGGTGTACAACCTCCGCGGTAGGTCCAAGGGGGGCGCGCGTCGGCCGCTGTGCGCCGTCAGCCCCTGCCTCCGCTGAGGTTCCCCCACCGGGGTCCGATCTGCTTCCACTCCTCGTCCCACTCGGCCATGCGCCGCCGGATGAGCCGGCCCCGGACCAGCCATCCCGTGCCCCAGACCAGCGCGGCGGCCGCCGGGGCGACGAGGGCGCCGGTGAGCGCCGACTGGAGGTCGGCCGCCGCTCCGGTGACGGGGGCGGGCACGACACGGTCCGCCTGGTTCGTCCACACCGTGACGTGGGTTCCGGCGGGGGCGCCGGGGTAGACCTTCGCCCGGTCGTTGTGCACCGAGCCGTCCGTGTCCGTCCAGCGCACGGCCGCCCACACCCGCCCGTCGTCGTAACCGGTGTCCGCCGCCGGGGTCCGCTCCGAGTCATCGGTGAGTACGGCGGACACGGGGTGCAGCTGGGCCTGCCGCGCCGTGAACGCCGCTTCGGAGGCCCGGGCCGCCACCATGCCCGCGAACACCCCGGCGACCAGGGCAAGCACCCAGCCGGCGAGGACGATCCAGGCCTCGACGACATCGCTGTGCCGCCGGAGCGGGTTGCGCCGCCATCGCCACAGCCGCACCCGGGTGACCGTCGTGGGGGGTGTCCGTGTCATCGTCACCGCCTCCTCTCGCGCACCGGCGGCCCGAAGCCGGGGCGGCCCCCGCGGTCTCCCGGACCCGGGTCGCCCGCGCGGGGGTCATGACACCATCCTGCACCTCCGCGCGCCGGACGGCCGCTGCCGGGCGTGGCCGTTCTCCGGGAGGTGCTAGGAAGGCGTGAGCGGGAGGTCGTCGGTGTAGGCGTTCACCGGCGGGGCGACGGTCCGGGCGTCCCGGACGTCGAGGGCGGCCTCCGCGGTCCTGGTGCCGAGGGTGCCTCGCGGGTGCCAGGTGCCGGTCACCGCCAGCCAGGTGTCGGCGGGCGGAGCCTCGGAGCCGTAGACCCGCACCTTGACCGTCTGCGAGTCGGCCGCGCAGCAGGAGAAGACGATGCGGGTCAGGTACCAGCCGCCGTCCTCGCCGGCCGGGGTGACGAAGCCCGTCAGCCGGACGGCGCGGTGCTCGATGGCCCGGCTGCGGTCCTGCTGGACCCGCTTGGTGAAGTCGGTCAGGGTCAGCGGCAGGGGTGAGGTCGCGGGCAGCGGCGCGAAACCCTTCTGCACCACGACGGGCTTGTCGTTCGAACGGGCCGCGGTGTAGGCGCCGAGCGCCGGCGGGGCGTGCAGGAGGAGGCTGAGCGCGGGGAGGAACAGCAGCCAGGCGATGCGCGGGGTGCCGGAGTGGTCGTGGCCGTGCGCGTCCCCGGCGGTGTCGTGGGCGCGCGCCTCCCCGGTGTCCTCGTGGGCGGGGTGACGGGTGACCGCCGCCGCCAGGCCGAGGAGCAGCAGGACCACTCCGGACGCGATCAGCAGGGGGCGCAGGCCGGCCTTGACGTAGCGCAGGTAGATGTCGGTGAAGAGGGCCGTGTGCAGCAGACCGACGCCGGTCAGTGCCAGAAGCAGGGTCTGGACGGGACGTTTCACAGCAGCGCGCCTCCGGTCGGACGTTTCACAGCAGCACGCCTCCGGTCAGGACGCTGACGGCGACCGCCACGACGGTGGTCGCCGTGGAGAACCGCCAGGCGAAGGCGCGACCGAAGGTCCCGGCCTGCAGCGCGATGAGCTTCAGGTCGACCATCGGGCCGACCACGAGGAACGCGAGCCGGGCGGTCGGCGAGAAGCCGGTGAGGGAGGCCGCGACGAACGCGTCCGCCTCCGAGCAGACGGCGAGCAGCACGGCGAGGCCGGCCAGGAACAGCACCGACAGCCACGGTGAGCCGGAGAAGGCGTCGAGGACGGACCGCGGGACGGCGATGTTGAAGGTGGCGGCGGCCATGGCACCGAGCACGAGGAAGCCGCCGGCGTGCAGGAAGTCGTGCTGGAAGCCCAGCCGGAACTCGGTCCAGCGGCTGTGGCCGTGCCGGTGGCCGGTGTGCCGGTGGCGCAGCAGGGGGCGCAGCCACTCCTCCTTGCCGAGCCAGAGCCACAGCCAGCCCATCAGGGCCGCCGTGGCGAGGGAGGCGGCGAGCCGGGCGGCGACCATCGCGGGGCTGCCGGGGAAGGCGACGGCGGTGGCCGTGAGGACGACGGGGTTGACCGCCGGGGCGGAGAGCAGGAAGGCGAAGGCGGCGGCCGGGGTGACTCCCCGGCGGATCAGGCTGCTCGCGACGGGGACGGAGGCGCACTCGCAGCCCGGCAGGACCGCGCCGGCGACACCGGCGACCGGTACGGCGAGGGCCGGCCGCTTCGGCAGCACCCTGGTGAACAGGTCGGCCGGCACGAACGCGTTGATGGCGCCGGACAGGGCGGTGCCGAGGAGCAGGAACGGCAGCGCCTGGACGGTGATGGCCAGGCAGACGGTGCGCCAGGCCTGGACGGCGGGATGGTGCAGCCACGAGGTGCCGGCGAGGAGGACTACGGCCGTGGCACCGGCCGTGAGCGCGAGGGCGGCGCCGAGCGGCCGGGGCCGGCCACGGCGCACGGGCGGGCCGAGGGCCACGGTGGCCGTGCCCTCCGCCGCACCCACCATTTCATCCGTTTTTTCCATCATCGCTCCGGATGTCGGCGTCCGGGCGACGATAGGCGAGGAGGGCGGCCCGGCCGTGCGTACACGCCGCCGTGGAGGCGAGCCGGGCGGCACAATGCACCCCTTCGGGGCGCGCCCACGGCTCCTGCGCGATGCTCTGGCACGTCCGCTGCCCGTCGCCGCCACCACGGCGACCCCGCGGTGGCACTTCTCACATTCGGGGCGATTCGGGGACGAAGGTGACCGGTGCCACGTCGCCGGGAGCGACGGGTGGCTACGTTCGTGACCCATGTCGTTCCACCGCTTCCGCCCCGCGCGGACCAAGACCGGCGTCCTGCTGGCCTCGGCCGCGGCCCTGTTCTCCGCCGGCCTGCTGCACCCGTCCCCGGCGACGGCCGCCACCGCACCCTCCGGGCATGCCCCGGCGCACGCCACGGCGGCCGTGCTCGACCTGGACGGCACCGGCCGGACCCCGGTGGTCCGCGGTGAGGACAGGGCGTACGACACCGCCAGCATCGTCAAGGTCGACATCCTCGCGGCGCTGCTGCTCC
Source organism: Streptomyces sp. NPDC029151 (assembly GCF_055564315.1). Taxonomy (NCBI): domain Bacteria; kingdom Bacillati; phylum Actinomycetota; class Actinomycetes; order Kitasatosporales; family Streptomycetaceae; genus Streptomyces; species Streptomyces sp. NPDC029151. Next base: position 181,815 of record NZ_JBVHWQ010000010.1, read on the forward strand.
AGGCCCAGGACGCGGGCCGGCAGCTCACCGCGCGCGAGCGGGAGCGGGCCGAGCCGATGATCCGCCGCAGTGACAACGGGGCCGCCAACGCCCTGTGGCGGCAGATCGGCGGGGCCTCCGGGCTGGCCGCGGCCAACAAGCGCCTGGGACTGACGTCGACGACAGGCGGGCCCGGGGCCAAGTGGGGTCTGACCCGGACGACAGCGAGCGACCAGATCCGGCTGCTGCGGGCCGTCTTCGACACCGGCGGCACGGTACGGAAGGGCACCGGCGGGCTGGACGCGCACTCCCGCGCGTACCTTCGCACCCTGATGGGCCAGGTCGTGAGGGAACAGCGCTGGGGCGTCTCCGCGGCCGGCGCCACCGGTTCGGGGCCGGCGCTGAAGAACGGCTGGCTGCAGCGCAGCACCACGGGGCTGTGGGACGTCAACAGCGTCGGCGAGGTCACCGTCAGGGGCCACCGGTGTCTCGTGGCGGTCCTGACGAACGGCAGCACATCGATGGCGGACGGCGTGGCCCTGGTGGAGCGGACGGCTCGCGCGGCGGTGGCGTAAGGGAGTCTTCGAAGCACGGCCACACCGCCCCTCGGCGCCACAAGCGCACGGACACACCGCCTCGCGACCACTCCGGCGCACGACCGCACCACCCCTCGGCGACACCAGCGCACGGACACACCGCCTCGCGACCACTCCGGCGCACGGACACACCACGCCTCGGCGACACCAGCGCACGGACGCACCGCCTCGCGATCACTCCGGCGCACGGACACACCGCCTCGCGACCACTCCGGCGCACGACCGCACCACGCCTCGGCGACACCAGCGCACGGATGCACCGCCTCGCGATCACTCCGGCGCACGGCCGCACCGCCCCTCGGCGACTCCGGCGCGCAGGCGCGCCGCCCCTTCACGGCCCCGGCGCGCGGGCGAGTGTCGCCCCTCGGCGGATCACCTCGGCCTTTAGCGACTCAAACCGTTTTCCCCGCCCCTGTGACGCGCCTGTGACAGTTGGCGGACAGCGCCATGAAATCCGGCGAGCAGTCTGGAGGAACAAGGGCAAATCGCCCTAAACGGACAGCTCCCTCAGCCGTTCCGCCGGAGGAATCACCATGAGCGCCACTCTCGCCCCGTCGCCCACCGAAGCCCCCGCCCCCGCGCTGGCTCCGCGCGAGCGGGAGACGCTCCGGCACATCGCCGCCGGCCGCACCTACCTGCAGACGGCCCGCCACATGGGACTGTCCACCCACACCGTGGACGCCTACCTGCGCCGCATCCGGGCCAAGTTCAACATCACCAACACCGCCGAGCTGACCCGCATGGCCATCGCCCTGGGTCTGTGACCGCCGGGGCTTTTCGGCCGCCGAGGAAAGGGCACGCGGTCGGGGTACGACTTCCGACCGGAGGAGCGGTACCGCGATGGCCGAGTACGAGCGTTCCCGCACGATGCCCGCGCAGCCCGAGCAGGTCTTCGACCAGGCGGCCAACACCGCCCAGCTCGACGCCTGGCTCCCGGGCGAACTGCACGTAGACGTCCAGGACCCGCCCGCCGTGACCGTCCACGAGGACCGTTCCGGCGAGGACATGCCGGCGCTGCTGCGATCGGAGCCCGACCAGATGCGCCTGGAGTGGGGCACCCGCGAACAGGGCAGCTACGCCGGCTGGCTCCAGGTGGCCGGCATCGGCAGCGGAGCCAGCGAGGTCACCGTGCACCTGTCCTTCTTCGACGAGGGCCACGACCCGGGCGAGCGAGCGGTGTGCGACGCCCTGGACGGCAGCCTGCGCCGGCTGGAGGAACAGGTGCGGATGCGGGTCGACGACACGGCGGGCTGACATGGCGCACCCGGTGGACTGGTCCCCGCTGCGCCTGAGCACCCCCGTCAAACAGCACGTCTTCGGCGGCCGGGCCCTGGCCGACCGGCTGGGCCGTACGGGACTGCCGCACGGCCCGGTCGCCGAGACCTGGGAGGTCAGCGACGTCGACGGGGAGGGCGCCACGGTGACCGAGGGCCCGCTGGCCGGGCGGTCCCTGCGGGAACTGCTGGCGGACGACCCCCACGGCCTGCTCGGCGACCACCCGCCCGCACCCCCCTCTCCCCACCCGCCCCTCCCCCGCTTCCCCCTGCTCACCAAGTTCATCGACGGCGCGCACGCGCTGCCCGTGCATCTGCACGCCGACGACGCCACCGCCCGCCGTCTGGAGGGCGAGCCGAACGGCAAGACGGAGGCCTGGCACGTGCTGGACGCCGTACCGGGCGCCACCGCGCTGGTCGGGGTGCGGCCCGGCATCGACCGGGAGCGGCTGCGCCGGGCTCTGCTCGCGCAGGACTTCGACGCGGTCATGCGCCGCCTCCCGGTACGCGCCGGGCAGACCGTGTACGTGCCGGGCGGGACCCTGCACAGTTTCGGGCCCGGCACCCTGGTGTACGAGATCGAGCAGACCTCCGACATCCAGCAGCACGCCATGCCCTGGCGGATGGAGGACGGCGCGCCGCTGGGCGAGCGGGAGCGGGAGGCGAACATCGAGCGGCTGCTGGACGAGTGGCGGCCCGAGCCCCGCCCGGAGTTCCAGCCGGGGCTGAGCGTCCCGGTCGAGGACACGGTGGTACGCACGGTGCTGTGCGCCGGGCCGTACTTCGCCCTGGAACGCTGGACCGCCGGCCGGTCCGCCCGGATCTCCCGCAGGTTCGCCGCGGCGCAGGTGCTCAGCAACGCGGGGGCCCCGGTGACCGTCACGTGCGACGGCTGGACCGGCAGGCTCGACCGGGCACGGACCCTGTTGCTGCCGGCCGCGCTCGGTGAGGTACGGGTGGCCGGGCCCGCCGATGTCCTGTTCGGCTACGTTCCGGACCTGGAGGACGACATCCGTGCCCCGCTGACCGCAGCGGGGTACGGGCCGGCCGCGATCGCCGCCCTCGGCGAGGGCCTGTGAGCCCGGCGCACGCGAGCCCGTGAGCCCGGCCGCCGGAGGCTGGCCGGCACCGGCGGCGACAGCTGTTCGATCATCGTGCGGGTCCAGCGGACGGCCCAGCGGATCAGGCGCGGCGTCTGCCCAGGCGGCGGTCCGTGACTTCCGCCGCCTTGACGCGCAGGGTGGCGAGCGGCCCGGGGTCGGGCTGTCGGGTGCGCGTCGTCGCCCTCCCCCTGCGGATTCGCTCAGGTGCGGGCGGAGTGGACCGGGGGGCCTTCATGCACGGCGGCCCGTGCGGTCCGAAGCGGGCATTCGGCGGGCCACCGCTGCCGATGCCGCCGGACGCCGTGCGGGCCGTAGCGGTGGCCCCGCTCGACCTGGGCGGTCCCGGCGTCGGTTACGCGCTCCCGCGCGCTGGGCACTCGCCGCCGTCCGCTGGGCGGCGACCGCCGCGACTACGCTCGTCGCGCTCCCCGCGGACACCGACGGCGTTCCCGCGGCCGCGCTCGCCGGTCATGCCGTGCTCCTGCTGACGCCGGCCGTCCACGGCGCGTTCGGGCTCGCAGCCCGGCGAGGGGCGCTCGGGGCAGTCCTTCCCCACACAACCTTTATTTGCCTCACGCCCCATTTGTCCGATTATCCTGGGCGGCCGTGCCGGGCCGGCCCAGCGGCCCGCGGATCCCGACGAGGAAGGGGGCGAGGACGGCATGCGCGGCGCACGGTGGTCCGCTCTGCCGGCGCGGGTGAGACGGATCGTCCGCACCGACGGCGCCGAGGCCGCCCGGGCGACCGTGGCCGCCGGACTGACCTGGCAGATCTGTACGGCGCTGCTGCACACACCCGACCCGTACGCGGGGGCCCTGGCGGCGCTGCTCATCGTCGAGACGACGGTGGTGCGCACGGTGTCGGCGGCCCTGCGCTATGGCGCGGGCTGTCTGCTCGGCGTCGTCATCGCCGTACCCGGCGCCCTGTACGCCCGGCCCGGCATGGCGGGTCTGGCGCTGGTCGTCCTCGCGTCCGTGCTGATCGCCCGGCGCGGCTTCCTGGGGCACCACGGCATCCACGTGCCGACGACCGCGCTGATCACGTTCACCCTGGTGCGCGGCCACCACCCGGGTGAGGTGCTCTCCCACCTGGCGGAGATCGTGCTCGGCATCACCTTCGGGCTGGCGTGCAGCGCGCTGCTGCTCCCCGCCGTGCGGGTACGGTCCGCCGAGCGGGCGCTGGAGGAGCTGCGGGCGCTGGTCGCCCGGTATCTCGACGGGCTGGCCGACGCGGTCGTGGCCCGGCAGCGGCCCCGGGACGTGCTCGGCGACGCCTGGGAGCGGGACCTCGGCACGGCGCTGGAGCGGGCCCGCACGGCCGTGGAGGAGGCGCACGAGAGCATGCGCTGGAACGTGCGGCCCGCCGCCCGGCGCCGCCGCTGGCACCTGGACCGCCGGGTGCTGCGGACCCTGTCCGACGTGGCGCGCGAGCTGGCCGCGCAGGGCCGGCTCCTCGACGCGCACCCCGGCGCCGCCGCCGCTCCCGAGGCCCGTTTCGCCCAGCCGTACGCCCGGCTGCTGCGCACGACCGCTCTGTGCGCCTACTCCTGCCGGGGCGGCCGGCCGCACCCCGCCCTGCCCGCCACCCGGCAGGCCCTGCACCGGCTCGGCTCGGCCGGCTGCGATCCCCCGCCCCCACGCGCCGAGGCCGGCCGCCTGCTCCGGCACCTGGAGTCGGCCCTGTCCTGCCTGTCGGCCCCGGCCCCCGCCCCGCCCGTCCGCACCACCCGCCACCGGGCACGCAGCCCGCTACGGCCCCCCACGCGACGATGACCCAGCACACGACGCCCGAGCACACCGCCCCTCGATCCGCCACCCGCCCGAGCACCGGCCCCCGGCGACCGGCCCGCACCCCGCGCGACCGCCTCGCCCGAGCGCGCCCGCTGCCGGCGGCGGCCCCCGTCCTGCTGATGGCCGTCGTCGCCCTGACCGATCTGCTCACCCCCGACTGGCTGCACGTCTCGCCGGTCATGGCCGCCGTGCCCGTGCTGGCCTCGGTGCTGCTCCCGCTGTGGGCCACCGCGTCCCTCGCCTGCGCCGCGCTGGCGGTGACCGCCCTGCTCCAGGCGGACGCGGGTCAGTGCGGGCATCCGGACTCCGACGTCGTGCTGTTCAGCCTGTTCGTGGTCGGGCTGACCTCGATGGCCGCCTGTTCGCTGCGCGGGCGCCGGGAACGTCAGCTGCAGCAGGTCCGCTCCGTCGCGGAAACGGCGCAGCGGGCGCTCATGCACCCCCTCCCCCACCGGCTCGGCCCGCTGGCGCTGCGCGGGGTGTACCTGCCGGCCGAGTCGGAGGCGAGGATCGGCGGCGACTTCTACGAGGCCCTGCAGACGCCGTACGGCCACCGGATCCTGATCGGCGACGTCCGGGGCAAGGGGCTGCCGGCCGTCGGCGCCTCCGCCGCCCTGCTCGGCGCCTTCCGCGAACTCGCCCACCAGGAAAGGTCGTTGACCCGGGTCGCCGAGCGGCTCGACGAGCGGGCCCGGCGGCAGATCGCCGCCGTGGACTCCCTCGTCGGCGAGGAACGGCCGGACGCGTCCGGGTCGCTGTTCACCGAGCGGTTCGCGACCGCGCTCCTGGTGGAGCTCCCGCCCGGCGAACCCGTGGTCCGCCTGGTGCACTGCGGGCACCCCGAGCCGTACCTCGTCCGCGCCGGGCAGGTGCACGGCCTGCCTCCCGACCGGCCCGGCGCCCCGCTCGGCCTCGGCGACCTGCTGGAGACGGAACCCGTGGCGCATACCGTGCCGTTCGGCCCGGGCGACCGGCTGCTGCTCTACACGGACGGGTTCATCGAGGCCCGGGACCGGCGGGGCCGCTTCCTCGACCTGACCGCCCACGTCGAGGCGCACGCCGGCCGCCCCCTGGAGGCGATGGTGGCCGGTCTGCGCCGGGACCTCCTCCGCCATGTGCACGGCGACCTCGGTGACGACGCGGCACTGGTGGCGCTGGAGAGGCTGCCCGAAGCCCCGGAGTCACCGGACCCCGGCCACCGGCGCCACGGTTCGTGACCGGTCCCCGTGACGGCCGCGTGACGGTCCCCGTTTCGGGCCGTTTTTCCCGTCCGCCGTCCGGCCGGGCACGGGGTCGCCGATGATGGGCGGGACGCAGCCGGCGAGGGGAGGGAGGCGGCCGTGGGATGGACGACCGAGGAGTTCGGGGAGGCCCACGAGGGCATCGTGGGAGCCGTCCTGGCCGACGGCAGTGAGCCGAAGCCCGCGTACTTCGACATCGGCAGCGGCGCCGAGACGTACCGGACCTGCGAGTGGTGGGCGTACGACGGCCGGATGAGCCGGCCGCGCGCGGCGGCGGTCCGGGCCTCGTGCAGTTGCGGCTGGCGCGGGCCGAGCAGCCCCCTCGCCTGGGACGAGCTGGACCGGGACGGTCTGGAGGAACTGGACGTCTCGGGGCCGCGCCGGGACTGGAGCGAGCACATCCGGACGGTGGAGCGGCGGACGGTGCCCCTGCCGGACGAGCTGGCCCAGCTGCTGGACGCCCTGGAGGACAAGCTGTTCGCGCTGGCCGAGGACGCACCGGCCGCCGCGCTGCGGGCCGTCACCGCTCTGGACCGGCTGACCCGGCGGGCCGGCCGGGAAGCGGCCTGCCTGATCGACGAGGACGGCGAGCAGCGCTGGGAGGACCTCGGCCGGGCCCTCGGCGTCGACGCCCACTGTGCCCGGGCCCTGGTCACCCACTATCTGCCGTCGCACTGAGCCACGCCGTTCACCGGCCGGCCTGCGGGGAGGCGCCCGTGTCCGGGGGCGCCGTCGGCACGAGTGCCAGGGCCGCCGGCCGCCGGCACCGGGAACAGCGCCGGGCACCCGCACCGCGCGGAACACCCGCGCCCCGACAGCGGCGGCCCCCGCCCCGACGGGCAACGGCCCCGGCCCGGTACCGGTGGCGAGGCCCGGCGGACGAACGCCCCGCAGCCCGAGCAGCCGTCCCGCCGCCTTCACCGGCGCCGGCAGGGGCACCCCGCGCCGCTCGATCCCATGGTTCGCGGCCCTCACGAGATCCCATGCCCCTGGCCCGCGTCGGCGGCACCGGCCCTCCCGGCCGCCACCGTCGGATGTCCGAGCGGAGGGGTCCTCCTCCCCTGTCCGGCCCAATGACGGTGCGCCGGGGAAGCGGGCCGGACCGAGGGGTGTGACCGTGGGGAGAGGTCGGCGGACACGAGCGGCGAGGAGCGGGCATGGCGAACGGAGTCGGCGAGGGCTGTGCGCAGCTGGGTGCCGTGGCGGACGCCGTGCTCTACGAGGGCTATCTGCTCTACCCCTATCGCCGGTCCTCGGCGAAGAACCGGGTCCGCTGGCAGTTCGGGGTGCTGCTGCCGCGCACCTGGGTGGAGCGGGACGGACCGGTCACGCCCGGTGTCTCCGGCTCCGCCGACTCCTGGTACCAGCGGACCGAGTGCCTGGTGCTGGCCCGGCACGCCGACGCCACGGTGCGGGTGCGGGTGCGGTACCTGCAACTCCAGCACAAGCAGGTGGAGGCCGCGGACGCCGACCGAGGGCATCGCCCGGTCGAGTCGCTGCGGACGGCGGACGGGGTCACCCACCTGTCGTTCGAGGAGGCGGTGCCCCGCGAGACCGAGCTGGTGGTCCCGCTCGCCGAGCTGCTGCGGGGCGGGCGGACCGTCACCGTGGGGGCGCCGGCCGGCGCGGAGTACGAGCCGCTGCCGGCGGGGACGGGACGCGTCGTGCGCCGGCGCCGGGAGGTGCGGGCGGAGACCTCGGTCGTGGCCGAGCCGCTCGGTCCGCAGCTGTACCGGCTGCGGGTGCGCACCGAGAACACCGCCGCCGGGGCCGACCCGGGGGCGCCGCGCGGTGCGGTGCTGGGGCAGGCGCTGCTCGCCACGCACACCCTCCTCGAAGGCGAGGGCGCGGAGTTCGTGTCACTGATCGATCCGCCCGCGGACCTCGCCGAGCAGGCGCGCGGCTGCCGCAACGCCTTCACGTTCCCCGTGCTCGGCGGGCCGCCGCCGGATCCGGCGAGCGACGACGGGGAGACCGGCCCGCTGCTGCTGTCGGCGCCGATCATCCTCCCGGACCACCCGCAGGTGGCGCCGGAGAGTCCGGGCGACCTGCACGACGCGGCGGAGATCGACGAGATCCTCACGCTGCGCACGATGCTGCTGACCGACGAGGAGAAGGCGGAGGCCCGGGCCACCGACCCACGGGCCGCGCGGATCCTCGACCGGGTGGAGACCATGCCCCGGGAGGTCTTCGCCCGGCTGCACGGCGCCATCCGCTCCCTGACCCCCGCACACGGCCCGGCCACCCCGACCGCCGCCCGGAACCCGGCCATCCCGCCGGCCGCACACGGCCCGGCGTCCCCGGCCGCCGCACCGAACCCCGATGTTCCGCCCGCCACACACAGCCCGGCGGCCCCGACCCCCGCCCGGAACCCGGCCATCCCGCCGGCCGCACACGGCCCGGCCACCCCGGCCGCCGCACCGAACCCCGCTGTTCCGCCCGCCACACACAGCCCGGCGACCCCGACCCCCGCCCGGAACCCGGCCAACCCGCCGGCCGCACACGGCCCGGCCACCCCGGCCGCCGCACCGAACCCCGCTGTTCCACCCGCCGCACACGGCCCGGTCACCCCGGCCGCCGCCAGGAACCCGGCGGTCCCGCCGGCCACGCAAAGCCCGATCACCCCGGCCGCTGCCCGGAACCCGACTGTTCCGCATGCCGCACAAGGCCCGGTCACCCCCACCCCCGCACCAAACCCCAGCGTCCCGCCCGCCGCACACGGCCCGGCAGTCCCGACCCCCGCACACAGCCTGGCGGTTCCGGCCCCCGAGCAGAGCCCCGACCCCCTGGCCTCCGTACTCGGCCCCGCCGACGGGCGGCCCGTCTGGTGGCGGGAGGGCGGGGACGACGGGCTGTCCCCGTCGACGGACACCGTGCTGGTGGACGGGGTGCCCGTGGGCGGCGGCAGCCGGGTGCGGCTGTGTCCGCGCGGCCGGGGTGCCGACGCCCAGGACATGTTCCTGGACGGGCGGACCGCGCGGGTGGCCGCGGTCCTCCCCGACGTGGACGGCGGCGTCCACCTGGCCGTCACCGTGGACGACGATCCCGCCGCCGAACTGCACGGCTGGTACGGCCGGTTCCACTACTTCCGGCCCGACGAGGTCGCACCGCTCGGCGGGGCGGACACACCGGGTCCGGCCCAACCACCCCGGCCGCAGTCCCCGCGGCCCGCGCGTCCGGCCGACCGGCCGGAGGAGGGACGGTTCGATGGATGCCCTTGAGGTGCTGGCGCACGACCACCGCATGGTCGAGCAGCTGTTCCGCGACTACCACGCGGCGGCCTCCGACCGGCAGCGGCGCGGCGTCGCCGAGCTGCTGGTCCGTGAGCTGTCCAAGCACGCCGCGCTGGAGGAGATGCTCCTCTACCCGCTGGCCAGGACGGCACTGCCGGACGGCGAACGGGAGGTGGACGAGCATCTGAGCGAGCACATGGCGGTGAAGAGGATCCTCCTCGAACTGGACCGGCTCGGGGAGGGCGACCCGCACGCCGACGAACTCGTGGACCAGCTGCGCCGGGAGGTCGAGGAACACATCCGCGAGGAGGAGGGCGTCATGATGCCCCGCCTGCGCGAGGCCGTCTCCCGGCAGGAGCTGGACGAGCTGGGCCGGACGATCGCCCGGGCCAGGCAGGGCGCGCCGACCCGGCCGCACCCGAACGCCCCCGAGAAGCCCCCGGCCCTGAACCTGGCGGCCCCGCTGGCCGCGGCCTATGACCGACTCCGAGACCGACTGCAGCGGAGGCCCACGACATGACCACACAGAGCGGTACCACCGAGGTGAGCCGTGAGCCCGACCGCGCGGAAGCGCGAGGAGGGCTGGAGGAGATCTACATCCTGTGGATCTCGGAAGGCATGAGCTGCGACGGGGACACCGTCTCGCTGACCGCCGCCGGCCAGCCGTCCATCGAGGACGTGGTGCTCGGACTGATCCCCGGTCTGCCGAAGGTGAACCTCGTCAACAAGGTCCTCTCCCCGAGCCTGGGCGGCGAGGACTTCTTGGCCCCCTACCGGGCGGCCGCACGCGGCGAGCTGCCCGCCCCGTTCATCCTCGTCATCGAGGGTTCCATCCCGAACCAGAACATCATCGAGGGCGACGGCTACTGGACGTCGTTCGGCAACGACCCGGAGACCGGGGAGCCGCAGACCCTGAACTGGTGGATCGACCAGCTCGCGCCGAAGGCCTGGGCGGTGGTGGCCGCCGGGACGTGCGCGGCGTACGGCGGCATCCACGCCATGGCCGGCAACCCGACCGGCTGCATGGGTCTCGCCGACTACCTCGGCTGGGACTTCATGTCCCAGGGCGCCCTGCCCGTGGTGAACGTGCCCGGCTGCCCCATCCAGCCGGAGAACTTCATGGAGACCCTGATCTGGGTGCTCTACCACGCGGCCGGGGCCGCGCCGCCGCCCCCGCTGGACCACATGCTGCGTCCGCAGTGGCTGTTCGGCAAGACCGTGCACGAGGGCTGCGACCGGGCCGCGTACTACGAGCAGGCCGACTTCGCCAAGGACTACAACTCCCCCAAGTGCCTCGTGAAGTCGGGGTGCTGGGGCCCGGTGGTCAACTGCAACGTGCCCAAGCGGGGCTGGATGGCCGGGATCGGCGGCTGCCCGAACGTCGGCGGCATCTGCATCGGCTGCACCATGCCCGGGTTCCCGGACGCGTTCATGCCCTTCATGGACGAGCCGACCGGCGGAGCCCTGTCGTCGATGCTGATCAAGCCCTACGGCGCCGTCATCCGCCGGCTGCGCGGACTGACCAGCGTCGCCGTCAACCGCGAACCCAAGTGGCACCACAACGGCCCGGAACTGACCACCGGCTACGACCCGTACTGGCGTGCCTGAACGGCACCCCAGCGACCCGTGCGTACAAGGAACGAGGGGCAGGAAAAGACATGACGACAACCGAGGACCGGCGCCGGGCCCCGGGACGCAAGCCCGCGCAGATCGTGGACATGTCCTGGGACCCGATCACCCGGATCATCGGCAACCTCGGCATCTACACGAAGATCGACTTCGCCAACCAGGAAGTGGTGGACTGCCGCAGCACCTCCTCGCTCTTCCGCGGCTACTCGGTCTTCATGAAGGGCAAGGACCCGCGCGACGCCGGGTTCATCACGTCCCGGATCTGCGGCATCTGCGGCGACAACCACACCACGTGCTCCAACTACGCCCAGCAGATGGCCTACGGCGTCAAGCCGCCGAAGATGGCCGAGCACATCACCAACCTCGGCGAGGCCGCCGAGTACATGTTCGATCACACGATCTTCCAGGACAACCTGGTGTTCGTGGACTTCTGCGAGGCGATGGTCAAGGCCACCAACCCCGGTGTCCTCGCTCGCGCCGAGCGCACGGACGCGCCGCGCGGCGACATCCACGGCTACCGGACCATCGCCGACATCATGAAGGCCTTCAACCCCTTCGAGGGCGAGGTCTACAAGGAGGCGCTGAAGGTCTCCCGGGTCACCCGGGAGATGTTCTGCCTGATGGAGGGGCGGCATGTGCACCCCTCCACGCTCTACCCGGGCGGTGTCGGCACGATGCCGCAGCCGAACACCTTCACCGACTACCTCAGCCGTCTGATCCACGTCGTCGACTTCATCAAGAAGGCGGTGGCGATGAACGACGACGTCTTCGACTTCTTCTACGAGGCCCTGCCCGGCTACGAGGAGGTCGGCAGGCGCCGGATCATGCTCGGCTGCTGGGGCGCGTTCCAGAACCCGGACGTCGTGGACTACCGGTACGCCACGATGAACGAGTGGGGCCGGGCGATGTACGTGACCCCCGGCATCGTGGTCGACGGCAAGCTGGTCACCAACGACCTCGTCGACATCAACCTCGGTCTGCGCATCATGCTGGGCAGCTCCTACTACGAGGACTGGGTGAACGAGGAGCCGTTCGTCACCCACGACCCGCTCGGCAACCCCGTCGACATGCGCCACCCGTGGAACCAGACGACCGTCCCGGTGCCGCAGAAGCGGGACTTCGACGGCAAGTACAGCTGGGTGATGAGCCCGCGCTGGTACCACCCGGAGAGCGGTCAGCACCTCGCCCTCGACACCGGCGGCGGGCCGCTGGCCCGGCTGTGGTCGACCGCGCTGAGCGGCCTGGTCGACACCCCGTACGTCAAGGCCACCGGCAGCAGCGTGCGCATCTCGCTGCCCCAGGGCGACACCCTGCCGGAGACGACCCTGGAGTGGCACATCCCGAAGTGGAGCAACACCATCGAACGGGACCGCGCCCGGCCGTACTTCGTCGCCTACGCCGCCGCCATGGCCCTGCAGTTCCTGGAGGAGGCGATGGGGATGCTGCGGGCCGGCGAGACGAAGGTCTTCCAGGACTTCGAGGTACCGGAGGAGGCGATCGGCTGCGGTTTCCACGAGGCGGTGCGCGGCGTCCTCTCCCACCACCTGGTGATCCGGGACAAGAAGATCGCCAACTACCACCCGTACCCGCCCACCCCGTGGAACGCCAGCCCCCGGGACATCTACGGCACCCCGGGCCCCTACGAGGACGCCGTCCAGGGCCAGCCGATCTTCGAGGAGAACGGGCCCGACGACTTCAAGGGCGTCGACATCATGCGGACCGTGCGCAGCTTCGACCCCTGTCTGCCGTGCGGGGTGCACATGTACATGGGCAAGGGGAAGACGCTGACGACGGTGCACTCGCCGACGTACGGGGCGAACCATGGCTGACGCCGGGCGGCTCGCCGACACGGACGTGGAGGGACGGCTGGCACGGCTGGACGAGCTGCTGGGCCGTCTGGAGACCGCGCCCGGCCCGATGGGCGCCACGGCCGTCGAGGCGGTACGGGTGCTGACCGAGGTCTACGGCGAGGCGCTGGCCCGGGTCCTCGACCTCGCGGGGCGGCAGCTGACCGCCCGGCTGGCCGAGGACGAGCTGCTGGACCATCTGCTGGTGCTGCACCAGCTCCACCCCGAACCGGCGCGGCGCCGGGCCGAGCGCGCGGTCGACCGGCTCCGCCCGGCGGTGCGCGAGCGGGGCGGCGACGTGGAGCTGGTCGGCGTCGAGGGCCAGGTGGCCCGGGTGCGGGTGAGCGAGGCCGGTGGCTGCGGGGCCGGCTGCGGCGGCGGGCCCTCGGTCGCGGACGCGGTGCGTGAGGCGGTGCTCGCCGCCGCACCCGAACTCACCGAGGTCGAACAGCTGCCCACACCGGCGGCACCGGCCTTCGTACCGCTGGACTCCCTGCTGGTACGGGAGGCGCGGTGAGCGTGGACGGGGCGCTGGCCCGGGTCATCCGCTCGGCCGCCGCCGACCGGGACGACGGCGAGCGGTGCGACCTGTGCGCCGAGCCCGTACCGGAGGAACACCGCCATCTGTACGCCGCCGAGCGCGAGGAGCTGCTGTGCGCCTGCGGCGCGTGCACGGTCCTGTTCACCGGGGACGGCGCGGGCGGCGGGCGGTACCTGCCGGTGCCACGGCGGCGGGTGCGCCTGGAGCCGGTGGACACCGGGCCGCTCGGGGTGCCGGTGGGCCTGGTCTTCTTCGTGCCGCACACCGACGGCACGGTCACGGCGCAGGGGCCGAGCCCGGCCGGGGCGATGCGCTGGGAGGTCGAGGCGGACCGCTGGGCCCGGATGCGCGCCGTGTGCCCCCCGCTGGTGACCATGGCTGCGGAGGTGGAGGCTCTGTTGGTGAACACCGTGCGCGGCCTGGACCACCACTGGATCGTGCCGGTGGACGACTGCTTCCGCATGGTCGCGCTGGTCCGCCGGGAGTGGCGGGGCCTCGCCGGAGGCGGCCGGGTGTGGCCGGCCGTCGAGCGGTTCTTCGAGGAGCTGACCGAGCGGGGTTGAGGACGTGAGCGTCGCGGACGGTCTGACGTGAGGACCTGAGAGGAGATCGAGATGGGCACCATCCGAGTGGGCCGCCCCCACGTGAAACCGGACACGCCCCGGCACGTGTTCGGGCTGCACCAGGGCAACAAGGGCCCGAGCGGGCACCAGGCCGGACACCACGGGGACGGCACGTCCGACGCGCGCCGTTCCACCGGGATCCACTGGAAGCGGCACGACGCCATCATGAAGACCATGCCGAACATCTCGCCGGGATGAGCGGGGTGAGCGGGATGCGGAAACGGAGAGGTACCGGGATGAGGCTGTACCGAGCAGGAGCGGGCGGCGCTGCCGCGGCGGCCCGGATGCGGACCGGGCGGACCGCTCGTCGGGTCCTGGTCGCCGAGGCCGCCGTGGTGGGTGGCGTGGCGCTCGCGCTGTTCGTCCGGGAGATCCCGGGCATCCGGCGCGAGGTGCGCATCTGGCGCATGATCAGCCTGCGCTCCGGCGCCAGGCGCCCGCACTGAACCGCCGTGCACGAGCTGTCGATCGCGACCGCGATCGTGGAGCAGGCGGCCGAGATCGCCCGCGCGGACGGCGTGGACGGGGTGTCGTCGGTGACGGTGAGGGTCGGCGAGCTGGCCGGTGTCGTCCCGGACGCCCTGTGCTTCGCGTTCGAGGTGGCCCGCGACGGCACGGCCCTGGCCGCGGCCCGGCTGGTCGTGGAGGAGGTGCCGGCGCGGGCCTGGTGCGGCGGGTGTGCCGAGGAGTTCGCGCTCGGCATGCCGCCGTTCTTCTGGTGCCCGCGCTGCGACCGGCCGTCGCAGGAGCTGCGCGGCGGACGCGAGTTGGAGATCACGGGGGTCGAGGCGGCCCCGGCCCCGGCCTGACGGCGGGGGCCGGGGGTGGTTCAGCAGATGCGGGGCAGCTGCTCGCCCAGCGGGAGGTCCAGCACCCGGGTGCCGCCGAGGGCGGTGGCGACGACCACCATCCCCGGGTGGTCGGCCACGCACTCGCCGATCAGGGCCGCGCCGGTGCCCTGTGGATGCGCGCGCATGGCCGCCAGGACGGCTTCGGCGTGCTCCGGGGGGACGAAGGCGACGAGCCGGCCCTCGTTGGCGACGTACAGCGGGTCCAGGCCGAGGAAGCCGCAGGCGTTCGCGACCTCGTCCGGGACGGGTACGGCCCGCTCGCGCAGCCGGACACCGGTGCCGGAGGCGCGGGCGATCTCGTTCAGGGACGCGCCGAGGCCGCCCCGGGTGGGGTCGCGCAGGACGTGGATGTCCGGGGTGACCGCGAGCATGGCCGCCACCAGGTCCGCGAGCGGCGCGGTGTCGGAGGTGATCTCCACGCCGAACTCCAGGCCCTCCCGGACGCTCATCACGGCCACCCCGTGCAGGCCGATCGGGCCGCTGACGAGGACGGCGTCGCCCGGCCGGGCGCGCTGCGGGCGGATGTCGACGCCCGCGGGGACGAGGCCGACGCCGGCGGTGGTGACGTAGACGCCGTCGCCGTGCCCCGACTCGACCACCTTGGTGTCGCCGGTGGCGACGGTGACGCCGGCCGCCTCGGCCGCGGCCCCCAGGGCGCGTGCGACGCGTGCGAGCACGGCCAGTTCCACCCCCTCCTCCAGGATGAAGGCCGCGGACAGGTGGGTGGGCCGGGCGCCGCTCATCGCCAGGTCGTTGACGGTGCCGTTGACGGCGAGGTCACCGAGGCTGCCGCCGGGGAAGAACAGCGGCCGTACGACGTAGGAGTCGGTGGAGAAGGCCAGCCGGGCCCCGCCCAGGTCCAGGACGGCCGAGTCGGTGAGGGCCGCGAGCGTGGGGTTGCCGTAGGCGGGGGCGAAGACCTCCTGGACCAGCTCCGCCGACAGGGCGCCGCCTCCGCCGTGGCCCATGACGACGACCGGCTGGTCGCGCAGGGGGGCGGGGCAGGTCCAGTTCGCGGGGTCGACGGCAGCTTCGGGGGCTTCGGTGGCGAGGTCAGCCAACGGGGTTCATCTCCTGTGCGGGACTCTTCGGTGCCGGGCTGTCGGTCATCCTGCGGTACAGGTAGTAGGCGGCGCAGGCGCCCTCGCTGGAGACCATGGTGGCGCCGAGCGGGGTGCGCGGGGTGCAGGTGGTGCCGAAGGCCGCGCACTCGGTGGGCTTGATGAGGCCCTGCAGGACCTCGCCCGCGCGGCACTCGGCGGGTTCCTCGGTGCGGATGCCGGTGACGTCGAAGCGGTGTTCGGCGTCGTAGGCGCGGAAGGCGTCGGCGAGCCGCCAGCCGCTGTCCGGGATGCGGCCGATGCCCCGCCAGTTGCGGTCGGTGACCTCGAAGACCTCCTCGATCATGCGGACGGCCGCCGGGTTGCCCTGCTCGCGCACGGCGCGGGGGTAGGCGTTCTCCACCCGGTGCTCGCCGCGTTCCAGCTGGTGGACGGCGCGGCGGATGCCTTCGAGGACGTCCAGCGGTTCAAAGCCGGTGACGACGATC
Source organism: Streptomyces sp. NPDC029151 (assembly GCF_055564315.1). Lineage (NCBI taxonomy): Bacteria > Bacillati > Actinomycetota > Actinomycetes > Kitasatosporales > Streptomycetaceae > Streptomyces > Streptomyces sp. NPDC029151. Next base: position 198,071 of record NZ_JBVHWQ010000010.1, read on the forward strand.
GGGACGCGGTGCCGCTCGGCGAGGTCCGGGTACTCGTCGGTGCCCATCACGCTGCACACGTGCCCGGCGGCGAGGAAGCCCCGCACCCGGCAGTCCGGGGCGGTCATGATGGCCTCGATCGCCGGAGGGACCCGGACGTGGGACACCAGCAGGCTGAAGTTGGCGAGGCCGAGCCGGCGGGCCTGGTGGACGGCCATCGCGTTGGCGGGGGCGGTCGTCTCGAAGCCGATGGCGAAGAACACCACCTGCCGGTCGGGGTGCCTGCGGGCCAGGTCCACGGCGTCCAGCGGCGAGTAGACGACGCGTACGTCACCGCCCTCGCCCTTGACGCGGAACAGGTCCCGGCCGGTGCCGGGGACGCGCAGCATGTCCCCGAAGGAACAGAAGATCACCTCGGGGCGCGCGGCGATCTCCAGGGCCTTGTCGATGACGTCGAGCGGGGTGACACACACCGGGCAGCCCGGGCCGTGGATCAACTCCACGTTCTCCGGCAGGAGTTGGTCGATGCCGTGACGGATGATGGAGTGGGTCTGGCCGCCGCAGACCTCCATCAGGGCCCAGGGCCGGGTGGCCGTGGCCCGGATCTCGTCCAGCAGCCGGCGCGCCAGCTCCGGGTCGTTGAACTCGTCGATGTACCTCACCGGGCCTCACTTCCGCTCTCCTGCCGCGCCGCCTGCTCCCAGGCGTCGCCGAACTCCTCCTCCAGCAGGCCCAGTTGTCCGAACAGCTCCAGGGAGGCCCGGGCCGACTCCTCGTCCAGCCGCTGCAGCGCGAAGCCGACGTGGACGATGACGTACTCCCCCACCCGGACGTCGGGCAGGTACTCCAGGCAGGCCTGTTTGCGTACGCCGCCGAAGTCGATCAGGCCGGTGAGCGGGTCGGCACGGTGGTCGATGGACACGACCTTGCCGGGCACTGCCAGACACATGGGTCACTCCGTCTCGTGGTGGGCTGCTGTTCCCGCGACCATCAGCTGGCCGAGTGCCAGACCGCCGTCGTTCGGGGGGACTTCGCCGTGCCGGAGGACGCGGAAGCCGGCCGTGGTGAGCAGCGCGGCGGTCTCCTCCTCCAGCAGGGCGTTGGCGAAGACACCGCCGGTGAGAGCGACGGTGGTGAGACCGGTCTCCGCGCGGGCCCGGTGGCAGGCCTCCGCCACCGCGCGGGCGACGCCCCGGTGGAAGCGGGCGGCCATGACCGGTACGGGCGTGCGGCGGGACCGGTCGTCCAGCAGGGCGCGGAGGGTGGGGGCCGGGTCCATGTCCCGGCCGCCGCCGGTGGACCCGAACGGGTAGGCCACCGCGTCCGCGTCCCGCGCCTCCAGCGCCGCCGCCTCCAGTTCCAGCGCCGCCTGTGCCTCGTACCCGGCGCGCTGGCACAGCCCCACGAGGGAGGACACCGCGTCGAAGAGCCGGCCCATGCTGGAGGTCGGAACGCAGGCCAGTTGTCGGCTCAACTGCTGCCGCAGCACGGTACGTTCGGTCTCCGTGCAGGCGTCGACGCTGGGCAGGCCCGGTGTCCAGGGCAGTCCCGCCGCCCACAGCCGGGCCAGGGCCAGCCGGCAGGGGTTGGCCACGCCGGCGTCGCCGCCGGGCAGCGGGGCGGGCGCCAGGCGGGCGAGGCGCCGGTAGCCGGTGTAGTCGGCGAGGAGGATCTCGCCGCCCCAGACGGTGCCGTCGTCGCCGTATCCGGTGCCGTCGAAGGCGACGCCGATCACGGGGGTGCCGCCGTCGAGGCCGTGTTCGGCCATCGCCGAGGCGATGTGGGCGTGGTGGTGCTGGACCCGCACCGGTTCGCCGAGGCCGAGCCGGGCGGCCCGGCGGGTCGAGTGGTACCCGGGGTGGCGGTCCGCTGCCACCCGCCGGGGGACGACTCCGGTGAGGCGGGCGAGGTGCCGTACGGCCCGCTCGGCGGCGTCCAGGGCGGCCAGTTCCCCCATGTCCCCGATGTGCGGGCCGAACCAGGCGTGGTCGCCCTCGCCGAGGCAGGGGGCGTTCTTCAGGTCGCCGCCGACCGCGAGCGTGGGCCGCACCGGGAGCGGGAGGCGCAGCGGGCGGGGGACGTGGCCGCGGGAGCGCCGCAGGACCTGTTCGGTGCCGTCGGGGCGGACGCGCAGCAGGGAGTCGTCGCACGGGCAGGCGATGGGCCGGTCGTGGGTGAGCCAGGCGTCGGCGAGTCCCGCCAGCCGGGTCAGCGCCTCGGTGTCGTCGGTGACGATGGGCTCGCCGGAGCGGTTGCCGCTGGTCATGACCAGCGCCCGCGGGCCGGGTGGATCGCCTGGCAGCCCGAACAGCAGGGTGTGCACGGGCGTGTAGGGCAGCAGCAGACCGACGTGCGGGCTGCCCGGGCACACCTGGCCGGCGAGGCGCAGGCGGTCCGGGGATGTGCGGCGGCGCAGCAGGACGATGGGGCGGCGGACGCCGGCGAGCGCGTCCCGTTCGGCGGCGGAGAGCACCGCCACGCGCTCCGCCGTGGCGAGGTCGGCGCACATCACCGCGAAGGCCTTGCCGCCGCGTTCCTTGCGGACGCGCAGGGTGGCCACGGCCCGGTCGTCGGTCGCGTCGCAGGCCAGGTGGTAGCCGCCGACGCCCTTGACGGCGACGATCCGCCCGGCGGCGAGCAGCGCCCGTGCCGTGGCCAGGGCCTCCGCGTCCCGGGCCGGGCGGACTCCGAGGCCGGCGGCCGGGAGGAGGGCGAGCCGGGGTCCGCAGTCGGGGCAGGCGACGGGCTGGGCGTGGAAGCGGCGGTCGGCGGGGTCGTCGTACTCGCGGGCGCAGGCGGGGCACATCGGGAAGCCGGCCATGGTGGTGGCCGGGCGGTCGTACGGCATCGCGGTGGCGATGGTGAACCGGGGGCCGCAGTGGGTGCAGGTGACGAAGGGGTGGCGGTGCCGGCGGTCGCGGGGGTCGGCCAGCTCGCGCAGGCAGTCGGCGCAGGTCGCGGTGTCGGGCGGGAGCTGGGTGCGGCCCGCGGACCGCTCGGTGGGACGGATGGCGAAGGGGCCGGTGGCACCGGTGGGGGGCACGTCCTCGCTGCCGACGCCGGTCACGGTCGCGAGCGGGGGCGGCTGCTCGGCGAGCCGGCCCGCGAACCGGTCCACCTCCTCCGCCGGGCCCTCGACCTCGATGAGCACGCCGTCCGCGGTGTTGCTCACGAATCCGGCGAGTGCGAAGCCGGCGGCGAGCCGGTGGACGTAGGGCCGGAAACCGACGCCCTGCACCGTGCCCCGCACGGTGATCCGACGCCGGACCGGTCCGGTGGCGGGCGCGGTCACGAGAGGGGGGCGGACGCGGGGGTGTGGTGCGGGTCCTGGGCGGGGGCGGGCGCCGGGGAGTGGTGCGGGTGCGGGGCCGGACCGGGGGCCGACGAGTGGTGAGGGTGCGGCGCGGGGGCGGGCGCCGGGTGGTGGTGCGGGTGGGGGGCGAGGGGTGGGTGGTGGGGTGGGACGCCGTCGCGGGCGGCGAGGGCGCGGTCGAGTACGGTGCCGACGCCGGTGCCGGTGCGGGCGCAGGAGCGGATGATCTCCACTCCGGGGTTGACCCGGTGCACGTTCTCGTGGAAGAGGCTCTCGTCGAAGCCGGCCGGTCCGGCCAGGTCGGTCTTGGTGATCACGACGAGGTGGGCGGAGCCGAACGCGGTCGGGTACTTCAGCGGCTTGTCCTCGCCTTCCGTGACCGCCATCAGCACGATCCGCAGCGTCTCCCCGAGGTCGTACGCGGCCGGGCAGACCAGGTTGCCGACGTTCTCCACGAAGAGCACGGAGGTGTCCGGCGGCAGCCAGTCCGCGAGCCGGGCGCGGACCTGGCGGGCCTCCAGGTGGCACAGCCCGTCGGTGAGCAGCTGCTGCACGGGCGCCCCGGACCGGGCCAGCCGCTCGGCGTCGTTCTCGGTCGCGAGGTCCGCGGTGAGCGCGGCCACCGGCACGCCCCGCTCCACCGCCCGGGCCAGCACCCGGGCGAGGAGTTCGGTCTTGCCGCTGCCCGGGCTGGACAGCAGGTTGACCAGGGTGACGCCCTGCCGGGCGAGGTCGTCGCGCAGGCCTTCGGCCAGGCCGTCGTTCTTGGCCAGGACGGCCTGTCTGAGGTCGGACCGGCACATGGGCGCTGCTCCTCGGATGCGGTGACGGGGCCCGGGCCGCATCGGGTGCGGCCCGGGATCTCACCGATCTTCGGCCGCGTGGGCCGCCATGCCGGGCAGCGCAGCCGCGTGCGCGGTCCCGGATTCCATCGGGCGGCCCAACGGGGGCGGGGGCCCGGCGGGGTCGGCGAGCAGCGCGGGAACGAGCGTGTGCAGGGCGTCCACGGCCCGGCCGACGGCGTCGCGCACCGGTGTGCTGAGTCCCGGCAGGATGTCGTCGTCGCCGGGGAGCACGCCGGGTTCGCAGGCCAGGACGAGGATCCGGGGCAGCGGCTCGTCGCCCAGGTGGGTGGCCAGGGCCAGCACCTTCGCCGGGTCCATGCCGTGGGCTTCGGGCGGGACGGTGCCGTCCGGGGGGTCGGCCTCGACGAGGGAGAGGGTGCCGGGGCGGTGGCCGCGGGGGGCGGCGTCGACCAGGACGGCGGTGGTGTAGCCGGACAGCAGGTCGTAGGCGAGGTCCAGGCCGCGGATGCCGTAGTCGTGGACCCGTGCGGCCCGTGGCAGCGGGCGCCGTTCCAGAGCGCGGATCACCTCCGGTCCGAAGGCGTCGTCGGCGAGGAAGATGTTGCCGACGCCGGCCACCAGGAGCGACGGCGTCACCGGAGGTCTCCGGCGGCCGGGGCGAGGCCGGCGGGAGCGGGGCCGGCCGGGGCGAGGGGCCGGGGGGAGCCGCCCGGGGTCTTGCGGACGAAGGCCGAGCGCAGGGCGTGGTACGGGGCCTCGGGGTCGAAGAAGACGGCGTGCATGCGGGCCAGTTCGTCCTCCCGGTAGCGGGAGAGGGGCCGTGCCCGCTCGTCGGCGGCGCGGGCCGCGGCCTTCACCGCGAGCCGCCGGTCCAGGTCCGGGGCGGAGGCGAGTTGGTGCGCGAGCCGTTCCACCTCGGCGGGGAACTCCGCGGGTGCGGTCGGCACCAGGCGGTCCACGAGGCCGAGCCGCTCGGCGGACGCGGCGCTGACCGGCAGGGCCTCGGTGGTCAGCCGGCCGGCCTGCTCCGGGCCGACGCGGCGCGGCAGGGTGTACGTCCAGAACTCGGAGCCGTACAGGCCCATGCGGCGGTAGTGCGGGTTGAGGACGACGCCGGTACGGCACCACACCTCGTCGGCGGCGAGGGCCAGCATGGCGCCGCCCGCCGCCGCGTTGCCGCCGAGGGCGGCCACCACCAGCCGGTCGGTGGTGCGCAGCACGGCCTCCACGAGGTCGTCCATGGCGTTGAGGTTGGCCCAGGACTCCCGGGCCGGGTCGGGAGCCGCCTCGATCACGTTGAGGTGGATGCCGTTGGAGAAGAAGTCTCGGCTGCCGCCCAGGACGAGGACGCGGGTGGGGCGGGTGAGCGCGTGCTCGTAGGCGGCGAGCAGCCTGCGGCACTGGTCGGTGCTCATCGCGCCGCCCGGGAAGGAGAAGGCGAGGAAACCGACGTCGCCGCGCTGTTGGTAGCGGATGTCCGTCCAGGTGCGCCGGCCGGGCGGCAGCTCCAGCGGTGCGGGGTCCTCCGGGAGGCGGAGTGGGGGCTCGCAGGCGGCGAGGACGGAGGCGGCCGGCCGGCGGAAGGGCGCCGGGTCGCCGGAGTTCCGGCGGGGGCGCAGCTCCGGGATCCAGACGGCGCCGTCGCGGGTGGCCCGGCAGACGGCGCCCGCGCGCTGGGCCAGCAGGGTGCCGGGGCGGCCGCGCAGCCGGTCCTCGGGGTGGCCGCCGTGGAGGAACACCTCGCGGCCGAGGAGTTCGTCGAGGACGCCCGGCTGGGAGTCGGCGCCGCGGAGTCTCCTCAGCACCGTTGCGGTGTCGTCGTGCTCCCAGTCGATCCGGCGCCGCTCCTGCCGGAAGAAGTCGCGCCAGACGACGGTGACCGACTCGTCCGTCTGCGGGAGCGGCTTGTGGGCGCCTTCGGCGTAGCGCCGTACGGCGGTCAGGACGGCGGTGACGGCCGCGTCGGAGGCCTCGTTGCGGTAGAGGTCGCTCTTGCCGACGGGCGGCACGGGGAACGGCTCGGCCGCCCAGACGGGGCCCGCGTCCATCCCGGCCTCCGCCTGCAGGACGGTCACGCCCCACTGCTCCGCCCCGTCGGCGATGGCCCAGTCCAGGGAGGAGGGACCGCGGTCACCGGGCGGGCCGGGGTGCACGATCAGGCAGGTGTGCTCCCGCCACACGTCCTCGGGCAGGGCCGTGCGCAGCATCGGTGCCACGACGAGGTCCGGGCGCGTCTCCCGCACGGCGGCCCGGACCGGGTCGGGGCCGTGCGCGGCGAGGACGACGTCGACCTGGTGCCCGTGGTCCGACAGTTCGGCGTACAGGCGCTGGGAGAGGCTGTTGAACGCGCTGGCAACGAGCAGAATGTCCATGACACGGCATGGTCGTCGCTCGCGGGGGCGCCGGGAAGAACCCCCGCGGCGTTTCGCCGGCCTCGCTCAGGTCTCTTCCTCCATCCGGATCGCATTGCGCAGGTCCTCGTAGGCCTGGGCCCGGTCGTCCCGGTGCGCCTCCAGCAGGGCACCGGCGATCGCGTCGAGCTTGCGCTGGATCGCGTGCTCGGCGCGCATCTCGGCGTTCTTCAGCAGCGCCAGGAGCAGCAGGGTGACCGCCGTCATGGACTCGCCCGCGAGCAGCAGCAGTTCGGTTGGCAGACGGGCGATGTGGGCGGCGACGAAGAAGCCGACCAGCAGCAGGCAGAACAGGAAGAACAACGGCGAGCTGGTGAAGTTCGAGGCGTATTCGGCGAGCTGGTCGAACCGGCTGCGGCGTGGTCCGCCGCGGTGGACGGGATTCTTGAAGGTCATGGCCGAGCCTTTCCCCATGACGGGCGGAGACCGGCCACGGGCCCCGTCCGTCAGGTCCGCAGTACCCGTACGAGGGCGTACGACACCGGGGGCGGGGGGCTCGTCATGCGGGCCGGAGCGGGCCGGGTCATGCGGGGCCGGGGGCGCGAGGGGGTGCACCGGCGGACGGCCCGCTCCAGCCCGGAAGGCCGGTCCCGCGCAGGAATCCAGCGCGCCCTCGGCCGGCCGCGCCGTCGGTGCCGCCCCGCGCAGGCTCCGTCGGTCCTCCGCCCCCGGCGGACGCACGAGGACGTCCCCCGACGGCCCCGGGCACGTCGGTCTCAGGCCGCGAGCGAGCTGCCGGGGTCCAGGCGGGTGAGGAGCTGATCGCGGTGCAGTCCGGCGACGGGCGCCAGCAGGTCGGGGTGGCGGAGCAGGGACGCCGCGCTGCGGTCGGCGTCGTCCGGGGTGAGCAGCCGGCGGAACTCGGCCGGTCCGGCGGTGTGCTCGCTGTCGGCCAGCCCGGCGACGGCCAGCCCGGCCAGCCCGGCGTCGGTGAGCAGCGCGGCGGCCCAGCTGGCCACCACCTCGTCCACCCAGGTCCGCCAGGCCCACTCCTCGGCCGCGTGGTCGCCGGCCGTCTCGGCACCGGTGATCCAGTCGAGGCGTGCCGTGCCGCCGGGGCCCGCCAGGGTGACCAGACCGGCGTCGATCTCGGTCGGATAGCGCAGCCAGGCGGCGACCGTCACCGCCTGCCGTGCCTGCGCCTCGCACAGCGCGGAGGCCAGCGCGCCACCGGACGGCGGGTAGGCCACCGTCAGCCAGCGAGCCGTCGCGGCGATCAGGGGGGACAGGTCAGTGAGCACAGCCGGGCCGTCCGATGCGAAGGGGTACAGGGGCTCGACGCAACGGTAGCCCGGCGCCGGGCGCGGCCGGGAGGGAGTGCGAACCAGGTCATATGTGACCTGACCCACGCCCCGCGGCCGACGGGAGCGCCCCCCGGCGCGCCGGCCACGGCTGGTCACCGGTCCCCCACCGCCGCCCGGGCCCGTCGCCTGCCGCTGCTCCGGCCCGTCTCACCTGCGGCGGGCCGCGGCGGGTGGTCCGTACGGCCGATCGCCGACGTCGCCGTGCGGCCGCGATGGCCTCCTCGACACGACCCGCTGAGCAGAGGGCGGGGCCCGGGACAGGCCGATGTCGTTCCAGACGGCCGGCTCGTCGGAGCGGCGCCCCGTATCAGGTGACGTCCCCGATCTCCCTCAACCACTCCCGCACCCGACGCGCCTCCTTCCGGCCCGTCGGCCGGGTCGCAGGCGCGCAGGGCCCGGGTCACGCGTGCGGTGCACCCTTGGTGGTCTCCGCGTCCGGTGCCGGCCGGCGGACCGCTTCGGCGGGGGGCCGTTCGCGGAGGGCGCCGTATGCGACGAAGTACGCGGGCAGGCGGCGCAGCCGGGGCGAGCCGGCGACCAGGCCCGCGACGCGCCGGGCCCGGTCGGCGCTGCCCAGAGGCGGCCGGCCGCGCAGGACCGGGGCGATGAAGCGGGCGTGGGCCGCGCGCTGCAGCGCCTGGGTCGCGACCGTGGTGGGCCGGCGACGGCGCTGCACCGCGCGTACGTCGCGCAGGCCCACGGTTCCGCCGCGCAGGGGCCCGGCGAGGAGGCGGGCGGCCGCCACGGCGTCCTGCACGGCGAGGTTGATGCCGATACCGAAGACCGGGGACATGGCGTGCGCGGCGTCGCCGATGCACAGCAGGCCGGGACGGTGCCAGCGGCGCAGCCGGTCCAGGTGCACGTCGAGGAGCTTGACGTCGTCCCACGAGCGCAGGGCGTGGGTGCGGTCGGCGATCCAGGGGACGGCGGCGGCGTAGCCGGCCAGGAACCGGCCGAGGCCGGCGGTGCGGCGCTCGGCGTCGGTGCCCTTGGGGATGAGCGCGGCGCACTGCCAGTAGTCGCCCCGGTCGATCATCGCGGTGAGGAAGCCCTCTCCGGCGCCGCCGACGAGCCCGCTCGGGTCGCCGTCCCGCCGGGGCAGGCGGAACCACCAGGCGTCCATGGGGCAGCCGAAGCGGCGCAGACGTAGCTCCGGCAGGGAGCGGGCGAGGGAGCCGCGGCCGTCGCAGGCGACGGTGAGGAGGGCGCGCAGCTCGCCGGTGCGGCCGTCGGAGGTGCGGTAGCGCACGCCGGTGACCCGCCCGGACTCGGTCAGGAAGGAGGTCGCCTCGGTGTTCATCCGCAGCCGGAAGGACGGCTCGCGCCGGGCCTCGTCGGCGAGCAGGTCCAGCAGGTCTCACTGGGGCACCATCGCCACGTAGTTGTGGGGGCCGGGCAGGGCCGAGAGGTCGGCGACGGTGACCGCCGAGCGACCGGGGCCCACCGGCAGCTGGACGGTGCGGACCCGGCGCTGCGGCAGCCGGGCGAAGCGCTCGGCCAGCCCCAGGTCGTCCAGCAGGGCCAGGGTCGAGGGGTGGACCGTGTCGCCGCGGAAGTCACGCAGGAAGTCGGCGTGTTTCTCCAGGACCGTCACCTCGATCCCGGCGCGTGCCAGCAGCAGGGCGAGCACCATGCCCGCCGGACCGCCTCCCACGACACAGCAGGTGGTCTTCTCCATCACGGTCCCGCCCTTCTCCGGAGCAGCGGATCAACCTGAATCAGCGGATCACGCTAAATTCATCAGTTGATGAATACTATACGCGGCGCGGGCGGGAAGGTCACGTGTCGCCCCTGCGCCGAGGGGAACCCGGTGCGCCTGTGACAGGTTCGGACACGCACCGGGAGGTCGGGTAAGCCTCATGAACGCCGACGTCGAACGCTACGACGAGCAGGACGACGTTCCGCTGGGCGGTTACGCCGCCCTCGCCTCCGTGTTCGCGACCGGGGTCGGCGCCTTCGCGCTGGTGGCCCGGCGGCGCGGCGTACAGCTGCCGCGGCAGGTGCCGCCGTGGGACGTGGTGCTGCTCGGCGCGGCGGCGTACAAGACGTCCCGGCTGCTGACCAAGGACAAGGTCACCAGCTTCCTCCGGGCGCCGTTCACCCGCCGCGCGGGCCAGGGAAAGGGCAACGAGGTCATCGACCAGCCCCGGGGCAGCGGGCTGCGGCGGGCCACCGGCGACCTGCTGGCCTGCCCGTTCTGCACCGCCGCCTGGACCACCGGCGCCCTGGTGTGCTCCTACGCGGCGGCGCCTCGGCTCACCCGGCTGGTGTGCGGCGGCTTCGGTGCGCTGGCCGTGGCGGACTGGCTCCAGTACGCCTGGACCTGGACCCAGGACGCGGCCGAGGGCTGAGCGCCGGGCGAGCGGAGCCCGCCGTGCGTGGTGCGGGGGGCCGCCCTTGCTCGTCCACGGCGGCGGCTATTCGTCGTCCGTGGGCGGCTATTCGTCGTCCGTGGCGGCGGTCAGCTCGACGTCCAGCACTCCGTCGTCCAGGAACAGCTCCGAGGCGAGCCGCGAGGGGTCTTCCGTGCCCTCCAGCTGCAGCAGCACCCGCGCCGCGTCGTCGGTGCGGCCGGGCAGCCGCTCCACCTTGACCCGCACGATGCGGAAGCCGCGCCGGGTGCAGGCCTGCATCAGCCGCGGCAGCAGCGCCGAACCGGTCCGGTAGGTCAGGCGGGCCTCGAAGGCGGCGGTCGCCGTGCCGGGTACCAGGCGGGAGGTGAGCCGCGGGTAGCCCCGCACCACCAGGAAGTGCAGCGCCGTCACCGCCACCGCGAGCACGGGCAGTCCACCGCCGCAGGCCATGCCGACGGCGCAGGTCAGCCAGACCGTGGCAGCGGTGGTCAGGCCCCGTACGGCGTCCCGTCGTACGAAGATGAGCCCGCCGCCGATGAAGCCGATCCCGGAGACGATCTGCGCCGCGACGCGGGAGGGGTCGAAGGAGACGTTCTCCAGGCCGAGCACCGCGGTGAAGCCGTGCTGGGACACCTCCATCATCAAGGCGCTGGCGATACCGACCAGGGTGTGGGTGCGCAGCCCGGCGCTCTTCTGCTGCGCCGCGCGCTCCCAGCCGATCAGGCTCGACAGCAGCAGCGCCAGGCCCAGTTCGGCCAGCTGTCTCGGTCCCTGTCCGTTGTGGACGTCCCACAACGATGCCGCCAGTGCCGCCTCCGCCATGCGCGCCTCGCTCGTCGGATCCGTCGGTCTCCGCTGCCGACGCGTACCCAGCGACGGGCGGCCGACGCGGGCGGGCCCGGTCTCCTGTCCCCGGTGACCGGGCGCGGCCGCGGGGTACTCGACGAGTGCCGCTACGCCCGGGTGACGGGCGTACCGTCAGCACTTCGTGCGGAAGGGACCGGTCTCATGCGGCACGACGAGATGATCGGAAAGGTGCAGGCGCTGGCCCAGCTCCCCGACCGGGGCACGGCCGAGCGGGCCGCGCACGCGGTCGTGAGCACGCTGTCGGAGAGGCTGCCGTCCGGGCTCGCCCGGCACGTGGCCGCCCAGCTGCCGCCGGACATGGCGGCGGCCATGCGGGAGGCCGCCGACGCGTCCGCCGCCCCGGACTCGGGTACGGCCGGGGAGCGGTTCGGGCTGACCGCCTTCGCCGGGCGCATAGCCGTCCGGGCGGCCACCGACGAGGACACGGCCCTGCGGGAGGCCGCGGCCGTGATGGAGGTACTGGACGCCGCCCTCGCCCCGGAACTGACGGAGCGGATGGCCCACGCGCTGCCCGCGGACATCCGCGAGCTGCTGCCGGTGGAGCGGGCGGCGCAGGACGTCGAAGGCTGAGGACCAGGACGTCGGAGGCTGAGGACCGGCGGACGGACGGGAGACGGACGGAAAGCGAAGAGCGAGACGGGACGGAGAGCGGGACGAGAGGAAAGCCGAGAAGGAAAGCAGGGCGGAAGGCGAGGGGTGCCGGGCGCGACGCGGACCCGGCAGCGCGGCCGGAGCGTGACCGGCATCCGTGACGGCTGATTCACTTCGTGTGCATGCGCTCACCGGGGGCAGGCGGGACAGTGACGCCCCCACTGGAAAAGGTGCTCCATGGCCTTCTTCGCCCTCTCCCGGCACCAGCCGCTGGTCCTGCTCTCGGCCACCGACCTGGCGACGGAATACCACCGGTTGCAGGAGGAAAACCGGCAGCTGCAGCGCGCCGTGACCTCGCACGCCCTCATCGACCAGGCCATCGGCGCCGTCGTCGTGCTGGGACGGATAGCTCCGGAGGAGGCCTGGCGGGCGCTGCGGGACGTCTCCCAGCGCACCAACGTCAAGCTGCGGACTGTCGCCGAGCACATCCTGGACTACGCGCGGGGCGGCACTCTTCCCGAGCCCGAACGGGTCGAACTCGGGACGGCGATCATCCGTTACCGCCGGTGCGGCGAGACGCCCGCGGTGCTCAGTGACGACGGCGTAACCGGGCCGGGCGGCGGTGCCGGGGCCGACGGATAGCCGTCGGCCGCAACAGCCACCGGTCCTCGACCCGGTCCAGCCCGTACAGCAGCAAACCGAGCCCCGGGAGCAACACGAGTGCGACGGTGATCACTGGAGGCTTCCTCCCTGCCGACGACACCTGGCGAGTGCCCCTGACCCGGTGACCGATCCGCGGCGCGCGTGAAGGTCCTGTGAGCGGATGGCACCGCCGCTCCCCGGGCGGCACCCCCCGCTCCCGCCCGCCCGAGCCCGGCCGGCAGGCCCCTTGGCCGGAAGCCGCTCGCCGTCCCGCCGCCAGGGCCGCCCGGGTCCCGCGGAGACCCGCCTGGTCGCACGCGGGTGCGCTGGGCGCGCCGCATCGCCGTCGCGCGCTTACGGTGCTGTGGAGGTGACCGGCCGCCACGCGGGCGGGCGCGGGCGGAGAGGAGGCGGGGCGTGGTGGGCGATGCGCGCCGGCCGACGGCCGGACGGCGTGGCCGGCGCCGGGCCGCGGGTGTGGTGCTGGGCAGTCGGCCGGCGTACTCCGTGCGACTGCCGGCACCGCCCCGTCCGGAGCCGCCCGCGGAACCGGTGGCGGTGCCGCCGGCCGAGCGGACGGTGCCGTGGTTGCGGGTCGCGGCCGCCTACGCCTGGCGGCTGATCGTGGTCGGCGTCGGCGTCTACGGCGTCTTCGTCGTCCTCGGCAGCTTCCAGCTCATCGCCGTCGCCCTGTTCCTCGCGCTGGTCGTGACATCCGTGCTGCGCCCGCTGACCGATCTGCTCGCCCGGTTCCTGCCACGGCCACTGAGCGTGGCGGTGGCCCTGGTGGGCAGCCTGGTGCTGCTGCTGGGCCTGCTCGCGCTGGTCGGCAGCGAGGTGGCGGGCGAGTCGACCCGGCTCGCCGGTGAGTTCCAGGGCGGCGTCCGCCGTATCGAGAAGTGGCTGCGCCGACCGCCGTTCCGGCTCGGACCGGGGGCGCTCTCCGCGCTGGAGGGCCAGGTGACGAAGTACGTCGCCGCGCACCGCGAGGCGCTGCTGAGCAGTGCGGTCAGCCAGCTGGGCCGGGTGGTGGAACTGGTGACCGGCGCCGCGCTGGCGCTGTTCGCCTCCGTCTTCTTCCTGTATTCCGGCGAGCACCTGTGGGGATGGGTGAGCGAGCGGTTGCTGCCGAGCGGGGCCCGGCCGGTGTGGGACCGGACGGGGCGGGCGGCGTGGCGGACGTTCTCCGGATACACCCGCGGCATCATCATCGTGGCCGGCACCAACGCCGTACTGGTCGGCGTGGTCCTGCTGGTACTGCGGGTGCCGCTCGCGCTGCCGCTGACGCTGCTGGAGTTCTTCGCCGCGTTCGTCCCGCTGGTGGGTTCCCCGGTCGCGCTCGGGGTGGCCACGCTGGTCGCGCTGGCCGGGAGGGGGCCGCTGACGGCGGCGGGTGTGCTGATCCTGATCGTGGTGATCGGCCAGCTGGAGGGGCACGTGCTGCATCCGCTGGTGATGAGCTGGGCGGTCCGGCTGCATCCGCTGGTGGTGGCGGTGTCGGTCATCGCGGGCAGCATCGTCGCGGGTGTGATCGGTGCCGTCGTGGCGGTCCCGCTGGTCTCGGTCGTCTGGGCGGTGCTCGGCGCGGTGCGCTCGATGCCGCCGCCGGCGGCCGAACCCTGACCCCCTGACGCCGGCTCAGCGCAACGCGGCGGCGACGAGACCGCGGATCTCCTCCTCCCGGACGTCCCCACCGTGCACCAGACGGTCGAAGACCAGCCCGTCCACGCAGGTCAGCAGGGTCACCGTACGGTCCTCCGGATCCGCCACCCCCTGCGCGGCGAGGAACGCGCGCACCACCCGCCGCCCCTGGTTGTCGCGCGGTACGAGGATCTCGCGCAGCTCGGGGAGGTGGGCGCTCTCGACGGCGCAGGCGTAGCGGGCGAGGGACCGCCGGCGGCCTTCGCCGGTGAGCCGCGTCCGGATCAGCTCGGCGATGCCCGCCGCGAGTTCGTCGGCGCTGCGGGGCACCGGCGTGCGGGCCCCGGTCTGCTCCAGCTCCTCCTGGTCGAGCGCCACCAGCCGCCGGACCAGCGCGGTCAGCAGCGCCTGCCGGGTGCGGTAGTAGGCGGAGGTGGTGCCGGGCGGCAGCTGCGCGGCCCGGTCCACGGCGCGGTGTGTCAGTCCCCGCATGCCGCTGTCGGCGAGCACGGCGATCGCCGTGTCGGCGAGGAGAGTACGTCGGTCTGTGGCCACCCCCTCTTTCTACACCCGGCTTCTACGTCTGTAGAACGCCGCGCTAGGGTGTTTCTACAGGTGTAGAAGCCAGGTGTGAACCGCAGAGGGACGAAGGGGGCCGGCATGGGTGGTACGGCGGTGGTGGTCGGGGGCGGTATCGGCGGGCTGGCCGCGGCCCTGGGGCTGCGGCGGATCGGCTGGGAGGTCCGGGTGGTGGAGCGGGCCGCCGTCCTGGCCGACGCGGGCGCGGGCATCTCCCTGCACGCCAACGGGCTGCGCGCGCTGGACGCCGTGGGCGTGGGCACCGAGGTCCGGGCGGCGGCACGGCCGCAGTACACGGGCGGCACCCGCACCCCGAACGGGCGGTGGTTGGCGCGGATGGACGGCAGGCTGCTCGAACGGGAGCTGGGCTCGCCCATCGTCGGCATCCCGCGCGCGGTCCTGCACCGTCTGCTGCGGACGGCGCTGCCCGCCGAGTCCCTGCTCGTCGGCGCGACCGTGGACACGCTCGACCTGTCGGCCCCGGACCGGGTGGGCGTGCCCGTCGGGGACGGCGTCCTGGACGCGGACCTGGTCGTCGCGGCGGACGGGGTGAACAGCCGGCTGCGCGGGCTGCTCTTCCCGGACCATCCGGGTCCGGTGTACGGCGGTTCGACGGTGCTGCGGGGTATCACGGACGGCCCGGTGGAGGTGCGCACCGACTTCGAGCTGACCTGGGGGCCGGGGGCGGAGTTCGGGCACATCGGGTTCGCCGACGGCCGCGCCGAGTGGCACGCGGTGCTCAACGCGCCGCCCGGGGTACGCCACACCGACCCGCTCGGCGTGCTGCGCGAGCGCTTCCGCGACTGGCACGAGCTGATTCCCACGCTGCTCGCCGCCACCCGTCCCGAGGCGGTCCTGCACCACGACATCCACGAACTGGTCACACCCCTGCCGGCGTTCTCGGCCGGACGGGTCGCGCTCCTCGGCGACGCGGCCCATGCCATGACACCGCACCTCGGACAGGGTGCCTGTCAGGCCCTGGAGGACGCCGCCACGCTGGCGGCCGCGCTCGCCGGGGAGCCGTCGGTCGGCGCGGCACTGGCCCGGTACGACGCCGAGCGCCGCCCCCGGGCCCAGTCGGTCGCCCGCGCCGCCCGGCAGGCCGGCCGGATGGGCCAGCGGCTGTCCCACCCACTGGCCGTCGCCCTGCGCGACACCGGTCTGCGCCTCGCCCCGTCCCGGGTGACGGTGCGGGCGATCCTGCGGCACGCCGACTGGACCCCGCCGAGCCTGGTGTGACCGGCTGCTAGGAGCCGCCTGCGGCGCTGCGGCGGGTCTCCGTGAGGTGGAGGTCGACGTACCGGGCGAGGGCCGGTCCGTCCCCGGGCTCGTCGGCCTGGAAGGTGACGCGCCGCAGCAGGCCGACGTCGTCGAGGGCGACACCCTCACGGGCGAGGACGAAGACCAGGGTGAGGAAGGCGGACCGGGCGTTGCCGTCGGCGAAGGGGTGGAAGAAGCAGACGTCCAGGTAGGCGCGGGCGGCCCGGGCGGTCAGCGGGAGGGGCCGTCCGGTGCCGCGGGCGCTCTCGGCCAGGCAGGCGTCGAGGCGGACGCGGGTGTCCGGCCCGATGCCGTAGCGTTCCCGGCCGCGCTTGGCGAAGGCGGGCAAGGTGCGCAGCGGCGGCGGCTGCGGGGTGCCCAGGACGTGCTGCTGCCAGCCCTGGATCAAGGCGAAGTCGAGCGGGGCGCCGCGCCTGGCGTCGGTGCGCAGCCGCTCCAGGGCGGCGAGCAGGCCCTGGGCGCGGGCGGGGTCGAGGGCGCCGTCGAAGGCGCGGATGTCCTCGGCCGCTCCGTCCCGGGCCGGGATCACCGGCCCGTCGCCCCCGCCGTCCGGGGCCTCGTGCCACGGCACGGCCGCGCGCACGGCGAGCCAGCGCCGCAGGTGGTCCGGGACCGGCCCCCCGGCCGCCACGCCACCGCCCCCGCCATCACCGTCGTTGCCGTGGCCGTCGGTTCCACCGCCGTCGCCACCACCGTCGTTGCCGTCGCCGTCACCGTCCGGCGGCAGTGAGCGGGCGAGCCGTTCGGCGACGTCCTCGACCAGCTCCGCATCGGGCCCGGTCCAGCTCGCGAACCGGCCGCCGATCGCCTCCTCGACCAGCTCGCCGGCGATAGCGGGTACCACGCCCCGGCGGGCGAGGAACCAGGTGAGGACCTGACGGCAGTGCCGGTACCAGCCGCTGCCGCAGCCCGTGCGGTCGGCGACGTACAGGATCAGGTCGTGCGCGGCACGCCTCCCAAGGGCTCCCCGCTCCCCGGTGTCCAGCGGGTGGGCGTCGAACCTGACGGCCAGGCTCTCCAGCCACTCCCGCCACTCGCACAGCGCCGCCACGACCCGGTCGAGTGTCTCCTCCGGGGTGGTGACCGAGTCCTCGGGGCAGCACCAGCCGCCGATCGGCCCACCGTCGAAGTCCCCTTCGTCGCGCGCCCAACGCCAGCCGGCGGCCCAGGGACCGTAGTGCTCCACGAGGGCCTGCGTCATGGCGTGGGTCCAGGGTGCGGCCTCGTGCCAGCTCCAGTCGCCCAGGGCCGGGTCGCCGTCGGGGACGCCGGGGCGGCGTGGCACCCGGCGGGCCGGTCCGAGCGACCGCACCACCGCCCCCGCCGACACGCTGTCGAAGGCATGCCGGGCGGGATCCACCTCGTCCCAGGTCAGCAGGGCCGGGGTCAGGTCGACTCGCACCGCGTGCACCTTCCCTGCCGCGAGGCCGTGCCGGACGGGGTCTCGTCCGGGAGGCCGGCGTCCGCGCCGTCGCTCAGGCCGAGGCGCAGGTGCTCGATGTGGTGGACGGCCTGGTCGAGGAGTGCGGCGGCATGGCCGTCGTAGAGGGCGTAGATCACCGAACGGCCCTGGCGGCGGCCGACGACCAGGCCGAGATCGCGCAGCAGCCGCAGCTGGTGCGAGCACGCGGACTGCTCCATGCCCACCTCGGCGGCGAGTTCCGTGGACGGGCACGGACCCTCGCGCAGCCGGGCCAGGATGAGGAGCCGCGACGGGGCGGCGAGGGCCTGGAGGGTGGCCGCCACGCGCGTGGCGCCGGCCGCGTCCAGACGCGCGCGACGAACCGCTGTCCGTGCGGGAGTTGCTCCATGACCCATGTCGGTCATCATATAGATGACACTTGAACAGTTCTTCATATATGTCTGCACGCTGCCACCGTCTCCCGGCGTCCTCGGCCCCGAGGCCTCCGCCGGTCCTCGCCGGCCCGAACGGGCTGCGGCCGCCACGCGAGGCCGCCTGGACGCGGGCGGCAGTCGGCGGGCACCCGGCAGCCCGGACCCGCGCGGCGAGCTGCCGGACAGGTGGCATGAACCGGTGCCGGAAGTGGCACCCGGGTCGCCGTGCGTGTAATACGACTGACCTGGGAGGCCGTCCGGCGGGACCTGTCGGCCGGGGTGGAAGCGGCGCGGCGGGCCATGGCGGGGCCGGGCCGGGAACGAGACATGGCCGTCCAAGCGGTGAAGGCGGCGCTGGCCGCGTGGGTGGCCTGGGCGGTGGCCGGCTGGTGGCTGGGGGCGCCGGTGGCGTTCGTCGCGCCGTGGGTGGCCGTCGTCCTGGTGGAGTCGACGGTGTACCGGTCCATCGCGCACGGGCTGCAGCAGCTCGGCGCGATCGCGGCGGGCACCGTCGCGGCCACCGCGGTCGGACTGGTGCTGCACGGCACGGTGGCCGCGATGGCGGTGGTGCTGCCCCTCGTGATGCTGCTGGGGCAGTGGCGGCGGCTGGGCAGTCAGGGCATCTACGCGGCCACCGGCGCCCTGTTCGTCCTGACCAACGGCTCCGTCACCATCGCCACCTCCGCGGCGCGGCTCGCCGAGGCCCTGTTCGGGGCGGTGGTCGGCATCGCCGTGAACGCGCTGGTCCGGCCGCCGCTGTATCTGCGCGACACCCGTGCCGTGCTGCGGGACGCGACCGAGGAGGCCCACGACATCCTGCACGCCGTGGCCGACGGTCTCGCCGCGGGACGCTGGGACGCCGAGGAAGCCGGCGACTGGCACCAGCGCGCCCTGCGTCTGCACGGGCTCGTGGAACAGGCCCGCTCGACGATCGAGTGGGGCCGGGAGAGCCTGCGCGCCAACCCGCGTCGCCGTACCGGCCCCTTGCCGGAGCCGGGCAAGGGGTACGACGACGCCCTCCTGGTGCTGGACTACGCGGCCGTGCACACCGCGGAGGTGACCCGGACGGTGCTGGAGGCCGCCGCCGAGGACCGCCCGGCGCCCCGGCCGCATCCCGCCCTCGCCCGCCGGTACGCGGAGTTCCTGTGCCGGACCGCCCGCGCACTGCGGCTGTACAGCCACAGCCGGTTCGGCGACGAGTGCGAGGACGAGCTGCGCGAGGCCGTGGCGGAACTGCGCGGCACGCTGGGCGAGCTGCGCCGGGACCTGGTCCGCTCCACGACGGACGATCCGGACCAGGTCGCCACCTTCGGTGCGCTGCTCACCCAGGCGCACCGGCTGACCGACCAGCTGGCCGCCTCGGGCGGGTGAGCGCGGCCGGGGGTCAGTCGACGGTGGCGCCGGCGAGGACCGCGTCGACGTCCCGGTCGAGCGACGGGTCCGCCTCGCCGGTGGTGAGCCCGAGCAGGAAGGAGGTGCGCGCGCCGTGGATCGTGACCACGGTCATCTCCAGGCGGGCTGTGCCGTCCTCGCCCTCGATCCGCAGCACGGCTGTGTGCGCCGGCTGGCCGTCCAGGGTGGTGGCGTGCGACTCCTCCAGGGTGGCGGGCCTGTCGGGGAAGAAGAACTCGGCGTTGGAGCGGGCGGCGGACTCCGTCGTCCGCTTCAGGCCCGCGCGGGGCACGGTCTGCCCGGCACGGCCCGCCAGGACGGTGCCGCCGCTCTTGCTCGCGGTGGGGGTGTTGCGGATCTGCGAGGAGAAGGCGCCGATCAGTTCCCTGTCGTCGGCGGCGTCGTGCTTCCAGCCGTCGGGGACGCCGTAGGAGAGGCCGGCGCGGGTGTCCGTCACCCGGGGACGGCCGGCGAGCGGCCCGTCCTCCCCGCCGCGCACCCACCACACGGCCGCCGCCACGCCCGCGACGACCAGCAGCAGCGCGATCACCCCGGCCACCACCGCCCGCCGCCGGGACCGGCCCGGCGCTGGCTGCGGCTGCGGCTGCGGCTGCGGCTGCGGGTCGGGGTACGGGTGGGCGGAGTACGGCGTCGGAGAGGGTGTCGGCGTTGTCATGCCCTCAGCCTTCACGATCTCCGGGGTGCGGCGCCTGAGTCGTCGTACTCATGCGTCGCACTCATGTGGTGCCGTGCGCGCCGTCCCCTGCCTCCCGCACCCCGAACACGGCGGGCCCCACCGCGAGGACGCCGTCGGTCAGCGGCCGGCAGCGCACTCCCCCGCCGCCGCGCAGGGCACGCTGGGCGCCGGGGCCGAGAGTGGTGTCCATCCAGGCGCAGGGCCGGGCGGCGCTGCGGACCTCCAGGTCCACCGGTCCGGTTCCGCAGTCGAGGAAGACGGTCCGGCCGATGTAGGCGTCGATGTCGACGCCGCGCAGCAGCACGGTGCGCCGGGTCCGCAGCAGGTCGGCCGGGTACGGGCCGGCCTGCGGGAGCCGCTCGGCCGCCATGAGGGTGATCGAGGCGTTGCGGTGGGCGGGGTGGTTGAAGTACCGGTCGCCGACTATGCCGAGGCCCGCCCGCACCTCGGCCGTCGTCACCAGTTCGCCGGGCGGCAGTTCGGGCAGGCCGTCACCCGGCCGGCCGGCGAGCCGGTGCACCGGGGACACCAGCAGCTGGAGGATCTCGACGTGCGGCACGCGTCGAGCCTAACCGGCGCTGCCCGCCGGCTCGCCGCGGGTGCAGCGCGACGACCGTGGGAACCCGCCCACGAGCAGACTGACGACCGCGGCCACGAGGGCTGGCAGGGCCGCCCCGCCGACAGCGGCCGGCCGGGGACGGGGCGGTTCAGCGGTCCGGCTGCCACTCGAACATCAGGATCGTGGCGTCGTCGCGGAGCCGGCTGTCCTGGGAGTCCAGCAGGGAGTGGATCAGGCGTCTGAGGGTCTCGGGCGCGATCTCGCCGGTGGTGCTGGCCCGGATGACGTGGTCCGCGAACCGCTCCAGGCCCAGCATCCGGCCGTCGGCCGTCCGGGACTCGGTGACCCCGTCGGTGTAGAGCAGCACCCGGTCGCCGGGCTGGAGCCGCGTCTCGTGCACCCGGCGGTCCCGTGCGGACAGCAGGGAGCGCAGGCCCATGGGCGGGTCGGCCTCGCGGGTCAGCGCGTCGCCGATCAGCCGCTGGTCGCGGATCAGCAGCGGCGCCGGGTGCCCGCAGTTGCTCCATTGCAGGACCCCGCTGGTGAAGTCGAGCTGGGCGAGGACGCCGGTGCAGAACTGGTCCGGCAGCCACCGGCTGAGCGCCTCGTCCACGCCGTCGACGAGCGAGCGCAGGTCGGCGTCGGTGCGCCGGGCGTTGCGGCAGGCCGCGAGGGCCACCGCGCTGGTCAGCCCGGAGAGCAGGTTGTGCCCCATGGCGTCCAGGACGACGGCGTGCAGGGCATGGGTGGTGAGGGAGTGGTCGAAGGCGTCGCCGCCGATGTCGTAGGCCGGTTCCAGGACGGCGGTGGAGACGACCTGGCCGTTGCCGATGGTGCGGGGCGGCAGGAAGGCCCTCAGCATCTCGGCGGGCAGGCGCATGGCCTCGGTACGGGTGCGCCGTACGAAGGAGTCCATGTAGGTGCGCTTCGAGGTGGTCATCATCGCCAGGAGGGCGGCGAGGGCCCGGCCCTGCCGCAGGGAGGTGGCGGTGATCACCTGTGCGTGGACGGCGAGCACACCGAGCCGTTCGGCGCCGTCCAGCAGCGGGAACCAGGCGGTCATGCCGTCCCGGTCGGACTCCTCCACGCGCAAGGACTGGGTGCGGTAGCACCACCCGGCGAGCGAGTCGTCGATGGGCAGGCTGGCGGCCACGTCGGTGAGCGGGACGAGGTGGCGCTGCTGGAGGTCGGCGAGGTAGACCACGGCGTGCGACAGGCCCAGCGACTTCGCGCAGTGGGCCACGGCGGTCGTCAGGTCCAGGATGCAGTTGGCGGGATCGGCGAGGAACTCCTCCAGCGGGGCCCCGCTCTGCTCTGCCGTCACCTGGCCATCACCACCCATCGTCCTGCTCGCAGTCTCCCCGCCCGGCCCGCACCACGCAGTCCGGGCGGACCCGGACGGGCGGCGCGGGCGCGCCACCGCGCCGGCCCGCCCCACCGTCCGCGGTGCCGTGGTCACGGCCGCTACGGCACCCTCACGCCGCCGTGCACACGCTGACGGTCGCGGGCGGACAGGCCGGGCTGACCGCCCGTCACCCGTCGACCGTGGCGGAGGGGTCGCCGGCGAACTCCCGCAGGCCGTTCTGGGAGCCGTTGAAGCGGTCGTGGTCGCCGACCGTCGGCCCGCTGGAGGTGTACTGCCACATCGTGTACGAGGTCCAGCCCGAGGGAAGCGGTCCGGCGGTGGAGGCGTAGCGCGCGATCCACAGCGGGTTGTCCTGGGCGAAACCGGCGTAGTCGCCGGTGCACTCGGTCCACCAGCTGGTGGCCGTGTAGATGACCGCGTCCCGGCCGGTACGGTCCTTGTAGCGGTCGAGGAAGGCGCGGATCCAGTCGACCATGCCGCTCTGCGACTTGCCGTAGCAGTCGTCGCCGTACGGGTTCCACTCGACGTCGAGGGCGCCGGGCAGGGTCTTGCCGTCGCTGGACCAGCCGCCGCCGTGGTCGACGAAGTAGTCGGCCTGGGCCGCACCGCCGGTCGTGTCCGGGGTGGCGAAGTGGTAGGCGCCGCGGACCATGCCGATGCCGTACGAGCCGTCGTACTGCTGGGCGAAGTAGGGGTTGGTGTAGTAGGTCCCCTCGGTGGCCTTGGTGTACGCCCACTGGGTGCCGCTGTCCCACAGCGTCTGCCAGTCGACGTCGCCCTGGTGGCTGGAGACGTCGACGCCCTCGGTCTGGGAGGCGCGGGCGTCCGGAGGTCGGGTGCCGGTGTCGCCGTCGTGGGCGAGGACGCCGATGCCCATGTAGGCGCTGCCGCGCTCGGGTGCGCCCCCGGCCGGCCGGGGCGCGGCCGGGGGGCTGGACAGGAACAGGAGCAGGCCGGTCAGGACGCCGGTGAGACAGAGGCGGGACCGGCCGCGGGAACGGGATATGGGGATTCGCACGTTCCCATCTCACCCGGGGCCGGGTCGTCCCGCACCCCGGGTACCGCCCAACGAAGCCGTCCGCGGCCGGTGGTTGACCCATGTGGGTGTCGCTCAGCCCTCGATGCGGTGCTGCGTCCAGAAGGAGGTCAGGTCCGTGGTCGTGGCCGCCTGGGCGGCCGCCTTGAACTCGGCCGTGGTGGACACGCCGTACCAGTGGGCGCTCGCGTAGTCCTTCAGCAGCTTGGCCATGGCGGTGTCCCCGAGGACGCGCCTGAGGTCGTGCAGGGCGCACTTGCCGTAGCCGTAGACCACGGTGGAGTACCGGGAGGAGTGCGCGTCCCAGTACGCCATCGGGTTGCTGATCTTCTCGGCGCTGGAGGCCCAGGAGACGCCGCTCCAGCAGTTGCTGCCGGTCTTGCCGAGGGCGAGGTCGGTCGCGTAGTCGGTGAACGCCTCGTCCAGCCAGGGGCTGGCGTACTCGTCGTCGCCGACGATGCCGTACCACCACTGGTGGCCGATCTCGTGGGTGAGCGCGGTGGTGCTGACCAGGTCCAGGACGAAGCCGGGGTACTCCATGCCGCCGAACCAGTAGTTGTTGTCGATGACGGCGTCCAGTTCGCCGTACGGATAGGCGCCGAACCGGGCGGCGTGGGCGTCGACCGCGGTTTTGGCGGTGGAGAGCATCGACTGGGCGCTGGAGGAGCTGATCCCCGAGACGGAGTAGACGTTCACCGGGAC
Source organism: Streptomyces sp. NPDC029151 (assembly GCF_055564315.1). NCBI lineage: Bacteria > Bacillati > Actinomycetota > Actinomycetes > Kitasatosporales > Streptomycetaceae > Streptomyces > Streptomyces sp. NPDC029151. Next base: position 221,427 of record NZ_JBVHWQ010000010.1, read on the forward strand.
GCCGGCGGCCGAGGTGCCGGAGATCTTGGTGAAGGGTCCGGCGGCCCAGGCGAAGTCACGGACCTTGGCGGCGGTGGCCGTGGTGACGGTACGGCCGCTGGAGCCGGGGGTGTCGGTGGAGGTGCCGGTGGCCGGGACCAGCAGGGTGCTGGGGTGGTCGAGGGTGACCTTGAAGTCGGCGGCGAGGGAGTAGAAGGACTCGCCGTTGTTCGTGTACGGGTCCAGGTGCCAGCCGGCGCCGTCGCGTACGGCGAGGACGGGCAGGGCGTTGCCGAGGAAGCTGAACGCGCCGTCGTGGCCGAAGCGGTCGGCGCCGCTGGGCACGGTGATGCCGAGGTCGAAGCCGATGGTGGCGCTCTGGCCCTGGGCGAGCGGGCCGGGCAGGTCGATCCTCAGCGCGGTGCAGGCCACGGAGAGGGCGCCGGCGGTGCCTCCGGTGACGTTGCCGACCTTGACCGGCATCGCGTCGCAGCTGCCGTGGTAGTTGTCCCACAGCCGCAGGTACACCTCGCCGAGCGCGGTGGCGGAGGCGTTGGTGAAGGTCACGCTCTCGTGCCCGGTCCAGGCAGTGCCGCTCGTGTCGCTGCTGAGGTTCACGGTGTACGCCGGAGCGGCCGGGGTGCGGGTCGCGTCGGTGCCGGGCGGCGTGGAGCCGCCGGAGGTGTCGAGGGCGATGTCGTCCAGGACGAAGCTGGTCTGGAGGCTGGAGTCCTCGGTGCCGGTGAAGGACAGGGTCACCGTCTGCCCTGCGAAGGCGGAGACGTCGATCGACTTCTGGACGTAGCCGGTGTTGTCGTCCAGGTTCGAGTAGGTGGCGAGCGTGGTGCCGCCGATCTTCGCCGTGAGCTTGTCGTAGGCGATGGACGAGGTCGTCTCGGCGGTGTCGGTGTGCAGCCAGAAGGTGAGGGTGGCGGCGGCGCAGCCGGAGGGGATGGTCACGCTCTGGCTGAGGCTGTCGGTGCGGGTGGTGCCGGCGCCGTCCAGCCAGGCGTAGGAGCTGCCGCCGTGGGGGGTCTGCCCGGAGCGGCTGGTGATGACGGTGGACGAGGAGGCGGTCCAGGGTGAAGTGCCGCTCTCGAAGCCGCCGTTGGTGACCACCTGGGCCGGAGTGCAGGCGGCGGGGGCCGTGGCCGGCGCGGCGGTGGCGGGGGTACCGGGGAGCACCAGGGCGGCCACCGCGGCGACGGTCAGCGCGCCGGCGCCGAGGGCCTTGTGGGGGATCGGTCTCACACGCTACTCCTTCGTGGCGGCCGGGATCCCGGCCTGCTCGAAAGGCCGCCGGTCCGGCCGGGGTGCGCCGGGACGGCCGCGGACGGGGCCCCCGCGACCTCGGTGCGGGGATGCCCGTCGCCCCCTCATGGGGTCAGGGCGGCGACTGCCGAAAGAGTGACAGATTTGACCGGTCCATGCCAGGCCGCGGAGCGGGGTGACGCCGCCCCCGCACCGCTCCTGCCGGTGCGCGGGGCGGCGCCCCCGGTCAGGCGGCGCGCAGCGTCATGAACACGGCCCGCAGCCGGGTGCCGTCCGGACCCTGCCAGCCGCTCGCGACGTGTCCGAGGGCGTCGCGCGACGGCAGCGGCGGGTCGTCGGTGACGGGCGTGAGCACCCGGTGGACGTGCAGGACCGCGCCCCCGGGCACGACGAGGCGGGTGCCGTCGCGGTCGTCGGCCGGCTCGGGCGTGAAGCCGGCCAGGTCGAGGGGGGCACCGCCGTGGGAACGGGTCACCTCGTGGTCGGGGGTGTCCGTGACGCTCTGGGCCATCGCCTGCGCCCTGCCCTCGATCAGCGCCAGCAACTCGGCGGCCAGCACCGGGTCGTGGAAGCCGTCGTAGACCCAGCGGCTGCCCAGCACCCCGTGCTCCATCGTGCCGACGAGGGCGTCCTCGGCGCCCTCCAGCGGCGCACCGCGGTAGGTGAGCGGCGCGAGGTAGGCCGTGCGCTGCGGGGCCGACGTGTCGGTGGCCACCATGAACTCGATGCCCACCTCGCCCTCGGGGTCGTCCAGCCGGAACCCGCCGGACTTCTCCAGCACGGGGGCGTCCGGGCCGCCGCGGTACCAGGGGCGGGTGGGCAGCCAGTCGGTGAGCAGTTCGAGCTTGGTGGGCTTGAGGGTGGTCTGGTGGATGACGGCCATGCCGGCGGGTGCCTCCCCGTGCTGCGGATGCGGACCCCGCCCAGCCTTCCACACCACCGGCTCCGGGCCCCGCCCCGGGGCCGGGGGCCGGACGCCGGGACGGGCCGAAAGAGGCGGTCCCGGCGTCGGCCTGGGGGTTTCATCCGGACCGGCCGAGGTCCGCCGCACCCGACGCGGCACCTCGCCGCGTCAGGGGCGTCAGCTCCTGTGGGTCGCCTCGAAGGCGAGGAACGCGGCCTCCTGACGCCATTCCAGGCGAGCCTTCGCGCTCCGGGTGAGCAGGTGGCGGCAGGCCGCGCCGCGGACGGGGAGGCCGGGGTGCTCGGAACGGCAGGACGCGACCCTCTGGTAGCCCTTGGCGGTGGGGTTGCCCTGCCACAGGCTGGCGCCGGGCAGGAAGCCGTACTCCAGGGAGGCGCGGGCCAGGTCCTTCAGTTCGGGGTAGCGCAGGCCGTAGGTCGCGGCCGCGTACTGGTACTCGTGGCTGATGTCGATCCGGGAGACCCCGGGGTCGTCCGTGGCGAGGACGACCGGGACGCCGTAGCGGCGGTAGGTGCTGAAGGGGTGGTCGGCGCCCTTGACGCCGAGGATCTGGGCGTTGCTGGAGAAGGGCACTTCCACGGCCACCTCCCGGTCCGCCATGGTGCGGGCAGTGCGCCGCCAGTGGTCCTCGTGGACGAGGTCGACGCCGTGCCCGACCCGCTCGGTCCGCGCCACCTCCACCGCCTGCCTGATGTGGAACTTCAGGTCCTTGGGCTTGACCAGCCCGGGCCGCAGCTCCCCGGCGTGCAGGGTGACATGAGCCTTCGGGTACTTCGTGCGCAGGTAACCGATCATGCGCATCTGCAGGCTGTAGTCGCGCAGAGAGCCGTCCCCGTCCTCGGGCTGGACGAGGTTGACGGCGACGAACCGCGGGTCGGCCTCGGCCAGCCGCATCCCGAGGGCCAGCTGGGTGAAGACCCGCTCCGGCGAACCGCTCCGCGACGCCTGGGAGATCCAGCGGACGGTGAGCCCGCAGGCGGGCCTGGCCCTCGGGGTGCCGCAGTGCTCGGTGGCGCGGAACTCGGCGTCGCCGTCGTCGGCCTCCTCGCGGGCCTCGGCGACCAGCCTGTCCAGCTTGCCGCCCGCGACCAGCCTGCGGTGCAGGGTGGCGAGGTCGTCGTCCCAGCCCACCTGCGCGGCCAGCTTCTTCGCGCCGTCGGAGGCGGGGGTGACCATCGTCTCCAGGTAGAACTGGTTGTTGCGTACGACGGTGTCGGCGACCTCGGCGAGCAGCCTGCCCCGGTGCCGCCAGGTGACCTCGCCGAACTTGCCGAAGGTGTCGAAGAAGTGGTCGTGCCCGTTCTCGCCGGGCGGGAAGTCCTCCATGGACCAGGCGCGGACCAGCGCGGCACGGAACGCGCGGTCGGTGCGCGCGTCGGCGGCGGGCCGGGTGCCGGGGCCGCAGGGCGGGGCGACAGCGGTCAGCGTGGCGGTGTCGACGCACAGCCCGTCCTCGGCGGCCGCCTCGATCAGGTACTCCGTGGACACCGCCCCGGAGAGGTGGTTGTGCAGGTCTCCGCCCTTGGGGAGCTGCCGGAAGAACGCGCGCAGGGCCTGGGGCCGGTCGTGCAGGGAGCGGAGGCGGGCGTCCGTACGCGCCTCGGCCTCCGTGACCGGCCGGGGCGGCGGCGCGGCGGACCGGTGCTCCCGCTGCGCCGGCTGGGCGGCGGCGGGCAGGGCGGACAGCAGGGACAGAACACCGAGAACACTGAGGGTGCCGAGCGCGGCCGGAACGACCCGGCGGCGCACGGCACTTCGACGTGGAAGGCTCACAGGGGCATGATCACGGAAGGATCACGGCGGCAGGCCCCGATCCGCCCGATCACGGCCGGAGAACACCCGACCGGGTGATGCCCCCGACCGGCGACGCCCCCGCCCGCCGCCCCGGCCCGCCGCCGACCCGGCTCACCGCCCCGTGCCCCGGCCCGGCCGCCACCCGTGGTTCACCCCCGTCACCCCCAGCCCGCCACCACGTGCCCCGGCGCACGCCGCCCACCCCGTCCCACGACCCTGAACCCCCGCCGCGCCACGTGCCCGAGGCGGAACGCATGCGCGGCCACTCCGCGGGTATTCGGGCCTGCGTCTTCGTCCATCGGCGCCCCCAGGGAGCGGAAACATGCTCATGGCACACCCCGCGGTACTGCAGGACCTCATCGCCCAGTACGAGGCTCTCGTACTGCTCGGGGCGGAGGACAGCACGCCCCAGGCCCGGCAGCGGCTCGCCGACGTGTCGTACACGCTGTGCGTGGCCACCGGCACGCGGGATGTCGACATGGCGCTGATCGCCGCCCGCCACCGCCTCTCCGGGGCCCGCCCGGAGGACGACTCGCTGCTCCAGGCGTCCGGCGCCTGAACCGGCCCGGCCGGCACACCGGTTGCCTCCCCCCTCCCCTGAACTCATCGCGTCCCGCTTCTGGTCGGCGCGGCCTACCGGACGGTATACAGGCCCGGTCGGCCGCGCGAGGGCCGCGCGGGACCAGGGGGAGGATGCATGGCGCACGACACGCGTCCGGCGGACGGGGCGAGGGGCCGGCGGCGGGCCGCCGCGCTCGGGGCGGCACTGGGCGGCTGCGCCCTCGTGGCCGCCGGCACGGCTCCGGCCACGGCACACCCGGGCGGCCCCGGCCCCACGACCGCCTATGCGGCGCTCGGCGACTCCTACACCTCCGGCCCCGGCATCCCGGCACAGGTGGACGCCGCCTGCGGGCGCTCGGACCACAACTACCCCTCGCTGGTGGCCGCCAGGCGGCAGGTGTCCGCGTTCACGGACGTCAGCTGCGGCGGGGCCACGACCGCCGAGATGTGGCGGACGCAGGGCACCCACCCGCCCCAGCTCGACGCCCTGGACCGGCACACCGACCTGGTGACGCTGCAGATCGGCGGCAACGACGTCGGTTTCGGGACCATCATCGGCACCTGCGCCCGGCTCGCCGCGCAGGACCCGGCGGGCAACCCCTGCGAGCGCTCGTACCGCGCCTCGGGCCACGACGAGTTGACCCTGACGATCGCGCGGACCGCGCCGAAGGTCGACCGGGTCCTGCGGGCCGTGCACGCCAGGGCGCCGCACGCGCGGGTGGTCGTCGTCGGCTACCCGGACCTGCTGCCCGACGACGGCAGCGGCTGCTCCCCTCAGGTCCCCTTCGCGCAGGGGGACTTCCCCTATCTGCGGGACACCGAGAAACGGCTGAACCTGATGCTGCGGCTGGTGGCCGCCGTGAACCGGGCCGAGTTCGTGGACACCTACGGCCCCACGGTCGGTCACGACATGTGCAAGGCGCCCGCCGACCGCTGGATCGAGCCGCTCCAGCCCGCCTCGCCCGCGGCACCGGCCCATCCCAACGCCAAGGGGGAAGAGGCCATGGCGCGGGCCGTAGTGGGCCGGCTGGACCGCGGGCGCGGACGGGGCTGATCCGTGGGGGGCGGCCCCGTGACGGAGGCCGCCCCGCGCGGTGCGCTCAGCCGCCGAGCGCCCCCAGCACCACCGCCTGGGCCTCCTCCTGCACCCGGGCGAGGTGGTCCGCGCCGAGGAAGGACTCGGCGTACACCTTGTACACGTCCTCGGTGCCCGAGGGGCGGGCGGCGAACCAGGCGTTCTCCGTGGTGACCTTGATGCCGCCGATCGCGGCGCCGTTGCCGGGCGCCTCGGTGAGGACGGCCGTGACCGCCTCCCCGGCCAGCGTGTCCGCGGTGACCTGGGCCGGTGACAGCTTGCCGAGCAGCGCCTTCTGCTCGCGGGTCGCGGGGGCGTCGATGCGGGCGTAGGCGGGGGCGCCGAAGCGGGCGGTCAGCTCGGCGTAGTGCTCCGACGGGGTCTTGTCGGTGACGGCGGTGATCTCGGAGGCGAGCAGGGCGAGGAGGATGCCGTCCTTGTCGGTGGTCCACACCGAGCCGTCGCGGCGCAGGAAGGACGCGCCGGCCGACTCCTCGCCGCCGAACCCCAGCTCGCCGCCGGCCAGTCCGTCCACGAACCACTTGAAACCGACCGGCACCTCGACCAGCCGGCGGCCGAGGTCGCCGGCGACCCGGTCGATCATGGTGGAGGAGACGAGGGTCTTGCCGATGCCGGCGTCGGCCGGCCACTGCTCGCGGTGGCGGTAGAGGTAGGAGATGGCGACGGCGAGGTAGTGGTTGGGGTTCATCAGGCCCGCGTCCGGGGTGACGATGCCGTGCCGGTCGGCGTCGGCGTCGTTGCCGGTGGCGATGCGGAAGCGGTCGCGCTGCTCGATGAGGGAGGCCATCGCGTACGGCGAGGAGCAGTCCATGCGGATCTGGCCGTCCCAGTCCAGCGTCATGAACCGCCAGGTGGGGTCGGTGTGCGGGTTGACCACGGTCAGGTCGATGCCGTGCTCTTCGGCGATCCGGCCCCAGTAGGCGACGGAGGCGCCGCCGAGCGGGTCGGCGCCGATCCGCACGCCGGACGCGCGGACGGCGTCCAGGTCCAGCACGGCGGGCAGGTCGCCGACGTACGTGCCGAGGAAGTCGTACCGCCGGGTGGTGTCCGCGGCGAGCGCGCGGGCGAACGGCAGCCGGCGGACGTCCTTCAGGCCGCCCGTGATGATCTGGTTGGCGCGGTCCTGGATCCAGGAGGTGGCGTCGGAGGCCGCCGGGCCGCCGCTCGGCGGGTTGTACTTGAAGCCGCCGTCGGCGGGCGGGTTGTGCGAGGGGGTGACGACCACGCCGTCGGCGAGGCCGGCGGTGCGGCCCCGGTTGTGGGTCAGGATCGCGTGGGAGACGGCGGGGGTGGGGGTGTAGCCGTCCGCGCTGTCGATGAGCACGGTCACCTCGTTGGCCGCGAACACCTCCAGCGCGGTGGCCCTGGCGGGCTCGGAGAGGGCGTGGGTGTCCGCGCCGAGGAAGAGCGGGCCGTCGGTGCCCTGGGCGGCGCGGTACTCGCAGATGGCCTGGCTGGTGGCGGCGATGTGGTCCTCGTTGAAGGCGCTCGCGAGGGACGAACCGCGGTGCCCCGAGGTGCCGAACGCCACCCGCTGCCCCGGGTCGGCGGGGTCGGGGTGCAGCGTGTAGTACGCCGTGACCAGCCGGGCCACGTCGACAAGGTCCTGGGGCCCGGCCGGCCGGCCGGCGCGCTCGTGCGCCATGAGTCCGTTCCTCCGCTTCGGTGGGTCGTATCGCTCACCACCCATCTTTCCCCGTCAGGGGCGCACCGTGCGAGTGCGCCCCCTGCTCAGGTCAGCCGATGTGGTAGCCGTCCCCGTACACCTTCCAGTCGAGCGGTGTGTTCAGGTCGAGGTTGCCCTTGCGCAGGAAGACCCGCTGCGCGGTGTCGACGCGGCTGGTGTCGCTGTGCGCCTCCTCCTGCTTCATGGCCCAGACCCGGGCGTCCAGGAAGGCGTCGAGGTAGGCCGTCTCGTTGCCGCCCTGGGCCGGCGGCTTGGCGGCTCGCAGGGCGCGCGCCCGGATGTTGCGGAAGCTGGTGGGGTCGTCGCCGTCGCCGTGCATGACGAGGGCGTCGTAGTAGGCGAACTGACCCAGAGCGCGCAGCCCGTCGGCCTTGCCCCGGGTGACGGCGGGGTCGAAGTAGACGCGGTCGCGTTCGTCGTTCTGGGCCTGCTGGAAGGCGGTGTCCTGGGCGGCCCTGCGCCAGTCCCCGGGGTAGCGGGGGTCGAGGCCGTCGTGCGAGTCGGTGCCGTTGACCCTGCGCAGGGCGGGCAGGTACGGGGCGAGGACGTTGCCGGGCCTGCGGTCGGTGTAGAGCCGGACGAGGTCGAGCATGTCGCCGGTGCCGGAGCAGAAGCCGATGATGCCGGCGGTGTAGCCGCGGCCGTCGCCTATGTCCTCGATGTACTTGTACTGGGCCTTCCAGTCGAGCGAGGAGTTCTCCGCGCTCGACACCAGCTTCATGGCGATCTCCTTCTTCGCCGGGTCGTCCAGACCGGGCGCGGCGGCCGAGGCCGTGCGGTCCCGGGCGACACCGACCAGGACGGCGGAGGCGGCGGCACCGAGCCCGGCGACGACGGTCCGGCGGGAGAGGCGGTTTCTGTTCGGCACGGGGGCTCCAAGGCGAGGTGGGGGGTGGGGAGTTGCCCATTGGTAGGAAAGTTTCCTGTCAAACACCCGGGCCGGTAACCGGTCGGCAAGAAGTTCGTACGATCGAACAACCCCCACGCGACCGGTCCCCACGCTCCCCCGACGTCTCCCCGAAGCCCCCGGAAGCCGGCGGCTCAGCCCTGCCGCGCCCCCTCCTGCTGCCGCGCGACAGCGTACAGCTCCTGCGAGGTGGTGATGAGGTCGCGCTGCTCCTCGCGCGAACCGACCATCGGCTGCGACCCCTTGAGGGGGACCTGGGCGCTCTCGGGCAGGAAGCGCACGGTGATCAGGCCGATGGCACCGGCCAGCATCAGGTAGTAGGCGGGCATGAGGTCGTCGCCGGTCACGCCGACCAGCGCGGCGGTGACCAGCGGGGTGGTGCCCCCGAAGGCGGCGACGGCGAAGTTGAACCCGATGCCCATGGCCGCGTAGCGGACGGCGGTCGGGAACAGGGCGGGCAGGGTCGCCGCACTGGGCGCGGCGAAGCAGGCCAGCAGCGTGGCCAGGAGCAGCACCCCGAGGATCGGGGGCCAGGTGCCGTCGGCCTTGATCAGCAGGAAGGCGGGCACGGCGAGCACGATCATCGCGGCGGCGGCGACGGCGTAGAGCGGTCGCCGGCCCACCCGGTCGCTGAGCCGGCCGAGGAAGGTGATCAGGACGACGATCCACACCATGCCGACGAGGACCAGCAGGTCCGCCGAGCCGCTGGAGCGGTGCAGGGTCTCGGTCTGATAGGTCGGCAGATAGCCGGTGACCATGTAGTTGGTGACGTTGTAGAGCAGCACCAGGCCCATGCAGAGGAGCAGGGGCCGCCAGTGGTTCCTGACGATGTCCTTGAACTCTCCGCCCGCCGACTCCTGCGCCAGCGCCTTCTCGTGGTCGTCCAGTTGCTGCTGGAAGGCCGGGGACTCCTCCAGCTTCATCCGCATGTACAGGCCGATCACGCCGAGCGGTCCGGCGATCAGGAACGGCACGCGCCAGCCCCAGGACAGCATCTGGTCGTCCGTCAGGGCCAGGTTCAGCGCGGTGACCAGTGCCGAGCCGAGGGCGTAGCCGACGAAGGTGCCGAAGTCGAGCCAGCTGGAGAGGAAGCCGCGCCGGCGGTCCGGGGAGTACTCGGCGACGAAGGTGGTGGCGCCACCGTACTCGCCGCCGGTGGAGAAGCCCTGGACCATGCGGGCCAGCAGGAGCAGCACGGGCGCGGCGATGCCGATGGTGGAGTAACCGGGGATGACACCGATGGCGAAGGTGCCCAGCGCCATCATGATCATGGTGGTGGCGAGCACCTTCTGCCGGCCGACCCGGTCGCCGAGCGGCCCGAAGACCAGTCCGCCCAGCGGCCGTACCACGAAGGCGGCGGCGAAGGTCGCGAACGAGGAGATGACCTGCGCGGCCGGGGAGGCGCCGGGGAAGAACACCTTGCCGATGGTGGCGGCGAGGTAGCTGTAGACGCCGAAGTCGAACCACTCCATGCAGTTGCCGAGCGCGGAGGCGCCGACGGCGCGCCGGAGCAGCGGAGGCTCGACGACCTGGACGTCGTCGGCACGGAAGGCCCGTCGGTTGCGGCGCAGCCTGCGGGTCAGTTCTTCCCGGACCTGGCGCGGCAGCCGGGCCACGGCCGCCGGTACCCGCTGCCTGCCGCGGGTCTGCTCTCCCCCACCGGACGTCACACCACTCACGGACGCCTCCTTACTCTCGCTGCTGATCACCGCCTGCCCCTGTGGCCGATTAAGAAACGGAACCGCTCAATCCCATCCGGGACGGCGGTTGGACTTGCGTCGCTCCAGGAAGCAGGGTGGACGGGCCCGTGCGCACACGCAGGGGCGATCCCTACCGCACCACCCGGAGAAGACCCGATGACGTACGTCGCGGACCCCGCTCGCTACGACGGCACCATGCGCTACCGGCGCACCGGCCGTTCCGGACTGGACCTCCCGCTCCTGTCCCTGGGCTACTGGCACAACTTCGGCGACGACCGCCCGTTCGAGACCCAGCGCGAGATCGCGCTGCGCGCCTTCGACCTCGGGATCACCCACCACGACCTCGCCAACAACTACGGCCCGCCCTACGGCGCGGCGGAGCTGAACTTCGGACGGCTGCTGAAGCGGGACCTCGCGCCCTACCGGGACGAGCTGGTGGTCTCCACCAAGGCCGGCTGGGACATGTGGCCCGGCCCCTACGGCCAGGGCGGCGGCTCCCGCAAGTACCTGCTGGCCTCGCTGGACCAGTCGCTGAGCCGGATGGGCGTGGACTACGTCGACATCTTCTACTCCCACCGGCTGGACGCGAGCACGCCGCTGGAGGAGACCATGGGCGCGCTCGACACCGCCGTCCGCCAGGGCAAGGCGCTGTACGTCGGCATCTCCTCCTACGACGCCGAGCGCACCCGTCAGGCCGCCGCGATCCTGCGCGACCTCGGCACCCCGCTGCTGATCCACCAGCCGTCGTACAGCATGCTCAACCGCTGGATCGAGACGGACGGCCTGCTGGACGCCGCCCAGGAGGAGGGCGTCGGGGTCATCGGCTTCACGGCGCTGGCCCAGGGCCTGCTCACCGGCCGCTACCTGGACGGCGTCCCGCAGGACTCGCGGGCGGCGCGCGGGACGTCCCTGGACGCCTCCTGGCTGACGGACGACCTGCGGGACCGGCTGCGCGCCCTGAACGGCATCGCGGCCCGGCGCGGGCAGACCCTCGCCCAGCTGGCGCTGGCCTGGGCGCTCCGGGACGAGCGGGTGACCTCGCTGGTCATCGGCGCCTCCCGCGTCGAGCAGCTGGAGCAGAACGTCGCCGCGCTGGAGAACCTGGACTTCAGCGAGGAGGAGCTGGCCGAGATCGACCGGTACGCGACCGAGGGCGGCGTCGACCTGTGGCGGGACGCCCGACTCGGGAACCTCTAGAGAGATGTGACCCAGGTCACAGACATCAGGGAAAAATAGGACATAATGGGAGTCACTCGGACACCGTTGTCATCCCTTTCCCTGTGACCCTCCAGCACCTCAAGGAGCCGTTCACCGCATGGCGTACGGAGCCCACGGCAGCCCCCTGCTGCCTCCCCACCCCGACCTGGCCCTCGCCCGCGACTGCGAGCAGTGCCTCGGCTGGGGAACGGTCGTGACCCGCGACGGGAACCACGAACTGTGCGACCTGTGCCAGCCGGACCCCGCCGCCGGCGAGGACACCGCCCCCTCCGGCTCATAGCGCTCCACCCCCCTGTCCGCCCGAACGCCCTGCCTCCGGCGATCGCCACCAAGGTAGGGTTCGGCTAAAGGTTTCACCAAGAAACGTTCAAGCCGGACAGGGGGGCAGCCATGAGCGCCGCACGCACCAGCAGGACGCCGTTGCCGGGAATCGGCGTCCGGTACGACCTCACGACACGCGAGCACCGCCATCTGTCGGTGGTGGCCCACCGGGACGGCTCCCGCACCGTGAGCGCCTACCGGCGCGACGATCCGGACGCCTGCGCGCTCTCGGTCCACCTCACGGGCTCCGAGGCGGAGGCCCTGGTGGACGCCCTGAAGCCGACCCACCACAGCCCCACCCTGCTGTCCACGACGGAGCTGGGCCTGGTGGCGGAGCGGATCGAGCTGTCCGGCGCCTCGCACTGGAACGGACGGCTGCTGGGCGAGACCCGGATGCGCACCGAGACCGGCGTGTCGATCGTGGCGGTCCTGCGTCGCGCGGAGGCGACCCCCTCCCCCGGCCCCGGGTTCCGGCTGGCCGGCGGGGACACGCTGATCGTCATCGGCACCCGGGAGGGCGTCGAGGCGGCCGCCGCGATCCTCGGGCGGGAGTGAGCCGGATGCACTCCTCCGCGGTCTTCCTCATCGAGTTCGGCGCGATCATCCTGTGCCTCGGACTGCTGGGCCGGCTCGCCGCCCGGCTGAGCTTCTCCCCCATACCGCTCTACCTGCTGGCCGGGCTGGCCTTCGGCGAGGGCGGTCTGTTGCCGCTCGGCACCAGCGAGGAGTTCGTGGCGATCGGCGCCGAGATCGGTGTCGTCCTGCTGCTGCTCATGCTGGGTCTCGAATACACGGCCGGCGACCTGGTCTCCAACCTGAAGACGCAGTACCCGGCCGGGATCGTCGACGCCACCCTGAACGCCCTGCCCGGCGCGGCCATGGCCCTGCTGCTCGGCTGGGGCCCGATCGCCGCCGTCGTCCTGGCCGGCATCACCTGGATCTCCTCCTCCGGCGTCATCGCCAAGGTCCTCGGCGACCTGGGCCGGATCGGCAACCGGGAGACACCGGTGATCCTCAGCATCCTGGTGCTGGAGGACCTCTCCATGGCGGTCTACCTGCCCGTCGTCACGGCCCTGCTGGCCGGGACCGGCCTCGCCGCGGGCAGCGCCACGCTGGCCGTCGCGCTGGGGGTGGCGGGCCTGGTCCTGCTGGTGGCGGTGCGCTGGGGCCGGCACATCTCCCGGTTCGTCTCCACCGACGACCCCGAGAAGCTGCTGCTGGTCGTGCTCGGTCTGACCCTGGTGGTCGCCGGGGTCGCCCAGCAGCTCCAGGTGTCGGCGGCGGTCGGCGCGTTCCTGGTGGGCATCGCCCTGTCCGGGGAGGTCGCCGAGGGCGCCCACCACCTCCTGGCACCCCTGCGGGACCTGTTCGCCGCCGTGTTCTTCGTCTTCTTCGGCCTGCACACCGACCCGGCGAGCATCCCCCCGGTCCTGCTGCCCGCGCTGGCCCTGGCCGTCGTCACCGCCCTCACGAAGATCGCCACCGGTTACTGGGCGGCCCGTCGCGCGGGCATCTCGGCCCGCGGCCGGTGGCGGGCCGGCGGCACCCTCGTCGCCCGTGGGGAATTCTCGATCGTCATCGCGGGGCTGGCCGTCACCTCCGGCATCGACTCCGACCTCGGCCCGCTGGCCACCGCGTACGTCCTGCTGCTGGTGGTCCTCGGCCCTCTGACCGCCCGGTACACCGAGCCGCTCGCCCTCCGCCTGACCGGCCGCCGGGACCGGCCCACCGCACCGGAGGCTGCGCCCCGGGACCAGGAGGACGCGGCGGTCACCCGCTCCTGACGGCCGCACGGCCGGGCCGTCGTACCGTGGAGGAATGTCGCCACCCCTGCCCGGACCGCTGGCGGCGCTGGAGCCGCTGCTCGGCCACTACGGCTACTGGGCCGTGGGGGCCGTGGTCTTCGTGGAGGACTTCGGCGTCCCCGCGCCCGGCGAGACGATCCTGCTGGCCGCGGGGGTCTACGCGGGCGCGGGGCGGCTGGACGTGGTGGCCGTGGCCGTCATCGCGTTCGTCGCGGCCGTCGCCGGGGACAACATCGGCTATCTGATCGGCCGGGCCGGCGGGCGGGCCTTCGTGCACCGCTGGGGGCGGTACGTCTTCCTGACGCCGAAGCGGTTCGAGGCCGCCGAGGCGTTCTTCGACCGGCACGGCGGCAAGATCGTCACGGTGGCCCGGTTCGTCGAGGGGCTGCGCCAGGCCAACGGCATCATCGCGGGCACGACCGGCATGCGCTGGCGCCGCTTCCTGGCCTTCAACGCCCTCGGCGCGGCCCTGTGGGTCGGCCTGTGGACCACCCTGGCCTACCTGGCGGGCGACCACATCACCGCGGTCTACGACGAGATCCGGCGCTACCAGCTGTACGTCCTGCTCGCCGCCGCCGCCGTCGTGGCGGGCCTCGTCGTACGGCACGTGGTCCGCCGGCGCCGCGAACGCTGATCTCCGGCACCTGGTGCACGCCTGGGTGTTACCTGTCAGTAATTCCGGGTGGTTTGATGTGCGGCGCCACTCAGCCCCTTCCTCGACAGGGAGATCCAGTGACGCCCTCCACCCCGCGCCGCGCCCTCGCCGCGGCCGTGCTCGCCCTCGCCCTGCCCGCCGCCGCGCTCGCCGCTCCGGCGCCGGCCGCCGCCGCCTCACCGGCACCGGCGCTGCGCGTCCTGACGTACAACGTCTTCCTCATGAGCCGGAACCTGTACCCCAACTGGGGGCAGGACCACCGGGCCGCGGAGATACCGAAGGCGTCCTTCTTCCAGGGCAACGACGTGGTGGTGCTGCAGGAGGCGTTCGACAACACCGCGTCGGACGCCCTCAAGCGCGCGGCGGCGGACCGGTACCCCTACCAGACGCCGGTGGTGGGGCGCGGCCGGGACGGCTGGGACGCGACCGGCGGGGCCTACTCTGCCACCACGCCCGAGGACGGCGGGGTCACCGTCCTCAGCAAGTGGCCGGTCCTGCACAGGGAGCAGTACGTCTACCGGGACGCCTGTGGCTCCGACTGGTGGTCGAACAAGGGGTTCGCGTACGTGGTGCTGGACGTCGACGGCACGAGGGTGCACGTCGTCGGCACCCACACGCAGTCCACGGACCCGGGGTGCGGCGCGGGCGAGGCGGCCCTGACCCGAGCTCGCCAGTTCCGGGCGATCGACTCCTTCCTGGACGCCAAGAACATCCCCGCGGACGAGGAGGTTCTGGTCGCCGGTGACCTGAACGTCGACTCCCGCGGCTCCGAGTACGCGAGCATGCTCGCCGACGCGGACCTGGCGGGGGCCGACGCGCGCACCGGGCACCCTTACTCCTTCGACACCCGGGAGAACTCCATCGCCCACGACCGCTACCCGGACGACCCGCGCGAGGACCTGGACCACGTCCTCGCCCGCGCCGGCCACGCCCGGCCCGCCGGGTGGACCAACGAGGTCGTCAAGGAACGGTCGGCGCCCTGGACGGTGACGAGCTGGGGGACCTCGTACACGTACACGAACCTCTCGGACCACTACCCGCTGCGGGCCTCGGCCCGGTAGGCGGGCCCGGTTCCGGGGTTTGGACACCGGCGGAGCGGCAATCCGGATGGCGACCGAAGACCACCTCGATGTGGGGATGTGACACACGATGGCCGGCAACCAGAAGGCGAAGGCCAAGGCGGAGCAGGCCAAGGGCAAGGCCAAGGAGGCCGCCGCCCGCGCCGTCGGGAACGAGAGCAAAGAGGCCGAGGGCCGCATGGAAGGCGCCCGCGGGGACGCCCGGCAGGCCAAGGAGAAGGTCAAGGACGTCTTCAAGCACTGAACGTGCACCCATCCGGCCGTGACACGGGTCCGGAGATCCGCGCAAGCGGATCTCCGGACCCGTTCTCCATGTGTTCCCGCGGTTGTGTCCGGGGTTCTTGTGTGGGGCTCCCGTGCATCCGGAGGAATCCTCACGCACCGCCCCTTGACCCGCTCGGCATGGGGTAACCGAGCAGGGACGGCAGCGACCCCCTGTGCACAGGAAGGGCCCCCGACCCCAAAGGACAAGGGCGACGAGGTATGGACATCCCGCTCAGGACCCACGCGACGACGCAGGAGCGTCCTAACGCTCTGCGCTACAGCCGCACCTGGGACACCGGCGTCTCCAGCATCGGCGAGGCCAGAGACGCCGTCGCCGCCCTGCTGGCCCGGGCCCGGCCGGAGCCCGGGCGGCGGCCGATACAGGACGCACAGCTGGTCGTCAGCGAACTGATCACCAACGCGACCAAGCACGCGCCCGGCCCGTGCGCGCTCGGCCTGGAGCTGCTTCCCGAGGCCGACGCGCTGCGCATCACCGTCACGGACACCTCCCCGGAGCCGCCGCGGCGGCGTCCTCCTGACCCCCGGCGGGTCGGCGGCCACGGCCTGCACCTCGTGGCGATGCTCGCCCGCAAGCTGGAGGTGACCTGGCTGTCCCACGGCAAGCGGGTCACCGCGACCGTGCCGCTCGTCGCCGCGGTGGCCGGCTGAACCAGCCTTCCGCGGCGGCCGGCCAGGTACTGCGGCCGCCCGCCGGGGAGTGTGCGCGGCGGCACCGCGAGCTGACGTGACCCTGCCGGGGCGGCGAGGACGCGGCGGGGCACGACGAGGCTCGCCACTCCCCCGGTCGGCCCGCGCGGCCCGTACCGCCCGGTGCAGGACGTCGGCCGTCGCACCGGCCCGGACACCTCCTCGCCGCACGCGGAGACCGCCACCGGATGGCACCCGCCCCGGGCGGGGCGACAGCCACCAGTGAGCCGGCGTACGCACAGGCCGGCAGCGCGCCGCTCAGCACCGATCGACGGGTTCACCCCGAGTCCCGGCGTCCCGACACCCACCGTTTCGGCCGCGCGGGGCGAGGGCACCCGTGCCAGGCTCGGGAGGGAGCACCCCGAGTGAGGGTCCCGGCACGGGGCGGAGGGTGAGCACGAGGTGGCGGTCCCGGCGGCGGGGGCGCGTCGAACGCCGGGTGACCGGGCTGGACCGGCACCTTCCTTCCGATGTCCTCCCTCCACCGCGACGCGCCCGGCATGACGGACCGGCCGTACACCGGCTCGTACCCGCCGGGCGGCCTCGCCCGGGGCTGCAGGCGGCCGACGGGAGGCGGATCCTGGACGGTGGGGCCGCGCCGGCGGGGCGACCCGACACGGGGACGCGTGACGAGCGAGGAGGCACCGCATGAGCGACGGCGCTGAGGGCCAGGGACACCTCCTGTACGGTCCGCAGCCGGACGTGGCCGGGGCGGCCGGGTATCCGGACGCCCCGCCACGGATGGGCTTCTTCACCGACACCTCGGTGTGCATCGGCTGCAAGGCCTGCGAGGTCGCGTGCAAGGAGTGGAACGCCGTCCCGGAGGACGGACTCCTGCTGACCGGCATGTCGTACGACAACACCCAGGGTCTCGGCGCCGACACCTGGCGGCATGTGGCCTTCATCGAGCAGCGCAAGCCGCTCGCCGGGCAGGAACCGGGGGTGGCGCACGACGGCCACGACGACGTCGACGTCTTCGCCGCCGCGTCCCGGCTGGGCACCGACGCCGCGTCCCCGGGCCCGGGCGCCACCGCTCCCCCGCCGGACCAGGCCCCCGTGGGCGCGCCCGCCGGGGAGATCTCACCCCTCGCCCCCGACGGGCGCACGGAGTTGCGCTGGCTGATGGCGTCCGACGTGTGCAAGCACTGCACGCACGCCGCCTGCCTCGACGTGTGCCCGACGGGTTCGCTGTTCCGCACCGAGTTCGGCACGGTCGTCGTCCAGGAGGACATCTGCAACGGCTGCGGCTACTGCGTGCCCGCCTGCCCGTACGGCGTGATCGACCAGCGCGAGGACGACGGCCGGGTGTGGAAGTGCACGCTGTGCTACGACCGGCTCGGCGTCGGCATGGAACCGGCGTGCGCGAAGTCCTGTCCCACGGACTCGATCCAGTTCGGTCCGCTGGACGAGCTGCGGGAGCGCGCGCAGGCCCGGGTGGCGCAGCTGCACGCGGCCGGCGTGGCCGACGCGCGCCTGTACGGCGAGAGCCCGGACGACGGGGTAGGCGGCGACGGCGCGTTCTTCCTACTGCTGGACGAGCCGGAGGTGTACGGCCTGCCACCGGACCCGGTGGTCACCACCCGGGACCTGCCCGACATGTGGCGGCACGCGGCACTGGCCGCCGTGTCGCTGGTCGCGCTCGCCGCCGGCAGTTTCGTGCGGAGGCGGCGATGAGCGAGTCCGACGTGACACGGGACGGTGTGCGCGGTGCCCGGCCCGACCGGGAGGCGCCGACGGGGGTGCACGCGGGGCGCCGCCGGCGCCGGCGCGGCCGGGGCGAGCAGCCGGTGGTGCCGGACGCCGCGTTCTCGTCGTACTACGGCAAGCCCGTCCTGAACAAGCCGACCTGGAAGCCGCTGGACATCGCCGGGTACCTGTACCTGGGCGGGCTGGCGGGCGCCTCCTCGCTGCTGGCGGCGGGGGCCGGGGCGACCGGGCTGCCGGACCTGGGCAGGGCGGCCAAGGTGGGCGCGGCCGGCGCCATCACGCTGTCGCTGGCGGCACTGGTGCACGACCTGGGGCGCCCGGCCCGGTTCATGAACATGCTGCGGGTGTTCAAGCCGACCTCACCGATGAGCGTCGGCTCCTGGATCCTGAGCGGGTACGCGCCGCTGACGCTGGCGGCCGCGGCGACCGACGTGGCGGGCCGGTACCGGCTGGTCGGCTCGGCCGCCACGGCGGGCGCCGCCGTTCTCGGGCCGGCCGTGGCGACGTACACCGCGGTGCTGCTGTCGGACACGGCGGTGCCGTCCTGGCACGAGGGCTACCGGCAGCTCCCGTTCGTGTTCGCGGGTTCCGCCGCCGCATCGGCCGCAGGCCTCGCCCTCCTCGCGGTGCCCACCGCCCAGTCGGGACCGGCACGGCGGATGGCGGCGCTGGGAGCCGGGCTGGAGCTGGGCTCCTTCCAGCTGATGAAGCGGCGGATGGGGCTGGCGGCGGAGCCTTTCGAGCAGGGCAGGCCGCACCGGCTGCTGCGCGCGGCGGAGGCCCTGACGGCGGGCGGGGCCGCTCTGGCCCTGCTCTCGGCCCGGATCAGGCCCCGGTGGCCGGCCGCGGCGGCGGGAGCGGCCCTCCTCACCGGTTCGGCGGCGCTGCGCTTCGGCGTCTTCCACGCCGGGGTGGCCTCCGCCGAGGACCCCCGGTACACGGTCGTCCCGCAGCGGGAGAGGCTCCGGGCGGAGGGCCGCTGACGAGGTGCCGGGCGCGCGGCCCGGTCTTCGCCGTCGCGGGCCGGGCCGGGCGTGAGCTTCTGGTCGTCGTCGCACACGAGCACGCCGGGACGTCCGTCACCGGACGGCAGGACAGGCCGCCCACCCGGCAGGCGTCGGGCCTCGCGTTCGTCGCGGTCCGCCCGTGACCGGGTGACCGCCGCGGCCGCGACGCCGACCGGCGGCAGGCCCGCGCTCATGACGGACCCGGCCACGGCGTGGCTGCCTCTCCCGCGCCGTCGCCCCCTGCACCGCCAGGGCCGCCGACGGCGTCGGCAGCGGTACGGCACGACGAACAGCCTGCGGCCGCAGGCCGGGTGGGGTCCGGCCGGCCTGCGGCCGATCGCGGCGGGCAGCACACGCCGTCCGCTCCCCGGCCGGGCCCCCGGCAGCGGACGTGCCGGCCGGTGCCCGCGCGGGAGGGCGCCAGGACGGCACGGGCGGCCCCGTTCCACGACGAGGACGACGCCGCCCCGCGGCCGGTCCGTCGTCGAGTTCTCGCGGTGGACCGCGTGCCACGGGGAGCGGGCCCTTCAGCGCACCCCGGCCGGCGACGCGTACGGCGACGGGTGCCGCCTCACACGGTGGACCGGCGCACCGCCACGGACCGGCACACCGCCACGGCGGAGCCCCGGGACGGCGTCCTCACTCCTGCCGGATCCGTTTGGCCGGGCCCGGCGGGGGTACCTCGACGCGACTGCGGCCGGAGATGCCGCGACCAGCGGGACGCGGGACAATCGTGGCACCGAGCGGGAGGAGGAGTCGTGGGCGTACGCACCTGGATCGACTCCTGGCCTGTCTACCGCCAGCTCACCGGCACCGATCCGCTCGGGCGCGGCGCCGCCGCCAAGAGCGGGCACAGCGAACGGCTCACGCCCCGGGTCGCCACGGCCGACCGGGTGGTGAAGTCCGTCTGCCCGTACTGCGCCGTCGGCTGCGGCCAGAACGTGTACGTGGAGAACGGGAAGGTCACCCAGATCGAGGGCGACCCCGACTCCCCGATCTCGCGCGGCCGGCTGTGCCCCAAGGGCGCGGCGAGCCTGCAGCTGACCACCGGGGACTCCCGGGAGCACCAGGTCCTGTACCGGCGCCCGCACGGCACCGACTGGGAGCTGCTCGACCTGGACACGGCGATGGACATGATCGCCGACCGGGTCGTCGCGGCCCGCCGGGCCGGCTGGCAGTGGGAGGTCGACGAGACCCGCACCCGCCGCACGCTGGGCATCGCGAGCCTGGGCGGAGCCACGCTCGACAACGAGGAGAACTACCTCCTCAAGAAGCTGTTCACCGCGCTCGGCGCCATCCAGATCGAGAACCAGGCGCGCGTTTGACACTCCTCCACGGTTCCCGGTCTGGGAACCTCGTTCGGCCGCGGCGGCGCGACCACCTTCCAGCAGGACCTGCAGAACGCGGACTGCATCGTCATCCAGGGCTCGAACATGGCCGAGTGCCATCCCGTCGGGTTCCAGTGGGTGATGGAGGCCAAGGCCCGCGGCGCGAAGGTGATCCACGTCGACCCCCGGTTCACCCGCACCAGCGCGCTCGCCGACCTGCACGTGCCGCTGCGCGCGGGCACGGACATCGCCTTCCTCGGCGGGATCGTCAACCACGTGCTCCAGCACGAGAAGTACTTCCGCGAGTACATCGTGGCGTACAGCAACGCGCCGGTGATCCTGCTTGAGGACTTCCAGGACACGGAGGACCTGGGCGGCGTCTTCTCCGGCCTGGACGCCGACAGCCGCAGCTACGACAACGCCAGCTGGCAGTACGAGGGTACGGAGGTGCAGGCCGCCTCCGGCGAGCGCGACCAGGAGTACGACGACCGCACCGGCGGCCGATCCTCGGTGACCGAGGCGGCGCGCGGCGAGGCGCACGGCTCCGGCGGCGCGGTGATCGGCGAGGGCGAGCCGGAGCGTGACGAGACGCTCACCCACCCCCGGTGTGTGTTCCAGGTGCTCAAGCGGCACTACGCCCGCTACACGCCCGAACTGGTGGAGCAGGTCTGCGGGGTGCCGCGGGACGTCTTCCGCCAGGTGTGCGAGCTGGTCACGGAGAACTCCGGACGCGACCGGACGACGGCCTTCGCCTACGCCGTGGGCTGGACGCAGCACACGGTCGGAGTGCAGAACATCCGGGCCGCCTCCGTCCTGCAGACCCTGCTCGGCAACATCGGCCGGCCCGGCGGCGGCATCCTCGCGCTGCGCGGGCACGCCTCCATCCAGGGCTCCACGGACATCCCCACCCTGTTCAACCTGCTGCCCGGCTACATCCCGATGCCCCACGCCCACCAGAACCAGGACCTGGAGTCCTTCGTCAGGGCCGAGGCCGCGCACAAGGGCTACTGGGGCAACATGCGCGCGTACCTGGTGAGCCTGCTCAAGGCGTACTGGGGCGAGGCGGCGAGCGCCGAGAACGACTTCTGCTTCGACTACCTGCCCCGGCTGACCGGCTCCCACTCGACGTACGAGACGACGATGGCCCAGCTGGAGGGTACCTGCAAGGGCTACTTCCTCATCGGCGAGAACCCGGCCGTGGGCAACGCCAACTCCAAGCTGATGCGGCTCGGCATGGCCGCCCTCGACTGGCTGGTGGTCCGCGACTTCTCCCTGATCGAGTCCGCGACCTGGTGGAAGGACGGCCCGGAGATCGAGACCGGGGAGCTGCGCACGGAGGACATCGGCACCGAGGTGTTCTTCCTGCCGGCCGCCGCACACACCGAGAAGGACGGCAGCTTCACCAACACCCAGCGGCTGCTCCAGTGGCACCACCAGGCGGTGGAACCGCCCGGCGAGGCGCGCAGCGACCTCTGGTTCGCCTACCACCTGGGCCGGATCGTCCGGGAGAAGCTCGCCGGGTCGGCCGACGAGATGGACCGGCCGCTGCTCGACCTGGTCTGGGACTACCCGGTGAAGGGCCGGTACGCCGAGCCGGACGCGGAGGCGGTCCTCGCCGAGATCAACGGCCGGGACGCCGAGGGCCACCCGCTCTCCTCGTACGAGCAGCTGAAGCCCGACGGTTCGACGGCCTGCGGCTGCTGGATCTACTGCGGGGTGTACGCCGACGGCGTCAACCAGGCGGCCCGCCGCACACCGGGCCGGGAGCAGGACTGGGTGGCGGCCGAGTGGGCGTGGGCCTGGCCGGCCAACCGGCGGATCCTGTACAACCGGGCCTCCGCCGACCCCGAGGGCAGGCCGTGGAGCGAGCGCAAGGCGCTGGTGTGGTGGGACCCGGACCGGGGTGAGCAGGGCGAGTGGACCGGGCACGACGTTCCCGACTTCAAGAAGGACAAGGCGCCGGACCACGAGCCGCCCGAGGACGCGACCGGTCCGGAGGCCCTGTCCGGCACGGATCCGTTCATCATGCAGGCGGACGGCAAGGCCTGGCTGTACGTGCCGTCCGGACTCACCGACGGCCCGCTGCCGACGCACTACGAACCGCAGGACTCCCCCTTCCCGAACCTGCTCCACGACCAGCAGCGCAATCCGGTACGGCAGTTGCTGCCGCCGCACCCGGACAACCGCTACCAGCCGAGCGGCGACGAGCCCGGCTCCCGCGTGTTCCCGTACGTGGCCACCACCTACCGGCTCACCGAGCACCACACGGCGGGCGGCATGTCCCGCTGGCAGCCGTACCTGGCGGAACTCCAGCCGGAGTTCTTCTGCGAGGTCTCCCCTGAGCTGGCCGCCGAGCGGGGCCTGGCGCACACCGGGTGGGCGACGATCGTCAGCGCCCGGGGTGTGGTGGAGGCGCGGGTGCTGGTCACCGACCGGATGACCCCGCTGACCGTGCACGGCCGCCGGCTGCACCAGGTGGGGCTGCCGTACCACTGGGGTCCGAACGGCTACAGCACCGGGGACGCGGCCAACGAGCTGCTGCACCTGTCCCTGGACCCGAACACGCACATCCAGGAGACGAAGGCGTTCGCCGTCGACATCCGTCCGGGCCGGCGCCCCCGGGGCCCGGCGGCCCTGGCGCTGGTGCGGGCGTACCGGATCCGGGCGGGCATCGACGAGCACACGGGCACCGAGCCGTGACCGCTCCTACCTGAGCACGACCGAGTGGGCGCCGCGCGGCACCAGCTCGCCCACCACCGGCGCCCCGGGCACCTCCCCGGCGACGAGCAGCCCGCCGGAGGTCTGCGCGTCGGCGAGCAGCAGCCGGGTGTCCGCGTCGGCGCTCCCGAAGTCGGTGTGCGGGGTGACCCACTCCAGGTTGCGCCGGGTGCCGCCGCTGACGTAGCCGTCCCGTACGGCCTCCCGGGCGCCCTCCAGGTACGGGACGGCGGCGGTGTCGACGACGGCGGTCACCCCGGAGGCGCGGGCCAGCTTGTGCAGGTGGCCGAGGAGACCGAAGCCGGTGACGTCGGTGGCGCATTCGGCGCCGGCGGCCAGCGCGGCCTCGCACGCCTCCCGGTTGAGGGCCGCCATCGTGGCGACGGCGTGCGCGAACCACTCGCCGGTGGCCTTGTGCCGGTTGTTCAGCACGCCGGTGCCCAGCGGTTTGGTGAGGGACAGGGGCAGGCCGGGGCGGCCGGCGTCGTTGCGCAGCAGCCGGGCCGGATCGGCGATGCCGGTGACGGCCATGCCGTACTTCGGCTCGGGGTCGTCCACGCTGTGTCCGCCGCCGACATGGCAGCCCGCCTCGGTGGCGGTGTCCAGCCCGCCGCGCAGCACCTCGCGGGCGAGGTCGAACGGCAGCCGGTCGCGCGGCCAGGCGAGCAGGTTGACGGCGAGCACGGGCCGGCCGCCCATGGCGTACACGTCGGACAGGGCGTTGGCGGCGGCGATCCGTCCCCAGTCGTAGGGGTCGTCCACGACCGGGGTGAAGAAGTCGGCCGTGCACACCACGGCGGTCCCCCGGTGCGTGACCACGGCCGCGTCGTCGCCGGTGGCGAGGCCGACGAGCAGCGGGGTGTCACCGCCGGTGAGCGGCGGCGCGGTCAGTCCGGCGACCACCTCCTCCAGCTCGCCGGGCGGGATCTTGCAGGCGCAGCCGCCGCCGTGGGCGAACTGCGTGAGCCGTACGGGCGTCCGACGGGTCGGTGTCGATGTCATACCGGTGGTCTCCTGGGGCAGTAGCCTGACGAGCGGTGGAGGCGTGTGGGTGCCTGGTGGCCCTCCCGGTCTTCAAAACCGAGGTGTCCGAGGATCTCGGGCAGGCAGGTTCGATTCCTGTCCGCCTCCGTCCCCCGCGTCCGCACGGCAGCGCCGGTGCTGCTCGTCGACGCGCTCCGTGTGCCCCCGGGCGTCCAGGAACTCCAGCAGCGGTACGGCCACCCGCCGGGTGGTGTCGAGCGCGCGCCGGGCCTCGCTGAGGGTGAACGGCTGGGGCAGCGCGCGCAGGACGGCGGCGGCGTCGGCGTCCGCGCCGGGCAGCAGCACGATCCCGTCGGTGATCCGCAGCAGGACCCCGGCGGCCGCGGCCGCCGCCAACGCCTTGCGGTCCAGGCCCAGTTCGGCGAGGCGTCCGGCCTCGGGGGCGCGGAAGGGGGTGCGGTCCAGGTCCCGGCGCAGGGCGTCCACGGCTGCGCGCACGGGGGCCGGCAGGGCGGGCCGGGAGCTGTCGGCGGGGTACAGCCGGCCCTGGCGGGCCCGGACCCGGGGCTGGGCCGCGACCAGCGCGTCGACCAGGGCACGGTCGGGCAGTCCCAGCCGCCGACGGGCCGCCTCCGCGGGCAGACCGGGATCCAGCGGGTGTGTCCGGGCGTGGTCGAGGACCTGGCCGGCCAGCCGTTCCCGGAGGAGGTTCCAGTGCCCGCGGTCGGCCAGCCAGTCCCCGGCGACGGGCTCGCCGTCCGCCGGGACGCCCATCGCCCGCAGGTCGGCGCGCCGGACCAGCCGGCGGCGGCGCAGTTCGGCGGCGCCGTCCGGACGGCCGGTCATGGTGTCCAGCTCGGCCGCGCGGGCCCGCCCGGCGCCGCGCCGGGCCAGCCGGGGCGGCCGTACGTCCAGCACGGTGATCCCGCGGGGCGGGCGGGTCCCGCCGGGTTCCCGGAGCACCGCGCGGTCGCCGGCCCGCAGGGGGAGCGCCCGGCGGAGGGTGAGCCGGGCGGTGTCCGGGCCGAGCGGACGGACGGTCACCGGCACGGCGGCCGTCCCGATGTGCAGGGTGACGCACCGGGGCAGGCCGGCCACCGGCTCCCCGGTGACCCGTACGTCGACGGTCTCGGTGCACCGCCAGCGGCCCGGGGTGAGCAGCACCTGGCCGCGGCTCAGGGCGGCGTCCCCCTGGCCGTGCACGTTGACGGCGACGCGGGCCACCGCGCCGACGGCCGTCCGCTCCTCGTGCAGGCTCTGCAGACCGCGCACCCGCAGCACGGCCGACCCGTCCGCCGTGACCAGCCGGTCGCCGACGCGCAGGGTGCCCGCGCCGAGGGTGCCGGTGACCACCGTGCCGTGGCCGCGGACGGTGAACGCCCGGTCCAGCCACAGCCGGACGTCGGCGTCGGGATCGGGCGCGGGCAGTGTCTCGGCCAGCCGGGCGAGGGCGGTGCGCAGGGCGTCCAGTCCCGCGCCGGTAACCGCGCTGACCGCGACCCGGGGCACCCTGCCGAGGGTGGTCCCGGCCAGGCGCTCGGCGGCGTCGGCGCCCACCGGTTCCGGGTCGGCGAGGTCGCTGCGGGTCACCGCGAGGACTCCGTGCCGGACGCCGAGCGCGTCGAGGACGGCCAGGTGCTCCTCGGACTGGGGCTGCCAGCCCTGGTCGGCGGCGACCACGAACAGCACGGCGGGCACCGGTCCCACGCCGGCCAGCATGGTCGGCACGAACCGCTCGTGCCCGGGTACGTCCACGAAGGCCAGGTGGTCGTCGCCGAGGCGGGTCCACACGAATCCCAGGTCCAGGGTGAGACCCCGGCGGCGCTCCTCCTCGTAGCGGTCGGGCTCCATGCCGGTAAGGGCCCGGACCAGCGCGGACTTGCCGTGGTCGACATGGCCGGCGGTGGCGAGGACCCGCATCACGGCCGCCCTTCCGCGGTGGCCCGGGCCGACCGCACGGCCGTGGCGAGCCGTTCGTCGTCCTCGGCCGGTACCGCTCCGAGGTCCAGCAGGCAGCGCCCCGCCTCCAGTCGCCCGACCACCGGGACCGGGCCGGTGCGCAGGGCCGCCGCGTACGGCTCGGGCAGGGACAGCGCCGCGCTGGGCAGGGTGACACCGGGCGCGCCCCCGCCGCCGACCGTGGCGGCGCTCTCCACGGCGCTCGCGTCGATCCCGTCGGCGGCCAGTGCGGCGGCGAGCCGGTCGGCGCGGGCCCGGAGCCCGGCCGGGTCGGCGGTGAGGGCGAGGGCGGTCGGGGTGGGCGGCCCGGTGAGGGTGGCCTCCAGGGCGGCCAGGGTCAGCTTGTCGACGCGCAGGGCGCGGGCCAGCGGGTGCCGGGCGAGGGCGCGGACGAGGTCCTCGTGACCGAGCAGCAGCCCGCACTGGGGTCCGCCGAGCAGTTTGTCGCCGCTGGCCGTGAC
Source organism: Streptomyces sp. NPDC029151 (assembly GCF_055564315.1). Classification (NCBI taxonomy): domain Bacteria; kingdom Bacillati; phylum Actinomycetota; class Actinomycetes; order Kitasatosporales; family Streptomycetaceae; genus Streptomyces; species Streptomyces sp. NPDC029151. The sequence goes on from NZ_JBVHWQ010000010.1 coordinate 247,562, forward strand.
GAGCGCGGCGCCGGCGCGCAGCTGGGTGTCGGCGTCGGGTTCGGCGGGCAGCGCCGGGTGGGGGGCGAGCAGCCCGGAGCCGATGTCGACGACGACCGGCACGCCGAGGCCGGTGAGGTCGGCGACCTCGGCGGACCGGGTGAATCCGGTGATCCGGAAGTTGGAGGGGTGGACCTTCAGCACGAACCCCGTGTCCGGCCCGATGACGGCCGCGTAGTCGGCGGGGGTGGTGCGGTTGGTCGTACCGACCTCGCGCAGCCGGGCGCCGGTCGAGACGAGCAGGTCGGGCAGGCGGAAGCCGTCGCCGATCTCCACCATCTCGCCCCGGCTGACGACGATCTCCCGGCCGGCCGCGAGGGCGGTGGCGGCCAGGACCAGCGCGGCGGCGCCGTTGTTGACGACGTGCGCGGCGCCGGCGGCCGGCACGGCGGCGTGCAGCGCGGCGAGGGCGGAGCGTCCCCGGCGGGCCCGTACGCCGGTCGTCAGGTCGAGTTCGACGTCCGTGGGTCCTGCCGCCTCCCGGACCGCCTCACGGGCGGCGGCGGACAGCGGGGCCCGCCCCAGGTTGGTGTGGAGCAGCACCCCGGTGGCGTTGAGCACCGGGCGCAGTCCGCTCGCGGTGCCGGGCAGCAGGTCCAGGGCGTGCTGCGGGACCTGTTCCGGCGGGATGCCGCCCGCGCGGGCCCGCTCCTGCGCCTGCCGGACGGCGGCCTTCACCCGGTGCGCGCCGAGCCGGTCCGCGGCCGCGGCCAGCCGGGGGTCGCGCAGGACGGCGTCGGTACGCGGGATGCGGCGGCGGGCGCCGGCCGGATCCGTTCCGCCCGGCGGGTCGGTGGGCCGGGGCGTGCGCCACGTGGTGGCCTCGTCCGCCCTCGCTGGTGCCGGCCGCTGCTCCATGCCGCCCCTGTCCTTCTCGGTCCGGCCCTGTGCCCGCGCCCGTGCGGGCTGGGCCCATCGTCTCCCAGTGCCCCCGGCGGACGGTCCGACACGCCGGATGAGGCGTGTGCCGGGCACCGCCCGGGTATGCCGGGGCACCGGATGAGCGTGTGCCGGGCGCCGCCCGGGTATCCCGGGGCGCCGCTCCGGTACGACGGGCACAGCCCGGCCGGGTGTCCCGGGCATCGTTCGGGTACGTCGCCCAGCCGCCTCGGCACGGCGGGCAGCGTCCCGGTACGACGGGCCTCGCCTCCAGTAGACACCCGGCCGGCCCGGTACGACGGGGTCCGCCTCCGTACGACGGAGTCCGCCTCGGCGCCACGGGGACCGCCCCCGGCACGACCGGGACCGCCCCGGCACGACAGGGACCGCCCCGGCACGACCGGGACGCGCGACGGGGACCGCCCCGGCACGACCGGGACGCGCGACGGGGACCGCCCCCAGTACGAGAGGGTCCGCCTCGCCACGATGGGGACCGTCCGGCACGACCGGGGACCGCCCCGGCATGACGGTGACCACCACCGGTATGACAGGGACCATCCCCCGGCGCGACAGGGACCACCCGATACGACCGGGGCCCCCCGGCACGACGGGGACCGCCTCGACACGACCTGGACCGCCTCGATGCGACCGGGGCCACCCCCGGCGCGACAGGGACCACCCGGCACGACCGGGACCACCCCCGACACGGGCCACCCCCGACACGACCGAGACCGCCTCGATACCACCTCCGGTGCCCGGGTACTCGGCGGTGCATGAAGGACCACGAACGCAGGCGACAGGACGAGAACGCGACGGAGGCCGCGCGGGCGGCGCACCGGCAGCGCGAGGCGGAGCGGGAGCGCGCCTCCGCCGAGCCGTTCGACTACCCGTACCCGGAACGCCGGGCGGGCGTGCGGGCCCGGCGCCACATCAGCGAGGCGGCGGCCGCCGCGGACACACCGCCGGGGATCCCCGGCGGGTACGGCACGACGGGCGGCGGACAGCCCGGCGCCGTCGGCGCCGCCCACCCGCCGAACCCCGAGCGCCGCGGCACGGGGGCGGGGACGCCGGCCGCGGAGCCGGGCGGTGACGACGAGGGGCCGGTGAACCGGTCGGAGCGCTGACGGCGCGGGGAACACGGCTCACGGGGCCCCGGTCGGCCGGGACCGTCCGTCGGCGTCGTCGGTGTCCCACGGCGGCCGGGGCGGCGGGGCCTCCCCCGCGGTGAGGTGTTCCAGCACCTCGACCAGCTCCTGGCAGGCCTGCTCCACCGAGCGCCGGGTGGTGCGCTGCTCGGTGATCACCGCGGAGAGCAGCAGCGCGGTCAGCGCCATGGCCCCGTTGAACGCCTGGAGCTTCAGCATGACCTCGATACGGCTCAGCTCGGCGAACGCGCCGACGCCGTCCGTGGCGGCGACGGTGGCCAGCACGGAGGTCAGCAGCGCGCAGAGCACACTGCCCACCAGCTGGAAGCGCAGCGCCGCCCAGATGATGAGCGGGTAGACGAGGAAGAGCATGCTGAGCGGGCTGTAGACGGCGAACGGGACGAGCGCGCAGGCGACGACGGCCAGAGCGGTCGCCTCCTTCCAGCGGCCCAGCGGCAGCGGTCTGCGGGCGCCGTGGAGCGACAGCAGCAGCGGGGTGACGATCAGGACGCCCATCACGTCGCCGACCCACCAGGCGAGCCAGACGGGCCAGAAGCCGTGCGCGGGCAGGCTGTGGTTGAGGACGAGCAGGCCGACACCGCAGGTGGCGCTGATCAGCATGGACCCCAGCGCGGCCAGGAACACCAGCGCGAGGCCGTCGCGCAGCCGGTTCAGGCCGGCGCGGAAACCGGCCCGGCGCAGCAGCAGGGCCGCGCACACGGGCGCGGCTGTGTTGCCGAAGAGGATGACGAGGACGTCGGCGCCGGGGGTGGTGAGGGACAGGACGGAGCAGAGGGCCCCCAGCGTGATGCCCGGCCAGCAGCGCGGGCCTCCAGCCCGGCGACGGCGGCGATGCCGGCGAGCCGCACCACCTGGTCCAGACCGTCCTCGGCGGGGAGCGACGGCCCCTCCACGACACCGTCGGTGAGCAGGACGAACACACCGCCGGTGGTCAGCCGGTGCCGGGTCACCGGGAACTCGGCGCCCCGATCGATCCCGAGCGGCGGCCCTCCCTCGTCGTCGACGACGCCGGACTTCCCGTCGGCCGTGGCCCAGACGAACGGGATGTGCCCGGCGCGGGCGCTCTCCAGCACCCCGGTGGCCGGGTCGAGCCGCATGAAGGTGCAGGTGGCGAACAGCTCGCTGCCGAGGGAGAGCAGCAGGTCGTTGGTGCGGGCCAGGAGTTCGCCGGGCTCGCCGGTGACCGAGGCCAGCGCCCGCAGCCCGGCCCTGACCTGGCCCATGAAGGCCGCGGCCTCGATGTTGTGGCCCTGCACGTCCCCGATGGACAGCCCGATCCGGCCGTCCGGCATGGTGAAGGCGTCGTACCAGTCGCCGCCCACGTTGAGACCGAGGTTGGCGGGGGTGTACCGCACCGCCAGATGCAGGCCGGGCGCGGCCGGCAGGTCCCGGGGGAGCATGCCGCGCTGCAGGGCGAGCGCCAGCTCGACCTGGGTGCGCTGCACCTCCGCGCGCTGACGCGCCTGGGCGGTGAGCGAACCGAGTCGGGTCAGCAGCTCGTCGCCTTCGTCCGTGGAACGCTTGCGGGGCATCGATCACCTGCGTTTCTGACGAACGCCTCGATTTTACCCAAACAGGGTGATCGTGCCCCAGGGGCTGATCCGGCCTCCGGTCACCGGACCTCAGAGTCGATACCGGTGATCACCGCGGGTCCGAGCGGTGCCGTGCGCTCGTCCAGTCCCGCGTCCTGGAGCGCGGAGCCCGCGAGCCGGCGTGCCTCGTCCTCGGCGTGCCGGCCGGTGTCCGCCTCGACGGTCAGGCGCAGGGTGAAGGTGTTGTCCTCGTTGACGCTGAGCACGTCCAGGTCCTCTTCGCTGCCCATCCGGGTGCCGTGCGGGTCGGCGGGCCGGAGTGCCCGGGCCAGCCGGGTACGGGTGTCGGCCTCGATCCCGGTGGTGAAGGTGCCGGGAACGCTGATCACATAGGTCGTCATGAGACGGTCCTTTCCTCGGGCGTCCCCTCGACTACCCCGATTCCAAGGCTTCGCACAGCGGGTGTCCGCCAGGGGCACCCCGAGCTCCCGAAGCCGCCCCGTGCCCCCGGTGTCGTCCCCCGGACGGTGGACGTACCCGTGTCGGCGGCGGGGCCGGGCGGGGCGGGAGTGGGACATTACGGGTGGCCTCGTCCACTCCCCTCCCCACTCCGTCCAGGAAGGACACGCCATGCGCCTGTGCCGTCCGCTCGCCGCCGTACTCGGCGGTCTCGCCCTCGCTCTGACCACCACGGGTTCGGCTCTCGCCGCCGACGGCACGTTCGTGTGGGTCGGGCCCCACGGCAAGGCGTACGCCATCGACAGCCCGCCGGAGCACACGTGCTTCGACATGGGCCAGGAGGCACGTGCCGCCCGCAACGGGACGAAGAAGCCGCTCGTCATCTACGCGCAGAAGAAGTGCAAGGGCACCGCGCTGCGGCTCGCGCCGGGCCGGTCCGCGCCCGCCGGCACCAAGTTCGCCAGCGTGATCTTCAACCCGCGCTGAGACGTACGGCGGGACGACGCGGGGGGCGCGAGGGGCGCGAGCCCCCGCGGTTCCCTCAGATCCAGCCGTCGAGCGCGCCCATGAAGCCGTCGAAGTCGTCGCGGAACAGGGTGTGTCCGGCCCCCTCGACGGTCCGCACCTCGAAGCCCCGCCGCGCCAACTCCCCGCCGAGACCGGGCCGTACGAGGTCGCTCCCGCCGGCCAGCAGCACCAGCGAGGGCACCGCCGGGCGCTCCGGCGTCCGGCTGACCGAGTAGACGGCCGGCAGGACACGGGCGGTCGCGGGGTCCCAGTCGGCGAGCGTGGCCAGCTCGATGTCCACGTCGGTGTCGTCCCAGCGCGGGTTGAGACTGCTGATCATGGTGCGGTTCGCGTTCTTGAAGACCGTGAAGTACGCAGATGCCTCGACCGCCCTGCTGCGCAGCTCCCATGCCGGGTCGCAGTAGACGGCCCGCGCGGGCACCAGCCGTTCGACGGCACCGGAGAGCGCCAGGGCCCCGAGCGAGTGCCCGATCGCCAACTCGGGCCGCGCGGGCAGGGTTTCGACGAGGTCGTCCGCCCAGGCCCGGGGACTGTACTCGCCCCGTCCGCTCGCTCCGTGCCCGCGCAGGTCCACGCCGATGACCCGGTACCCCTTGTCCACGAGGACGGGCGCCAGCCGGTGCCAGGTGCGGTGGTCGGACATCAGGCCATGGACGAGGACGGCGATCCGGTCGCCGCTCCCCCACTCGTGCGTGTGCAGCCTCATCGGCGGCCTCTCCCCCGTTCCGGTCGACTGGTCGACTGCCGCGGCCGGTGCCCGTTCCACGCGTGCCGGCCGGCCTGTGTCCATCGTCGCGCGCCGGGCGCGGAAAACCGAGTGGCACGCGCCCGTGTCCGCGCGTCAGCGTGCCGGGCGTGTCCGGCCCCCGGGCTTCCAGCGGCCGGCCGTCCGGGTTCAGGCCGGCCGGCCTGCTGCCGGACATCTCCCGTGGCCTCATGGTCCCCCGTCCCGACGGCCGGGACGCTCACGTCCGCCTTCGCCGTCGGGGTGATCGTGAGCCGCGCGGCACCGACCGCGCGACGGGGACCCGGCCCCCGGGTCCCGCACGGAGCCGCGGGCCCCGCGCCACCCCCGGCTGCTCGCCGCGCTCGTCAGCGGCGCCGCCTTCTGCACCTTCACATGTCTGGCGCCGCTGGTCACGGAGGTGTACGGACTCGAGGCGGGGTGGTGCCGGCCATGCCGGCGCTGCGGGTACGTTCGCAGGGTGACGGCGGCCGGTGCTGCCGGCCGCCGGGGCCGTGCTCCTCGCCCGCTGGGCCGTCCTGGCCGTGACCGCCGGCCCGCCCGCGGCGACCCTCGCCCTTCTGCCGCTGCCGGTTCGACGCTGGTGACCCGGGTGCCGTACGAGGCGGTGGACGCGCCGTCCCTCGACGGCGCATTCGCGATCTCGGCGCTGAACATGCGGGCCGCGCTCGGTCCGGTCCTCGGCGGTGCCGTGCTCGACGGCGGCCTCGGCCCCACCTCTCTCCCGTAGAAGGTGAGACGGTGGCGGCTCACAGCGGGGAGTGGGCCACCGCCGTCACATACGCGCCGTACAGCAGGGACACCAGGGCGAGGGCGGCGTACACGACGACCGCCGGGGACCGGCGCAGCCACCAGGTCCGGGCCAGTGCCCGTGCCACCGGGACGAGCAGCGGGAAGGCCGGCAGCAGGAAGCGCGGCTTGGAGGAGAAGGAGCCGGAGCCGCCGATGACGAGCAGCACCAGCACGCCGGAGAAGACCACCAGGGCCAGCGGTGCGCGCTCCAGGCACAGCAGTGCGAACAGCAGCAGGCTCGCCGTCACGATGAGGAGGGCGGCCGGGTAGACGACGCCTCCGCCGTGCAGGAACAGGGCCTTGAGGAAGCGGACCGAGCCGGCGCCGAAGTCGAAGCGGGAGTCCCACGCGCTCTGCACCGTGAAGTACCCGCCGAGGACGTCCCCGGTACGGCTGCCCACCCACAGCACGTAACCCAGCCAGCCGAGCGGGGCCACCAGCGCGCCGGCCCACAGCCGTGCCGGGGCCCGGCCGCGCTGCCGCAGCGCCTCGTGGCCGGCGGCGAGGGAGACGGCCACCGCCACCGCGAAGCCGCTGGGCCGGGAGAGGCCCGCGAGCGCGGCCAGGGTTCCGGCCCACACCCAGCGGCCCCTGAGCACGCAGTACAGGGCCCAGGCGGCGAGCGCCGCGAACAGCGACTCGGTGTAGGCGATGGTGAGTTCGACCGCGCGGGGCAGCGCGGCCCACAGGGCGACCAGGGCGGTGGCGACGCCCCGCCCGTAGAGGTGGTGGCCGACGAGGTAGACGCCGTACGCGGCCACGCACGCGGCCGTCCAGGCGATCAGCAGGGCGGACTGGCCGGGGGTGAGCGGCAGCGGGACGGTCAGTGCCCGGATGAGGGCGGGATAGAGGGGGAAGAACGCCCAGTCGGTCTGGACGGCGCCCCGGGGGGTGATCCAGATCAGGTGGCCGTAGCCGTGCGTGGCGATGTGCAGGTACCAGCGGGAGTCCCAGGCATGGGCCAGGTTGCCGGCCGGCGGGCGCCCCCGGAGTGCGTTGGCGAGGATCACCGCGAGGATCCCGGCGAGCCGGAGCCCGGCGAACAGGGCGAGGGCCGGCAGGAAGTCCCGCGGCGAGCGGGACCCGCCCGGCCGGCGCCGCCGGAGGCGGCCGAGGGGCCCGGAGGGGGCCGCCGGCTCGGGCCGGGGCACGGAGGAGGTACTCACGGTCCTGACCTTGGGCGGGCCCCTGCACCGGTGCAACGCGCGACCCGGGTTTCTCACGCGGTTCCACCCTGATTCAGGAACCCGTCGCACGTGTCTCACCCAGGCCGGGGGCCCGGGTGCCGCGCGGAAGGGGCCGCCTGCCGGACCCCTGCGAGGGTGTGGTTATCATATGAGCGCTGCCTAGCTCGAAAGATGGATCCGTGACTGTCAACGACGACTCGTTCACCAACTGGAAGATCCGCGAGGAGATCGCGGAGTCGATGATCCCGCTCATCGGGAAGCTGCACCGCGAGCGGGACGTGACCGTCCTGCTGCACAGCCGCTCCCTGGTGAACAAGTCGGTGGTCAGCATCCTGAAGACGCACCGCTTCGCCCGGCAGATCGCCGGTGCCGAGCTGTCGGTCACCGAGACCATGCCCTTCCTGGAGGCCCTCACCGCGCTGGACCTCGGACCGTCCCAGATCGACCTCGGCATGCTGGCCACCATGTACAAGGCCGACGAGCGGGGCCTGAGCGTGGCCGAGTTCACCGCCGAGGCGGTCGCCGGTGCCACCGGCGCCGACAGGATCGAGCGCCGCGAACCGCGCGACGTCGTGCTCTACGGCTTCGGCCGCATCGGCCGGCTCGTCGCCCGCCTGCTGATCGAGAAGGCCGGCTCCGGCAACGGCCTCCGGCTGCGCGCGATCGTGGTGCGCGGCGGCGGCGCGCAGGACATCGTGAAGCGCGCCTCGCTGCTGCGCCGGGACTCCATCCACGGCCAGTTCCAGGGCACGATCACCGTCGACGAGGACACCAGCACGATCGTCGCCAACGGCAACGAGATCAAGGTGATCTACGCCGACGACCCGTCGCACGTGGACTACACCGAGTACGGCATCCGGGACGCCATCCTCATCGACAACACCGGCAAGTGGCGCGACCGCGAAGGCCTGTCCAAGCACCTGCGCCCCGGCATCGAGAAGGTCGTCCTCACCGCGCCGGGCAAGGGCGACGTCCCGAACATCGTGCACGGCGTCAACCACGACACCATCAAGCCGGACGAGCAGATCCTGTCCTGCGCCTCCTGCACCACCAACGCGATCGTGCCGCCGCTGAAGGCCATGGACGACGAGTACGGCGTGCTGCGCGGCCATGTGGAGACCGTCCACTCGTTCACCAACGACCAGAACCTGCTGGACAACTACCACAAGTCCGAGCGCCGCGGCCGTTCCGCGCCGCTGAACATGGTCATCACCGAGACCGGTGCCGCCTCCGCCGTCGCCAAGGCGCTGCCCGACCTCAAGGCGAAGATCAGCGGCAGCTCGATCCGCGTCCCGGTGCCGGACGTCTCGATCGCGATCCTCAACCTCCAGCTGGCCCGCGAGGCCACCCGCGAGGAGGTCCACGACTACCTGCGCGAGGTCTCGCTGACCTCCCCGCTGAAGCGCCAGATCGACTTCATCACGGCGCCCGACGCGGTCTCCAGCGACTTCATCGGCTCGCGCCACGCCTCGATCGTGGACGCCGGCGCGCTCAAGGTCGACGGGGACAACGCGATCCTCTACCTCTGGTACGACAACGAGTTCGGCTACTCCTGCCAGGTCGTCCGGGTCGTCCAGCACGTCTCGGGCGTGGAGTACCCGACGTACCCGGCGACGGCGGTCTGATCGCCCCTGCCGTCCGCACGGGTGCGGCCGCCGACCGGGGTTCCCGGTCGGCGGCCGTTCCCATGGGCGCGGGTGCGGGTCAGGCCGAGGCCGGCCTGCCGCACGCGCCCGCGGCGCACGCCGTGAGCCACTGGTCGAAGTCGGCGTCGTAGCGGGTGCCGATGCCGTCGTGGTAGACGGCGTATCCGCCGGCGTAGTCACCGACGCGGAAGCGGGCGAGCATGCGCTGGACGTCGTCGGGATGACGCTCGACCATGTAGCGCGCGGCGAGGTAGCCCCACGGGTAGGTGCGGGTCACGTCGCTGTTGTCGTAGGTGTTCTCGAACAGGGTGCTCAAGCGGTACGTGTGCTTGCCGGCCTCCTGGACCGCCTGGTCGTCGGCGAGGCCGCGGTAGCTGTAGGAGACGTACTCGGCGATGCCCTCGATCCACCACACGTCCGGCACGGAGATCTGCCGTGCGAAGTCGCCCTTCATGTCGTCGCGGGCGTCCAGGAAGTGCGTGTACTCGTGGTTGAGGTTCCAGATCCGGGCCGGGAAGCCGTCGTCGTAGCCCTTCTGGTACATGATCGACATCGGCTGGTTGGCGGGGTCCGACGGGTCGCCGGCCAGTGTCATGCCGCCGTTGTCGGTGCTGATGCCGTACATCGCGCCGGCGTACGTCTGGTAGTCGGCCCGGCTGGTGAACACCACCAGGCGGAGCGTGGCGGCGTACTGGCCGGGTATCGCGCCGTCGGCCTTCACGACCGAGCGGAAGTAGGCGTCCTGGCGGAGCACGCTGGCGCAGGCCGCGTCGAGGTCGGCGGCGGTGAGCGACTGGGCGCGGACGGTGATGTTCGCGTCGCAGTGCCGGGTGACGGGCAGGACGGCCCGGTCGAGCTTGCCCGGGAGGTCGCAGACGTCGTAGTAGGCGCAGTCGGCCGTGTCGTAGGCGGCGGCCTGCGTGGCCACCGCCACCCACAGCGCGGCCGTCGGGCCGGTGATGCCGGTGCGGTCCAGCAGGTCCTTGGTCAACGGCTTGACGTCGTCCCGCAGTTCGGCGTGCTCGGTGTAACGGGCGAGGTTCATCCCGGCGTTGGAGTCCAGGAAGGCCAGGTCGGTGCCGAGCTGGTCGGTGTTGGCCAGGGCGAAGTCGTAGAGCGTGTCGACGATGCGCGGGTCGGCCTCCACCGCCTGTACGTACCGCGGGTTCCAGTTGCCGCGCCACAGGGGGGTGTAGACGTCGTTGACGGCCCGGATCATGCTGTCGATCGCGTCGTACGAGCTGTCGTAGTCGTTCAGCAGCCGTCGGTAGACGTACAGGTAGCGGCCCTGCTGGTCGGCGCTGTCGGTGAGGATGACGGTCTCGCCGAGGATCTGGCCGTTGGCCGCCGTGACGTCACGGGAGTGGGAGCGGGCGAAGAAGGCGTCCATGCCGCTGGTGACGGCGGTCGTCAGGCGGGAGGTGTACGGGCCCACGTCGCCGGGGTGGTTGAACTGCACGTAGTAGCCGGCGCGCAGGAAGAGCACCAGTTGCAGCAGGCTGCCGGAGTTGTCGCCGCGGTACTTCCCGGCGGTGCCGGTGAAGGCGTTGGCGACGGTCAGCATCTGGGTCTCGCGGAAGACGGCGCGCGCGTCCGTGCCGGTGACCGAGAAGAGGGTGTTGACGCAGTCCGGGGTCGCGGCCTTCACGTAGGAGACGAGGGCGGAGCCGGTACGGCTGCCGAAGTCGGCCGGGGCGCAGGAGGCCGCTCTCGTCGCGCGCGGGCCGGACTGGCGGGTGAAGGACGGCGGAGTGGGCGGGAGTTGGGCCGGGCTGAGCCGCCTGGCCTGTGCCGCGGGGCGCTCGGTGGCGGCGGTGGACGCCGCGGCGGGCGACGGCACGGCCGGGTGCGGGCGGGGCGCGGTGGCCGTGACGGGGTGCGGCCGGGGTGCGGCCAGCGCCGGTGTGGACAGCAGGCCGGCCAGGGTGGCGCAGACGGCGGCGGTGCCGGCGATGCGGCCGGCCGTGCCTCTCGGCACGCGTCCGGGCACCGCGAAGCGATAGCGCATCGGGATTCCTCCACGAAGGGATGCGCCTCTGTGGGGTGTTGAGGCGTGTGAGGCACTGTCTCAGCGCGCCACCCGGGCCAACAATGGCGTGTGACATAGCACATGACACTGACCGCTCATAACATCGCGGCGCTCCCGTGACCCGCTTCTACGCCCCGGCGGCGCTCCAGGTGCGCGAGGCCCAGGTGCGCAGGTGCGGTGCCTGGGCGACGAGGTCGCGGTACGCGTCCATCGCGGACTGCAGCACCGTCTCCACGACGTCCTCGGCGACGGCGTCCGGCCGCCAGGCCAGCACATAGCGGCACCACAGCGGGGAGCCCGCCAGCGGTTTGACCAGGACGTGCGGGATCGGCCGCAGCGTCGGCTGCACCAGGGACACCCCGACACCGTCGGCGATCATGCTCTGCAGCTGGGTCTGGTCGCCGAGCCACTCGTGGACGGTGACCGGCGTGAACCCGGCCGCCGCGCAGGCGTCGTAGAACACCCCCGGCCAGCCGGCTCCGTCGTCCGGGGTCACGAACCAGGCGTCCTCGGCGAGGTCGGCGAGCTGCACCTGGGTGCTCTGCCGGAGCCGGTGCCGGGCGGGGAGGGCGACGAAGGTGGGCTCGGTGACGATGCCGCGGTGCCGTACGGCGGTCGAGTGCCGCAGCTCCATGCCCGGGTAGTCGGCGGCGATGGCGGCGTCCACGGCGCCCTCCTCCAGCAGCTCCACGATCCGTGAGGAGGCGTAGACGCTGGTGACCGAGAGGGCCAGCTCGGGCAGCCGGGTACGAACGCGGGACACCGTGCCGGACAGCATGGGCGAGTTGGTGGCGGCCACGCGCAGGGACCGGCGGGGGCGGGCGGGTGCCGTCCGGTGCCCGATCGCGGCGGCCCGCACCAGGACGTCCCGGGCCTGCTCGACGACCTCGGCGCCGTACCGGGTCGGCCGGACCCCGGTCGGCCCGCGTTCGAAGAGCGGCTCGCCCAGGTGGCGCTCGATGCGGCGGAGCTGGGTGCTCACGGCGGGCTGCGAGTAGCCCAGCTGCGCGGCGGCGCGGCCCACGCTGCCCGCGTCGGCGATCGCGCACAGCACCCGCAGGTGCCGCAGCTCCAGCTCCATCGGTCCACTCCCGGCTCGTTCCCACGACCGGCCGGCGCCCTGCCCCGCACCCCGTACGTGACCGCGCCCGCCGCCCGCGCCGGCCGTGGCGGGGCCGGCGGACCGAAGCGTTCCATGGCCTCCCCCACGGCACAAGTCGCAGGTCCGCCAGGGTGCGGGCGGTCACATCAGCTGGGCGCGTGGCCCCGGTCGGCGCCCCTGGGGCTCCGGGTCTCAGCGGCGCGCCAGCACCTCGGCGACCCGGATGAACCCGTCCGTGCCGTGCCCGAGTCCGATCACCCGGCGGGCCATGCCCTCGACGGCCCGCATCACGCCCGCGTCGATGCCGTGCGACTCGGCGACCTCGACGACATGGGCCATGGTGGAGGCGGCCGAGGTGATCGGGTTGATCTTCCCGGAGTAGGTGCCGCTGTCGGCGTCCTCGGCGAACTCCTCGAAGAGCGGCGGCAGGATCGCGCCGATGCCCTGGGCGAAGGGAGCGAGTTCACGGGCGGTGACGCCCTCCGCGCGGGCGATCGCCACGGCGTGCGCGTAACCGGCCATCGCGGTCCAGAAGAGGTCCAGCAGCGCGATGTCGAAGGTGGCGGCGCGCCCGGCGTCCTCCCCCAGGTGGGTGTGCGTCCCGCCGAGCGCCTCCAGCACCGGGCGGTGCTCCGCGAAGAGGTCGCGCGGGCCGCTGTGCAGGAAGACGGCCTCCGGTGTGCCGATGCTGGGAGCCGGGGTCATGATCGCGCCGTCCAGGTAGCCGATGCCGTGCGCCGCCGCCCAGTCCGCGGTGTCCCGGGCGCGCCGCGGGGTGTCGGCGGTGAGGTTGACGACGGTACGGCCCTTCAGCGCGCGGGTGACGTCGTCGCGGCGCAGGATCGCGTCGGAGGCGTCGTAGTTCACCACGCAGACGACGACCAACTCCCCTGCGGCGGCCGCTTCTTCGGCCGTGGCGACGCTGGTCGCGCCCTGCTCGGCCAGTTCCCGGTCCCTGCCGGGCGTGCGGTTCCAGACCGTGGTGCGCACGCCGGCGGCGAGGAACGCGCCCGCCAGCGCGCGGCCCATCGGGCCGAGTCCGAGCACGGTGACGGCAGGAAGATCCGTGGACGTGGACATGTTGCAACTCCCGTAGGTGGTGGACGAGTCGGCCGGACGGCCGGTGGAGAACAGAAGAGGGACGACGATGACGCGCAGCCGCGCCCAGGACCCGAACGTCTGCGGGGTGACCGCCGCGATCGCCGTGATCGACGGCAAGTGGAAGACGTCGCTGCTGTGGCTGCTGGAGTCCGGGCCGCACCGGCCCGGCGAACTGCGGCGCAGACTGCCCGGGCTGAGCGAGAAGGTGCTCACCCAGGCGCTGCGCGAGATGACGGACGACGGCCTGGTGCACCGGGAGGCGCACGACGTGCTGCCGCCGAAGACCGTGTACTCGCTGACCGGGTTCGGCCGCGACCTGGCCGCGGCGCTGGACCCGCTGGCGGAGTGGGGCCACCGCCGTCTGGAGCGGCTCCGCGAGCGCGAAGCGGCGTCCTGACCGCTGCCGCCGACACCTCCCGTCCGTTCCCCGGCAGCCCCTGACCTCGAAGAACAGCCTCTCCCGGGCGGACAGGAGCTGCCAAGTACCCACAAAAAAGTGGGTGTCCGCCGCCTGACGGCCGAGCGGGCGGTGCCCCTGTCGGCCGCCCGGACGGCGGCCGTGCCGCGCCCTGGCCGACGAGCCCTCCCCTAGTCGATGATCCCGGTTGCCTAATACTTTTAGGCAAGCACATAATGGCTTTCGGCACAGAGGAGGAGCGAGGATGGCGCGTGCGGGTCTGACCACCGAACGTCTGGTCCACGCCGGTGCGGAACTGGCCGACGAGGTCGGGTTCGAACAGGTGACGGTGTCCGCGCTGGCCCGGCGGTTCGACGTCAAGGTGGCGAGCCTGTACTCGCACCTGAGGAACTCCCAGGACCTGAAGACGCGGATCGCGCTGCTCGCCCTGGAGGAGCTGGCCGACCGTGCCGCCGAGGCGCTGGCCGGCCGGGCCGGGAAGGACGCCCTCGACGCCTTCGCGCACGTCTACCGGGACTACGCCCGCGCGCACCCCGGCCGCTACACGGCGGCCCGGCACCCGCTGGACCCGGCGACGGCGGCCGGCAGCGCGGGAGTGCGGATCGCCCAGCTGACCCGGGCCGTCCTGCGCGGCTACGACCTCGCCGAACCGGACCAGACCCACGCGGTCCGCCTCCTCGGCAGCGTCTTCCACGGCTACGTCAGCCTGGAGGCGGCCGGCGGCTTCAGCCACAGCGCCCCCGACTCCCAGGAGTCGTGGAGCCGCATCCTGGACGCACTCGACTCCCTCCTCCGTACCTGGCCCCCCAGTCCCGACCCCCTCTGAAGACGCAGGCAGACACGATGCACACCATCCCCCTGACCGCCGGCCTCGTCCACGGCGCCCTCGATCTGGAGCACACCGCGCACGGCCTGCTGCCGCACCGGCTGCCCGCCCGGGCGCGCGCCCAGTGCGCCGACCCGCAGCTGGCCCTGGCGGAGTCCCAGCCCTCCGGCGTACGACTGGTCCTCCGCACCCGGGCCACCGCCGTCGAGCTGGACGCCCTGCCGACCAAGCGGGTCTACCCCGGCGTACCGCCCCGCCCGGACGGCGTCTACGACCTGCTCGTGGACGGACGCCCGGCCGGCAGCGCCACCCTCACCGAGGGCAACACCCTCGTCATCGACCTCGGCACGGGTACCGCCGAACACCGGCCCGGCCCGGTCGGCACCGTCCGCTTCACCGGACTGCCGGACACGGTGAAGGACGTGGAGATCTGGCTGCCGCACAACGAGACGACCGAACTCGTCGCGCTGCGCGCGGACGCGCCCGTGGAGCCCGTGCCGGACCGGGGCCGGCGGGTGTGGCTGCACCACGGCAGCTCGATCAGCCACGGCTCCGACGCGGCGAGTCCCACCACCACCTGGCCGGCGCTCGCCGCGGCGCTGGGGTCGGTGGAGCTGGTCAACCTCGGGCTCGCCGGCAGCGCGCTGCTCGACCCCTTCACCGCCCGCACGCTGCGCGACACACCCGCCGACCTGATCAGCGTCAAGCTCGGCATCAACGTGGTCAACACCGACCTGATGCGGCTGCGTGCCTTCGGTCCCGCGGTGCACGGGTTCCTCGACACCGTCCGTGAGGGCCACCCCGGCATCCCGCTGCTCGTCGTCTCGCCGGTGCTGTGTCCGATGCACGAGGAGACGCCCGGCCCGACCGCCATGGACCTGGAGGCCCTGCGCGAGGGCCGGGTGGGGTACCGGGCCACCGGGGATCCGGCGGAGCGGGCGGCCGGGAAGCTCACCCTGGGGGTCGTCCGGGAGGAACTGGCCCGGATCGTGCGGGAACGGGCGGCCGAGGACCCGTGGCTGCACTTCATGGACGGCCGGGAGCTGTACGGCGAGGCCGACGCCGCCGAGCTGCCGCTGCCCGACGGGCTCCACCCGGACGCCGCCGGCCACCGCCGGATCGGCGAACGGTTCGCGGCGCTGGCGTTCGCCGCGGACGGCCCGTTCGCCGACCGCGCCGACCGGCCGGACGCCCCGGCGGCTCACACCAGGTGGGCGAAGACGACCAGGTTGTCGGTGTAGTCCCGCACCGTGCGGTCGTAGTCCCCGGCGCAGGTGATCAGCCGGACCTCGGGACGGGAGGCGTCCGCGTACACCCGGGTGCTGGGGAAGTCGTCCTTCGCGAAGGTCTCGGTGTCGTCCACGACGAAGTCCGCCGTGCGCCCGTCGGCCCGTTCCACGGAGAACCGGTCGCCGGGCTGCAGGTCGTCGAGGTTCGCGAAGACGGCCGCGGAGGTCACCGTGTCGACGTGACCGGCGATGACCGCGGTGCCCTTCTCACCGGGCGAGACACCGTCGGCGTACCAGCCGACGAGATTGGTGTCGCCGGCCGGCGGCGGCTGCAGCTGGCCCGAGGCGCCGATGGCGAGGGTGGTGAAGGGGGCGTCCACGGAGATCTTGGGGATGTGCAGGCGGGTCGGCTCCGACCGGGGCAGCGGGTCGCCGGGCTGCTGCGGGTCGGCCGGTGCGGCGGTGCCGCCGCCCGAGGCCCGGGGCGCCCGCGGCGTGTCCTCCGGCGTGTGATGACCGCCGAACAGACTGACGGCGAGGAAGACGGCCGCCACGCCCCACAGCGTCAGCCGCCCGCCACGGCCGGCGCGCGGGGCGTCCGCCGCCGGTCCTGAGGGGGTCGGGGAGGAGGGATCTGCTGCCATCGGACACCACCTCACTCGGGCACGGCAGCACGGGGATCAGGGCGGAAGGGGAACGGCGCCGCCACCGGCGTCCTGAGCGGTGTGGCGCGCGGGGAGCGCGGGCCGCCGACACGATGCGCGCGCCGACGGCGTCCGCAGCCCCTGTGGGACGCACCGGCCGTCAGGACGCCGGCCCGGCGGCCTTCCTGCGGCGCAGCGCGTACGCGCCGGCGGCGCCTACACCCAGCACGGCCAGTCCGCTCGCGGTGACACCGGGCGTGGCGAGCGCTCCGCCACCGGTGTGCATGCCACCGCGCGGCTTCTCGTGGTCCTCACCCCATTCGCTCTTGTCACCCTTGCCGCCCTTGTCGCCCTTGCCGCCTCTCTCGCTCTTGTCCTCGCCCTCGTCCTCGTCCTCGCCGCCGTCACGGCCCTTGTCCCGGTAGCTCTCGGGGTCGAACCGGCTGTCGCCGCCCGAACCCCAGTCGCCGGCACGCACCGCGGCGAGCGCTCCGCCACCCGTGTGCATTCCGCCGCGCGGCCCGTCGTGTTCCTCTCCGCCGCCGCGTTTGTTGCCGTAGTCCTTGTCGTGGTCGTCTCCGGATCCCCTGTCCTCGCGGTCGGAGTCGCTGTCCTGCTCCTTGCTGTAGGAGGAGTCGTCATGGCCGCTGTCGTGCCCGGCCGGCGCGGCGAACGCGGCGCCGGGCGTGGCGAAGGCCAGAGCGGCGGCGGCAGCCGCCGTCGCCAGGAGCATGCGGGCAGAGCGCATAGTGATGTCCTTCCGCCGGGACCGGGCAGCGGATACCTCATCAGCTCGGTGGACCCGGCCTCGACATGAACCACCGTCAGTGAGGCGTCCGTCCCCCACCATCCGAGCCGTCCAGCCGGGGCACCACGCCACCCGTCTGCCCCAGCGCTACGGGCCCGGGGCCCCTCGTCCGGCTCAATCCGCGCGGCGGCCGTACACCTGCCGGAATGATCGGCGCCGAGCGGTGTGACGTCCGCCACCCACCCGTGGTGACCGTCGTCCCCTTGTTATGACCGCTGTCATAACGCAGGCTGGTCCCGACAGCACGGCAGGCCGACGTGGCGGGAGGACGCAGTGGCGGACGGGATGGCTCGGGCGCTGTGGGAGCGGTACGAACCGGTGCACGGGCTCGTGTACTTCGCGCCGGAGGCGCACCGGGCGGCGGGCGGGCTCGGGATGCGGGGGTTCTGGATGGGGTACTTCGCGCTGCGGGCCGCCCCGCTCGGCACGGTGGCCCCGTCCGTGGTGACGAGCTGCTTCTACGTCTTCCACCCCGCGCGGGTGACGCGGGCCCTGCCGGACGCCTGGACATACGCCGCTCCGGCGGACGTGCTGGCGGCGCGCGCGGAGGCGATGGACGAGGCGATGACCCGGCTGTTCGGGGCGGACACCGTGGGCTCCGCCGCCTTCGCGGAGGCCGCGGACCTCGCCTGGGAGGCCGCCGCGGCCGCGGACACCACGGGCAGGGTGCTGGCCGCCGCGAACCAGGCGATCGAGCGCCCCGAGCGGCCCGCCGTGCGTCTGTGGCAGGCCCTGACGACCCTGCGGGAGCACCGGGGCGACTCCCATGTGGCGGTGCTGGTCGGACTGGGGATCGGGCCGGTCGAGGCGATGGTGCTCAAGGCGGCGGCCGGCGAGTCCGACGAAGCCTTTCTGCGCGAGACACGGAAGTGGCCGGAGGAGAACTGGGCGGCGGCCGTGGCGCGGCTGCGCGCGGACGGCCGGCTCGCGGTGGACGGCTCGCTCACCCCCGCGGGTGCGGCGCTGCGCGCGGAGGCCGAGGCGCGCACCGACGCGGCGGCCGAAGGACCGTGGACCGCGCTGGGCGCCGAGCGCGGCGAGCGGCTGGCCGCGCTGCTGGAGCCGCTGGCCCGCACGGTCGAGGAGTCGGGGCTGCTGCCGGCCGGGAATCCGGTGGGGCTGACCCGTGGGACGTACCCCGGGGGCCGCTGAGGCAGGAGCAGCGTCCGGCGGCCCCGGCCCGGCGCACCGGTGTGACCCGGCCCCCGTTCGGAGTGCCGACCCGGCGCCCACGACCCCGCGCGCGCTCGGGGTGCCGGCCTGGCGCATCCGCCCAGGAGGCCGACCCGGCACCGGCCCGCCCCGGCCCGGAGCCCCCGCCCGGTGCATCCGGACGGCACCCGCGCCCGGCGTACCCGGACCGCATCCGCGCCCGGAGTAAGGCCCGGCGTCCCCCGCCCGGGAGGCCGGGCCGGGGACGCCGCACGGAGGGCGGCGTCGCCGGGGCTACCAGGTGACCGGCAACCGCTCGGGGATCCGCTTCATGAACCCGGTGCGCCAGACCAGTTGGCCCGGCGGGACGGCGAGGGTGAGGTCCGGCAGCCGGTCGAGCAGGACCTCCAGGGCGACGCGGGCGTGTGCGCGGCCGAGGGCGGTCGCGGGGCAGTAGTGGGCGCCGCCGCCGAAGGAGAGGTGGTCGGCGGCGTTGTCACGGTCGACGTCGAAGCGGTGCGGGTCGGGGAACTTCTCCGGGTCGAGGTTGGCACCCTCCACCAGGACGAGGACGAGCTCGCCCGCGCGGACCCGGACGTCGCCGAGCGTCACGTCCTCCAGGGCGAGGCGGGGCAGGGCGTCGCCGATGGAGAGGTTCACCCGCAGCAGTTCCTCCACGCCCGGACCGATCAGGTCGGGTCGGGCGCGCAGCAGGTCGCGGGCGATGGGGTGGGTGAGCAGGTAGACCAGGGCCATGGTGAGGAAGCCGGAGGTGGAGATGACACCGGCGCCGAACAGGGTGACGCCGACGGTGGCCAGCATCTCGTCGGTGAGGTGCGCGTAGTCGGGGTCCTCGCGCAGGGCGGCGAGTTCGCCCATCAGGCCGTGCGTCGCCGGGTCGTCGAGCAGGGCCGCCATCCGGGCGATGTCCCGGTCCCAGTTGAGGCGCGCCCCGGTGATCGGGCACGGGGAGTTCATGAAGGCGATGTCCAGGCTGCGCAGGAAGGCCGGGGCCTCGGTCTGCGGGATGCCGAGGATGCGGCAGTGCATCCCGGCGGAGTACGGCTCGCAGAACGCGCCGCGCAGATCGGCCGTCGGCCCTTCGGCGGCGATCAGGTCCACCAGGCGGTGGGCCTCGGCGCGCAGCCACTCGGTCAGGCCCGGCGCCTTGGGGCTCAGCGCCTTCATCACCGCGCGGCGCAGTCCCGCCCCGGTGATGTTGCCCATGTTGTTGACGACCTCGGGCGGGATGGTGAGGGCGTACTGCCGGGGCACGCCGGGCGCGGAGGTGTCCTTGAGGGAGAAGCGGTCGTCCTTGAGCACCTGCGCGCACAGTTCGTAGGAGGAGACCAGCCAGGCCTCGTCGCCGGCGATGGTCCGCACGCGGCGCACGGGAGTGGCGGTGCGCAGTTCCGCGACCTCGGGGGGCACCCGGGTGCCGTCCCAGGAGAACGGGAAATCGGGCAGGGGAGAGTGGCCGGTGCGGGTGTCGGCGGCGGTGGTCATGCCGCGGCTCCTTCCAGGGCGGTGGGGGTGACGATGGCGTGGCCCTGGTTGCGGGAGGCGCGCAGGCCGGCGCCCCGGGAGTACAACAGCTCGGCCATCGGCAGGAGTTGGTGGTAGCAGTTGAGGGAGGAGGGCACCCGGAGGATGGCCGGGGTGTCCAGGAACAGCGGGGCCTCGGCGCACACGTACTCCAGGCACACGGCACGCTGCCGCTCGGTCGGTGTCTCGCCACGCGCGGTGAGGAAACGATTCACCAAGGCCTCGCACACGGCCCGGAAGGCACCGTCCGAGACCAGTCGCGCCTTCAGCTGCCGGTGGATCTCCTGGTAGTCGGGGTTGGTGCGGAACTCCGACATCGGGTGCCAGTCGAGGCGGGTGCCGTCGGGATCGGCGGCCGACACCGCGTCACGGACCTTGGCCCGTACCCCGCGGAGGTTCTTCACGGCCTTGCGGCGGGCCTCGTCGGGCGGGTACCCGGAGGCTTCGTACATCTCGGCGACGTACAGGTCGGTGTAGACGAAGTCGACCCGGTCGAAGTGGTCCAGCCCCCAGCGGGCGAGGTCGTGCAGGCGACGGGCGGAGAAGTAGCTGTTGCCCGGGGACACGCCGATCACGGCGTGCGCGCCCTCACGGAGGATGACCTCGCAGTGGGAGGTGTACGGCTGGACTTCGAAGACGTCGGCCATCAGCACGGATGCTGTGGTCACGGGGGAGATCCTCCGCCGCGCGCTAGTCCCTGCGGGGCCCTGTGCCCCCGGTGTGGCGACGCGGCGGGATCACGCTAGCGGTACGAGATCACCACGGGTAGTGACCGCCGGGGTTTGGCTGGAAACAGTCGTATCAACGGTTGAAATACCCGGCGAGCGGCCTTGATTACCGGTCGTAGTCTGGGGCCGTGGTCAAACGGGACGAGGAACCAGGGCAGGTGGCGGCCCGGCTCACCGGGCGCCCGGTGAGCCGGGCCGGGCGGGTGTCGGGGTCGCCCGCCGAGGTACTGCTGGACGGCGGGACACCGGTGATGGTCAAGCGTGGCGACGGTCCGGGGGCGGTGCGCGCCGAGGTGGCCGGGCTGCGCTGGCTGGCCGCAGCGGGCGCGGTGCGGGTGCCGGCGGTGCTCGGGCACGACGAGCGCTGGATGGTGACCGAACGAGTGCCGACCGGCTCCCCCGACCCTGCGGCGGCGACGCTTTTCGGCCAGGCGCTGGCCGCCCTGCACGCGGCCGGCGCACCCCACTTCGGAGCGCCGCCGCCCGACGGACCGCGCGACGCCTACATCGGCCGCGCCCCCATGCGGAACGCGCCGGGCACCGACTGGCCCGGCTGGTACGCCGAACACCGCGTCCTGCCGTACGTGCGCCGCGCGGTCGACCGCGGCACCCTGCTGCCGGGCGAGGCGGCCGTGTTCGAGCGGGTCTGCGCCCGGCTGCCGGACCTCGCGGGCCCGGCCGAGCCGCCCGCCCGGCTGCACGGCGACCTGTGGAACGGAAACGTGCTGTGGGGTGCCGACGGAGAGGTCCGGCTCATCGACCCGGCCGCGCACGGCGGCCACCGGGAGACCGATCTGGCGATGCTCCGGCTGTTCGGCTGCCCCCACCTGGACCGGGTGCTCGCCGGCTACGAGGAGGCGGCGCCGCTGGCCGACGGCTGGCGGGACCGGGTCGCCGTGCACCAGCTCTTCCCGCTGCTGGTGCACGCCGTGCTGTTCGGCCGGGGATACGGGGAACAGGCACTGACGGCAGCGCGAACGGCGCTCGCCCGATGACCGCGGAAGGAACGGCTCCGGCGGTGCTCACTCAGTGTGAGGAAACCAATCACCCGTTCGGCTCGTATAAGGACGTGAAAGCCTAATCAGGGAGAGACCATGCAACCGTTCACCCTCAACTACGCGCGGCCCGCAGTGCAGTTGGAGGTCAGCGCTCCGTACGCGTACGACTCCGGACTGCAGTTGAACGTCCTCCCGGACGGGCGGATCGCCGCCACCGACCACGCGATCCTGAGAGTCCTCGGAACCACGACGTCGACCGCCGGTTCCAAGACGCACTTCGACGACTGAACCGCGGGCTTCGAGAGATGACCGTGCTCATCCTGACCAGTGAAGAGGACGTGACGGCGGACATGGTGGTCCTCCGGCTGGGCGAGGCCGGGGTGCCCGTCGTCCGGCTCGACCCCGCCGATCTGACCAACGGGGTGGCGCTGTCGGGCGAGTACGTACACGGCGCCCGCCACGGACACCTGTCCGTCGGCGGGCGCCTGGTGAGCATGAACGGCCTGCGCTCCGTGTGGGTGCGCAGGCCGGGAGCCCCGGCCGCCCGCGCCGCCCAGCCGTCCGCCTGGCTGACGGAGGAGTCGTCGCAGGCGCTGTACGGCATGCTGCGGTGCAGCGACGCCCGCTGGATGAACCATCCGGACGCCGCCGGGCGGGCCCGGCACAAGCCCTGGCAGCTGCATCTGGCCCAGCGCAGCGGCCTGCCGGTGCCGGCCACCCTGATCACGACGTTCCCTCAGGCGGCGCGGGAGTTCGCGGACCGCTTCCCGGACCTGGTGGTCAAACCGGTCTCCGGGGCGCATCCGCAGGAACCGCCCCGGGCGGTGCCGACCAGCCGGGTGCCACCGGACGCCGACTTCACCGCGGTCGCCTTCGGCCCGACCCTGCTGCAACGGCGGATCGCCAAACGTGCCGACATCCGGCTCACCGTCGTCGGCGACACGCTGCTGGCCGCGCGCAAGCCCGCGGACCCGGACGCCGATCCGGACGACGTCGACGTCCGGTTCGCCCCGTCGGTCTCACCCTGGCTGCCCGTGGACGTGCCGCCGCGCGTCGCCGAGGGCGTGCTGCGCTACATGGCCGGCGCGGAACTGGCGTACGGTGCCTTCGACTTCGCGGAGGACGCCGACGGGATCTGGTGGTTCCTCGAGTGCAACCAGTCCGGCCAGTTCGGCTTCGTGGAGATGGACACCGGCCAGCCGATCGCCGCCGCCATCGCCGGCTGGCTCGCCCGGCCGGGCGATCCGGGGCGCAGGTGTGCGGAGGGCGACCGGAGCACGGCATCGTGAGGCTGCGGGGATCGGCTCGGAGAAGGGAACGCGACATGCGCATCGGACTGCTGGGAACGGGCCCCTGGGCACGGGCGGCGTACGCTCCCGCCCTCGCCGGGCACACCGGCCTCGAGTTCGCCGGGGTGTGGGGGCGCCGGCCGGAGGCGGCCACCGGACTGGCGGAGCAGTACGGCGTCACCGCTTACGCCGACGTGGACGCGCTGCTGGCCGACGTGGACGCGGTGGCGGTGGCCCTGCCCCCGTCGGTGCAGGCCGAGGTGGCGGTGCGGGCGGCCCGGGCGGGCCGGCACCTGCTGCTGGACAAGCCGCTGGCGGTGTCGGTCGAGGACGGGCGGGCCGTAGCGGAGGCGGTGGAACGGGCCGGGGTGGCGTCGGTGGTGTTCTTCACCGCGCGGTTCCAGAAGGAGCCGGAGGCCTGGATCGAGGAGCAGGCGGCCGTGTCGGGCTGGTTCACGGCGCGGGCCCAGTGGCTGGGCGCGGTGTTCACGAGCGACAGCCCGTTCGCGGCCTCGCCGTGGCGCCGGGAGAAGGGCGCGCTGTGGGACGTCGGCCCGCACGCCCTGTCGGTGCTGCTCCCGGTGCTCGGCGACGTCCGGCACGTGGTGGCGGCGGCGCACGGTCCGGCGGACACCGTGCACCTGGTGCTCGACCACGCCACCGGTGCGTCGAGCACCCTCACGCTCAGCCTGACGGCCCCGCCGGCGGCGGCCGGGGCCGACGTGGAACTGCGCGGCGAGGCGGGCGTGACGGTTCTGCCGGGCAGCTCCGAGGGAGCGGTCCCCGCGCTCACCCGCGCCGCGGACGCGCTGACACGCGCCGCGCGCACGGGCCGCCCGCACCCCTGCGACGCCGCGTTCGGCCTCCGGGTCACCGAGATCCTGGCCACGGCGGAGTCCCGCCTGGCGGAGGGGACGGACTAGTAGTGCTTCGTTAGGTTCTGGGTCTGGTCCTGCTGGTGGTGAGGGGTCGGCCGCAGGTGTGGCAGGTGCCGGTCCAGCACCTCAGCAGGTC
>NZ_JBVHWQ010000011.1:0-211532 GCF_055564315.1 Streptomyces sp. NPDC029151
TGCGTTTCCGACTCTATCAGATCTTTTCTCGATCCGATTTCCTCGGCGCTTTCCAGGTTCCCGCTCTCGCGTTTCCCTTTCCGGCGGTTCCGACTTTATCAGAAGTTCTGAGCCGGTTTTCCCGCCCGCTCCGGGCATCCGTGTCCAGCGCATGAAGTGCTGGGTTTCCCGGTGGGCGGAGCCGTAAACGTACTGGAGCGGGGTGCCTCGATGCAAATCGAGGCGCCCCGCTCCGGACGTACACCGACGGTGCGTCAGACCTCCACGACCACCGGGAGGATCATCGGTCTGCGGCGATAGGTGTCAGAGACCCACTTGCCAAGGGTCCGGCGGACCAGTTGCTGGAGCTGGTGGGGCTCCACCACGCCGTCCTGCGCGGACCGCTCCAGTACCTCGGTGATCTTCGGGATGACGTCGGTGAAGGCCGAGTCCTCGATGCCGGAACCGCGCGCCTGGACGTGCGGACCTCCGGTGATCTTGCCGGTCGAGGCGTCCATGACGACGAAGACCGAGATGATGCCCTCGTCGCCGAGGATCTTGCGGTCCTTCAGTGCCGGCTCGCCCACGTCGCCGACCGAGAGGCCGTCGACGTAGACGTAACCGGCCTGGACCTTGCCGGAGATCCTGGCCTTGCCCTCGACCAGGTCCACCGCCACGCCGTCCTCGGCGATGACGATCCGGTCGTGCGGGACGCCGGTCAGGGCGCCCAGCTCGGCGTTGGCCCGCAGGTGGCGCCATTCGCCGTGGACCGGCATGAGGTTCTTCGGGCGGCAGATGTTGTAGAAGTACAGCAGCTCGCCCGCCGAGGCGTGGCCGGAGACGTGGACCTTGGCGTTGCCCTTGTGGACGACGTTGGCGCCCCAGCGGGTCAGGCCGTTGATCACGCGGTAGACCGCGTTCTCGTTCCCCGGGATGAGGGAGGAGGCCAGGATGACCGTGTCGCCGTCGACGATCCGGATCTGGTGGTCCCTGTTGGCCATGCGGGACAGGGCCGCCATCGGTTCGCCCTGGGAGCCCGTGCAGACCAGGACCACCTCGTGGTCGGGCAGGTCGTCCAGCGTCTTGACGTCGACCACCAGGCCCGGCGGGACCTTCAGGTAGCCGAGGTCCCGGGCGATGCCCATGTTGCGGACCATGGACCGGCCGACGAAGGCGACCCGGCGGCCGTACTCGTGGGCCGCGTCCAGGATCTGCTGGATCCGGTGGACGTGGCTGGCGAAGCTCGCCACGATGATCCGCTTGCGGGCGCCGGCGAAGACCTGCCGCAGGACGTTGGAGATGTCGCGCTCGTGCGGGGTGAACCCCGGGACCTCGGCGTTCGTGGAGTCGGAGAGGAGGAGGTCGATGCCCTCCTCGCTCAGCCGCGCGAAGGCGTGCAGGTCGGTGAGACGGTTGTCCAGCGGGAGCTGGTCCATCTTGAAGTCACCGGTGTGCACCACCATGCCGGCGGGGGTGCGGATGGCGACGGCCAGGGCGTCCGGGATGGAGTGGTTGACGGCGACGAACTCGCAGTCGAAGGGGCCGATGCGCTCGCGGTTCCCCTCCGCCACCTCGAGGGTGTACGGCCGGATCCGGTGCTCCTGCAGCTTGGCCTCGATGAGGGCCAGCGTGAGCTTGGAGCCGATCAGCGGGATGTCCGGCTTCTCGCGGAGCAGGAAGGGGACACCGCCGATGTGGTCCTCGTGACCGTGGGTGAGGACGATGCCCTCGATGTCGTCCAGACGGTCCCGGATGGACGAGAAGTCCGGCAGGATCAGGTCGATGCCGGGCTGCTCCTCCTCCGGGAAGAGCACTCCGCAGTCGACGATCAGCAGACGGCCGCCGTACTCGAAGACCGTCATGTTGCGGCCGATCTCACCGAGGCCGCCGAGCGGGGTGACCCGCAGGCCGCCCTTGGGGAGTGGCGGCGGCGGGCCGAGTTCAGGATGCGGATGACTCAAAAGACTCTCCTCAGCACGCGCGCCACGTACCGGTACGGCACGTGGCGCGCATGACGTTTCGTGCGGAAGCAGTTGTCGTTGTGGGGTGCAGGCACCGGTGGCCTGCGTCTTCTGTTGTGTCTTGTGTTGTGTGTTCTGTTGTTCTTCAGGTGTGAAGCCCCTGTGGTGCGAAGTCTTTAGTCAGAGCTGTACCCCACCGGCAGCAAGATCGCTCTTGAGCTGGGCGATCTCCTCGGGCGAGCACTCGACCATGGGCGAGCGCAGCGGTCCGGCGGGCAGACCCTGGAGCGCGAGGGCGGCCTTGGTGGTCATGACGCCCTGGGTGCGGAACACGCCGGTGTAGACCGGGAGCAGCTTCTGGTGGATCTCGGTGGCCTTGACGACGTCACCGGAGACGTACGCGTCGACCAGGGCGCGCAGGTCGGGGGTGACGAGGTGGCCGACGACCGAGACGAAGCCGACCGCGCCGACGGAGAGCAGCGGGAGGTTGAGCATGTCGTCGCCGGAGTACCAGGCGAGGCCGGACTGGGCGATGGCCCAGCTGGCGCGGCCGAGGTCGCCCTTGGCGTCCTTGTTGGCGACGATCCGGGGGTGCTCGGCGAGCCGGACGAGGGTCTCGGTGTTGATCGGGACGCCGCTGCGGCCGGGGATGTCGTAGAGCATGACGGGCAGGCCGGTGGCGTCGGCGACGGCCGTGAAGTGCCGGTACAGGCCCTCCTGCGGGGGCTTGTTGTAGTACGGCGTGACGACCAGGAGGCCGTGGGCTCCGTCGCGCTCGGCCTGGCGGGCCAGCTCGATGCTGTGGTGGGTGTCGTTGGTGCCGACGCCGGCGACGACGTGGGCGCGGTCGCCGACGGCCTCCAGGACGGCTCGTACGAGGTCCGATTTCTCCGCGTCGCTGGTGGTGGGGGACTCGCCGGTGGTGCCGTTGACGATCAGGCCGTCGTTGCCTGCGTCCACCAGGTGGGCGGCGAGCCGCTGCGCGCCGTCGAGGTCGAGTGCGCCGTCCGCCGTGAAGGGCGTGACCATGGCGGTGAGGACCCGCCCGAAGGGGGTCTGCGGAGTGGAGGTCGGAGCCATGGGTAACACGCTACTCGGTGCTCGACGCGGGGTGTGCCCTTGGGGTGCCGGGAAAGTCAGGACAAAGTGGAGCCCGGCACTGCCTGCTCGGGGGTTCAAGCAGTGCCGGGTCCGTTTGATCAGGCTAGATGAACTTCTCTAAATGCCGCAATACGGACACTTCGCGAGGCTGACCCGTACATCCGTTCCGCCAGGGGAACAAGGCTTCGCTACGGGGCCACCCGCCCGTTGGCGTTGAAGGCGGCGTACGTGAGCGGCATGAGCTTCGCCCACTCCGCCTCCATCTTCTCGCCGACCATCTCGATCTCCCGCTGCGGGAAGGACGGCACCTTGGCCAGCTCGTGCTGGGTGCGCAGGCCGAGGAAGTGCATCAGGGAGCGCGCGTTGCAGGTGGCGTACATCGAGGAGTAGAGGCCGACGGGGAGGGCGGCGCGGGCGACCTCGCGGGCGACGCCGTCGGCGAGCATCTTCTGGTAGGCCGTGTACGACTGCTCGTACGACTCGCGCAGGGCCCCGCTGACCGCCTCGTGCTGGGCCGGGGTGCCCTCGACGAAGACGTACTTGCCCGGGCGGCCCTCCTGGACGAGCTTGCGGTCGGCGCCGGGGACGTAGAAGACGGGCTCCAGCTCCCGGTAGCGGCCGGACTCCTCGTTGTACGACCAGCCGACGCGGTGCCGCATGAACTCGCGGAAGACGAAGATCGGGGCGCTGATGAAGAACGTCATCGAGTTGTGCTCGAACGGGCTGCCGTGCCGGTCGCGCATCAGGAAGTTGATCAGGCCCTTGGAGCGCTCGGGGTCCTTCTTCAGCTCGTCCAGGGACTGCTCGCCGGCGGTGGAGACACGGGCGGCGAAGAGCACGTCCGCGTCCGAAGCGCTGGACTTCACCAGCTCGACGGTGACGTCACTGCGGAACGTGAGCGACTCGGGGGTGGTCACGGGGGTAGGGGTCCTTCCCATCACTGCTGTGGTTGCCGACCACCTTACGGGGCACCCGGCGCGGCCCGGGGCGCGGCCTCGGCGCCTCACCCCAAAAAACACACCCGAGATTCTTTCGGACATGGGCACCTTTTGTGTCACTCACGCGTCTGTACCGGTGAGGCATGCACGTTCGATCTTCGACCCCGAGAGGAGCGGCGACCACGATGTTCCGTCGGCGCGAGCCCGTACCCTTCGCCTTCCTGGCCGAGGCGGAAAGGTTCCGCAGCAATGTCACTCCCCCGCCCCGTCGGCGGGCCTCCACCGGCGAGATGGCCGGGCGCTGGCTGCTGGGCCTCACCCTCGTCGCCGGGCTCGTGGGGGCCCTGGTCCTCGGGATGCCGGCGCTCTCCACGCAGTCCGGTACACCGGCTCAGCAGTCCCAGGCGTCCCAGGGGCACTGAAGCGCGGGTCCTTCGCGGGCGCTTACTCTTCCGGACGCCCACGGCTGGTGGGCGGGAACGGGGCCGGATAGCCTCACGGCACAGCTCCCGTGAGGACCGAGTGAGGACCAGCCGTGCCCCTGCCCTTCCTGACGGCCGACCGCACCTTTGATTCGGCGGCCGAGAGTGCGCTGCCGTACGACGACCCGGACCGCTGGCGCCGCCCCTACCGGCCCGGTCCCTGGCGGGTGGGGGCGGCGGCGCTGGTGCTGCTGCTCGCCTCGTTCATGCTGTTCGCCGCGGTGCTCACCGCGCTGACCGACTCCGCGCCCGCCGCCGTGGTGGTGCTCGGCGCGGGTCTGGCGATCGTGGCCGCCGCGCTGCGGCTGCTGCGCGCGGGGGTGTGGGTGAGCGGGCGCGGGCTGCGCCGCACCGGCTTCCTGGTGACGCGGACGGTGCCGTGGGCGCGGGTCGTCTCGGTGCGGACGGTGCAGCAGCCCGTGCGCTGGCTGGGGCTGCCGCGGACGGTGCAGGGGCAGGCGCTGGCCCTCGTACGCGAGGACCGGCCCGCCGAGGACACCCCGCCGCTGCTCACCACGCACGGCCTGGACTTCCTGGGCCGGCCGGCGGCCTTCGACCGGGCGGCGGACACGGTGGAGGCGTGGGCCGCGGAGAACCACCGCGGCTGAACCACCGCGGCTGACCGGGCGCGTGCCCATCGCCGCCGACCGGGCGTGCGCCCCGCGGGAGCGGGACGCACGCCCGTCCGGTCAGGTGCGGACGGGGCGGCCGTCGTGCAGGGCGATGGCGCGTTGCATCGCCTTGCGGGCGCGGGGGGTGTCCCGGGCGTCGTGGTAGGCGACGGCGAGGCGGAACCAGCAGCGCCAGTCGTCGGGGGACGCCTCCGTCTCGGCCTTGCGCTTGGCGAAGACCTCGTCGGCCGAATCGCGGTCGACGCGGCCGCTGGGCAGGCGCTTCAGCTCGTCGACCGGCAGGCCCCCCTCGGCCTCCAGTTCCGCGGCGAGGGCGTTGGCCCGGCGGACGAACTGGGTGTTCTTCCACAGGAACCACAGGCCGATGACCGGCAGGACCAGCACCGCCACCCCGAAGGTGACGGTGAGGAGGGTGCCGGACTGGATGAGCATCACGCCGCGGCTGCCGACCAGGACGAAGTAGAAGACCAGGACGGCGGCCGTGACGAGGTAGGTGATCTTCGCGCGCATGAGGTGCCCTGGCTCAGCTCAGGTCCAGGAAGTGTTCCAGGCCGAAGGTGAGGCCCGGAGTGGTCACCACGCGGCGCGCGCCGAGCAGGATGCCCGGCATGAAGCTGCTGTGGTGCAGCGAGTCGTGCCGGACGGTCAGGGTCTCGCCCTCGCCGCCGAGCAGGACCTCCTGGTGGGCCAGGAGGCCGCGCAGGCGGACAGAGTGGACGGGGACACCGTCCACGCTCGCGCCGCGGGCGCCGTCCAGGGCGGTCGCGGTGGCGTCCGGCGCCGGGGCCGAGCCGGCCGTCCGGCGGGCCTCGGCGATGAGCTGGGCCGTACGCGAGGCGGTGCCGGAGGGGGCGTCCACCTTGTTCGGGTGGTGCAGCTCGATCACCTCCACCGATTCGAAGTACGGCGCGGCGATCTGCGCGAACTTCATCGTCAGCACGGCCCCGATGGAGAAGTTCGGCGCGATGAGCACACCGGTCTCCGGGGACTGGGCCAGCCAGCCCCTCAGCTGCGCGAGGCGGTCGTCGGTCCAGCCCGTCGTGCCGACCACGGCGTGGATGCCGTGGCGCACGCAGAAGTCGAGGTTGCCCATGACCGAGGCGGGGGTGGTCAGCTCCACGGCGACCTGGGCGCCGGCGTCCGCCAGCGTCTCCAGCTTGTCACCGCGGCCGAGCGCGGCGACCAGCTCCATGTCCTCCGCGGCCTCGACCGCCCTGACCGCCTCGGCCCCGATCCGGCCCTTGGCACCGAGGACCGCCACGCGCAGCTTGCTCATGTTCCTGCTTCCTAACCGGTGGTGTTTCAGGCGACCGCGTCGTGCAGCCGGGAGGCCTGCTTGTCCTTGAGCGGGCCGATGACCGACAGCGACGGACGCTGTCCCAGGATGTCGCGGGCGACGGAGCGGACCTCGTCGGGGGTGACCGCGGCTATCTTCCCCAGCATGTCGTCCACGGACATCTGCTCGCCCCAGCACAGCTCGCTCTTGCCGATACGGTTCATCAGCGCGCCGGTGTCCTCCAGGCCCAGGACCGTGGAGCCCCTCAGCTGGCCGATGGCGCGGGCGATCTCGTCGTCGGTCAGGCCGTTCTGCGCGACCTGGTCGAGCTCGTCGCGGCAGATCCGCAGCACGTCGTGGACCTGGCTGGGCCGGCAGCCGGCGTAGACGCCGAACAGACCGCAGTCGGCGAACGCGGACGTGTACGAGTACACGCTGTAGGCCAGGCCGCGCTTCTCCCGGACCTCCTGGAAGAGGCGGGAGGACATGCCACCGCCGAGGGCGGTGTTGAGCACGCCCATGGCCCAGCGGCGGTCGTCGGTGCGGGCGAGGCCGGGCATGCCGAGGACGACGTGCGCCTGCTCGGTCTTGCGGCCCAGCAGCTCGACCTTGCCGGAGGTGCGGATCCTGCGGCTGCCGTCGCGCGGGGCGATGGGCCGGGCGTCCTGGTCGGTGAGGGCGCCCGCCTTCTCGAAGGCCGCTCGGACCTGTCGTACGACCTTGTTGTGGTCGATGTTGCCGGCGCAGGCGACCACCAGGTGGGTGGGGTCGTAGTGCTTCCTGTAGAAGCGGCGGATGCGGTCGGCCGTGAGGGCGTTGACCGTGTCGACCGTGCCGAGGACCGGGCGGCCGAGGGCGTTGTCGCCGAACATGGTGTGCGCGAACAGGTCGTGCACGCAGTCGCCGGGGTCGTCCTCGGTCATGGCGATCTCTTCGAGGATCGCGCCCCGCTCGACGTCGACGTCCTCTTCGAGGATCAGCGAGCCGGTCAGCATGTCGCAGACGACGTCGATGGCGAGGGGCAGGTCGGCGTCGAGCACGCGCGCGTAGTAGCACGTGTACTCCTTGGCCGTGAACGCGTTCATCTCGCCGCCGACCGCGTCGAGCGCGGAGGAGATGTCCAGGGCGCTGCGCTTGCGGGTCCCCTTGAAGAGCAGGTGCTCCAGGTAGTGCGTGGCGCCGTTCAGGGCCCGGGTCTCGTCGCGGGAGCCGACGTGCGCCCAGATGCCGAAGGTCGCGGAGCGGACCGAGGGCAGGGTCTCGGTGACGATGCGCAGGCCGCCCGGGAGGGTGGTCTTGCGGACCGTGCCGATGCCGTTCCGGCCCTTGATGAGGGTTTGGGTACGGGCGACGGCCCGCGCCTCCGAGGAGGGGCGGGCCGTCACCTTCGAGCTACGGGACGTCACTGCTCGGCGTCGTCCTTGTTCTCGTCGGAGGAGTCTTCCTCGCCCTCGATCACCGGAACGAGGGAGAGCTTGCCGCGGGAGTCGATCTCGGCGATCTCGACCTGGACCTTCGCGCCCACGCCGAGGACGTCCTCGACGTTCTCCACGCGCTTGCCGCCGGCGAGCTTGCGGATCTGCGAGATGTGCAGCAGACCGTCCTTGCCGGGCAGCAGGGAGACGAACGCGCCGAAGGTGGTCGTCTTGACGACCGTACCCAGGTAGCGCTCGCCGACCTCCGGCATCGTCGGGTTGGCGATGCCGTTGATCGTGGCGCGGGCGGCCTCCGCCGAGGGACCGTCGGCGGCACCGATGTAGATCGTGCCGTCGTCCTCGATGGTGATCTCGGCGCCGGTGTCCTCCTGGATCTGGTTGATCATCTTGCCCTTGGGGCCGATGACCTCACCGATCTTGTCGACCGGGATCTTGACGGTGATGATCCGCGGGGCGTTCGGGGACATCTCGTCGGGCCGGTCGATGGCCTCCATCATCACGTCGAGGATGTGGAGACGGGCGTCGCGGGCCTGCTTGAGGGCCGCGGCCAGGACGGAGGCCGGGATGCCGTCCAGCTTGGTGTCGAGCTGGAGGGCGGTCACGAACTCCTTGGTGCCGGCGACCTTGAAGTCCATGTCGCCGAAGGCGTCCTCCGCACCGAGGATGTCGGTGAGGGTGACGTAGTGCGTCTCGCCGTCGATCTCCTGGGAGATCAGGCCCATGGCGATGCCGGCGACCGGGGCCTTCAGCGGCACACCGGCGTTCAGCAGCGACATGGTGGAGGCGCAGACCGAGCCCATGGACGTCGAGCCGTTGGAGCTCAGCGCCTCGGAGACCTGGCGGATCGCGTACGGGAACTCCTCGCGCGCGGGCAGCACCGGCACGAGGGCGCGCTCGGCGAGGGCGCCGTGGCCGATCTCGCGGCGCTTCGGGGAGCCGACGCGGCCCGTCTCACCGGTGGAGTACGGCGGGAAGTTGTAGTTGTGCATGTAGCGCTTGCGGGTCACCGGGGAGAGGGTGTCCAGCTGCTGCTCCATGCGGAGCATGTTGAGGGTGGTGACGCCCAGGATCTGGGTCTCGCCACGCTCGAACACCGCGGAGCCGTGCACCCGCGGGATGGCCTCGACCTCGGCGGCCAGGGTGCGGATGTCGGTGACACCGCGGCCGTCGATGCGCTTCTTCTCCTTGATCACGCGCTCGCGGACCAGCTGCTTGGTGAGCGAGCGGTACGCGGCGGAGATCTCCTTCTCGCGGCCCTCGAACTCCGGCAGGAGCTTCTCGGCGGCGAGTGCCTTGACGCGGTCCAGCTCGGCCTCGCGCTCCTGCTTGCCGGCGATGGTGAGCGCCTGGGCCAGCTCGGTGCGGACGGCCGCGGTCAGGGCCTCGAACACGTCGTCCTGGTAGTCCAGGAAGATCGGGAACTCGGCGGTCGGCTTGGCGGCCTTGGCGGCGAGGTCGGCCTGGGCGCGGCACAGGACCTTGATGAAGGGCTTGGCGGCCTCCAGACCGGCGGCGACGACCTCCTCGGTCGGCGCCTCGGCGCCGCCCTCGACCAGCTTGATGGTCTTCTCGGTGGCCTCGGCCTCGACCATCATGATCGCGACGTCGCCGTCCTCCAGGACACGGCCGGCGACGACCATGTCGAAGACGGCGTCCTCCAGCTCGCTGTGGGTCGGGAAGGCGACCCACTGGCCGCGGATCAGCGCGACGCGGACGCCGCCGATCGGGCCGGAGAAGGGCAGGCCGGCCAGCTGCGTGGACGCGGACGCGGCGTTGATCGCCACGACGTCGTACAGGTGGTCGGGGTTGAGGGCCATGATCGTGGCGACGACCTGGATCTCGTTGCGCAGGCCCTTCTTGAAGGACGGGCGCAGCGGGCGGTCGATGAGGCGGCAGGTGAGGATGGCGTCCTCGGACGGCCGGCCCTCACGGCGGAAGAAGCTGCCGGGGATCTTGCCGGCGGCGTACATCCGCTCCTCGACGTCCACCGTGAGGGGGAAGAAGTCGAGCTGGTCCTTGGGGTTCTTCGAGGCGGTGGTGGCCGACAGCACCATGGTGTCGTCGTCCAGGTACGCCACGGCGGAGCCGGCGGCCTGCTTGGCCAGGCGGCCCGTCTCGAAGCGGATGGTGCGGGTGCCGAAGGGGCCGTTGTCGATGACGGCCTCGGCGTAGTGGGTCTCGTTCTCCACTAGCGTTTTCTCCGTTACTTATCGTCTTTCGTCCCTTGGCTGCCCGTGTGGCAGGGGGACGGTGGCGGAGAAGCGCTCCGTGCGGTGCGGGCCGGTCTTCGATCGAAGCACCCGGGGCTCGCTTCCCCCCGGGGGCCACTACCGAGGACCGGCGGCGGCTAGGTGCGCTCCTCCTCGTGGTGTCGTTCTGTCGTGCTCTTCGTGCTGTGCCGTACGACGCCGTGCTGCGCCGTACGTCGTTCCGTGTCGTGCGTACTGCGTTGTGCTACCACACTACAAAGCGTGAGGGACACTCCGCACGTTCCGCGCGTACGACGAAGGGAGCGGTCCCCGAGTCCTCCCGGGAACCGCTCCCCTCACCAGTCTTACTTGGCGCCCGCCGCACCGCGGCGGATGCCGAGGCGGTCGACCAGCGCACGGAAGCGCTGGATGTCCTTCTTCGCCAGGTACTGGAGAAGGCGGCGGCGCTGACCGACGAGGATCAGCAGGCCACGGCGGGAGTGGTGGTCGTGCTTGTGGGTCTTGAGGTGCTCCGTCAGGTCGGAGATCCGACGGGAGAGCAGAGCGACCTGGACCTCGGGGGAGCCGGTGTCACCCTCCTTGGTACCGAACTCGCCGATGATCTGCTTCTTCGTAGCGGCGTCGAGCGACACGCGTACTCCTCATAGTCTGTTGAGTGCCACCGAGTGCCCCCGGTCTACATCTCGGGGGAGCTTCCGTTACTCGGGAGGCGGGGATCCGCTGGGCGCGGCCTCCAGAACACGCGGTTCCGGGGGCGCGTACACAAACGGCCGTCACTCAGGGTACCAGGAGATGGCGGGGGTCTTACGCCCGGTGGCCGAACCCGCCTGGTGCGGCCGCACCGGCCACTAGGGTGAGCGCGGGACCGTACCTAGCTCGGGAAGGGGTTCGCTGCACGATGGCGGAGACGGAAGCGGAGATCAGGGCGCGCAAGGAGCGGGAGCGGGACGAGCTGTACGCGCTCGACATCTCGGGCGTGGAGTGGCACTGCGCGCCGGGCACGGAGGAGCACGAGGAGCGGGTCGAGATCGCGTACCTGCCCGGCGGGGCGGTCGCGATGCGTTCCTCCCTCGACCCCGGCACCGTGCTGCGCTACACCGAGGCGGAGTGGCGGGCGTTCGTGCTGGGGGCCCGGGACGGCGAGTTCGATCTGAAGCCCATGGCCCACAACGGGGGGCTGGACGTGCAGTGAGCCGCACCGGCGCGCGTCGATCAGGGCGCCGGTGACGACGAACCGGGCCCCGGCTCCGTGCGGAGCCGGGGCCCGGTGTCCTGCCCGGGGCTACTTGCTGGTCATCGCGCGCGCGGTGGCGTACACGTCGAAGACCGCCAGGGTCAGCGGGATCAGGGTGAGCAGGACGAAGCCCTCGCAGATCTCCAGGAAGCGGCCCCAGAACGGGGTCAGCCCGCCGCGGGGCAGGATCAGGCCCAGGGCCGTCACCAGGGCGGCGGCCAGGGCGATCACCGCGATCAGCCAGATGGTGCGGATGTCGAGGTCGGTCCGGTCGCCGGCCAGCGCCGCGCGCATGATGTGCTGCGGCGGGTTGAGGGCGAGTCCGAGGCCCAGCAGGACCAGCGAGGCCAGGCCGGCCGCCAGCACGGAGGCGACCTGGGCGGTGTAGCGGAAGAGGCTCGCGCGCATGAGCAGGGCGACGCCGGTGGCGAGCGCGAGCAGCTGGGCCCAGACGTCGTCGGAGAAGCCGAGCACGGCCGAGGCGCCCACGGCGACCAGGGCGCAGCCGCCGACGAGGCCCACGAGGAGTTCGTGGCCGCGCCGGGCCTGTGCCTCGATGCGCTCGGTGTCCACCGGTTCCTGCGCGGCGGTGTCGGTGCCGTAGGCGGGGCGGGGGGCGCCGCTGCTCGGGTTCTCGAAGCCGATCGGCAGCCGGGCGAAACGCATGGACATGCCGGGCAGGAAGGCGAGGGCACCGACGGCGACGGGTGCGCACAGGCCGGCCGTCTCGGTGGGGGCCCAGTCGGTGAGGGTCGCGACGAAGACGACGACCAGGGCGACCGTCGAGGCGAACACGAAGGCGACGAAGGGGCCGTCGCCGTGCGGTGCGCACAGGGTGAGGATCAGGGCGGCGACGAGGACGGCCGCGCACGCCAGCAGGAACTGGAGTCTGCCGATGCCCTCTCCACCGCTCAGCGGGAGCAGTCCGCTGCCGGCGACACCGATGTTGGGCAGCGCGCCGAGGCCGAGGGCGACGGACGAGCCGCGGTCGTCGTAGACGCGGGCGCGGACCGCGGAGAGCACGACCAGGAGGACGCCGGTGACGGCGGCGAGGATGCCGGCCAGGCCGTGCATGTCGTGGCGCGGGTCGGAGGTCCAGGCGACGAACGCGAGCAGCGCGGGCAGGACGCCCCCGCCGACGAGGCCCGCGGCCCGGGTCAGGTCGCCGCTCCACAGCCGGTGCTGCCGGGTGACGGCGGAGGCGACCGCCTCGGCGACGTCGTCGAAGACCGCCGGCGGCAGGGACTCCGCGAACGGGCGCAGGGTGAGGAGTTCGCCGTCGAGGATGCGCTGGGCGGCGAAGGAGCGGGCGCTGTCCAGCACGGTGCCGTCGGTGCGGACGAGGTGGTAGCCGACCGGGGCGCCCGCCGCGGGGCTCTGCTGGGACAGCCGGAGGATCTCCGGGTAGAGGTCGGCGACCGGGACGTCGTCGGGCAGTGCCACGTCGATGCGGCTGTCCGGCGCGACGATGGTGACCCGGCAGAAGCCGAGTCCGGTGCCGGACCCGGAAGGGGCTCCCGTCCCGGGTCCGCCGGTGGCGGCGGCCGTCATGCTCACCTGCTGCTCCCCCTCAGTGGTGGTGGTGGTGCGTCTATGTCGTGAAGGTCCGGTGCCCGTTTGCCCCCTGCGTGGCGGCAGACGTGCCGTGCGCCGGGATTGCGGGGTGTTCCCGCCTCGGCATCGAGGGGGTTGCCCCGCTTTGTCCGGGCTGCTCGGCGTGTGCTCACGCGAACATTCGGCACCCTACCGCTCACCCGTGTCGCGTGAACTCAGTAGGATCACGCGGCGGCCTGCGCTCGCCGGACACGGGGCGGCGGGCGGAACGCCTGGGTCGGGCAAGGGAATTGGTGAGCAGTGAGCCAGATTGTCGTGAAGCGCCCCCCTAGGGCGCTGCCGTCCGAAGTGCCCGCGGAAGAGGTCATTGTCCAACCGCCGCCCGAATTGCCGCGCGGGCATCAGGAGAGCGTCCTGATGCAGCTGCTGCCCACGCTGGGCATGGGCGGCTCGGTGGTCTTCTTCTTCACGAACGGCCAGCCGTTCATGAAGATCATGGGCATGATCATGATCGCCTCGACGGTGGCCATGTCCATCGCGATGGTGGTCCGCTTCCGCCGCGGCTCCCAGGGCCAGCTGGCCGACATGCGCCGCGACTACCTCAGTTACCTGTCCCAGGCGCGCAAGTCCGCGGTGACGGCGGCGAAGGCGCAGCGGGACGCGCAGTACTACCTGCACCCCTCCCCCGAGCAGCTCTGGGCGCTGGTCGCCGAGGGCAGCCGGGTCTGGGAACGGCGGCCCGGCGACGAGGACTTCGCCCACGTGCGCGTCGGTCTGGGCCCGCAGCCGCTGGCGACCCCGCTCGTCCCCCCGGAGACCGGCCCCGTCGAACAGCTGGAGCCGCTGACCGCGGGCGCGATGCAGCGCTTCCTCGCTGCCCACAGCACCGTCGGCGACCTGCCGATGGCGGTGTCGCTGCGCGCCTTCTACCACGTCACGGTCAGCGGCGAACCGCAGTCCGTACGGGCCTCGGCCCGCGCGCTGGTCGGCTCGCTCGCCTCCCTGCACTCCCCCGAGGACCTGATCATCGCGGTGGCCGCGGGACGCGAGTCCCTGCCGCACTGGGAGTGGGCGAAGTGGCTGCCGCACGTGCAGGCGCCCGGCGCGGTGGACGGCGCGGGGTCGCGCCGGCTGATCGGCACCGACCCGCGCGAGCTGGAGGACCTGCTGGCCGACCGGCTGACCGGCCGGCCGCGCTTCCACCCCGGCGCCGCGCCGCTGATGGACGAGCCGCACATCGTGCTCGTCCTGGACGACCTGTCCCTGCTGCCGGACTCGGTGCTCGCCAACCCGGAGGGTCTGCAGGGCGTCACGGTGGTCGAGGTGGTGCCGGGCGACCTGACGGCGGCGGGCGGCGACCTGTCCGTCGTCGTACAGCCCGGTCTGCTCCGCCTGGAGTCCGGACACGGCGAGGTGTACGAGGGCAGCCCCGACGCCCTCTCCTACGAGTCAGCCGAGGCGCTGTCCCGGCAACTGGCGCCGCTGCGCATGGCGTCGGGCGGGGACGACGACGAACCGCTCCTCGCCAACCTGGAGTTCACCGACCTGCTGGGCCTCGGCGACGCGGCGTCCGTCGACACCAAGCGGACCTGGCGCCCCCGCGCGCTCGCGGAACGGCTGCGGGTGCCGATCGGTCTCGGCGAGGACGGCCGGCCCGTGATGCTCGACCTCAAGGAGGCCGCGCAGGAGGGCATGGGCCCGCACGGCCTGTGTGTCGGCGCCACCGGTTCCGGCAAGTCGGAGCTGCTGCGCACCCTGGTCCTGGGCCTCGCGGTCACCCACTCCTCGGAGACCCTGAACTTCGTCCTCGCCGACTTCAAGGGCGGCGCGACCTTCGCCGGCATGGCCCAGATGCCGCACGTCGCGGCGGTCATCACCAACCTCGCGGACGACCTGACCCTGGTCGACCGCATGGGCGACTCGATCCGCGGCGAGCTGAACCGCCGCCAGGAGCTGCTGCGCGACGCGGGCAACTACGCCAACATCCACGACTACGAGAAGGCGCGCGCGGCGGGCGCCCCGCTGCAGCCGATCCCCTCCCTCGTCCTGGTCATCGACGAGTTCAGCGAGCTGCTGACCGCCAAGCCGGACTTCATCGAGATGTTCGTGCAGATCGGCCGTATCGGCCGCTCGCTGGGCGTGCACCTGCTGCTGGCCTCGCAGCGCCTGGAGGAGGGCCGCCTGCGGGGCCTGGAGACGTACCTCTCCTACCGGATCGGTCTGCGCACCTTCTCCGCGGCCGAGTCCCGGGCGGCCCTCGGCGTGCCCGACGCCTACGAGCTGCCGAACGTCCCCGGTTCGGGCTTCCTGAAGTACGGCACGGACGAGATGGTCCGCTTCAAGGCGGCGTACGTCTCCGGCGTGTACCGCTCGGGGCCGCAGCGCTCCGCCCTGCCCGGCGGACAGCTGCCGGTGGACCGGCGGCCGGTGCTGTTCACGGCCACCGAGGTGCCGGTGCACTACACCGCCGTCCCGCAGCAGCGCACGCGGTCCGCGCCGGAGGTGGACGAGGCGCTGGCCGACACCGTCCTGGACGTGATCGTGCGCCGGCTGGAGGCGCAGGGCCCGGCGGCGCACCAGGTGTGGCTGCCGCCGCTGGAGAGCCCGCCGTCGCTGGACGCGCTGCTGCCGGGCCTGGCGCCGGTGCAGGGCCGCGGCCTGACCCAGCCGAACTACGAGGAAGCGGGGCGCCTGGTCGTCCCGGTCGGCCTGGTCGACAAGCCGTACGAGCAGCGCCGTGACCGTCTGATGCTCGACTTC
This sequence comes from Streptomyces sp. NPDC029151, assembly GCF_055564315.1. NCBI lineage: Bacteria > Bacillati > Actinomycetota > Actinomycetes > Kitasatosporales > Streptomycetaceae > Streptomyces > Streptomyces sp. NPDC029151. The sequence continues at coordinate 15,564 of NZ_JBVHWQ010000011.1, forward strand.
TCGGGCGCGGCGGGCCACATGCAGATCATCGGCGGCCCCCAGTCCGGCAAGTCCACGCTGCTGCGGTCCCTGATCTGCTCGTTCGCGCTCACCCACACGCCGTACGAGGTGCAGTTCTACGGCCTCGACTTCGGTGGTGGCGGTATGGCCGCGGTGGACGGCCTGCCGCACGTCGGCGGCATCGCCTCGCGCCTGGACCCGGAGCGGGTGCGCCGTACGGTCTCCGAGGTGTACGGCGTCCTGACCCGCCGCGAGGAGTACTTCCGCACGGCCGGCATCGCCTCGATCGCCGACTACCGTGCCCGGCGCGCCCGCGGCGAGATCTCGGTCACCGACCAGCCGTGGGGCGACGTGTTCCTGGTCGTCGACGGCTGGGGCAACTTCCGCACGGACTACGAGGGCCTGGAGTCGGCCGTCCTGGACATCGCCGCCCGCGGCCTCGGCTACGGCGTCCACCTCGTCATCACGGCGTCGCGCTCGATGGAGGTCCGGGCGAACCTCAAGGACCACCTCATGAACCGCCTGGAGCTGCGCCTGGGCGACGTGATGGACTCGGAGGTCGACCGCAAGGTGGCGGCGAACGTCCCCGCGGGCGTCCCCGGCCGCGGCCTGTCCCCGCAGAAGCTGCACTTCATGGCGGCCGTCCCGCGCATCGACGGCCTGACCTCCGACACGGACCTGGCCGAGGCCACGGCCGCGCTGACCACCGACGTCGGGCGTCACTGGCAGGCGCCGGGCGCCCCCAAGGTGCGGTTGCTGCCGCGCCAGCTGGAGGCGGTCAAGCTGCCGCCGGGCGACCGCTTCCCGCAGCGGGGCATCGCCTTCGGCCTGGACGAGGAGAACCTGGAGCCGGTGTTCGTCGACTTCGACCAGGACCCGTTCTTCCTCGTCTTCGGCGAGAGCGAGTCCGGCAAGTCCAACCTGCTGCGGCTGCTGATCAAGCAGCTGTCGCTGCGGTACGGCGGCGACGAGGCGAAGTTCTTCGTGGTGGACAACCGCCGTGCGCTGCTGGACATCACGCCCTCGTCCCACCTGGCCGAGTACATCCCGATGTCCAGCCAGATGGACCACCACATGGCGGCCCTGGCCGACCTCATGCAGCGCCGCACCCCGACGGCCGACGTCACCCCGCAGCAGCTGCGGGAGCGGAGCTGGTGGCGCGGCCCGCAGGTCTTCGTCGTCATCGACGACTACGACCTCGTCTCCACCTCCAGCGGCAACCCGCTGAGCGGACTGACGGAGATGCTGCCGTTCGCCCGCGACGTCGGCGTCCGCTTCATCATCGCCCGCTCCTCCGCGGGCGCGGGGCGCGCCTCCTACGAGCCGTTCATGCAGCGCATGAAGGAACTCGGCGCCCAGGGCGTCATCCTGGCCGGCGACCCGGCCGAAGGCGACATCCTCGCCGGGGTCCGGCCGCGGCCGATGCCCGCGGGCCGGGGCGTCTTCGTGTCGCGGAAGCGGGGCAAGCCGTTGGTCCAGACGGGACTGGTGGACGTGGAGTACTGAGAGGCGCCCGGCTCACCTGACGCACGCCCTTCGGATCCGGCGGTCGTACGGCCGCCGGATCCGGTGTTCCACGAGGCCGGGCCCCCACGCGGCGGGGTGGCCGCGTCAGAAGACCGGCAGGGCGCGCAGGGAGCTGCCGCTCGCCACGAAGACGCGGTTGCCGGCGGCGGAGAAGGCCGTGGAGTCGTCCGTGGAGCCGAGTTTGCAGGACCAGGTCTCCCGCGCGTCCTTCTCCGTGCCCGTGGTCGTGACCGTGGGGACGGGTTCGGGGTCCAGGAACCAGACACCGTGGCCCTGGCGGACGACGGGGTGGTCGTTGCTGGTGACCGCCACCCCGGCCTCCCACCGCTTCTTCCCGCTCCGGGCGTCGAACGCCATGGGGAATCCGTACCCCTGGGTGTCGCAGCCGAGCGAGTACACCACGTCGCCGTAGACGCTGGGGCGGCCCCACTCCTTCTTGCTGTGGTCGTAGTACGCCTCCTCCGTGTACGCCCACACCTGCTTCCCGTCGGAGACGCGGCGCGCCGACAGCGTCCTGCCGTTCAGGACGACGAGGCCGTCGTGGACGGCCGGGAAGAGGTACCGCTCCTTCGCCAGACCGCGAGCCGTCCACTCCGTGCGCCCGCTCTCCGTGTTCACCGCCATGACGTGTCCGGTGGAGGTGGTGACGACGAGCCGCCCCTGGTGGGCGACCGGCCGGGGCAGGAGCGTCTTGCGGAAGTCCTCGGGTATCGGTGCCGTCCAGCGGACACGGGCGTCCGAGCGGCCCACGGCGCGCAGCCGGTGGTCCCTGGTGAGGAGGTAGACGCACTTCTCGTCGGCCGTCAGGAGCGTCGCGGCGTCGGCCCGCGCCGTCCACTTGCGCTCTCCCGTCGCCGGGACGAAGGTGTGCAGCGTGCCGTGCTCGTCGGCGGCCACCACCAACCGGTCGGACAGCGACAGGTAACGGCAGGCCATCCGCATCGTCGGAGCGCTCCAGCGGCGCTTGCCGTCGACGACGTCCAGAGCCACCACACCGCGCACGGGGTGGCCGACGATCACGACGTCCCGTACCGGCAACGGCACCGGGGACCCGGGATCCGTCACGTCGTCCACCTCCCACAGCGACTTGGGAGAGCCTCCGACGATGTAGTCGCCCTGGTCGGCGGAGAGGAGACGTTCCGCCGGTGTCCGCGCGGCGGGCGGGTAGTCGAACGGGCCCTTGCGTCGTCTCTCGCTGCCACGGTCCCGCAGCAGCCACCAGCCCGTCCCGGTGCCGCCCGCCGCGAGCACGGCTCCCCCGGCCGCGAGCCCGGTCAGCAGGCGGCGCCGGCCCGGTCTCCCGGTCTCCGTCGTGGGCAGCAGCGGGGCGCTGAGACTCCGCATCGCGCGCTCGCGCTCCCTGATCGCCTCGGTGACGGGCCCGCGCTTCCACGCCACGCCCGCCTTGCGGGGAGGGGCGAAGGCGGCGGCGATCTGCTCGGGGCCGGGCCGGGCCGCCGCGTCCTTCGCCAGGCAGGGCGCGATCAGCGCGTACTGCTCGGGCGACAGGCCCTGCCAGCGCGGTTCGCCGTGGACGACCTCGTACTGGACGGCGGCCACGTGGGCACCCTCGAACGCGCGGTGCCCGGTGGCCGCGAGGACGAGGACGGCACCGAGGGAGAAGACGTCGGCCGCCGGGGTGACCCGGTGCCCGAGCACCTGCTCGGGCGCGCCGTACCCGGGAGTGACCGGGATCTGCCCGGTGGTGGTGAGGGTCAGGCCGTGCTCGGGGCGGGCGATGCCGAAGTCGATGATCCTCGGACCGTCCGAGGTGATCACGATGTTCGGCGGCTTGAGGTCGCGGTGGACGAAACCGGAGGCGTGGATGTCGCGCAGCGTGCGGGCCACGGAGGCGGCCAGGGCGCGCAGACTCGCGTCGTCCAGGGGGCCGTACCGCTCGATGACCTGGTCCAGGGTCGGCCCGGCGAGGAACTCGGTGGCGATCCACGGCCGCCCGCCCTCGGTCTGTGCCCCCAGCACCGCCGCGACACCCGGACTCCGCACGGCCTGGGCCGCCAGCGCCTCGCGCACGAACCGCCGGGCGAGACCGGCGTCCTGGGAGAGTTCGGGCCGGAGCACCTTCACCGCGGCGACGGCGCCCGCGTGGTCCTGTCCGACATAGACCTTGCCCATGCCGCCCTCACCCAGCACACCGAGCAGCCGGTACGGTCCCAGACGGATCGGGTCACCGGTCCCCAGGGGTCTCATCGCGCTTCTCTTTCTTCTCTCGCCACACGTTTCCCGTCCCGCACCGGACGGCTCACTGCAGGGGGAACGCGGCGAGGAACCTGCCGCCCAGCGCGATGACCCGTGCGGATGCCTCGTGGGCCACGAACCGGTCGCCCGTGGTCCTGAAGGACCGGACCGGGGCACCGGTGGAACTCCAGGCGATGGCCCACAGCTCCGATCCACGCCGGTTGTACATGTACTTGGGGCCGATCACCGGCGGGGCGGTGACGTCGGCCGCGGCCCCCTGCCCGCCCCGCTCCTCCCACATGGCGGGTCCGCCCGCACCGGCGAAGCCGACGAGCCCGTGCCCCTTCCGGGCCGCGTACACGAAGTCGTCCTTCACCACCGGCGGGCCGTACGTCGCCCCCGGGTGCTCCGACGTGGTGTCCCAGGCGACCTTGCCGTCGGCGAGCCGCAGGGCACGCAGCGGCCCGGTACCGATGTACAGATGGTCCTCGTCGACGGCCGGAGGCAGGCGGACTCGGTCCGGTTCCACGCCGTCGAGCGGTCGGTCCCAGCGGACGGCGCCCGAACGGGTGTCGCGTACGACCGCTCGTACGGATCCGTCGTTCGTCTCCTGAAGGGTCACCAGCCGGCCGCCGACCACCGCGGCGGCGAGGAAGTACAGCCGCCTGGACCCGTCGCGCCGCGCGGGCAGGGGGGCCGTCCACAGGCGCTTGCCGGAGGAGATGTCGACGGCGAACAGGTACCAGGCCTGCGAGGCGAGGAAGCCGTCGATGGAGTACGTGCCGCGGCCGGCCGCCACGTAGGCGACCCCCTCCGCGGTGCACACCAGCTGGTTCTGGTCGATGACGCCGTTGACGTCGGTGAACTCGGCGAAGGGTTCCGCCGCCTTGCCGGTGGACAGGTCGACGGAGGCGAGCAGCAGCGGGAAACCGCCCGGTTTTCCGGCGTTGTTCTCGGAACCCTCCGCCCGCACCAGCCGGATGAGGCGTTTGCCGTCGGTGGCCACCTGCCAGGTGTTCTCCATCTGGTCCGAGGCGAACCGGACGTGCCCGGTCCCGGCGACGATGCCGCCCAGGCCCTTGCCCGCCACCAGTGCCACGAGGTCGCCGACGACGAGGGGCTGCGCCGGGAACATGTCGTCGGGCGGACCGGCGACCTGGATCTGCCAGTCGGAGTCGAGCTTCTTCCTCGGCAACCGGCTGCCGCCGGACCCGGTCGTGGGCCGCGGCGCGGGCCCCGTACCGGCCCGCCCGCTCCAGGCCCAGGCCGCGGCCCCGGCGCCCGCGACGGCCAGGGCGGTCCCGCCGGAGAGCAGCAGGCGCCGGCGGGAGACGCGTGCGACGGCGGCCGGCGCGGCCGTGTGCTCCTCCTCCGGCGGACGCGGCAGCCGCCGCGGTGTGATCTGCCAGACCTGGCTCGCCCGCCGGGCGATGTCGGCCAGCAACACGTCCGGCAGATGGTCGGCGAACTCCCCGGTGCCGTCGTGCAGTCGGGCGGCGAGCCAGTCGGTCGTGGGTCGCCGGAAGGGGTTCTTGTCCAGGCACCGCGCGAGGACGGGCACCAGGCTGTCGGGTACGCCGGTCAGATCGGGCTCGGCGTACTGCACCCGGTAGATCAGGTCCGCCGCCTGACCGTGGCCGAACGGCGGACGCCCGGTCGCGGCGAAGACGAGCAGGCCGGCGAGGGCGAACACGTCACCCGCCGCCGAGTGCTCCTGTCCGCCCGCCTGTTCCGGTGACATGAAGGCGGGCGTGCCGACCGCGACCCCGACCCGGGTGAGGTGCGCGTCACCGGCCGCGCGGGCGATGCCGAAGTCGATGACCTTCGGGCCGTAGGCGGTGACGAGGACGTTGGAGGGCTTGAGGTCGCGGTGGACGACGTCCGACGCGTGCAACTGCCCCAGTGCCCCGCACAGCGCCGCACCGAGCGCCCGTACGGAGGCCTCGGGCAGCGGACCGCACGACTCCACGGCCTCGTCGAGGGGCGGCCCGAGCACGTACTCGGTGGCGAACCAGGGCGTCCCGGCCCGTGGATCCGCGTCCACGACGCCGGCGCCGAAGCGCTCCCCCACCACCCGGGCCGCGTCGGTCTCCAGCCGGAAGCGGCTGCGGGAGGCCGGGTCGGAGGCGATGTGGGCGTGCATCGTCTTGAGCGCGACGGTACGGCCGCCCGCGGTACGGGCCAGGTAGACGGTGCCCATACCGCCGCTGCCGAGGCGGGCGACGAGCCGGTACGGGCCGATCGTCTCCGGGTCGTCGTGTGTGAGGGGGGAGGACATGGCGGTCGTCAGTTCGGCTGGGGGACGGGAGGGATGACGGGCGCGGCCCCCACGGGGATCTCCGCCGCGAGGACGGCCGCCGACTGGTGCGCGAGGGCCGCTATCACCCGTCCGGGGAGCCAGCCGGGGGCGAGCAGCGCGGCGGAGCCCGACGGGTTCCCGCCGGCCAGCGTGTCGACCACGTCGGCGAGCGGGGGGCGGGCACCGGGGTCGCGGGTGAGACACCGGCTGATGACGGTACGGAACGCGTCCGGGAGTTCGTCCCGCTCCGGGGTCGTGTGGCCCGTGGCGGCGTACGCGAGCGTCGCTCCGAGGGCGTAGACGTCCCCCAGGGGGCGCGGGCGCCCGCCGGAGGCCTGCTCCGGCGGCAGACTGCCGGGTTCCAGGCCGGGCAGCCCGGACCGGGGGGTGCCGTCCGGGGCGGCGGCCCGTACGGCGCCGTAGCAGGAGAGGCGGGGGCCGTCGGCGGCGAGCAGGACAGCCGCGGGAGACACACCCGCGAAGGCCAGGCCCTGTCCGTGCAGGACGGCCAGGGTCTCGGCGAGGGTCACGCCGAGCGCGCGTACCGTCCGCTCGGGCAGCGGACCGCCGTGCACGGCGAGGGCGGTCGGAAGCGGGAGGACGGGCAGGTAGGGCCGGGCGCACCAGGCGGGCTCGCCGGGGGCGGCGAGGGCCGTCGCCGGTGCCGCGGCCGGGCCCAGGAGGTAGCGGGAGTCCTCGGCCTCCGCGAGGAAGCGCCGGGGATCGCCACCGGAGCGCGGGAGGGAGAGCAGAACGGTGTGCCGGCCGTCGGCGCTGCGGGCGATGTACCGGCGCTCGGGGACGGGGACCCGGGTCCGCGGGTCGTCCAGCGCCGTGATGACGCGGTACGGGCCGACCTGCCGCCGCGACCCGGCGGCCCGGTCCGGTTCCCGCCCGGCGGCCACCCCCGTGGCGCCCTCGTTGGCCTGCATTCCCTGTCCTGGTGTGTCCGTGCCGCCGTGGTCGTCCGGCACGACAGGGGGTGGGCACCTCCCGTGCGTGCCCACCCGCTGTCGTGATGTGCCGGTCGTCCGGCCGCTTACATGAAGTAGCTGGCGGCCTTCCGGTCGCCGCCCTGGTAGTCACCGCCGGCCGCGTGCACGACCCGGCCGATGGCCTTCAGGGCCTCGTGGATGCCGTTGGCCTCACGGTCCCAGGCGGCCTGCTGCTCGGTGTACGTGTTGTGGGCCTCGCCCTCCCACATGCTGGCGACGCCGGCGACCTTCCGCTTGATGGCGTCCAGGCTCTCCTCGAGCCGCTGCGCGTGGTTGGCCAGCTGGGTGGCGGTGTCGTCGAGGCTGCCGTAAGTGACTTCCAGCTCGCCGCTGTTGTTGACGCTCATGGATGCTCCGTTGCTGAAAAGGTTTGGGCTGGGGTGGATCAGTAGCTGGACAGCGCCGAGTGCGAGCCGCCGAAGTCGACGTCGATGCTCTGGACCTGCGAGCGGATCTCGTCCTCCGTGCCGTCCTTGATCTTGCGGGTGCTGCTCATGGCCTCGATGAACTTGGTGAGGATGTTGCCGATCTTCACCATGCGCTCGTTGATCTCGGTCTGCTTGGCGTTGAACGCGCCGGCGCCGATGCCCTTCCAGTGGCCCTCAAGGCTGTCGATGATGGCCTGCAGTTCCTTGAGCTGGCCCTTGATGCCCTCGAAGCGGTGCAGCAGCTCCTTTTCGAGGATGATGATGTCTTTGTCGCTTACCTTCTGGCGCTGCGTCGCCATTTTCGTGCCCTTCTTTTGTGAACTACCTTGCCGGGCGCCGCACTCAGGCTTCGGCGCGGCCGGCAAGCGGACTTCTGCTCACTCGGTGAGTGAGCAGGCAGGCGGGAGACCGCTCAGGCGTTACGGCGTGCGCGCAGCACGGCGAAACCGGCGCCTCCGATGATGAGTACGGCTGCCACGGCGCCGATGATCACCCAGGTCTGGGTGCCGCTGCCGGAGTCGGTGTCCTTGGCGGCGGCGGGGGTGGAGCCGTCGGCGGAACCGGCCTTCTCGGCCGGCTTCGCCGAGGCTCCTTCGGAGGGTGCGGCCGAGGAGCCCGCGGCCTGGGAGCCCTTTCCGGCCGTGATGTCCTCGTCGGGATCCGCCCCGTTCTCGGCGGCGAGGGGGTCCCTGTTGGCCGGCCCCGGATCGATGTCCTTGTCGATCAGCACACGGCGCGGACGGATGATGCCGTAGCCGAGGTACTTGCTGGGCTTGTTCTTGGCCCAGGTGCGGCCGGCGGTGTCGATGAGGGAACGGAGGACCTGGTTGGCCGTCCAGTCGGGGTGGGCGGACCAGACGAGGGCTGCGGAGGCTGAGGCTACGGCGGAGGCGGCACTCGTGCCTTTCCCGTTGCAGTATTTCGTGAACGTGTTGTCGCACCAGCCCTGGATGTCTATGCCTGGTGCCGCGAGGTCGACCTGGTTCCCGTAGGAGGAGAAATTACCTACGGTTCCGTTCCTGTCAATGGCCCCGATACCGACAGCATACGGATCCATGGAAGGATAGTTCCGCTTGTTTCCCTTGTCTCCGGTGTTACCGGTCGACGCGAAGAGCAGCTTTCCTTTGGAAGCGGCGTACTTCAGTGCCGCCTCTTCCTCTTCGTCGTAGAACTCGCTTCCGTAAGACATGTTGATGATCTTGGCGTCGCTGTCGGCGGCGGCCCTGATCGCCTCAGCCGAGTCGAGGGATTTTGCCCGCTCGTCCTCATCTTTCAGAGCATCGAGCCCGACCCGAATCGGAATGATCTTCGCCTCCGGAGCAAGACCCTTGATACCTCCGCCAGCTCCGGTACCTGCAATGAGTTCCGCGATCGTCGTGCCATGGCCAGCGAAGTCATGGGTGACGTGGTACTTAGCGACTCTGGGTACCTCGTCGACGAGCACCTGGCCCTTGAGTGAAGGCGTGTCCGGGTTCACTCCGGTATCGATGACAGCGACCTTCACCCCCTTGCCGGTGCTGTACTTCCATATCTCCTTGGCGCCCATCGCGTCGAGATACCACTGCTTGGACTGAACGCCGTCCGCGGCCACGGCCCCGGGGGCCAGCCCTGCCGATGCGATGGCCAGCGCGCCCAGTACCGAGCAGACAGCAGACAGCCGCCTCGCGTTGCGCCTCATCAGGAGGGCAGTCCTCGTACCGCGCCGGCCGGTCCCTGGCTTCATGCCTGTGTACGTCCTCGCTCGTTCAGTCGCTCTTCTCGGGCACGTCACGCCGCTGCTGCGACGGGCGCTGCTGGCGTGTCTCGGCAGTCCCACCGGCGCGTCCCCCCACCGTTCCGCGGCCGAGCCCCTTGGAGCCCGCCTCGGAGCCGTTGAGCGGGGAACCAGCCGTGTTGCGGGGCGCGCCGATCACACCCTCCGGGTTGCTCGCCGAGCGCAGGACCGCCTGACCCGCACCGGGTTCCGGCTTCGCCGTCGGGGCACCGACGACTCCTCGCTGGCCGAGCGTGCCCTTGGTGGGCGAGGACGAGACCGGTTCCTCGGCGCCGACGACCGTACCGCGCGGCACACGAGGGTTGGCCGTCCCTCCGGAGCCACGACCCGTGACGGGCTTCCCGCCCACGACACCGTTGCGCGCCGGAGCGTTGGGACCGGTTGCTCCCGTACGTCCGCCGGACGTGTTGGTCGTCCTCGGCGTTCCGCCGGTGACGGGACGCCCCACCGGAGTGCGGCCGGACTGCACGGGCCCCCGCGCACCCGGCTGGCCCGCCGGGGTCGCACGGCCCGTGGCACGCGCGGGCTGTCCCATCGGGCCCTGCGGCACCCGGCCACCGGTGACGGAACGACCTGCCTGTCCGACCGGGCCCTGGGGCACGCGGCCACCGGCGACGGGGCGACCCGGCTGGCCGGTGGAGCCCTGCGGCACTCGACCGCCGGCGGTACCCGACGGACCGGTGCGCCCCTGCGCGGAGACGGGCAGTCGGCCGCTCGGGCCATAACCGGGGGTGCGACCGGTGGTCGGCACGACGGGAGGTGCCATCGGCCCGGTGGGCAGCGGGGGCGTCGGGCCGCCGCCACTGGTGGTCGGCACAGTAGGAGTCGGCGAATTGGGCGGCGTCGTGGGCGTCTGAGGCGGCAGCGTGGTTGTGGTGTTGATTTCCGTGCCGACCTCGTGGCCGGAAGGTGCGCTCGGCTCGTGGGCTTCCTTCAGGGGCGGCACGTGACCACCGGCCCCTGTCGCGTGGGAGGCAGCCGGCTCGGCGTGGCCGGCGGTCGAGCTTCCGTGGCTCCTCGCCACACCCTGTCGCATCGAGGAGGGTGCGGACGTTCCCGAGCCGCCCGTCCCCCAGCTTCCCTCCTGGCCCCACGGCTTGGGCACCCCCAGATCCGGAATGGGCGTGTACGGCTTCGGGTCGGTCTGCATCGCCATGCCCAGCGCGGTCGCGGACACCGAGTAGAACGACGCCAACCGGTTCATCTGGTTGATCGCCTCTTGCCGGTTCTTCTCGACCTTCAGGGCGACGGCGTAGTCGGGGTCACCGTCGACCTGCTTGGACTTGGGCAGGTCCTCGGGGTGTTTCTGCTCGCTCGCGGGGCGGGGGTCCCGTTCCTTCGGCATGGAGCTGCGCACCGAGGCCAGCCCCGTGGCGGCGGCGGAGATCTCGGTGGCGGCGACGTCGGCGAACGTCGCGAGTCCCTTGGTCCAGTCGATCAGGCCCTTGGTCCAGACGTGGAACTGGTCCGCGCCGTCGCCCTCCCAGTCGACGTCCTTGAGGTCGGCCTCCAGGTCCGTCGCCGCGTCGTGGATGGCCGTACGGGCGTCCCACAGGGCCTTGCTGGCCGTCTCCAGGTGCTCGGGATTGGCGTGGTGGACCAGGTCGAGCATCGCGTTGAGCTTGTGGCCCTCGAAGTCGGTCCGCCCCGCGGACAGGGCCGCCCCCATCGGCGTGCCCCTGAACCCGTTCTGCAGACGGCTGAGCGTGTTGACGAACCCGACCTGGCGGTTGGCCTGCTCGACGTCGGCCTTGTACTCGGGCTTCTGCTGCCAGTTGTCAGTCAATGGAACCCGCCCCCGCGGACTTGTCGTCGCCGCTGTGCTCACCGGCCTTGGCATGCTTGGCGTCGGCGTGCTCGCCCTTCGGCTGTGTCGCCTCACGATGCTGCTCGGCGAGGTGCGAGCGGATCTGATGGAACCGCCGGCGCACCTCGTCCTCCGTACCGTCGTACGTGACATCGGCGGCGTGCGCCGCGAGCCTCAGCGCCTCGATCTGCATGCCCAGGTTCTGCGACAGCGTGGTGAGGCGTTCGTGCACCTGCTCGTAATTGCCGTGCAGCTCGGTCGCCTCGTGGAACGGGATGTTCGAGCCGCTGAACGAACCGGCGCTGAGCTTGTGTTCCGCCAGCCTGGAGGGACTGCCGGGAGCCCCTTCGAAGGCGGTCAGCGCCTTGTCCACCTTCGTCTTGAACTTCGCCAGCGCATCGATACCGCGCCGCATGCCCGAGCCGCCACCGCCGCTCACCGCGACCCCTTCCCCGTTTCCCCGTTGGTAGAGCCAGAGAGACCGGGCAGCACAGTTCGTACCCCCGATCCATCCCTGACCACTGTAGTCACTGCACACATGGCGGCCAACTGAACTCTGCGACGGTTCAGTTGCAAAGGTGTCCCGAAGTGACCGACTCACGACCGCCCAAGACCGGCAATGCGGTCAATAACGACAGAAGCAGGCGGGTATCTGCGCAGAAGATTCACACGCGGGGGGAGCGAGAGGGCATGGGAGGTAGCCCGGAACAGGGCTTTGCAACCACAAAAGCTCACCCGCGGGGGGCGGTTCGGGCTTGCCGAACAGTTCGGGCCGGTACTCGGCAGGGGCGCACCTCCGCCGAATTTTCACACCCGACACACCGCACATAGTGGACATGGTGCAAATTTTCCCCAGCATCGGTTGCTAACTTGACCCGGAATCGGAGTCACCACGGGGGAAGGGGCCCTTCCATGGCATGGGACGAGTGGGAGCAGCTCAAGGCGCAGGCCGCCGACGGGCAGTCGGCACACATGCAGCTCAACCATGTCGACGGGGGCGGCGGCACCTACGGCCCCTATGTCCTCCCCGGCAAGACCGGTGACCTCAAGGTGGGCCACGGCGACCTGGTGAAGATCGGCGGCGCCGCCCACCACCTGTACGACCAGCTCTGGGACAAGGCCCGTGTGGCGACCCCCGGCAGCGACAGCGCGGCCGGCGACCTCTCCCAGCAGGGCTTCGCGCTCGGCGCCGGGCTGCAGCACGTCTCCAACCGCTGGGAGGAGCAGCTGAAGTCCCTGATGGACGCCTGCGCCCAGATCTCCAACCACATGCAGGTCACCAAGACCGTGCACCAGAACGACGAGAACTACATCCAGCGGCAGATGAGCAGCATCGACGTGCTGGACGACGGGTTCGACGACAGGGCGGGGGCGCCGGGCGAGAAGAACCACTACGGAAGCGAAGGCAAGGCCAAGAAGAAGGAGTAGCGGAGCCGGGTTGTCGGCGAGCCAGACGATCACACCATCCGGTACTGCTACCCCCGGGAACCACCCATGGACTTCAACGCCCTCTACCACGCCAACTTCAAGCTGCTCGACGACGCCGTCACCGACTGGTCGACGCTCGTGAAGCACCTCGAAGACCTGAAGAAGGACGCGGAGGACGGCCTGCACAAGGCAGCCAACGCGGCCGACTGGGCAGGCGTGAACGCCCAGGTCTCCAAGGAGTTCATCGGCAAGACCGCTGGTGAGTTCGGCGACGCCCACACGCAGGCGACCTCGATCCGCAACATCCTGCGTGACACCCGGAACGAGCTGAAGACGTACCACCGGCAGTTGACCGACGCCGTCTCGCGCGGGCAGAAGAAGAACCTGACGGTCACGGACACCGGCAAGGGCGGCTTCACGGTCATGGGCAACACCCGGCCGGACTGGGCCTCCGACCCCAGCGGCAAGACGAGCACCACCAACCAGAAGGACGTCGACGACCTCCGCGACGAGATCCAGGGCATCCTCAGCAAGGCCACCGAGAGCGACAACACGGCCAAGACCGTCCTCATGGCGCTCGTCGACCAGACCAAGGTGGGCTTCTCGGACGTCAGTTATAAGGACCGCGATGCTGCGGCGGCCGCCGTCAAGGAGGCCGACGAGCTGGCGAAGCTGGCGAAGAAGGACCCGGAAGACCTCACGGTCAAGGAGTTCGACCTCCTGAACGCCGGGCTGAAGAAGTACCACGACGACCCCTTGTTCGCCGAGCGCTTCACGACCAGGCTCGGAGCGAGGAAGACCCTGGAGTTCTGGGCCGGTGTCGCAGACCCACAGGTGTCACCCGACCTCACTCGTGAGCGGCGGGATCAGTTCGACGAGTTGCAGAAGAGTCTGGGGCTGACCCTGGCCACGGCGAGTCAGAGCGACACACCGGGTATGGACCAGTGGAAGCGCGACGTCATCGATCTGGGCGATCAGCGAGTCGGGCACCGACAGCACGTCATCGGCTTCCAGGTCATGAGCAGTCTCATGCGCGCAGGCGACTATGACGACGCATTCATGACTGACTATGGCAAGAAGCTGATGGCGACAGAGCGGAGGCTGACGCATGACGGGAACTATGCCGCCTGGGGGCGGATGGCTTCCGATCCCTACCTGAACCGGATGGACGGCGACTCCGGGTGGGACCCGCTGAGCGGGTACCTGAAGGGGCTCTCCAACAACCCGGATGCCGCCACCGATTTCTTCAACGACGACTTCATCCCGAAGGACGGCGACCACAAGCACGCCGTCTCCAACTTCAAGTACCTGTTCGAAGACCGTCACTGGCCGCACGAGGTCAAGAGCGACATCAGCGGCGATGCGAGCAACGACGGGCGCAACAACCTGGCGTCCGCCCTCGAGGCAGCCGCCACGGGGCACCCTGCGGGTGAACTGCCCACCGATGACACCCCCGCTCACAATCCGGGCCAGGCCAAGCTGTTCGAGAGCATCGTGTCTTCGATCTCCGACGACAATGGGCGACTGACGGATCACGGTTATATGTCTGACAGCATCGGCCAGATCGCCTCCGAATACCTTCCGGACATCGACCGAGCGACGACCGACGTCGACCCGCATCCGGACAAGAACGACGCGGACGGTCAGGCGGCATGGGACCGTATCCAGAAGCTCTACCCCGTTCAGGGCACGGATGCCGAACTGGACCGTCGGGAAGTGACGCGTTTCCTCTTCGCCGTCGGGCAGGACCCGAAAGGCTATGCAGCCGTCGAAGTGGGACAGAAGAATTACATGGGCAAGCTGATGGAGTACCACCTGAATTCGGACCTGCCCGAGAGTCAACGCCCCAGCCACGACCTGGAACTCACGGTGCGGGACATCGCGCGACACTCGGGCCAGATTTCAGGCACCTTGGCCATGGGGCGGAACGAAGCAGTCGCGGGCCCCGCCGATGTCAAGGACAAGGATTTCGACCACTCGGTTGCCCAGTGGAAGAACCTGCTGTCCGGGGCTGTCGGCACCGGCATCGGTGTCGGCACCTCGTATATCGCGTCTCCCGCAGTCGGCGCCGGGGTGGGAGGTGCCGCTGGTACCGCCACCAGCATGATGCTGGAGGAACTCTTCAAGGACGCCGAGGGCAGCGCCAAGGACGATGCCGGCAGCGAGATGGGCAAGAACTGGCAGCTCGGCAATGAGAACAACATGAGGTACACCAGGAAGGCTGCCTTCGACGCAGCCAGGGCCTACCACCTCTCGAACAGCGGTGACGTATCCACGTGGGCAGAGGACTCCTCCTCCCAGGGGTTCATGGAAGGCGGCAACTACATGCAGCAAGTCGGGCCCGAACTCGTCACGGACATCTGATGTCAGCATCGAGCCGACCGAAGGATTGTGGGTACGCGATGGCTCGGCCAGTAAAGGCAGCCGCGGTGGCCGCTGCGGTGTTCGGCCTGGTCGCCGGGTGTTCGGAGCCGACGGCGAAGAGAGAGTACGACGTCCCCAGAGCGCTGTGTGGGGTGCCGGTGGACAGTCGCCTTCTCTCCTCCTTCCTTCCGGCGGGCGAAAAGATCAGAGTCCTGGAGACGCG
The DNA here is from genome assembly GCF_055564315.1 of Streptomyces sp. NPDC029151. Taxonomy (NCBI): domain Bacteria; kingdom Bacillati; phylum Actinomycetota; class Actinomycetes; order Kitasatosporales; family Streptomycetaceae; genus Streptomyces; species Streptomyces sp. NPDC029151. Next base: position 30,605 of record NZ_JBVHWQ010000011.1, read on the forward strand.
TCCCGTGCCTTCCAGGAAACTCTGCCGGGTGGACGTAGACGGCCGGTGGGCGCTGATGGCGAATCTCCAGTGGTGGGAGGAGGACGTGTCCATCGCCATGGTCGTGATTGCCAACCCTGAAACGGACAAGTCCGCACGGTCGTCCGACGACGACTTCTTCTACACCGGCACGGGAGCCGTGAAACTGGTCAAGAACTGCAAGAACCCCGACCACGACCGGCATCTGCTATACACCTCGTTGCAGGTGCACAACTCGGACCTCGGCGACATCTCCGCCATGAAGAGGCTGGCGACCGCGTACACCAAGGCCGTGGAACGCTCTGATGAATGTACGTGACGCGGCCCGGAGACCCCTGCTCGCCGGTGGAGCGGCGCTCGTGCTGCTCTGCCTCGTCGGGGGTGTCCTCTACGTACTGGGAATTTCGCCCTTCCAAGAGAAGAAAGGCGAGATCAAGGCCTCCGAGGTGTGCCGGACGCTGGGATCGCCGGCCGGCAGCGCCGCCGCGTTGAGGCGCATCCTGCCGGACAAGTCGTCGTACTCCTTCGACGACGACATCACCGACAGGCGTTACGGCGACACGGACTTCAGCTACACGACGTCCTGCTTCGTCGACGGCGACGGTAGGCAACTCGTCGCGGCCACCACTGAGATGCTGCGGTACGACAAAGCCGACGACTGGGAGAAGGACGTGGTCGAGAACCACGCACCGGCTTCCTCGGTCAAGCCGTTCCCCGCTGGTGACAAGGCGGTCGCGTCCGACAGGGTCGCCGCCGTCTACCTTCCGTGTACTGCCCGCGGCTTCGGCCGGCATCTGAGTGTCGTCGTACAGCTCAAGCAGCGCGGCAGTGCTCCCGGCGATCAACTGCGGGAGGGGCTGATCTCCCTCGCCCGCAACGCCGCGGTCTTCGCCCACGACGAAGCGAAGTGCGACGTGCCGTCCAAGGTGACCTCCTGAGCCGGTCCGGTGAGCCGGCCGCAGGGAGCCCGCTGCCGGCTTGCCGTCAGGGGGACGTGACGCGTCCGCGGCAACCGGTCAGCACTCCCCCTCCTCCTCCCGAGCCTTCATCCGGTACCCCAGGTACGTCAGCGTCCCCTCGCCGCCGGCGATGCCCGGTGGGGTGTAGTCGTCCTTCTTCGAGCGGGTTCGTTCGATGTGGGTGCAGAAGGCGTTGCCCGCGCCGTCCGCGGTGACTGTGAAGGAGGCGGTGTCCTGCGTGTTGCCGTCGGCGGGTTCCACCGTCACCCCGTACCCCGGTGCGTCGCCGCCGCCGTACTCGGTCACCTTGTCCTTGATCAGGGACTCGTAGTCGGTGAAGGAGAGGGGGCCCGAGTCGTCGGCCTGGAAGGTGGAGCCGTCGAGGTCGTCGGTTGCCTGCCGGACCGCGCTGGTCAGCTCGTCGTCGCTCCAGGAGACGTCGTCGGAGACGCCGAAGCCGTGGACGGCCGTGTAGACGCCGATGCCCGCGAGGGTGAGGAAGACGACGCGGGCGGCGACGAAGGCGGAGTCGGGGAGGTCCGGGGCCGAGGGGTTGACGCTGGTGCGCCAGGCGCGTACCCGGTCCGCCTTCACGCAGGCCATGGCCACCATGACGGCGGACAGGGCCAGGCCCAGCACGTTCAGTCGGGTCAGTGCGTCCATCAGCGGGTTCCCACGTGTCCACGGCGCCTGCGGCGGGCGTCGCGCAGGGCCACCGCTCCGCCGCCGAGGGCCGCCACCAGGACCGCGACGCCGATCGCGACGTAGGTCGCGATGCGGGCCGTGCGTTCCTGCGGGGTCTCGCCGAGGGTGAGCTTGGCGGGGGTGGGGGCCTCCGCGTGGGTGAGGCCCGCGTCCGGGTGGGGGGACTCGATCGGGTGGTCGTCCTCCGTGACGGCGCGGACCGGGTCGACCACGCCCCAGCCGACCCGGATGTCGTAGCCGGCGATGGAGCGTTCGGCGGTCTGCTCGATCTGGGCCACGACCTGGCGGGCCGTCCAGGCCTTGTGCTTGGCCTTGATGAGCGCCGCCACACCGGCGACGTAGGGCGCGGAGAAACTCGTCCCGTTGTCCGGGCAGTGGCCGCCCTTCGGGACCGTGGAGATCATGTCGACTCCGGGGGCCGCCACGCCGACGAAGTCGCCCGACTGGGAGAAGGCCGCGCGTTCGTTGTTGCGGTCCGACGCCGCCACCGCGAGGACTCCCGGGTACGACGCCGGGTACGTCGGCTTCACGTTGCCGCCCAGGCCGTCGTTGCCCGCCGAGGCGACCACGACGATCTTCGCCGCCAGTGCCTCGTCGACCGCCCGGTGCAGGTCGTCGGCCGGCGGGATGGCGTTGGCGGTGTCCTGGGAGATGTTGATGACGTCGGCCTTGGCCTTGATCGCGTGCCGGATGGCCTGCGCGAGGGTGCCCGCCGTGCCGTGTCCCTCCGCGTCGTTCTGCTTGATCGGGATGATCGTGGCCTCGGGGGCGAGTCCGACGAAACCGGTGCCCTTCATGGGGCGGGCGGCGATGATGCCCGCCACGCGCGTGCCGTGGCCGACCGTGTCCGTCGTGCCCTGGCGGTTGCCGCGGTCGATCTCCTGACCCTTGTCGTCCTTGGCGGGGAGGAAGTTCGCGCCGTCGGCGGCGTCGACGGCGTGGGTGAGCTGCGGGTTGGCCGTGTCGACGCCCGTGTCGATGACGGCGACCCGGACGTTCCTGCCCTTCGACTCGCTCCACAGCTGATCGAGGTTCACGCGCTGCAGGGCCCAGGGCGTGCCGGAGTACTTGTGGTTGGTCTTCGAGAACGTGCACTGGTCGGAGGCGGAGTCCGCGGCGGCCGCCGGCGCGGCCGGAAGGGCGGTCGCCAGCAGGGTGGCGGCCGTGGTGAGGACCGTGGTGAGGGCCGTCGCCGGGGCCGTGCGGGTCCGGAGGGCGGGCGTCATCGGCGTACCCCTCACGAGCCCTGCGGCTGGCGGGCCGCCGCGGTGGACAGGCGGGGTCCGGTCGGCAGGAACTTCGACCAGGCGACGGGGATGGGCGCGGGGGTCACTTCGGCGTAGCCGAGGCGGGTCTGCGCCAGCTTGGCCTCCTGCTGGAGCTGCTTGCGCTGCTTGTCGGAGAGCCCGATCCCCTTGTCGTCGCCGGCGCTGTCGTCGTTGGACTGCAGGGCGTACCGCAGACCGGTGTCGGTGACCAGGAAGAGCGGACCGGCCTTGGTCTCCCTGCCCTGGAACTGGCGGTAGAGCTGGCCGGAGCCCGCGGTGACGTAGGCGCTGGAGGAGCCGGTGGGCAGGACGGCCGGGAAGTCGGTGCCGGCCCACGTGCTCAGCGTGGTGGCGCCGTTGTCGGGGTCGACGTGGTTCAGGACGGTGCAGACGGTGTTGCGGCTGCCGTCGCCCGGTGAGGGGTTGTTGACCGCGCGGGGCTTCTCGGTGGGCCACTCGTGGTCGGCGGCGAACGGCTCACCCCGTTTGATGGCACCCGCGCTGACCTCCTGCGGGTGTCCGGCCTGGCCGAGTTTGACCAGGGGCTCGCTGACGAGGAGGAGCTGGGCGACGAAGTCGGAGACGGGGGCGACCCGGCCGGGCAGGACGACGAAGTACTGCTCCTGCCCGTTGACCGGCGCCGTGAGCACCATGCCCACCCGGTTGGCCCGGGCGTCCAGCTGGCCGGGGGCGCCCGCGGCGGCGCCCGGGACGCCGTCGATCCGCGGGAAGCTGATCGGGTCACCCGGGTGCAGGGTCTCGATCCATTCGTTCGTCACCCGCTGCGGGGTGCGGTCGGGACCCACGATGGTCTCCAGCAGCAGGCGGTCGGAGGCGTCCACCGGGTAGGCCCGGCCGTGCGCGTCGACCACGTACTGCTTCTTGTCCGGGGTGGCGACGTAGAGGAGTTCGCCTCCGTGCAGCTTCTCCTTGGTGGCGGCCAGCTTGTCCTGGTCGCGCTCGGCCAGCACGAAGGCGGCCTTCTGGAGGGAGTCGCCGCTCCCGCTCGGGCGCTCGCAGACGGCCCATTCCTTGGCGGTGCCGGCCTCCTTGCCGGAGGGCAGCCGGTCGGGGGCGTAGGGGATGCCGATGGTGACGCCGTGCGGGATCCTGCCGTTGTCGAGGATCGACTCGTCGACGGTGACGACGTCGACGTCGCTCTGGGTGTCGAGGACGAGCTTGGCGGACGCCATGTTCAACACCGGGTGGAGCTGGACCTTGCCCTTGGTCTTCAGGACCACGTACCGGGTGGTGGACTTGCTGGCGATGATCACCTTCTGTCCGGGGGCGTCCCAGCCCTGCGGGGCCGTCGGCTTGAACATGCCCCAGGCGCCGAACGCCGCGAGGACGACGACACCGACGACGGCGCTGGGCAGGACGGCGCGCAGCGGCCGGGGTGCCCCCTCGTCGGAGGCATCCGGTGACGACTGCACGAAGGACGCGAGCATGCGTCGCTTCGCGAAGGTGTAGGCGTTGAGTTGATCCCGCCGAGATGCCATCTGTGCCCGTTTCTCCCCGTGTCTCACGCGGAGCGCGCCCGGGGATCTGGCTCCCCCGCCCTCCGTTGTCGGACCCGGCCCCTACTATGCCTGGTACGGAGCGGGTCTCGTGGAGCGGGTAGGGTACCTGGGCCCTCAAGGGCCTTGTTCAGTGGCCTGGTTCCAGCGAGTTGTGAGCAAAACGGGGGGATGGAGTGATGGCTTCCGGTACGCGGACGCGAGCGCGCGGCCGGTCGGCGGCGCGAGGCCGCACGGCCGGGTCCGAGGCGCCGCCGCGCGGAGCGGCCGCCCGGCGCGGCGCGGAGCGGCCGCAGGTCACGCTCGGCCTCAGGCAACGGCCGGGCCAGGCCGGGTCGTTCCGTTTGCAACGGCTCATGCTGGTGGAGCTGGCGGCGGCCGTACTGCTCGTCGGCTGGGCCGTGGGGATGGCGGCCCTGGTGCCGGCCGCGGTGGTCGCCCTGGCCCTGGTCCTGCTGGCCTTCGTACGGCGGCGGGGGCGCTCCCTGCCGGAGTGGCTGGCCACCGCCCGGGAGCTGCGGGCGCGGCAGAAACTGGCCGGCAGCACCCCGATACCGCCGGGCACGGAGCCGGGCCTGGTTCCGGCGGTGGAGTGCGAGCCCGCCCTGCGGACGTACTCCTACCAGGCGCGTGACCGGCGGCCGGTGGGGATCGTCGGCGACGGCACGTTCGTCACGGCCGTCCTCCAGGTGGAGGCCGACGCGACCGCGCTGCGGGCCGAGCGGACCCGGCAGCCGCTGCCGCTGGGGCTGGTGCGCGACGCGCTGGAGGTGGACGAGATCCGCCTGGAGTCGGCGCAGATCGTGCTGCACACCCAGCCGGCGCCCGCGCTGCACCTGCCCCAGCAGTCCGTGGCCGTGGCCAACTACCTCCCGCTCCAGGAGCAGACCGGCGCCCCGGCCGTGCGCATCACGTGGATCGCGCTGAAACTGGACCCGGAGCTGTGCGCGGAGGCCGTGGCCGCCCGCGGCAGCGGGCTGACGGGCGCGCAGAAGTGCGTGGTACGGGCGGCGGACCACCTCGCGAGCCGGCTGACCGGCGCCGGATTCCGGGCCCGGCTGCTGGACGAGGAGGAACTGGTCGCCGCGCTCGCGACCTCGGCCTGCGCCAATCCGCTGGTCACCGCGGAGGCGGGGCGCAGCGAGACCCGGGAGCGGCGCACCGAGGAGTCGGGGCGCAGCTGGCGCTGCGACAACCGGCGGCACACCACGTACTGGATCCGGCGCTGGCCCCAGCTGGGCGGCGAACGGGCCGAGTCGCTGCCCCAGTTCATCGCCCGGGTCACCGCCGTGCCGGCCCTGGCCACCACCTTCAGTCTCACCCTCGCGCAGGGCGAGCGGCAGGAGGCGTCGTTGTGCGGGCACCTGCGGGTGACCGGACGCAGCGACGACGAACTCGTGGCGGCGCGCCGCGCGCTGCAGGCCGCGGCCCGCCAGTCCGGGGCCGGGCTGACCCGCCTCGACCGTGAGCAACTGCCCGGCATGCTGGCCACTCTTCCCCTCGGAGGTACGCGGTGACGACGAGTCCGACCATGGCCCCGGCACCGGGCAGGACCACGCGGGGTACGCGGGAGCCGTCGGGGCCGCGGCGGATGGGCGAGCGACTGCGGAACGGGCTCGGCCTGATCGGGCCCCGGCACGGCCGGCACGGGCTGCCCGTGCAGCAGTTGGACGCGCTCGCGCTGCCCATCGGGGACGACGGGGTGGTGGCCGGTGTCGACGCCGAGGGGCAGCCGGCCGTCCTGGGCATCAACCGGCCCACGCCGTACGACGTCGTCCTCATCGGCGGTCTGTGGACGGCCCAGGTCCTCGCGCTGCGCTCCGCCGCCACCGGCGCCCGGGTCGCGGTGGAGACCGGGCGGCCGCAGGCGTGGATGCAGATGGTGCACGCCATGGGCGGCGGGCAGAACGGGCTGTCCGTGTACGACGTGGGGCGGGTGCCGCCGCAGGGCGCCTCTGCGGGAACGCCGGTGCTGGTGGTGCGGGACTGCGGTATGCGGCCCCCGCGTGGGCGGGTGGTGTCCGGGCCCTGGCAGTCGGTGCTGACGCTGCTGCCGTATCTCAGCCCGGTCGCGCCCCGGCTGCTGCGGCAGGCGCGGCTCGCCGGCATCCAGCGCGTCTCGCCGGACGAGGCGGCCGAACTGGGGCGCACGATGGGGCTGTCGCGGACCGAGGTGGAGTCGCTGCCGGCGCTGCCCGACGGTGTCACCCTGTGGTGCACCGACCGTGACCGGCAGTATGTGCTGACCCAACCCACCGACGCCGAGATCGGATTGTTGGGCACGCCCCGACGGATGGACTGAACTGCCCCCGCCCGTCCCTTTTGTTCGACGTGTGGCAGTGGCCGCGCGGGGCGATCGGGGCGCTTCCGGGCCCGCCGTGACCTGGTGGGCGGGCGCGGAGGGGTGGACGGGCCTGCCGAGGTGTGGCTCCTGGTGATTAGGCTGGGAGCGGGCGCGATGGCAGGACCCGTGGACCGGGCGTCGGTGTCCCGGGGGGAGGGCCGGTGCATCGGACCGCCCCGAACGACTACGGACGACTCGTACGACACGACATGGTCGCCCCGGCACGGCATGAGGGTGCTCGACCACACCAGGAGGAACTGTGAGCAGCGATCGGGACGGGATGCGCGGGGGCTGGGACACACCCGGCGATGACCAGCCCGACGCGGAGGCCGTCGAGACCACCGGCGAGTTCACCATCGACTACGCTCCGCCCGCCTGGTACACGCAGAACGCGTCCGGTACGGCGGGGGGCCAGGGCGGAGTGGGCGGAGCGGGCGGGTTCACCGGGGCCGGCGGCTCCGGCTCCGGCGGTGACACGGGCGCCCCGGCCGCTCCCGCGGTGCCGTTCCCCACGGGCACGCCCAGTCCGACGCCGCCCCCGCCGGCCGCCCAGCCGACGGGCACCCCGCCCCAGGGGACTGCGTACGCCCCGGCGCCGGACGCGCCGTTCACTCCGCCGCAGGGCACCCCGTACGCTCCCCCGGCTCCCCCGGCTCCCCCGGCTCCCCCGGCTCCCCCCGCCGCGCCGCCGGCCGGCGACCCCGTTCCCGTGCCGCGGCTGCCCGAGGGGTTCGAGCCGCAGCAGTCCCGGCCCGCTCCGCAGGAGACGCCGGCCGCCTCCCCCGCGGTGCCGGAGACCGACAACGGCGACCTGGAGAGCGGGGCGACCATGCGGTTCTCCGCGGTCGCCCTGAAGCGCCAGATGGACGAGATCGCCGAGCGCGCGGCAGCCCCGGCCGGGACGCCGGCCGAGTCCGGGAGCGAGGGCTCAGCGGAGGGTACGGCGGGTACGGCGGCCACGGAGGCCTCGTCCGGTGCCGAGGGCGCCGCGGACCGTGCCGACGCGTCCGGCGGCGAGGCTGCCGCGCAGCAGGGCGCGGTGGCGGAGACCGGCGCGCCCGACGGCTCCGCTGCCGAGGGCTCCGCTTCCGACGGGCAGGAGGCGCGGGCCGAGGGCCCGGTCGCACCGGGTGCCGCCGACGCTGCCGACGCCGAGAAGGCTCCGGCCGACGCCGACGCCGACGCTGTGGCTTCGGTGGAGGACGGCGGTGCCGGGCAGGGCATCGGCGAGGAAAGTGCCGCCGACGCTGCCGCGCAGACCGACGCGGCGGAGGCTCCGGGCGCCGGTGCGGGAGACGCCGTCTCCGCGGAGGCCGACGTGACGGACGCCGTCCCCGCGGGCGCCGAGGTCCAGGGCAGCGCTCCTCGGCAGGGCACACCGGAGGACAGCGCCCCGGGCGCCCCCTCGGGCAACGCCCCCTCGGACGGCGGTCCCTCGGACACCACCGCCCCGCAGCCCACTTCGCCCACCGCGGACGCCCCGCAGCCCGTCCCCGGACAGCCCGGCCCCGGACAGCCCGGCGGCTACGGCTTCCCGCCCGGTGCGGGCTCGCCGCAGCCCGGCGCCGGCGCACCTCAGCCCGCCCCGGCCCACGCCGACGCACAGCAGCCCGCCCCGGGACAGCCCTACCCCGGCCGGCCCGGCGTACCGTCCGCCGGCCCGGTCCCCCAGGGTGCTCAGCCCGGCTGGACCCCGCCGCCCCCTCCGCAGAACGGGCTGCCGCCGCTGCCGCCGTCGTACCAGCCCGCCGCGCCGGCTCCCGCGGCCCAGTGGCCCGCGCAGCCCGGAACGCCGCAGGGTGTCCCGCAGCAGCCCGGGCCGATGCCGGGCGAGCAGCCGCAGCAGGCGGGCGGCCAGGTCCCGGGCGGTGTGCCCGGTCAGCAGCCGCCGTTCCAGCCGCAGGCTCCGCAGCCGGCACCCGCCGCATGGAACCAGCCCCACCAGCCCCACCAGGGCAGTCATCCGCACCTGCCCAACCAGCCGGGTGCGCCCGCCGCACCGGCACCGGTCCCGCAGCCGGCCCCCGGTGGTTACGGCTTCCCGCAGTCCCCGGGACCCCAGCCGGCCCCCAACGGGCCGACTCCGCCGAGCGGTTACGGCTTCCCCCAGCAGGGCGGCCCCGCCCCGCAGGCCCAGCAGGGCGGTTACGGCTTCCCGCAGCCCGGCGCGCCCAACATCCCTGCCCAGCCGGGCGGTTACGGCTTCCCCCAGACCCCGCACACCACGCAGCCCTCGCAGGCCCCGCCCTCCGCCCCCGGCGCCCCGCAGCCTCCTCAGGCCCCGCACGCGCCCCAGGCGCCCCAGGCCCCGGTCGACCCCCGGGCCGGGGCCGCCTGGCCGCAGCCCGTCCAGCACGACCAGCGGCAGCCCACCAACCCCGGTGCCGCGCCGCTCGGTTACACCGCGGCCGTCGAGCTGTCCGCGGACCGGCTGCTCAACAACAAGAGGCAGAAGGCGAAGAGCGGGCGGCCCACGGCGGCGGCCGGCCGGTTCAAGCTCGGCGGCAAGAAGGAGGAGGCCGAGCGGCAGCGCAAGCTGGAGCTGATCCGGACGCCGGTGCTGTCCTGCTACCGGATCGCGGTCATCAGCCTCAAGGGCGGTGTCGGGAAGACCACGACCACCACCGCGCTCGGTTCCACCCTGGCCACCGAGCGGCAGGACAAGATCCTCGCCATCGACGCCAACCCGGACGCCGGTACGCTCGGGCGGCGGGTGCGCCGGGAGACCGGGGCCACCATCCGTGACCTCGTCCAGGCCATCCCGTTCCTGAACTCGTACATGGACATCCGGCGGTTCACCTCCCAGGCCCCCTCCGGTCTGGAGATCATCGCCAACGACGTGGACCCGGCCGTCTCGACCACGTTCAACGACGAGGACTACCGGCGCGCGATCGACGTGCTCGGCCGGCAGTACCCGGTCATCCTGACCGACTCGGGCACCGGCCTGCTGTACAGCGCCATGCGCGGGGTGCTGGACCTCGCCGACCAGCTCATCATCATCTCCACGCCGTCCGTGGACGGCGCGAGCAGTGCCAGTACGACGCTGGACTGGCTGTCCGCGCACGGGTACGCCGACCTGGTCTCCCGGTCCCTCACCGTGATCTCCGGGGTCCGCGAGACCGGCAAGATGATCAAGGTCGAGGACATCGTGGCGCACTTCGAGACCCGCACCCGCGGGGTCGTCGTCGTGCCCTTCGACGAGCATCTGGCCGCCGGTGCCGAGGTCGACCTCGACATGATGCGGCCGAAGACGCGCGAGGCGTACTTCAACCTCGCCGCGATGGTCGCCGAGGACTTCACCCGCCACCAGCAGGCGCACGGCCTGTGGACGAGCGACGGCAACCCGCCTCCGGTGGCCGCGCCGCCCATGCCCGGTCAGTCGGTGCCCGGCCAGCCCATGCCGGGCCAGCCCCTCCCCGGCCAGCCGATGCCCGGTCAGCCCGTGCCCGGCCAGCAGTTGTACGGGCAGCCGTACCCGCAGGCTCCCGGCCAGCCGTACGCCCCGGCGCAGCAGCCGTACCCGCCGCAGCAGGGCCAGCCGCAGCCGTACCCGGCACAGCCCCAGCAGCCCGGCTACCCGCAGCCGCAGCCGCAGCCGTATCCGCAGCAACCGCAGCCTCAGCAGGGCCAGGAGGCTCCGCAGCAGCAGCCGCAGCAGCAGCCCCCGCAGGCTCCGCCCCAGCAGTAGGGCCACGGCAAAGGGCGGCCGGTGCTTCTCGCACCGGCCGCCCTTTCGCGTCGTGTCGTGTCGTGGAGCGACAGAACCGTTCGGCGGGACGCTACCTGTCCGCCGCCACGATCTCCCGGCACCGCTGCACATCCGCGGCCATCTGCTCCAGCAGGGCCTCCAGCGAATCGAACTTCGCCTGGCCGCGCACGTACGCGAGGAAGTCGACGGCGACGTGGAGGCCGTACAGGTCGAGGCCGACGCGGTCGATGGCGTACGCCTCCACCGTGCGCTCGGTGCCGTCGAACTGCGGGTTGGTGCCGACGGAGATCGCGGCCGGCATGATCTCGTCCTGGGCGTGCAGATACCCGGCGTACACGCCGTCGGCGGGGATCGCGGTGTGCGGGAGCGTCTCGACGTTGGCCGTCGGGAAGCCCAGTTCCCGGCCCCGCTGGGCGCCGCGGACGACGACGCCCTCCACACGGTGCGGACGGCCCAGGATCTCGCGGGCGCCCTCGACGTCGCCCTCGGCGACCAGGCGGCGGGTCAGCGTGGAGGAGAACGGCTCGCCGCCGCCCGCCTCACCGGTGACGTACAGGTCGACGATCTCGACCTCGAAGTCGTAGACCTTGCCCTGCTCGGCGAGGAACTCGACGTTCCCGGCCGCCCTGTGGCCGAAGCGGAAGTTCGGGCCCTCCACGACCGCCTTGGCGTGCAGCTTGTCCACCAGGACCTTCACCACGAACTCGGCGGGCGAGAGCTTGGAGAACTCGGTGGTGAAGGGGAGGATGAGGACCGCGTCCACGCCCAGCTCGCCCATGAGTTCGGCACGGCGGTGGTGCGGGGCGAGCAGCGGCGGGTGGCTGCCGGGACGGACGACCTCGCTGGGGTGCGGGTCGAAGGTGACCACGACGGCGGGGACGCCCAGCTCGCGGGCGCGGTCGACGGCGTGCTTGATGATCAGCTGGTGGCCGCGGTGGACGCCGTCGTAGGAACCGATGGTGACGACGCTGCGCCCCCAGTCCTGGGGGATGTCCTCCAAGCCACGCCAGCGCTGCACTGTGACCGCTCCTCGAACCCGTGTCCGTGTCTATCGATGACCTCTTGTGCAGGTCTAAGGGTGCCATGCCGGGTGCCCGGCGCCAGCATCGGCATGGGGGCTGTGACGGGGCGCACGTTCCCGGCGCCGCTCAGGCCGGTACGCGGACGCCCGCCAGGTTCTCGATCATGCGGCGGGTGCTGGGGCCGACCACGACGGCCCAGTCGTCCGGTGCGTCGGTCAGCCAGCGGGCCAGGCGGGCGGCGAAGCCGGGCACGCGGCGCCCGAGGTCGACCAGGCCGCGGTCGAAGCGGGTGGCGCCCTCGGGCGTGCGGACGAGGAGCAGCCCGGTACGGTGCACCAGCCCCCGGACCTCCGCCTCCCCGGCCTCCTCCCGGAGCTCCGCCCCGGTGTCGTCTTCGGGCCCCCCTCCCGCGGCCCCTTTCGCTTCCTCCCCCGTCTTCTCCCCCGTTTCCTCCCCCAGTTCCCCTTCCGCTTCCTCGTTCGCGGCCTCTTCCCCGTCCTCTCCCGCGGCCTCCTCCCCCGCCGTACCCCGCCCCACCGCCGCGTACAGGACGGCCTCCAGGACGGCCGGGTCCCGCTCCACCGCGAGCAGCACCTCCAGCAGCTCGCGGCGGAGCGGGCCGGAGGCGGCCGCACCGGGGGCGGCGAGGACGGTGGCGAGGGCCGCCCGCAGGGGCTGCGGGCCGCCGTGGAGCAGGCCGGTGACGAGGGGCAGCAGGACGGGGCGGGCGGTGGGGCCCTGGGCCAGACGGCGGTCGATGGCGCCGGCGAGGGGCCCGGCGGTGTCCGGGCGCAGCCGCACCGCCTCCTGGACGAGGGCGGCGACCCGGCGGGCCAGGGCCGGGGTGGTGGCCTCGACGAGACCGCGCAGGACCGCGTCGGTGCGCGGCCCGCCGGCGTCCGGCGCGCACAGCCGGTCCCGGACGGCCTCCAGGACCGGCTCCGGGTGCGTGGTCAGGGCCGGGAGCAGGGCGGTCGGCGGGAGCTGAGGGTCGCCGTCGGCGAAGTGGCGCAGCGCCGCGGGCAGGTGGCGGTCGCGGGTGAGCGGGTCGCGGACCAGGAGGGCGAGGGCGCCGCCGTGCAGGGCGCGGTCGGCGGGGCGGGCGAGGACAGTGAGGGCGGCGTGGCGCAGCAGCTCGCGGTCCGGGCCCGAACGGACGTGGGGGGCGGCGAGCAGCCCGAAAGTCACCGCCGGCATTCTGCGGGCGGGGCGCTCGTCGTGCGCCCAGCGGTCGACGGCCCGGCAGACGGCCGCCGGCTCCTCCTCGGCGAGGACGGCGAGCAGTTCGCCGGCACGGGGGTGCGCGCAGGCGACCAGCGCCTCGACGAGGCCGTCCAGGGCGGCGTGCCGGTGCGTGTGCAGCAGCGCCTGCGCGGCGGTGGCGACAGTGGCGTGCGGGGTCGCGGGGAGCGGCTGCTCGTCGGCGAACCATCCGGTGAGCAGGGGCTGTACGGCACTGGGGGCGGCGGCGAGCAGACCGGCCACGGCGTCCAGGTAGCGGTCGCCGGCCGTGGGCGGCGCCGGGTCGGCCAGCACGAGGCGGCGCAGCAGCTCCAGACGCTCGGCGTCGGAGACGGGCAGGGCGGTCCAGAAGGCGGGGCGGAAGTCGGCCGGTACGGGTCGGCGGTCGCGGTGCCAGGCGACGACACGGTCGGCGAGGAGGCGCAGGACCTCGGTGTACGGCGTGGCGTCCGGGACCTGGAGCAGGGTGCGGGCGAGCAGCCGGGCGGCCCACCAGGAGCCGGTGTCGCGGTCCAGGGCCTCGACCAGTTCCCGCAGGCGCAGGGACAGTCGCCGTGGGCCGTGCTGGCGGTCGAGGAGCAGCAGGGCCTGGACGACGGGGCCGACGCGGTGGTGGGGCACGGGGGCGGGACGGTGGGTCGGGTGCGGCTCGCCGGGGTGGGGCACCAGGGCGCGCAGGGCCTCGTCCAGGTCCAGGTGCATGCCCTGGATCCAGTCGGCCAGTTCCTCGTGGGCGAACCGGTAGCCGCCGCCGGCCGGCACGAGGAGGCCCTCGGTGAGTACGGCGGAGGCCCAGCCGGTGCCGCCGCCGAGCCGGGCGGGGGCGGGCCCCCAGGGGAACAGCGCCTCGAACGACTCCCGGTCCAGCAGCCCCTGCCCCGGGCAGAGGCTGCGCCGGGCGGCCTCGTGCACCTGCCCGGCCACCCGCGCGGCCAGCCGCCGTACGGCCGTGCCGCGCAGTCCGCCGGCGGCGGCGAGCCGGACCGCGATGCGCAGGCACATCAGGTCGAGGTACGCCGCGAACACGTCGTCCCGGCCGAGCGTCCCGGCCACCGGCGCGTCGGGGGCGGCCGCCCGCACCTCGCCCAGCAACCGCAGCGCGAGCGGATGCCCCGCGTCCCGGTCGCCGAGCACCCCCTCCGGGATCCCGTACCGCTCCCGAGCCCGCCACGCCTCCTCGCCGGTGAAGTCACCGATCCGCAGACAGGGGGGCAGGCGGTCGCCGGGGGTGCGGGGGGCGGGGGTACGGGGGGCCATGGGGCGATGGGGTACGCCGGGGTGACCGTCGCTGGGGGCGCCGGAGACTGCGGGGGGACCGGCGAAGTCGGCGGGACCGGCAGGACCCACGGCACCGGCGGGACCGGCGGCACCCGCGGGACCGACAGGACCCACGGGACCGGCAGGACCCACGGGACCGGCAGGACCCACGGAACCGGCAGGACCGACAGGACCCACGGAACCGGCGGCACCCGCAGGACCCACAGAACCGGCGGCACCCCCCGGACCGGCAGGACCCACGGCACCGGCGGCACCCGCAGGACCCACAGAACCGGCGGCACCCCCCGGACCGGCAGGACCGGCAGGGCCGGCAGGACCCGCGGCACCGGCGAGGTCGTCGAGGGTGACCGGGGCGCGCACAGACCCGCGTCCCTCCACCGAGGCGGAGGCGGCAGAGCGGGCGGAGTTGGCAGGGTCGGCAGGGTCGGCGGGGACGGCGGGGACGGCAGGATCGGCAGCCAGGCCGGCCCCGCGATCCGCGTTCACCCCGGCGACAAGGCCGCCCGGCACCCGGTCCGGCTCACCGGCCGGCCCACCGACCGGCTCGTCACCGGCCGCCGGAGCCGCGGGGACACCCCGGCCCACCCGGCCCCTGCACGCGCCGGCGGCCGGGACGCGAGGACCGCTCGGCGTGCGCTTCGCCTCGGTACCGCTGCCCGCCGGGGCGGCGGAGCCGGTCGGGCCGCCGCGGGGCTCCCCCTCCCCGGCCGCTCCCGGCGCCCCCGCCGACTCGTACGGCAAGCCCACGGAACCGGCCACCGGAGCCGCGAGGGCGCCCGGGACGTGGAGCAGGTGCTCGGGGAACGCCCTGCCCGCGCGCTCCCAGTGTTCCTCGCGGCAGGCCGTCGCCAGGCGGGTGCCGGTCTCGCTCAGCCAGGTGGTCGTGGCCCGGGTCCAGGCGGGGAGGCGGTGGGCCAGGGCGGGGGGCATCTCCTCGGGGGCGTCGAGGAGGAGCAGGAGCGGGCGGCCGGCCCGGGCGGCGAGGCGGGCCAGGTGGCCGGGGGTGATGTCGCCGAGGTCCTCGGGCTGGACGCGGCGGGACGCGGCGACGATCCGGGCGGCACGCTCCAGGGCACGGCGGGCGGCGTCCGCCAGCGAGTCGTCGGTGTCCTTGAGGTCGGCACCGCGCAGCCACAGGGTGGGGGCGGGGCACTCGCCACGGGCTCGGCGGTCGGCGAGGGCCGCGAGTTCCGTCGTACGGCCGCTGCCCGGGGCGCCGACGAGGCCCAGCACCGGCCGGTCGCCGGTGGTGAAGGCGGCCAGCTCCCCGGTGACGCCCGCGCGTTCGAGCGGCTCGCGGACACCCGGGCCGTCCTGGCCCAGCGAGGTGGAGGTCAGCTGGAGGATGCCGGCGAGGTTGAGGTCGGCGCCGTAGGCGGGCACGGTGGCCGCGTTGCGGGCGAGCAGCGCGGCGAGGGCGCCGTCGGCGGGACGCAGGGGCACCGCGAAGGCCGCGTCGCGCTCGGCGGTGTGCAGGGCGGTGCCGAGGACGCCGAGGACCGCGCCGGTGCGGGCGTCGAGCACCGGTCCGCCGGCCGCTCCGCCGCCGGGCCGGAGCGCGTCCCGGCCGGCCGTGCCGATGGCCAGCTCCAGGACGTCGTCCAGCAGGCGGGAACCGTCCGTGGCCGTGTACGTCACCTCGGTGGCGGCCAGCACCCGTGCCTCGCGCAGGCAGCCGGCGGCGACCCGGACGTACGTGCCGGCGGGGATCCGCTCCCGCACGGTCAGCGGCAGCGGGTCCACGCCCAGGCCCTCGGTGCGCACCAGGGCGAGGTCGAGGGCGGGCAGCGGGGTGACCGCGTCGGCGGGGACCACGCAGGTGCGGTCACCGCGCGGACCGTCCCCGGGGACGTGCAGCACCAGCCGGGACAGGCCGTCGACCGATTCGTGGCTGGTCAGCAGGGTGCCCTCGTGGTCGGCGAGGAAGCCGACCCCGCGGGGGCGCCCGGCCGTGTCCCGGATCCGCACGAGCGCGGCCTCGGCGCGGCCGGCGTCGGTGCCGCCGGCACCCGGTCCGCCGTACGCGCGCTCCCGCTCCCGGTGCCCGCCTCCGCTGCGCGGGCCCCGTCCCTCCATGGCCGTACCTCCCCGCCCGTCCCCGTGAACCTGTCCTCGACGGTAGGCGCGGGATGATCGGCGGGACAGGACGGGTACGGAACGCGCCCCCTTCCGCTCCCCCGGTTCACTCCGAGCGCCTGCCCGGTCGGGTGAATGGGCGGGGGCCGCTGGATAAGCCTAGGGGTGGGGGAACCGAGGGGGACCGTGGAGCGGCGGCAGGGGCACGACCCCGTGACCGGCCGCCGCTTCATGGCGGACGGCCCCGCTCCGGCTCAGCCGAAGACGGCCAGGCTCTTCGCCTTGCCCCGGTGCTGCTCGACGAGCGCGAGGAAGCGGCCGTCGGTGTCGATGACGGCCACGGGGCCCGCGCCCGCGTACTCGTCGGGCATGTCCAGCCGGACGCCGTTGAGCAGCAGCCGGGCGCGCCGGGTGTCGACCTGCCACTGCGGGAACGCGGCGGCGGCCGCCTCGGCGATCGGCATCACGGTCAGCTCCTGCTGGAGCTGGTCCAGCGTCCTGGCCGCGTCCAGCTTGTACGGCCCGACGCGCGTCCGGCGCAGCGCGGTGAGGTGGCCGCCGACGCCGAGGCCGGCGCCCAGGTCGCGGGCGAGGGCGCGGATGTAGGTGCCGGAGGAGCAGACCACCGACACCACCAGGTCGAGCACGGGCGTGCCGTCCTCGGCGACCGCGTCGCGGACGTCGTACACCGCGAAGGACGTGATCGTCACGGGCCGGGCGGGGATCTCGAACTCCTCGCCCTCGCGGGCCCGCTTGTACGAGCGCACGCCGTCGATCTTGATGGCGCTGACCTTGGACGGCACCTGCATGATGTCGCCGGTGAGCTTGGCGATGCCGGCGTCGATGGCGTCCCGGGTCACCTTGGAGGCGTCGGTGGACGAGGTGATCTCGCCCTCGGCGTCGTCGGTGAGGGTGTTCTGGCCCAGGCGGATGGTGCCCAGGTACTCCTTCTCGGTGAGCGCGAGGTGCCCGAGGAGCTTGGTGGCGCGCTCGATGCCGAGGACCAGGACGCCGGTCGCCATGGGGTCGAGGGTGCCGGCGTGGCCGACGCGGCGGGTCCTGGCGATCCCGCGCATCTTGGCGACCACGTCGTGCGAAGTGAAGCCCGACGGCTTGTCGACGATGACGAGGCCGTCGGGCGTGGTGTGCTTCTGGGTCATTCGGTGGCGTCGCCGTCCGTGTCGGTGTCGTCGGCCGGCTTCTTGTAGGGGTCGGCGCCGGCGGCGTACGTGGCGCCCGTGGCCGCCTCGCGCACCTTCTCGTCGGACTGCCGGGCCTTGTCGAGGAGGTCCTCGATGGTCCGGGCGGTGTCCGGCAGGGCGTCCGCGACGAAGGTCAGGGTCGGGGTGAACTTCACCCCGGCCGCACGGCCCACCTCGGAGCGCAGGATGCCCTTGGCGCTCTCCAGGCCGGCGGCCGCGGCCTTCCGCTCCTCGTCGTCGCCGTAGACCGTGTAGAAGACGGTCGCCTCCCGCAGGTCACCCGTGACCCGGGTGTCCGTGATGGTGACGTGTGAGCCGAGCCGCGGGTCCTTGATCCCGCGCTGCAGCTTCTGGGCCACCACCTCTCGGATGAGGTCCGCCAGCCTTTTCGCCCGCGCGTTGTCGGCCACTGGTCCGTCTCCCGTTCTTTCTCTTGCTCGTGTCGTTCTGTGGTCTGGTCGTGGTCAGTCGTCTTCGCCGTGGAAGCGGCGTCGGACCGACAGCAGCTCCACCTCCGGGCGGGCGGCGACCAGTCGTTCACACCGGTCCAGTACGTCGGTGAGGTGCGCCGCGTCGCCGGAGACCAGGGCGAGGCCGATGACCGCTCGCCGGTGGAGGTCCATGTGGTCCACCTCGGCCGCGCTCACCGCGTACTTGCGCTGGAGCTCGGCGACGATCGGGCGGACGACGGAGCGCTTCTCCTTCAGCGAGTGGACGTCGCCGAGGAGGAGGTCGAAGGACAGAGTCCCCACGTACATGTCGATGCCGGTTTACCCGCCGGTACGGGATCGATGGCCTGGAGCCACCGTACCCCTTGCCCGTCGGCGGCTCGACCGGGTTTCCCGGCGCCGCGGCCGGGGGCGGAAAACGGCGCGCTGGCCGGCAGGACCGCAGTCCCGCCGGCCAGCACGAACCTCAGGCGTTACGCCCGCGGCTTCTCCCGCATCTCGTACGTCGCGATGACGTCGTCGACCTTGATGTCGTTGAAGTTTCCGAGGTTGATACCACCCTCGTAGCCTTCGCGGATCTCGGTGACGTCGTCCTTGAAGCGACGCAGACCCTCGATGTTGAGGTTCTCCGCGACCACCTTGCCGTCGCGGATGAGGCGGGCCTTGGTGTTGCGCTTGACCTCGCCGGAGCGGATGAGAACACCCGCGATGTTGCCCAGCTTGGACGACTTGAAGACCTCGCGGATCTCCGCCGTACCGAGCTCGACCTCCTCGTACTCCGGCTTGAGCATGCCCTTGAGGGCCGCCTCGATCTCCTCGATCGCCTGGTAGATGACCGAGTAGTACCGGACGTCCACACCCTCGCGCTCGGCCATCTGCGCCGCGCGGCCGGCCGCGCGGACGTTGAAGCCGATCACGATGGCGTCGGAGCCCATCGCCAGGTCGATGTCGGACTCCGTGACCGCACCGACGCCGCGGTGCAGGACGCGGATGTCGACCTCTTCGCCGACGTCCAGCTGGAGCAGGGAGGACTCCAGGGCCTCGACGGAGCCGGAAGCGTCACCCTTGATGATCAGGTTCAGCTGCTGGACCTCGCCGGCCTTGAGCACCTTGTCCAGGTCCTCCAGCGACACGCGGCGCGTGCGCTTGGCGAACGCGGCGTTCCGCTCCCGGGCGGCGCGCTTCTCGGCGATCTGACGGGCCGTACGGTCCTCGTCGACCACCAGGAAGTTGTCGCCCGCACCCGGGACGTTGGTCAGGCCCAGGACCTGGACCGGCGTCGACGGGCCGGCCTCGGCGACGTTGTTGCCGTTGTCGTCGAGCATGGCGCGGACTCGGCCGTAGGCGTCGCCGACCACCATCGTGTCGCCGACCCGCAGCGTGCCTCGCTGGACGAGGACCGTCGCCACGGCACCACGGCCGCGGTCGAGACGGGACTCGATCGAGATGCCCTGCGCGTCCTGGTTCGGGTTGGCCCGCAGGTCGAGCGAGGCGTCGGCCGTGAGGATCACGGCCTCCAGCAGCGAGTCGATGTGCAGACCCTGCTTGGCGGAGATGTCGACGAACATCGTGTCGCCGCCGTACTCCTCGGCCACCAGGCCGTACTCGGTCAGCTGACCGCGCACCTTGGTCGGGTCGGCACCCTCGACGTCGATCTTGTTGACCGCGACGACGATCGGGACGTCGGCCGCCTTGGCGTGGTTGAGCGCCTCGACCGTCTGCGGCATGACGCCGTCGTTGGCCGCGACGACCAGGATCGCGATGTCGGTCGACTTCGCACCACGGGCACGCATGGCGGTGAACGCCTCGTGACCCGGGGTGTCGATGAAGGTGATCTTGCGCTCTTCGTCGTTGACCTCGGTCGCGACCTGGTAGGCACCGATGTGCTGGGTGATGCCGCCGGCCTCGCCCGCGATGACGTTCGTCTTGCGGATCGCGTCGAGCAGTCGGGTCTTACCGTGGTCGACGTGGCCCATGACGGTGACGACCGGCGGACGGACCACCAGGTCCTCCTCGTCGCCCTCGTCCTCGCCGAACTCGATGTCGAAGGACTCGAGCAGCTCGCGGTCCTCCTCCTCGGGGCTGACGATCTGAACCGCGTAGTTCATCTCGCCGGCGAGGAGCTGCAGCGTCTCGTCGGAGACGGACTGCGTGGCCGTGACCATCTCGCCGAGGTTCATCATGACCGCGACGAGGGACGCCGGGTTGGCGTTGATCTTCTCCGCGAAGTCGGTGAGCGACGCGCCGCGGGAGAGACGGATGGTCTCGCCGTTGCCGCGCGGCAGCATCACGCCGCCGACGCTCGGGGCCTGCATGGCCTCGTACTCCTGGCGCCTCTGCCGCTTCGACTTGCGGCCACGACGCGCGGGACCACCGGGACGGCCGAAGGCGCCCTGCGTGCCACCGCGGCCACCCGGACCACCGGGACGGCCACCGAAGCCGGGACGGCCACCGCCGCCACCGCCGGGACCACCCGGACGGCCGGCGAAACCGCCGCCACCGCCACCGGGACCGGCGGGACGACCGGCGAAGCCGCCGCCACCGCCACCCGGACGGCCGGCGAAGCCGCCGCCACCCGGACGACCGCCGCCGCCACCGGGACGACCGCCGCCACCGGGGCCACGGCCGCCGGGGCCACCGCCCGGACGCGGACCCGCAGCGGGACGCTGCGGCATCATGCCGGGGTTCGGACGCGGGCCGCCGGGGCCGCCGCCGGGACGGGGACCGCCCTGCGGACGCGGCATCGAGCCCGGGGTCGGACGGGGACCGCCCGGAGCCTGCGGACGCGGACCGCCGCCCTGGGCGCCGGGCGCCTGCGGACGGGGACCGGCGCCGGGGGCACCGCCGGGGCCGGGACGCGCGCCGCCCTGCGGGCGCGGGGCCTGCGGACGGGCCATGCCGGCGTTGCCGCCGGAGGTGAAGGGGTTGTTGCCCGGACGCGGACCGGCCGGACGGGCGCCCGGACGCGCGGCCTGGCCGCCGGGACGCTGACCGCCCTGACCCGGACGGGGCGCCTGGCCCTGGCCGGGAGCCGGACGGGAGCCGCCGGGCTTCGGGGCACCGGGACGACCGCCGCCGGGGCGCTGACCCTGGGCGGCCGGAGCCTGCGGGGTCTGCGCGGCCGGGGGGGCCGGCGGAGCGGTGAACTCCGGGGCGGCCGGTGCCGGGCGCGGCGCGGGCTTGGGACCCGGCACCGGACGCGGGCCGGGAGCGGCCGGCGCGGGCGCCGAGGGGGCCGACGGGGCGGCCGGCTGCTGGGCAGCGGGCGCCGTCGGAGGCTTGGGGGCAGCCGGCCTGGGGGCCGGGGCAGCCGGACGTGCCGCCTGCGCCGGGGAGGGCGCGGCGGGCTTGGGGGCGGCCTTGCGCGGGGCGGGCTTCGCGGACTTGCCGCTGCCACCGCCCTGGAAGGCGTCGGTCAGCTTGCGTACAACCGGCGCTTCGATGGTCGAAGACGCCGAACGGACGAATTCACCGAGTTCCTGGAGCTTGGCCATGACGACCTTGCTCTCGACACCGAACTCCTTGGCGAGTTCGTAGACCCGGACCTTAGCCACTTCGCTCCTTTGAGGTCCGGGTTGAAGCCGGACCGTCGCTAGTTCATGGGCGTACTCATCGCGTACTCATCGAGTGCTCATCGCAATCTCGACCTGCTTTCGACTCGCGAGGTACCAAGCCGCACGGGGTTCCGTACGGCATGTCTTACAGCGTTGCCTGCTCGGCAACTGTCGTCTGCTCGACGTACTGGCGCAACGCCTTTGTGTCGAGCGCTCCCGGGACGCGCAGTGCCCGCGGGAACGCCCGGCGGCGTACCGCCTGGTCGAGACAGACCAGGGCGGGGTGCACGTAGGCACCCCGGCCGGGCAGCGTACCGCGAGGATCGGGGACGCATGCGTCCTCACTCCTCACGATCCGCAGGAGATCGTTCTTGGCCGCCCGCTCCCGACACCCCACACAGGTGCGTTCAGGGCGTGCTCGGGTGTGCGTCCGGCCAGACACAGCTAAGTCTACCTCCCCGTACCGACCTCACCCCTTTGGGGCAAAAATCGAACGGCTGTTGTCGTGATCTCAGCGCCGGGCGGCTTGGATCTATTCCCCGGCCCACCGGATCTGCTCCGGTCTACTCCCCGGCCTGCTCGGTGTCGGGCCGGATGTCGATGCGCCACCCGGTGAGCCGGGCGGCGAGGCGGGCGTTCTGGCCTTCCTTGCCGATCGCCAGCGACAGCTGGTAGTCCGGCACGGTCACCCGTGCGGAGCGGGAGGCCAGGTCCACGACCTCCACCTTGCTCACCCGAGCGGGTGACAGCGCGTTCGCCACCATCTCGGCCGGGTCGTCCGACCAGTCGACGATGTCGATCTTCTCGCCGTTCAGCTCGCCCATGACGTTGCGCACCCGGCCGCCCATGGGGCCGATGCAGGCGCCCTTGGCGTTCAGGCCCGAACGGGTGGACCTCACGGCGATCTTGGTGCGGTGACCTGCCTCACGGGCGATCGCCGCGATCTCGACCGAGCCGTCGGCGATCTCCGGCACCTCCAGGGCGAAGAGCTTCTTCACCAGGTTGGGGTGCGTACGGGAGAGCGTGACGGACGGCCCGCGCACGCCCTTGGCGACCCGGACGACGTACGACCTCAGGCGCATGCCGTGCGGGTAGGTCTCGCCGGGCACCTGCTCCTGCACCGGCAGGATGGCCTCCAGCTTGCCGATGTCCACGAGCACGTTCTTCGGGTCGCGGCCCTGCTGGACCACGCCGGTGACGATGTCTCCCTCGCGGCCGGCGTACTCGCCGAGCGTCGCGTCGTCCTCGGCGTCGCGCAGCCGCTGCAGGATCACCTGCTTGGCGGTGGTGGCGGCGATGCGGCCGAAGCCGGACGGGGTGTCGTCGAACTCACGGGGCTCCTGGCCGTCCGCGAGGTCGTCGGGGTCCTCCTTCGCCCACACGGTCACATGTCCGGTCTCCCGGTTGAGCTCCACGCGCGCGTGTCGGCGGCTTCCCTCGGTGCGGTGGTAGGCGATGAGGAGGGCCGACTCGATCGCCTCGACCAGCAGGTCGAAGGAGATCTCCTTCTCCCGAACCAAGCCCCGCAGGGCGCTCATGTCGATGTCCACGGCTACGCCTCCTCCGCTTCCTTCTTGTCCTTCGTGCCGGCCGTGCCGCCGGCGCTGTCCTTACGGTTGAACTCGACCTGCACGCGCGCCCTGGCGATCTCGGGGAAGCCCAGTCTGCGGGCGGTGGCCTTGCGGCCCTTCACCCCGGGCACCTCGACGTCGATGCCCTCGTCGTCGACCTCCAGGATCCGCGCGACCAGCTCGCCGCCCTCGGTGAGCTGGAACTTCACGAGCCGGTCGGTGGCGCGCACGAAGTGCCGGTGCTCGGTGAGGAGGCGCTCCGCGCCGGGGGTTCCGACCTCCAGGTCGTAAGCCGCGTCACCCATCGCGTCGGTCTCGTCCAGCTTCGCCGAGAGCGCGCGGCTCACATCGGCGATGGCGTCCAGGTCGGCTCCGGTGTCGGAGTCCACGACCACGCGCAGCACCCGCTTGCGTCCGACGGAGTCCACGGCGATCTCTTCGAGATCCAGCCCCTGGGAGGTGACGAGCGGTTCGAGCAGCTCTCGCAGCCTCTCGCTCTGGGTGGTGCTCATCCGGGTGACTCCTCGGCCGCGTGTGCTGTTGTGGGATGGGTCGCGTGTCTGGTCAAAGGGTACTGCCTCCGGAGGTGGGCGGTTCGCAGGAGACTCCCCGCGCCCCTTGGGCGGGTCCACCGAGCCGGTGACATGAGGCGAGCGGATGCGCGGGTACCGTGATCAGCGGCGGGTGGCGTTCCCGCCTGTGTGTTCGTACGAGCCCCCGAGGACGTCAGCCGTGCCGTACCCCCCGCCCCCGCGCTCGCCCTCGGGGCCGCGCAGAAGATCCCTGCTCGTCTCGGCCGCCGGTGTCGCCCTGCTGGCGGGCTGTTCGGACGGGGCGGGGTCCGGCGACGACGGCCCGTCGGCCACGACGCGGGCACGCGCGCGTGCGGCGCGGGACAGCCGGGGGCTGCTGGAGCGCTACGACGCCGTGCTCGCCGCGCATCCCGGGCTGGCGGGGCGGCTGCGCCCGCTGCGGGAGCAGGTCGCCGCGCACGCGGCGGCCTTCGAGGACGGCACGCCGACGCCGGCGGCGGCGAGGTCCTCGTCCGCGCCGGATCCCGTGCCGGCCGGTGAGAGGGACGCCGTGGCCGGGCTGGCCGCCGCCGAGCGCGCGCTGGCCGACCGGCGCGCCGAGGAACTGCTGGAGGTGCCGGGCGAACTGGCGCGGCTGCTGGCGTCGGTCGCGGCGGCCGGGGCCGCGCACGCGTACCTGCTGACGGAGGGAGCCAGGTGAGCGAGGGCACGGAGCGGGCTGCGAAGGCGGAGCTGACCGCGCTGCAGGCGGCGCTGGCCGCGGAGCACGCGGCGGTGTACGGCTACGGCGTCGTCGGCGGCCGGATCGGCGAGCGGCGCCGGGCCGAGGCGCGGTCGGCGTACGACGCCCACCGGGCGCGCCGGGACACGCTGGTGCGCGCCGTGCGGGACCTGGGCGGCACCCCGGTCGCGGCGAGCGCCGGGTACGCGCTGCCGTTCCCGGTCCAGGACGGGGCGGCGGCGGTGCGGCTGGCCGCGCGGCTGGAGGAGCGGGTGGCGGGGGTGTACTCGGACCTGGTGCGGGCGGCGAGCGGCGCGCGTCGGGCGGACGCGGCCGGGGCGCTGCGGGAGGCCGCGGTGCGGGCGGTGCGCTGGAGCGGGGGGAGCGTAGCCTTCCCTGGGCTCGCCGAGCGGTCCGGTGAACAGGCGGGCGACCAGGCAGGTGAGCAGGCGGGGGCGGCCGGTACGACCCCGTCGGCGTCCGCGCCCGCGAGTCGCTAGCCGCGGCCGGCCACGGGGGCGGCGCGGACCGGCGCCGGTCCGGCGGCCGCCGGGCAGGCGCGTACGGCGACGACGGCGCGCGGGGAGCACGGCGAGCGCGACGAGAACGGCGAGCACGGCGAGCACGGCGTGCACGGGCAGAAACGCGGGCAGGCGCCCGGCGGCAAGGACGGTGGGCACGGCAGAACGGCAGGCACGGCAGAACGGCAGGTACGGCAAGAACGGCGGGTTACGGCAAGAACGGCGGGCAGGCGCCGGCGGCCAGGACGACGGCGGCAGCCGCTGACGGCGGGGCCGCAGGACGGCACCGGACGGGACGGGACCCGGAGGGGACGGGACCCGGAGGGGACCGCGCCGACATGGCCCGAACGGGGAACCCGGGACGGGCAGGCCCGGCAGCAGGCGACAGGAAGGGAACGACTCGCGCATGGCTTTCGAAGCGCCGCGGCGACTGGAGCGGGCGCTCGGTGAGACGGCACCGGCCGGGGACGACTGGCTGGCGCGGCTGCCCGCGACGGCCGAGGGAGCCGTCGCCCGGCGCGAGTTGACCGTCGAGCGGGTGCAGGTACCCGGCGGGCGCAGCAGCCTGGTGGTGCTGGTACGACGGGCGGACGGCACCCCGGCCGTGCTGAAGCTCGCGCCGCCCCGGGCCCGCCCGGAGAGCGAGCGCGCGGCTCTGGCGCACTGGGGCGGGCTGGGCGCCGTACAGCTGCTGGAGGCCGCGGCGGAGGACGGGGCGCTGCTGCTGGAGCGGCTGCACCCGGATGTGTCGGTGCGGTCGCTGCCGGAGGCGAAGGCCCTGCTGGAGGCGGCGGGGACGCTGCGCCGGCTGTGGGTGGCGCCGCCGGCGGGGCACGCCTTCGAGACGGTCGCCGAGCGCACCGGACGGCAGGCGGCGGCGATGCGGGCGAGTGCCGAGGCCGACCCCGAGACGGCTCCCCTGGTGGACGCGGCGCTGGCCGCCCGCGAGGAGCTGCTGGCCGCGCCGCCCGAGCAGCTGCTGCTGCATGGCACGTTCCGGCAGAGCAAGGTCCTCGCCGGGGAGCGGATGCCCTGGCTCGCGGTCGGCCCCGACCCGGTGGTCGGCGAGAGCGCCTTCGACCTGGCCCGGCTGGTCCGGGACCGGGTGGAGGACCTGATCGCGACCCCTTCCGGCCCGTCCACCACCCGGCGCCGCATCAAGCGGCTCGCCGAGTCGCTGGAGGTCGACCAGGAGCGCCTGCGGGGCTGGACCCTCTTCCGCGCCGTGGAATCCGGCGTGCGCGCGCTGCGCGTGGGCCGGCCCAAGGACGCGGAACTCCTGCTGGAGTTCGCGGGCTGGCTGTAACGACGCCCTCGGAGGCCTCCGCTGGGGCCTCCGGCGGAAGCCCCCGACCCGAGACCCCCGACCGGAAGCCTCCGCTGAGGCCTCGTCGGCGGAAGCCCCCGACCGGACGCCCCGACCGAAGCCCCCGACAGCGCCGTCGGCCGCCCCGGCCACCACCCTCGACGGGTCGCCCGGGACACACCACTCCTGCCGGAGTTCACCGGCCGGCCGTGACGACACCCTCGGGAGCCCCCGACCGAATCCTCCGCCCGGAATCCCCGACAGCGCCGCCCGCCTCCCGGCCATCACCCTCGACGGGTCGAGCGGCTCGCCGAGACGCCGCGGGCCGGCCAGGCACGGCTGCCGGCCGGCCGTGACGACGCCCTCGGGAGCCCCCGACCGAATCCTCCGCCCGGAACCCCCGACAGCGCCGCCCGCCTCCCGGCCACCACCCTCGACGGGTCGAGCGGCTCGCCGAGACGCCGCGGGCCGGCCGGGCGCGGCTGCCGGCCGGGCGCGGCTGCCGGCCGGGCGCGGCGACGCCCCCGGGAGGTTCCCGGGGGCGTCGGCTCGTCGTCGGTCGGACCGGGGCTACGCCGTCAGGCGGGTGATCGCGTCCTCGACGGTCAGTTCCTCGCGCTCGCCGGTCTTGCGGTCCTTCAGTTCCAGGACGCCCTCGCCGGCGCGGCGGCCGGCCACCAGGATCTGCGGGACACCGATCAGCTCGGCGTCCGTGAACTTCACGCCCGGGGAGACGCCGGCCCGGTCGTCCACCAGGACGCGGACGCCCGCGGCGGCGAGCTTCTCGGCGACGTCCAGCGCCAGCTCGGTCTGGAGCGCCTTGCCGGCGGCCACCACGTGCACGTCGGCCGGGGCGACCTCCTTGGGCCAGACCAGACCGTGCTCGTCGGCGGTCTGCTCGGCGAGCGCGGCGACGGCGCGGGAGACGCCGATGCCGTAGGAGCCCATGGTGACGCGGACCGGCTTGCCGTTCTGGCCGAGGACGTCCAGCTTCAGGGCGTCGGCGTACTTGCGGCCCAGCTGGAAGATGTGGCCGATCTCGATGGCGCGGTCCATCCTCAGGCCGGTGCCGCACTTCGGGCAGGGGTCGCCCTCCTGGACCACCACGACGTCGACGTACGCGTCGACCTCGAAGTCACGGCCGGCGACGACGTTCTTCGCGTGCGTGTGCTCCTTGTTGGCGCCGGTGATCCAGGCGGTGCCGGGGGCCACGCGCGGGTCGGCGATGTACTTCACCTTCTCGCCGAGGCCCTGCGGGCCGACGTAGCCGCGGACCAGGTCGGGGCGTCCGGCGAAGTCGGCCTCGGTGACCATCTCGACGGCGGCCGGCGCGAAGTGCGCCTCGACCTTGTCCAGGTCCACCTCGCGGTCGCCGGGCACGCCCACGGCGACGATCTCGCCGTCCACCTTGACCAGCAGGTTCTTCAGCGTGGCGGAGGCCGGGACACCGAGCGCCTCGGCGAGCGTCTCGATGGTCGGGGTGTCCGGGGTGGGGATCTCCTCCAGCGCGGGCAGGGCCGAGCCGTCGACCGGCTTGAGCTCGTAGGTGACCGCCTCCGTGTTCGCGGCGAAGTCGCAGTGGGGGCAGTCCACGAAGGTGTCCTCGCCGGCCTCGGCGGGGGCCAGGAACTCCTCGGACTTGGAGCCGCCCATGGCGCCGGCGGTGGCGGCGACGATGCGGTAGTCGAGACCCAGGCGTGCGAAGACGCGCTGGTAGGCCTGGCGGTGCAGGGCGTAGGAGGCGCCGAGGCCCTCGTCGTCCAGGTCGAAGGAGTACGAGTCCTTCATCAGGAACTCGCGGCCGCGCAGGATACCGGCGCGGGGGCGCGCCTCGTCGCGGAACTTGGTCTGGATCTGGTAGAGGATCACCGGCATGTCCTTGTAGGACGTGCACTGGTCCTTGACCAGGAGGGTGAAGATCTCCTCGTGGGTGGGACCGAGGAGGTAGTCGCCGCCCTTGCGGTCCTTGAGCCGGAACAGCTCCTGGCCGTACTCGTCCCAGCGGCCGGTGGCCTCGTAGGGCTCGCGCGGCAGCAGGGCGGGCAGCGAGACCTCCTGGGCGCCGATGGCGTCCATCTCCTCGCGCACGATGCGCTCGACGTTGGCGAGGACCTTCTTGCCGAGGGGCAGCCAGCTCCAGATGCCGGCGGCCGTGCGGCGGACGTAACCGGCGCGGACGAGGAGCTTGTGGCTGAGGACCTCGGCGTCCGCCGGGTCGTCGCGCAGCGTCTTCGCCATCAACTGGGACATGCGCTGGACCGGTGCGTTGGCCATGGTTCTCGTACTCCTGCCGGGTAAGGGTGATGGGACAGGAGGTTAGCCGGGCGGCCTGTGCCGGTGGAAATCGGTTAACGCCTGCGCAGCGGCAGTGGGGCGCCCATCACGGCGTACGGCCGCGATGCGCTCGGGAAGTGGACCTGGCGGGCGAGGTCGACGTAGCCGAGGGAGTGGTAGAGGCCGCGGGCGGGGCTGTCGGTGTCGATCGCGGAGAGGATCGAGCGGGGTTCGGCGGCGGTGTCGGTGATGGTGGTGATCAGCCGCCGGCCGATGCCGCGGTTCTGGTGGTCGGGGTGGACGTGCAGTTCGGTGATGACGAAGGAGTCGTCCAGCCACAGGTCGTTGCCGGCGGCGCGGAGGTAGGGCTCCACGACGGTGGACCACCAGTGGGTGCGGCTGTTGGGCATGCCGTAGACGAAGCCGACCAGCCGGCCGCGGCTGGTGGCGCCGAGGGCCCGCGCGCCGTTGTACTGCATGTGACGCTGGACGATCTGGCGGCGTACGGCGATTTCGTCGGGCCCGAGTCCGAAGGCGACGGCCTGGACGGCCAAGGCCTCGTCGACGTGGGCAGCGAGGTCCAGGGGGCCGATCACGACGTCCATGCGGGGAGCGTACAGGGCGGTCAGAACAGGACGCTCATGAAGGCTCCCACCTCGCGGAAGCCCACCCTGCGGTACGTCCTGCGCGCCGCGGTGTTGAAGTCGTTCACATAGAGGCTGGCCACGGGCGCGATGTCCGCGAGGGCGTAGCGCAGGACGGCCGCCATGCCGGGGGCCGCGACGCCCCTGCCCCGGTACTCGGGGGCCACCCACACCCCCTGGATCTGGCATGCGCGCGGGGTCGCGGCGCCGATCTCCGCCTTGAAGACGACCCGGCCCTGGTCGTCGACGCGGGCGAAGGAGCGGCCGGAGCCGACGAGCTCGGCGATCCGGGCCTGGTAGAGCAGGCCGCCGTCGCCGGCCAGCGGGGAGACGCCGACCTCCTCGGTGAACATCGCCACGCAGGCTGGCATGATCGTTTCCATCTCGTCCTTGCGGACGCGGCGGACGTACGGGTCGGGGGCTATGCCGGCCGGCATGCGGTCGGTGATCATGAGCGGCTGGTGCGCGCGGACCTCGCGGGCGGGGCCCCAGTTCGGCTCCAGCAGCCGCCACAGCTGGGCGGTGGGTCCGGCGGGGCCGACGATGGAGGAGCAGCGGCGGCCGGCCCGTCGGGCGCGGTCGGCGAAGGCGCGGACCGCGCGGGGGGTGGCGCAGATGGGGACGAGGTTGGCGCCCGCGTAGCACAGGGACGTGAGCATGCCGTCCTCGTACCAGCCCCACATCTCACCGCCGAGCCGCCACGGGTCCAGGCCCGCGACCTGCACCCGGGACGTCACGAAGGCGTTGGCGACCGGCTCGCGGTCGAGAACGGCGAGCGCGGCGTCCAGGTCGCTCGGTTCGAGCACCCGTGAGGTGGTCTGGGTCAACACGTGGCGGGGCCTCACGACGGGGGTTTCGCTGGTCCCCGCACTATAGCCGCGCTGCCTCACCGGCCGCTTTCCAGCCGGGGAGCTCGGGTTTTGGGGCGAGCGCGGGCGGGACCCCGCCGACCGTCTTCCGGCTCCGGGGCTTCGGCAGTCGGGCGGCCGCGCGCGGAAGCCCGCCGACCGCCTTCGGGCTCCGGGGCTTCGGCATTCGGGCGGCCGCGCACGGAAGGCCGCCGACCGCCTTCCGGCTCCAGAGCTTCGGCATTCGGGCGGCCGCGCACTGGAGCTCGCCGACCGGCTTCCGGTCCCGGGGCCACGCTCTTCCGGCGGCCCCGCGTGGGAGCTCGCCGGCCGCACTCCGGCCCCGAAGCCTCGGCAGTCGGGCGGCCGCACGCGGAAGCTGGCCGACCGCATTCCGGTCCCGCAGCCACGCTCTTCCGGCGGCCCCGCACGGAAGCCCACCGGCCGCACTCCGGCCCCGCTAGCCCCGCTCTTCCAGCAGCCCCGCACGGAAGCCACACCAGCCGCACTACGGCCCTGAAGCTTCGGCAGTCGGGCAGCCGCGCGCGGAAACTGGCCGGCCGCCTTCCGGCCCCGCAGCCACGCTCTTCCAGCAGCCCCGCGCGGAAGCCCACCAGCCGCACTCCGCCCCGAAGCCTCGGCAGTCGGGCGGCCCCGCGTGGGACCCACCAGCCGCACTCCGCCCCGGAGCTTCGACAGTCGGGCGGCCCCGCACGGAAGCCAGCCGACCGCCTTCCGGCCCCGCAGCCCCGCTCTTCCAGCAGCCCCGCACGGAAGCCCACCAGCCGCACTCCGGCCCCGAAGCCTCGGCAGTCGGGCGGCCGCGCGCGCAAGCTGGCCGACCGTATCCCGGCCCCGGAGCCACGCGGCCCCGCGCCCGAGCTGGCCGGTCGCCGGATTCCCCGGGTCCCTTCGGGGGCGGGGCCCCACTGGCGCTGGAGAGGTCAGCCCGCCACAGAGACCGACGGTTCGCCGGAAGCCACGCCCTCGGACTCCATCTGTTCCGCCAGCTTCATGGCCTCCTCGATGAGGGTCTCCACGATCTTGGACTCGGGGACGGTCTTGATGACCTCGCCCTTGACGAAGATCTGGCCCTTGCCGTTGCCGGAGGCGACGCCGAGGTCGGCCTCGCGGGCCTCGCCGGGGCCGTTGACGACGCAGCCCATGACGGCGACGCGGAGGGGGACGTCCATGCCGGTGAGGCCGGCGGTGACCTCTTCGGCGAGCTTGTAGACGTCGACCTGGGCGCGGCCGCAGGAGGGGCAGGAGACGATCTCCAGGCCGCGCTGGCGGAGGTTCAGGGACTCCAGGATCTGGATGCCGACCTTGACCTCCTCGGCGGGCGGCGCGCTCAGCGAGACGCGGATGGTGTCGCCGATGCCCTGGGAGAGCAGGGCGCCGAAGGCGACCGCCGACTTGATCGTGCCCTGGAAGGCGGGGCCGGCCTCCGTGACGCCGAGGTGGAGGGGGTAGTCGCACTGCTCGGCGAGCTGGCGGTAGGCCTCGATCATCACGACCGGGTCGTTGTGCTTGACGGAGATCTTGATGTCCCGGAAGTCGTGCTCCTCGAACAGCGACGCCTCCCACAGCGCGGACTCGACCAGCGCCTCCGGGGTGGCCTTGCCGTACTTCTGGAGCAGCCGGCGGTCCAGTGAGCCGGCGTTGACGCCGATGCGGATCGGGGTGCCGTGGTCCTTGGCGGCCTTGGCGATCTCCTTGACCTTGTCGTCGAACTGCTTGATGTTGCCGGGGTTCACGCGGACCGCGGCGCAGCCGGCCTCGATGGCCGCGAAGACGTACTTGGGCTGGAAGTGGATGTCCGCGATCACCGGGATCTGCGACTTGCGCGCGATGGTGGCGAGGGCGTCGGCGTCGTCCTGGGTGGGGCAGGCGACGCGGACGATCTGGCAGCCGGACGCGGTCAGCTCGGCGATCTGCTGGAGGGTGGCGCCGATGTCGGACGTACGGGTCGTGGTCATCGACTGGACCGAGACCGGCGCGTCCCCGCCGACCGCCACGCTTCCGACCTGGATCTGCCGGCTCTTGCGGCGCTCGGCGAGCTTGGTCGGAACGGACGGCATGCCGAGAGAAATCGCAGTCATCTGCTGTGCAACCCCAAGTCGTGGATCAAGGTCCGGTCCCGTGAACGGCGGGCTCCAGGCTTCGAGATTACGGCACCGGGCCGGGCGTCAGCACATCCCTCCCGTAAACACACCCGATGGGATGCGGCCCGGAACCGGGGGGTTCCGGGCCGCGCCGAACACCGGGTCGCTAGGAGATTTTCACCGGGTTCACCACGTCGGCGATCAGCACCAGGACGGTGAAGCAGACGAAGATCCCGGCCACCACGTACGCCACCGGCATGAGCTTGGCGACGTCGAACGGGCCGGGGTCGGGCCGGCGCAGCACCCGGGCCACGTTCCGCCGGAGCGACTCCCACAGGGCGCCCGCGATGTGCCCGCCGTCGAGCGGGAGCAGCGGGAGCATGTTGAACAGGAACAGGGACAGGTTGAACCCGGCGACCACGAACACGGCCATGGCCAGCTGCTGCGAGGCCGGGATGTCCAGGGTGGCGATCTCGCCGGTGACCCGGGCCGCGCCGACGATGCCCATCGGGGAGTCCGGTTCGCGCGGGCCGTCGCCGAAGGCGGCGTCCCACAGGGCGGGGATCTTGCCGGGCAGGTCCACGAGGGAGTCGACGGCGTCGCCGACCCGGTCGGTCATCCAGGTCACGGACTGGCCGAAGTCCTGTTTGACGACACCGCGGGCCGGGCTGAAGCCGAGGAAGCCGGCCTTGACGTACTCGCCCTGGACGTAGGAGCCGCTGGAGTCCTTCTTGGCGACCTGGTTGGTGGCGATCTTCGCGTGCAGGGTGACCTGCCGGCCGTGCCGGTCGACCACGATCGGCACGTCCTTGCCGGCGTGTCCGCGGATCAGGTCCGAGAGGGCGTTCCAGTTCTCCGTCGGCACGCCGGCGAAGGAGACGATCCTGTCGCCCGCCTTCATGCCGGCGTCCGCGGCCGGGGAGGCCGGGTCGGACTTCCTGCAGCTGTCGCGGTGCTGGCTCTGCGCGATCACGCAGGGCGAGACGGACTCGACGGTGGTGGTCTCCTGCTGGATGCCGAAGCCCATCAGCACGGTGAGGAAGAGGCCGACCGCCAGCACCAGGTTCATGAAGGGGCCCGCGAACATGACGATGACCCGCTTCCACGGTTTGCGCGTGTAGAACATGCGCGTCTCGTCACCGGGCCGGAGTTCCTCGAAGGCCGCCGAGCGGGCGTCCTCGATCATGCCGCGCCACGGGGAGGTGGAGCGGGCGGTGACCCGGCCGGAGTCGTCGGGCGGGAACATCCCGATCATGCGGATGTAGCCGCCGAGCGGGATCGCCTTGATGCCGTACTCGGTGTCGCCCTTCTTCCGCGACCAGATGGTCGGGCCGAAGCCGACCATGTACTGCGGGACGCGGATGCCGAAGAGCTTGGCCGTGGACAGGTGCCCCAGCTCGTGCCACGCGATCGAGACGAGCAGGCCCACCGCGAAGACCACTATGCCGAGGATGAACATCAAGGTCGTCATGCACGCGCCTCCGCGGTCGCCGTCGTGGCTGTGAGTTCGCGGGCCCGGGCCCTTGCCCAGGTCTCCGCTTCGAGGACGTCCGACACCGTGAGTGAGGTTCCCGTGACCGGGGTGCCGTGCTCCTCCACCACCCGGGTGACGGTCTCCATGATCCCGTTGAAGGGCAGCGCGCCGCTCAGGAAGGCCGCGACGCACTCCTCGTTGGCGGCATTGAACACCGCCGGGGCCGTGCCCGCGAGCCGCCCCACGTGCCGGGCGAGGTCCACCGAGGGGAAGGCCTCGTTGTCCAGGGGGAAGAACTCCCAGGTGGAGGCCTTGCTCCAGTCGAAGGCGGGCGCCGCGTCGGGGACGCGTTCGGGCCAGCCCAGGCCGATGGCGATCGGCCCGCGCATGTCGGGGGGCGTCGCCTGGGCGATCGTGGATCCGTCGGTGAACTCGACCATCGAGTGGACATACGACTGGGGGTGCACGACCACCTCAATGCGGTCGAAGGGAATGTCGTAGAGGAGGTGTGCCTCGATGACCTCCAGTCCCTTGTTGACCAGGGTCGCGGAGTTCACCGTGATCACCGGGCCCATGGCCCAGGTGGGGTGGGCGAGTGCGTCCGCGACGGTGACGTGCGCCAGCTCGGCCCTGGTGCGGCCGCGGAAGGGGCCGCCGGAGGCGGTGACGACGAGCTTGCGGACGTCGGCCCGGGTGCCCGCGGCCAGCGCCTGGAAGAGGGCGGCGTGCTCAGAGTCCACCGGGATGATCTGGCCGGGCTTGGCGAGCGCGGTGACCAGCGGGCCGCCGACGATCAGCGACTCCTTGTTGGCGAGCGCGAGGGTGCGGCCCGCCTCCAGGGCGGCGAGGGTCGGCGCGAGGCCGATGGAGCCGGTGATGCCGTTGAGCACGGTGTGGCAGTCCGAGGCGGCGACCCGGGTGGCCGCATCGGGTCCGGCGAGGATCTCGGGCAGCGGCTCCCCCGGCCCGTACTCCGCGGCGAGCGCCTCGCGCAGCGCGGGTACGACGTCCTCGCGGGCGACCGCGACGGTCCGCACCCGCAGCCGGCGGGCCTGCTCGGCGAGGAGGGCGACCCGGCCGCCGTTCGCGGACAGGGCGGTCACCCGGAAGCGGTCGGGGTTGCGCAGCACGAGGTCGATGGCCTGGGTGCCGATGGATCCGGTGGAGCCGAGGATCACCACGTCCTTGGGACCGTCGCCGGCGACGGGGTCGTAGACGAGGTGCGGGTCGGCGAGGGGGGCCGGATGGGCGGGACTGTCGGTCATCCCCCCATTGTGGCCGCAAGCGGTGAGGGTCCGGACGGCGCGTCCCCCGGCCGAGTGCCTCCCCCGACGTTGTGGAGCCGCCGTGAAGATCATGTGATAACACTTCGTTCCACACGATTCGCGGACGACATCCTGGGGGGATCTCTCCATGCGTACTGTGCGCATCAGCACGGCCCTGCCCGCTCTCGCCGGCGCGGCCCTGCTCACCGGCACCCTGCTCAGCTCCCCGGCCGAGGCCGCCGGGGGCGTGCGGATCCACCACGTGTGGTTCGACAGCCCCGGCAGCGACAACCGCTCCAACAAGAGTCTGAACGCCGAGTGGGTGCAGCTCAAGAACACCAGCGGCGCCGCCGTCTCGCTCAAGGGCTGGGTGCTGAAGGACGCCTCCAACCACAAGTACGTCTTCCCGAACGTCAAGATCGGCGCCGGGAAGTACCTGAAGATCCACACCGGCAGCGGCTCGGACACCGCGTCGGACAAGTACCAGGGCCGCCGTGCCTACGTCTGGAACAACGACAAGGACACGGCGACCCTGACCAGGGCGAGCGGCGGCAAGGTCGACAGCTGCTCGTGGACGACGCGGGACCCGAGCGACACGTACTGCTAGCCGCCGGCGCCGTCCGGACCGCCGGACGGGCTCGCGAACGGACGGCGGGCGTTGTCGCGGGTGGAGGGGCCGGGGGTCGCGTCGGCGATCCACGGGCCCTCGCCCGAGGGGTCGAGGATGCCCTCCTCCAGCCAGGTGTAGGCCCCGCCGAGGACGCCCTTGACCACCTTGCGGTCCAGTTCGTCGGTGTTGGTCCACAGCCGGTCGAAGAGTTCTTCCGCGCGGATGCGGGCCTGCCGGCAGAAGGCGTCGGCGAGCTGGTAGGCCTCGCGGCCGTGCTCGCCCTCCCGCCACAGCCGCTCGGCGCGGACACAGGCCGCGCTCATCGCGAACAGTTCGGCGCCGATGTCCACGATCCGGCCGAGGAAGCCCTGCTTGGTCTCCATCCGGCCCTGCCAGCGGGACATGGCGTAGAAGGTGGAGCGGGCGAGCTTGCGGGCCGTGCGCTCGACGTAGCGCAGGTGCCCGGAGAGGTCGATGCCGTGCTTGAACTCGCCGTACGCCGTGGGCAGCTGACCCGGTCCGGCGACCAGCCTCGGCAGCCACTTGGCGTAGAAGACGCCCGCGTTCGCGCCCGCCCTCGCCTTGGCGGACAGCGGCTTGTCGGGGTCGATGAGGTCACCGGCGACCGAGAGGTGGGCGTCGACGGCCTCGCGGGCGATCAGCAGGTGCATGATCTCCGTGGAGCCCTCGAAGATGCGGTTGATGCGCAGGTCGCGCAGGATCTGCTCGGCCGGGACCGGGCGCTCGCCGCGCGCCCGCAGCGACTCGGCCGTCTCGTATCCGCGCCCGCCGCGGATCTGGACCAGTTCGTCGGCCATCTTCCAGGCCATCTCGGAGCCGTACAGCTTGGCGAGGGCGGCCTCGATGCGGATGTCGTTGCGGTCCTCGTCGGCCATCTGGGAGGACAGGTCGAGGACGGCCTCCAGGGCGAAGGTCGTGGCCGCGATGAACGCGATCTTCGAGCCGACGGCCTCGTGCAGCGCGACCGGCTTGCCCCACTGCTCGCGCTCGGCCGCCCACTCGCGGGCGATCTTCAGACACCACTTGCCGGCGCCGGCGCACATCGCGGGCAGCGACAGCCGTCCGGTGTTCAGCGTCGTCAGCGCGATCTTCAGGCCCGCGCCCTCGGGACCGATCCGGTGGGCGGCCGGGACCCGGACCCGGTGGAAGCGGGTCACGCCGTTCTCGATGCCGCGCAGCCCCATGAAGGCGTTGCGGTTCTCGACGGTGACGCCCTCGGCGGTGGCCTCCACCACGAACGCGGTGATGCCGCCCTTGTGGCCCTCGGACTTCGGCACCCGGGCCATGACCACGAGCAGGTCGGCGACCACCCCGTTGGTGGTCCACAGCTTCACGCCGTCGAGGACGTAGTCGTCGCCGTCGGGGACGGCCGTGGTGGCGAGGCGGGCCGGGTCGGAGCCCACGTCCGGCTCGGTGAGCAGGAACGCGGAGATGTCGGTGCGGGCGCAGCGGGGCAGGAAGGCGTCCTTCTGTTCCTGGGTGCCGAACATCTTCAGCGGCTGCGGTACGCCGATCGACTGGTGGGCGGAGAGCAGCGCGCCGACGGCGGGGCTGACGGAGCCGACGAGCGCGAGGGCCTTGTTGTAGTAGAGCTGGGTGAGGCCGAGACCGCCGTACTTGGGGTCGATCTTCATGCCGAGCGCGCCGAGCTCCTTCAGGCCCGCCACGACCTCGTCGGGGATGCGGGCCTCGCGTTCGATGCGGGCGGGGTCGATCGCCGTCTCGCAGAACGCGCGGAGCTTCGCCAGGAACTCCTCGCCGCGCCGGACGGACTCGTCGTCGGGCAGCGGGTGCGGGTGGATGAGGTCGAGCCGGAAGCGTCCGAGGAACAGTTCCTTGGCGAAGCTGGGCTTGCGCCAGTCCTGTTCCCTGGCGGCCTCCGCCACCTGGCGGGACTCGCGCTCGGTGACGGTGGTGCGTGGGGTGGTGGTGGCGGACATGGGAGCCTCACCTCGCCGCGAAGGGGGACGACTGGGACCGTGCGTTACCGACCGGTGCTACTGGATCGTTGGTACCCGAAACGGGGCGGTCCCACCACCCCTCGCGCGTCCCGCCCGGGCGGCGGCGGCCGGGCGGGACGCGCCGCGCAGGCGTCCGGAACCCTTGGGGGCCGCGGGGTCCGTCCCCGTCCGGAGGCGGGTGTGCCGTCACCGGGCGGCTTGGGCCGGACGGGTGTCGGGGATCCGCGCGGGAGGGGCTTCCGACCACCGGAGGACGGGAAGGGTGTCGAAGCGCTTCGACTCGCTCTGGACACCCGCCCTGGCTGAGGCTACTGTCGATGCCACCTTTACTCACCCCGTGTCCGCAAAGCGCTGTGTCGAAGCGCTTCACAGAGCCTGGAGAGCCGGATGGTCACCCTCGCCGAGGTCGCCCAGCACGCCGGAGTCTCGGCGAGCACGGTGAGCTATGTCCTCAGCGGCAAGCGGTCCATCTCCGCGGCCACCCGGCAGCGGGTCGAGCGGAGCATCCGGGAACTGGGGTACCACCCGAACGCGGGCGCCCGTGCCCTGGCCGGCAAGCGGTCCAACATCATCGCGCTGATGGTCCCGCTGCGCACCGACATGTACGTGCCGGTGATGATGGAGATCGCCATGGCGGTGACCACCACCGCCCGGACGCACGGGTACGACGTCCTGCTGCTCACCGGCGAGGAGGGCCCGGACGCGGTGCGCCGGGTCACCGGCAGCGGGCTGGCCGACGCGATGATCCTGATGGACGTCGAGCTGGAGGACGAGCGGCTGCCCCTGCTGCGGGGTGGAGGCGCCGCCGGCCGGGCGAAGTCGGGACCGGGGGACGACCAGCCCTCCGTCCTCATCGGCCTGCCCGCCGACACCACCGGCCTGACCTGCGTGGACCTGGACTGGAGCGCGACCGGCGCGCTGTGCGTGGAGCACCTGGCGGGGCTCGGCCACCGGGACATCGCGGTCATCGGTGAGGCCCCGGCGGTCTACGAGCGGCACACCGGCTTCGCCGAACGCACCCTCGACGGACTGCGCGCCCGGGCCCGCGCGTCGGACCTGCGGGTGCTGCACCGGCCGTGCGAGGGCGGGTACGACGCGATGGCCCTCACCCTGTCCCGGATCTTCGACGAGCGGCCGGGGACGACCGGCTTCGTGGTGCAGAACGAGTCGGCGGTGGAGCCGCTGCTCGCGCTGCTGCGCCAGCAGGGCCGGGCGGTGCCGGAGGACGTGTCGGTGGTCGCGATCTGCCCGGACCAGGTCGCGGTGCAGGCCTCCGTGCGGCTGACCTCCGTGGCCGTCCCGGCCCAGGAGATGGGCCGGCACGCCGTGGAGCGGCTCGTGGCCAAGCTGGAGGGGCGGGACGGCGACGAGGTCGTGCTGCTCGCGCCCGAGCTGACGGTCCGGGCGAGTTCCGGGCCGGCCCCGGCCGCGACCTGACGTCTCCCTCGGGGGGCCGACCCCCGGGAGGGGAGCCGGCCGCACCGGATCAGCTGCTGCTGACCGTGAGGTTGTTGGTGGTGAAGTTCAGGCCGCCGGACGACGAGGTGATCTCGTAGCCGAACTGGACGTCACCGATGGTCTCGTTGCCGAACCAGCCCTTGGTGTTCTTGATCCACTTCAGGATCGGCAGGATGTCGACCGTGCCGGAGGCGGAGTTGGAGGTGCGCACGAAGGAGAAGACGTCGTTCGCGCCGTTGTCGCCCTTGTAGACGGTCCACGTGTGGCCGCCCAGCGTCACGTTGCCCTGCGAGGTGCCGAGCGGGCCGACGGCTCCGGTCCTGTTGACCCAGAGCATGATCTCGTAGTCGTGGTCGGTGTCCCAGATGTCGTACGACGTGTTGTACGCGCCGGACGACGGGACGGTGACGTTGTAGCTGCTGGTGAGCGAGGCCAGCGAGGTGATCGGCTTGTTGATCACCTTCTTGGCGTCGGGGTAGGACTTGATCCCGCCGGTGTCGGGGTGGTTCGCCCACACGCCCCAGTTGGTGCCGGAGTTGGCCCAGACGCACTGGCTGCCGGCGCCGGAGCCCCAGATGTTGTTGTAGAGGGTGTAGCCGTTCAGCGTGGTGTTGCCCCACTGGTCGCAGGAGTTCCAGACGGCGGCGGAGGCGGGCGCCGAGGCGAGGGCGACGGTGGCGCCGAGGGCGAGGGCGGGGGCCAGCAGGGCCGTGGCGAGCCTGCTCGGCGTGCGTGTTGCCATGGGGTCCCTTCCATGGGTGGGGGGAGTCGATCCGGTCACCGCGCCCCCAGGGTGAGGACGCGGTCTTCTCCGGCGACGAGGTCGAGCGGCTCGGCGCCGGAGGAAGTCCGCAGTTCGACGCGGCCGGTGCGGTGGGGGCGTACGACGGCCCGGGCGCCCTCCGGGTCCCAGGCGAGGTCGATCTCCGCGCCGAACCGGGTGCGCACACCGCGCAGTTCGCCGCGCGGGCAGCTGTCCGGGACGGCGGGCAGCAGGACGAGCCGGTCCGGGGTGGACTGGACGAGCAGCTCGATCAGCACACCGGGCAGGGCGTGCGCGGCGTCCGCGTTGTAGACGTCCCGGCGCGGGTAGTGGGCGCTCATCAGGGAGGCGTGGAAGTAGTCGCCGTCGAGCACCCGGCGCAGGGCGTCGGCGGCCCGGTGCCGGTCCCCCAGGCGGGCGGCGACCAGGGCGTGGTGGAGATGGCCGTGGGCGGAGTCGTTCTCGGTGCCGCGCAGGGTGAGCGCCCGGTGGGCGGCGGCGGCCAGGCGCGGGGTGTCGTGGGGGGTGATCTCCTCCAGCGGCCAGACGCCGTACAGATGGCTGAGGTGGCGGTGGTCGTAGGTGTCGTCCAGCCCGGGCCAGGCCCATTCGGCGAGGGCGCCGTCGGCGTTGGTCCGGTGCGGGGGCAGCCGGTCGGCGAGCGCCCGCCATCCGTCCGCGTGCCCGGGGTGGTAGCGGGCGGCGGTGAGCAGAGTGTGGCGGGCGGCGGAGAGGTCCATCGCCGCGTTGACCGCGCCCCAGCTGCCGCCCGCCGGACGGTTCTCCGGCGAGTAGGAGGGGACGACGACCAGGTGGCCGTCGGGGTCGGTGCGGGTGAGGAAGTCCTCGTAGAAGAGGGCCGCCTCGGCGAGGGCGGCGGCGGTGCGCGGGTCCTGCTCGCCGCGGATCTCGTCGTGGTCGACCAGCGGTTTGAGCAGCCAGTCCGCGCCGGCGGTCCACAGGTGCAGCGGGTACGCGCGGCTGAAGTGGTACGTCAGCCCGGACTCGCCGTCGGTGTGCGAGGGCGCGACGGCGCCCCGGGTGCCGAAGATCGCGCGGGCGTTGGCCCGCCAGTCCGGCAGCTGCCGCTCGACCAGCGCGGCCAGCGCCTCGGTGACCTCCGGCAGGGCGGCGGCGGGTGCGGAGGCCGTCTGGAGATTGAGGTTGGCGTTGGTGGTGAACGCGCCCGACCAGGCCGTGTCCCAGTCGCCCGTCCACAGTCCGGTGAGCCGGGGCGGCAGCAGGCCGCTGCAGGAGAGCAGGTGGTAGCGGCCGGCGGCGAAGAGCCGCTCCAGCAGGGCCGGGCTGTGCGGGCGGGCCAGCAGTTCGGAACCGGGCAGGGCGCGCTCGGCCGGGTCGGCGCCGAGGTCGAGCGAGACCCGGAGGTAGGCGGTGCGGTGCCGGTCCAGGTGGCGGGCGAGCAGGCTGTCGTACGGCCGGTCGGTGTCGTCGAGCAGGGCCTGGAGCTGCCGGGCCTCGGCGATCACGTCCGCCTCGCCGGTGTGCCGGCGCACCCGGGTGAGCAGCAGCACCGAGCGGGCGCCGGTGACGCGGACGCCCGGCGGGACGAGTTCGGTCCGGCCGCCGGAGACGGCGACCAGGGTCACACCGGTGTAGGCGCGGTCGCTGTCGGGGTAGCGGGCGCGCAGGCTGAGCAGGGCGCCCTCGGGGGTGAGCAGCGTGCCGTGGCCGACGCGCAGGCCGGCCGGGGCGCCGGGCAGCCGGTGGTC
Source organism: Streptomyces sp. NPDC029151 (assembly GCF_055564315.1). Lineage (NCBI taxonomy): Bacteria > Bacillati > Actinomycetota > Actinomycetes > Kitasatosporales > Streptomycetaceae > Streptomyces > Streptomyces sp. NPDC029151. The sequence continues at coordinate 71,753 of NZ_JBVHWQ010000011.1, forward strand.
CAGGCGGATGTCGAGGTCGTCGCCGGTGACCTCGTGCACGATCACGTCGTCCGCGCGGGAGACGAAGACCCGGCTGCCGGCTTTGGCGCGGACCGCGGTGACCTCGCCGCTGGTGAAGTCGACGGCTCGGCGGAAGCCTCCGCGGTGGCCGCCGGCCGCTCCCCGCACCCGGACCCGGAAGGCGGGGTGGAAGGGCTGCACCCACTGCGGCGGGCGGCCGTCGGTGAAACTCTCGGCGGCCGTGAGATCACCGGCGAGCAGCCGGTCCTGGAGTGCGGGGAGTCCGGCGGCCAGCCGGGGCGGACGGGCGTGCTCGCCTCCGTTGGGGCGCACCAGACGGTGATGGGTGACGATCACCCGCTCATCGTCCGGATCACCGGACACGAGGACGCCGTGGTGGCCGTTCCCGCTCAGGAAGGCGTCCTCCCAGCGGGCGGCCGGGGCGGGTTCCCAGGTGCCGTGGACCGGCGTCCGGCTCATGACCGCAGCACCGCCACGCCGTAGCGGCCGAGGGTGATCCCGCCCGTGACGTCCGTGCCGCCGAGCAGCTCGCGACGGGCCCCGGGGACCTGGACGGTGACCGGTTCCCGCCCGTGGTTGAGCAGGAACAGCAGCTCGCCCCGGCGCACCGCCTCCACGCCCGCCGGCAGCCCGTCCAGCACCGGCCGTACGCCCGCGCCGTCGGCGATGCGGGTCAGCAGGGTGCGCAGCGCCTCCGGCTCGGGCAGCGTGGAGAGGTACCAGGCGCGGCCCCGGCGCAGCACGGCGGGCAGCCCGTCCAGTTCGCCGCCCCGGTACGGCACGGTCTCGGCGGCGCCGGGCTCCGGCTCGATCTCCTCCGACCACAGCGTCCCGCAAAAGCCCTCGCAGGCCACGGTCTCTCCCGCCTCCAGCGGCCACCACTCGTGCAGGGTGCGGATGCCGAACAGCTCGCGCAGCCGGGCGTCCATGCCGCCGGGCCGGATCCGGTCGTCCTCGTCGGCGACCCCGGTGAGGAAGCCGCAGACCAGGGTGCCGCCGCCGCGGACGTACGCGAGGAGGTTGGTGACGGCGGCGTCGGTGAGCAGGTACAGCTGCGGGGCGACGACGAGCCGGTAGCCGGACAGGTCGTGTCCGGGGTGCGCGAAGTCGGTGGTGAGGTGGGCCTCCCACAGGGCCCGGTGCCAGGCGGTGAGCACCTCCGGCAGCTCCACCCGTGCCGACAGCCGGCCCTCGTGGTCACCGGCCCACCAGGAGTGCCAGTCGTGCAGCACGGCCACGTCGGCGGTGACGCCGCTGCCCGACACCCGGCCGCCGATCCGGGCGAGTTCCTCCCCGAGCCGCCTGACCTCCTGGAAGGTGCGGCCCTCCTCCCCCGCATGGCCGACCATCCCGGAGTGGAACTTCTCGGCGCCCTGCCGGGACTGGCGCCACTGGAAGTAGCAGACGGCGTCGGCGCCGCGGGCGACGGCCTGGAAGGACCACAGGCGGTTGAGGCCGCGCGGCTTGGGGTGGTTCACGCCACGCCAGTTGACCGGTCCGGCGGCCTGTTCCATCAGCATCCACGGCCCGCGCGCCTGCGACCGGGTGAGGTCCTGCACGAGGGCGCCGCGCTGCGCGCCCAGCGGGTCGCGGGGGTCGGGGTAGAGGTCGACGGAGACGACGTCCTCCTCCTCGGCCCAGCGCCAGCCGTCCTGGCCGGTCCACAGCGGCATGAAGTTGGTGGTGACCGGGAGGTGCGGGCTGTACCGGCGGACGATGTCCCGCTCGGCGGTGAAGCACTCCAGAAGCATGTCGGAGGTGAAGCGCCGGAAGTCGAGCACCTGGCCGGGGTTCTTCAGGTAGTGGGCGTGGCGGGGCGGCAGGACGCCGTCCCAGGTGTCGTACCCCTGACTCCAGAAGGCGGTGCCCCAGGCGGAGTTGAGGGCGTCGAGGGTGCCGTACCGCTCCCGCAGCCAGCGGCGGAAGGCGGCGGCGGCCTCGTCGCCGTAGTCGAACGTGCAGTACTCGTTGTTGATGTGCCACATGGTGAGGGCCGGGTGGTCGCCGTAGCGGGCGGCCAGGTCCTCGGTGATGGCGGCGGCGTACCGGCGGTAGGTGGCGCTGGAGTGCGAGAAGTGCTGGCGTCCGCCCCACCACTCGGTCCGTCCGTCGGCGTCCCGGGGCAGTGTGTCGGGGTGCAGCCGCCCCATCCAGGGCGGCGGGGAGGAGGTGGGCGTGGCGAGGACGACGCCGACGCGGTGGGCGTGCAGGAGGTCCATCAGCCGGTCCAGCCAGCCGAACTCGCGTGCGCCGGGCCGGGGTTCGAGCCTCGCCCAGGAGAAGACGCCGAGCGTGACCGAGTTGACGTGGGCGTCCTTCATCAGCCGCACGTCGTCCTGCCAGGTCTCCTCCGGCCACTGCTCGGGGTTGTAGTCGCCGCCGAAGAGGATGCGGCCCCGGGTGGCGTCGGCGAGGGCCGGTCCCGTGCCGGTCACCCCTTCACCGCCCCGGTCAGCATGCCCTTCCTGAAGTGCTTCTGCACGAACGGCGACAGGACGGCGACGGGCAGCAGCGCCATCACCATGACCGCCATCTGGATGGACAGCCCCGACAGCTGACCGGTCTTGATGGCCTGGCCCAGACCGACCGGCGCCTCCTGCTTCTGCACGAGCTGGATCATGACGTTCTGCAGCGGCATCATGTCCTGGTCGTTCAGGTACAGCGACGCGTTGAACCAGGCGCTCCAGTACCCGACTGCGTAGAACAGCGTGATCACCGCGAGGACCGCCCGCGACAGCGGCATGACGATCTGCCGGAGGATCCGGAGGTCCCCGGCGCCGTCGATGCGCGCGCTGTCGATGAGTTCCGGGGAGATCCCCATGAAGAAGCCGCGCAGCACCAGGATGTTGAAGACGCTCACCGCGCTCGGCAGGATCAGCGCGAGATAGGTGTCCGTCAGCCCCAGGGACTGCACCAGCAGGTAGGTGGGGATGAGGCCGGCGCTGAAGAACATGGTCGCCAGCAGCGCCATCAGGATCCAGCGGTGGCCGAGGGACCCGGTGCGGGACAGGCCGTAGGCGCACAGGACGGACACCGTCATCGAGAAGAGCGTGCCGGCCAGGGTGACGAGGACGCTGACGACCGCGGCCCGGGTGACCTGGCCGCCGCCGAGCAGCTCCCGGTAGGCGATGAACGTGATGCCCCTGGGCACGATCACCAGGCCGCCCGCCTCGTCGATGGTCTTGCGCGAGGAGAGGCTGGTGACGATCACGATCCACAGCGGGAAGAGGATCGCCAGGCAGGCGAACGACAGGGCGATGCCCTTGCCGGCGAGGCCGGCCTTCGAGGGCTCCTCCTCCCACGCCGGGCGGTCCGGCGCGGCCCACCGGCGCGGTCGGCTCGCCGGTTCGTCGATGACGGCGGTCACTTCCTGTACACCCCCTGCTCGCCCATGAGATGGGCCACCTTGTTCGCGGTGAGGACGAGGCCGATGCTGACCACGCCCTTGATCAGACCGGCGGCGGCCGCGTAGCCGAAGTCCTGGTTGCGCACGCCGTTCCACCAGACGAAGGTGTCGAGGACCTCGCCCGCGTCCGTGCCGACGCCGTCGCGTTGCAGCAGGATCTGCTCGAACCCGACGGTCAGGGCGTCACCGACGCGCAGCACGAGCAGCAGAGCGATCACCGGGCGCAGGGCGGGGAGCGTGACGTGCCACATGCGGCGCCAGCGTCCGGCACCGTCCATCGCGGCGGCCTCGTACAGGTCCGTGGGCACCGAGGCCAGCGCGGCGAGGAAGACGATGATCCCCCACCCGGCGTCCTTCCACACGCTCTGGGCGGTGATCAGGAACGGGAAGGTGTGCGGGTCGGTCATGATGTCGAGGCCGTCGTACCCGTGCTGCCGCAGCAGTTGGGAGAGCATCCCGGCGCCGCCGAACATCTGCTGGAAGACGGCGATGACCAGGACCCAGGAGAAGAAGTGCGGCAGGTAGAGCACGGCCTGCGCGACCGCCCGCACCCGGGGCCGGACCACGCTGTTGATGAGCAGCGCGAGCAGGACGGGTACCGGGAAGAACAGCACGAGCTGGACGAAGAACAGCACCAGCGTGTTCTCGACGGCGTTGCGGAACGCCGGGTCCTCGAACATCCGCCGGAAGTTCTCCAGGCCCACGAAGGGGCTGTTCAGCATGGAGACGATGCCGTTGTCGCTGATGTAGGGGTCGTAGTCCTGGAAGGCGACGACGTTGCCGAGGATCGGCAGGTAGTTGAAGACCAGGACGAGTACGACGGCCGGTACGGTCATGAGGATCAGGGCGCGGTCGCGTCTGAACCGGTGCCGGAGGCCCGGCTTCCCCGCTCCTCGCCCCGTCCGGGCGCCCAGGGCGCCGGCGGACGTCACCGGGGTCTTCACCGGCGTGCCGGCCTCGGCGCCGCTCCGAGGCACCGTGCTGTGGGACACGGCTGTTCTCCTTGCCTCGAAGCCCGTCAGCTCGCCGCCGGACCGTTCTCGTCGAGCAGCTTCTCGTACCAGTCGCGCAGCTTGTCGCCGCCCCTGCTCTTCCAGTCGGAGACGGCCTGCTGCATGTCGCCGATCCTCTTGTGGCCGCGGATGATGTCGTCTTCCAGCTGCTCGAAGTCGTTGACGAGGTTGGTGTAGCGGGAGGGCTCGGTGATCTGCAGGCCCCAGAACGACGACTTCCTGGTGAAGGCGCCCATCCGCTGCTCCCACTCGACCATGGCCTTGGTGTACTCCGGCAGGTCGGGGTGGGCGGTGGTCGCGGCGGGGCTCGCCACCATGACGTACGCGTTGAGGACCTCGTTGTTGCCCTTGTCGTTCTTGACGGGCACGCCGTCCTTGATCGTGTAGTGGGTGCCCTCGACGCCGTAGTTGGTCATCATCCACTCCTTGGTGCCGTACGGCGCCGCGGTGACGTTGGCGACCGCCAGCACGTCGCGGACGACGGCCTCGGAGGCCTTCTTGCTGACGAAGGCGAAGATGCCGGCCGGGTTCTGGGCGTACAGCGTCGGGTCACCGCCGTCGTGGTTCCAGATGTCCATGCCCCAGATCTCGAAGCCGGGGTTCTGGGTGGCCTGGGAGGCCTGCTGGCCGTACCAGTTGACGATGTTGTTGTTCCAGATGAGGAACTCGCCGGCGGCGAACTTGGGGGCGGGGTCGTTCGCCTGGCTCTTGCCCAGCTTGAAGTCGGGGTGGACGACTCCGGCGGCGAACAGCTTGCGCGTCCACTCGATGGCTTCCAGGTACTCCGGGGTCTCGATGCGGTTGATCAGCCTGCCGTCGACCAGGTTCCACCAGAGCGGCTTCTCCCCGCCCCCGAGCACGCCGAAGGTGTTCATGGCGGTCCACTTCATGTCACCGCAGGCCCACCGCTTGGCCCGGGCGTTGGTGATGTCCTTGCACAGGGCCATGAAGTCGTCGGCGGACCGCGGGATCTCGTAGCCCTCCTTGTCGAAGACGTCCCGGCGGTAGAGGGGCACGATGGTCTGGACGGACGGGGAGGGCTGCGGCAGGCCCATCAGCCTGCCGCCGAAGAGGGAGCGCTGCCAGGCGTCGGACGGGATGGCCGCGAGGTTGGGGTACTCCTTGACCTTGTCCCCGGACAGGTACGGGCCGAGGTCGGCGAACTTGCCGATGATGGCGCTGGGTATCCGGCCCATCATGTTCCAGCCGGGGACGACCACCACGTCCGGGACGTCGCTGGAGGCGAGGACCGCGCCGAGCTTCTGGTCGTAGGTGTTGCCGTCCTGGTTGCGCCACTGGACGTCGACGCCGATCAGGTCGTTCATCGACGTGTAGTAGGGGTTGTCCTGCTTCGGCGGCGAGCCCCAGAACGGCGACATGACGGTGACCTTGCCGCCCTTGCCGAGCTTCTCCGGGACCGAGGTCCTGAGGGTGGCGACGTCGAGCTTGCCGGTGAAGCCCATGGACGAACCGTTCCTGGACGGGATGTCCGGCGTCACCACACCGCTGGCCACGTAGGCCGGAAGGATCTTCTTCGCGTCCTTGCCCGAGGTGGTGCCCTCCCGGGAGCCCTTGTCCGAACCGCCGCACGCGGTGAGCAGCGGCGTCCCGCCGGCGACCGCCGCGGTGGCGACCGCGGTGGAGGCGAGGAAGCTCCTCCTGCTCGGGGAGCTTCTCCGGCTGGGCGCAAAGGAGGCGGAGGCGGCGTTCGGCGTCATTGCGTCAACCCTTCATGGCGCACCAGGACACCCGGCGGTGGGCCGTCGGCTGCGGTGTCTTGAGTGGATCCGGCTGAGCGGAAGCGCGGCTGCCGGGGCGGGCAGTCGGCTGCCGGAACGGGCAGTCGAAGCGCTTCGAAGCTGCTGCGAGGTTAAGTGAACACGTGGGGGCGCACAAGAGGCCGTCCCCAAGATTCCCCCGATCCCCGGCGGACGCGGCCGGAGGTGAACAGGCCTTGCCGTGCCGGTGGAAAGTCGGTCTGTTTTGGCCCGGCACCTTGACACCCCGACACCGGTCGGCCGAGCATCGAAGCGCTTCGAAAGCGCCATCCCACTTCCCGCGCAGGGGGAACCGCCCGTGACCGTTGAACCGCCGTCCACGCCGCCTTTCCGCGATCCGCACCTGCCCTTCGCGAAGCGCGTCGACGACCTGCTGGCGCGGCTCACCCTGGACGAGAGGATCTCCTTCCTGCACCAGTTCACGCCCGCCGTGGAGCGGCTCGGCATCGCCGCCTGGCGGACCGGCCAGGAGGCCCTGCACGGTGTGGCCTGGATGGGCCCGGCGACGGTGTTCCCCCAGGCCGTCGGTCTCGGCGCGACCTGGAACCCGGAGCTGGTCCGCCGGATCGGCGAGGCGGTCTCCAAGGAGGCGCGGGCGATGCGCGCCCGGGACGAGCGGGTCGGCCTCAACGTCTGGTCCCCGACGGTCAACCTGCTGCGCCACCCGCTGTGGGGCCGCAACGAGGAGGGCTACGCGGAGGACCCGAAGCTGACCTCGGCCATCGCCACGGCGTACACACGGGGCCTGCGCGGGGACCACCCCGTGTACTGGCGCACCGCGCCCGTGCTGAAGCACTGGCTGGCGCACAACAACGAGACGGACCGGGCCACCTCGTCGGCCTCCGTACGCCCCCGGGTGCTGCACGAGTACGATCTGCGCGCCTTCAGGGAGACGGTGGAGGCGGGGGCGGTGGCCGGGGTGATGCCCGCCTACAACCTGGTCAACGGCCGCCCCAACCACGTCTCCCCGTACCTGCGCGAGCAGTTGCGCACCTGGACCGACCAGGAGCTGCTGGTCTGCTCGGACGCGGGCGCGCCGTCCAACCTGGTCGACGCCGAGCACTACTTCGACACCCACGAGGAGGCCACCGCGGCGGCCCTGCTGGCCGGCGTGGACAGCTTCACGGACCACGGCACGGACTCCTCGCGGATCACCGCGCGGGTCAGGGGGGCGGTGGCGCGTGGCCTGCTGACGGAGGCGGACGTCGACACCGCCGTACGCCGCCAGCTCTCGGTCCGCTTCCGGCTCGGCGAGTTCGACCCGCACTACGACCCGCACGCGGGCACCGGCGAGTTCGACACCCCGGCCCACCGGGCGCTCGCGCGGGAGGCCGCCGAGCAGGCGATCGTGCTGCTGAAGAACGACGACGACCTGCTGCCCCTCGCCCCGGACACCCGGATCGCGGTCGTCGGACTGCTCGCCGACGAGTGCAAGCTCGACTGGTACAGCGGCGGCCTCCTCCACCGCTCCACGCCCCTGGAGGGCCTGTACGAGCGGTTCGGCGCGGAGCGCGTGGAGTTCGCGGAGGGCGTGGACCGGGTCCGGCTGCGGACGGCGGCCGGGGCGTTCCTGTCGGTGCCGCCGGCCGGGGACCCCGGCCCGGCCCGCGCCGCCGAGGGCGCGCTGGACCCCGCCCTGCTGTCCGGCCGCACCGACCTGCCGCCGCTGACGACGGACCCGGTCGGCACCGAGTTCGCGCTGGCCGACTGGGGCGAGGGGGTGCTGACGCTGCGCGCCCCCGACGGCCGCTACCTCTCGGTCGCCGAGGACGGGTACCTCCGCGCCTCCACCGACCAGCCCGGCGGCTGGGTCGTCCAGGAGACGTTCCGTCTGGAACCGCACCGCGGGGGTCACCTCCTCACGCACCTGGGCACGGGCCGTCATGTGCGGGTCGCCGCCGACGGCGTGAAGGTTGCCGACACGGGCGACGTCTTCGAGGTCGTCACGGTCGAGCGGGGCGAGGAGGCCGTGGCCCGCGCGGCGGCCGGGGCCGACGTCGTCGTGGTGGTGGCGGGCAACGACCCGCACATCAACGGCCGCGAGACCGAGGACCGTACGACCCTGCTGCTGCCGGAGCACCAGCGGCGGCTGCTGCACGCGGCCCGGGCCGCCAACCCGCGCACCGTACTGGTGCTGGTGTCGGCGTACCCGTACGCGGTGGACACGGTGCGGCTGCCGGCCGCGCTCTGGACCGCGCACGGCGGCCAGGCGGCGGGCACGGCCCTGGCCCGGGTGCTGGCCGGCGACGTCTCCCCCGCCGGCCGCCTCCCCCAGACCTGGTACGCCTCCGACGCCGACCTGCCCGACCTCCTCGACTACGACGTGATCGGCAGCCGCCAGACCTACCTCTACTTCGACGGCACCCCGCTCTTCCCCTTCGGCCACGGCCTGTCGTACGCGTCGTTCGGGTACGCCGGCCTGGCCGCCCGGGTGGAGGCGGACTCGGTGCTGGTGAGCTGCACGGTCACCCACACCGGGGGCCGGACGGCGGACGAGGTGGTGCAGCTGTACGGCCGGGCGGTGGAGCCGTCGGTGGCCCGCCCGCGCCGCGAGCTGCTGGACCACCGCCGGATCACCCTCACCCCGGGCGAGACGGCCGCCGTCTCCTTCGAGGTCCCGTCGGCGGCACTGGAGTTCTGGGACGTGCGGCACGGCGGCCGGCACCTGGAGGGGGGACCGTACGAGCTCCTGGTGGGCGCGTCCAGCGCGGACGTGCGGCTGCGGACGACCGTGCACCTGGAGGGCCCGCCGCCGGCACCCCGCAGGGTACGGGAGCGCGGCCTGCCGGGCGCCGGTTTCGACGAGCAGTCCGGTGTCGCGGTCGTGGACCGGACGAAGGCGGCGGGCGACGCGGTGACCCCGGCCCACGGCGGGACGGCCGAACTGGTCTACCGCGACTGCGACTTCGGCACGGGGGTGAGCGAGGTGTCGGCTCAGCTGGCGGGCGAGGGCACCCTGGAACTCTCCCTGGACGGCGGCCCGGTCCTCGCGGCCCTCACCCTGGACACCCCCACGGCCGGCCCGTACTCCTACACCAGGGTGACCGCCGCCCTGGCCGCCGAGGGCGTCCACGACGTCCGCCTCGCACTGCGCGGCCCACTGCGGCTGGCGCACGTCGGCTTCTGCGGTTGAGGGTCCGGAGAAGCCCGGCACCACTCAGGCTGAAACGGTTTCCGTCAACAGGATCGCCGGCGCCGGGAACGGCGAACGGCCGCAGCCCCCGCACAGTGGGCTGCGGCCGTTCGGTTCCCGACCTGTCCGTGGCAGGTCAGAGCGCGAGGCCGGTCAGGACCAGCACGCGCTCGTAGGTGTAGTCCTCCATGGCGAACCGCACGCCCTCGCGGCCCACACCGGACTGCTTGGCGCCGCCGTACGGCATCTGGTCGGCGCGGTAGGACGGGACGTCGCCGATCACCACACCGCCGACCTCCAGGGCGCGGTGGGCACGGAAGGCGACCTGCAGGTCGTGGGTGAACACGCCCGCCTGGAGGCCGTACTTGGAGGCGTTGACCGCGGCGAACGCCTCGGCCTCGCCGTTCACCTTCTGCACGGTGAGGACGGGCCCGAAGACCTCCTCGCAGGCGAGGGTGGTGTCCGCCGGCACGTCGGTGAGCACGGTCGGCGCGTAGGAGGCGCCGTCGCGGTCGCCGCCGGTGAGCAGGGTGGCGCCGGCCTCGACGGCCTCCTTCACCCAGGACTCGACGCGCTGGGCGGCGTCCTCGCTGACCAGCGGGCCGACGTCGGTCTTGTCGTCGGTGGGGTCGCCGGTGACCTGGGCCTCGACCGCGGCGACGATGCGCGGCAGCAGCCGGTCGTACACGGAGGCGTCGGCGATGACACGCTGCACCGAGATGCAGGACTGGCCGCCCTGGTAGTTGGAGAAGGTCGCGATGCGGGTCGCGGCCCAGTCCAGGTCGGCGTCGGAGGCGTAGTCGCCGAGGACGACCGCGGCGCCGTTGCCGCCCAGCTCCAGCGTGCAGTGCTTGCGCGGCACCGAGTCCATGATCGCGTAACCGACCTTCTCCGAACCGGTGAAGGAGATGACCGGCAGGCGCTCGTCCTGGACGAGGGCGGGCATCTTGTCGTTCGGCACCGGGAGGATGCTCCACGACCCGGCCGGCAGGTCGGTCTCGGCGAGCAGCTCACCGAGGATCAGACCGGACAGCGGGGTGGCGGGGGCCGGCTTCAGGATGATCGGGGCGCCGGCGGCGATCGCCGGGGCGACCTTGTGCGCGCACAGGTTCAGCGGGAAGTTGAAGGGCGCGATGCCGAGCACGACCCCCTTCGGGAAGCGGCGGGTCAGCGCGAGCCGGCCCTGGCCGCCGGCGTCGGTGTCGAGGCGCTGGGCCTCGCCGCCGTTGAACCGGCGGGCCTCCTCGGCGGCGAACCGGAACACGGAGACCGCGCGGCCGACCTCGCCCCGGGCCCACTTGATCGGCTTGCCGTTCTCGGCGGAGATCAGCCGGGCGATCTCCTCGGTGCGCTCCGCCAGCCGCTTGCTGACGTGGTCGAGCGCGGCGGCACGCACGTGCGCCGGGGTGCCGGCGAAGTCGTCCCGCACGGCGTACGCGGCGGCCACGGCCTCCTCGACCTGGGCGTCGCTCGGCACGCTGACCTTGCCGACGAGCCGGCCGTCCCACGGGGAGGTGACGTCGAAGGTGTCCTCGCCGGTGACCTGGCGGCCGGCGAGCCAGAAGGCATGGGTGGAAGTCATGTACGAGTCCCGGCCCTTCCGCGTTGGAGGTGTACTGCTTGGCTTGCGTGCTCCACGGTAGGGCGGGGCGGGCCGGGGGTCGTTTGTCCGAGTCGTAGCAGTCGTGATGGGGGGCACTCCGGATTGGCGAGATGGAACGCCCCCTCGGTCACTCGGCCGACGTCGCCTTCAGGGCGAGCCACAGCTCCATCCGTACGTCCGGGTCGTCCAGGCTCCGTCCGAGGATCTCCTCGACCCGGCGCATCCGGTACCGCAGGGTGTGCCGGTGCACGCCCAGGTCGGCCGCGGCGGCGTCCCACTGGCCGTGCCGGGACAGCCACGCCCGCAGCGAGGCGACGAGGTCGCCCCGCCCGGTCGCGTCGTGCTCGTGCAGCGCCCGCAGGAGCCCGTCGGCGAACGCCTTCACCGCGTCGTCGGCCAGCAGCGGAAGGACGGACCCGGCGGCCAGCCGCTCGTGCTCCACGAACACCCGCCCGCGCCGCCGCGCCACCGACAGCGCCTGCTCGGCCTGCTTGTACGCCACCGCCGCCGCGATCGGTCCCGCGGGCGCCGACAGGCCGACGACCAGTTCGCCCTCGCCCGCCCGCTCCTGCTCGGTCGCCGATCGCCCCGCGCCCGCCGTCCGCCCCGCCTCCAGCGCCGCCGCGTACGCGGAGCACGCGGCGACCGCGGCGCCCTGGTCGGCGGCCAGCACCACCAGCCGCTCGCCCTCCGGCACGACCAGCACGGCCTCCCCGGCCCGCGCCGCCGCGGACTCCACCGTCTCCGCGAGTTCACCCAGTGCCTCGCCCGCCGCTCCGGACCCGGACTCGGCGACGATCATCCGGAACGGGGCGTCCAGCAGCCCGCCGTACAGGTCCCCGGCGACCGCCCGGGCGTGGTCGGGCTCCCCGGCGAGGAGCATGCGCAGCACGGCCGCACCGACGCGCTGCTCGGCCGCGTGCAGGGAGCGGGAGCGCTCGGTGGTGAGGGTGAGCAGGGCGATGGCGGAGTGGACGGCGTACCGTTCGGCGGTGCCGAGCGCGGCGGCCGTCCCCACGGCGAGCGCGGCCCGCGGACGGCGGCCGGTGCCGAGGCTGTGCAGCTCCACGCGGTCCTCGTGGTCGGGGCCGCCGACGACGGAGGAGGCGGGGGCGGGCCGCTCCCGCAGCCGCTCGACCTCGGCGGTGAGCCGGGCGGCACGGCGGCCGGCCCACTCCGGCGCGGCGGCGACGACGGCGCCCGAGGCGTCGTACAGCGCCGCCCAGCCGTCGACCTGGGCGGCGAGCGCGCCGAGCACCCCCTCCGGGCCGGTGTTCAGCGCCTGCCTGGTCAGCTCGCGCTGGGCGGCGAAACCCGCCGTGACCGCCCGGTACTGGTCGGCGGCGATGGCGGCGGAGACGGCCTTGCTGATGGCGAGGAAGGGGGTGCGGCGGGGCACCTCCAGCAACGGCAGCCCCTCCTCGACGCAGGCGTCGACAAGGGCCTCGGGGATCTCCTCGTAATTGACCCCCACGGCGAACCCGAGCCCGACCACACCGGCGCCGGCCAGCCGCCGCACGTACCGCCGCATGGCCTCCGGATCCTCCGCGCTCAGCTTGAGCGCGGTGATCAGCAGAAGCTCGCCGCCCTCCATGTACGGCACGGGGTCGGCCAGCTCGCTGACGTGCGCCCAGCGGACGGGCACGTCCAGGCGGTCCTCGCCCGCGCGCACGGTCAGCTTCAGCGCGGAGTGGTGGACGAGCGAGGAGAGAGTCGGGGGCATGGGGCCTTCACGGTGAGGGAGATCCGGCGATCGCGGTGATCTTTTGGCCGCCGTGTATGAACGGCCTACCCCGATTCTGCCTCACCGTACGATCCCGCGCTGGCCCCTCACCCCCGCAGATCCACCAGCAACGGCGGCGCGTGCTCCCCGCGCACGGTGGTCAACGACAACACGGCATGCCCGGGCGGCACCCCATGAGCCAACTCGGACGCCGACCAGCGCTCACGCTCGACCTGGCGCACGGTGACGGCGCGGGCGGTGGGCGCCTGGCCGGTGATGACCCGGCGCAGCATGTGCACGGCCTTGCCGGCCGGGGTCTCGGCGATGATCTGCCGGTCGGTGACGTCCCGGGTCTCGGTCCACTCCTTGCCCCACACCTCGGCGAAGTCCTGTCCGTCCCAGGGGGTGAGCCCGGACAGCGCCACCCTGCAGCCCGTGGCACCGAGCAGCGGTCCGCGCAGCGGCCGGGGCACGTCGTCCAGGGTGCGCAGCGTGAGCACCGTACCGGCGTTGGCGCCGCGCAGCCGCTGGATGCCGCGTACGGCCTCCGGTGTGACGACCCCGGAGGCGTCGTCGAGGAGCAGGCAGGCGAAGAGCGACCGGTCCTCGCGTGCCGTCACGGAGGCCGTGAACTGGGCGAGCACCAGGCGGGCCAGGATCCGGGAGGCGTCGGCGTGGCCGCGCTGGGGCAGGTCGATACGGACCCGGACCGGGTGGTCGAGGGCCCGCAGCGAGAAGGGCCGGCCCTGTCCGGAGGTGTCGAAGAAGGCCGCGAAGGCGGGCCGGTCGAGCAGCGCGATCCGGTCGGCGAGGACGGCGCCGACATCGCCCGGGTGGGCCATCTGCCGCTCCCTGGCGTCCAGCTCCCTGAGCAGGGAGGCGTGACCGGTGTCGGTCAGGCCCTTGCGCAGCGCGGCCAGCGGGCCGGGGGCGCCGTCGAGCAGCTGCCGCAGCTCCGGTACGGAGGGGAAGCGGTCGTGGACGGCGCGGAAGGGGCCGAGCAGCTGGGCGAGGACGGTGGTGGAGCGACGGGTGTCGCTGCCGGGGTGCGGGTCGGCGAGGTCGCCGACGAGGGCCTCGGCGAGTATGGCGGCGGCCTCGTCGGGGTCGGTGGTGCCGCCGTAGAGGTCGAGGTCGTACACGGACTCGGGGTGGCCGACGCGGACGACGACGTCGTAGGCCTCCGTCGGGCCGAGCCCGGCGCCCGCCGCGCCGACCACCACGACCGCGGCGCGGCCGGCCAGGGCGTGCAGGCACAGGGACTCGGCGAGCGGTCGTACCAGGGCACCGGTCTTGCCCGAGCCGGCCGGGCCGACGGCGACCAGGGAGGTGCCGAGCAGGTCGGGGCCCAGGGCCAGGCCGGCGCCGCGGTACTGGTAGGGGTTGCGGGGGTCGTCGGCCGTGGTGCCGAGCCGGACCTGGCCGGTGAGCAGGTCGTGCCGGGCGTGCCGGGCGGGCAGGTCGCGGTCGCCGGAGGGGTGCGGGCAGGCGGCGGCGCCGTCCTTCAGCACGGCGCCGGTGAAGCCGGCGAGGCTGTGCCGGCCGGACCGCACCCCCTGCCAGGCCCGGCTGATCCGCGCATGGTCCACGTCCCGCATGAGCCCGGCCTTCCCCTCGGCAGCCAACCGCTCGGCAGCCTCATGGGCCCCGGCCTGGCGCAGCTGGGGCCATTCGGCGGGGTCCTGGTCGGGAGTGGCGGGGGCACCCGTCGCCGCGGGCTCGGCGGGGCGCCAGGCGGGCGGCCCGTAACGGCGCCAGACCTCGCCCCAGCGGCCGATACGCCCGACGACCAGCAGGATGGCGAGCGCGATGACGGTGTAGTACGAGTACCAGACGATCGCGTTGCCGACGGCGTCGTTGCCCTGCCGCCAGGAGTCGGGGGTGAACAGCTCCAGGGGCAGCACCCACCAGGCGCCGAGGTAGCCGTTCCACAGCAGGGACCACACCAGCCAGCCCACGAGGAAGGCGATCAGCGCGCCGCTGAGCAGTTGCCGGGCCGGGATCTGTTCAGGCTCCTGTTCCGGCCGGGGCCGGTGCCCGTAGCGCCACACTCCGGGCGCGGCGTCCGGGCGCGGCGTCCGCAGCCAGGTGAGGAAGAGGGAGCCGTCCGGCTTCGGCGGCGCACCCGGCGGCACCGCAGGGGCCCGTGTCGGCATCGGCGGCACCCCCACCCCCTCAACCGGAGCCATGGGCCGTGGTACAGGGTTCGTGTGCGTGCCGCGTGGGTCCCGCGTGCTGTCGCCGTCCATCGAGCCTGCCCCCTGACCAGCGCGTGCGTCCGCCGTTCCGTCCGTCATCAGCGAGTCAATCTAACGCCCCGGGAAGGGGAGTTCACCGCTTACATGGCCGGAAGCGGCAGGGGGCGCCCGGGTGGGCTATGTCCACGGCGGACAACGGGAGCCGCCGACAACGCCCACATGGAGCATGCCCACCCCCCGGAAGCGGTCTTAGCCTGCGAGAAAAGAAGGTATGCGTCCGAAAACGCACCGCCCGGAACACCCCGGGACCGCCCGGTACGCAAGATCATCAGGGAGCCCCCCATGACCGCACTTCCGCAGGAGCGCCGCGTCGTCACCGCCATCCCCGGCCCGAAGTCGCAGGAGCTTCAGGCCCGCCGTACCGCCGTGGTCGCGCAGGGCGTGGGCTCCGTGCTGCCGGTCTTCACCGCGCGCGCGGGCGGCGGCATCATCGAGGACGTCGACGGCAACCGGCTCATCGACTTCGGGTCCGGCATCGCCGTGACGTCCGTGGGCGCGTCCGCCGAGGCCGTCGTACGCCGCGCCTCCGCCCAGCTCGCCGACTTCACCCACACCTGTTTCATGGTCACCCCGTACGAGGGCTACGTGGAGGTCGCGGAGGCGCTGGCCGAGCTGACCCCGGGTGACCACGCCAAGAAGTCCGCGCTGTTCAACTCGGGCGCCGAGGCCGTCGAGAACGCCGTCAAGATCGCGCGTGCGTACACCAAGCGGCAGGCCGTGGTGGTCTTCGACCACGGCTACCACGGGCGCACCAACCTGACCATGGCGCTGACCGCGAAGAACATGCCGTACAAGCACGGCTTCGGGCCGTTCGCCCCCGAGGTGTACCGCGTGCCGGTGGCGTACGGCTACCGCTGGCCGACCGGCCCGGAGAACGCCGGCCCCGAGGCCGCCGCGCAGGCCATCGACCAGATCACCAAGCAGGTCGGCCCGGACAACGTCGCCGCGATCATCATCGAGCCGGTGCTGGGCGAGGGCGGCTTCATCGAGCCCGCGAAGGGCTTCCTGCCGGCGATCCGGCAGTTCGCCGCCGACAACGGCATCGTCTTCGTCGCGGACGAGATCCAGTCCGGTTTCTGCCGGACCGGGCAGTGGTTCGCCTGTGAGGACGAGGGGATCGTGCCCGACCTGATCACGACCGCCAAGGGCATCGCCGGCGGTCTGCCGCTCGCCGCCGTCACCGGGCGCGCCGAGATCATGGACGCCGCGCACGCCGGTGGGCTGGGCGGTACGTACGGCGGCAACCCCGTCGCCTGCGCGGGTGCGCTCGGTGCCATCGAGACCATGAAGGAGCAGGACCTCAACGGCAAGGCCAAGCGCATCGAGGAGGTCATGAAGGGCCGCCTCGCCACGATGGCCGAGAAGTTCGACATCATCGGTGACGTGCGCGGGCGCGGCGCGATGATCGCCATCGAACTGGTCAAGGACCGGGCCACCAAGCAGCCGAACCCCGAGGCTACCGCCGCGCTCGCCAAGGCCTGCCACGCCGAGGGTCTGCTGGTCCTGACCTGCGGCACCTACGGCAACGTGCTCCGCTTCCTGCCCCCGCTGGTGATCGGCGAGGACCTGCTGAACGAGGGCCTCGACATCATCGAGCAGGCGTTCGCGCGCATCTGAGCGGCGGGTCCGCACCCCTGGAGGGTGCCTGCGGCAGGCCGTGTGAAGAAGGTGTGCGGGGTGGATGGCGGGAGCGGATTCCGTCTGCCCAAGCGCACCGGCCTGCCGTAGGTTCTTCCCGGATGAGAGATACACCCGTCCACAGGGGACTGCGGACGGACGCCGGGCCGGGGCCTCCCCAGCTTCGACCTGGTCGTGCCCTCGCGCACACCACCGGCGCCTGACGGCTCCGGGATCTCCTCACCGATCGGACGGTCGCCGCCCCAAACCCCCCGGGGCGCGCGACGTCCCGGTCCGGACGGCCGCCCCGGAACCACCCCCCCCGTTCCGGGGCGGCCGGCCTCCTTCCCGCAGGCTTTCTGCCAAGCTGGGCCCATGCTGCTCCTGGTCCTCCCGGCGGTCGTGCTGGCCCTCGTCACCTGGCAGGTCCTGGTCGACGGGCCGCTGCTGCGGCTGGACGCGGATGCCAGCCGGGCCCTCGTCCACCCGGACCGCCTCTCCCAGCTGCTCTCCGACCTCGGCAACGTCCAGGTCGCCCTGCCCGTGCTCGCCGCGGCCCTCGGCTACGCGGCCTGGCGGGGCCGGGCCGCCGGTGCCGGGCGGTGGTGGCTGCCGCCGCTCGCCGCGGCCGTGGCGATGGCACTGGTCCCGGCGGTCGTCGTACCGCTGAAGGTGTGGACGGCCCGGCCGGGGACACCGGTGGTGCCCCCGGGGACCGGTTATTTCCCGTCCGGCCATACGACGACGGCGGCGGTCGCGTACGGGGCGGCGACCCTGCTCCTGCTGCCCTGGCTGCGCTCCCCCGGCGCCCGCCGCGCCCTGGTCACCGGGTGCCTGGCCCTCGTCCTCGGGGTGTCGTACGGACTGGTCCGCCACGGCTGGCACTGGCCTCTGGACGTGGTGGCCGGATGGTGCCTGAGTACGGTGCTGCTGGCCGGCCTGTCGCCGGTGCTCAGCCGAAGTACGCGTCGAAGTTCTTCTGGAACTCCCAGTTCGCGTACCGGTCCCAGTTCACCGACCAGGTCATCAGCCCCCGCAGCGCGGGCCAGGTCCCGTGCGGGGCGTACGAGCCGCAGGTCGTCCTCTTCGTCAGGCAGTCCAGGGTCCTGGTGACCTCGGCCGGGGAGACGTAGCCGTTGCCCGCGTTCGTCGACGCCGGCATGCCGATGGCGACCTGGTCGGGGCGCAGCGGCGGGAAGACGTTGTTCGGGTCGCCGGCCACCGGGAAGCCGGTGAGCAGCATGTCGGTCATGGCGATGTGGAAGTCGGCGCCGCCCATGGAGTGGTACTGGTTGTCCAGGCCCATGATCGGGCCCGAGTTGTAGTCCTGGACGTGCAGCAGGGTCAGTTCGTCGCGCAGGGCGTGGATGACCGGGAGGTAGGCGCCGCAGCGCGGGTCCTGGCCGCCCCACTTGCCGGTGCCGTAGTACTGGTAGCCGTTCTGCACGAAGAAGGTCTCCGGCGCCATGGTCAGCACGAAGGCCGCGCCGTACCTGGCCTTCAGGGTCTTCAGCGCCGAGATGAGGTTCACGATCACGGGGGTGGTCGGGTTCCTGAAGTCCGTGTCGCCGGCGTTCAGGGACAGCGAGTGGCCCTCGAAGTCGATGTCGAGACCGTCGAGGCCGTACTCGTCGATGATCTTCGAGACCGAGGAGACGAAGGCGTCGCGGGCCGCGGTCGTGGTGAGCTGGACCTGGCCGTTCTGGCCGCCGATGGAGATCAGCACCTTCTTGCCTGCGGCCTGCTTGGCCTTGACCGCCGCCTTGAACTCGGCGTCGCTCTCCACGTTCGCGCACTCGGTGACCGGGCAGCGGGTGAAGCGGATGTCCCCGGAGGTGACCGAGGTGGGCTCGCCGAAGGCGAGGTCGATGACGTCCCAGCTGTCGGGGACGTCGGCGAGCCGGGTGTAGCCGGCGCCGTTGGCGAAGCTGGAGTGCAGGTAGCCGACGAGGGCGTGGGCGGGCAGGTCGGACGAGCCGCCACCGCCGCCGGCGCCGGTCGTCGCGGTCACGACGGCGGACCTCGCGGACTCGCCGGCGTCGTTCACGGCCGTGACCTGGAAGCTGTACGCCGTCGAGGCCGCGAGGCCGGAGACGGTCGCCGAGGTGCCGGTCACCGACTGGACTCTGGTGCCGTCGCGGTAGACCGCGTAACCGGTCGCGCCGGTCACCGCCGACCAGGACAGGCCGACGGAGGACGCGGTCACGGTGGTGGTCCGCAGGCCGGCCGGGGCGGCGGGCGGCTGGGTGGTGCCGCTGCCGCCGGGGCCGACGAGGGTGAGGTCGTCGGCCTGGTAGGCGCCGGTGCCGTACCAGCCGTGGGTGTAGATCGTGACCTTCGTGGTGGCCGACCCGGTGCGGAAGGTGGTGCTCAGCTTCTGCCAGTCGGGGGCGGACTGGGTCCAGGCGGAGACGTCGGTGGTGCCGGTGCCGCTCGCGCCGAGGTAGACGTAGGAGCCGCGGACGTAACCGGACAGGGTGTACTGCGCGTTCGGCTGCACGGTCACCGTCTGGGAGCACTGGGCGTTGTCGCTGCCGGCCGGGGTGGCCTGGAGCGCGGAACGCCCGCTGTGCACGGGTGAGGTGACGGTCGTGCCGGCCGTGCAGGTCCAGCCGGTCAGTCCGGACTCGAAGCCGCCGTTGACCGCGAGGTCCGCGTCGGCCGCACGGGCGGTCGACGAGAGCGCGGTGATGCCGGGTACGGCCAGCAGGGCGGCCGTGAGCGCGGTGAGGACGGGTCTGGGACGTCGGGCGCGGTCCACAAGGGCCTCCGGGTCGGGGGGAGTCGGAAGGGCGGGGCGGGGCGCACACAACTTGGTCCAGACCAATCCTGTTGTCAAGGTGTCCGGCCGCTACTCGTCCGCATCCCTCCGCCCGGCTCGCCCGGCCGCGGCCTCGTGCATCGCCAGTTCCAGCAGCGCAGGATCGGTCAGCGTGCCCGAGCCGTCCGGCGGCACCAGCCAGCGCACCCCGCGGGTCGCCCGCCCCGGGTACGGCACGACGATCCAGGTGCCGGCTCCGGCGGTGCGGACACCGGTGCCGAGCCAGCGGGCCGCGGTGCCCGGGGGCACCAGGAACCCGACCCGGTTGTCGCCGAAGTCGACGAGCACCGGACCGAGCTGGTCGAGGATGCGGGTGAGCACGTCCAGGGTCGGATAGCCGAGGTGCCCCGGCAGGATCAGGACGTCCCACGCCTTGCCGGCGGGCAGCAGGGCGACCCCCAGGGGGTTGCGTTCCCACTCCCGGCGGCAGGCCTCCGGGTCCGGTGCGACGGATGCCAGCCATTCGACCGCCGTCTTCGCCCCAGTCATGAGAAGACCTCCCTTGTCGCTCGTGGACGCGGTCGCGTCACCAGGGAGAGGGAGGTCCTCCGGGGGCATTACGCGGGTTCGCCCGACCCGTCGGGGTGAACCCGCTCACCACGACGGGCCGGGACAGCGCGGCCGGGCCGGCCGCGTCAGCTGTCGAAGCCCAGCCCCAGTCTGTCCATCGCCCGCAGCCACAGGTTGCGGCGGCCGCCGTGGGCGTCCGCTCGGGCCAGGGACCACTTGGTGAGGGCGATGCCGGTCCAGGCGAACGGCTCCGGCGGGAACGGCAGCGGCTTCTTGCGGACCATCTCGAGCTCGGTGCGCTCGGTGCGCTCCCCGTCCAGCAGGTCCAGCATCACGTCCGCGCCGAACCGGGTCGCGCCGACGCCGAGGCCGGTGTAGCCCGCCGCGTAGGCCACCCGGCCCTGGTGGGCGGTGCCGAAGAACGCCGAGAAGCGCGAGCAGGTGTCGATCGCGCCGCCCCAGGCGTGGGTGAAGCGGACGCCCTCCAGCTGCGGGAAGCACGTGAAGAAGTGGCCCGCGAGCTTGGCGTACGTCTCCGGCCGGTCGTCGTACTCGGCGCGGACCCGGCCGCCGTAGGGGTAGATCGCGTCGTAGCCGCCCCACAGGACGCGGTTGTCGGCGGAGAGCCGGAAGTAGTGGAACTGGTTGGCCGAGTCGCCGAGGCCCTGCCGGTTCTTCCAGCCGATCGAGGAGAGCTGGTCGGCGGTCAGCGGCTCCGTCATCAGCGCGTAGTCGTAGACCGGGACGGTGTACGACCGCACGCGGCGCAGCAGGCTGGGGAAGATGTTCGTGCCGAGCGCGACCCTGCGGGCCTGGACGCCGCCGTACGGGGTGCGTACGGCCATCCCGGCGCCGTAGCTCTTCAGGCTGAGGGCGGGGGTGTGCTCGTACACCCGCACCCCCAGGTCCATGCAGGCCTTCTTCAGGCCCCAGGCCAGCTTGGCGGGGTGCAGCATGGCCACGCCCCGGCGGTCCCACAGGCCCGCCTCGAAGGTGGGCGAGTTCACCTGTTCGCGCACGGCGTCGGCGTCCAGGAACTCGATGCCGTCCGCGAGGCCCTTCTCCTCCAGTTCGCGGTGCCAGTCGCGCAGTTCCCAGGCCTGGTAGGTCTCGGTGGCGACGTCGATCTCGCCGGTGCGCTCGAAGTCGCAGTCGATGCCGTGCCGGGCGACCGCCGCCTCGATCTCGTCGAGGTTGCGCCGGCCCAGCTCCTCCAGCCGGTGGATCTCGTCGGGCCAGCGGGCCAGGCCGTTGGGCAGGCCGTGGGTGAGGGAGGCGGCGCAGAAGCCGCCGTTGCGGCCGGAGGCGGCCCAGCCCACCTCGCGGCCTTCCAGCAGGACGACATCGCGCTGCGGGTCGCGCTCCTTGGCGTTGAGCGCGGTCCACAGCCCGCTGTAGCCGCCGCCGACGACGAGCAGGTCGCAGGTCTCGGCGGAGGTGAGGGCGGGCTCGGCGGGCGGCTTGCCGGGGTCTTCCAGCCAGTACGGGACCGGCTGGGCTTCGGAGAGAGAGGCGATCCAGTTGTCTGTGCCACGGCTCATGGCGCTTGGGGCCATGATTTCAACTCCCTACAGAGGCTGTGTGAAGGCCTATGCCTTGTGCTTGTTCCGGCGGTTCGTGACGACCATCGACGTCAGCACGAAGAGGACGGCGACGAGGAACATCGCCGTACCGATGACGTTGATCTGCACGGGGGTCCCGCGCTGCGCCGAACCCCACACGAACATGGGGAACGTGACGGTCGAGCCGGCGTTGAAATTGGTGATGATGAAATCGTCGAAGGAGAGCGCGAAGGAGAGCAGCGCGCCCGCGGCGATTCCGGGGGCCGCGATGGGCAGGGTGACCCGCAGGAAGGTCTGCGCGGGACCGGCGTACAGGTCCCGGGCGGCCTCTTCGAGCCGCGGGTCCATCGACATCACGCGCGCCTTGACCGCGGTGACGACGAAACTCAGGCAGAACATGATGTGGGCGATCAGGATCGTCCAGAAGCCGAGCTGTGCGCCCATGTTGAGGAACAGGGTGAGCAGCGAGGCGGCCATGACGACCTCGGGCATCGCCATCGGCAGGAAGATCAGCGAGTTCACGGCGCCGCGGGCGCGGAAGCGGTAGCGGACCAGCGCGAAGGAGATCATCGTGCCGAGGATCGTGGCGCCGACCGTGGCCCACACGGCGATCTGGAGGCTGAGGGACAGCGAGCCGCACATGTCGGCGACGCCGCACGGGTCCTTCCAGGCGTCCGTGGAGAACTGCTGCCATTCGTAGTTGAAGCGCCCCTTCGGTTTGTTGAAGGAGAACACCGTGACGACGATGTTGGGCAGCAGGAGATAGGCGAGCGTCAGCAGTCCGGCGATGACGACGAGACGGCGCTTGAGCCAGTTGACGACGGGCATTTAGACCAGGTCCTCCGTCCCGGACCGGCGGATGTAGAGCGTGACCATGGCCAGGATCGCGGCCATGAGGATGAAGGAGAGAGCCGCGGCCGTCGGGTAGTCCAGGATGCGCAGGAACTGCGTCTGGATGACGTTGCCGATCATGCGGGTGTCGGTGGAGCCGAGGAGCTCGGCGTTGACGTAGTCACCGGCCGCCGGGATGAAGGTCAGCAGCGTCCCGGAGACCACGCCCGGCATGGACAGCGGGAAGGTGACCTTGCGGAAGGTGGTCCACGGCCGGGCGTACAGGTCGCCGGCGGCCTCGTGCAGCCGGCCGTCGATCCGCTCCAGCGAGGTGTACAGGGGCAGGATCATGAACGGCAGGAAGTTGTACGTCAGACCGCACACCACCGCGAGCGGGGTGGCGAGGACGCGGTCGCCGGCGGTCCAGCCGAGCCAGTCGGTGAGGTCCAGGACGTGCAGCGAGTTCAGGGCGTGCACGATCACGCCGTTGTCGGCGAGGATCGTCTTCCAGGCCAGGGTGCGGATCAGGAAGCTGGTGAAGAACGGCGCGATCACCAGGATCATGATCAGGTTCTTCCAGCGGCCGGCGCGGAAGGCGATCAGGTAGGCCAGCGGATAGCCGAGCAGCAGGCACAGCACGGTCGCGGCGGCGGCGTAGAAGACGGACCGCAGGAACTGCGGCCAGTACTCGGACAGCGCGTCCCAGTAGGTGGCGAAGTGCCAGGTGACCTTGTAGCCCTCCTCCAGGGAGCCCTGCTGCACGGAGGTGGAGGCCTGGTAGATCATCGGCAGCGCGAAGAAGACGATCAGCCAGAGCATGCCGGGCAGCAGCAGCCAGTACGGCGTGAACCGGCCGCGCCTGCGCGGGGGCTTCTTCCCGGGTGCCGTGGGGGTGAGGGGCGGGGGCGCCTCGGTGAGCGTGGACATCAGGCGGCGACCTCTTCCTCGGTGCCCGCGTCGATGCGCTGCGCCGCGTCCAGGCCGAAGGTGTGCGCCGGGCTCCAGTGCAGGACGACGTCGGCGCCGGGGACGAGCCGGCCGTCCCGCTCGACGTTCTGGACGTACACCGCCAGCTCGTCGCAGACGGGGCTGTCGATGACGTACTGCGTGGAGACGCCGATGAAACTGGCGTCGGCGATCCTGCCGGTGAGGCGGTTGCGGCCTTCCGGGATCTCCCCCGCGTCGTCGGCGTGCGTGAGCGAGATCTTCTCCGGGCGGATGCCGACCAGCACCTTGCCGCCCGCCGTCGTCGGGGCGGAACATCGCGCCCCGGGCAGCACCAGCTTGCCGCCGCCCGCCCTGAGCACGATGTCGTCGCCGTTCTTCGTGTCGACCTCGGCCTCGATGAGGTTGGAGGTGCCGAGGAAGTTCGCGACGAACGTGCTCTGCGGGTTCTCGTACAGGTCGGCGGGCGAGCCGAGCTGCTCGACCCGGCCTCCGTTCATCACGGCGACCGTGTCGGCCATGGTCATGGCCTCCTCCTGGTCGTGCGTGACGTGCACGAAGGTGATGCCGACCTCGGTCTGGATGCGCTTGAGCTCCAGCTGCATCTGGCGGCGCAGCTTGAGGTCGAGGGCGCCGAGCGGCTCGTCGAGGAGCAGCACCTTGGGGTGGTTGATCAGCGCGCGGGCCACGGCGACCCGCTGCTGCTGGCCGCCGGAGAGCTGG
The DNA here is from genome assembly GCF_055564315.1 of Streptomyces sp. NPDC029151. NCBI lineage: Bacteria > Bacillati > Actinomycetota > Actinomycetes > Kitasatosporales > Streptomycetaceae > Streptomyces > Streptomyces sp. NPDC029151. The sequence goes on from NZ_JBVHWQ010000011.1 coordinate 95,697, forward strand.
TGCGGCTTCTTGCGCGCCTGCTCGCCCAGCTGGACCAACTCCAGCATCTCCTCGACCTGCTTCTTCACGCTCTTGATGCCGCGCCGGCGCAGGCCGAAGGCGACGTTCTCGAAGATGTCCAGGTGCGGGAAGAGGGCGTAGGACTGGAAGACCGTGTTGACCGGCCGCTTGTACGGCGGCAGGTGGGTGACGTCCTGGTCGCCGAGCCGGACGGTGCCGCTCGTGGGCTCCTCCAGGCCGGCGATCATGCGCAGGGTGGTGGTCTTGCCGCAGCCGGAGGCGCCGAGCAGGGCGAAGAAGGAGCCCTCGGGCACGGTCAGGTCCAGCGGGTGGACGGCGGTGAAGGCGCCGTAGGTCTTGGAGATGCCGGAGAGGCGGACGTCGCCGCTGTTGTCTGGTGTCGTCTTCATCGTCGTCACGCCCCTGTGAGCTTCGCGAACTTCTCTTCGTAGGCCGTCTCTTCCTTCGGGCTCAGGGAGCGGAAGGCATGGGACTTCGCCTGCATGGCCTTGTCGGGGACGATCAGCGGGTTGTCCGCGGCGTCCTTGTCGATCTTCGCAAGGTACGGCTTCACGCCGTCGACCGGCGTCACGTAGTTGATGTAGGCGGCGAGCGCGGCGGCCTGCTCGGGCTCGTAGAAGAAGTCGATGAGCCGCTCGGCGTTCGTCTTGTGCCGGGCCTTGTTCGGTACGCACATGTTGTCGGTCGACGTGATGTAGCCGCTGTCCGGGATCACGAAGTCGACGTCCGGGCTGTCCGCCTTGAGCTGGACCACGTCACCGGCCCAGGCGACGCAGGCCGCGAAGTCGCCCTTGGTCAGGTCGGAGGTGTAGTCGTTGCCGGTGAAGCGGCGGATCTGGCCCTTGTCGACGGCCTTCTGGAGCCGGGCGATCGCCGCGTCGAAGTCGTCGTCGGTGAACCGCGCCGGGTCCTTGCCCATGTCGAGGAGGGTCATGCCGACGGAGTCCCGCATCTCCGACAGGAAGCCGACGCGCCCCTTGAGGCGCGGGTTGTCGAGCAGGTCGGAGACCGACTTCACCTCGATGCCGTCGAGCGCCTTCCTGTTGTAGGCGATCACCGTCGAGATGCCCTGCCAGGGGTAGGAGTACGCCCGCCCGGGGTCCCAGTCGGGGTCGCGGAACTGGGCCGAGAGGTTGGTGTACGCGTGCGGCAGGTGCGACGGGTCGAGTTTCTGCACCCAGCCGAGGCGGATCAGCCGGGCGGCCAGCCAGTCGGTGAGGACGATGATGTCCCGGCCGGTGTCCTGGCCCGCGGCGAGCTGCGGCTTGATCTTGCCGAAGAACTCGTTGTTGTCGTTGATGTCCTCGGTGTAGTTGACCGTGATCCCGGTCCGCCGGCGGAAGGTGTCCAGGGTGGGGTGGTGCTTGCCGCTGCCGTCGACGTCGATGTACTCGGTCCAGTTGGAGAAGTTCACGACCTTCTCCCGGGCCGAGTGGTCCTGGGCGGAGGTGCCGCCCCGGCTCTGGCCCGCCGCGGGGATCCCGCAACCGCTCAGCGCCCCGAGGCCGCCGGCCGCGAGCGCGCCGCTCGCGGAGGCCCGCAACAGCGACCGGCGGGTCAGGGCGGCCCTGCCGCCCCGCAGGCTGCGCCGCATCGCGGCCACTTGGGGCGGGGTCAGGCGGTCGGGCTCGTACTGCTCCATGGGCGTGGTGCCTTTCGGGAGGGATCGGCCTGGTCGGTGGCCTGGTCGGTCTCTAGCGGTCCCCGAAGATCGTGCGGTGCCAGTCCTTCCTGGCCACCGCCGTGTTGTCGAACATTACGTGCTTGACCTGCGTGTATTCCTCGAAGGAGTACGCCGACATGTCCTTGCCGAAGCCGGAGGCCTTGTAGCCGCCGTGCGGCATCTCGCTGATGATCGGGATGTGGTCGTTGACCCAGACGCAGCCCGCCTTGATCTCGCGGGTGGCGCGGTTCGCGCGGTAGACGTTGCTGCTCCACGCGGAGGCGGCGAGGCCGTACGGGGTGTCGTTGGCCAGCCGGATGCCCTCATCATCGCTGTCGAACGGAAGCACGACCAGCACAGGGCCGAAGATCTCCGACTGGACGATCTCGCTGTCCTGGGCCGCGTCGGCGATCAGGGTGGGCCGGTAGTAGGCGCCGTCCTTCAGCTCGCCCTGGGGGATCTCGCCGCCGGCCACCACGCGCGCGTGGCTCCGCGCGCGGTCCACGAAGGCGGCGACCCGGTCGCGCTGGGCGTGCGAGATCAGCGGCCCGAGGTCGGTGCCGGGCGCGAAGGGGTCGCCGAGCCGGACGCTCTCCATCAGCGCGCCGGTCCGCTCCACGAACGCCTCGTACAGGGGACGCTGCACGTACGCGCGCGTGGCGGCCGTGCAGTCCTGCCCGGTGTTGATGAGCGCGCCCGCGACCGCGCCGTGCACGGCGGCCTCCAGATCGGCGTCGTCGAAGACGACGAAGGGCGCCTTGCCGCCCAGTTCCAGGTGCAGCCGCTTGACGGTGGCGGTGGCGATCTCGGCGACCCGCCTGCCGACGGCGGTGGACCCGGTGAACGAGGTCATGGCGACGTCCGGGTGCCCGACGAGGTGCTCGCCGGCCTCCCTCCCGGTCCCGGTGACGATGTTGATCACGCCGTCCGGGATGCCCGCGTCCGTGGCGGCCTGGGCGAACAGCAGCGAGGTCAGCGGGGTCAGCTCGGCGGGCTTCAGCACGATCGTGTTGCCCGCGGCGATCGCCGGGAGGATCTTCCAGGCCGCCATCTGCAGGGGGTAGTTCCAGGGCGCGATGGACCCGACGACGCCGATGGGTTCCCGTCGGACGTACGACGTGTGGTCACCGGAGTACTCACCGGCGGACTGCCCCTGCAGGTGCCGGGCCGCCCCCGCGAAGAACGCGGTGTTGTCGATGGTCCCCGGCACGTCGAACTCGCGGGTGAGTTTGAGCGGCTTGCCGCACTGGAGGGACTCCGCGCGGGCGAGGTCCTCGGCGCGGTCGGCGAGCACGGCGGCGAACCGGTGGAGGGCGTCCGAGCGCTCGCCCGGCGTGGCGGCGGCCCAGCCCGGGAAGGCGGCGCGCGCGGCGGCGACGGCCGCGTCGACGTCGTCCGTGCCGGCCAGCTCGTACGTGTACACCTCCGCGCCGGTCGCGGGGTCCACCACGGCGTGGTGGCGGCCCGAGGTGCCCCGGGCGAGACGGCCCGCGATGAACTGCGCGCCGTCCGCGAAGCGGTCCTGTGCGGGGAATCGTTCCGGGGTGGCGGTGCCCGGGTTGTGCATGTCGCTTCTCCTCCGCCGTGCGTCCGTCCCAGGGGGCGGGTGGCGTAGCTCCAGCTCGATTTGAGTGCCGATCCTGACAGAGCCATAGGACTCCAACAAGTGATTCCGTTGTTGCCTTTTGGTTACGCGACGGAATCTGTCGACCAGGTGTCGAGTCGGGGGCGAAAAGGACGGACGGAGTGTCAGTGGTACGTGCCACACTCGCGTGCATGGGAAAGATCGACGGGGTGGACGCCCTGATCAGGGAGGTCCGGGCGGGGGCACGGATCAAGTATCTGCACTTCTGGGGTCACCGGCCGCGACCGGACGGCCGGGTCGGCGCGAGCTGCCTCAGCCAGTGGTGGCCGGCGCCGTTCGAGGTGGACGGGGTGGAGTACGCGACGGCCGAGCACTGGATGATGGCGGGCAAGGCCCGGCTGTTCGGGGACACGGAGGCGGAGCGCCGGGTGCTGGCCTCGGAACATCCGGCGGCGGCGAAGAAGGCGGGCCGGCTGGTCCGGGACTTCGACGAGTCGGTGTGGGAGCGGGAACGGTTCCGGCTCGTGGTCGAGGGCAGCGTGCACAAGTTCGCCGCCCACGACGACCTCGGGCTGTTCCTGCTGAACACCGGGGACCGGGTGCTGGTGGAGGCGAGCCCGCTGGACCGCATCTGGGGCATCGGCCTCGCCGCGGACGACGAGGCGGCCGGAGATCCGGAGCGCTGGAAGGGGCTGAACCTGCTGGGCTTCGCCCTGATGGAAGCCAGGGAGCGACTGGCGGCAGCCGGGGCGTAGGCCTGCCGGAGGGCGGCGGGGGCGTAGCCCTCCGGGGGCGTCGTGGGTGGTGGGGGGCGTGCGCTGTTGCGGGGCGGGGAGCCTGGTCCGTCACGGCCGAGAGGCACCGGCCCCGGCGCCGTCACGCCCCAAGGGCGATGAACCGTCGAGGGCGGGAAGCCTGACCCGCCACCGCTGACGGGCGGGGAGCCCCATGCCGTCACGCCTCAGCGGCGGGGAGCCGTCGAGGGCGGGGAGCCTGGGCCGTCACTGCTGAGGGCCGGGCAACCTGGCCCGCCTACCGCCGAGAGGCGCCGACCCCCCGCCGTCACGCCCCAGGGGCCGTGAACCGTCGCCGGCAGGGAACCTGGCCCGTCGCAGGGAACCCGGCCCGTCACCGCCGAGTGAGCGCCGAGCCCCTGCCGTCACGCTCCTGAACCCGTGAGCCGTCGCCGGCGGGGAACCTGGCCCGTCACGGTTGAGAGGCACCGACCCCGGCGCCGTCACACCCCAAGGGCGGTGAACCGTCGAGGGCGGGAAACCTGAGCCGTCACCGCTGAGGGGGCGGGGAGCCCCGTGCCGTCCCCCGCCCCAGGAACGGTGAACCGTCGAGGCCAGGGAGCCTGGTCCGCCATCGCCGAGGGGCGCCGACCCCGGCGCCGTCACACCCCAAGGGCGGTGAACCGTCGAGGGCGGGAAGCATGAGCCGTCACCGCTGAGGGGCAGGAAACCTGACCCGCCACCGCCGAGAGGCGCCGACCCCCGCGCCGTCACACCCCAGGGTCCTGAACCATCGCCGGCAGGGAACCTGGACCGTCACCGCCGAGGGACGCCGAGCCCCGTGCCGTCACGCCGGGGGTTCTGTGCCGTCACCGGCGAGGGAGTGTGCTGTCACGCCGGGGGCTGGTGTGCCGTCACGTCGAGGGGCTGCCGGGCCGGGGGCCGGCCGGGGTGCCGGTCACCTCCGCCGCGACGCGGCGCCACTCCTCTTCGCCGCCGGGCAGCGGCCAGGCCCAGGTGGGCCGTCTCGCCGTGCGCAGCTCGTGGAGTCGGCGGGCGAGGACCGGCCCGGCGAGGGCGGCGCCGTCGGGGACGGCGGTGCCGTGGGCGGCGCGCAGCTCGGCGTAGCGGGCCAGCTCGGCCTCGTAGCCGTGGACCGCTCGTGCGGTGCCCGCCGCCACCTCGTCGCCCGGTGCGGTGCGGTGCAGATGCAGCAGCGGCGGGGCCGCCGACTCGGCGATCGCCGCGGCCAGCCGCGCGTGACCGTCCAGCACCAGATAACAGTCGAGGCCGCTGACCCACCACAACAGCACGGGCGGGAGCGTTCCGTCCCGGACCTGCTTGCGGTACGCCTTGACCCGGGCGTCGCGCGCGTCGGGCATCGGACGCAGCGGGAGGATCTCCCAGGAGCCGGAGTGGAGGAACCAGTCGACGTACCCGTCGGGGTGGCCCTCGACCAGCATCTCCCCCCAGTACTCGGCCTCCGGCAGACCGCCGTGGTTCCCGCGCAGGAGCGGGCTGTCGGGCGAGATCAGCCAGCGGCCGTCGTGGAGCGGGCCGCCCGGTGCGTCGAGCAGGTACGACACGAATCGGTGGGCCCAGCGGGCCGGGTCGCCGGCCAGATCGCGTGCCGTCCGCGCCCGCAGCGGCGGGACGGGCGGGCGATAGGCGTCGGTGCGCCGGAAGTCCACCCCGCCGTCGTCCCGCTCGACGTCCGCGAGGAGCACGGGCCGCGACTCCTGGGTCAGCAGCAGCCGCCGTTCCGCGGTGAAGAGGCACAGACCGGGTCGCCTGCGGGACCGCACCTCCAGGGACAGGCCCGTCCACGTGCCGTCGTCCCCCACGAGGTCCGTGCGCGGCGCGGCGGGCTCACTCCTGCCGGGATGCTCAGCCACGCGTCGCGACGACCAGGGCGAACAGGCCCAGGACCAGGACGATGCCGGCGGCGCCGCAGATGATGCCGGCCAGGGCCACGCCCGGGTTCGTCGCCTCGCCGCGGCGTGCCCTGCCCCGGCCGATCCCGCCGAAGATCAGGGCCAGGACGGCCAGCACCGGGGCGACCGGCCACATGACGAACCCGACCGCCGAGATGATGCCGAGCACCAGGGAGGCGGTGCCCATGCCGTTGCTCGGCGGCGGCTGCATGCCGGGCCAGCCGTAGCCGCCCGCGGCGGGGTAGGGGGCGCCGTAGGGGGCCTGCTGCGGGGCCGGGTAGCCGTAGGGAGGTGCGGGGTGCGGGTAGCCGTAGGGCACCTGGCCGGGGCCGCCGGGGGCGATCGGCGGCGGGGGCACCGGTTCCGCTCCGCCGTGCGGGGCGGAGGGGGGCGCGAAGGGGTTCGCCGGCGGCGTGGGAGCCGGGGGTGCGAAGGGGTTCGCCGGAGGGGTGGCAGCCGGGGGTGCGAAGGGGTTTGGCCGGGGGGCGGGGGCCGGGGGTGCGTGTCCGTGGGCCGGGCCGGCCCAGGGTGCGGGTCCGGCGTCGGCGGGTGCCTGCGGGGCCGTCGGCAGGGAGGTCAGCGTCTGCTGGTCGTGGACCGAGGCGGGTGCCGGGACGGCGTCCCGGGCCGGTGCCGGCTGCTTGTGCAGGGAGACCTGGGGGGTCTCGGACGGGTGCGCGGCGGTCTGCTCCCGCGGCGTGGACTGCGGCACGTCGTCGGACATGGTGAAGGGTCCCCTCGCTGGACGTCCCGCCATGCTACGGGCCGGGCGGGAGGCCGTGGCCCGGGGCCTACGATGATGCCGCGCGGACGCCGCGCCACCGATCAGCCGATCACCCCGGGGAGGACCCCTTGACCGACAGCTCCGTACCCGCCACCGGCACCGCCGACCGCGATCTGCGCACTTTCGTCGCCGGGCTGCCCAAGGCCGAACTGCACGTCCACCACGTCGGCTCCGCCTCCCCCCGCATCGTCTCGGAGCTGGCCGCCCGCCACCCCGACTCGAAGGTCCCCACCGACCCCGAGGCCCTGGCCGAGTACTTCACGTTCACCGACTTCGCGCACTTCATCCAGGTCTACCTGTCGGTCGTGGACCTCATCCGCACCCCGGAGGACGTCCGGCTGCTCACCTACGAGGTGGCCCGTGACCTGGCCCGCCAGCAGGTGCGGTACGCCGAGCTGACGATCACTCCCTTCTCCTCGACCCGGCGCGGGATCGACGAGCGCGGCTTCATGGACGCGATCGAGGACGCCCGGAAGGCGGCCGAGGCCGAGTTCGGGACGGTACTGCGCTGGTGCTTCGACATCCCCGGCGAGGCCGGTCTGGAGGCGGCCGAGGAGACGACGCGGCTCGCCACCGAGGACCGGATCCGCCCGGAGGGCCTGGTGTCGTTCGGGCTCGGCGGGCCGGAGGTCGGCGTGCCCCGGCCGCAGTTCAAGCCGTACTTCGACCGGGCCATCGCCGCCGGGCTGCGGTCCGTGCCGCACGCCGGGGAGACCACCGGTCCCGAGACGGTGTGGGACGCGCTGACCGAGCTGCGCGCGGAGCGGATCGGGCACGGCACCAGTTCCGCGCGGGACCCGGAGCTGCTGGCCCACCTCGCCGAGCACCGCATCCCGCTGGAGGTGTGCCCGACCTCCAACATCGCCACCCGCGCGGTCCGCACGCTGGAGGAGCACCCGATCAGGGAGTTCGCCCGGGCGGGGGTGCTCGTCACGGTCAACTCCGACGACCCGCCGATGTTCGGCACCGACCTGAACAACGAGTACGCGGTGGCCGCCCGGCTCCTGGACCTGGACGAGCGGGGCCTGGCCGGGCTGGCGAAGAACGCCGTGGAAGCGTCCTTCCTGGACGTGGAGGGCAAGGCGCGGCTCGCCGCCGAGATCGATTCCTACACCTCGGCCTGGCTCGGCTCCTGACGCCCACCACAATGGGCCCATGCAGACCGTGACCGCCGTGGCCCACCGCGGCGACCCCTACCGCTTCCGCGAGAACACCCTCGACTCACTGCGTTCCGCGCTCGACCAGGGCGCGGACGCCGTCGAGGTCGACGTACGGCTCACCCGTGACGGCGTCCCCGTGCTGCTGCACGACGAGACGCCGCGACGGCTGTGGGAGGTCGGCCGGCCGCTGGCCGCGCTCTCCGCCGAGGAGCTGCGCGGGCTGACGGCGGGCGGGGTGCCGACGCTCGCGGAGGCGCTGGCCGCGACCGGGGACAGCAGGGTGATGGTGGACCTGTGCGGGCCGGTCGGGCGCCGTACGGTCGAGCGGATCCTGGACGTGGTCCGGCAGAGCGGAGCCCGGGAGCGGGTCTACTACTCCGCGCACGCGGAGGCGATGCTCGCCGTCCGCGCCGCCGACCCGGCCGCCGAGATCGCCCTGACCTGGACGAGCCTGGCCCCGCCCCGGCCCGCGGTGCTGGCCGCCGTCCGCCCGCGCTGGCTCAACTACCGCTTCTCCCTGGTGAGCCGGGAGCTGGCGGCCCGCGTCCACCACGACGGCTGCCTGCTGTCGGTGTGGACCCCGGACACCCGCCGCTCCATGAGCCGCCTGCTGGACCTGGGCGTCGACTCGATCACCACGAACCGGATCGACGTCCTGCACGCCCTGCGCACCGCGGCCCCGCGGGACCACGCCCGGGGCCGCTGAGCCACCGTCACCCGGCTGGAGCGGCGTACCGCGGGACGGGGGCGTCCGCCCCGGTCTCTCGGGCCAGGACGCGGCGCCGGACGTCCCCGATCGGAGCCGGGCATGACGTCCTTCTCCCCTGCGTCCCACGGGGTCGGCCACACGCCCGGGCCGTGGGTGCGCGGCCCGGCGAGTGAGCCGGTGCCCCGGGGGGCGCGGGCGTGTGTGCGGCCGGGGACGGGTGGCTGCGTGTGCGTGGCGGCGGGGACGTGGGGGGCGACGGAGCGGGTGCCGCGGCGACGACCGCTCTTCGCGCCGCCGTCCCACCCGTAGGGGCCACCCCCGACAACTCCCGCAGTTCCGCGGCCGGTTCGTCCGGGCCGCACCAGGGTCCCACGCCCTCCTCGGTGAGGATCCGCGTCCCGCACCGGCGCCGGAAGATGATCACCGACCGTCTTCCGCACGCCGAAGCGCCCTCAGGGAGTTCTCACATGCGCCGCACCCGTCGTTCCCTCCTCCTGGCCACCGCCGTCGTCACCGCGCTGGCCGCCGGCCCGCTGGCCGCACCCGCGTTCGCCGCGCCCCCGCCCCCGGCGTCGGCCCGCCCGACCACCGGTCCGGACACCGAGGCGCTCTCCGCCGCGCTCGCCGGGCTGCCGGACCACGACGTCACCGCCGCTCTGCTGCGCGTCGGCGGTGACGGGAGCTGGCGCGGGACGGCCGGGGTGCGGGACGTGCGCAGCGGCGCGCCGGCGCTGGAGAACGGGCGGTTCCGGGCCGGTTCGGTGACGAAGGTGGTGACCGCGTCGATCGTGCTGCAACTGGCCGCGGAGGGCCGGATCGACCTCGACGGCACGGTGCAGCACTACCTGCCGGGTCTGCTCACGGAGGACTTCGCCCCGATCACCGTACGACAGCTGCTGAACTACACCAGCGGCCTGCGCCCGGGCTCGTCCCTCGGCGACACGGCGGAGGAGGGGTACGCGCACCGCTTCGAGACGCTGACGCCCCGGCAGGTCGTCTCGGACTCCGTGGCCCAGGGCCCGGCGTACGCGCCGGGCACGCGGCAGACCTACGGCAACATCCACTACACCGTGCTGGGCATGCTCATCGAGAAGGTGACCGGCGACTCGTACGCGCACCAGGCCGAGGCGCGGGTCTTCCGGCCGCTCGGCATGCGGCACAGCTCCTTCCCCGCCGGCGGGGACCCCCGGATCCACGGACCGCACAACCGGGGCTACGACTGGATCGACGGCAGGCTGGTCGACGTGACGGACTGGAACATGACCGACCGGTTCGCGGCGGGCGACCTGATCTCCACGACCGCCGACCTGGAGCGGCTGCTGGTGGGACTGTTCTCCGGGCGGGTGGTGCCCGAGCCGCAGCTGAAGGAGATGTTCACGCTGCCGGACGTGCCCGGGGCGCAGTACGGCGCGGCGCTGGAGCGGTTCGAGGTGAACGGCAAGGTGATCTGGGGCAAGACCGGCTCGCGGCCGGGGTACACCGCGGTGATCGCCGCGACCCGGGACCTGACCCGCACCCTGGTCTACTCGGTGAACTCCACGGACGCCAAGGGCGACGGCCAGCAGGCCGCCGCCCGGCGCTTCGCGTTCCCGGCGTTCAACCGCTGACGGCGGCGGCCGGGGGCGCCGACGGCACGCCCAGCGCCTCCAGCCGCTTGGTCCTCTTCCGTACGACGTACAGCGGGACGGCTCCGAGGACCCCGAACGACATGTCGACGACGCTCCACCAGAACGGGATGCCGCGGACGGGTCCGCAGATCAGGGCGAGCGGGATGACCCCCGCGCAGGCGATCATGCCGAACTCGACCACCCATATGTTGCGGACGGGGTCGCGGTAGGGGCCGTAGAACGCGACCGCGATGACGAGGTGGGCGAAGGCCAGCCAGTCGGTGCCGTACAGGACGAAGGGGTGATCGGCGTCGACGCTGTCCAGCCCCTCCCGCACCCGGGAGATCCACGCCGCCGCCCCGGGCAGGTGCTCCGGGACGGACAGCGCGCGCAACGCGCTCTCGGTCCAGTGCAGTTCGTGCACCAGCGGAAAGGCGGTGGCCCCGCTCAGGACGAGGCACACGACGAAGAGGGCCAGCCAGACACGGATGCCCCTGAGCAGGGCGGCTCTGTCGCTCATGGCAGGAGCGTACGCCGAGAATTGAACATGTTCAAAACACCTTTCCCGGCGGGGACTTCCGGTGCGTCATTTCACAATGGTCGGACATACGCGTAAATTTCCGCCCACCGCTTCGAGCGCTCACCGGCAGACGGGGGCAAGGCATGGGCACGGACGACCGCGTCAGGGTGACGCCGGGGATCGCACGGCTGCACGCGTCCCCGGCACTCGCCGGCCCCGGCCGGCTGGGGCTGGTCACCAACCACACCGGTGTCCTCCCCGATCTGCGCCCCGCCGCGCCCGCGCTGCTCGACGCCGGCGTGCGGCTGGTCGCCCTGTTCGGTCCCGAACACGGGCTGCGCGGCAGCGGCCAGGCCGGCGAGAGCGAGGCCGCAGGGGCGGACCCCGCCACCGGACTGCCGGTCCACGACACCTACCGGTGCGACGGCGAACGCCTCGACAAGCTGCTGATCGACAGCGGCGTCGACGCCCTCGTGTACGACCTCCAGGACATCGGGGCCCGGTTCTACACCTACGTCTGGACCCTGTTCGACCTGATGGTCTCGGCGGCCCGTACGGGCGTGCGGTTCGTGGTCGCCGACCGGCCCAACCCCCTGGGCGGACTCGTCAGCGAGGGCCCGCCGCTCGACCCGGCCTGGGCCAGTTTCGTCGGGCGCGCCCCGCTGCCCGTCCGGCACGGCCTCACCTGCGGCGAACTCGCCCGGCGGCTCAACACCTCCGCCGTGCCCGAGGCGGCCGGCCGTGCCGCCGAGCTGAGCGTGATCGGGATGACCGGCTGGCAGCGGGCCATGGACGCGGAGGCCACCGGGCTGCACTGGATCGCGCCCTCGCCGAACATCCCGACGCCGGCCACCGCCCGCGTCTACCCCGGCACCTGCCTGTTCGAGGGGACGAACCTCTCCGAGGGCCGCGGCACCACCCAGCCCTTCGAGATCGTCGGCGCGCCCTACCTCGACGACCGCTTCACGCCCGCCCTCGCCGAACTCGCCCTGCCCGGCGTGCACTTCCGCGACCTGTGGTACGTCCCCACCTTCCACAAGCACGCCGGACGGCCGCTGCGCGGGGTCCAGTTGCACATCACCGACCGCGAGGCGTTCGCTCCCGTACGCACCGCCGCCCTGATGCTCGCCACCGTACGGCGGCTGTACCCGGACGACTTCGCGTGGCACACCGCGGACAGCGGTGCGCCGGGGGACGGCGGGCGGCCCTTCATCGACCTGCTGTGGGGGTCCGACCGGCTGCGGCACGCCGTGGACGCGGATGAGGACCCGCTGCCGCTGTGCGACCCCCCGGCACCGCCCGGCCGGTGGGCCGGCGACGACGTGCTGCTCTACGCCTGAGACCGGACCCAGGAGACCTGACGCATGCCGGACCCCGAGACCCGGCCCCCCGAGGACCGCACCCCGCCACCGGGAAGGACGACCCGCCGGTGACCGTTCGTACGACCCCGCCCCGGACCGGCGTGCGCGGCTTCCGCGTCGGCGACGGCCCGCGGCTGGTGGAGGCGTGGCGCCGGAGCGCGCCGGCCGATCCCATCACCCCGGACCGCTTCCGCTCCCTCGTGCTGCTCGACGCCAACTTCGACCCGGAGGGGCTGCGGGTGGCCGTCGAGGGGGAGCGGGTCGTCGGCGCCGCCTACGCGGTGCGCCGGCTCACTCCGCTGGCCGGGACCGACCTGGAGCCGGAGCAGGGCTGGATCCCGTTCTTCTTCGTGGACCCCGCCGCCCGCGGGCGCGGCCTCGGCCGCCGGCTGCTGACCGAGGCCCTCGACTGGCTGCACGGCCACGGCCGCACCCGGGCGGACTTCTCCTCGTACACCCCGCACTACGTCCTGCCGGGCCTGGACGCCGAGACCTACCCGGAGGCCGCCGGGCTGCTCGGGTCGCTGGGGTTCCGCACGCTGTACGAGGCGGCGGCGATGGACCGAAGCCTGGTCGGCTACCGCCTCCCGGAAGAGGTCGCGCGGCGCGCGGCGGAACTGACGGCAGGCGGCCACCGGTTCGGCACCCCCTGCGACGACGACCTGGTGGATCTGGTCGCGCTCGCCGGGGGCCACTTCAACGCCGACTGGGCGCGGGCGATCCGGACGTGTCTGGCCGCGGGCACCCCGCTGGACCGGATCGTGGTCGCCCGGGACCCCGCGGGCCGCCTGGGAGGCTGGGCGATGCACGGCGCGTACGACGGCGCGGACGAGCGGTTCGGGCCGTTCGGGGTGCTGGAGGAGATGCGCGGCACCGGGCTCGGCAAGGTCCTGCTGCACCTCGTCCTGGAGCGGATGCGGGCGCGCGGGGCGCACTCCGCGTGGTTCCTGTGGACCGGCGAGCGGTCCCCGGCGGGCCACCTGTACCGCGCGGCGGGTTTCCGCACGACCCGCGTGTTCCGCGTGCTGCGCCGGGAGGCCGCCCGATGACACCGCCACCCCGCGGCACCGGCGGTCTGAGCCGCCGCCGCTTCGCGCTCGCGCTCCCTGCGGCGCTGCTCGTCTCCGGATGCGCCGCACCGCACCGGGGCACCGGGCGGCCCGGGGACCCGATCGTGCTCACGCTGCTCTCGCACTACGCGAGCGGGGTGCTCCGGGAGGCGCTGCGGGGCCCGGTGGACGAGTGGAACGCCACGCACGACCGGGTCAAGGTGCGGACGCTGGCCGTGGAGTTCACAGACCTGCTGACCACGTTCATGGTCCGGCAGGCCGCCGGGCAGGGCGCCGACATCCTCCACCCGTACTGTCTGTGGAACGGCCAGCTCGTGCGGGCCGGCGTCCTGCGGCCCGCCCCGCCCGAGCACGCCGAGGAGATCCGGCGCGGCTACGGCCGGGCGGCGGTCGGCGCCGCGTCGGTGAACGGCACGGTCTACGGCTACCCGACCGAGGTGCAGACCTACGCCCTCTACTACAACAAGCGGCTGCTGCGCGCGGCCGGCGTCGACGGACCGCCGCGCACCTGGCGGGAGCTGGAGGACACGGCGTACCGCACCACCCGGCGGGACCGGTACGGCAACACGCTGGTCCAGGGGTTCGGCCTGTCCGTGTACGACGACTCCACCACCGTCGGCCAGACCCTCGCCCTGCTCAACGCGGCGGGCGGCCGGTTCGTCTCCGCGGACGGCAGGAGCACCGCCCTCGACTCCCCCGCCGGCCGTGCGGTGTTCGGTCTGGAGCGCCGCCTCGTCGTGGAGGGGGCGAGCGACCCCGGCGTCAACGTCTACCAGGCGTTCGCGTCCGGGCGGGTGGCCATGGTGATCAGTGCCGGCTGGTGGACCGGGAGCCTGCGGTCCGTGATGGGCGCGGCCTACCGGGACGTCGGTGTCGCGCCCGTGCCCGTCCCCCGGGCCGGTGACCCGAGGGCCACGCTCTCCACCGGTTTCATGCTGGGGGTCAACACCGCCAGCGCGTACCCGCGTGAGGCCTGGGAGTTCCTGCGCTGGCTCAACGCCGCGAAGGTGCGCGGGAGGCAGGGCACCAGGGCGACCCGGATGAGCGCCCTGCAGGTGACGGCCGGCTCCCTGACCGCCCGCGCCGACGACATGCGCACGCTGCTGGGCGCGGGCGGCGACCCGAACCTGCGCCCGTTCCTGGACGCGCTGGCGTACGCGGTGCCGGAGCCCAACGGGCCGGGCGCGCAAGCGGCCAAGTCGCTGCTGCGCAAGAACATCGAGGCGCTGTGGACCGGTCAGCAGTCGGTCACCGAGGCCCTGAGCGCCGTCCGCCGCCAGGTCGACCAGGAGGTGGCACGCTCATGGTGAACACCCTGGCGCCGGAGCCGACCGAGCGGGCGCCCGGCCCGCGGTCCGCCGGGGCCGCCGGGCCCGCGGGAGGCGGCCGCGGGGGGACCCTGCGCCGGCACCGCCAGGCCGTCGTCGCCTATCTGTTCCTCGCGCCGACGCTGCTGTTCTTCGCGGTCTTCCTGGCCCTTCCGCTCGGTTTCGCGCTGCTGCTGTCGCTGTCCCGCTGGGCCGGCTTCGACCTCGCGGACATCGATCCGGCCGGCCTGGACAACTTCGCCGGTCTCTTCGCGGACGGGTCGGCCTTCCTGGTGCCGGTCCTGAGCAACACGCTGCTGTTCGCGCTCGGCACCGTGGCGCTGGCGCTGGCGGGCTCGGTGCTCGTCGCCACCTGCATCGAGAAGCTGCGCTGGCAAGGGCTGTGGCGCACCCTGTACTTCCTGCCGATCGTCACGACCGTCGTCGCCGTCGGCAACGTGTGGAAGTACATGTACGAGCCGGGCGGCCTGGTCAACGGCGTGCTCAACGCCCTGGGGCTCGGCTCGGTGGCGTTCCTCCAGGACCCGGACACCGCGCTGCCGTCGCTGGTGGTCGTCCAGGCCTGGGCCTCGCTGGGCTCGGCGATCCTCGTCCTGACCGCCGGGCTGAAGTCCGTTCCCGAGTCGTACTACGAGGCCGCCGCGCTCGACGGGGCCGGACCCGTCACCGTGTTCCGGAGGATCACGCTGCCGCTGCTGCGGCCGTCCCTGCTCTTCGTGTGCGTCACCCAGTTCCTCACCGGCCTGCAGTCCTTCGCGCTGATCATCGTGATGACCAAGGGCGGTCCGGGCGACGCGACCGACGTGGCCGCGCTGGAGATGTACCGGCGGGCCTTCGCCTACGGCGACTGGGGCACCGCGAGCGCCGCCGCGTTCGTGCTGTTCCTGGTGGTCCTCGCGGTCACCCTGGCCCAGTTGTGGTTCTTCCGGCGGAAGGGGGAGGACGCGTGAAGGGGACAGGAACCGTGACCGGCCGCCGTTTCCCGTGGCTGTCGTACCTGGTGGTCGTCACCGGCGCCGTGCTCACGGTCGTGCCGTTCCTCGACATGGTGATGACGTCCTTCAAAGGGCCGGGCGAGGCCGGGACGCTGCCGTACCGGTTCCTGCCGAAGGCGTTCGACCTGTCCAACTACCGTGCCGCGGTCGACCAGCTGGACCTGCCGGTGCTCTTCCGCAACAGTGTCGTCGCCACCGCGGTCGTCACCGGATCGGTGCTGCTCACCTCGTCGCTCGCCGGTTACGCCCTCGCCAAACTGCGCTTCCCCGGCCGGGACCTGGTCTTCCGGCTGGTGCTGGCGACGATGATGTTCCCGCCGTTCCTCTTCTTCGTCCCCCGCTTCCTGATCCTGGTGCACTGGCCGCTGGCGGGCGGCAACGACCTGTTCGGGCGGGGCGGTGCCGGACTGACCGTCAGCATCGCCGCGCTCGCCATGCCGTTCCTCGTCAACGGCTTCGGGATCTTCCTGACGCGCCAGTTCATGGTCGCGATCCCGGACGAGGTCCTGGAGGCCGCGCGCATCGACGGGGCCGGGGAGTTCGCCGTGTGGTGGCGGATCGTGGTGCCGCAGACCAAGCCGGTGCTGGTGACGCTCGGGCTGCTGACCTTCGTGGACTCCTGGAACGAGTACATCTGGGCGCTGCTGGTCTCCACCGCCCACCCGGACGTGATGACCCTGCCCGTCGGCATCCAGCTCCTGCAGGACCACGTCGACCCGGCCCGCACGATGCCGGTCGTCATGGCCGGCCTGGTCCTGAGCGTCCTGCCGGTCCTGGTGCTCTTCCTGCTGCTGCAGAAGCACTACATCCGCGGGGTCATGCTCAGCGGCCTCAAGTGAGCGCCACGGGGGTCACAGGCCCGCGATCCTGTTCCAGCGCCGGGCGAACTCCGTCCGTTCCGCGGAGGTGATGTCCCGGGCGACGGCGAGCCGCTCGCGCATCGTGCCGTCGGGGAAGACCAGGGGGTTGTCGGCGAGGGCCGCGGTGTCCTTGTCCCGGGCACGGGTGAGGACCTCCCGGGCCGCCGGCACCGGGCAGACGTAGTTCACCCAGGCGGCCAGCCGCGCGGCGACCTCCGGCTCGTAGTAGTGGTCGACCAGCCGCTCGGCGTTGGCCTTGTGCCGGGCGCGGTCGGGGATCATCAGGGAGTCCGACCACAGCTCGGCGCCCTCCTCCGGCACGACGAAACGGATGTCGGGGTTGTCCGCCTGGAGCTGGATGACGTCACCGGAGTACGCCTGGCAGGCCAGTACGTCCCCGCTGACCAGGTCCTTGGTGTAGTCGTTGCCGGTGAAGCGGCGGATCTGGCCGCGGCGGACCTCCCGCTCCACCTGGTCGCACACCCGGTGGAAGTCGTCGGCGGTCCACCGGGTGACGTCCACGCCGTTGCCCTGCATGAGCAGCGCGAACGATTCGTCCAGGCCGGACAGCAGGGTCACGCGGCCCTTGAGGTCCTTCGCCCACAGGTCGGAGACGGCTCGGATCTCGCGGCCGAGCTTGCGGTGGTTGTAGGCGATGCCGGTGATGCCGGACTGCCACGGCACGGTGAAGCGGCGGCCCGGGTCGAAGGCGGGCGAGCGGAGCAGCGGGTCGAGGTGGTGGGCGACGTTCGGCTGGCGGGCGCGGTCCATCTCCTGCACCCAGCCCAGCCGGACGTACCGGGCGCACATCCAGTCGCTGATGACGATCAGGTCGCGGCCGGTGGACTGGTGGTTCATCAGCGCCGGGCTGATCTTGCCGAAGAACTCGTCGTTGTCGTTGATCTCCTCGACGTAGTCCACGGAGATCCCGGTGCGCTCCTCGAACGCCCGCAGGGTGGGCCGCCGGTCGGGGTCGTGGTCGTCGGTGTCGATGTACAGCGGCCAGTTCGCCCAGGTCAGCCTCTTGTCGGCCGCGGACTCGTCGGCCGCGGCCCGGTCCCCCGGCCGGACGTAGGCGGCGGGCACCCCGCATCCGGCCAGGGCACCGAGCGCGGCGGTGCCGCCGAGGGCGGCGAGGAGGGAACGGCGGGACGGCGTGGAGGCGGGGGTGGAAGTCTGGGGCACCCCGGAAGCATGCCGGTCCGCCGCGCGAGGGGGCAATCGACGCTGCGTCGAGCGCCCCACCGCTCGCCCGACACCTTGTCGATCACACGGGTCCGGTCGCCGTGCCGGTCCCACGACGCGGCGCGGCCCCGGACGAGGAGGTGAACCCGTCCGGGGCCGCGCGGCTGTGCCCGGTGCCTACGCGTCCAGCGACGTCATCACGTGCTTGATCCGCGTGTAGTCCTCGAAGCCGTACGCCGACAGGTCCTTGCCGTAGCCGGACTTCTTGAAGCCGCCGTGCGGCATCTCCGCGACCAGCGGGATGTGCGTGTTGATCCACACGCAGCCGAAGTCGAGCTTCTTGGACATGCGCATGGCGCGGGAGTGGTCCTTGGTCCACACCGAGGAGGCCAGGGCGTACTCGACGCCGTTGGCCCACTCGACGGCCTGGTCCTCGTCGGTGAAGGACTGGACGGTGATGACCGGGCCGAAGACCTCGTTCTGCACGATCTCGTCGTCCTGCTTCAGGCCGGAGACGACGGTCGGGGCGTAGAAGTAGCCCTTGTCGCCGACCTGGTGGCCGCCCGCCTCGACCTTGGCGTGGGCCGGCAGGCGGTCGATGAAGCCGGAGACCTGCTTCAGCTGGTTCGGGTTGTTGAGCGGGCCGAAGAGAACGTCCTCGTCGTCCGGCTGACCCGTCTTCGTCTCGGCCGCGGCCTTGGCGAGCGCGGCCACGAACTCGTCGTGGATGGACTCCTGGACGAGGACGCGGGTGGCGGCCGTACAGTCCTGGCCGGCGTTGAAGAAGCCCGCCACGGAGATGTCCTCGACGGCCTTGGCGATGTCGGTGTCCTCGAAGACGACGACCGGGGCCTTGCCGCCCAGCTCCAGGTGGACCCGCTTGACGTCCTTGGCGGCGGACTCGGCGACGGACATGCCGGCGCGTACGGAGCCCGTGATGGAGGCCATCGCCGGGGTGGCGTGCTCGACCATCATGCGGCCGGTCTCGCGGTCGCCGCAGATGACGTTGAAGACGCCCTTGGGCAGGACCGAGCCGATGATGTCGGCGATGAGGACGGTGGAGGCCGGGGTGGTGTCCGAGGGCTTCAGGACGACCGTGTTGCCCGCGGCGATGGCCGGGGCGAACTTCCACACGGCCATCATCATCGGGTAGTTCCACGGGGCGACCTGGGCGCAGACGCCGACCGGCTCGCGGCGGATGATCGAGGTCATCCCGTCCATGTACTCGCCGGCCGAGCGGCCCTCCAGCAGCCGAGCCGCGCCCGCGAAGAAGCGGATCTGGTCGACCATCGGCGGGATCTCCTCGGAGCGGGTGAGCCCGACCGGCTTGCCGGTGTTCTCCACCTCGGCCGCGATCAGCTCCTCGGCCCGCTCCTCGAAGGCGTCGGCGATCTTCAGGAGGGCCTTCTGCCGCTCGGCCGGGGTGGTGTCGCGCCAGCCCGGGAACGCGCGGGCGGCGGCCTCCATGGCGGCGTCCACGTCCGCCTGCCCCGACAGCGGCGCGGTCGCGTACGCCTCACCGGTCGCGGGGTTGACCACCTCGGTGGTCCGTCCGTCGGCGGCGTCCCGGAACTCACCGTCGATGTAGTTGCGCAGACGACGCAGCTCGGTGCTCACTGCCGGCCTCCTGATCTGGTTCACACTGTCCGTTCTTCGAGACACCCACCCTAGTCGCCGTACCGACGTTTTCAACACCCCTGCCGCCGTCACATCTGCGAAATCCGCAAGGACGGGTCTCGGAAACAACGAATTTCATCGCCCGGGCCTTGCGAAACTATCGAGACGTCGTGCACAGTGTGGGCGTGGCCAGTCGAAGCGCAGACCAGAGGGACTCGTCCCGCGAGGCCAGGAACGGCAACAGTCCCCAGCTGGACGCCGTCTCCCTCGCCATCATCCAGCAGCTCCAGGAGGACGGCCGCCGGCCGTACGCGGCCATCGGCAAGGCCGTGGGCCTGTCCGAGGCGGCCGTGCGCCAGCGCGTGCAGAAGCTGCTGGACCAGGGCGTGATGCAGATCGTCGCCGTCACGGACCCGCTCACCGTGGGCTTCCGCCGGCAGGCGATGGTCGGCATCCACGTCGAGGGCGATGTCGAGTCGATCGCGGACGCGCTCACCGGCATGTCGGAAGTCGAGTACGTGGTGATGACCGCGGGCTCGTTCGACATCCTCGCGGAGATCGTCTGCGAGGACGACGACCACCTGCTGGACGTCATCAACAAACGCATCCGGTCCCTGCCCGGAGTGCGCTCCACCGAAAGCTTCGTCTACCTGAAGCTGAAGAAGCAGACCTACATGTGGGGAACCCGATAACCGTGAGGACCCGATAACCGTGAGCACCAAGGACCTCAGCCGCACCGCGTACGACCACCTGTGGATGCACTTCACCCGCATGTCCTCGTACGAGAACTCCCCGGTCCCGACCATCGTCCGGGGTGAGGGCACCTACATCTACGACGACAAGGGCAAGCGCTACCTCGACGGTCTCGCGGGTCTGTTCGTGGTCCAGGCCGGTCACGGCCGCACGGAACTCGCCGAGACCGCGTTCAAGCAGGCCCAGGAGCTGGCCTTCTTCCCCGTCTGGTCGTACGCCCACCCCAAGGCCGTCGAGCTGGCCGAGCGCCTCGCCGACCACGCCCCGGGCGACCTGAACAAGGTCTTCTTCACCACCGGCGGCGGCGAGGCCGTCGAGACCGCCTGGAAGCTCGCCAAGCAGTACTTCAAGCTCCAGGGCAAGCCGACCAAGTACAAGGTCATCTCCCGCGCGGTCGCCTACCACGGCACCCCGCAGGGCGCCCTGTCGATCACCGGCCTGCCGGCGCTGAAGGCCCCCTTCGAGCCGCTGGTGCCGGGCGCGCACAAGGTGCCGAACACCAACATCTACCGCGCCCCGATCCACGGCGACGCCCCGGAGGCCTTCGGCCGCTGGGCCGCCGACCAGATCGAGCAGCAGATCCTGTTCGAGGGCCCGGAGACCGTCGCCGCGGTCTTCCTGGAGCCGGTGCAGAACGCCGGCGGCTGCTTCCCGCCGCCCCCCGGCTACTTCCAGCGCGTGCGCGAGATCTGCGACCAGTACGACGTGCTGCTCGTGTCGGACGAGGTCATCTGCGCCTTCGGCCGCCTCGGCACGATGTTCGCCTGCGACAAGTTCGGCTACGTCCCGGACATGATCACCTGCGCCAAGGGCATGACCTCGGGCTACTCCCCGATCGGCGCGTGCATCGTCTCCGACCGGATCGCCGAGCCGTTCTACAAGGGCGACAACACCTTCCTGCACGGCTACACCTTCGGCGGCCACCCGGTCTCCGCGGCGGTCGGCCTCGCCAACCTCGACCTGTTCGAGAAGGAGAAGCTGAACCAGCACGTCCTCGACAACGAGGGCGCCTTCCTCTCCACGCTGCAGAAGCTGCACGACCTGCCGATCGTCGGCGACGTCCGCGGCAACGGCTTCTTCTACGGCATCGAGCTGGTGAAGGACAAGCACACCAAGGAGTCCTTCAACGACGAGGAGACCGAGCGCGTCCTGTACGGCTTCCTCTCCAAGGCCCTCTTCGACAACGGCCTGTACTGCCGTGCCGACGACCGCGGCGACCCGGTGATCCAGCTCGCCCCGCCGCTGATCTCCCACCAGGAGACCTTCGACGAGATCGAGCAGATCCTGCGCGCCACCCTCACCGAGGCGTGGACGAAGCTCTGATCATCCGCCCGGATGACCGGCCCGGCCCCGGCGCCCTCCGTTCGAGTGAGAACGGGGGCCCGGGGCCGTGTGCTGTCCGGCCTCCCCGCACCGGCTGCCTAGCGTTCCAGTGACCGACCGGCCCGCCTTTCGTTCCCCCGGACGGGGGATCGGACACGGGAAAACGGACCAGAACCGAGGTGTACGCCCATGGAGGCCCCGCCGGACAACGACGTGCTCTGGGCACGCTCCCTGCACTTCAGCCACCGCGACGGATCCCCCGGACTCACCGGGGTCTCGCTCGGTGTACGGGAGGGCGAGATCCTCGCCGTCAGCGGTCCGCGCGGCAGCGGCAAGACGACCCTGCTGCGCTGCCTTTCCGGCCAGGTGCCGGTGCACAGCGGGGAGGTCTGGTTCAACAGCTCCCCCGTGCACACCCTCGGCCCGATGGCCCGCGAGCGGCTGCGCCGGGACCGTTTCGGCTGGATCGACCCCGAGCCGCTCCTGGTCCCCGAGCTGAACGTGTGGGAGAACGCCGCGCTTCCGCTGATGCTGCGCGGCACCGGCCGGCGCCGAGCCAAGGCGGCCGCGCTGGAGTGGCTGGAGCGGCTGGACGTCGGCGACCGGGCCCGCAGCCGCCCGCACGAGCTGCAGCACGCCGAGCGCCAGCGCGTCGCCATCGCCCGCGCGCTCGCCCCGGCACCCGCGGTCCTCTTCGCCGACGAGCCCACGGCCCCCCTGCACCGCGCGGACCGCTCCCATGCGCTGCGCACCCTCACCGCGGCGGCCCGCTCGCACGGCATCACCGTCGTGCTCGCCACGCACGACCCCGACACCGCCGCCCTCGCCGACCGCACGGTGGCCCTGCTGGACGGGCGCCGGGTGCACACCGTGCACCTGCCGGACAGCCCCGACGCGGAAGGCCGGGCCGCGTGCTCGCTCTCCGCCTGACCCGTGCCGCCCGGCCCGCCGTCCAGCTGCGCCGCCTGCTGGTCGCCGCGGCCTCGGCGGGCACCGGCTTCCTGCTGCTGTCCTGCCTCGGCCACGCCCTGAACCACCCCGAGGCCGCGGACGCCGCCGCGCTGCGCCTGGCCTGGTGCGCACTGCCGCTGGCCGCCACGGTGTACCTGGCGCTCGCCGTGGCCCGTACCGACCCGGGCACCCGGCCGCGCCCCGGCCTGTCCGCGGTGGGTCTGGGCCCGGCCCGCCTCATGGCGATCTCCGCCCTCACCACGGCCCTGTCCTGCACCCTCGGCTCGGCGCTGGCACTCCTCTTCTTCCTGCACCTGCGCGGCGACCTCACCGGCATGCCGTTCGACGGCGCGGCGGCCGACGTCCTGGCCGCGGGCGTCCCGCTCCCGGTCCCGGCCACGGCGACCCTCCTGGCCGTCCTGCCGGCCACCGCGACCACCACGGTGGCCGTGGCCCTGCGCCCGAAGGACCCCCGGCCGCGCCCCGCGGCGGAACCGCTCCCCGCGGAGGGCGCCGCCGCCGGTGCGGACGGCGACGAGACGGCGGCGGACGGCGGACCCGACCGCCGGCCCCCGGCACCGGACACCGGTGTCCGCACCCCCGTCGGTCTCCCCTGGGGCGTCGCCCTCGTCGCCGCCGGCCTCACCGCCCACGCCTACGCCGGCCGTTCCGTCCCCGTGCCCTCCCTCGCCGTCCTCCTCGGCTGGCTGCTCACCGCCACCGGTCTCGTCGTGGCCGCCCCCGGCCTCACCCACCTGTGCGGCCGGCTGCTCCAGGCCCGCAGGCCGGGTGCGCTGAGGCTGCTCGCCGGCCGGGTGCTGATGACGGAGGCCGCCCGGATCGGCCGTCCGCTCGGCGTGGTGTCCGCGGTGGCCTCCGCCGGCTACGCCATGACCGCCCTGTACGACGGCCCGGCCGCCGCCTTCGGCCCGCTGTCCGCCCTCGGCGCGCTCGTCGTCGCCGGCTCCGCGGTCGCCACCCTCCTCACCACGGCCGTGGAGACCCGCCAGTGCCGTGCCGGCACCACCGCCGCGCTGCTCCGCCTGGGCGCACCCGCGGGCACGCTGCGCGTGGCCGCCGCCCTCCGCGCGGCCGCGCTGCTGGCCCTGTTCGTCCCGCTCACGCTCGTGATCGCCGCGCTGTCGGCCCTGCCCCTGACCCGCTGACGGCAGCCCGCCCGGCCGGCCGCGGAAAAAAGATCCGGTGATCGCCGATGAGTTCGGGGCGGGCCCCCGGTCTACCTCTTCGAACGCGACGGACCGACCGCGCACGACCCCGGGAGAGACCCGCATGTACCAGCAGATGATCTTCGTGAACCTGCCCGTGAACGACCTGGACGCGTCGAAGAAGTTCTTCACCGGGCTCGGCTACACGATCAACCCGCAGTTCAGCGACGAGAAGGCGGCGTCCGTGGTGATCAGCGACACCATCGTCGCGATGCTGCTGACCAAGCCGTTCTACGCGACCTTCACCAAGAAGGAGATCGCCGACGCGACGACGACCAGCGAGGTGCTGATCTGTCTGAGCGCCGAGAGCCGCGAGAAGGTGGACGAGCTGGTCGACCGGGCCATCGCGGCGGGCGGCACGGCGAGCGGCGAGACCCAGGAGCACGGCTTCATGTACGGCCGCGCCTTCGACGACCTCGACGGCCACACCTGGGAGGTCGTGTGGATGGACCCGGCCGCGATCCAGGGCTGACCCCCGGAGTCCGAACATCCGTGCCAGCATGGGCGGGTGCAACCGACACCCGCCCAGCCGCTCCGTGCCGCCCACGACCACGAGATCGAGTCTCTCGCCGAGTTCGACGCGGTGGTCGCCGAGCACGGCTCACTCGCCCGGTTCCGGGTCCAGGCCGTCGATCTGACCGGCCGTACCGACGTCCTGCTCCGCCTCGACACCACGGGCGCCGTGTTCCTCGGCTGCCCGATGGCCCCCGAGGCCGCCACCCGCGTCGGGGCCGCCGGAGCCCTCGTGTTCCCGCCCATACCGGGGCTCCCGTTCGACCCCTACCGCGCCTTCGCCTACACGCCCGACGAGTTGTTCGAGTCGCTGGAGGAGGGGTACGAGGCGACGCCGGACGCGCGGGCCTACGCCTGGTTCCAGCGGACGAAGGCCGACGGTGACGTCTTCGCCTCGATGCTCCGCGCGGTCCACGACGACGCCGTCTCCGACGCCCTCGACGAACTCCTCGCCGGCGCCCGGGTGGTGGGAGTCATGGGGGGCCACGCGATGGCGCGCGGGACCGACGCATACGCCGGTGCCGCCCGGCTCGGCCGCGCCCTGACCCGCGCCGGGTTCACGGTCGCCACCGGCGGCGGACCGGGCGCGATGGAGGCGGCCAACCTCGGCGCGTACGCGGCCCCGTTCGCCGACGGCATGCTGGACGACGCGCTCCGGCTGCTCGCCAAGGCTCCCTCGTTCCGGCCGTCGGTCACCGACTGGGCGCGCGCCGCGTTCGAGGTGCGCGAACGCTGGCCGGGAGGCGGGGAGTCGGTGGGCATCCCCACCTGGTTCTACGGCCACGAGCCGCCGAACGCCTTCGCCGCGCACCTCGCCAAGTACTTCGCCAACGCCACCCGCGAGGACGGCCTGCTGGCCCGCTCCACCGCCGGGGTGGTGTTCCTGCCGGGCGCCGCCGGGACCGTACAGGAGATCTTCGACAACGCGACGCCCAACTACTACGAGTCGCGCGGTGAGCCGACCCCGATGGTGCTGGTGGACAGCGGGCACTGGACGCGGGAGCTGCCCGCCTGGCCGCTGCTGCGATCGCTGGCCCGGGAAAGGGCGATGGAGTCCCGTATCGCCCTTGTCGACCGGATCGAGCAGGCTCCGGAGGCGATCAAACGTCTGGGCGGTTAATAAGCGGGCAAAGTCAACGCCCGTTGACGGCCGATGCGTTGACACTACTTACGGAGCGCTTATAAACCTGTGAGCCTCCGGGGGACACAGGGGCCTCACCTCATCCGGCGCCCCAACTCCCCTCCCACCCCCCGCAATTGCTCTCTGTAAAGGACAAACGTTGTCCATGACTCGCCGTAGCGTACGCCGTTCCGTGCGCGTGCTGGGTGTCGCCTCCGGATCGGCGGCGCTGGTACTGGGCCTGGCCGGCTCCGCTCTCGCCTGCAACATCAAGGACTTCTCCGCCGAAGCCAAGTGCGACGGCGGCAAGGGCGTCATCGTCGTCACCGACACGGACGCCTCCGCCAAGGACGCCACCGTCACCGTCTTCCTCGAAGGCGCCGGCGGTGTCGAGACCAGGATCGGCGAGCAGCCGGTCAAGGGGTCGAA
The DNA here is from genome assembly GCF_055564315.1 of Streptomyces sp. NPDC029151. Lineage (NCBI taxonomy): Bacteria > Bacillati > Actinomycetota > Actinomycetes > Kitasatosporales > Streptomycetaceae > Streptomyces > Streptomyces sp. NPDC029151. The sequence continues at coordinate 121,145 of NZ_JBVHWQ010000011.1, forward strand.
GGAGGGCGCCCGGATCACCTTCGCGGAGGACTGGAAGCCCAGCGCCACCTACCGGATCCACGTCAAGGCCGACCAGGCCGTCGACGAGGACATCCAGCCGGCCCTGGTGACCCCGTCCACCGCGTGCACGACCGAGAGCCGCACCCCGACGCCCTCGGCCAGCACCACCCCGTCGACGTCCCCGTCCCCGTCCGCGTCCAGGTCCGCGTCGGCCGAGCCGGCCGGCCCGGCCCCGTCGGCCTCGGAATCGAGCACCGCCCCGGCCGGCACCTCCCGCAACGCGCCGTCCCCGGCGGTCGGTGACTCCAACCTCGCGGAGACCGGTGCGAGCTCCAACACCGGCCTGATCGCCGGCATCGCGGCACTCCTGGTCGTCGTCGGCGGCGGCGCGGTCTGGCTCGGCATGCGCCGCCGGGGGGCGAGCCGCAACGGCTGAACGGCCGGGCGCGGGTGCCGTCACGGCTGACCCCGCGCCGTCCGTCGTGAGGTGACCCGGCCCGCCCTCCCGTCACCGGGGGGGGGCGGGCCGGTGCGCGTCAGCCGAACGTGCTCCGCTCCAGCCAGAACTCCAGCACCTCACGGTCGCCGAGCACCTCCAGGCCGGGCGCGTCCAGCGGCAGCCGGCGGTAGAAGGCGAGCAGCAGCGGGGTGATCGGGCCGCGCAGGGCGACGGTGGCCTTCTCGTGCCCGCGCCGCCAGCTCACGCCGTCCTCGCCCAGCTCGACGATCCACTCGGCGTTCAGGTCGGGGCCGGTGTCGGTGGCGTGCAGATGGATCGAGCGCTCCGGGCCGCGCAGCTCCCGCTCCGGCTCGCGGGGCATGTTGCGCTGCACCCACTGCACGAGCTGCAGCCACTCGTCCAGCGCGTCCACCGCCATGTCCGGCGCCACCTCGTAGGGCTGCCCGGCGGCGAGCGAGGCGTCGGCGCGGTGCACGGTGATCTCGCAGGCCATCCGGCGGGCCCAGAAACCGGTGTGCAGCATCCCGGCCCACGACCACACCTCGGTGTCCGGGCCGGCCTCGCGCAGCGCGCCCACGACCAGCTCACCGGCATCGGCGAGCCACTGGTCCAGGGCCGCCGCGTCCCCGCGCTCCTGCGGACCGGCGCCCTGCGGCACCTGCTCCTGCGGGATGTTCTCCTTGGCCCGGGTGCGCACCAGGGCGTCCACCCAGCGCAGGGCGCCGCCCATGTGGCGCACGAGGTCTTCCAGCGACCAGTCGGGGCAGGTCGGCACGGTCGCGGACAGGTCGGCGCCGGAGGTCACCACGGCCCTCAACTGCTGGACCTGGCGGGCGATTTCGTCACAGTAACGATCATGCGTGAGCACAGACATGGCCTCACCCTACGGGCGGGGTGATCAGCCCAGCACGAGGGTTTCGGACACGTCGAACGCCACACCCACCGGCGTACCGGGTTCCGGCGCGTCCCGCAGCGCGCAGGCCGCCTCCAGGCGCGGGCCGTCCGCCGGCTGGAGATGGAGGGCCACATGCGTGCCCCGGAAGGTGCGGGCGGTGACCGTGCAGGGCAGTCCCTGGTCGGCCGGGACCAGCCGGACGCCGGCCGGGCGGACGAGGACCGTGCGCTCGCCCTGCGCGGAGCCGTCCGGCACCGGCAGCTTGCCCCACGGGCTGTCGGCCGCCGTCCCGGCGACGGTCGCCGGGACCAGGTTCTCGAAGCCGAGGAAGCGGGCCACGAACGCGTCGGCGGGCCGCTGCCACACGTCGAGCGGTGTCCCGGTCTGCGCGATCCGCCCGTCCCGCATCACCACCACCCGGTCGGCCAGCGCGAACGCCTCGCCCTGGTCGTGGGTGACGGCGAGCACGGTCGTCCCCAGCCGGCCGAACAGCTCCCGCAGTTCGACCACCAGCCGCTCCCGGAGCGAACGGTCGAGCTGGCCGAGCGGCTCGTCCAGCATGAGCAGCCGGGGCCGGGGGGCGAGCGCCCGGGCGAGGGCCACGCGCTGCTGCTCGCCGCCGGACAGCGAGGCCACGGCCCGCCGGGCGGCCCCCGGCAGCCCGACCAGCTCCAGCAACCGTCCGACCTCGGCGTCCCGTTCGCCCTTGGCGACGCCGTGCATGCGCGGCCCGAAGGCGACGTTCGCGCCGACGTCCCGCTGCGGGAACAGCTGGTGGTCCTGGAACATCAGCCCCACGCCCCGCCGGTGCGCGGGTACGCCCGCCTGGTCGCGGCCGTCGAGCAGCACCCGTCCGCCCGACAGGGGCTGGAGTCCGGCCACGGCCCGCAGCAGGGTCGACTTGCCGCTGCCGCTGGGCCCGAGGACGCACACCACCTCGTGCTCGGCGACGTCCAGACCGACGGCGTCGAGCACGGCCCGCCCGCCGAAGCGCACGGTCGCGGCGTCCAGGCTCAGCAGCATCTAGAACTCCCCGGTCCGGTCGGTGCGCAGCCGCTCCAGAACGAGCAGCGCGGCGGCGCACACCACCATCAGAATCGTCGAGAGGGCCATCGCCTGGCCGTAGTTGAGGTCACCCGGCCGGCTCAGCAGCCGGGCCACGGCGACCGGGAGGGTGGGGTTGTCGGGCCGGGCGATGAACACGGTCGCCCCGAACTCGCCGAGTGACACGGCGAACGCGAACCCCGCCGCGACCAGCAGCGCGCGCCGCACCAGCGGCAGGTCCACCTCCCGCCACACCCGCCACGGCGAGGCGCCGAGCACGGCCGCCGCCTCCCTGAGCCGGACGTCCACCGCGCGCAGCACGGGCAGCATGGTCCGTACGACGAAGGGGGCGCCGACCAGCGCCTGGGCGAGCGGCACCAGCATCCAGGACTGGCGCAGGTCCAGCGGCGGCTTGTCGAGTGCGATCAGGAAGCCGAAACCGACGGTCACGGCGGAGACGCCGAGCGGCAGCATCAGCAGCGCGTCGAAGCCCCGTACCAGCCGTCCCGCGTCCCGGCGGGCCAGCGCGGCGGCGGCGAGGCCTCCGATCACGACGGCGATGGCGGTGGCGGCGACGGCGTACTCCAGCGAGGTCCACACCGCGTGCACCGGCGCCACCAGGAACGTACCGCCGTCCGTGTCGGCCAGCGCCCGGTAGTAGCCGAGACCGGGCGCGTCGAGGGAGCGGCGGACGAGCACGGCGAGCGGCAGGACCAGCAGCAGGGCGACGGTGGCGAGGACGCCGGCGAGCAGCGCCCACTGGCCGGCGCCGCGCGGGCGCCGGGCGGTGGTCCGCGGGTCCACGAGCCGCAGGGCGGTCTCCCTGCGCCGCACCGTCCAGGCGTGCACGGCGAGGATCGCGCCGACTGCCGCGAACTGGACGAGGGTGAGGACGGCGGCCGTGGACAGGTCGAAGACCTCGGAGGTCTGCCGGTAGATCTCCACTTCGAGGGTGGAGAAGGTGGGGCCGCCGAGGATCTGCACCACGCCGAAGGAGGTGAAGGTGAACAGGAAGACCATCAGGGCGGCGGCGGCCACGGCGGGTGCGAGCGCGGGCAGGGTGATCTTCCGCCAGGCCGTGAGCGGGGAGGCGCCCAGCATCCGCGCGGCCTCCTCCTGCCGGGGGTCGAGCTGGGCCCACAGCCCGCCGACCGTGCGCACGACGACCGCGTAGTTGAAGAAGACGTGGGCCAGCAGGATCGCCCAGACCGTGGTGTCCAGCCGTACCCCCCACAGCTGGTCGAGCAGCCCGTGGTGGCCGACCAGGGCCAGGAAGGCGCTGCCGGCGACGACGGTCGGCAGCACGAACGGCACGGTGACGACGGCCCGCAGCAGCTGCCGGCCCGGGAAGTCGAGGCGGGCGACGGCATAGGCGGCGGGCAGGGCCAGCAGCAGGGTGAGCCCGGTGGAGGCGAGCGCCTGCCAGGTGGTGAACCACAGCACGTGCCGGAGGTCCGGCTCGGTGACGACGTCCGCGATCCGCCCCAGGTGCCAGGTGCCGTCCGCCCTCAGTCCGCGCGTGACGATGGCGGCCACGGGCCAGGCGAAGAACAGCGCGAAGAACGCGACGGGCAGGGCCATCAGCCCGAGCCGCGCCGCGCTTCCCGCGCGGTCCCTCCTCGGGGCTACCTCAGTACGAGCGAGGTCCACGACTTGACCCACTGGTCACGGTTGGCGGCGATCCTGTCGGGGGCCAGGGTCTCGGGGTCCTTGGCGGCCGCCCCGTACTTCGTGAAGTCGGCGGGGACGGCGGCCCCCTTCACGACCGGGTAGACGAACATGTTCAGCGGCATGTCCTGCTGGAACTCCCTGGAGACCAGGAAGTCGATGAACGCCTTGGCGCCCTTGGGGTTCCGGGCGTTGTCGAGCAGCCCGGCGAACTCGATCTGCCGGAAGCAGGTGCCGTACGACACCCCGGTCGGGGCGGTGGCGGGCCGCTTCTTGGCGTAGATCACCTCGGCGGGCGGGGAGGAGGCGTACGACACGACCAGCGGCCGGTCGCCGCCGGCCTTCCTGCCCTCGGAGGAGCCGGAGAACTCCTGGTAGTAGGCCTGCTCCCAGCCGTCGACGACCTTGACGCCGTTGGCCTTCAGCTTCTTCCAGTAGCCCTGCCAGCCGTCGTCGCCGAACCGCGCGGCGCTGCCCAGCAGGAAGCCGAGGCCCGGGGAGGAGGTGGCCGCGTTCTCGGTGACGAGGAGGTTCTTGTACGCGGGCTTGGCGAGGTCGGCGAAGGACTTCGGCGGGGTCAGCCTGTGCTCGGCGAACCAGGCCTTGTCGTAGTTGACGCAGATGTCGCCGTGGTCGACGGGCGTGACCCGGTGCCTGCCCTTGTCGAGCTGGTACTCGGCGCCGACGCTGCCGAGCCCCTTCGCCTCGTACGGCTGGAAGAGGCCGTTGTCGAGGGCCCTGGAGAGCAGAGTGTTGTCGACGCCGAAGAGGACGTCGCCCTGCGGGTTGTCCTTGGTCAGGATCGCCTTGTTGACGGCCTGCCCGGCGTCGCCGTCCTTGAGGACCCTGACCTTGTACCCGGACTGCTTCTCGAAGCCCTTGAGCACGTCCTTGGAGACGGCCCACGAGTCGTGGCTGACCACGGTCACGGTCTTGGTGTCGGCGGAGCCCTTGGCGTCGGTGGACCCGCACGCGGACAGCGTGACGAGGCCGAGGCCGACCGCCGCGGCCACGAAGGTCTTGTGGTGCACTGGATGTCCTCCTGGGGTGGGCCAGGAAGAACGCGGCCCCACCCGGGACCCGGGCAGGGCACGACAGCTTGAGGTGGTGACCGAACTTCCTACCCAGAATGACCTGGGCGAGGTTCAGAGGGTCTGCGGCCTGGGTGCCGCACTCTCAGCGCTGTGGCGCTCCCCTGTCGGAATATGAAGATGTGTGGACGGGCCCAGGTTACCGCTCGGTGGCCGCGAGCTGACCGCAGGCCCCGTCGATCTCCTGACCACGGGTGTCCCGGACGGTCACGGGCACGCCGTGGGCCGCGATGGCCTCGACGAACGCCTTCTCGTCCTCCGGCCGCGACGCGGTCCACTTCGAGCCCGGCGTCGGGTTCAGCGGGATGAGGTTGACGTGCACGGGCCTGCCCTTGAGCAGCCGCCCGAGCCGGTCCCCGCGCCACGCCTGGTCGTTGATGTCCCGGATGAGCGCGTACTCGATGGACAGCCGGCGGCCGCTCTTCTCGGCGTACTCGAACCCGGCGTCCAGCACCTCGCGCACCTTCCACCGCGTGTTCACGGGGACGAGGGTGTCGCGCAGCTCGTCGTCGGGGGCGTGCAGGGAGATCGCCAGCCGGCACTTGAAGCCCTCGTCGGCGAACCGGTGGATGGCCGGCACCAGCCCGACGGTGGAGACGGTGATCCCTCGCTGGGACAGCCCGAGGCCGTCCGGTGCCGGATCCGTCAGCGCGCGGACGGCACCCACGACGCGCTTGTAGTTGGCGAGCGGCTCGCCCATGCCCATGAAGACGATGTTGGACAGCCGCGCGGGCCCGCCCGGCACCTCTCCGTCCCGCAGCGCCCGCATCCCGTCCACGATCTGGTGGACGATCTCGGCGGTGGACAGGTTCCGGTCCAGCCCCGCCTGCCCGGTCGCGCAGAACGGGCAGTTCATGCCGCATCCGGCCTGCGAGCTGATGCACATGGTGACCCGGTCCGGGTACCGCATCAGCACGGACTCGACCAGCGTGCCGTCGAACAGCCGCCACAGCGTCTTGCGCGTGGTCCCCTGGTCGGTGGACAGATGCCGGACGACGGTCATCAGCTCCGGGAACAGCGCCTCCTGGAGCTTCGCGCGCGAACCGGCGGGGATGTCGGTCCACTGCTCCGGGTCGTGCGCGTAGCGCGCGAAGTAGTGCTGCGAGAGCTGCTTGGCACGGAACGGCTTCTCACCGATCTCGGCCACCGCGTCCTTGCGCTCGGCGGGCGTGAGGTCGGCGAGATGCCGCGGCGGCTTCTTGGCTCCGCGCGGCGCGACGAAAGTGAGTTCTCCGGGCTTAGGCATGGCTCTACCAGTGTCGCAGATCCAATCGGGTGACCTGGCTGTCACTGGCCACGACTGCAGTCAGCGGTCGTCACCGGTCGCCGCTGAGCGGCCCCGGACGGCCGAGGGACGGCCCAGCCGGCGTCGCGACGCCGACACGCAGGGCGATGTCGCTGATGACCGGGCTTGCCGCTCGTTGATCCCCGGGGCGCCCTGACACACGCGCCGGCACCCTTCAGTTCGTGTGCGGCCGACCGTCACGGATCCAGGTCACCACGGTCAGAACCGAGGTGACGTACATCAGGACGCTGAAAGTGGCCACCGATTCGACGTACTGCTCGTAGCCGTCTGCGCGGAGCTGGAGCGCCAGGGAACCCAGTGCGGTCCCAAGGGCTGCGGTAGCGGCGGCCACGGCCACGAACGGCCCCTTCGTCATGGGTACTTCCCCCTGAGTCGAGAGACGACTGATCACACGAGACTACATGCACCGAAGGGAAGGCCCCTCTCCTGTTGACGGGCACAGCGAACTCGTCTGGTGCAGCGTCTTCGACGTCCAGGAGTGGAGGCCCGCACACGCGGCGGCGGAAGGCAGTCGTCCGCGTGTTCCTGCCCGTGCAGCCGGGCACGCGCGAGGAATGACCTCTTACTACGCGGCATCGCTTCAGCTGGCGGAGCGCTGGCAAGGCCCCCCGTGGTTCAGATGGGCCTTCCTGGGCGTGTGGGCGCTCTGCGGATTGTTCGTCCTCTTCAAGCTGCGCCAGAACGGTTGGAGGTTCCCCCGACGGCGCTGAGGCGGCCCGGCTGGGGTGGCCCGCGCGAGGTGGCCCGTGGGCGTGGCTCGCGGGCGTGGCTCGCTGCGACCGGCGCCGGTGAACGATCACGAGCCTGCCTAGAGGCCGCGCAGCGCCTCGTGCAGATCGCCGTAGACCGCCCAGCAGTCGGCGCTGCCGTCGTCGTACAGGCTGCCCATGTACCAGTCGTCGCCGTGGACGGGCTTCACCAGGCACAGGCTGCGGAAGCCGAGGACGATCGCCGGCCGGAGCACCTCGTGCTCTCCGGTGGAGCCGACCCGCTTCACCGGCCGCTCCGGATCCAGGGCGACCGCCTCCCGGTCCCCGGACACGTCACGGATCCGCTGGAGGGTCCACCCCGCAGGCAGCTGTGCGTCGGCCATCCGCGGATGCTCTCATCCGGCGGGCCGCTCCGGCCCGCCGGACGCCGCGGCGTGCGGTGGGCCGGGCCCGGCCGGGGTTCAGGCGATGCCGTGCTGGCCGCCCTGGGTGAAGTCGCAGTCGTGGCCGGCGCTGAGGTAGCCGTTTCCGCTGTTGGAGTAGTTGGGCTCGACGCTGCCGCAGGCCCGCACCCACACGTCCGCGCCCTCGGGGATGTTCCAGGGGTGTCTGGTGTCCGTGGTGTTGCATCCGGACGTGTTGTGGACCGTCCGGTAATGCCAGCCGTCTCCGGACTTGTACCACGTCAGCTGGGCCCAGACGGTGTCGCCGTCGCACAGGTTGTCGTGGATGAGGAAATTGTCGCCGTCGGCCACGAAGTACGCGTAGCCGTCACCGTTCCGCGCGTCCGAGACGGGCGAGTTCGTGCCGGCGCTGGCGGTGGTCGCGGTGCCGATGACCAGGCACGCGGCGGCAGCGGCGACCACCGAGAGGCGGCCCCGGGATATTGCCTTCATTTCGCTTGCGTTCCGATCTGGAGGAAAGGCGGGAACGGCTGCACATGCGTGTACGCCTAAATCGGCGTATTCACGCAGCCCGTGATGTTCCGCGTACGCTCTCACGCGGAGATCGTCGTGATCAAGGGATGTACGGAAACCGGTGAAAGCGAGGGGCTGCGTTCCGGTTCGGTCCTCCGAGTGGCCGCCCGGTGCTCCGTGACCCCGTCCGGTTCCGGTCCGGCTCCGCGGGCCGGCTCACCACGTCACGGGCAGCGTCCTCGGTCCCCGGATCAGGCCCTGCCGCTGGAACTCGACCCGCTCGGGCGGCACCGCCAGGCGGATGCCGGGGAAGCGGGCGAGGACCGAACCGATCATGACCTCGGCCTCCATCCGGGCCATGACGGCGGCCAGGCAGTGGTGCGGGCCGTGGCCGAAGGCGACGTGAGCGGCGCCCTGGCGGTCGAAGTCCAGGGCGTCGGGGTCGCGGAAGACCCCGGGGTCGCGGTTGGCGGCGAGATAGGCGTTGTAGACCACGTCACCGGCGCGGATCAGCCGGCCGCCAACCTCGACGTCCTCGGTGGCGATCCGGGGGATGCCGACGCCGTTGCGGTGCGGGACGTAGCGGAACAGTTCCTCCACGGCCCGGGGCAGCAGTTCCGGTTCGCGGCGCAGCCGGTCCAGCTGCGCGGGGTGGGTGAGCAGTGCGTACATCATCGAACCGCTGTTGTTGCGGACCGCGTGGCCGCCGCTGACCTGCACGGCGATGGCGAGGGAGACCGCCTCGTCATCGGTGATCTCGCCCTCCGCGACGGCCTGCGCCAGCACTCCGGCGAGATCCTCTCGCGGTTCCGTACGGCGCTGTAGGAGCAGTTCGGTGATCCGGGCCCGGGTGGCCCGGGCGGCCTCCCGGGCCCGCTCCGCGGAGCCGGCGCCCGCGGACAACAGGGCCTCCCCCGTCTCCGCCCAGCGGTGCCAGTCCTTCTCGTCCACGCCGAGGAAGTCACGGATCAGGGCGATCGGGAACGGGCCGTGCAGGTGCTCCATGAGGTCGGCGGGCGCGCCCGCACGTGCCATCCCGTCCAGCAGTTCGGCGGCCCTGCGCTGCGCGAGGGGGCGCAGTCGGCGCATGCTGCTGCCGGTGAACGCGCGGGCGACGACCCGGCGCAGCCGGGTGTGCCGGGGCGGGTCGATGTACTGCAGTCCCGCCGTCTGGGAGGCCACCGGCACCGGGCGCATGGTGGTGACGTCGCGGCCGACGACCTGTTCCCGGGAGAAACGCGGGTCGGAGGTGACGAACCGGACGTCCTCGTACCGCGTGACCAGCCAGGCGTGCCCCGCGCCGTACGGCAGCCTGATCCGGGCGACCGGCTCCTCGCGCAGCAGCTCGTCCAGGAGGGGGTCGGGGTCGAGCGCGGGCAGGTCCTCCACGGGCCAGAACCTCACCGGCGGGTCGGAGGCGGGGGCGGGCTTCGAGGAGGCCGGCGCGGGGGCGGCGCTCGCGCCGGGGGCCGTGGGGGCCGGCGCGGGGGTGGTGCTCGCGCCGGGGGCCGTGGGGGCCGGGTCGAGGGGCATCGGGGGCTCACTCCCTGCTGCGTCGCCGGGCGGCGGCCTGCCGCGTCACCGGACTGCGGCCTGCCGCGTCACCGGGCGGCGGCTGCACCGCCGTCCTGTCAGGGAGTCTGCCGCGCCCGGGGCCCGGCCGCCGACTTGTGCTGCGGCATCCGGGGCGGGACCGGGACGCGACGCCGGGATACAACGACGGTCCCCGCCCTGCCCGGGACGGGGACCGTGGCGCCGTACCGCTCAGGCGGATCCGACGAAGATCACCATCAGCAGCCACACCACCGGCGCGGTGGGCAGCAGCGAGTCGAGCCGGTCCATGATGCCGCCGTGGCCCGGGAGCAGGGTGCCCATGTCCTTGATGCCCAGGTCCCGCTTGATCATGGACTCGCCGAGGTCGCCCAGTGTGGCGCTGGCCGCGACGGCCAGGCCCAGCAGCAGTCCCTGCCACCAGGTGCCGTCGTCGATCAGGAACCGCATGCACAGCGCGCCCGCGGCCATCGCGAACAGCACCGCGCCCAGCAGGCCCTCGCGGGTCTTGCCGGGGCTGATGCGCGGGGCGAGCTTGTGCCTGCCGAAGCGCCAGCCGACCGCGTACGCGCCGGTGTCGCTGACGACCGTCAGCAGCAGGAAGGTGAGGACCCGCCAGGGACCGTCGTCGGCGGTGAGCATCATCGCGACGAACGTGGCCAGGAAGGGCACGTAGAACGCGGCGAAGACACCGGCCGTGACGTCCTTGAGGTAGCCCTCCGGTGGTTCCGTCATCCGCCAGACCAGCGTGGCCAGGGCCGTCAGCGCCATCGCGACCCACGCGCCCTCGGCGCCGCGCACATAGCCGGCGACGACCATCGCCGCACCGCCGACCGCGAGCGGCACCAGCGGCGCCTTGATGCCCTTGCGCTCCTGGAGCCTGCTGGTCAGCTCCCACAGGCCGACGACGACGGCGACCGCGATCACCCCGACGAAGACGGCCTTCTCCACGAACAGGGACGCGACGATGACCACACCGAGCCCGACACCGACGCCTATGGCCGCGCCCAGGTCACGGCCCGCGCTCTTCTTCTGCGGCGCTGGCGCCGGCTGCGGGGCGTCGGGCATGGGCTCCGGGTTCTGGGTCTCGGCCGGGAGTTCCCCGGTCTGGAACATCGCGTCTGGGAACGGGGGGCCGCTCAGCCGCGCGGCCCCCCGGTCGTCGTCCTGGTGTCCGCCGTACACGGTTCCGTCGGGCACGATGGGCATGGGGCGGGTCTGCTGCGCCTCAGGCGCATCGTACGCGGGACCCGCCGGGACGGCTCCCGGGACGGGCTGGACCGGCCCGCCCCCGGCGGACCCCCAGTACCCGGCCTGGCCCGCCGCCGACGGCGCTCCCCAGGAAGAGTCGCTCATCAGACTTCGAGCAGCTCCGCTTCCTTGTGCTTCAGGAGCTCGTCCACCTGGGCGACGTACTTCGCCGTGGTGTCGTCGAGCTCCTTCTCCGCACGGCGGCCCTCGTCCTCGCCGACCTCGCCGTCCTTGATCAGCTTGTCGATGGCGTCCTTGGCCTTGCGGCGCACGGAGCGGATGGACACCTTGGCGTCCTCGCCCTTGCCCTTGGCGACCTTGATGTACTCGCGGCGGCGCTCCTCGGTCAGCTCGGGGAACACCACCCGGATGATGTTGCCGTCGTTGCTGGGGTTGACGCCCAGGTCGGAGTCGCGGATCGCCTGCTCGATGTTGCGCAGCGCGCTCTTGTCGAACGGGGTCACGACCGCCATGCGCGGCTCCGGCACGGAGAACGAGGCCAGCTGGTTGATCGGCGTCGGGGCACCGTAGTAGTCGGCCACGATCTTGTTGAACATCGCCGGGTGCGCACGCCCGGTGCGGATCGCGGCGAAGTCCTCCTTGGCGACCACGACGGCCTTCTCCATCTTCTCCTCGGCTTCGAGGAGGGTCTCTTCGATCACCACTTGCTCCTGCGTGTCTTGAGTAAGGCCCGGCTGCGGTTCCTGAAGTCGGTCGGCGGCCGGCTGCGTCGCGTCTTCTTCCTGCACGGTTCCCGACCGGCAGGACATTGTCCATCCCCCGGCCAGGGCGCGTCCCGTCCGTCCCTCGGACAGGTGGCGTTCCCCGGACGACGGGGGCGTGCGCCGGTCAGTCCCGGCTGCCCTCGTCACCCACCAGGGTGCCGATCTTCTCACCCTTGACGGCGCGGGCGATATTGCCCTCCGCGAGAAGCTCGAAGACGAGGATCGGGAGCTTGTTGTCGCGGCACAGCGTGATGGCGGTGGCGTCGGCGACCTTCAGGTCGCGGGTGATGACCTCGCCGTAGCCGAGGGCGTCGAACTTGACGGCGTCGGGGTTGGTCTTGGGGTCGGAGTCGTAGACCCCGTCCACGCCGTTCTTGCCCATGAGCAGCGCCTCGGCGTCGATCTCCAGGGCGCGCTGGGCGGCGGTGGTGTCGGTGGAGAAGTACGGCATGCCCATACCGGCACCGAAGATGACCACGCGGCCCTTCTCCAGGTGGCGCACGGCGCGCAGCGGGATGTACGGCTCGGCGACCTGGCCCATGGTGATGGCGGTCTGCACGCGGGACTGGATGCCCTCCTTCTCCAGGAAGTCCTGGAGGGCGAGGCAGTTCATCACGGTGCCGAGCATGCCCATGTAGTCGGAGCGGGCGCGGTCCATGCCGCGCTGCTGGAGTTCCGCGCCGCGGAAGAAGTTGCCGCCGCCGATGACGACCGCGACCTGGGCGCCGTCGCGCACGACGGCCGCGATCTCGCGGGCGATCTTGTGCACCACGTCCGGGTCGACGCCCAGGCCCCCGCCACCGGAGAAGGCCTCTCCGGACAGCTTCAGCAGAAACCGGCCGCGTACTTTGCCGTCGTCGCTCTTCTGGGCCTTGGTGGTCATGGGGATCCCAACTTTCACGTGTTGCACATACGAAGAAGGCCATTGCCGATGGGGTTGCTTTTCGCTCCCATGCGCGGCAATGGCCTCCTCGTCAGATCTGCTGCCGTCCGCCTCACGCCGGGGTGTGGCGGTGTGCGCGGACGACTGCGGTCGACCCTACCGAGAATTCCCGTCGGGTCGCGCGTCGATCGCGGTACGGACTCAGATGCCGACCTTGATGCGCGAGAAGCGCTTCAGGGTGACACCGGCCTCGTCCAGCACCTTCTGGACCGACTTCTTGTTGTCCAGCGCGTACGGCTGGCCGAGCAGCGTGGCGTCCTTGAAGAAGCCGTTCAGACGACCCTCGACGATCTTCGCGATCGCGGCCTCGGGCTTGCCCTCGGCGCGGGTGGTCTCCTCGGCGATGCGGCGCTCGGACTCGACGACGTCGGCCGGCACCTCGTCCTTGGAGAGGTACTTCGGCGCGAAGGCGGCGATGTGCTGGGCGACGCCCTTGGCGACCTCGGCGTTCGGCTTGTCCAGCTCGACCAGGACACCGATCTGCGGGGGCAGGTCGGGCATGGTGCGGTGCATGTAGGCGGTGACGTAGCCGTCGGCGAACTGCGCGAAGCGGTCCAGGACGATCTTCTCGCCGAGGTTGGCGTTGGCCTCGTCCACGAACGCCTGGACGGTCTTGCCGGCCTCGATCTCGGAGGCGAGCAGGGCCTGGAGGTCGGCCGGGTTCGTCTTGGCGACGTGCTCGGCGATGGCGTTGGCCACGGCCTGGAACTTCTCGCCCTTGGCGACGAAGTCCGTCTCGCACTTCAGCTCGACCAGGACACCGGAGGAGTTGTCGTCGGCGATGATGGAGACCACGGCGCCGTTCTCGGCGGAGCGGCCCTCGCGCTTGGCGACGCCCTTCTGGCCCTTGATGCGCAGCGCCTCGACGGCCTTGTCGACGTTGCCCTCGGCCTCGTCCAGCGCCTTCTTGCAGTCCATCATGCCGGCGCCGGTCAGCTCACGGAGCTTCTTGACGTCGGCGGCGGTGTAGTTCGCCATGAGTCTGTGAGTCTTTCTCGAAGTCTGGAAGATCTTCAGATCCGCACGATTGCGTTCCACATGTAGTCGCGGACCGCGTACCTGGTGCCGACCTGCGGGTGAACGGCGGGGGCGGAGTGGATGTCACCGCCCCCGCCGTCGAACGCTGACGGACCGGCGTCAGGCCTGCTCGGCCTCGGCGGCCTGCTCGCCCTCGGCCGGAGCGGCCTCGGCGGCGGGAGCCTCGGCGGCCGGAGCCTCGGCAGCCGGAGCCTCGGCGGCCGGAGCAGCCTCGTCGGCCTTCTTCTCACCCTCGAGCAGGTCGCGCTCCCACTCGGCGAGCGGCTCGCCCGCGGCCTTCTCACCCTTGTCGCCGGTGGCGACGCCGGAACGGGCGATGAGGCCCTCGGCGACGGCGTCGGCGATCACACGGGTGAGCAGGGTGACGGAGCGGATCGCGTCGTCGTTGCCCGGGATCTTGTAGTCGACCTCGTCGGGGTCGCAGTTGGTGTCGAGGATCGCGACGACCGGGATGTTCAGCTTCCGGGCCTCACCGACGGCGATGTGCTCCTTCTTGGTGTCCACGATCCAGACGGCGCTGGGCACCTTCTGCATCTCGCGGATACCGCCGAGGGTCTTCTCCAGCTTGGCCTTCTCGCGGGAGAGGACCAGCAGCTCCTTCTTGGTCAGACCGGACGCGGCGACGTCCTCGAAGTCGATCTGCTCAAGCTCCTTGAGGCGCTGCAGACGCTTGTAGACGGTCGAGAAGTTGGTGAGCATGCCGCCCAGCCAGCGCTGGTTGACGTAGGGCATGCCGACGCGGGTGGCCTGCTCGGCGATGGCCTCCTGCGCCTGCTTCTTCGTGCCGACGAACATGACCGTGCCGCCGTGGGCGACGGTCTCCTTGACGAACTCGTAGGCGCGGTCGATGTACGACAGCGACTGGAGCAGGTCGATGATGTAGATGCCGTTGCGCTCGGTGAAGATGAAGCGCTTCATCTTCGGGTTCCAGCGACGGGTCTGGTGACCGAAGTGGACGCCGCTCTCCAGCAGCTCCCGCATCGTGACGACGGCCATGGCCGTTTCTCCTTGGTGTTCTCGGTTGTGCCGCGTCCGCCGGACGGCGGTCGCGCCTGACGCCCGCGTGCGCCGTGCCGCGAAGGACCGAGGGGCGCTTGGTACGAACCGTTGCCGGAACTCGTACCGGGGCGTGCGAAGTCGACCCGGTGACCCGGATCGCCAGAAGAAGTGTACGGGACCGGCGAGGCCCCGGGTGACGCCGCTGTCCACAACCGGCGGGTGGTCCACAGGCTCCGGCCGTGATCGGCGGGGCTGCGGGACGGTGTCGCCATGCGACACGTGATGCTCCGAACGGCCCTGCTGCTGGTCTCGGCGGCTGCGGCACTGGCTCCCGCGGCCCGGGCGGCCACCCCGCCCCCGGCCCCGCCGACGGCCCCGCAGGGGGACCCGCGGCCCCGGGTCCCGGCCCTCGCCCGCGCCTGGCCGGTGGGCCTGCGCCCTCCGGTCCTGCGCGGCTGGCAACCACCGGCGACGGTGTACGGCCCCGGGCACCGCGGGGTCGACCTCGCCGCTCCGCCCGGCGCCGGGGTGCGGGCGGTCGCGGCCGGGCGGGTGCTGTTCGCGGGGCGGGTGGCCGGACGGGGCGTGGTCTCGCTGGAGCTGCGGGGAACGGACCTGCGGACCACGTACGAACCCGTGCGGGCTTCGGTGCGCACGGGGGACGAGGTGGAGGCGGGAGAGGCGGTGGGAGCGGTGGAGCCGACCGGCTCCCACTGCGGGCCCGCGGCGTGCGTGCACTGGGGTCTGCTGCGGGGCGGGACCTACCTGGACCCGTTGTCCCTGCTGCCGCCGTGGCTGCTGTCCCGGGGACCGTCGAGACTGCTGCCGGTCGTGCCGTGACCTCGGACCGCCCGCGGCCGGCCGCGCGGTTCCTGCCGCCCGGGCCGCCCGGCCCCGGCGGGGCTCAGCCCTTCACACCCCGCAGCGCCATGGCCACGGCCGCTTCCGTCACCACCGCGGGGTCCTCCGCGGCCCCCAGCTCGATACGCCGCACCGCCGCGTCCACCACCCCCTGCAGCAGCATCGCCGCCAGCCGGGGCTGGCCGTGCCCCGTCTCCGCCAACGCCTCGACGATCATCGCGACCAGGCCCCCGTGGGCGGCCCGGATCTTCTCCCGTGCCCCGGCGTCCAGCTCGCTCGCGGAGATGGCGACGACCGCCCGGTGCCGCCGGTCCCCGACCAGCGCCAGCTGCCGCCGCACATACGCCTCGATCCTGCCCTCGGCCGACTCGGCACGCTCCATCGCCGCCGCGACCTCCGCCGCCCACACCGGGAAGTCGGCCTCGCACAGCTCCTCGACCACGGCGGCGCGGGAGCGGAAGTACTCGTACACGGACGACCGCGCCAGCCCCGTCCGCTCGGCCAGCGCCGGAAAGGTCAGTGCGTCCGTCCCGCCCTCGGAGAGCAGGGACCGAGCCGCGTCCAGCAGAGCGGCTCGCTGCATCGACCGGTGTTCGGCCACGGAGGCCGCTCGAATCCTTGGCACGCCGACCACTGTACGGAGGCTCCGTCCCGGAAGGGAGGAGTCAGCGCCCGAAGCTCGCCAGCTTGGCCCGCAGCTGGAGCACCGACTTGGTGTGGATCTGGCTGACCCGGCTCTCGGTGACGCCGAGCACGTTGCCGATCTCGGCGAGGGTCAGGCCCTCGTAGTAGTACAGGGTGACCACGGTCTTCTCCCGCTCGGGCAGCGTGTTGATCGCCCGGGCCAGGAACCGCCGCAGCTCCCGGTCCTCGGCCACCTCCACGGGGTTGTCGGCGGCGGTGTCCTCCAGCGTGTCCATCAGGCTGAGCCGGTCCCCGCCCTCGCCGCCGACGTGCAGCAGCTCTTCCAGGGCGACCACGTTGGCCAGCGACAACTGGCTGAAGACCGCGTGGAGTTCGTCCACCTCCATGCCCAGCTCGGTGGCCACCTCGCCCTCCGTGGGTGTCCGCCGCAGCCGTGCCTCCAGGGTGGCGTAGGCACGCTCGACGTTCCGCGCCTTCTGCCGCACCGAGCGGGGGATCCAGTCCAGCGCCCGCAGCTCGTCGATCATCGCGCCGCGGATCCGGGTGATCGCGTACGTCTCGAACTTGATCTCCCGGTCGATGTCGAACTTCTCGATCGCGTCGATCAGCCCGAAGACCCCGGAGGAGACGAAGTCGGCCTGCTCCACGTTGGGCGGCAGCCCGACGCTCACCCGGCCCGCCACGTACTTGACCAGCGGCGAGTAGTGCAGGATCAGCTGCTCCCGCAGCCGGTCGTCCCCCGTCGCCTTGTACGACCGCCACAGCTCGTCGAGCGTCGAGGGTGCGGGCGGTCGCACGCTGCCGCCGTCGCGGGCGGCTGGGGGGATCGCCGCCCGGTCGGACCCGGAGGTGTGCTGGGGCATTCGTCGCCTTGTGCCGTTCTGCCGTGAAGTGCCGTGAAGTGCTGCGGAGTGGGTGGGTGGGTGGAGTGGGCCGGTGGACGTGGTGGGAGGGGTGGGGGTTCGTACGGGGATGCGGGGAAGTGGGCTGCCTGGGTGAGGTGACGTCGGATGTCGGGTTGGCGCCATCTGCGCCACCGCCTTCGTGAGCGTAGCGTGACTGAGGAGTCGCGGTGTGCGAACACCGAGGCTCCACCCGTGCGCGGGGCGCTCGCGCCGGGTGGGTGACCGCGGGCCACGGCTCGCTCTCCGTGATCGGCGCGGGGTGCCAACTCCGGGAAACTCCAAGGGCGTCGGGGGTTCCCCCGGACGGCCGAACACGGTCGGTCAGCATGGCGGGCGACCGCTGCGGACCGAGATCATCGCCTGGCGTGTCAACTTCCAGCCATCGCCGTGTCGTTCGACGTAACCAAGTGCTCGGAGTTCGTACAGTCTCGCGATCGCCTCGTCCCGCGTGGTGCGTGCGCCGAGCGCGATCTCGTCGGCGGGGGCGGCGCGGTTGCCGGGCAGGGCGGCGAGGACGCTCCGGGCGGCCGGTTCCAGCAGGTCACGCGGGAGGACCGGGCCGCGGCGGGGCGGCGCGAGATCACCCATGTCGCCCACGAGTTCGATGATCTCGGTGGCGTCGGTGACCAGGGTGGCCTCTCCGCGCAGCAGTTCGTGCACGCCGGCGGAGAGTGCGCTGGTGACCGGGCCGGGGACACCCATCGTGAAGCGGCCGAGGCGCCCCGCGGCCCGGGCGGTGGAGAGCGAGCCGCTGCGGCAGGCCGCCTCCACGACGACGGTGCCCCGGGTGAGGGCGGCGATGACGCGGTTGCGGAGGATGAACCGGCTGGGGGTGGGGTGCTCCCCCGGCGGCAGCTCACCCACGACCAGTCCCTGGTCCGCGATCCGGCCGATCAGGGCGGCGTGCCCGCGGGGGTAGGGCTGGTCGACGCCGCAGGCCAGGACGGCGATGGTGGCGCCGTGGGCGGCGAGCGTGCCGCGGTGGGCGGCGCCGTCGATGCCGTAGGCGCCGCCCGATACGACGACCCATCCGCGCTCGGCGAGGCCGGAGGCCAGGGTGGCGGCCGCGTGGGTGCCGTACTCGGTGCAGGCGCGGGCGCCGACGACGGCCACGGAGCGGAGCGCCCACATCCGCAGGTGGGCCCGGCCCCGCACCCACAGCCCGAGGGGCCGCCCGTCCCCGAGGTCGTCCAGCTGGCCCGGCCACTCGCCGTCCCCCGGACGGACGAACCGCGCCCCCGCGGCCCGGGCCGCCTCCAGATCCCGCTCCGGCTCGGCCCGCCGGGCCCGCGCGACGAGTCCCGCCCACCGGGTCCCGCTCACCCCGGGCAACGCCTCCCGGCCGGACCGCAGCCGCCGCACCACCTCCCCCACTCCGAGCTCCCGCACCCACCGGCCCCCGACCTCGTCCCCCGGCTCGATCACCCGGGCGAGGAACACCCGCCCGAGCAGGTCGGCGCCGGGGTCGCCCTCGCCGGTCATGTCAGGGCTCCGATGGCCATCGGTACGCCCCGGGGGACGCCGGTGCGCAGTTGCAGGGCCAGGGCGACGTCGGTCGCGTCCGGGCGGTCGTGTCCGACGAGGTCGGCGACGGTCCAGGCGACGCGCAGGACCCGGTCGATACCGCGGGCGGTGAGCACGCCGCGTTCCAGACTGCGTTCCGCCTCGTCCATCGCCCCGGTGACGGCGTGGTACCGGCTGCGCAGTTCACGGCCGGGCACTTCGCTGTTGGTGCGCCAGGGGGTGCCGGTGAGCCGGACCGCCGCCCGCTCGCGGGCCTGCCGTACCCGGTCGGCCACGGTCGCCGTGGACTCTCCGCGGGCGCCGGGCTCGGTGAGCTGGGACCGGGTGACCGGGTCGACCTCGACGCGCAGGTCCACCCGGTCCAGCAGCGGGCCGGACAGCCGGGACTGGTAGCGGCGGACGGCGGACGGCGGGCACTCGCACAGCGAGTCGCGCAGGGAGAACCGACCGCAGGGACAGGGATTGGCGGCCAGGACCATGAGGAACCGCGCCGGGAACCGGACCACGCCGGCGCTGCGTGCGATGACGACGTGCCCGGACTCCAGGGGCTGCCGCAGGGCGTCCAGGGTCTGGCCGTGGAACTCGGGCGCCTCGTCCAGGAACAGCACGCCCCGATGGGCGAGGGACACCGCGCCGGGGCGGGCGACCCCCGGGCCGCCGCCGACCAGGGACTGCATCGTGGCCGAGTGGTGCGGGGCGCAGTAGGGGGCGGCGTCGATGAGCGGCTTGCCGGGGGGCAACAGCCCGGCGACCGAGTGGACGGCCGTCACTTCGAGCGACTCCTCCCGGGTGAGCCGGGGGAGAACGGCGGGGAGACGTTCGGCGAGCATGGTCTTGCCCGCGCCGGGCGGACCCTCCAGGAAGAGGTGGTGCCCGCCGGCCGCGGCCACCTCGACGGCCGTTCGGGCGGAGGTCTGCCCCACGACGTCGGCCAGGTCGTGCTCGTCGGCGTGCTGGGCGGCGCCGATGCTGTGCATACCGGTGGCGGCCCCCGTGCCGGGTACCCGCAGGCCGGCGAGGAGGGGATCGGGCCGGCCCGGATCGTCCGGTGCCTCGTCGGGGACGGGCTCCTCGGCCAGGACCGCGATGAGCTGCCGCAGGCTGCGGACCCCGAGGACGGACACCCCGGGGACCAGCGAGGCCTCGGCGGCGGCGCACTCGGGCACCACCACCTGCTCGTACCCCGCGTCGGCCGCCGCGAGCACGGCCGGCAGGATGCCGCGGACCGGGCGCACCCGGCCGTCCAGGCCCAGCTCCCCGATCATGACGATGTCGGCGAGGACGCGGGGGTCGATGCGCTCGGCCGCCCCGAGCACCGCGCAGGCGACGGCCAGGTCGAACCCCGAGCCGGCCTTGGGCACGGAGGCCGGGCTGAGGCCGACGGTGAGCTTCTTCTGCGGCCACTCACCGCCCGAGTTCACCACCGCCGCCCGGACCCGGTCCCGGCTCTCCGTCAGGCTCTTGTCCGGCAGGCCCACCAGGGTGAAGGCCGCCACGCCGGGTTCGAGGTCGGCCTGGACCTCGACGACCACGCCCTCGACGCCGACCAGGGCCACGGAGCAGGTGCGGGCGAAGCCCATTCAGGCCACCCCCCGCGCGTGCTCGACGGCCGGAGCGCCCCGGCGGGGCAGCAGCACGCCGACGACGTCGATGCGGACGCCGCCCGGTGGCGCTCCTCCGTGGGCCTGGATCCACTGCGCCGCGAGGACCCGGAGCCGGGCGGCCTTCTCGGGGGTCACCGCGGCCATCGGGTGTTCGTAGCCACCGCCCCTGCGGGTCTTGACCTCGCAGACGACGAGCGCGTCCCCGTCCCGCGCCACGATGTCGATCTCGCCGGTCCGTCCGCAGCGCCAGTTGCGCTCCAGGATCGTCATGCCGGCCTCGGCGAGCCGCCGGGCGGCCAGGTCCTCGCCGTACTTGCCGATTGCTTCTCGTGCGTTCATGTCGGCACCACCTCCGGCGCCAACCGTCACGCGTTCCGCCCCAAGATGTTGATCTTGGTGAACTACTCGCCGGTTGTGGAGAACTCCCTCACCCGGGAGGGGGACATCATCCGCCGGGCAGCTCCAGGTCGCTCTTGTTCAGCTCCTCGATATTCACGTCCTTGAACGTCAGGACGCGCACCTGCTTGACGAAACGGGCCGGGCGGTACATGTCCCAGACCCAGGCGTCGGCCATGGTGACCTCGAAGAACACCTCACCCTGCACCGAGTGCACCTGCATCTCGTAGTCGTTGGTGAGGTAGAACCGCCGCTCGGTCTCGATCACGTATTTGAACAGACCGACGACATCTCGGTACTCCCGGTAGAGCTTCAGCTCCATCTCGGTCTCGTACTTTTCGAGGTCCTCGGCGCTCATGGCATGTTCCCCTTCAGCCGTGCGATCCCCCCATTGTGCGCCAGTCCCGGGTGCTCTCAGACGATTTCCGTGTCGAGGGTCATGGGCCTGGCCGGGGGACCTTCGACGAGCAGCGTGCTCAGCAGCTCGGCGAGTCTGGTCGGATACACCGTCTCATGTGCCCGGGTCAGTTCCCGACACGTCCACCAGCGCGCTCCGGCGACGCTGCGCCGCTCCAACTCGGTCAGCCCCGTCGCCGCCGTGGCCGTCTGGGTCGTACGGGCCAGGTAGTACCACTCGTCCTGGTCCCAGCGGCGGCCCGCGAACGGGAACGAGCACCGCCGCCGCCAGAGCACCGGGCCGAGTTCGACGTCGGTGATGCCGGTCTCCTCGGCGAGTTCCCGCAGCGCGGCCTCCTCGCGCGTCTCGGTGCCCTCCAGGCCGCCGCCCGGGGTGAACCACCAGTCGTCGGCCGGGTCGCCCGGCTCGTGGCCGTGCAGGAGCAGGATGCGGTCCCGGGGGTCGAGCAGCACCACCCGGGCCACCTTCCGCGGCCCGCCCTCTCCCCCGCCCTCACCGGGTGCGTCGTGCGGCCCCTCCGCCGGGCGTGCGGGTTCAGCGGGCACCGGCCGTCTCCGGGTGGGCGGCGCGGGTGCGGGAGCGGTGCAGGCGGCCGGCGACGGGACCGTAGGCGCCGCCGCCGAGGACCAGGACCGCGCCGGCCACGGCCATCAGCTCGATCGTGCGCAGCGGACCCGGCCGGGAGAGGGCGCCGAGCGTCTCGAACCCGGTGGGGCGCTTGAGCGTGCCCTTCCAGGGCCAGACGACGGCCTCCACGCGGGCGGACACGGCACCGCGCGAGACGGTGCCCTTGGCCGCGTCGGTGAGGTGGGCGGTGGAGTCCAGGGAGCCCTGGCGTTCGTCGCCGAGCAGGAACAGCCGGCCCTCGGGGACCGTCACCGTGCCGAAGTTCTTGATCTCGGCCAGGCTGCCCTCGGGCAGGTACGGCTCGTCGATCTGCTTGCCGTTGACGGTCAGCTTGCCGTTGGTGCAGCAGGAGACGGTGTCCCCGCCCACGGCGACCACGCGCTTGACCACCTTGGCGTCGGTGACCCAGGTCTTGTCCTCGAAGACGACCACGTCACCGCGGCGCACCTCGTCGCCGTCGACGCGCTGGGCGAGCACCCGGTCGCCGGCGTCGATGGTGGGCGTCATGGAGCTGGTGGGCACGGTGTACGGCCGGTAGACCAGCGCTCCCCAGGCGAACCCGCCGAGGAACAGCACCAGACCCAGCGCCATGGCCAGTCCGGACAGCCGCTGTCCGAGCCGGCTGCCGCCGGCCCGTGCCGTGCCGGTGCCGCCGCCCTGCGGGGCCGTACGCGTCATGCTCTCGCCACCCATGGGTCCGCACCCTACCCGGCGGTACCGGACGGGGGCAGCCCCTTCTTCCCGCCGCCCGGCAGGCTCCTACCTGGTGCCGGCCGCCGGCCGGTGCGTGCGCCGGCGCCGCCACACGGCCACCGGGAGGACCGCCGCCACGGCGATGCCCTGCGGGGCCGCCGTCAGCGACGCCGCCGCCGAGGACTGCTGGTCGAGGCCGGGCTGGTCGAAGGTGTCCGGGATCGGCAGGGTGCCCCAGCGGTTGATCGGCCAGGCCTTGACGACCGCGCGGCCGACGACCTTGTCGACGGGAACCATGCCGTGGTTCTTGTCGGACTGGTTGTACCGGGAGTCACGGGAGTTCTGGCGGTGGTCGCCCATCACCCAGATGTAGCCCTTGGGGACCTTGACCTTGAACTGGCCGCCCTGGTCGTCCACGCTGCACGGCGTGTTGCCGGGGTAGACGTACGGCTCGTTCAGCGCCTTGCCGTTGACCTTCAGCGGGCCGCTGCCCTTGCACTCGACCGTGTCGCCGCCGACCCCGATCACCCGCTTGATCAGGTCCTTCTCCTCCGCCGACGGCATCAGGCCGATCCAGCTGAGGACCTTCTGCACCGGGTTCGGGGTGGGCGTCGGCTCGCCCGCCAGCCAGTTGTCCGGGTCGTGGAAGACGACGACCTCACCGCGCTCGGGCTCGGAGCCGAACCACGGGGTCAGCTTGTCGACCAGCACCCGGTCACCCTGCTGAAGGGTGTTCTGCATCGAGTCCGAGGGGATCGAGAACGCCTGCACCAGGAAGGTCTTGATCAGCAGCGCCAGGACCAGCGCGATGCCGATCAGGATCGGCAGCTCCTTCCAGAAGGAGCGCGGCTTCCTCGGCCGGGCCGTCGTCCCGTCCGCGGCCGCGCTCGCGGTACGGGGCTGCTGCTCGCCCTCGTCGCCGGCGGCCTCGTCATTCCCGGAGGTCATGGCGCCGTTCGGTACGGGAACGTCCGGTTCCACGGGGTGCCCGCGGTTCTCCTCGCCGTCGTGTCCCGACCGTGCGCCAACCGCCACATCCCCCACGCCAACTCCTCACTCTGTGCCGCCGCCTGCCCCGTACACGGTGCAGGCCCACCACTCCCATAACGAGCGGGAGTTCCGCAGGGGTCGGGAGCTGGGTCATTCCGTTCCGGTTCTCGGAGGCAACCCTATGCGACGCCCGGGAAGCAGCGGCCGCACCCGACACGGAGTCGGTGACGCTTGCGAAGGTTTTAGGTTCTTCCAGACGCGTCCAGTGGCCGACCGGCCAGCCGATGACCATGGCCCGGCCGACCACCGAGTCCACGGAGACCGTGCCGCCGTAGGACGTGTCCTGGTGGGAGCGGGAGTCCGCGGAATTGCCCCGGTGGTCGCCCATGACCCACAGCCGGCCCTTGGGGACGGTGATGTCGAAGGGCATGGCGGAGGGCGCGTCCCCCGGATAGAGGTAGGCACCCTCGGTGAGCGGGACGCCGTTGACGGTGACGCGGCCCTTGGCGTCGCAGCACTTGACGTGGTCGCCGCCGACCCCGATGACTCGCTTGATCAGGTCCTTCTCGTTGTCGGACGGCAGCAGCCCGATGAAGGTGAGGCCTTCCTTGAGCTGCTTGACGACGACGGGGTCGTTCTTCTTGGTGGTCTGCTCGTCCTGGAGCCAGCCGCCCGGGTCGTGGAAGACGACGACGTCCCCGCGCTGCGGCTCGGAGCCGAACCACGGCGTGAACTTGTCGACCAGGACCCGGTCGCCGATGCGGATCGTCTCCTCCATGGAGCCGGAGGGGATCACGAAGGCCTGGACGAGGAAGGTCTTCAGGACGAGCGCGATGAGCACGGCGACCCCGATCAGCAGCGGGATCTCCCGGACGGCCGACCGCCTCCGCTTGCGCTTGACCTTGCGCTGCAGTTTGCGCCGCTCCGCGCGCGTGCGGCCGCCGCCGGGCGCGGAGGTGCGGCGGGCCCCGGTGGGCAGCAGGTTGTCGGCGGGGGTGGCGGGCACCCCGCGTGGTTTGCCGCGGTTACCCATGGGCGGCCCCCGTGGGGGCTGCGGGCACGCGCGCGTAGGCGGCGGGGCGGGTCAGGCGTGTCCAGTGGCGGTAGGGCCACATGATCCAGTCGGCCCGGCCGATGACCTCGCCGACGGGGATCATGCCGCCGCCGGGCGAGCCGAGGTGGTCGCGGGAGTCGCTGGAGTCGCTGCGGTGGTCGCCGAGGACGAAGAGGCGACCCGGGGGCACGACGACGTCGAAGGGCACACTGGAGGCGCCGTCCCCGGGATAGAGGAACGCCGTCTCGTCGACGGACCGGCCGTTCACCTCGATCCTCCCGTTCTTGTCGCAGCAGACCACATGGTCTCCCCCCACACCGACCACCCGCTTGACGTAGTCGGCGTCCCCGAAATACCCGGTGCCGTCGAACACGACCACGTCACCGCGGCCGGGCCGGGCACCGAAACGGTACGCCAACTTGTTTACGAGGACGCGGTCCCCGATCCTCAATCCGCGCTCCATGGATCCGCTCGGAATCTCGAACGGCTGCATCACAAAGGCGTTGAGGAGCAGCAGGAACGCCAGGCCGGTGATGAGGGTGAGGGTGATCCGGCCGCCCGGGAGCCGGTCGGCGACCCGCGACAGCAACGCGAAACGCGACCGGCCCTCCGCCCCCGGAGTACCGGGGTGGGAGGAGCGGTCGCGTTCCGTCTGCTGTGCTTCGGTGTCCATCGGAGCCAGATGCTATCCGGCTCCGCTGTGACTCCGGGAAAGCGCTCAGTTCTCGCGCTTCTCCTTGATCTTCGCGGCCTTGCCGCGCAGCTCACGGAGGTAGTACAGCTTGGCGCGGCGCACGTCACCACGGGTGACCAGCTCGATCTTCTCGACGATCGGGGTGTGCACCGGGAAGGTGCGCTCGACGCCGACGGAGAACGAGACCTTGCGGACCGTGAAGGTCTCGCGGACACCGGAGCCCTGGCGGCGGATCACAACGCCCTTGAACTGCTGCACACGGGAGCGGTTGCCCTCGATGACGCGGACGTGGACGTTGACGGTGTCACCCGGACGGAAGGCCGGGATGTCGCTGCGCAGCGACGCGACGTCGACGGAGTCGAGCAGGTGAGACATTTCGTCTGCTTTCTTCGCTGATGCCACAGGTCATCAACGGAAACTAGGGGTTCCAGGAGGACTGCCGTGCGGGTCGGGGCGGGCGTCGTGTCCCCCTGTGGCAGGGGCGCACGCCGGACGAGCGCACAACAGCGGTCTATTCTTCCACGCCCTCGGTCCGGCGCCAAAATCGGCCGTACGGCTCCCCCGCCGGGTCCGGTTCCCAGCCCAGGATGGAGAGCATCTCGCGGTCCTTCTTGTCGAAGGCCTTGGGGTCGCAGCGCTCGATCAGGTCGGGCCGGTTGACGGTCGTACGCCTGAGGGCCTCGTCGCGGCGCCAGCGGGCGATCCTGCCGTGGTGGCCGCTGAGCAGCACCTCGGGGATGTCCCGGCCGCGCCAGACGGGCGGCTTGGTGTAGACCGGGCCTTCGAGGAGGTTGGCCATCGCGCCGGGCGCGAAGGAGTCGTCGCGGTGGGACTCGGCGTTGCCGAGGACGCCGGGCAGCAGCCGGGCCACGGCCTCGGTGACGACGAGGACGGCCGCCTCGCCGCCGGCGAGGACGTAGTCGCCGATGGACACCTCGTACACCGGCATGCGGCCGGCGTACTCGTCCACGACCCGTCGGTCGATGCCCTCGTAGCGGGCCGGTGTGAAGATCAGCCAGGGCCGTTCGGACAGTTCGACGGCCAGCTCCTGGGTGAAGGGCCGGCCGCTCGGGGTGGGGACGATGAGCGCGGGGGCGTGGGCGCCCGTCTCGTAGCCGTCGGCGAGGACGGTGTCCAGGGCGTCACCCCAGGGGTCGGTCTTCATGACCATGCCGGGGCCGCCGCCGTACGGCGTGTCGTCCACCGTGTTGTGCCGGTCGTACGTCCACGCGCGCAGGTCGTGCACATGGACGTTCAGCTGCCCGCGCGCGCGTGCCTTGCCGACGAGGGAGACGTTCAGGGGCTCCAGGTACTCCGGGAAGATCGTGACGACGTCGAGCCTCATGCGTCCTCGTCCCTCGACGAGGCGATCTCCGCGCGGTCGTCGATCAGGCCCGGCGGGGGCGTGATGACGGCCTTCTGCTCCGCGAGGTCGATCTCGGTGACGATCTCCTCCACGAAGGGGATCATCACCTCGGTGCCGTCCGGGCGCTCCACGATGAACAGGTCCTGCGAGGGCAGGTGCGAGATCTCCGTGATCCGGCCGACCTCCGTGCCGTCCTCGGTGACCACGTCGAGGTCGATCAGCTGGTGGTCGTAGTACTCGTCCTCTTCCTCGGGCAGTTCCTCCGGGTTCACCTCGGCGATGAGCAGGGTGTTGCGCAGGGCTTCGGCGGCGTTGCGGTCGGTGACGCCCTCGAAGCGCAGCAGCAGGCGGCCGCTGTGCACCCGCCCCGTCTCGATGGTCAGCGGTCCCGCGGAGGCGGGATCCGTGGCGAGCACCGCGCCGGGCGCGAGCCTCAGCTCCGGCTCGTCGGTACGTACCTCGACGGTGACCTCGCCCTTGACCCCGTGGGCACGGCCGATCCGTGCGACTACCAGCTGCACGTGTCCAATTCTCCTGTCATCTCCTGCCGGCGTCCTGCTCATACGACTGCGGGCCGGGGACGGCCAGTGGCCCTCCCCGGCCCGAGCCGGTTGCGATGAAGCGTCAGCGGACGTGGTCCACGTCGACGAGGTCGACACGGACACCGCGGCCGCCGATGGCGCCCACGACGGTGCGCAGGGCACGCGCGGTGCGGCCGTTGCGGCCGATCACCTTGCCGAGGTCGTCCGGGTGCACCCGGACCTCGAGCACGCGCCCGCGACGCAGGTTGCGCGAGGCGACCTGCACATCGTCAGGGTTGTCGACGATGCCCTTCACGAGGTGCTCAAGCGCCTCTTCGAGCATGCTGCTCAGGCCTCGGTCGAAGCGGACTCGGCAGCAGCCTCGTCCTTCTTCTCAGCCTTCTTCTTCTGGGTGATCGCCTCACCCTTGCCCTCGTCCTCGCCGGTGAAGGCCTCGAACGACGGGCGGGCCGGCTTCGGCTCGGCGACGAGCAGCGGCGCGGGAGCCGGCTCGCCCTTGAACTTCTGCCAGTCGCCGGTCTTCTTCAGGATGGCGAGCACGGGCTCGGTCGGCTGGGCGCCGACACCGAGCCAGTACGCCACACGCTCGGCGTCCACCTCGATGACCGACGGGTTGTAGGTCGGGTGGTACTTGCCGATCTCCTCGATGGCCCGGCCGTCACGGCGGGTACGGGAGTCGGCGACGACGATGCGGTAGTGAGGCGAACGGATCTTGCCCAGACGCTTCAGCTTGATCTTGACTGCCACGGGAGTGGGTTCTCCTGGAATTGACGTGGTTGGGCACGGCGAGACGCCGCGTGGGGTTGCGGTACCCGAGTGCCCGATGGACGCGTCAGCCGGAGGAGAGAGGGGTCCTGTGCGGCTGTCGAGTACAGCTAGCCATTGTGCCACACGCCGCGGGTCGCTTCGGGCCGAGGGTGCGTGAGCTGCGGCGGGGCAGGCTGCAGCGGCACCCGGCGTGGAGGTGAGCTCACGTCGGGTGCGCTGCCCGGTGCGGTGGAGTCGCCGGCGGCAGCCCCGGCACCCACGAGATGCCGGTACGCGCCCGCCGCGCCTACGCCGCCCCCATGACCTCCGGGATCCGGAACGGCTTGCCGCAGCCGCCGCAGACGATGGGGGCCTGGGCCAGGACCGAGGGGACCACCCGGACGTTGCGGCCGCAGTCGCACACCGCCTTGACGCGGACACCGCCACCGGAGGAGCCGTGCCGGGCGGCCGGGCCGCGGAAGGTGCGGGAGGTGTCGGCCGAGGTGGCCGCCGTGTGGGCCTTCAGCGCGCGCTGCAGCCGCTCGATGGTCGGGCGGTAGCGCCGCTTCGCCTCGGCGTTGAGCGTGACCAGCGAGAAACCGCTGCTCGGGTGCGGCTCCTCCGGGTGGTCCAGGCCCAGCTCCTCGGCGATCGCGAGGAAACGACGGTTGTGGTAGCGGCCGGCCCGGGAGGTGTCCCGGACGCCGCGGGCGGCGGCGATGCCGTGGACTGCCTCATGGAGCAGCCGTTCGAAGGAGAGCTCGTGACCGCACGCGGACGACGACTCTCCGATCAGGGATTCCGGCGCGGCAAGGTCGGGCAGCTCGGGGTGGTACCGCTGGATGTCGGCCCACGCCTGCGCCAGCTCTGCGGCGAGAACAGGTGGTGTCTGTGTCGTGCTCACGTAATGACAACGAGCGGGGGTGCCGCTGTGTTCCTATTCCGGGGCATCCCAAATAATTTGCACGTACCCGTCAGTTGCCGCTGATGCGTGGAGACGAGGGCGGGTGCGCTGATCTGCGGAGAAGCGTCACAGCTCCTACCAAGCTGGTGCGTAGTCCGCGCTACGCCCCGCTCTTCAGCCCCGCCGCGACGACGGCCGGCCGCCGCGCAAGAGGTGTTTCGGCCGCGCTCCGCGCGCGGCCCTCACCCGGGACAGCGTCCGCGGCCGTCGTGACGTTACCGCGCACCGCCGTACCCCCCGGCACCGGCCCGCCCGGGCCCGCCGGCGGTCACCGCCCCCTGGAACGGACACCGTAGGGCCGTCCGGATTGCGGGGACGTGAAATCTCGCCACACCGGCGTACCGGGGCCAAGCCGGGCCCCACGACCCCTGGACGGCACCGCGAGCCGGGAGTTAGGTGGCATACGTGGGAAGTGCGCGCGCACGGCACGGGGGCCAGGCAACCGGGCGCAGCGGCGAACTGTCGGCGGATTGGGGCGCATACCTATGACACCTACGCTCGTGCGGCAGCACACGTCTCACGCGGACTCCGCGGCCCGCGTGGACCTGGGCGCACGCGCGCGTGACTGGTCCGAGATCCAGGAGCGGATGCTCGTACCGCTCTACGAAACCGTGTACGACCGACTCGACGTGGGCCCCGGCACCCGGCTGCTGGGCCTGTGCTGCGGTTCCGGACTCGCCCTGCTGATGGCGGCCCGGAGAGGTGCCGCGGTCACCGGAGTCGACTCCGCCTCCCCCGAACGGCTCGCCCTCGCGCGCGAGCGGCTGCTGCCGGACATCCCGCCCGGCCGTCCGGGCAGACGCGGCGGCAGCGGCACGCGCGCGCGTACGGCGGCGAGGCTCGTCGCCGGCCTGCCCGCGGACGCGGCCGGCACGGACCCCGCCGGACCGGCCGGGTTCACCCTGGTGACCGTCTTCGAGCCGATCGGCGGCCTCGCCGGCGACTCCGACGGGCTCGGCGGGCTCCTCTCCGACGCGCTGCCGCTGGCCGGACGCGGGGCCGCGGTGGTGCTGGCCGGCTGGGGGCCGCCGGAGCGCTGCGCCACCTCCTCGGTGTTGCGTGTAGCCACCAAACTGGCCGACCCCGTGTGCGGCGCGCGCACCTGGCGGCCCGCCCGGCGCGACGACCTGGAGGACGTCGCCGCGCGGGCGGGGCTGAAACCGGACGGTTCGGGCCGGGTCGCCTGCCCCTTCGGGTACGCCGGCCTCGACAGCGCCGTCCGCGGGCTGCTGTCCACCGGCCTGTTCGACGCCGCGATCACGGCGACGGACGCCAAGCAGGTCGACAAGGAGCTGGCGGAGGCCCTCCACCCGCACCGGCGGCCGGACGGCACCGTGTGGATGCCGAACGTCTTCCGCTACGTCATCGCCCGCGTTCCCTGACGGCCTCCGGCTCCGGCTCCGGTTCCTTGGCCGGGCGGGGGATGCCGGCGATCCGGTAGGCGTCCGCCTCCTCCAGCGTCTCCCTCTCCAGCAGGGCCTGTGCCAGTGCGTCCAGCTGGTCCCGGTGGTCGCGGAGCTTGCGGCACGCCTCCTCGTAGCAGTCGTCGACGATCCGCCGCATCTCGGCGTCGATGACGTCCAGCGTCTGCGGCGCGGCCGACAGTCCGTACGCCTGCTGGGCGTCGCTCGGCAGGGCGGACAGCCGGCCCACCCGTTCGCTCATGCCCCAGCGGGCCACCATCCCGCGCGCGATGTTGGTGACCTGCTCCAGGTCGTTCTCCGCACCCGTCGTCACGACCCCGTAGACGACGTCCTCCGCCGCCATCCCGCCCAGTGCGCCGATGATCCGTCCGCGCAGGTACACCTCGGAGTGCGCGTACCGCTCCACCTCCGGCGTGGACATGGTCACCCCGAGCGCCCGGCCGCGCGGCACGATCGTGATCTTGCGGACCGGGTCGGCGCCCGGCTGCAGCATGCCCAGCAGGGCGTGGCCGCTCTCGTGGTACGCGGTACGGCGACGGTCGTCCTCCGGCATGACCAGGGTCCGCTCGGCGCCCAGCTGCACCTTCTCCAGCGCTTCCGACAGGTCGGCGCCGGTCACCTCCTGCTGCTTGCGCTTGACCGCGAGCAGGGCGGCCTCGTTGGCGAGATTGGCCAGATCCGCACCGGTCATGCCCGGGGTCACCCGCGCCATCCGGGCGAGGTCCACATCGGGCGCGAGCGGGATCCGCCGGGTGTGGATCCGCAGGATCGACTCACGGCCGGCCCGGTCCGGCGGGGCCACGGTGACCACCCGGTCGAAACGGCCGGGGCGGGTCAGCGCCGGGTCGAGGATGTCCGCCCGGTTGGTCGCCGCGATGACGATCACCCCCTCGGACCCCGAGAAGCCGTCCATCTCCGTGAGGATCTGGTTCAGCGTCTGCTCACGCTCGTCGTGACCGCTCATCGACGCACTCCCGCCCCGCGCGCGGCCGATGGTGTCGATCTCGTCGATGAAGATGATCGACGGCGCCACCTTGCGGGCCTCCGCGAACAGCTCCCGGACCCGGGAGGCGCCCACGCCCACGATCATCTCGATGAACTCGGACGCCGAGGCCGAGAAGAACGGCACCCCGGCCTCACCCGCGACCGCCCGTGCGAGCAGCGTCTTGCCGGTACCGGGCGGTCCGGCCAGCAGCACCCCGCGCGGCAGTTTCGCGCCCATCCTGCGGTAGACGTCGGGGTGCTCCAGGAAGTCCACGACGTCGTCCAGCTCGCCCTTGACCTCGTCGATGCCGGCCACGTCGGCGAAGGTCGTGCGCTCGGTGTCCGGCAGCAGCCCCACCGGCCGGGGCGGCGAGCGGCGGCCGAACAGACCGCCCGCACCGGGCAGCATCCCGCCCAGCCGGCGTTGCACGAGGATCCACACCACGACCAGGACCGCGATCGGGATCAGCGAGATGAGCACGTTGGACAGCAGGCTGCGTTCCTGCACCACCGGCCGCGCGGTCACCGTGACACCGTGGCTGCTCAGGTTCTGCCACAGCCTGTCGTCCGCGAAGGCCGGCCGCTGCGTCCTGAACTTGGTGAACCGGCCACCGCCCTCCGGATCCTGGCGTGGACTCCTCAGCTGGCCCTGGATCGCGTCGCCCTTGGAGTAGATCTTGGCGACGTTGCCGTCCGTGACCTCCCTGCTGAACTGCGTGTAGGAGATCGTCGGCTCGTTGCCCTGGCCGAAGTAGTGCAGCCCCAGGTACGCCAGCACGAAGACGATCACCGCGGTGGCGAGCAGGCCCCACCACTTCCCGCCCCGGAGCCCCCCGCCGCGCCGGGGCGGCTCGTCCGGGGTGCCCTCGGCGCGCCACGGCCGGTCAGGGGCCTCGCGGGGTGGCGCCGCATTGCTCATACCTGGACGTTACGGCACATGGCGTACCTCGGCACACGCAAGAGAACCCGGCGTGTGCGAGGACCGGCGCGTGAAGGACCGGCCCGCACGAGGGCCGGCGCACGCGAAGGGGCGCCCCCTGCGGAAGGGAGCGCCCCCGGCGTCGTACGAGCGGGCCTCGGCCCGTGACCTTGCGGACCTCAGCCCATGAACTTCTTGAACTCGTCCGGCAGCTCGAAGTCCTGGCCGCCCTGCTGGCCCGGCAGCCCGAGAGCGCCGCCCTGCGCGGCGGCCTCCCGGCGCTGGGCCTCCTCCAGCTCCTGCTGCTTGCGCTTCATCGGGTTGCCGGAGCGCTGCTTGCCCTTGGCCTTCTTCTGCTGCTTCTTCTGCCGGCCGGGGCCGCCGCCCATGCCCGGGAGCCCCGGCATGCCGGGCATACCGCCCTGAGCCATGCGGGACATCATCTTGCGGGCCTCGAAGAACCGCTCGACCAGGCCCTTCACCGCGCTGACCTCGACACCGGAACCCCGGGCGATACGGGCGCGGCGGGAGCCGTTGATGATCGTCGGGTCCTGGCGCTCGGCCGGGGTCATCGACTTGATGATCGCGGCGGTGCGGTCGACGTCCCGCTCGTCCAGGTTGGCGATCTGGTCCTTGATCTGGCCCATGCCCGGGAGCATGCCGAGCAGCTTGCTGATGCTGCCCATCTTCCTGACCTGCTCCATCTGGGACAGGAAGTCGTCCAGGGTGAAGTCCTGGCCCTTCTTGGACGCCAGCTTCGAGGCCATCTTCTGGGCCTCTTCCTGGCTGAACGTCTTCTCCGCCTGCTCGATCAGGGTGAGCAGGTCACCCATGTCGAGGATGCGGGAGGCCATCCGGTCCGGGTGGAACGCGTCGAAGTCGTCCAGCTTCTCGCCGTTCGACGCGAACATGATCGGCTTGCCGGTGATCTGCCGGATCGACAGCGCGGCACCACCGCGGGCGTCGCCGTCGAGCTTGGACAGGACCACGCCGTCGAAGCCGACGCCGTCGCGGAAGGCCTCGGCGGTGTTGACGGCGTCCTGGCCGATCATGGCGTCGACGACGAAGAGGATCTCGTCGGGGCCGACCGCGTCCCGGATGTCCGCGGCCTGCTGCATCATCTCGGCGTCGATACCGAGGCGGCCGGCGGTGTCCACGATCACGATGTCGTGGACCTTGGACTTGGCGAACTCGATGGAGTCCTTGGCGACCTTCACCGGGTCGCCGACGCCGTTGCCCGGCTCCGGCGCGTACACGGCCACACCGGCGCGCTCGGCGACGACGCTCAGCTGGTTCACGGCGTTGGGGCGCTGGAGGTCGGCGGCGACCAGCAGCGGGGAGTGGCCCTGCTCCTTCAGCCACCGGCCGAGCTTGCCCGCGAGGGTGGTCTTGCCGGCGCCCTGGAGACCGGCCAGCATGATCACGGTGGGCGGCTGCTTGGCGAAGCGGAGCCGGCGGGTCTCGCCGCCCAGGATGGTGATCAGTTCGTCGTTGACGATCTTGAGCACCTGCTGGGCGGGGTTCAGCGCCTTGGAGACCTCGGCCCCGAGCGCGCGCTCCTTGACGTTCTTGATGAACGTGCGGACCACCGGCAGCGCCACGTCCGCTTCGAGCAGCGCGATACGGATCTCGCGCGCCGTGGCGTCGATGTCCGCCTCGGAGAGCCGTCCCTTGCCGCGCAGGTTCTTGAAAGTCGCTGACAGGCGATCGGAGAGAGTGTCGAACACGGCGCTCGCGGTCCTCGGGGTCGGTGACGGTCTTGAAGGAATCGCCCTCCAGGGTATCCCGGCGCCGGAGGCACCGGGGCAGGTCATCCGCGAAGCGTCTCCTCCAGCACCCCCGCCAGCGACGCCGCGTCCCCGGCGGGCAGCGGTGCGCCCGTGCCCGTCGTGACGTAGAACGCGTCCACGGCGTTCGCGCCCAGCGTCGACACGTGCATGCTCCGCACCCGTACGCCCGCCTTCTCCAGGGCCGTGCCGATGCGGTGGAGCAGGCCCGGGGCGTCCTGGGCGCGGACCTCGATGACCGTGGCGTGGTGGGAGGCGGCCGGGGCCACCGTGACCCGCGCCGGCGGGGCCGCCCAGCCACGGCGGCGCGGGTAGGCCGCGTCGCGTTCGGCGAGTCGGCCGGCGATGTCGAGGCTGCCGTCCAGGGCGCGGACGAGGTCGGCGCGCAGCCGGGCCGCCTGGGGCAGGGAGCCGTACTCGGCGGCCACCCGCCAGTTGAGGAGGAGGACCGCGCCGTCGTCGTCCACGTCGTGCGGCAGGCTCAGGGCGCGCAGCTCCGCCGTGCGGACGGTGAGGCGGTGCACGGCGAGCACGCCGGCGACCGCGGGGAGCACACCGGGCTGGTCGGGTACGGCGATGAGGAGTTCGACGCCGAGGGGTTCCGGGTCACCGGACGGCTCCTCGCCGGTGACCGGTTCGGTCTGGGCGCGCAGGGCGAGGACCGGGCCGCCGGTGCGGAAGGCCTCGACGGCGAGGCGTTCCTGCTCGGCGGTGGGCGCGGCCGGCTCGGGCTCCTGCGGGACGTCCCCGGCGAGCACGGCGCGGACGCGGCGCACGAGGTCGGCGACGAGGGAACCGCGCCAGGAGGACCAGGCTGCCGGGCCGGTGGCGAGGGCGTCGGCCTCGGTGAGGGCGTGCAGCAGTTCCAGGGTGCTCAGGGTGCCGACGGCCTCGGCGACCGAGTGGACGGTGGCGGGGTCGTCCAGGTCGCGGCGGGTGGCCGTCTCGACGAGCAGCAGGTGGTGGCGGACCAGGAGGGACAGCACGGCGACGTCCGAGCGGTCGAAGCCGATGCGTGCGGCGACGTCCTTGGTGATGATCTCGCCGGCCACCGAGTGGTCGCCGGGCCAGCCCTTGCCGATGTCGTGCAGCAGGGCGGCGACCAGGAGCAGGTCGGGGCGGCTGACGCGGCGGGTGAACTCGGAGGCGCGGACCGCCGTCTCGATCAGGTGGCGGTCGACCGTCCACACGTGCACGGCGTTGCGCTGCGGCCGGCAGCGGACCCGCTCCCAGTCCGGGAGCAGGCGGCTGATCAGGCCCTCGGCCTCCAGCGCCTCCCAGACCTCGACGGTGGGGCGGCCGGAGCCGAGGAGGGTGACCAGCTGTTCGCGGGCCTCGGCGGGCCAGGGCGTGGGCAGGGGGCGCGTGGTGGCGGCCAGGCGCCGTACGGCGTGCAGGGAGAGCGGGAGGCCGGCCTGGGCGGCGGCGGCCGCGGCGCGCAGCGGGAGCACGGGGTCGCGTTCGGGGCGTGCGGTGCGGGCCAGCACCACTTCGCCGTCCTGCTCCACGACGCCTTCGGCCAGGGGGGACCGTTCGGTGACCGGTTTGCCGCCGCCGAGCAGGGCGCGCAGTCGTGGCCGGACGGCGCGCGAGCGCAGGACGCGCCCCACTTCGCGCCAGGTGACGTCGCTGGCGTACGCGATGACCCGGGCCGCTTCGTAGACCTGCCGCAGCAGGGTGTCGGCGTCGAGCAGGTCCAGCTCGGCGGCGACCTGGTCCTGCTCCTGGAGGGCGAGCCGGTCGGTGGCGCGGCCGGTGGCCAGGTGGAGGGCGTCGCGGACGTCGAGGAGGCGGCGGCGGGCCTCGTCGAGGCCCTCGCGCGGGGCGTCGGCGAGCCAGGAGGCGGCGACGGCGCGCAGGGCGGTGGCGTCGCGCAGGCCGCCGCGGGCCTCCTTGAGGTCGGGTTCCAGCAGGTACTGGAGTTCGCCCTGGCGTGCGGCGCGGTCGGCGCACAGTTCCTGGAGCTCGGGGAGGCGTCTGGGGGCCTGGTTGCGCCAGTCGGCGAGGGCGGTGGTGCGCAGTCCGGCGGTGAGGGCGGGGTCGCCGGCGAGGTGGCGGGCGTCCAGCAGGCCGAGGTGGACCTTGAGGTCCTCGCCGGCGGTTCTGCGGGCCTCGTCGGGGGTGCGTACGGAGTGGTCGAGGGAGAGGCCGAGGTCCCAGACGGGGTACCAGAGCCGGTCGGCGAGGGCGGCGACCGCGCCGGGGTCGGAGCCGTCGTGCAGCAGGACGAGGTCGAGGTCGCTGCGCGGGGAGAGTTCCCCGCGGCCGTAGCCGCCGACGGCGACCAGCGACACGCCCTGGGTTCCGGCCGCGGCGGCGGTGAACAGTCCGGCGAGCCAGTCGTCGGTCAGGTCGGCGAGGGCGGCACGGCGCGGCGGCCCGGACCGCGCCCCCTCGGTGAGGAGGCGCAGCCGGGCCGCCGCGTAGCCGCCGGGTCCGGGGTCTTCCGTCTCTTCGCGCACATCCGCTCCGGTCACCCGGCGACTCCTGTTCCGTTTCGCGTGTCCCTGACTGGGATTCTGACGCGTCAGAGGGCGTCCGGCCCGCGCTCGCCCGTACGGACCCGTACGGCGGTCTCGACGGGCAGGGACCAGACCTTGCCGTCCCCGATCTTGCCGGTGCGGGCGGCCTTGACGATGACCTCGATCAGCTGCTCGGCGTCGTCGTCCTCGGCGAGGACCTCGATGCGGATCTTGGGGACGAGGTCGACGGTGTACTCGGCTCCGCGGTAGACCTCGGTGTGGCCGCGCTGCCGGCCGTAGCCGCTGGCCTCGGTGACCGTGAGTCCGTGGACGCCGAAGGCCTGGAGGGCTTCCTTGATCTCGTCGAGCCGGTGGGGCTTCACGACGGCGGTGATGAGCTTCACGCGTCCACCTTCCTGGTCTGCGCGGCGGCCGGGGCCGGGGCGGCGAGGGTTCCGGTGACGCCGCCGCCGGCGCCGCTGAAGTCGTATGCGGTCTCGGCGTGCTCGGCCTGGTCGATGCCGGAGATCTCCTCGTCCTCGGCGACCCGCATGCCGAGGGTCCGGTCGAGGAGGAAGGCGAGGACGGCGGAGACGACCAGGGAGTAGGCGAGGACCGCGCCGACGCCGGCGCACTGCTTCCACAGCTGGGTGAAGGTGTGGTCGCCGTAGAAGACGCCGGTGGCGGTGGACTGGCCCTTGCCGGTGGCGAAGAAGCCGATCAGCAGGGAGCCGATGATGCCGCCGACCATGTGGACGCCGACGACGTCGAGGGAGTCGTCGTAGCCCCACTTGAACTTCAGGCCGACGGCCGCGGCGCAGGCGACACCGGCGACGGCGCCGACGGCGATCGCGCCCAGCGGGGAGACGGCGCCGCCGGACGGGGTGATGGCGACCAGACCGGCCACCGCGCCGGAGGCGGCGCCGAGGGTGGTGAACGCGCCGTGCCGGATCTTCTCGTAGGCGAGCCAGGCCAGCATGGCGGCGGCCGTCGCGACCTGCGTGTTGACGAACATCAGCGCGCCCACGCCGTCGTCGTTGCCGAGCCAGGAGCCGGCGTTGAAGCCGAACCAGCCGAACCAGAGCAGGCCGGCGCCGAGCATGACCAGCGGAAGGCTGTGCGGGCGCATGGGGTCGCGCTTGAAGCCGACGCGCTTGCCGATGACGAGGATGACGCCGAGCGCGGCCGCACCGGCGTTGATGTGGACCGCCGTACCGCCCGCGAAGTCGATGACGCCGAGCTTGTAGGCCCAGCCGTCGGCGCCCCAGACCCAGTGGGCGACCGGGACGTAGACGATCGTGGCCCACAGGGCGACGAAGAGGGCCCAGGCGGAGAACTTGACCCGGTCGGCGAGGGCGCCGCTTATCAGGGCCGGCGTGATGATCGCGAACATCAGCTGGAAGACCATGAAGACGAAGACCGGGATGGTGTAGCCGTCCCAGAGTTCCGTCAGGCCGACGTTGCTGAGCCCGATCCAGTCGGCGTTGAAACCGAGGAGGCTGTTGCCGGTGCCGAAGGCGAGGGAGAAGCCGTAGAGCACCCACAGGATGGTGACGATCCCGAGGCTGATGAAGCTCATCATCAGCATGTTCAGGGTGCTCTTGACGCGGACCATGCCTCCGTAGAAGAAGGCCAGTCCCGGGGTCATGAGCATCACCAGGGCGGAACAGATGAGCATGAAGCCTGTGTTGGCGGACGACAGTCTGGGTGCGTCCGCCGCAAGCATGATGGCTGGTGCCATCGGCGTCTCCTCGTCGGTTGGTACGGCCCCGTGCGGGCGGTGCCTGAGCGGTCCGGTCGGATGAGGGGTGGGCCGGTTATGCGCCATGAGACTGGCGCAGCGCGGTTTCGGTCGAAGCCCCTCGTTGTTTCGCCGGGGTGACAAGGGCGTCCTGCGTGTTACGCCTGGATGAAGCGCCGGAATCCGGGCCCGCCGATCGTTATCGTGGCGCAACCTTCCGGCGGAGCGGACGCGGAACGCACGCGGACCAGCCGCGGAGGAGGGCGGCGAGCGGGCGCCGGGGCAGACGCGGACCGGCCGCGGCGGGCCTTCCGATGACCTGGCATGGGGGAGCCGAGTCGGGCAGTTCGGGAGGACCGGCCGCGGCCGGGGTTCGGGGGTGTGCGGTGGTCAGACGGCTTCGGCGTTCTCCGGCAGGTCGACGGCGAGTTTGTCGGAGAGGTCGACCACGGCGGCGAGGTCGCCGTGGTCGCGGACGGCCGTGTCGACCGTCTTTCGGATACGGGTGTTCACACGCTCGGACCGCACCTTCTTGGCGATGTCCATGGCGTGCGCGGCATAGGCGGTGCTCTCCTCCGGCTCGCGCTGGAGCAGGTGCACGGTGGCCATGCCGATGAGGTTGAGCGCGTACGACCTCTGATGCTCGGTGTCCTTGGCGAACAGCTCCACGGCCCGGCGCATCAGCGGTTCGGCCAGGGAGGCGTAGGTGGGGCTGCGTCCGGCGACGTAGGCGAGGTCGCGGAAGGAGTGGGAGTTCTCGCCGTACAGCTCGGCCTCGGAGAAGAAGCGGATCCAGTCGGGGTCCGGCTCGTCCCAGTCGTCGGCCTCGGCGAAGGTGTCCTCGGCCATGCGGACGGCGCGCTTGGTCTTGCCGGGCTGGCCCATGTTGGCGTAGGCGCGGGCCTCCATCGCATACAGCATGGACTGGGTGCGCGGGCTCGCGCAGTCGCGGCTGCCGTACTGGGCGAGGTGGATCAGCTCCAGGGCGTCCTCGGGCCGGCCGAGATGGATCATCTGGCGGCTCATGCTGGAGAGGATGTAGGAGCCGAGCGGTTTGTCACCGGCTTCCTTGGCGGCGTGCAGGGCGAGCACGAAGTACTTCTGCGCGGTGGGCTGGAGGCCGACGTCGTAACTCATCCAGCCGGCCAGCTCGGCCAGCTCGGCGGCGACCTGGAAGAGCTTGCGGGTGGTGGCCTCGGGCTGGGGTTCCTGGAGCAGGTCGGTGACCTCGTGCAGCTGGCCGACGACGGCCTTGCGGCGCAGGCCGCCGCCGCACTGGGCGTCCCACTGGCGGAACATCCGGGTGGTGGACTCCAGCAGGTCCAGCTCGGGCCGGGAGAGCCGGCCGGGGCGGCGCGGGTCGACGGCGGGCCGGGGCTCGGAGGGGGCCGGGGAGGCCGGGGAGGGCACGAGCCAGCGCTGCATCGGCTCGATGAGCGAGGGGCCGGCGGACAGGGCGAGGGAGGTGCCGAGGAAGCCGCGCCGGGCGAGCATCAGGTCGCTGCGGGAGAACTCGCCGAGCAGGGCGACCGTCTGCGGGCCCGTCCAGGGCAGGTCGACGCCGGAGGCCGCGGGTGACTGGCGGGCGGCACGCAGGCCGAGGTCCTCGATGGAGACGACGCAGCCGAAGCGCTCGGAGAACAGCTCCGAGAGGATGCGCGGGATCGGTTCGCGCGGGTTCTCCCCGTCCAGCCAGCGGCGCACCCGCGAGGTGTCGGTGGAGATGTGGTTGGCGCCCAGCTGGCGTGCCCTGCGGTTCACCTGGCGGGCGAGCTCGCCCTTGGACCAGCCGCTGCGCACGAACCACGAGCCGAGCAGCTCGTTGGGCCGCTTGTCAGCGTGTGTCCCGCTACCGCCGTTGCCGCCCACTGGAACGCCCCCATCTCTGAGACCACTTGTCCCCTGAGACCACTTGTCGCCTGGTGCGCCAAGCCCTATCAGAATGCCGGTGGACGCGGTGTCCCGTCCGTCGGTTCTCACCCTTCGAACGCGTTGACGACTTGCCTCCGGCATACCCACGAGTGCATGTGCCCCCGGGACTCGCACACTCACAGTAATCTTACGATCACCCGTCCAGCCACAGGGTTCCCGGAAACGCCACCATTCGCCACCCCTTCGAATGAACTCACGATCGGCTGCGCGCGATTCACTTGACACAGGACGACCGGGAAGCGGGCGGAGTGATGCACACCGGGGCGTGCATCACCGGGTGTGCCACCCACCGTGCTTCAAGGCGCCGCCTTGGTCCCGCGCCGACGCGGGACGCGGAGCCGTAGCGTTACGTTCCGCTTCCGTCTCGTTCCGTGTCGTAACCACCGGCGCGCCGGACCCGTTGGAGGGGGCATGGGCTTCACGATCGGCGGCATCCGCGAGATCCGCTCCGGCACACGTCGGCGCGGCCGCTCGGCGGAGTGCACCGCCGTGGCCGAGTTCACCGGGCTGTGGGGCTGGGACGTGGTGCCGGGGGCACGCGCCGCCGCGGGCGCCTGCTCCTGCGGGCGGTCCGACTGCCCGGCGCCGGGCGCGCATCCGCTGGACTTCGCCCCCGTGGTGCCGGCCGGGGCCACGCTGGACGAGGTGAGCAAGGCCTGGTCGGAGTTCCCGGGCGCCTCGGTGATGCTGCCGGTCGGCCAGGCGTTCGACGTCATCGAGGTCTCGGAACCGGCCGGCCGCCGCGCCCTGGTCCGTCTGGAGCGCATGGGCCTCCCCCTCGGTCCGGTGACCGCGGGACCGGACGGCCGCGCCCGCTTCCTCGTCGCGCCCGGTGCCGCCGCCGACCTCCCCCGGCTGCTGTACCGCACGGGGTGGGACGACCCGGCCGCGCTGGACCTGCGCGGCCTGGGCCCCGGTACGCACATCACCGCACCGCCCTCCGACCGGGGCGGCCTGGGCCCGGTGCGCTGGCTGCGCCCGCCCGCGCTGGACTCGGCGACGCGTCCCCCGTCGGCGCGGCTGCTGCTGGGCACGCTGGCGTACGT
The DNA here is from genome assembly GCF_055564315.1 of Streptomyces sp. NPDC029151. NCBI lineage: Bacteria > Bacillati > Actinomycetota > Actinomycetes > Kitasatosporales > Streptomycetaceae > Streptomyces > Streptomyces sp. NPDC029151. The sequence goes on from NZ_JBVHWQ010000011.1 coordinate 162,068, forward strand.
CGCGCACCGGTCGCGGGCCTGACGCCGCACCCGCGGCACACATGGCGAAGCCCCGTCCCCGACTGCACCTCGGGGGCGGGGCTTCTCGCCCGCTCGACCACCCGGGAAGTCCCCCAGGGTGGTTCAAGCGGCCACGGCGAGGTTGTCCGCTCAGTCTCCGATGAGCGCGTCCACGAACGCCTCCGGCTCGAACGGCGCGAGATCGTCCGCGCCCTCGCCGAGGCCGACCAGCTTGACCGGCACGCCCAGCTCGCGCTGGACCGCGATGACGATGCCGCCCTTGGCCGTACCGTCCAGCTTGGTCAGCACGATGCCGGTGATGTCCACGACCTCGGCGAACACACGGGCCTGCACCAGGCCGTTCTGGCCGGTGGTGGCGTCCAGGACGAGCAGCACCTCGTCCAGCGGCGCGTGCTTCTCGACCACGCGCTTGACCTTGCCCAGCTCGTCCATGAGGCCGGTCTTGGTGTGCAGGCGCCCGGCGGTGTCGATGAGGACGACGTCGACCCCCATCTCCTTACCCTCCTTCACCGCGTCGAACGCGACGGAGGCGGGGTCGCCGGCCTCGGGTCCGCGCACGGTGTAGGCACCGACGCGCTCGCCCCAGGTCTGGAGCTGGTCGGCGGCGGCGGCCCGGAAGGTGTCGGCGGCACCGAGGACGACGCTGCGGCCGTCGGCGACGAGCACACGGGCGAGCTTGCCGGTGGTGGTGGTCTTGCCGGTGCCGTTGACGCCGACGACCATCACGATGCCGGGCTTGCGATCCTCCGGCTCGGTCTTCACGGTGCGGTCGACATCGGTGCCGATCAGCTTGAGCAGCTCCTCGCGGAGCAGTCCGCGCAGCTCCTCGGGGGTGCGGGTGCCGAGGACCTTCACGCGTTCACGCAGCCGCTCGACGAGTTCCTGGGTGGGCTGCACGCCGACGTCGGCGGTGAGCAGCGTGTCCTCGATCTCCTCCCAGGTGTCCTCGTCCAGGTGCTCGCGGGAGAGCAGCGTGAGCAGGCCCTGCCCCAGGGCGTTCTGGGAGCGGGAGAGGCGGGCCCTCAGGCGGACCAGCCGGCCCGCGGTGGGCTCCGGGATCTCGATCCCGGGAGCCTCGACGGTCGGAGGTTCCTCCACGACGACCGGTGCGGGGCCGCCGGGGAGATCCACCTCCTCGATCGTGCGGCGCGGTTCGTCGCGCGGCGTCTCGGCCTCGTCGCCGACGTGCGGCTCGGCCGGGGGCGCGGTGATGTCGGGCGTGCGGGGGGGCGGCGGGGGCAGCGGCTTCCGGCGCCGGCTGCCCACGATCAGCCCGCCGAGCGCGCCGAGCACGACCACGGCGATGACTACAGCAAGGATGACGGTTTCCATAACCCGACCAGTATCGGACATGGGGTGCGCCGGAACCCCGTTTGTGGCTTCGTCCGAGAGACAAAGGCCACTTAGCATGAGGACTCGGAGCAAAGTACGATGGTGGGCACGCGATCCACGCGCGTAGAGTCCCCACGTCACCCTGTCCCCCCATGTCTGGCACCTCTTTCATGAGTAAATCCGTCGAGACCGAAGGCGCTCTCGAAACGCGCGGGATCGAGCAGGTCCCCGACCACGAGCGCACCGCGAAGACCCGGGAGCTGTTCCCCACCTGGGTCGGCGCCAACATCAGCGTGCTGCTCCTGACCATGGGCGCGAGCCTGGTCGTGGCGTACCACCTGAACATCTGGCAGGCGCTGGTCGTCGCGGTCGCCGCGCCACTCGTGTCGTACGGCCTGGTGGGTCTGATCGGCATCGCGGGCAAGCGGGGCGGCGCGCCCGGCATGGCGCTGTCGCGGGCCGTGTTCGGTCAGCGCGGCAATCTGCTGCCCGGTTCGCTGATCTGGGTCGCGCGCTGGGGCTGGGAGACCATCAACGCGGTGACCGGCGCGTACGCGATGCTCACCATCCTGGACATCCTGTTCGGCATCAAGGCGAACAGCGTCCTGGACATGGTGACCCTGCTGGCGTTCGTCGTCTCGACCTTCGCGATCTCCGGACTCGGCATCAACGCCGTCCAGAAGTGCAACAAGTACGCGACCTATTTCTTCGGTGTCTTCTCGGTGCTGGTCCTGGCCTATCTGGTGGCGAACACCGACTGGCGGAAGGTGCTGGACCACAGCGCCGGCTCCACGGCCGCGGTCATCACCGGCATCGGCATGATCGCCGCCGGCGGTGTCAGCTGGATCCCGTCCGCCCCGGACTTCACCCGCTACCTGCCGCGCACGGCCTCCTCCAAGGCGATCGTGGGTACGGCGGTCGGCGGCGCCGGTGTCGTCGTGCTGCCCATGGTCCTGATGGGCGCGGTGATGGCGGTGTCCACGCCGGACCTGGCCTCCGCGAGCGACCCGGTGTCCTTCCTTGGCGAGATCCTGCCGACCTGGATCGCCGTGCCGTACCTGTTCATCGCGCTGATCGGCATGCTGCTGATCAACTCGATGTCGATGTACTCGGCGGGCTTCACCGCGCAGACCCTGGGCTTCAAGGTGCCCCGGCACTGGGCGGTCTCGGTGAACGCCGTGATCTCGCTGATCTTCGGCGGGGTGCTGATGCTGGTCGCGACGAGCTTCATGGGCTCGTTCATCGCCTTCCTCTCGCTGCTGGCGGTCGCCTTCTCCGCCTGGGTCGGCGTGTTCGGCGCGGACATGTTCCGGCGCACGGAGTACGACGGCCGGGCGATGGCCGACACCACCCGCACCAGCGCCTACTGGTACAAGGGCGGCTTCTCCCCCGCGGCCGTGGCCGCCTGGGCGGTGGGCCTGCTGTCGGGCCTGATGTTCACCACCTCGGACTGGTTCACCGGCCCGCTCGCGGCGAACAACGTGATCGGCGAGTACGGCCTCGGCTGGGTCGCCACGATCGTGATCTCGGGCGTGCTGTACCTGGTGCTGCCGAAGCCGGCGGTCGAGCGCCCGGCGGCCGGCGCGCCCGCCGAGGAGCCCGAGCCCCTGGCCGTCTGACGCTGCGTCAGCTACCGTCCCCCTCCACCGAGCCGTACCGGAGGGGGACTTCGCATGCCCGTCACCGTCGTACGTTTCAACCTCGTCGCTCCCGGCGCCCCTCCCGCCGCCCTCTCCGCCCGCTACCGAGCCGCCCTGGAGATGGCCGCGTACGCGGACGAGCACGGGATCGGCACCGTGCAGACCGAGGAGCACCACGGCGCCGACGACAACTGGCTGCCCTCGCCGTTCGCCTTCGCGGGCGCGGTGTTCGGCGCGACCCGCCGGATCGCTGTGACGGTGTCGGCGGTGATCGGCCCGCTGCACGATCCGCTGCGGCTGGCGGAGGAGATCGCCGTCCTGGACCTGCTGAGCGGCGGCCGGCTGGTGACCGTGGCCGGGATCGGGTACCGGCCGGAGGAGTACGACCTGTTCGGCGTGGACTGGGGGCGCCGGGGCCGGCTCCAGGACGAGCTGCTCTCGACGCTGCTCGACGCCTGGACCGGCGAGGAGTTCACGTACCGGGGCCGCAGGGTGCGGCTCACCCCGCGGCCGTGCACCGACCCGCACCCGCTGCTGCTGGTCGGCGGCTCCTCCAAGGCCGCCGCCCGCCGGGCCGCCCGGTTCGGCCTGCCCTTCTTCCCGAGCGCGCACCTGCCCGACCTGGAGGCGTACTACAAGGAGAAGCTGACCGAGTACGGCACCGAGGGCTGGACGATGATGCCGGCCGCCGAGACGCCACTCCTCCATCTCGCCGAGGACCCGGACCGGGGGTGGGCCCGGTACGGCGGGCACTTCCTGCACGAGGCCCGGACCTACGCCTCCTGGCAGCCGGGCGGCATCCGCTCGGCGGTGCGGTCGGCGGCCACGACCGTGGCGGAGCTGCGCGCGGAGGGCGTGTACCGGATCCTCACCCCGGAGCAGTGCGTGGCGCAGGGCCTGGAGAGCCTGGTGCTGCATCCCCTGGCGGGCGGGATGCCGGTGGAGGAGGGCTGGCGCAGCCTCGCCCTGTTCGCGGAACGGGTTCTTCCGGCGCTGACGGACCGACCCCGGCCGTGAAGCCGCCACCGAGGAGGACCGGCAGCCCGGCAGGCGCCGCGTGATCGCGCCCGTATGCCGACGGGAGGGGGCGGGGCGCGCACGGCCTGCGGCGCACGGCCTGCGGAGAAACCGGCGGGTTGTGGACACCGGCGCGACCGGGCCGGGGCTGGAGGTGGCGGAGCTGGAGGTGGCGGAGCTGGAGGTGGCGGAGCTGGAGCGTGCCGGGGGGCGGGCATGCTCGGGCTGACGGGGGGGTCGCCGGACTGGAGGTGGCGGAGCTGGAGCGTGCCGGGGGGCGGGCATGCTCGGCTGGGTGACCGGGCTGCTGGCGGTGCTGGGGTGCTGAGATGCTGGGGTGCCGAGTCTGGGGGGTCGCCGGGGCTGCTGGTCTGCTGGGGCTTCTGACCGCTGAGTCTGGTGGTGGAGCTGCTGAGTCTGGCGGGCTGTCGGCGGATGGGAACGGCTGAGCACCGGCACTGCCAGGAAACCTAGGCGGGCCCAGGACACCAGGACAGCCGGGAACCGGGACGGCCGAGAATCGGGGCGGCCGGGAATCGGGACGGCCCAGGACACCAAGACGGCCGGAGACCGAGGGGGCCGGGCCGGGGCAGGCTAGCTGGGAATTGGGCAGGCCCAGGACACCGGAACGGCCGGAGCCGGGGCAGGACACGGACGGGCCCGGGATACCAGGACAGCCGGGAACCGGGGCCGGCTCAGAACACCGGAACGCCGGAAACGGAGGCGGCTGGGGCCGGGACAGGCCTAGGGCACAGGACGGGCCCAGGACACCGGGACAGCCGGGAACCGAGGCAGGCCCAGGACACCGGGCCGATGGGAACCGGGACGGCCGGGAGGCGGGGCGGGCGGGGACCGAGGCAGGCCCAGAACACCAGGGCGACCAAGAACCGGAACGGCCAGAAACCGGGAGCGGCCCAGAACCGACACAAGCCCAGAACACCAGGGCGCCCAAGAAACCGGAACGGCCAGGAAACGGAGCGGCCCGGAACATCAGGGCGGCCGGACACCGGGACGGCCGGGAGGCGGGGCGGGCGGGGACGGAGGCAGGCCCAGAACACCAGGGCGACCAAGAACCGGAACGGCCAGGAAACGGAGCGGCCCAGAACACCAGCGCGGCCGGACACCAGGGCAGCCGGACACCGGGGCGGCCGGGCTCGGGTGTCGGGACGGTCGGCGGCCGTAGTGGGTCGTGGGTGTCGGGTCGTACGACACCGCCGCCCCCGGTCCGGGCAGTGGCCGGGCCGGGGGCGGCGGACGGTTCGAGGGGAGGGGCAGCGGGGACTTGGCCCTTCCCCCCGAGTTCAGGGGTGCCTCGTCACGAGGCTCAGCCCATCTCCTCCAGCGACTTGCCCTTCGTCTCCTTGACGAACTTCAGGACGAACGGGATGGAGAGCGCGGCGAAGACGGTGTAGATCACGTAGGTGCCGGAGAGGTTCCAGTCGGCCAGCGACGGGAAGCTCGCGGTGATGGCCCAGTTGGCGATCCACTGCGCGGCGGCGGCCACGCCCAGCGCGGCGGCGCGGAGCCGGTTCGGGAACATCTCGCCGAGCATGACCCAGACGACCACACCCCAGGACAGGGCGAAGAAGAGGACGAAGACGTGGGCGGCGATCAGGGCGGTCCAGCCCTGCGCGCTCGGGAGCTTGCCGCCGACCAGGTCGTAGCTGAACGCCCAGGCCTCCAGCGCGAGGCCGACGGCCATGCCGACGGAGCCGATGAGGGCCAGCGGCCTGCGGCCGACGCGGTCCACGAAGATCATCGCGATCACGGTGCCGACGATGTTGATGATCGACGTCGTGAAGGAGTAGAAGAACGAGTCCGTCGGGTCGACACCGACCGACTGCCACAGCGTCGAGGAGTAGTAGAACGCGACGTTGATGCCGACGAACTGCTGGAAGACCGACAGGCCGATACCGACCCAGACGATCGGCTTGAAGAAGAACGAGCCGCCGAGCAGGTCCTTGAAGGAGGACTTGTGCTCGCTCTTCATCGCCAGCTCGATCTCGGCGACCCGGGCGTCCAGGTCGATCTCCTTGCCCTCGACCTCGGCGAGGATCTCGCGGGCGCGCTCACGCTTGCCGACGGAGAGCAGGAAGCGCGGGGACTCGGGGATCGCGAAGGAGAGCAGGCCGTAGAGCACGGCCGGGACGACCATCACGCCGAGCATGACCTGCCAGGCCTCCAGGCCCATCAGCTTGCCGCGCTGGTCGCCGCCGGAGGCGTTGAGCAGGCCCCAGTTGACGAGCTGGGAGATGGCGATGCCGACGACGATCGCGGCCTGCTGGAAGGAGCCGAGCCGGCCACGGTAGGCGGGCGGGGCGACCTCGGCGATGTAGGCCGGGCCGATGACGGAGGCCATGCCGATGGCGAAACCGCCGACGATGCGCCAGAAGGCGAGGTCCCACAGCGCGAAGGGCAGCGCGGAGCCGACGGCGCTGATGGTGAACAGGACCGCGGCGATCTGCATGCAGCGGATGCGGCCGATCCGGTCGGCGATGCGGCCGGCGGTGGCGGCGCCGATGGCACAGCCGATCAGTGCGATCGCGATGACCTGGGCGAGTGCGGCGGATCCGATGTCGTAACGGTCGCGGATGGCCTCGACGGCCCCGTTGATGACGGAACTGTCGTAGCCGAAGAGGAAGCCGCCCATCGCGGCAGCCGCTGCGATGAAGATGACGTGCCCGAGATGTTCGGGTTGAGCCGTCCTGGCTCCTGACTGAGGTGCCTGCGCTGTGCTGGTCACGTGTATCTCCTCGGGCCACGGCAACGCTGCCGTGTGGGGTGAGCCCTCTCAGGTGGCGACACCTGAAGGTAAAAGCAACGTTGCAGAGACTATGCCTTCAAGTTTCGAAGTCAATACTTCAACGGCTGTGAGTTTTTAGATACGACACAGCACTCTGTGTTCATTTTTTGAACACAGAGTGAGTTGATCTTGACGCGTGCTACCGCAGGCGCTGCGAGATGACCTTGGACACGCCATCGCCCTGCATGGACACGCCGTAGAGCGCGTCGGCGACCTCCATCGTGCGCTTCTGGTGCGTGATCACGATCAGCTGTGAGGCCTCCTGCAGCTCCTGCATGATCCGGATCAGCCTCTGGAGGTTGGTGTCGTCCAGCGCGGCCTCGACCTCGTCCATGACGTAGAAGGGGCTCGGCCGGGCCTTGAAGATCGACACCAGCAGCGCGACGGCCGTCAGCGAGCGCTCGCCGCCCGAGAGCAGGGAGAGCCGCTTGACCTTCTTGCCCGGCGGCCGCGCCTCGACGTCCACGCCCGTGGTGAGCATGTTGTCGGGGTCGGTCAGCACCAGGCGGCCCTCACCGCCGGGGAACAGCCGGCTGAAGACGCCCTCGAACTCCCGGGCCGTGTCCCGGTAGGCCTCGGTGAACACCTGCTCGACGCGCTCGTCGACCTCCTTCACCACCTGGAGCAGGTCGGCGCGGGTCTTCTTCAGGTCCTCCAGCTGCTCGCTGAGGAACTTGTGCCGCTCCTCCAGCGCCGCGAACTCCTCCAGCGCCAGCGGATTGACCTTGCCCAGCTGCTGGTACGCCCGCTCGGCGGCCTTGAGCCGTTTCTCCTGCTCGGCGCGCGCGAACGGGCGCGGCCGGTTGCGCGGGTGGTCCGGATCCTCGGGCAGCTGCTCGCCGTCGGCGGGGGGCGAGGGCGGCACGGGCTGGTGCGGGCCGTACTCCGCCACCAGCCCCTCCGGTTCGACACCCAGTTCCTCCAGCGCCCTGGCCTCCAGCTGCTCGATGCGCAGCCGCTTCTCGGCACCGAGTACCTCGCCCCGGTGGACCGAATCCGTCAACTTGTCGAGCTCCGCCTTCAGTTCACGGCCCGCCGTACGGGCGGCGGCCAGCTCCTGCTCACCGCGGGCCTTGGCCGCCTCGGCGGCGGAACGCTCCCGCTCGGCCCGCGCGAGGGACACCTCCACGTGCGCGAGCAGCTGCCGGGCCCCGGAGGCGACGGCTTCCGCGACCGCCGCCTCGTGCCGCAGCCGGGCCCGGCGCTGCTCGGCACGCGCGCGTGCCTCGCGTTCGGCGCGGGCCGCCCGGTCGAGCGAGTCGGCGCGGCCGGCGAGCCCCTTGACCCGCTCCTCGTGCGTACGGACCTGGAGGCGGGCCTCCATCTCGGTCTGCCGGGCGTTGGCCCCGTCGGCCGCGAGCCGGTCCCGCACCGAGGCGTCCGGCTCCTCCTCCACCGGCATCTCCTCGGCCACCGCCAGCCGCTCCGCCAGCTCCTCGGCCTCCTGTACGGCCTTCTCCAGCGCCTCCTGCGCACGAGCCGCCGCCGCGGCCGACCGCTCGGCCTCCCCGGCGGCGCCGCGCGCCTGCCCGGCGAGCCGGCCGAGCTGCTGGGCCACGGACGACTTCTCCCGGTCGGCGGCCCGACGGCGCTCTGCGAGTTCCTCCACGAGGGCGGCGGCCTGCTCGCGGTGCTCGGCCGCGGCCTGCTGGGCCCCGGCCAGTTCCGCGCAGCGCACCTCCAGGCCGGCCAGCTCGGCGGCGGCCTCGTCGACGGAGGCCTGCACCTCCAGCAGGCTGGGCGCGCCGGCCGAGCCGCCGTGCGCGAAGTGGGCGCCCAGGAGATCGCCCTCGGCGGTGACCGCGGTCAGCTCCGGGTGGGAGTAGACGACGGCCTCGGCGTCGTCCAGGGTCTCCACCACGACGATCCCGCGCAGGAGGCGGCGGACGGCGGGCATCAGCTCGGCGGGACCGCGGACGAGGTCGGCGGCGGGGAGGGGGGCTGGTGCCGTGCCGGGGAGGGGCGTGCCGGAGAGGTTTTCGGCCGCGGGGCCGGCGGCCCCACGGGAGGCCGGCCCGCCATCGCCGGCCGCCGGCCCGCCATCGGCGGCCGCCGGTCCACCGTGGCCGGAAGCGCCGTCCCCCGCGCTCCTGTGGGGCGCTTCCTCCGGCGCGCCCGTCAGGATCAGGGCCGCCCTGCCCCCGTCCTGTTTGCGGAGCAGGGTGATCGCCTCGGCCGCCGCCGCGGGGGTCGTCACGGCGATGGCGTCTGCCGCCGCGCCGAAGGCCGCCGCCAGGGGGATCTCGTAGCCCGGGGTGACCCTCAGCAGTTCCGCCGCGGGACCCAGGACTCCGGTGAGGCGGTCGCGGGCGCCGAGCAGTATGCCGGTGCCGTCCTTGCGTCGGAGGCCCAGGGCCAGGGCCTCGTGGCGGGCCTGGGTCGCGGCGCGGCTGCGCTCGGCCGTGGTGAGTGCCTCGCGGGCCGCGCCCAGGGCCGCTTCCGCCTCCGCCAGCCGGCGCCTGGCAGCCTCGTGCCGCTCGGCCAGGTCGGCGTCGCCGGCGTCGAGGCCGTCGACCTCGGCCTGGAGGGCCTCGTACTCCTCCTGGGCACGGACCGCGCGTTCCTGTGCCTCGTCACGGGCCGTGGCCAGCCGGTCGATCTCGGCCTGCGCGGCGGCCGCGCGGGAGCGGGCCGCGTTGACCTGCCCGGACAGGCGGGCCAGGCCCTCACGGCGGTCGGCGATGGCGCGGGCGACGTCCTTGAGCCGGCGCTCCTCGGCCGCCAGCTCGCGCTCCAGTTCGGCGCGGTGGGCGACCGTGTCGTCCAGTGCCCGCTGGGCCGCCTCCAGGGCCGCCTCCAGCTCCGCCTCCTGTTCCCGGACGCGGGCGGCCTCGCGCTCCAGCTCCTCCGGGTCCCGGCCGCGCCGCTCCTCCGGCGGGGCGGAGGTGGCGCTCTTGACCCGGGCGTCGGCCAGCGAGACGGTGCCGCGCACGCGCTCGGCCAGCTGGGACAGCTCGTACCAGGTCTGCTGGGCGCGCTGGAGGCGCGGGGCGAGGCGGCGGACCTCGTCCTCCAGCAGGGCCTCGCGGTGGAGGGCCTTCTTCAGCTCCTGTTCCGCGGTGTCCTTGCGTTCCTTCAGGGCGGCCTCGTCGGCGATCTCGGCGCTGAGGGCTTCCCGCAGGCGTACGAGGTCGTCGGCGAGGAGTCGCAGTCGGGCGTCGCGGAGGTCGGCCTGGATGACGGCGGCCCGGCGGGCGACGGCGGCCTGCCGGCCGAGGGGCTTGAGCTGGCGCCGCAGCTCGTCGGTGAGGTCCTGCACGCGCGCGAGGTTGGCCTGCATCGCGTCCAGCTTGCGCAGCGCCTTCTCCTTGCGCTTGCGGTGCTTGAGGACGCCGGCCGCCTCCTCGATGAAGGCGCGGCGGCCCATGGGGTCGGCGTGCAGGACGGAGTCGAGCTGGCCCTGGCCGACGATGACGTGCATCTCGCGGCCGATGCCGGAGTCGGAGAGGAGCTCCTGGATGTCCAGCAGCCGGCAGGTGTCGCCGTTGATCTGGTACTCGCTGCCGCCGTTGCGGAACATGATCCGCGTGATGGTGACCTCGGCGTACTCGATGGGCAGGGCCCCGTCGGAGTTGTCGATGGTCAGGGACACCTCGGCGCGGCCGAGCGGCGGGCGGCCGGTGGTGCCGGCGAAGATGACGTCCTCCATCTTGCCGCCGCGCAGCGACTTGGCGCCCTGTTCGCCCATGACCCAGCTGAGCGCGTCCACGACGTTGGACTTGCCCGAGCCGTTCGGGCCGACGACGCACGTGATGCCGGGTTCGAACCGGAGCGTGGTCGCGGAGGCGAACGACTTGAACCCGCGGAGGGTCAGGGCCTTGAGGTGCACGCCGCTGGACTCTACCCGCCGCCGCTGTCTCACTCCATGAACGCTCGCGACCGCGCGGTTTCGTCATTGAACAGGCAGGGCACACCAGATGGTGAAGAGGGTGAAAGGATGTGCGGGGGAAAGAAAGAAGGGACGCCGAAGCGTCCCTTGCAACTCTGACGACTGGATCTCAGTCGTCCGATCAACTTGAGCGGTTGATACGGGCAGCCTGATCGCTGTGACTGCTGTTGTGGAGCGTGGCAACGATCAGGTGAGCGCAGGCTCCGCCTGGTGTGCGTCGATGCTCTCCATGATCCTGTCCTGAGAGGCGGCAGCCGTCAGCGCGTCGTTCTCCGCCTGGATCCGTACGAGCTCGGACTCCAGGTCCTGAACACGCTGCTGCAGCCGTCGCATCTCGGCGAGGAGTCGAGGGTCGGAGCCGCCGACGTAACCGAGAAGCGCCTTTGCCATGATGGATGGTCCTCCACAATGAGTGACCGACCGATGCGGTGTGGGTCGTGAGGGATTCGCACCCGCGGTGCTTGGCACATCGGGGTGTTGCTCTGCTGTTGTTCCATGCCAAACAGCTAAGGTGCGCGGGGCTTTCAGCGTCTCACCAAAAAGTTTGACGGTCAACACGATCACACCCTGTATTGGGGGGCGAACCGGGGTGCGCGGCCGGAAAGACGGCGGCGCTGTGACTCCTCCGGGCCCTCAGGGTGTGGCGACCAGCAGTACGTGCGGAGCCTGCCATGCCGCGCCCGTCTTGGCAACCACCAGGGCGTTTCCGCTTCCGCACATGCCCCCGGCAGCTTGCCCCGCGCCGGGACGCGGGGCTTCGGGGCCCGGGATCAGCGGATGGCGAAGCCGTCGTAGCCGCCGCGCGGTGTGTCCCAGATCTCGGTGACGCCGTCCACGCGCCCGGGCGTGTCGCTGCTCTGGAGCCATTCCAGCAGTCCCTCGCACCCCTCCCGTGACCCCTCGGCGACCACCTGGACCCGGCCGTCGGCCAGATTGAGAGCAAAACCACTCAGCCCGCCGATCTCCAGCGCCTTGGCCCGCGTGAACCAGCGGAAACCCACGCCCTGCACGTGTCCACGCACCCAGGCGATCAGTCGTACGTCCTCGCTCATGGGTGCAACCTAACCGGCCGGTGTCATGCGGGACACATCGTCCCCGAGCGCCATGAGGTACCGTCCGGACCCAATGAATCCCATCTGAAACTCACTCGATGGAGTGAGTCGGGTTGGCCGGACGGAGTCACTCACCACGCGTCGCCCGCACGCGCGTCGCTCACCGGGGAGTCGCCTGCCGCGGGGGCACCGGTCGGCCGCGAGCACGAGGAAGCACGAGGAAGAGGGCCAAGGACATGGGACGCCACCGACGCTCCGCCGCCGGCCGCGCCGCGGGTGTCACACAGACGCAGCACTCGGGCTCCGGCTCCGGCTCTGGCTCCGGGAGCGGGGACGCGTGGCACTCGTCCCCGGGCGAACGCCGGATACCCATGGGCATAGCGCCCTATCTGAACCCCGAGGCCTACGCCGAGGCGACCGCCAAGGCGCAGGCCTATCTCTTCGCCGCGGACGACACCGGCTCGGCGTCCTCGTCCCGCTCCGGCGCTCCCGTCCCGGCCGGCGGCCCGCCCCGTGAGCGTCACCGGCGCGGCAGGGCCGGACGGCCGGTGCGTGCGGGTCTGCTCGGGGTGTCCGCGGCCGTGGCGCTCGGCACGGTCGCGGTGACCACGGGCGTGGTGCCCGGCCTGGACCACTACCGGCTCGGTGGCAGCACGCACAACGCCGGCGGGGACCGGGTGGGGTCCGCGGCCGCTCCCGGCAACACGGCCGGCGAGCAGGGCGGCACCTCGGGCAGCGTCGACAGTCCCGCCGCGACGCCCACCGCCGGGACCGCCGGCCGCGCCGGCTCCCCGAGCCCGTCGGCCTCCGCCTCCCCCTCTTCGCCCTCCCCCTCGGTGTCCGCCTCGAAGTCCGCGTCGAAGTCCGCGTCGCCGACCCGGACCCCGTCGAAGACGCCCGCGAGGACGCCGGCGCCGAGGACCACCCCCAGGGCCACCCCGGCGAAGCCCTCCGCCTCGCCCAGGCCGAAGGGCACCCCGTCCCGCACGGCCACCACGGCACCGGCGGCCACCAAGGCACCGGCACCGGCCTCCACGCCCGAGACGGTGTCGCGCGAGGCCGCCGTCGAGGCCGAGGTGCTGAAGCTCGTCAACGAGGAGCGGACGAAGGCCGGCGTCAGCCCGCTGGCGGCGAACTCCTCGCTGACGAAGCTGGCGGAGTCGTTCAGCGACGACATGGCCGCGCGGGACTTCTTCGACCACACCGACCCGGACGGCAGGTCACCGTGGGACCGGGCCGCGGCGGCCGGTGTCACCGACCTGGGCGGCGAGAACATAGCCCGCGGCCAGGCCGACGCGGCGGCCGTGCTGCAGGCCTGGATGAGCAGCCCCGGCCACCGCGCCAACATCCTGAACCCCGACTTCAAGACCCTCGGCGTCGGCGTCCACTTCGGCCCGGGCGGCCCGTGGTGGACGCAGGACTTCGGGTACTGAGGCCCTCCGCGGGAGCCTTACGCGGCGGCGCGGCCGCGCGTGAAGACCGTGGCCGTCTCGGCCACCCGGCGGCCCAGGTGCTCGGCGGTCGCCACGTCGGCCTTGTGGACGCCCTCCGGGCCCTGGTCGTTGTTGCTCTGGGCGGCCGCGCCGGCGAAGAAGCCGAGGCGGTTGAGGTCGTTCTCGGAGGCGGTGCTGCTGTTCCAGCCGGGGAGCAGGCCCAGGTTGACCCAGTGCATGCCGTGCTGGGCGGCGAGCGTCTGGAAGAACTGCAGGGTGTGCAGCTTGTCGCCGCTCTTGGAGGCGGAGTTGGTGAAGCCGGCGGCCAGCTTGTCCTTCCAGTCCTGGCCGGACCAGCGCTTGGAGGAGGCCTCGGCGAAGGCGTGGAAGGCGCCGGAGGCGGTGCCCATGTAGGTGGGCGAACCGAAGACGATCGCGTCGGAGCGGTCCAGCGTCTCCCACTGCTCGTCGGTGATCTCGTCCACCTTGATCAGGTGGACCTCGGCGCCCGCGTCGAGGGCACCCGCGCGGACGGCCTCGGCGAGGACGGCGGTGTGGCCGTAGCCGGAGTGGTAGGCGATGGAAACGACGGGCGTGGTCATGCGTACTCCTCGAAAGGCAGCGGAAAGCGGCAGCTCGCGTGGAGAGCGGCCGGAAGCAATGACGAAAGGAAAGCACTAACTTCTGGTTAGTGCAACCTGGCAGTGAGCGCTGTGCGGGCGTACCCTTGCGGTATGACCGTCACCGCCCAGGACCACGACGACCTCGCGTACAACGTCTTCGCCAAGGCCTGCCCGTCGCGCGGCACGCTGGAGCACGTCACGGGCCGCTGGGGCGGGCTGACGCTCGGCGCGCTGTACGAGGGCTCGCTGCGCTTCAACGAGCTGCGCCGGCGCGTGGACGGGGTGAGCGAGAAGATGCTGTCCCAGACGCTGCACGCGCTGGAGCGCGACGGCCTGGTGTTCCGTGAGGCCCAGCCGACGAATCCGCCGCGCGTGGACTACGAGCTGACCCCGCTGGGCCGGCAGGTCGCCGAGCGGCTGCTGGCGCTCATCCACTGTGTGGAGGGCGCGATGGACGACGTCCTCGCGGCCCGCGCGCGTTACGACGAGACGCGCGGCGCCCTCTGACACTTAGGACAGAAGTAGCTGGACCGGTTCATCCAGGGGCGGCGGCGCATGGGGGTGCCGCAGCGCTTGCAGGGCAGGCCCTCGCGGCCGTACGCGTCCAGGGAGCGGTCGAAGTAGCCGGACTCGCCGTTGACGTTGACGTACAGGCTGTCGAAGCTGGTGCCGCCGACGGCGAGGGCCTCGTTCATCACGTCCCGGACGTGGCCGAGGAGTTCCGCCGTGACCGGGCGGGTGAGGTTGGCCGTCGGGCGTTCGTAGTGGACGCGGGTGCGCCACAGGGCCTCGTCCGCGTAGATGTTGCCGACCCCGCTGATCAGCGACTGGTCCAGCAGGGCCCGCTTGATGGTGGTCCGCTTGCGGCGCAGCGCCCGGTGGAAGGCGTCGTCGTCGAAGAGCGGGTCCAGCGGGTCGCGCGCGATGTGCGCGATGACGTCGGGCAGGCCGCCCGCGGTGTTGTCGTGCAGCGACAGGCCACCGAAGGTGCGCTGGTCCACGAAGCGGAGTTCGGTGCCGAGGCCGTCGGCGAACCGGACGCGGATGCGCAGGTGCTTCTCGTCCGGCGCGTCGTGCGGCTGGACCAGCAGTTGCCCGCTCATCCCGAGGTGGGCGAGGACGGACTGGTTGGTCTCCTCCAGCGGCAGCCACAGGTACTTGCCGCGCCGGCGGGGCGTGCCGATGTGGTGGCCCTTGAGCCGGTGCGCGAAGTCGTCGGGCCCGGCGACGTGCCGGCGCACGGCACGGGGGTGCAGCACCTCGGTCTCGGCGACGGTCCGGTGGGCGACCCAGCGCTCCAGGCCCCGCCGGACGACCTCGACCTCGGGCAACTCGGGCACGGTACTCCTTCGGGCGACTGCGGAGGGCGGCTCTCGGAAAGCTGAGGGCAGGGTATCCCGGGGCCCGCTCGGCCGGCCGGGGTCCTCTTGGGCCGGCCGGTGCGGCCGCGACGGCGTGCTCGCGTGGGCCGGCCGCGACGGCGTGGTCGATGGGCCGGCCGCGAGCGCGTGTGTGCGTGGGCGGAGCCGTGGCCGGCCCGGGAACGGACCGAGCGCCCGCCTCCGCCGGGGGCGGGACGGGCGCTCGGGTGGTGCTGTTTCCGGTCAGGCGGTGGCGGACGACGTGTCGCCGCCCTTGACGGCCTCGTCGGCCGTCTCCCTCACAGGCTCCTTGGCCACCTTGGCGCGCTCGTCCGCGGCCGCGCGGATGGAACGCCAGGCGGACTCGGCGGCCTGCTGCTCCGCCTCCTTCTTGCTGCGGCCGGTGCCGGTGCCGTACGAGACGCCTCCGACGCGGGCGGCAGCAGTGAAGGTCTTCTCGTGGTCGGGGCCGGTCTCCGTGACCAGGTACTCGGGCACGCCGAGCCCCTCGATCGCGGTCAGCTCCTGGAGGGACGTCTTCCAGTCCAGGCCGGCACCGAGGTTGGAGGACTTCTCGATCAGCGGGTCGAACAGGCGGTGCACCAGTTCGGAGGCCGCGTCGAGGCCCTGGTCGAGATAGACCGCGCCGATCACCGCTTCCAGGGTGTCGGCGAGGATGGATGCCTTGTCCCGGCCGCCCGTGCCCTCTTCACCACGGCCGAGCCGGATGAAGGCGCCCAGGTCGAGGCCACGGCCGACCTCCGCCAGCGCACGCGAGTTGACCACCGCGGCCCGCAGCTTGGCCAGCTGGCCTTCGGGCAGGTCGGGGTGGGTGCGGTACAGCGTGTCCGTGACGACGAGACCGAGCACGGAGTCCCCCAGGAACTCCAGCCGCTCGTTCGTCGGCAGACCGCCGTTCTCGTACGCGTAGGAACGGTGGGTCAGCGCACGCACCAGAAGGGCGGACTCGACCTGGTAGCCGAGCCGCCCTTCCAGAAGCGTGTGGGACGAGGCCTGCGGACTACCCCCGCGCATGCGGGGACCAGCTGCTTTCGCGTCTGTCATCGGGCCTCTCACCAGCCACTCAGACTTCGAGGACCTGGCGCTTGTTGTAGGTGCCGCACGACGGGCACGCGATGTGCTGCTGCTTGGGCTCGTGGCAGCGCTCGCACGCAACCAGGGTGGGGACCGCAGCCTTCCACTGCGACCGGCGGTGGCGCGTGTTGCTGCGCGACATCTTCCGCTTCGGAACAGCCACGGCTACTTCTCCTGCTTCTCGTCGACGCCCGCTTCGGCGGCGCCGCTCATCTCGTCCTTCTCGCCGTCCGTCGTCGAACCGGCGAGTCCCTGCAAAGCCGCCCAACGGATGTCGACGGCGTCGTGGTGGTGGTCCGGGTCGTCCGCGAGCCGCACTCCGCACTCGGAGCACAGGCCCGGGCAGTCTTCCTGGCACACCGGCTGCATCGGCAGTGCGAGCACCACCGCATCGCGCAGCAGAGGTTCGAGGTCGAAGAGTCCGTCCTCGAGGAAGAACCTGTCCTCGTCGTCCTCGGCGTCGTCGCCCGGTTCCGCGATCACACGGCCCCGGTCGTCGGCGTCAGGGTACGAGAACAGTTCCTGGAAGTCCGCTTCGAGCTCCAGCCCGACCGGCTCCAGACACCTTACGCACTCCCCCTCGGCCTGTGCACGGGCGGTGCCTGTGACAAGCACCCCTTCCAGGACCGACTCCAGCCGAAGTTCGAGTTCGACCGGGGCGCCTTCCGGCACTCCGATGACCCCCTGGATGCCGAGATCGGCGGGAGCGTCGATCGTGCGGGTCAGGCGCTGGAGCGCGCCAGGACGCCGACCCAGCTCGTGCGTGTCGAACACGAGGGGGTTGCGGTGGTCGAGGCGGGCGTTGGAGGCCATTCCTGCTTTCGATCTGTGAACTCGGAGGGACGCCGCCCGTCGGTGTTCCGGGGCAGCGGTGATCGCGGACATACGCGCGACCGAAGAGCCAGGATACTGGACCTTTCGCTCTGCGCCCAATCCGGTGCGCTACAGGCCCCGGCCCTGCTCGTACGCCCTCAGCTGCTCCGCGCTGATCATGCCGGTGTCGAAGAGGCTGGTCTCGTCCAGGGCGTAACCCTGCTGCCCCTGGGACTCGGGCTGGTGCGCCTGCGGCTGGTGCTGGGGCTGCTGGGGGTCGTAGCCGCCCTGCTGGGCGTCGTAGCCCTGGTAGGCGTAGGGGTCGGGCTGCTGGTAGCCGTACGGGTCCTGCTGCGGGGGGTAGCCGGGCTGCTGCGGGAAGCCCGTGTAGGGGTCCTCCTGCCGGAGGGGGGCGCCTCCCGCCGGAGCGTAGCCGGAGCCGGGGGAGTAGGCGGGCTGCGGTGCGTACGACGGCTGCGGCTGCGGCTGTTCCTGGGGCTCGGACTGCCGCCGGTCCGCGCGGTCGCCGTCCGCGAGGGCCGCGAGGTCGGCGAGGTAGTCGGCGTCGCTGGAGTGCTGGAAGGTCGTGGTGTCGTCGGCGAGGGCGCCGAGGTCGTCGGTGGCGATCCGGCCGTGCAGCTTCTGCCGGCCCCGGCCGACGGCCTCCAGGGTCTTGGCGAGGACCGCCTCGAAGGCGCCGAGCTTGGCGTCCACGTAGGCGTCGGCGTCGTGGCGCAGGGTCGCCGGGTCCTGGCTGCGCTCGGGGGCGTCCTCGTCCTCGTAGCCGTTCTCGTCCAGGCCGGGCCCGGTGCCGAGGAGCTTCTCGCGGCCACGGCCGACCGAGCCGAGGGTCTTGGTGAGGACGACCTCGAAGTTGGCGAGCTTGGAGTCGACGTAGTCGTCGGCCTCGGCGCGGATCTCCTCGGCCTCCTGGCGGGCCTCGGCGAGGATCCGGTCGGCCTCGGCCTGGGAGCGGCGGGCGATCTCGGTGTCGGAGATCAGCGAGCCGCGCTCGGCGCGGGCGTTCTCGATGATCCGCTCGGCCTCCAGCCGGGCCTGCTCGACCATCTGCTCACGGTCGCCGATCAGCTCCTGCGCCTGGGCGAGGGAGCCGGGCAGCGCCTGGCGCAGCTCTTCGAGCATCGCGAGCAGCTCGGCGCGGTTGACCACGCACGATGCCGACATGGGCATGGACCGGGCACCGGAGACCGTGGAGACGATCTCGTCGAGCTTCTTCTGCACGTCCACCTGTGCTCGCCACTCTCTACAGCCGGGTTGGAGACGGACGGGACGACTGTAGCCCCATCAGTCCTGGGCGAGGCGCTTGTTGAGTGCCTCCAGGACCTCGGCCGGCACCAGGTGGGAGACGTCGCCGCCCCAGGCCGCGACCTCCTTGACGAGGGAGGAGGAGAGGAAGCTGTAGGTGGGGTTGGTGGGCACGAACAGTGTTTCGACGCCGGTGAGGCCGTTGTTCATCTGGGCCATCTGGAGTTCGTAGTCGAAGTCGCTGACCGCGCGCAGGCCCTTGACGATGGCCGGGATGTCGCGCTGCTTGCAGAAGTCGACGAGGAGGCCGTGGAACGCCTCCACGCGGACGTTGGCGTACTCGGCGGTGACCCGGCGGATCAGCTCGATCCGCTCCTCGATCTCGAACAGGCCCTTCTTGGACTTGTTGATCATCACCGCGACGTAGACCTCGTCGTAGAGACGGGAGGCTCGGGCGATGATGTCGAGATGTCCGTTGGTGATCGGGTCGAACGACCCGGGACAGACGGCGCGGCGCACTTGTGATCCCTCGCTCTCCGGTCCGGTCATCGTGCGTCTTCGCACGTAGAGGCGGCGCGACCGTACCAAAACGTTCCCTCGCCGTAGCGACGGGACCGGATCGCCTCGAAGCCGTCCGGCCAGTGGAATTCGCCGCCTCTGGTGCTGCGCTCCACGGTGACGAGCGCTTGCTCAGCGAGCCAGCGTTCCGAGCGGAGTGTGAGCAGGATCTCCCGAAGATCGTCGTCCGAGACGGCGTACGGGGGGTCGAGGAAGACCAGGTCGTACGGCTCTTCCGGGGCGGGCTGCCTGACGACCTGTTCCGCTTTGCCCGTTCTGACCTCGGCGCCGGGAAGGCCCAGGTTCTTCACGTTCTCGCGGACGATCCGCGCGGCCCGGGCGTCCGCCTCGACCAGCAGGGTGTGGCTCGCGCCCCGGGACAGGGCCTCCAGGCCCACGGCTCCCGAGCCGGCGTAGAGGTCCAGGACCCGTTCGCCGTCCAGCGGGCCGCCGAGGAGGGACTGCCAGGTGGAGAAGAGGCCCTCGCGTGCGCGGTCCGAGGTGGGGCGGGTGCCGGTGCCCGGGGGTACTGCGAGGCGCCGTCCGCCGGCCCGGCCGGCGATCACGCGGGTCATGTGGGGTCCTTCTCGGTGGGCGGCTGTACGGGTTCATTGTGGCTGGTCGCGCGCTTCTTTGCGCCGCCCCCGGGAGGGGGCCGTCTCACCCCTTGTCCAAGTACTGCTCCCTCTCCTCGTCCAGGAGGGCGTCCAGCGCCGTCCGCAGAGCCGGCAGGCCGGTCAGCTCGGGGTCGGCCGCCACCACCGCCGCCGCTTCCTCCCTCGCCTCCGCGATGACCTCCTCGTCCTCGATGACCGCGAGGACCCGCAGGCTGGAGCGGGCACCGGACTGGGCCTGGCCGAGGACGTCGCCCTCGCGCCGCTGTTCGAGGTCGATGCGGGACAACTCGAAGCCGTCGAGCGTGGAGGCGACGGCGGCCAGGCGCTGGCGGGCGGGGCCGGCCTCGGGCATCTCGGTGACCAGGAGGCACAGACCGGGCGCGGAACCCCGGCCGACCCGGCCGCGCAGCTGGTGGAGCTGGGAGACGCCGAAGCGGTCGGCGTCCATGATGACCATGGCCGTGGCGTTGGGGACGTTGACGCCGACCTCGATGACGGTGGTGGCGACCAGGACGTCCGTCTCGCCGGCGGCGAAGCGGCGCATCACCGCGTCCTTGTCGTCGGGGTGCATACGGCCGTGCAGCACCTCCACCCGCAGCCCCTTCAGGGGACCCCGGGCGAGCTGGTCGGCGACGTCGAGCACGGCCAGCGGGGGGCGCTTGTCCCCCTCGTCCTCGCCGGACTTCTTCCTGCCCGCCTTCTTCGGGTCGTCCTCCTCGTCCCCGATGCGGGGGCAGACGACGTACGCCTGGTGGCCGGCCTCGACCTCCTCGCGGACGCGTTCCCAGGCGCGGGCCAGGAAGTGCGGTTTGTCGGCGGCCGGGACGACATGGCTGGCGATCGGGGAGCGGCCGGCCGGGAGCTGGTCGAGGACCGAGGTCTCGAGGTCGCCGAAGACGGTCATGGCGACCGTGCGCGGGATGGGGGTGGCCGTCATGACGAGGAGGTGCGGGGACCGCCGCTCCCCCTGGGAGTGCGCCTTGCCGCGCAGGGCGTCGCGCTGTTCCACACCGAAGCGGTGCTGTTCGTCCACCACGACCAGGCCCAGGTCGTGGAACTGGACCTTGTCCTCGATGAGGGCGTGGGTGCCGATGACGACACCCGCCTCGCCGGTGGCCAGGTCGAGCAGGGCCTGGCGGCGGGCCGCCGCGCCCATCGAGCCGGTGAGCAGGACGACCTTGGTGGCGTGCTCGGCGCCGCCCAGCATGCCCTTCTCGGCCAGCTCGCCCATCATCTCGGTGACCGAGCGGTGGTGCTGCTGGGCCAGGACCTCGGTGGGCGCGAGCATGGCCGCCTGCCCGCCCGCGTCGACCACGGCGAGCATGGCGCGCAGGGCGACCATCGTCTTGCCGGATCCGACCTCGCCCTGGAGGAGACGGTGCATGGGGTGGGCGGTGGCCAGGTCGGCGAAGATCTCCTGGGAGACCTTCCGCTGGCCCTCGGTGAGGGTGAAGGGGAGGCGGTCGTCGAAGGCGGCGAGGATGCCGTCCGGCCGGGGGACGCGCGGGACAGCGGCGAGCTGGGTGTCGGCGTGCCGGCGGCGGGCCAGGGCGACCTGGAGGACGAAGGCCTCGTCCCACTTCAGGCGGGCGCGGGCGTCGGCGATGTCGGCCTTGGTGTGCGGGCGGTGGATCTTGAGCAGGGCCTCGGGGAGCGGGAGCAGGCCACGGCCCTCGCGGAGGCTCTCGGGCAGCGGGTCGAGGGCTTCCTGGACGCTCGGCAGGACCGTCTGCACCGCCTTGCCGATCTTCCAGGACTCCAGCTTGGCGGTGGCCGGGTACAGGGGGATCAGCGCGCCGGCCCAGTTCTCGACCGCCTCCTCGCCCTCGCCTCGGAGCAGCTCGTAGGCCGGGTGGGCGAGTTGGAGGCGGCGGTTGAAGACGGAGACCTTGCCGGCGAACATCGCGCGGGTGCCCGGCAGCAGATCCTTGTGGGGTTTGTGGACGCCGTTGCCGAAGAAGACGAGCTGGAGCCGGCCGCTGCCGTCGGTGATGGTGACCTCGAGGCGCTGGCCCTTGCCGCGCGGGGCCCTGGCCGAGGCGAAGGTGTGCAGGCGGGCGTCGGCGACCTGGGCGACCACCGTGACGTGCTCGTCCATCGGGAGGTCGGCGAGGTGGGTGAGCTGGCCGCGCTCCTCGTATCTGCGGGGGTAGTGGTGCAGCAGGTCGCCGACGGTGTGCAGGCCGAGGTGCTCGGCCATCACCTTCGCGGTGGCGGGGCCGAGCACCTTCTTGAGCGGTTCTTGCAGTGCGGGCACGAGATCCATTGCACACCACGGCACTGACAATGCCGTAGACCCCGCCCTGGAAGGTTCCGGGCCGGACGCCGTAAACATCAGGGAAACTCCTGGTCAGGCGGGCTGTTCCGGGCCTAGGATGGCGCGCTCCGGCCATCCTTCGCGGTCACCGCCCCGCCGGGACCGCCCGACCCCGCGCCGCGCACTCCCCCCTCCGGCGCAGTGACGATGGACTCCTCCCAGACCTCCCAGGCATCCCAGGCATCCCGGTCACCTCATCCACCTCACAGTTTCCAGGTCGACCTGCGCGGTCTCGTGGACCTGCTCTCCCATCACCTCTACTCCAGTCCCCGGGTCTACCTGCGCGAGCTGCTGCAGAACGCCGTGGACGCCGTCACCGCCCGGCGGGCCGCCGAGCCGGACGCCCCGGCGCGGATCCGGCTGCACGCCGCGGACGGCGCCCTGCGGGTGGAGGACACCGGCATCGGGCTCACCGAGCCGGACGTGCACAGCCTGCTGGCGACCATCGGCCGCAGCTCCAAGCGGGCCGAGGGCCTGCAGGAGGCCCGGGCGGACTTCCTCGGCCAGTTCGGCATCGGGCTGCTGGCCTGCTTCCTGGTCGCCGAGCGGATCCGGGTGGTCAGCCGCAGCGCCCGTACGCCGAAGGCACCGCCGGTGGAGTGGACGGCGCGCGACGACGGTTCGTACACCGTGCGCACCCTCCCCGACGCCGAGCGGCCCGAGCCGGGTACGACCGTGTACCTGACGGCGCGGGCCGGCGCGGCCGAGTGGCTGGCGCCGGACCGGGTCCGCGAGCTGGCCCGGGACTTCGGCTCGCTGCTGCCGTACGACGTCCGGGTCGGCGGCGAGCCGGTCACCGACCTGCCCGCCCCCTGGGACCGCTCCTACCCCGGCCCCGCCGGCCGGCGCGTGGCGCTGGCCCGGCACTGCCAGGAGCTGTTCGGTTTCGCCCCGCTGGACTCCATCGACCTGGACGTGCCGCTGGCCGGGGTCCGCGGGGTGGCGTACGTGCTGCCGTCGGCGGTCAGCCCGGCCCAGCGGGCGACGCACCGGGTGCACCTGAAGGGCATGCTGCTCACCGAGCGGGCCGAACAGCTGCTGCCGGACTGGGCGTTCTTCGTGCGCTGCGTCCTGGACACCGACAGCCTGCGGCCCACCGCCTCGCGCGAGTCGCTGTACGAGGACGAGACCCTCGCCGCCGTACGGGACGCCCTCGGCGGAAGGATCCGGTCCTGGCTGACCGGGCTCGCGGCCGGCGACCCCGAGCGCCTGTCGGCCTTCCTCGCCGTGCACCACCTGGGTGTGAAGTCCCTGGCCCGGCACGACGCGGAGATGCTGCGCACGATGCTGCCGTGGCTGCCGTTCGAGACGACCGACGGGCAGCTGTCCCTGGAGGAGTTCGCGCGGCGGCACCCGGTGGTGCACTTCACGCGGACCGTCGAGGAGTACCGGCAGGTCGCGCCGATCGCCTCCGCGCAGGGCGTCGGCGTGGTCAACGGCGGCTACACCTACGACAGCGAGCTGGTCGAGGCGCTGCCGCGGGTGCGGCCCGGGACGGTGGTCGCCGAGCTGGACGCGGACACCGTGACCGCGCACCTGGACGCGGTCGACCCGGGCGAGGAGCTCGCCCTGGCCGGTTTCCTCGCCACCGCGCGGGACCGGCTCGACCCGCTGGGCTGCGACGTGGTCCTGCGGGCCTTCCACCCGCTGTCCGTGCCCGCGCTGCACCTGAACGACCGGGCCGCCCGGCACGAGCAGGCCCGGGCGGAGGCCGAGGAGCAGGCCGACGACCTGTGGGCGGGCATCCTGGGCTCGCTGCGCGGCAGCGCCCCGCGCGCGCGTCTGGTGCTCAACCACCTCAACCCGCTGGTCCGGCGGATCGGCGGCCTCCGCGATCCGGAGCTGATCGGCACCGCGACCGAGTCGCTGTACGGGCAGGCCCTGCTGATGGCGCAGCGCCCGCTCCGCCCGGCCGACACGGCGCTGCTCAACCGGGCGTTCATCGGGCTGCTCGCATGGGCGACCCACGGCGAGGAGGACGGACGATGACGAGCGAGATCACCGACTTCGACGCGCTGCGCCGGGCGCTGGCGGAGAACTCCGAGGAACCGGAGGGCCCGGCCCGCAACGCGCGCGCGGAGCAGCTGCTCGCCGAGGCCGAGAGGCTGAACGTCCCGCTGGCCGTGATCGAGGCGCTCGGGCACCAGCTGAAGGTCTACAACTACAGCTCCGAGAAGGACAGGATGTTCGTCCCGTTCGCGCGGCTGCTGCGCATGTGGGACGAACGGCCGGAGGACTTCGACGCGTACGAGACGCACTCGCTGCACTGGGTCTTCAAGTGGATGTCGGCGGGCATGGTGGACCAGCCGCACATCCCGCTCGCCTCGATCGAGAAGTGG
Source organism: Streptomyces sp. NPDC029151 (assembly GCF_055564315.1). Classification (NCBI taxonomy): domain Bacteria; kingdom Bacillati; phylum Actinomycetota; class Actinomycetes; order Kitasatosporales; family Streptomycetaceae; genus Streptomyces; species Streptomyces sp. NPDC029151. The sequence goes on from NZ_JBVHWQ010000011.1 coordinate 186,244, forward strand.
CTCGGTGAGATGGAGCACCGCTACCGGCTCGCGGGCCACTCGGAACGTGCCGTGCGCAGCGCGGAGTTCACGGTGGCCGCGCACACCGGGGACCTCGCGCGTGCGGAGCGGGCGTACGCCGCGTGGCTGGCCGCCGACCGGGACGCGATGGCCGACTGCCACGCCTGCGAGCTGCACGGGCAGGGCGTCTGGCAGGTGCGGTGCGGGCGGGACGCGGAGGCGCTCCGGCTGTGGCGGCCGGTGCTCGACGGCGAGTTCGCCTGCGCGCACGAACCGCACACGGTGCTCGCCTCCTCGCTGGCCCCGCTGCTGCGCCTCGGCCGCCTGGAGGAGGCGCGGGCCCACCACCTGCGCGGTTTCCGGCTGGTGCGGCCGATGGAGAGCATGCGGGGCGCGTACGCCGACCACGTGGAGTTCTGCGCGCTGACCGGGAACGAGGCGCGCGGTCTGGAGCTGCTGGCCGAGCGGCCGGCGTACTTCACGGACACCGGGCATCCGCGCAGCCGGCTGGACTTCATGGCCGTGGTGACGCTGCTCATGGACCGGCTGACCGAGCTGGGCCTCGGCGCGCAGCGGGTGCCGGGGCCGGCCGGGCGGACCTGGACCGCACGGGAACTCGCCGCGCACGCGCGCGCGGAGGCGACGGACCTGGCCGAGCGGTTCGACCGCCGCAACGGCACGTCCGCCGTGGGCGACCGGATCCGGGCGCGGATGGCCCAGCGTCCGCTGGAGGAGCGGCTGCCGCTGGGCGTGCGTACGGTGCGCCCCGCCCCGGCGCCCGCCCCGCCGGCCGCGGCTCCGGCGGCGGACGTCGTGGGCGGACCCGGCCTGCCCGACCTGCTCGCGGAGGCGCGGCGGCTGTCGGAGACCCTGCGGCCGCACGCCCTGCAGGCGTGGGCGGCGGTGGCACGGGCCGCCGGGGACGGCACCGGCCTCGAGCCGCGCGACCGCGCGGAGATCGCCGACCACGAGGCGATGGCGCTCGGGCCCGAGGGTCTCCCCCTGTTCGAACGGGCGGCGGTCCTGTACGCGGAGGCCGGCGACCCCGGCGAGGCACTGGCCGCACGCGCGCGTGCGGCGTACATCCGCGCCCTGGCGGGAGAGGTGGACGCGGCCCTCGCCGCGGTCACGGAGCTGTACGACCAGGTGCTCGCGCTGTACGCCGACGAGGGCACCGGGGTGCGGCAGACGGCGTCGGTGGTGATGAGCCGGGCGCGGGTGCTGATGCGCCGGGTGCACGAGGCGGCCGCGGGCGGCGGCCGGGACGCCGTGCGGGCCGTCGCCGAGGCCGAGGCGGCCGTGCGCGAGGTGCCGGCGCTCGTCGACGGGTGCGGCGGGGACGACGTACGGCTGGCGGCGCGGGCCGCCGAGGCGCGGGCGATGCTCGCCGAGCTGGCCGCGCTCACCGGGGACGCGGAGCGGGCGGCGAAGCTGTTCCGGCGTTCCGCCGACGCGTACGTGGCCGCCGGGCTGCCCTGGTTCGCGGTGGAGTACGAGGTGCAGGTCGCCGCCCTGGCCCACCAGGCCGGCGACCTGGGCGGGGCCGAGCACGCGCTGCGGGCGGCCCTGGAGCACGGCGGCCCGTACGTGGAGCCGGTGGGGCGGGCCCAGCTGCACCTCCAGCTCGCGGAGGTGCTCGGCGGCAGGGACGCGCCCGGCGAGGCGGCCGAGCACGCGCTCCAGGCCGCGCACTGGGCCGACGAGGCCGGTGAGAGCGCCACTCTGGGCGCCTGGGCGCGGCAGCAGCTGGGCGGCTTCCTGCTCCGCCGGGGCCGGTACGCGGAGGCCGCCGAGGTGCTGGAGTCCGCGCTGGCCGACCTGAGCGCCGGGACGCACGGCGACGGGGTGGTCGTGCAGGCGCACTGGTGGCTCGGGGACTGCCTGGGCGAGCTGGGCGAGCACCGGGCCGCCGCCGAGGAGCGGCTCAAGGCAGCCGACCTGGCCCGGCACTGGCCCGAGCAGCAGGACCACGCCACGCTCGCCCACCTCGCCGCCGAGTCGCTGGGCAACGCGGGACTGGCGGCGGAGGCGGACCGGGCCTACGCGCGCGCGGGCGAGCTGTGGCGGGCACTCGGCAACGCCCCGTTCCTGGTCCGCTCGCTGCGCGCCCGGGCCTGGCTGGCGCTGGACGGGGAGTCCGGTGCGGCGGACGCCCGGGCGCTGATGGCGGAGGCGGTACGGGAGTGCGAGAGGGCGCTGGCGGCGGCCGAGGGCGAGGACCGGGAGGAGCTGGCCGCGGAACTCGGCGGCACCCACCGGCAGTGCGCGGAGCTGCTGGCCCGCTCGGCGTCCGAGGAGGCCGAGGACACGGCGATCCGGGCCGTGTTCGAGGCGGCGCTGGAGCAGATGACCCGGGCCGTGGCGGTGTTCGCCGGGCTCGGCGCGGCCGGGCTGCACAGCCGTACCGGCGCCGAACTGGGCGCGGGCTGGCTGGAGGCCGACCTGGGCCGCCCGGCGGACGCGGCGGCACGCGCGCGTGCGGTGCTCGCGGCCTACGCGGGCGCGGACGACGGCGACGAGACCGTACTGGCCCGCCGGGAGGAGGCCGCGCAGATGCTGGAGGCCGCGCGGGAAGGGCAAGAGGCCGCGCGGGAAGGTGAGGAGGCCGAGCGGGAAGGGGAAGGGGCCGGCCGGGGCTGAGCGGCGGTCGCGTCACTCCACGCCGATGAGCAGCAGCGCGCCCTGCCTCCCCCCGCGGTAGGCGACCGTGTCCACCGCCAGGTACGACTCCCGTACGTGGGCCTCCAGGTGCCCGGCGACGGTCGCGGGCGCCTCGTCGCCGACGACGAGCGTGACCAGTTCGCCGCCGGCCTGGAGCATGCGGTCCAGGACGGTCCGGGCGGTGGCGGTGACGTCCGCGCCGATCACCGCGACGTCGCCGTCGATGAGGCCGAGCACATCCCCGGCCTGGCAGATGCCGACCGTGGTCCAGGACTCGTGCTCGGCGACGACCACCTCGGCGTAGCGGGTGGCGCCCGCCGCCGAGGTCATCTGGACCACGTCCTCGTCGAAGCGGCGCCCCGGCTCGTGCACCGCGAGCGCGGCGATGCCCTGGACCGCCGAGCGGGTCGGGATCAGCGCGACGCGGATGCCCTCGGTGCGGGCCTGCTCGGCCGCCGCGGCGGCCGTGTGGCGCAGGTCGGCGTCGTTGGGCAGCAGGACGATTTCGCGCGCGTGGGCCCGCCGTACCGCCTGCACCAGCTCCCCGCTGGCGGGCGGCTCCCCGGGGCGCGCGAGGACGGTGGTCGCGCCCGCCTCGGCGTACAGCCCGGCCAGTCCCTCGCCCGGTACGACGGCGACGACCGCGCGCTGGGCCCGCTCGCGCGGCGGGCGCTCCCGCCCGGTGCGCACTTCGCCGAGCCCGAAGTGGGTGATCCGGATCCGGTACGGCCGCCCGGCCTCCACACCGGCCTCCACGGCGGCGCCCGCGTCGTCCACGTGCACATGGACGTTCCACAGCCCGTCGCCGCCGACCACGACCAGGGAGTCCCCGAGAGCGTCGAGCCGCGTCCGCAGCCGGGTCACGGCCGCGTCGTCGGCCTCCAGGAGGTAGATCACCTCGAAGGCGGGGCCGCCGGTGTCGGACGGGCACTCCGGGGCCGTCTCCACGGCCGTGTCCGTGAGCGCCTGCCCGTCCGGCTCCGTGCCCGCACCCGTCCCTTCGCCCGCCCCTGCGCCCGTGGCTTCGTGCTCTTGGCGCGCGTGCGCGGCGGGCGCTTCCACGCGCGCGTGGAGGTCGTGGAGGTCACGGAGCGGAGCCTCGCGCGCCGCCTCCCCCGTGAACGCCTCCACCAGCGCCCCCAGCACCGCCACCAGCCCCCGGCCGCCCGCGTCGACCACGCCGGCCCGTTCGAGCACGGCCAGCTGGCCCGGGGTCGCGGCCAGCGCCGCCCGCGCGCCCTCGTAGGCGGCCCGGGCGACCGTTCCGCAGTCGCCCTCGGCTCCCTCGGCGGCGTCGGCTGCGGCCGAGGCGACCGTGAGCACCGTGCCCTCGACGGGGTGGGCCACGGCCTGCCGGGCGGAGTCCGCGGCCCGGCGCAGGGCCAGCCGCAGCGCCGAGCCGTCGGTGTGAGGGGAGTCACCGGCGTCCGCGAGCACCTGGGCCATGCCGCGCAGCAGTTGCGCGAGGATCGTCCCGGAGTTGCCCCGGGCCCCGATGAGCGCGCCGTGGGCCATGGCCCGCACGGCGTCGGCCAGGGCGGGCTCCCCGGCACCGGTGCCGTGCCCGGTGAACACCGCCTCCACGGCCGTCGCGGCCGACTCCACGGTCAGATAGAGGTTGGTCCCGGTGTCCCCGTCGGCCACCGGGTAGACGTTGATCGCGTCGATCTCCTCACGGGCCCGGCCCAGTGCCCGGAGCGCCAGACCGCACCAGGTGCGCACCGCGAGAGCATCGAAGAATGTCTGCGGCACCTGCGCCACCTGCGCCTCCCTGAGCCGGCCGTACGTGGGACGCAGCGTAGACCCCGGACCGGTGTACTCCGGAAGAGGGCGGGGCGGGGGGCCTGAGCTGCCATGGTAGTTTCGTTGTACGGACGCAGTCGTTGTATGCTGCTCCGGTTGCCCGATCCGATCGGGCCATTCCCCTGGCAGCGCCACTCAAGATCTCAGGTCTTAGGATCTCGATCCCGGCATGCCGGGATCAACCGTAAGTGCATCTGAAGTCTTTGGAGTGACCCGTGGCTGCCAACTGCGACGTCTGCGGCAAGGGGCCGGGCTTCGGCAACAACATCTCGCACTCGCACCGCCGTACGTCCCGTCGCTGGAACCCGAACATCCAGCGTGTGCGTACCGTGGTCGGCGGGACGCCGAAGCGCGTGAACGCTTGCACCTCGTGCATCAAGGCCGGCAAGGTCTCGCGCTGACGCTTCAGCTGAGCGCGCGGCCACTGCCTGCTGGTTCGCTGCACTGAGCCGGTCCACCTCCGGGTGGGCCGGCTTTTTGCCGTCCCCATGAACGGCCCATGAACGGCCGTGGCCTGCCACAATCCACGGAATGCGCTTCGGCATCCTGGGCCCGGTCGAGATCCACACCGACGACGGCACCCCGCTCGACCCCGGCGGCCCCCGCCCCCGCGCCCTGCTCACCCTGCTGCCGCTCGACGCCGGCCGCCCCGTGTCCGTGGAACGGCTCCTGGACGGCCTGTACGGCGCCGAACCGCCCGCCGGGGCCGTGAGCGCGCTCCAGTCCCAGATCTCCCGCCTGCGCCGGCGGCTCGCGCCGCACGCCGGCATCGACGCCGGCCCCGCCGGGTACGCCCTCGCCGTCGCCCCGGACGCGGTCGACGCCCACCGGTTCGCCCGGCTGGCCGCCGAGGGCCGTACGGCGCTCACCGCCGGCGACCACCCGCGGGCGGCGGCCCTCCTGCGTGACGCCCTCGCGCTGTGGCGTGGGCCGGTGCTGCCCGACCTGCCGGACGCGCACGCCGACCGGGCCCGGCTGGAGGAGCTGCGGCTGACCGTCGTCCAGGACCGGATCGAGGCCGAGCTGGGTACCGGCGGCGGGCCGGAGCTGGTGCCCGAGCTGCGGGCGCTGCTCCAGCGGCGTCCGCTGGACGAGCGGCTGTACGGGCAGCTGATGCGGGCCCTGCACGCGGCCGGGCGGCCCGCCGAGGCGCTGGCGGTGTTCGAGGGCGCGCGGCGCGCGCTCGCCGACGAGCTGGGCGCGGACCCCTCGCCGGAGCTGTCCGCGCTCCACCTCGATCTGCTCCGGGACGGCGCCGAACCCCCGGCCCGGCCCCGGCTCCCGGCCCAGCTGACCCGGTTCGTGGGCCGCGAGGCGGAACTGGCCCGGATCGGCCGCGCCCTGTCCGACTCCCGCCTGGTGACCCTGACCGGCCCCGGCGGCGTCGGCAAGACCCGCCTCGCCCTGGAGGCGGCCCGGGCCCACACCGGCACGGACACATCCCGGGCCCACACCGGCACGGACACGTCCCGAATCCACACCGGCACCGCGCGACGGCCACCCGCGCATCCCCGCCCGGACACGGACCGGACCCACCTCTCCGGCCCCCCGCCGCAGCCACCCGCCCACGCCCGCACGGTCCGGCCCCGAACCCGTCCGGCCCCGGTCACGGACCCCGCCCGGTCCCCCGGCACCGCCGCTCCCCCGCGCCCGGGTGCCGCGCCGGACGTCTGTCTGGTCGAGCTGGCGCCGGTCGCCGACGGTTCCCGGATTCCGTACGCGGTGCTGGCGGCGCTGGGGGTGCGGGACGGGTTCCGGAGTCCGGCCACGGACGCCTTGGACCGGCTGCTGGAGGTGCTGGCGGACCGTGCGGTGCTGCTGGTGCTCGACAACTGCGAGCACCTGGTGGAAGCCGCCGCGCGAACGGCCGCGCTGCTGCTGGGCGCCTGCCCGGCGGTGCGTGTGCTGGCGACCAGCCGGGAGTCGCTGGGCGTCACGGGCGAGGTGCTGGTGCCGGTGCCGCCGCTGCCCGAGGAGCCGGCCGTGCGGTTGCTTGTCTCGACCCGCTGGGCGGTTTCGCGTACGGCCGGGGCGAGTACGCGCGGGCGCTGGCCCTGCTCGACGAGGGCCTGGTGCACGTGCGCGAGCTGGACGCACCGGAGGAGACCGCCGACCTGCTGCGCACCCGGGGAGCGGTGCTGCTGGCCCAGGGCGCGTCGCGGGAGGCCGCGGCGCACTTCACGCGCGCCGGTGAGCTGGCCCGTACCGCCGGGGCCACGGACAAGGTGGCCGGGGCGCTGCGCGGCCTGGGCGACGCGGCGCGGCTGGCCGGGGACACGGCACGCGCGCGCGTGCACTACGAGAACGCCCTGGAGGCCTGCGCGGCCACCTGGTTCAGCGTCGGGGAGACGGCACGGATCCTCCTCGGTCTGGGGCGCGCGTCCCTCGCCGGGGGTGACCCGGACACCGCCCGGGACTGGCTCGTCCAGGCCCGCGCGCACGCCCTGGACCCGCCCGATCCGCTCCTGCTCGCCGATGTCGCCTACGCCCTCGCGGCCGTCGCCCCGCGGCCGGAGCGGGCGGCCGAACTCCTCGGCGCCGCCGCCGCCCTGCGCGGCGCGCCCCTGCACGGGGACCCGGACGTCGCGCGGACGACGGAGCACACGCGCGCGTGCCTGTCCTCCGAGGCGTACCGCACGGCCTACGGGAGAGGCCACAGGCTGCGGTCGGCGGCGGTCAGCGAACGGTAGGCGGACGGTAAGCGGGGGCCGGGAGCGTGGCCGCATGACGAAGACACACGACCTCGGCCACCTGTCCGTCCTGATCTCCGGCGCCAGCGTCGCCGGCCCCGCCCTCGCCCTGAACCTGGCCCGCTACGGCGCCCGGGTCACGGTCGTGGAGAAGGCGCCCGCCCTGCGCGCCGGCGGCTTCGCGGTCGACTTCCGGGGGCACGTGCACCGTACGGTGCTCACCGCGATGGGCATCTGGGACGACGTCCACGCCCACCGGACCCGCATGGGCCCGCAGCGCGTCGTCGCCGCCGACGGCACCCCGCGGGTGGACCTGCCCGCGGAGATGATGAGCGGCGATGTGGAGATCTTCCGCGGCGACCTGGCACGGATCATGTACGAGCGGACGAAGGACTCGGCGGAGTACGTCTTCGGCGACTGGATCACCGCGCTGGCCGACACCCCGCGGGGCGTGGAGGTCGCGTTCGAGCGGGGTGCGTCCCGCCGCTTCGACCTCGTCGTCGCCGCCGACGGCCTGCACTCGAACACCCGCCGCCTGGTGTTCGGGGACGAGTCCCGCTACCTGCGCTTCCTCGACCACTACGTGGCCGGCTTCAGCCTCCCCAACCACCTGGGGCTGAACCGCACCGGCCTGCTGTACAGCGAGCCCGGCCGCTGCGTCGGCCTCAACAACTACGACGGCGACCCGGAGCGGGCCGGCGCGCTGCTGGTCTTCCGGTCCGAGCAGCTGGCGTACGACCGCCGGGACGTCGCGGCGCAGAAGCGGATCCTCCGCGAGCGGTTCGCCGGGATGGGCTGGGAGACGCCGGCCGTGCTGGAGGGCCTCGCGGAGACGGACGACCTGTACTTCGACGCCATCGCGCAGATCCACGTCGACCGTCTCACCCGGGGGCGGGTGGCGCTGCTCGGGGACGCCGGGTACGGGGCGACGATGGGCGGCATGGGCACGGGTGTGGCGATCGTCGCCGCCCATGTCCTCGCCGGTGAGCTGGCCCTGGCGGGCGGCGACCACCGGGTGGCGCTGGCCGCCTACGAGAGCCGGATCCGGGACTTCGCCAGGGGCTGCCAGAAGATCTCCGGCAACGCGGGGCCGTTCTTCGCGCCGGCCACCGAGCGGCGCATCCGCAGCCGGGACCGGATGTACCGGCTGCTCGGCTCGCGGATGCTGGCCGGGTTCTTCAAGCGGCTCACGGAGAAGGCGGCGACCGCCGTCGACCTCGGGGAGTACCCCGCCTGACCCCGGGCCGCGGAAGGGTCCGCCGGTCCCGCCCGCCCTCGGGACGGAAAACGGCCCCGCCCGGCCTCCCGAGCCGGACGAGAGCCCCGCCCGGCCCACAGCCGGAAGAGGCCCACAGCCGGAAGAGGCCCGCAGGCCGTCCCTCAGGGCAGGGCCCGCCCCAGCGCCCAGCCGTGGTCCACGGGACCGATCCCCGTCCCGAGGGCGAACCCGGCGGCGATGGCCCCGGTGACGTACTCCTTGGCCGCCGTGACCGCCTCCGGCACGGACCGCCCCCTGGCCAGGCCGCAGGCGATCGCGGAGGCCAGGGTGCAGCCGGTGCCGTGGGTGTGCCGGTTGTCGTGGCGGGGGGCCCGAAGCACGTGTTCCTCGGTGCCGTCGGTGAGCAGGTCCACGGCGTCGCCCGCGAGGTGCCCGCCCTTGATCAGCACCCACCGCGGCCCGAACTCCAGCACGGCCGCGGCGGCCCGTCGCAGATCGTCCTCCGAGTGGACGCGGACGCCGGTGAGTTGGGCGACCTCGTCCAGGTTCGGGGTGGCGACGGTGGCGGCGGGCAGCAGTTTCGTGCGCACCGAGTCCAGCGCGGAGGCGGCCAGCAGCGGGTCGCCGTGCTTGGAGACGCCGACCGGGTCGACCACGGCCGGCGCGTCCGTGCCGGAGATCAACTCGGCGACCGCCTCGACCAGTTCGGCGGAGGCCAGCATGCCGGTCTTCACGGCCTGGACGCCGATGTCGTCCACGACGCTGCGGTACTGCGCCCGCACCGCCTCCACCGGCAGTTCCCAGGCGCCCTGGACGCCCAGGGAGTTCTGCGCGGTCACCGCGGTGAGCACGCTCATGCCGTGCACGCCGAGCGCGAGCATCGTCTTCAGATCGGCCTGGACGCCGGCGCCGCCGCCGGAGTCCGAGCCGGCCACCGTGAGCACCCCGGGCGGGGCCGCGGAGGCGCTCACGACTCGATGTCCCCGAAGTGGTCCCAGCCGCCCTTGCTGGTCCAGGGCGCCCCGTCGACCGTCACCTGGGGCAGCGCGGAGGGGTTGAGGACCTCGCCGATGACCTTCCAGCGGGCCGGGAGCTTGGCGTCCGGCGGGAAGGTGGCCACGATCGCGTGGTCCTCTCCCCCGCTCAGTACCCACTGGAGCGGGTCCACGCCGACGGCCTGCCCGATGTCGTTCATCTGGGTGGGGATGTCGATCGCGCCGGAGCGGATGTCGATGCGGACCTTGCTGGCCTCGGCGATGTGCCCGAGGTCGGCGATCAGGCCGTCGCTGACGTCGCACATCGCGGTGGCGCCGAGCGCGGCGGCGGCCGGACCCGCGTGGTACGGCGGCTCGGGGCGCCGGTGGGCCTCCACGAAGGCGCGCGGCGAGCGGAAGCCGCGGGCGAGCACCGCGTACCCGGCGGCGGACCAGCCCAGCCAGCCGGTGACGGCCACGAGGTCCCCGGGCTGGGCTCCCGCGCGCGTGACGGGCTCCTGGTTGCGCAGATCGCCGAGCGCGGTGATCGAGACCATGATCGTGTCGCCGCGTACGACGTCCCCGCCGACCACGGAGGCGCCGGCGACCTGGCACTCGTCGCGCAGCCCGTCCATCAGTTCGGTGGGCCAGGTGACCGGAAGTTCGGCCGGGACGACCAGGCCGAGCAGCAGCGCGGTCGGCACGGCGCCCATCGCGGCGATGTCGGCGAGGTTCTGCGCGGCGGCCTTGCGGCCGACGTCGTAGGCCGTGGACCAGTCGCGGCGGAAGTGCCGGCCCTCCAGCAGGATGTCGGTGCTGGCCACCACCCGGCGGTCGGGGGCGGCGACCACCGCGGCGTCGTCGCCGGGGCCGACCCGGACCGCCGGGGTGGTGGTGAGACGGGAGGTCAGCTCCCTGATGAGCCCGAACTCACCTAGCTCACCCACTGTGCCCTTCATTGCCTCAAGCCCCTTCTGTGCCGTGCCCTGCACCGGTCGCGCGTCATCAGTGTCCCCGATACGGTCGAGAGGACCGTAAGTCGCGGCCCCCGCGACCGCCGGTCCGGTCCTCGACGACCGTCGGTACGGTCCGGGTGACCGTCCATGTCCCTCGTGGTCCGTCGTGCCCGCACCCTGGCGCGCAAGCCCGGTTCCCGCAGGTCTCCCCGCGGGGAGCGGCGACGCGATACCGTGGCGTTCCTTTCCCCCACATGATCCTCGTGGCCGCCCTGGAGGTTCCGTGGTACAGGCGTACATCCTGATCCAGACGGAGGTCGGCAAGGCGTCGACCGTCGCCGAGACGATCAGCAAGATCCCTGGAGTGATCCAGGCGGAGGACGTGACGGGACCGTACGACGTGATCGTGCGTGCCCAGGCCGACACCGTCGACGAACTCGGCCGCATGGTGGTCGCCAAGGTCCAGCAGGTGGACGGCATCACGCGCACCCTGACCTGCCCGGTCGTCCATCTGTAGCCCCCGTCTACGCTGGGCCGGTGAACTTCTTCCGTCACCGGCCTCTCGGCCTGCTCGCGCCCGTCGTGCTCATCGCGGTCGCGGGCTGCTCCGCCGCGGACGACGGCGACACCGTCGCGGTCCCCACCCCCGACGCGAAGACCGCCCCGCTCTGCCGTGACCTGGCCAAGGTGCTGCCACGGAAGGTGAACGGGCGAAGCCGCCAGGACCCCGAACCCCGGTCCGCCTACACGGCGGGCTGGGGAAGCCCGGCGATCATACTGCGCTGCGGCATCGTCCGGCCGCCGAAGATGGTCGATCCCAAGGTGGCCCTGGGCCAGGACCCGGACGCGATCGGCGGCGGGGTCAACGGGGTGGAGTGGCTGATGGAGAAGGAGGACGACGGGACGTGGCGGTTCACCACGTCCGAACGTCGCGCGTATGTGCAGGTGACCCTGCCGAAGGAGCTGTCCGGGGCGGACGACAGCGCCCAGGTGCTGATGGACCTGGCGCCGGCCGTCAAGAAGGCGATCCCCGAGGGGCTCGCCTCCATGCGGCACTGAGCCGCCGCGGTCTCAGCGCAGCCCGGTGGAGCGGCGCAGCGCCGCCTGCACCAGGCGGTCCACCAGCTCGGGGTAGCCGATCCCGGTCTCCTGCCACATCTTCGGGTACATCGAGATCGGCGTGAAGCCGGGCATGGTGTTGATCTCGTTGATCACGAACTCGCCGTCCTCGGTGAGGAAGAAGTCCGCGCGGACCAGGCCCTCGCAGGAGGCCGCCTCGAACGCCTCGACGGCGAGCCCCCGCACCTCGGCGGTCTGCTCCGGGGTGAGCGGGGCCGGGACGACGCCGGGCGTGGAGTCGATGTACTTGGCCTCGAAGTCGTAGTACGCGTGCGCGTCCGGGGGCGGGATCTCCGCCGGGACGGAGGCCCGCGGGCCGTCCTCGAACTCCAGGACGCCGCACTCGATCTCACGGCCCCGCAGGGCCGCCTCGATCAGGATCTTCGGGTCGTGGGACTGCGCCTCGGCGATCGCCTCGTCCAGGCCGGACAGGTCGTCGACCTTGGTGATGCCGATGGAGGAGCCCGCGCGCGCGGGCTTCACGAACAGCGGCCAGCCGTGCTCACCGGCGAAGTCGACGATCCTCTTGCGGGCGGCGGACTCGTCCTGCGCCCACTCGCGGGGCCGGATCACCAGGTACGGGCCGACCTTGAGCCCGAAGGAGGTGAACACCCGCTTCATATACTCCTTGTCCTGGCCGACGGCCGAGGCGAGCACACCCGAGCCGACGTACGGCACACCGGACAGCTCCAGCAGGCCCTGCAGGGTGCCGTCCTCGCCGTAGGGGCCGTGGAGCACCGGGAAGACCACGTCGACCTCGCCGAGCGCCTTGGGCACGGAGCCGGGCTCGCTGTAGACGACCTCGCGGTTCGCGGGGTCGACGGGGAGCACCACGCCGCCCTCGTGCGACTCCGCCAGCTCCTCCACGCTGGGGGTACGGCGGTCGGTGATGGCCATCCGCTCCGGCTCGTCGGCCGTCAGCGCCCAGCGGCCGTCCGTGGTGATGCCGATCGGCAGGACGTCGTACTTCGTCCGGTCGATGGCCTTGAGGACGGCCCCGGCGGTGACCACGGAGATCCCGTGTTCGGAGCTGCGGCCGCCGAACACGACGGCGACGCGCGGCTTGCGCGACGGCTGCTCAGGGCTCTGGGGAAGGTTCTCGGTGCTCATATCGGGTTGAGAGTACCCGGTGGTATCCCGCGAGTCAGCGCCCGCTCGGCGGCCGTGACTGCGTGTCCCCCGGGCGGTCGCTCAGCGTCGCGCGGGCGGGGGTTCAGCGCCTCTCGGGCTTGGCGCTGCGGGCCATCAGCTCCTTGAGCGCGACGACCGGTGACTTGCCCTCGTGGACGATGCCGACGACCGTCTCGGTGATGGGCATGTCGACGCCGTGCCGGCGGGCCAGATCCAGCACCGACTCGCAGGACTTGACGCCCTCGGCGGTCTGCCGGGTGACCGCGATGGTCTCCTCCAGGGTCATGCCCTTGCCGAGGTTGGTGCCGAAGGTGTGGTTGCGGGACAGCGGCGAGGAGCAGGTGGCCACCAGGTCGCCGAGGCCCGCGAGTCCGGAGAAGGTCAGCGGGTCGGCGCCCATCGCGAGGCCGAGCCGGGTGGTCTCGGCGAGACCGCGGGTGATGAGCGAGCCCTTGGCGTTGTCGCCGAGCCCCATGCCGTCGGCGATGCCGACCGCGAGCCCGATGACGTTCTTGACCGCGCCGGCGAGTTCGCAGCCGACCACGTCGGTGTTGGTGTACGGCCGGAAGTACGGCGTGTGGCAGGCCGCCTGGAGCCGCTGGGCGACCCGCTCGTCGGTGCAGGCCACGACGGCGAGGGCGGGCATGCGGGCGGCGATCTCGCGGGCCAGGTTGGGCCCGGTGACGACCGCGATCCGGTCGGCGCCGACCTTGGCGACGTCCTCGATCACCTCGCTCATCCGCATGGTCGAGCCGAGTTCGACGCCCTTCATCAGGGAGACGAGCACGGTGTCCGGCGCGAGCCGCGGCGCCCACTCGGTGAGGTTGGCGCGCAGCGTCTGGGAGGGAACGGCGAGCACGGTGAAGTCCGCGTCGCCGAGGGCCTCGGCCGCGTCCGCGGTGGCGCGCAGGTTCTCCGGGAGCTCCACGCCGGGCAGGTAGTCCGGGTTGGTCCGGGTGGAGTTGACCGCCTCGGCCAGCTCCGGGCGGCGGGCCCACAGGGTCACGTCGCAGCCGGCGTCGGCGAGGACCATGCCGAAGGCGGTGCCCCACGAACCGGTGCCCATGACGGCCGCCCGCACAGGCTTGCTCACTTGCTCTGCCCTTCCGCCTGCCGGCCCTCGGTCCGCACCTGCGCCGACGGCTGTACCTGCGCCTTCGCCTGTGCCTGTGCCTTCGCCTTCGCCTGCGCCTGGGTGCGGCGGCGCTGTTCGATCCGCTCCCGGCGCGGGTCGTACGGCGTCTCGGGCGCCTTCTCGCCGCGGATCTGCTCCAGCTGGCGGGTGATGGCCGCCATGATGACCTCGGTGGCCTCCTTGAGCACCTCCGGGGTCATCTCCTGGCCGTAGAAACGGGAGAGGTCCACCGGCGGACCCGCGAGCACGTGGTGCGTCTTGCGCGGGAAGAGGTTCGGCTTCCGGGCGTACGGGGGCAGCAGTTCGTTGGCGCCCCACTGGGCGACCGGGATGACCGGGCACTTGGTCTGCAGGGCGACCCGGGCGGCGCCGGTCTTGCCGGTCATGGGCCAGCCGTTCGGGTCGCGGGTGAGGGTGCCCTCGGGGTAGAAGGCCACGCACTCGCCGCGTTCCACGGCGTCGATCGCGGCCCGGAAGGCGCTCAGGGCGTCCGTGGACTCGCGGTAGACGGGGATCTGCCCGGTGCCGCGCATCGCGGCGCCGACGAATCCCTTCTTGAAAAGCCCGCTCTTCGCCAGGAATCGCGGCACCCGTCCGGTGTTGTACTGATAGTGCGCGTACGCGAAGGGGTCCACGTGGGAATTGTGGTTCACCACGGTGATAAATCCGCCCTCGGCCGGAATGTGCTCCATTCCGCGCCAGTCCCGCTTGATCAGAACCACCAGCGGCGGTTTGCAGATCACCGCGGCGAAGCGGTACCAGAAGCCGATTCTGCGGCGGGGCACAAGGACACCTTCCTCTAGGACTGCCACCCCGGCGGGGGCCGCACAAGTCTGGCCCCGGGCCGCCGGTCTGTCGAGAACACCGTACGCCCCGCCACCGAACGCGCCAGATGGCGCGGGGGACAATGAGCGCGACGAGAGAGGGACGGTACGCCGGTGCAGTGGACCTTGGTCATCCCCCTGAAGCCCCTCACGCGGGCCAAGAGCAGGCTCGCGGACACCGCCCACGACGGGGTGCGCCCCGGGCTGGCACTGGCGTTCGCGCAGGACACCGTCGGCGCGGCGCTGGCGTGCCCGGCGGTGTCGGATGTGGCGGTCGTCACGGACGACGAACTGGCCGGCCGGGAGCTGGCCGCGCTGGGCGCGCGGATCGTCCCGGACACCCCCCGCGGCGGTCTGAACGCCGCCCTGGCGCACGGAGCGGCCGTCGTGCGGTCGCTGCGCCCGGCCGTCCCGCTGGCGGCCCTGAACGCCGACCTGCCGGCCCTGCGGCCGGCGGAATTGTCCCGGGTACTGTCCGCCGCCGCGGAATTCCCCCGGGCATTTCTGGCGGATGCGGCGGAAAGGGGTACGACACTGCTGGCCGCCGGTACCGGCCGGGAATTGCGGCCGGCGTTCGGCACCGATTCCCGCTCCCGCCACCGCGCCTCCGGTGCGACGGAACTCGTGCTCACGGGGGTCGATTCGGTACGCCAGGACGTGGACACCGGCGACGATCTGCGTGCGGCGCTGCGGCTGGGCGTGGGCCGGCACACGGCGGCGGCGTCGGCGGGCTTGCTGATCCCGGGCTCCTGAAGACGCCCCCGCAGATCTTCGGCTTCACGGCCCCGAGACGCCCGGGTCGCCCGCGGCACCTGCCGCGGAAGCCGGATCCGGAGCGACCAGTAGGCTGCTGCCATGCAGGCCACCGCATACACCTACGACCCGGACACCCGCAGCGGTCAGGTGCTCCTCGACGACGGCACCCCGGTGCCCTTCGACGCCGCCGCGTTCGACGCCGGGGGCCTGCGCCTGCTGCGCCCCGGACAGCGCGTGCGGATCGAGACGGAGGGCGAGGGCGGCGCCGTGCGGATCACCCTCGTCACCCTTCAGACCCTGTAACCGCCCCCGCACACACCGCGGGCCGGGCTCCCCTGGGGAGTCCGGCCCGGCGCGTGAACGTCCTGGCGGCCTTACGACGTCGCCTTGCGGGCGGTGGTCTTCTTGGCGGTGGTCTTGCGGGCCGTCGACTTCTTGGCCGGGGCCTTCTTCGCGGTGACCTTCTTGGCCGGGGCCTTCTTGGCCGTCGACGCCTTCTTGGCGGTGGTCTTCTTCGCGGCGGGCGTGGCGGTCTTGGCGGCCGTCGTGGTCTTCTTCGCGGCGGGCGCCTTCTTCGCCGTGGTCTTCTTCGCGGCGGCGGTGGTGGTGGCCTTCTTCGCCGGCGTCGCCTTCTTCGCGGTGGTCTTCTTCGCCGCGGCGGTGGCCGTCTTCTTCGCGGCGGCCTTCTTGCCGGCGGCCTTGGCGATGGTGGGCGGCGCGCCGGACAGGCTGCCCTTGGGCGCCTTCTTGACCGAGACCTCGCCCCCGCGCGGGAGCTTCTTCGAGCCGCTCACCAGGTCCTTGAAGCCCTGACCGGCACGGAAGCGCGGGACGGAGGTCTTCTTGACCCGAACCCGCTCGCCCGTCTGGGGGTTGCGGGCGTAGCGGGCGGGGCGGTCCACCTTCTCGAAGGACCCGAAGCCGGTGACCGAGACCCGCTCGCCCGCGACGACCGCGCGGACGATGGCGTCCAGGACATGATCGACAGCATCGGCGGCCTGCTGGCGGCCACCCACCTTGTCGGCAATCGCTTCTACGAGCTGCGCCTTGTTCACGTCTTCCCCTTCGGAGACCTCGCCAGAACGAAAGTGTTCAAGCTTTTTCGCACGTTAGGCAGATATATACCGCAAATCAAACACGAAACGGGCTTATCACCCTTGTGCCGCAACGGACTCGGCCGTCCCGGACGGTTCAGCGGTCCTCGTCAGGGATCCGACCCGTGTCGAGATCCGCCGTGAACCGATCGAGCCGCCTTGCCGCGTCGGCGAGATCGTGCTTGGCCGCGGCCGTAATGACCAGCAGCTTCCGGGTCAGCGCCATCCGTACGCCCTCCGGGACTTGCAGTGCGCGCACTCTTGCGTGCGCTTCCTTGAGTTGGTTCGCGACCGCCGCATAGAGCTGGAGTTGGCCGTCGTGTTCCATGCACAGATTGTGCCATCTGGGGCGAGTTGTCGCCTGCGCAGGGGGTAACTG
The DNA here is from genome assembly GCF_055564315.1 of Streptomyces sp. NPDC029151. Lineage (NCBI taxonomy): Bacteria > Bacillati > Actinomycetota > Actinomycetes > Kitasatosporales > Streptomycetaceae > Streptomyces > Streptomyces sp. NPDC029151. The sequence goes on from NZ_JBVHWQ010000011.1 coordinate 202,985, forward strand.
CCGCCTCAAATGGCCTTCCAGGCACTTGCGGAGGGCGCGAACACAGCACTCACGTACCCGAACAACAGGCGTCCTAACGTGGGCAGTTGAGCTGAGCAGGACGGACGGGCAGGGCCGTTCGGGTGCAGACATGGCCGTACCCCCGATCGTGGCGATCGGGGGTACGGACGGGGTGTCGCGGTGGCCGAAACCCGACCCGTTCAGGGGGTTCCGGGCCGAGTGGATCAGACGGGGAGGGTGCGCGGCTTGTAGGCGGGGCGCCCGGCCTCGTAGGCGGCGATGTCGGACTCGTTCCGGAGCGTGATGGAGATGTCGTCCAGGCCGTTCAGCAGCCGCCAGCGGGAGTTCTCGTCCAGCTCGAAGGAGGCGGTGATGCCCCCGGCGCGCACCTCACGCGCCTCAAGGTCCACAGTGACCTCAGTAGTGGGGTCCGCTTCCGTCAGCTCCCACAGCGCGTCCACGGTCTTCTGGTCCAGCACCACCGTGAGCAGGCCGTTCTTCAGCGAGTTGCCCCGGAAGATGTCGGCGAAGCGGGAGGAGATCACGGCCTTGAAGCCGTAGTTCTGCAACGCCCAGACGGCGTGCTCGCGGGAGGAGCCGGTGCCGAAGTCGGGTCCGGCGACCAGGACGGTGGCGCCCTGCCGCTCGGGGCGGTTGAGGACGAACTCCGGGTCCTTGCGCCAGGCCTCGAACAGACCGTCCTCGAAGCCGTCCCGGGTGACCTTCTTGAGCCAGTGAGCAGGGATGATCTGGTCGGTGTCGACGTTGCTGCGGCGCAGCGGGACGGCCCGGCCGGTGTGGGTGGTGAAGGCTTCCATGATTCTCAGACTCCAGCGGGCGCGGGGGCGTCGGTCAGGTCGGCGGGCGAGGCCAGGTGGCCCAGGACGGCGGTCGCGGCCGCGACCTGCGGCGACACCAGGTGCGTACGGCCGCCCTTGCCCTGCCGGCCCTCGAAGTTGCGGTTGGAGGTGGAGGCGGAGCGCTCGCCCGGTGCCAGCTGGTCGGGGTTCATGCCGAGGCACATCGAGCAGCCGGCGTGCCGCCATTCGGCACCGGCCTCCTTGAAGACCACGTCCAGGCCCTCGGAGACGGCCTGCAGGCCCACCCGCGCGGAGCCCGGGACGACCAGCATCCGTACGCCGTCGGCGACTTTGCGGCCCCGCAGCAGGTCGGCGGCGGCGCGCAGGTCCTCGATGCGGCCGTTGGTGCAGGAACCTACGAAGACCGTGTCCACCTTGATGGAACGCAGCGGCTGTCCGGCCTCCAACCCCATGTACTCCAGGGCCTTTTCGGCGGCGAAGCGCTCCGAAGCGTCTTCGTACGAAGCCGGGTCGGGGACGTCCGCCGAAAGCGGCGCGCCCTGGCCGGGGTTGGTGCCCCAGGTGACGAAGGGGGACAGCGACGCCGCGTCGATGTGCACCTCGGCGTCGAAGACGGCGTCCTCGTCGGTCCGCAGGGTCTTCCAGTAGGCGACGGCCGCGTCCCAGTCGGCGCCCTCGGGGGCGTGCGGGCGGCCCTGGAGGTACGCGAAGGTGGTCTCGTCGGGGGCGATCATGCCCGCGCGGGCACCGGCCTCGATCGACATGTTGCAGATGGTCATCCGGGCCTCCATCGAGAGCTTCTCGATGGCGGAGCCGCGGTACTCCAGGACGTAGCCCTGGCCGCCGCCGGTGCCGATCTTCGCGATGATCGCCAGGATCAGGTCCTTGGCGGTGACGCCGTCGGGCAGCTCGCCGTCGACCGTGATCGCCATGGTCTTCGGGCGGGCCATCGGCAGCGTCTGGGTGGCCAGCACGTGCTCGACCTGGGAGGTGCCGATGCCGAACGCCAGCGCGCCGAAGGCACCGTGCGTGGAGGTGTGCGAGTCGCCGCAGACGACGGTCGTGCCGGGCTGGGTCAGGCCCAGCTGCGGGCCGACGACGTGCACCACGCCCTGCTCGACGTCGCCCAGGGGGTGCAGCCGCACTCCGAACTCGGCGCAGTTCTTGCGCAGGGTCTCCAGCTGGGCGCGGGAGACGGGGTCGGCGATGGGCTTGTCGATGTCGAGGGTCGGGGTGTTGTGGTCCTCGGTCGCGATGGTGAGGTCGAGACGGCGCACCTGGCGGCCGCTCTTGCGGAGCCCGTCGAAGGCCTGGGGGCTGGTCACCTCGTGCAGCAGGTGCAGATCGATGTAGAGGAGGTCGGGCTCGCCCTCGGCGCGCCGGACGACATGGTCGTCCCAGACCTTCTCCGCGAGTGTCCTACCCATCGCTTTCCCTCCGGCCGGCAAGCGTCCACCGACCCAACTAGAGATCTTGAGGAGCGGTGGCTGCCCGTCTCGGGGCCCCTGAACGTCGTGATTCCGGGCGTCCACCGCCAGGCCCGTTGGTCTGCGGGCCGCTGTGTGATTCCAGGGTGGCGCGTTCCACGGAAAATTGAACTTGCGTTTCACAGAGTGAGACGTGAGTATCGTTGCATGGACAACAGTAGCGGCGTCGGCGTTCTGGACAAGGCGGCCCTCGTCCTGAGCGCTCTGGAGTCCGGTCCGGCCACCCTCGCGGGTCTGGTCGGAGCCACCGGACTGGCACGACCCACGGCCCACCGCCTGGCCGTGGCCCTGGAACACCACCGCATGGTGGCACGCGACATGCAGGGCCGGTTCATCCTCGGACCGCGCCTGGCGGAGCTCGCGGCGGCGGCGGGCGAGGACCGCCTGCTCGCGACGGCGGGCCCCGTGCTCACCCACCTCCGTGATGTCACCGGCGAGAGCGCGCAGCTCTACCGTCGCCAGGGCGACATGCGGATCTGTGTGGCCGCGGCGGAGCGCCTGTCCGGTCTGCGGGACACCGTCCCGGTGGGTTCCACGCTGACGATGAAGGCCGGTTCCTCGGCGCAGATCCTGATGGCCTGGGAGGAGCCCGAGCGCCTGCACCGCGGCCTGCAGGGCGCCCGCTTCACGGCGACGGCGCTGTCGGGCGTGCGGCGGCGCGGCTGGGCCCAGTCCATCGGCGAGCGGGAGCCGGGCGTCGCGTCCGTCTCGGCGCCCGTACGCGGCCCCTCCAACCGCGTGGTGGCCGCCGTGTCCGTCTCGGGCCCCATCGAGCGCCTGACCCGCCACCCGGGCCGTATGCACGCCCAGGCGGTCATCGACGCCGCGGCCCGCCTCTCGGAGGCCCTGCGCCGCTCCGGCTGACCCCGGCCGCGCGGAAGACGCCGAGGAGGGCCTGCCCCAACGCCGCGGCAGGCCCTCCTCCGCTCCCCCGATCCCCCGGTCCCCCCGGTTCAGGAAGCCTCCTCCGCCACCGGTCCCCGCCCGGTGCGGTACGAGAACCGGTCCTTCGCGTACCGGCCCCGCCGCTCCAGCGGCACCTGCCCGTACGCCTCGGCGAGTCCGAACGCCGGCATGTCCCCGTAGACCGCCTCGTAGGACCCCTCCGGCACGACGTACGTCTCGTGCCAGATCCCCACCTGCCCGCGCAGTCTCCCGGCGCGCTCCTTGCGGTTGAGCCGCGCCCAGGCCGTGCGGTGGAAGGCGTCCGGGGCGGTCGCGTACGCGTAGAGCTTCTCTTTGGACTCCCAGTACTGGACGACGTAGTAGCTCCGCGGCGACGCCGTCAGCATCACCTTGGCGCGCAGCCCCCGCGCCGGGTCCTTCTCCAGTTCCCGCAGCATGCGGACCATCGCCAGCATCACGGGCAGCCACAGGTGAACGGCCCGGAAGCGGTGGATGCGCATGCCGATCAGCAGAACGACGACCTCGCCCTGCGCGTCAGCGGTCGTTCGGGACACCATGGGTTCCCCCTCGTCGGTGAGCGTCGCTATCCAAGGCGCGCATGCTTGGATAGTGCCGCTGTCCAAGGAGGAGCGCAAGGGATGCGGCTTGCCGAGCTGAGCAGACGCAGCGGTGTGGCCACCGCGACGATCAAGTACTACCTGCGCGAAGGGCTGTTGCCGCCGGGCCGCCAGGTCAACACGACGACGGCGGAGTACGACGAGGAGCACCTGCGCCGGCTCAGGCTGGTGCGCGCGATGATCCAGGTCGGCGGGCTCCCGGTGGCCACGGTCCGGGAGGTGCTCGGGCACGTGGACGACGACTCCCTGGGCCGCTCGATGCGCCTGGGCGCGGCCCTGTGGGCCCTGCCGCAGGTGCAGGAGCCGGACGAGGAGGACGAGTACGTCCGGGCCGCGCAGCAGGAGGTCGCCGCGCTCCTGGAACGGCTCGGCTGGCAGAACGCCGGGCTGCTCGCGACCGTCTCCCCCGCGTACCGCTCGCTGGTGGTGGCGGTGGCCGCGTTCCGCCGGATCGGCTACGAGTGGGGGTTCGAACTGCTCGCTTCGTACGCCCAGTTGATGCACGAGGTGGCCAGGCTCGACCTGGACTTCGTGGAGACGCGTCCGTCGGAGGCGGAGAAGGTGGAGACGGCGGTGCTCGGCGCGGTGCTGACCGAGCCGATGCTGCAGGCGCTGCGCCGGCTGGCCCAGGAGGAGGAGTCGACCCGGCGGTACGGCTTCGAGTAGCCGGCGCCGGACGGCACGAAGGCCCCCCGCCGAAGCGAGGGGCCTTCCCGATGTACCCCCGACCGGATTCGAACCGGCGCTACCGCCTTGAGAGGGCGGCGTGCTAGGCCGCTACACAACGGGGGCGTGGACACTGCAGGCGTTCAATACTGCACCGCCGCAGGTCCGAGCTGGTCTACCTGGACTCGAACCAAGACTAACTGAACCAGAATCAGTCGTGCTGCCAATTACACCATAGACCAATGATGGTTTAGACCAGTCAGTACCCCCGACCGGATTCGAACCGGCGCTACCGCCTTGAGAGGGCGGCGTGCTAGGCCGCTACACAACGGGGGCCCTAGCGATCCCGACAAGATCGAGATCAGTACCCCCGACCGGATTCGAACCGGCGCTACTGCCTTGAGAGGGCAGCGTGCTAGGCCGCTACACAACGGGGGCTTTGCAGATGAGCTCTGCGAGCTGGCCTACCTGGACTCGAACCAAGACTAACTGAACCAGAATCAGTCGTGCTGCCAATTACACCATAGGCCACTGGAACTCAACCCCTGCGGGGTTCTCGTTCTAGTCTGCTCCGTGGGGTTCCGGCCTTTCGGCCCGTTCCCCTCGGCGCAGAAAGAACATTACCCGAAGGTGGACGGGGCTCCAAAACGGGTATCCGCGCGGACGAGCGCCGGGAGTTCGGCGAGGGTCGAGATCCGGTGCGCGACGATCTCCCCGGGGGCGGCCGCGTAGACCCCTCCGCGGTCGATCCACACCGACAGCAGCCCGGCCTCGGCGGCGCCCCGCCCGTCGATCTCGGGGTGGTCGCCGACGTACGCCACCTCGTGCGGCGGCAGGCCCAGTGCCTCGCAGGACGCCAGGAAGGCGCCCGGCTCCGGCTTGGAGACGCCCAGCTCGGCGGCGCACAGCACGGACTCGAAGCGGTCCAGCAGGCCCAGGGTGCGCAGCTTGTGCTCCTGGACGGTGATGCTGGAGTTGGACAGCACCGCGTGCCGGTGGCTGGCGGAGAGGGCCTCCAGGACGGGCAGGACGTCGGGGAAGACGCTCCAGGCGGCCTCGTAGTGCCCCACGTACCGCTGGAACCAGGCGTCGCACTCGGCGTCGGTCATCCGGGTGCCGAGAAACACCCGCACCCGGTCGCGCCGCTGGTCCTGGAAGGAGCACTCCCCCGCCGCGTACCGCGCCCACTGCAGATCGGTGATCTCCCGCCACCGCGCGAGGGCCTGCACGGGGCTGTCGTACCCGGCGAGCAGCCCCTCGGCCGCCAGGTGCGCCCGCATCCCCTCACGGTCGGCGGTCGTGTAGTCGAACAGCGTGTCGTCCACGTCCCAGACCACGGCTCTGATCGTCATACCCCCGACGGTAGCGCCGGACGGCCGGCAGACTCCGCCGGAGTACACGGCGGCCCCGGCACGATCATGGTCATCGTCGTGCCGGAGATCTTCGACGAGAGCCACTACCTGGTCGAGGAGGCCGACGCCCGGTGACCGACGCGACAGGGGCGGCACCCGGAGTTCCGGGTGCCGCCCCTGTCGGCGCGGTGATCCTTACGCGGTGAGCCTGGCCAGGGCCGCGTCGATGCGGGCCAGCGTCTTCTCCTTGCCCAGGATCTCCAGGGACTCGAAGAGGGGCAGGCCCACGGTGCGGCCGGTGACGGCCACGCGGACCGGGGCCTGGGCCTTGCCGAGCTTGAGGCCGTGCGCCTCGCCGGCGGCCAGGACGGCCTCCTTGAGGGACTCGGCGGAGGTCCAGTCGGCCGCCTCCAGCTTCTCCCGGGCCGTGCGGAGCAGGGCGTCGCTGCCCTCCTTCATGGCCTTGGCCCACGACGCCTCGTCGGTCACCGGCTCCGGGAGGAAGAGGAAGTCGACGTTGTCGGTGATCTCGGACAGGACCTTGAGGCGGGTCTGGGCGTGCGGGGCGATCGCCTGCCACTGCGCCTCGTCGAAGTCCTCCGGCGCCCACGGGGCGAACGGGGCCCTCAGCCAGGGGCGGCAGCGCTCGGTGAACTCCTTCACATCCAGCATGCGGATGTGGTCGCCGTTGATCGCCTCGCACTTCTTCAGGTCGAAGCGCGCCGGGTTCGGGTTCACGTCGGAGATGTCGAAGGCCGCGACCATCTCCTCGATCGTGAAGATGTCCTGCTCCGCCGAGAGCGACCAGCCCAGCAGGGACAGGTAGTTGAGCAGGCCCTCGGGCAGGAAGCCCTGCTCCCGGTAGAGGTTGAGGGAGGCCTGCGGGTCGCGCTTGGAGAGCTTCTTGTTGCCCTCGCCCATGACGTACGGCAGGTGGCCGAAGTGCGGGGTCTGCTTCGCGATGCCCAGTTCGATCAGCGCCTTGTACAGGGCGATCTGGCGCGGGGTGGAGGAGAGCAGGTCCTCGCCGCGCAGGACGTGGGTGATCTCCATCAGGGCGTCGTCGACCGGGTTGACCAGCGTGTACAGCGGGGCGCCGTTCGCGCGGACGATGCCGTAGTCGGGCACGTTCTCCGGCGTGAAGGTCAGCTCGCCGCGGACCAGGTCGGTGAAGGTGATCGTCTCGTCCGGCATCCGGAAGCGGACGATCGGGGTGCGGCCCTGGGCCTGGTACTCCTCGACCTGCCCGGCGGTCAGCTCGCGGCAGTGGCCGTCGTAGCCGGAGGGCTTCCCGGCGGCGCGGGCGGCCTCGCGGCGGGTGTCCAGCTCCTCCTGGGAGCAGTAGCAGTGGTAGGCGTAGCCGCCGTCGAGGAGCTTCTGCGCGACGTCCTTGTAGAGGTCCATGCGCTGGGACTGGCGGTACGGCGCGTGCGGGCCGCCGACCTCCGGGCCCTCGTCCCAGTCGAAGCCGAGCCAGCGCATCGCGTCCAGCAGCTGGTTGTACGACTCCTCCGAGTCGCGGGCCGCATCGGTGTCCTCGATGCGGAACACCAGGGTGCCCTGGTGGTGCCGGGCGAACGCCCAGTTGAACAGGGCGGTGCGGACCAGGCCCACGTGGGGGTTACCGGTCGGCGAGGGGCAGAAACGGACGCGTACGGGTGCGCTAGCCACGCTTGACAACCTTGTTGGTGAGAGTGCCGATGCCTTCGATGGTGACGGCGACCTCGTCGCCGACGCCGAGGGGGCCGACCCCCGCGGGGGTGCCGGTGAGGATGACGTCACCGGGGAGCAGCGTCATGGCCTCGGAGATGTTGACGATCAGGTCCTCGATGGGGTGGATCATCTCGCTCGTGCGGCCCAGCTGGCGCTGTTCGCCGTTGACGGTGAGCTGGATGGTGAGGTCGTTCGCGGCCTCCACCGAGAGGTCCGTCTCCACCCAGGGACCGAGCGGGCAGGAGGTGTCGAAGCCCTTGGCCCGTGCCCACTGCTTCTCGCGCTTCTGCACGTCGCGGGCGGTGACGTCGTTGGCGCAGGTGTAGCCGAAGATCACGTCCTTGACGCGCTCGCGCGGGACCTCGCGGCACATGCGGCCGATGACGACGGCCAGCTCGGCCTCGTGGTGCAGCTCCTCGCTGAACGACGGGTACTGGATCTCGTCGCCGGGGCCGATCACGGAGGTGGACGGCTTGAAGAAGGCGAACGGCGCCTCGGGCACCGCGTTGCCCAGCTCCTGGGCGTGCTCGCGGTAGGTGCGGGCGAAGGCCACGACCTTGTTCGGGAGTACCGGCGGCAGCAGCCTGACCTTGCCGAGCGGCACCTTCGTCCCGGACAGCTCGAAGTCCGCGAACGGGATGCCCTTGATGATGTCGAGGACGAGTTCGTCCTGCTTGTCGCCCTCGACCGCGCCGAAGGCTACGTTCCCGTCGATGGAGAACCTGGCGATGCGCACGGGATCCTTGCGCCCCTCACTGAGAACCGGCGTACTGACGCCTCAGGCTATCGGAGCCATGCGAAGTTGTTCGCTTCTGGGGGCATCGCCGCAGGTGGGAAGCGGGTCACCGGCGGAGAAGCCGAGACGGCGGAGACGGCGGAGACGGCGGAGAAACGGAACGGGCGCGGGGGGGGGGGGGGGGGGGGGGGGGGGGGGGGGGGGGGGGGGTTCGGTGGGTGGGTTGGTGCTTGCTCGTATAACCCCAACC